>JAETNO010000075.1 GCA_021768245.1 Bacteroidaceae bacterium | reverse complement strand
CAAAGTAGCATCACACACCATCATAAATCTTTTGTAAACCCTCTCAACGGGCACATGTCAACACAGGGGTCAATTTAAATAATTTTATGGGGGTCAATTTGTTGGGAATATCCACTACACACCGGGTAAAAACGAATTTTACCCTATCCCCTACAATCAGTTATACTATGTACCCGGACTATATGTACAGAACAAAGGCTACAACTAACCACAAATAAAAGATGAAAATCAAAATGGCATATATCCTGATATAATATATAGCCATTTAGTGGATATATCCTGTTTTAAGATTCAGGTTAGTCAGACGTGAAGTCCGGCTAACCTTTTCTTATTATGGCCTACCTTCCCAATACAGACATATCGACCGTCAGTGTCATATTATGGCTTATCTTATTCCAATCAAACGTCGATATCAAATCAGAAGCCCTACATGGTTGATATTCATCCGTAAGCCCTGACAAACAAGCGAGATAACCGATTATTTCCTCAGGAGAACATCTCAAACGCAATTCCGAAAGGTTCAACGCCGCATCCCGCTTGGCAAGACGTCTACCCTCGCTGTTACACAAAAGCGGTACGTGAATGAATCTCGGAGGCTTGTATCCCAAAAGGCGATAAAGATAAAGCTGCTGGGCCGTAGATAGCAACAAGTCACTGCCACGGACCACTTCGGTTATACCCATCAAGGCATCATCGACCACAACCGCCAACTGATAGGCCCACTCTCCGTCGGCACGCCGCAGGACGAAATCGCCACACAGCGACGCAAGATTCACCTCCTGAGTGCCATAAATACCATCTTCGAAGGAAATGGTTTCATCAGGAACATAGATGCGCGAAGCCGCTCCGGCGGATTTAAAGACAGAGCTTCCAATATTTTCCGGACGGCATGTCCCGGCATAAACAACCCTCCCGTCAGACTGATGCGGAGCCTGTGTGGCCATTATGTCGGCCCTTGTACAGAAACAGGGATATGTAAGTCCGAGGCTTTCCAAGGACTCAAAGGGAGCCCTATAGAAATCTCCACGCCGGCTTTGGCTGTAAGGAGCAGCAGGTCCGATATCCGAAAGCCCACCTTCGTCCCAGTCGAGACCAAGCCAATCCAAATCATCCTCTATCAATCGGGAATACTCAGTTTTTGACCTCTGCGGGTCAAGGTCCTCTATGCGCAGCACCCATTTCCCACCTGATTTCCTAACTGACAGCCACGACATAAGAGCTGCGAACACATTGCCAAGATGCATGCGCCCGCTTGGCGAAGGGGCAAATCTACCTTTCACTTCTTCTGACTGCATAAACCTGAATTTAAATACGAAAAAGGGGCCACTGAAAAGTGACCCTTCAGTGATCCGAGCGGGCTTTGTGAGAGTGGTATTATTTTATTGATTATCAATGTGTTGCTTGATGTAATTGAGAAGCAATGTACCACGGTTTGTACCACATTTTCCGCTCTATTTTGGAGGGCAAAATTGCCCTGATTTATCACTACCTGCGAGAGCATCACAAAATTAACACTTATTATCCGAATATTTACCGATTAAACAATATTTAACTATTAAAAATTGTGGTTCTCATACTTGAACGCCTGTTTTCAGGCAAAAGTTCGGTGGTGTGGACGGGTGTCCGGGAGCCTCAAAAAAGGTGGCGAAAAAGGTGGCGCACACTGACCGAAAAAGTGGCGGAAAAGGTGTCTGTAAAAGTGTCCCCAAAGGTGTCCCCATAAG
>JAETNO010000074.1 GCA_021768245.1 Bacteroidaceae bacterium | reverse complement strand
GCCGAAAGACGGTTGTTCGGAAGGCATATGTAAACTTATATCAGGACAATATTTTTTGAACCAAAATGTTTATCTTTAATTATCAATCACTGTAAACCTTTTTCAGGACGGGACACCCCGAAACGGTTGTAATATTGCACCGGGAACAGACCCGGCTATGGAAACCGTAACGGAGGATTTTCAAAACTTCTCTCAAAGATTCTCCGGCGCGGATTTTTCGCCTCACTTGAGGCGAGCGAGCTGTACCTTTGTATGCCGAAAAGTTTTTCGGCATACGAAAGGTGCTCGCTCTGCGAGGCTGGGTGGCGTTCCCGAGTCACGCCACTTAAACTACCAGACTGATGACAACCACGAAAAAGAGGATCGGACGCCCGACAACGACAGATCCCAGAGTCCACAGGTATAATTTCAAACTCACCACGGAAGAGAATATCCGCTTTAAGCAGATGCTTTGTAAGGCAGGATTGGAGCATAACCGCAGCCGGTTTATCGTCAAAAGAATCTTCAACGAGGAGTTCGTCGTCGTCAAACGCGACCCTTCGAAGGTGCAGTTCATCGCCCGGCTGAACGACTTTTATTTCCAATTTCAAAAGCTCGGGAACAACTATAACCAGATCGTAAAAGCCATCAACGCGCACTTTTCCAACGTTGCTATCCCGCATCAGATCGCTATGCTGGAGCAGCGAACCCGCGAACTGAAAGCCCTCAGTATCGAGATTCTGAACCTCGCAAAACAAGCTAAGGAGTGGTTGCGAATATAAGATCGGGCTCCTCGCCCGGTGGAGCGTTGTATTATAACAAGGAGAAAGTGGATAAGGATGAAGCCGAAGTGCTGTTCTGGCAGAAAATGCTCGAACCATACGATAAACGCGGACGCCTTGATATTGACGCTTGTATGGATAGTTTCCGGCCATACCTCGAAGCCAACCGGAGAACTACTAATACGGTTTTCCATGCCTCGCTGAACCCTTCGCCGGAAGACAGGCTGACCGACGAACAGCTC
This sequence comes from Bacteroidaceae bacterium, assembly GCA_021768245.1. GTDB lineage: Bacteria > Bacteroidota > Bacteroidia > Bacteroidales > Muribaculaceae > Duncaniella. Next base: position 1,934 of record JAETNO010000074.1, on the reverse strand, counting down.
CGGGACATCGCCTGCGAGTACATGGAGCGTATGGGCTACGGCGAACAGCCCTATATCGTTTTCAAGCACAAGGACATTTCCAGAGAGCATATCCATATCGTGTCGCTGCGGATCGATGAGCAGGGCCGCAAACTTCCGCACGATTTCGAGGCCCGGCGCTCGATGGAGATTCTGCGTGACTTGGAGCGCAAATACGGCCTGCATCCGAGCGTCAAGGGGCAGGAACTGACGGACAAGGAGGGGTTGCGGAAGGTGAATTATCCCGAGGGGAATGTCAAGCAACAGATTTCGTCCGTCGCCCGGTCGTGTCTGCGAAATTACAAATGCTCGTCGTATGGAGAATTCCGCACCCTGTTGGAGCTGCTCAATGTTTCGGTCGAGGAACGTACGGGAACCGTCGACGGACGGGACTATGCCGGAGTGATTTACGGTGCCATGACACGCGGGACGAGTTTCGGCAGCTGCTCAAGGCGGAGAACATCGACGCTATCTTCCGCATCAATCCGGTCGGCAGAATCTATGGCGTGACTTTCATTGACCATAACGACGGCATCGTTGCCAACGGGTCGGTGCTGGGAAAAGAGTTCTAGGCGAATGTCTTCAACGAATTGTATCCGGCTCCGAAACAGGCGCAACAGGTTGCAGAACGACACGCGGAACAGAAACACGAGCCGCAAAGCCATACGTCGAATCCGTTAACCGGCATTGTCGATACGGTATTGGATTTGGTCGATACGAGGGCTTATGAAGAGCAGCAACGGCTGATACAACGGCGAAAAAAACGACGATTACACAGATAATGCTATTGAAATTTTGCACGACTGAAAGTGTTCGTCCGAATTCAAGATTTTGAGGAATTCGATACTATTTGCAGAATGACTAAAAAATCTTGCATTTGTAAATAATATTTAGCACTCATACTTCAAAATCTACATTATGGGTGCACATATCAAATTTAGCACGAACATCGTTATTTTAAGAAGTGGCTTGAAGTCGATGTAGATTGGAATTACCCGTTTCGTTCCCGAGTCGAAGAGATTTGTTAACGCTTGAATATGGATTGAGAGGTAGGTTTAGCCACACGGATATAGAGAAAATATTAAATTCGGACGGACGGAAAAGTTTACTCTGAGCGTTACGGGATTTTACTTTGGATGATTGATTGTATGAGATTGGAATAGAATGTTGCAAGGTATATAGTGTGGGTTTTATTATAAAGAAAGCATGATCCGGGCAATATCTACGCAATAATGAATTTAAGGGAATTGTTAATTTTGAATTACACCTTTTTCTCGACCCTCATTTTGTTAGAACTGCTTCATAGAAAATAAGAACCAGAACGGAATGTCACGGTTCTTTAATTTTATTATCCTTCCGATTACCCAAAGAGTATATGGGTTTCGGGACAAATATTATTTTTGAGCTTGCATGTCAAAAAGTATCTTTGCTCCCATTTTGAGTTCTGAATATTTGAGGCAGGGTTTTTCCAGCTCCTCGCCGTCAAAGGTCATGCTGCCGACATATCTGTTTTCCGGGGAGTTTTCCGGGGCTTCGATCACGATGTCGTTTCCGTTTTCGAGGTGGATCGTCGCGTGTTTGAACAGGGGCGATCCGACGGCGTATTCATCCGAAGCGGGGCACACGGGATAAAACCCCAAGGCCGAGAATACATACCATGCCGATGTCTGTCCGTTGTCCTCGTCTCCGCAGTATCCGTCTTGTTTGGCGGAGTAGAGGCGATCCATCACCTCGCGCACCCACCACTGGGCCTTGTGGGGCTGTCCGCAGTAGTCATAGAGGTAGATCATGTGCTGTGCAGGCTGGTTTCCGTGGGCGTAGTTGCCCATGTCGGCCACCTGCATTTCGGTAATTTCGTGGATGCGGAACCCGTAGTAGCTGTCGTCGTAGACGGGCGGCACGACGAAGACCGAGTC
>JAETNO010000073.1 GCA_021768245.1 Bacteroidaceae bacterium | reverse complement strand
AAACCGTCACACAATCTGCCCGGACGCAAGGGGAGCTGCGAGAGCGACATTGCGGAACTGCTTTCACGTGCGGCACAGATCGACAACATCGTATTGCACTATCTGCGGGCTGTCATCGAAGACAGACGCTATCCGGAACCCGCCTTCAGGGTCTGCCGAGGCATCATGAAACTGGAGAAAAAGTATGGACAGGAACGACTTGTGTCAGGTTGCGCCGCAGCCATGGATGCGCGACTATACAGCGTCAGCGACATGATGGACATCCTTGAGTCCGGAGCCGACGCGGATTATCTGCCGGGGGCTGATGCCGACGGCAATGACCGTCAGACACCATCCCACCGGAACATACGCGGTAAAGAATATTTTGCCGCAAGCATAAAACTATCAGCCAACAACAACGAACAACATGGAAACGAACAATAAAACCACGCCAATAACAGCGGAGAAAGACCGCAACTCCATCTCTCTGGATCTGATGCACCGTATGCGCCTGCACGGCATGTCGGCAGCGTTCTCCGAAAGTCTTCAGGCCACATTCGCCGAGACAATGACACCTGACAGCTTTCTGAACTGGCTGCTATCCAGAGAATGGGACTACAGGGCCGCACGCAATATTGAGCGCCTGGTGAAAAACGCAAACTTCAGATACGATGACGCGTCGGTGGCGCAGATTGACTATAACCTTCCGCGTGGCCTGGATCGTAATCAGATGGAGCGTCTCGCATCGCTGGACTTTATCCGTAAAGGTGAAAACCTGTTCATCACAGGCTGTTCTGGTACGGGCAAAAGCTATCTGGCAACAGCACTGGGATACGAGGCATGCAAGGCCGGTATGCGCGTGCTGTACGCGAACGCATCCAAACTGATGGGAACCCTGAAAATCGCCAAAAACAAAGGAACAATCGAAACGGAGCTCAAGAAACTCGAAAAAACGCAGCTCCTGATCCTCGACGATCTCTTTCTGGTGCCTCTCGACGCCAAGGAACGCGCACACCTTACGGAAATCATCGAAGACCGATAAGACAAAATAAAATTGACCCCGTCGGCCAGAACGTTTTCAGGGGTCAATTCAAAATATTTTCAGGGGTCAATTCAACCTTGGTCTAAGGGGTCATCCGAGCCTGGGTTTTCCACACCTCGACAAAAAGACCAACAAGACAATCGTGCGCCGTGGTTTCTCTGCCGATTAGGCACAAAAAAAGAGGGGCGGTTGAAAAACTGCTCCTCTAAAAACCCCGGCGGTCGTAACTCAATATATGCTCTGTTGTGGAATCTTGTAGGTTGTCGCTGGGTCATCTTACCCGGTGCTTCGTTCAAATCCATCTCAACGGGGTCGTTAAGTCGCTCAATCCCGGCTGTAGGACGTGGAACTTTCCACGATAACTTTTCAGCAAGCGGGAATCGCATATAATCCGCACTCACCATTCACTAACTTGTAATCGAAATCGCAAATCTGTCGAGGGTGAAATTACATGCCGCAAAGATAACGGTAAATCCTTTAACCCCAATATTTCAGCCAATGAAAAAAACATAAAAACCGAAAACATACGTCGGAGGGCAATAAAAAACAGCCCCCGACTTGATTGTAGGACGCCAATCACATACAATCACAAAGACGCGATACCCCGCGCAGTCGAGGGCTGTAAAGCCTTTTGACCGCAGGGTATCGCGTCTAAGTGTATGTGATTGGCACTACAAAATTACGCAAAAGGGGCGAGATAAACAACCTTTTCATCAACTATCAAACCCCAACATTATGCTGAATGCTTGACAGCAAACAGAATCCTGCGGAGATTATCAAGGAAACCTCCGCGCTCGGGCGACTCTTGATTAAGCCCGTTGACAAACCTCTCGCCAAAGAGATGATTGTAAAGAACCATTACTCCCACAAATGGAACGACGGCGGTTTCGGTGTGTTCAATTTCGGAATATTCCGCGCCGACGAACCCGACCGCTGCCTGGGAGTGGCCGTCTACGGATTTATGAAGAATCCCAAGGCTAAAATCTTCACGCACCCCAACCCGAAAGCGTGGATGTGCGAACTCAACCGAATGTGGATTGATGATGAACTCGGCCACAACGCCGAAAGCATCCTCATTGCCGCGTCAATCAAATTACTGCGCCGCCTCGACCCTAATTGCGTTGCGGTTCAGAGTTTCGCCGACGGTCGCCTCGGTTGCGGAACAATCTACAAAGCCGCAAACTTTCAGTATTATGGCTTTCATCTGACAAAGTTCTTGAAGAACACGCGCAGCGGCGAGTTTGTCCACGAACAGATTTTCACCAACTCTCATTCGCCGTCGGGTTTTCTCCGCGCCAACGTCGGAATGTTGCTCGGCGACTTTGAGGTTTACGAGGTGAAAACGTATCGTTACATTTACCCGCTCGACAAGCGTTTCCGCTTTGCCAAACCGCAGAAACCTTATCCTGCATACGACAAAGGAATGGAACTCTCGGAATGGAAACGCGACCGCGAGAAGATGATTGAACGCTGCGTTGGTATACTGCAAAATATGTCGGCAAACCCGAAATAACAGCGCGATACAAGGCGAAAAGAAACCCTCAGACCGCAAAGGTTTGAGGGTTTTATAATAGTGTTCAAACGCTGATTAAACGGCGGTCAAACGGCAAAATCGCGAGGGTTGGAAAATTCCGAAAATTGTACTTTTCGTTTTTGATACTGTTTCTTTGAGTGTGTCTGACGCCAGCCACTAAAAAGGACCAGTCAAATTTTGACCGGTCCTGACAAGTTTGTAATTTTAGGTGACCAAACTTAAAATTCAAACTT
>JAETNO010000003.1 GCA_021768245.1 Bacteroidaceae bacterium | reverse complement strand
CCCTGCCGATGTCTCGACAGGGGTCATTTTTATTTTGCCCCAAAGGGTCAATCTTATTTCGCCCAAAGGGGTCAGTCTCGCGTGCCCGAAGGGGTCAATCTCACGCGCCTTTTCCATCCTACAAATAAAATCCATTTTTGTTACCCACTTGTTACATGTCGCTGATTTCTCAATCGTAAATCGGTGAGGATTAGCATTATGTCTTACCGCTTAATTTTCAAGGGAGGATTATAGAGAGCAAGAGGGAGATTATAGGGGCATCAAGAAGGAGATTATAGGGACATTGGTATTATCAAGGAGATTATAGGGTGTCGGGGAGAGATTCGAGATAGCGGGTGAGAAGGCGGGCGTATTGGGGCGTGGTTTTGAAGCGACGTATCTGGGCGTCGAGAGTGTCGGCGAGGACGGGGTTGTCTTTATTGACGACCCACGACTGGAATTGAGTGAACGACACGGGGGTAGAGATGTCGACCTCGGGATTGTCCTTTGCAAGGGCGGCTGCCTTGGCGGCATTTATGACCGCACGCGGCACCTTGCCGACAGCGGTGAGCATGAAGAGCTGTTCGGCTGACCGGATGGAGTCATGACGCACTATTATCGTGTCGCCAATCTCACGCGCGAGGTTCGACAGGCGCTCCGCAGCGGGCGAATGAGGGAGAGTCCACACTTCCTTCCCCGCAAGGTCAAGACGGGAGCGGACTGTAGTGTCGCGACTTATCAACACCTGACGGTCGAGATAGACCGGCTCTGTGAAGCGGAAACTGTCGCGACGTGAGGCAGTGACAGGAAGGTCGGAGATGACCACGTCGTAGACTCCGCGCTTGAGGTCGTCGAGAGCTTCGTTGACTGACGCTATAGGATAAAATTTGACTTTGTCGCCATAGAGGTCGGCCATTTCGCGCATCATCTCGTAATTGAAGCCTGCAAGGGAATCACCGAAACGATAGAGGGACATCGGCGAGTAGTCGATAGCGACATTTATAGTGTCACCGCGCCCGCGCACATATTCATAGCCATGACGGCCTACCGGGGACGAGCAGCTTTTGACGGTTACGAGCATCCCGACTGCCATAAGGGCGAGGGACAGGATGATGCCTCCACGCGGCGGACGAAAGAGGGAACGAAGTGACATAAGCGTTTTTTTGAGAATAAAACGCTATGACAGAAAGGAAAGTTTAATTCACAAAGTCGACCACGACACCCATCTGGAAGCGACGGGGATTGAGGGGATAATGAGGAAGCGAGAAGTAGTTGTTGCCACCGAACATGCCCTGGTTGACGTGGGAGAAAAGGACAAAGAAACGGGCACGCGACAGCTTCATGTTGACATAGGCATTCATGAAGGGATAGTTGCCACACTCAATCTCTTTCTGATTGCAGAAAGCCATTGTTGCGGGTTGGTAGGACGGGGCATGATAGCGGGTATAATAGTCAAGGTCGACACCGAACTGCACCTCAAGCACCCTGGCCACGCGGAAGTGGAGAAAGAGATTGGAATAAACGGCGAGTTTGGGAAGCGGGAGCACATCTTCGTTGGAAGAGGTCTGATATATAACGGTGTTTCGCCAGTTGAGAGCCCTCCATTGGAAATCCTGCTGAAGCTGCACGCTGAATACCTGAAGGCTTCCTCCATACTGGGCCGGAAGGCAATCGGGGCCAAAGTAGATGTAGTTCTGAATGTTTTCGGCTCCCACATTTATATTGGTACCTGTATGGGGGAGATTCAGGATGCCACCGAAACGCAGACGGCGAATCTTGCCGAAATCGTTGCGCCAGATGAAATGGTTTGACACATAGTTATTCATGAGGAAGGGCGCGGTAGAATTACTGAAATGTCCGTAGCCCTTGAGGCTCACAGTGTCGCCGAGGAGCCGGATGCGAGTCGTGAGATTTCCATCGGCTTTTATCTCGCCTGCCGCAGGCCCCATAAGGCCGATGCGCACGGTAGCGTCATAGTTGAGTATACGTCCCTGCTGCTTGGTGAGCTGGGCGCCGACATAAAGAAGATTCTCCGTCTGTCGGTGGGCAAGCCTTGAAGCGAGAGGATAAGGGGTAAGCCCCTCGGGACGCTCCTCACCGGAGATAGCCACAGTGTCGGGAGTCTGGAAATAATGGCGCACCTCATGAGTCATGAAGGCGGCGAGACCGGCCTTCGCATATCTATTGAAACCTTCGAGGAGGGAGATGCCGAGAGTGTTGCTAAGAGAGTTATAGCGCGTGCGGTCAGCCGTAGCCTTATCGCTGAAATAATGATTCTCCCAAAAACTCTCCTGCTCGGCATTGGAGCTGGTGAAGCGATGGGAAGAGTCCTTATAATCGAGTGTCCATATGAAACTCGACATGGGTATATACTCACGGCTTACAATCGAATCGTTCTCATCGCGCTCCTCACGCCAATGACCTACTTTATAACGATGGTTCATGTAGAATTGCTTTCCTTTCACGCGCGAGTGGGCGGAGGAGAGGTTGGTGGGGATACTCTTGGGATTTATCGAGGACACGCCACCCTGGAGCTGCGCGGGGTCGAGGATATAGAGATCGTCGGTAATACCTCCGTTTTCCTTATTAATCATATTGTAGGCACTGAAGAAGCCCTGAAACTCATAGCGGTCGCCTGTATATGAGCCAGAAAGCCCCCACGACATGCCTTTGGCCGCCTGATTCTCATAACTGCCCTTTGAGTAGGGATAATTGAGCATCGCGCCAATCTGAGTGCGCTTGTTGGCATTTCCCGAGAAAAGGAGTCGCAGATAATCCTGCGCCACCTCACGACCGCCTCCGGTATTGTAACCGAGGATGGACATGGGGATGCGGGTATTGAAAAAACGCATCGATTCGACGCTCGGAATCCAGAAGCGCTTGGCATCGCGGAAGAAAAAGTCACTCATCGGCTCGCTCTGCATGAAAACCATGTTCTTGCCTACCGATGCCTGATTGCCTGTAGTGGCGAAAGCGGGACTGAGGGAAGAAGGGACTGCCGTCTGATAGTAGTTGTAGAGAAGAGTGTCGAGTGGAGCGCGCTCACGCAGACCGAGAGGCTGGAGCACACGCCAGGCTACGGATAGGGAATCAGATGGGAGTTTATCGGCTGCAACAGAGGAGAAAGCAGCCGAAAGTATGGTGATAATGACGAGAATATGCTTTTTCATAAGTGGCTACAAAGTTAAGCAAAATAAGCAATATAGCCTCAGCTGTAAAATAAAAATTGGAGCTGACACGGATATACAAAAAAATTATCCGTCGTCACGACGAATAATCTTCTTACCTTAAATCTAATACCATGAAAAACTGTTGCAAAGTTAGGGACAATCCGTGAGACTCCAAATTTTTATGCTTAAAAACATATATGTATTTATAAAATTTAACACTAAGCACAATTCCAGCTCCTTCAATTAACAGTACAAAACAAAAAGAGCGGATGGTTTAACATCCGCTCACATATTGAATATAATCTATTATTCCCACTCGATAGTTGCCGGCGGCTTTGAGGAGATATCATAGCAAACGCGGTTAACCCCGCGAACCTTGTTGATTATATCATTGCTCACCTTTGCCATGAAATCATAGGGAAGATGCGCCCAGTCGGCTGTCATTGCATCGGTAGAGGTGACGGCACGAAGGGCAATGGCACGCTCATAGGTGCGCTCGTCGCCCATGACACCAACGCTCTGGACGGGAAGCAGGATTGCGCCGGCCTGCCATACCTTGTCGTAGAGATCCCAATCGCGGAGGCCTCGGATGAAGATATCGTCGGCATCCTGAAGGATGCGCACTTTCTCAGGAGTGATGTCGCCAAGGATACGCACCGCGAGACCCGGACCGGGGAAAGGATGGCGCTTGATAAGATGTTCGGGCATGCCAAGCTGACGGCCAACAGCACGGACCTCATCCTTGAAAAGGAGACGCAGAGGCTCACAAAGACGGAGATTCATCTTTTCAGGAAGACCTCCGACATTATGGTGGCTCTTGATTGTGGTACCCGTGATTGAAAGGCTTTCGATACAGTCGGGATAGATGGTTCCCTGGGCAAGCCATTTCACATCCTTTATCTTATGGGCCTCCTCATCGAAAACATCGATGAAGCCCTTACCGATAATCTTGCGCTTGCGCTCCGGCTCGGTGACTTCGGCAAGCTCGCTGAAGAACTTGGATGAGGCGTCGACGCCAATCACATTAAGGCCAAGACATTCATAGTCATGGAGCACATCGCGGAATTCATTCTTACGGAGCATGCCGTGGTCAACGAAAATGCAGGTGAGGTTCTTGCCTATAGCACGGTTGAGCAACACGGCTGCCACAGAGGAGTCAACACCACCGCTGAGGCCAAGCACCACCTTGTCATCGCCAAGCTGCTGCTTGAGCTGCGCGACAGTAGACTCGATGAAAGATTCGGCAGTCCAATCCTGGTTTCCTCCACAGATATCGACCACGAAATTACGCAACAGCTGCGAGCCATGTTCGGAATGGAACACTTCGGGATGGAACTGCACGCCCCACGTCTTCTCACCCTCCACCTGATAGGCCGCAATAGCCACCTTGTCTGTCGAGGCTATCTTCCTGAAAGAGTCAGGGATGGCAGTAATAGTGTCGCCATGGCTCATCCACACCTGGGAACCGACTGGAATATTATGGAAGAGAGGATTTGAAGTGTCGATTTTCGTGAGATGGGCACGGCCATATTCACGCGAAGGGGCTGGCTCCACACTTCCGCCCGATGTGTAGGCTATGAACTGGGCACCATAGCAGATGCCAAGCACGGGAAGGTGGCCGCGAAGACGGGTAAGGTCGGTCTTGAAGGCCTTTTCATCATAAACTGAGAAAGGGGAACCCGAGAGAATCACTCCTATCACGGAGGGGTCGTCGTAGGGGAACTTGTTGTAGGGTACAATCTCGCAGTACTCTCCAAGCTCGCGCACGCGGCGCCCTATAAGCTGGGTGGTCTGCGACCCGAAATCAAGAATAATTATCTTTTCCTGCATAGATAGTTGGGGGAAGAAGATTAAAAATGTGAAAATGATATTGCAAAGTTACGGATTATTAAGTGATTTCAAGTGATGCCATGTAAAAATTTTATGTAATTTTGCACTCCCGAAAAACAATGCGTGTAAAAAAGAGATGAACAAACACAAGATAAAACTATTCCTTACGGACGTCGACGGCACGTTGACTGACGGAGGAATGTACTATACGGCCGAGGGCGACGTGATGAAAAAATTCAATGCCCGCGACGGAATGGGGCTCCAGCTTCTCCAGAAGGAGGGGATAAAGGTGGGCATCATCACGAGCGAGAACACGGAACTTGTCAATAAACGCGCCCGAAAACTCGGCATCGATTTCCTCGTGCAGGGGAAACGCGACGGGGGAAAGCTGGCCGCATGCTCCGACATATGCGAAAGCCTCGCTATAGGTCTCGACGAGGTGGCCTACATAGGCGACGACGTGAACTGCATCGAGATGCTTAAAGCCGCCGGAATGAAAGCCTGCCCGGCAGACGCCCTGACAGAGGTGAAGGAAATAGAAGGCATCCGCGTGATGAGCCTCAAAGGGGGCGAAGGATGCGTGAGGGAATTCGCCGACATGATAAGGAAAGGGGACCCGCGACTATGAGCAAGGTAAAAATATCAGTGACATTCATGCTGCTCGCGGTAACCTTCTGCGTCTGCCTAATAGTCAGCAACCTCATGGAGATAAAGACAGTTGACCTCGGGCCGCTCACAATCACGGCGGGAGTCATAGTCTTCCCCATATCCTATATACTCAACGACTGTATAGTAGAGGTCTACGGTTTCGGCAAGGCAAGGCTCGTAATCTGGTTGGGATTCGGCATGAACATGCTCGTGTCACTCCTGCTGCAACTCGGAGTGTGGCTACCTGGGGCCGAATCATGGACACAACAAGAAGCCATGGCCACAATATTCGGCGCGGTGCCCCGCATCTTCGCCGCGAGCTTCATCGCCTTCCTGTGTGGGTCGATGGTCAACGCCTATGTGATGTCGAAAATGAAAATCGCCTCCGGAGGGCGCAAATTCTCACTTCGCGCAATAGTCTCGTCGCTTTGGGGCGAGGGTGTGGATTCAGTGATATTCTTCCCCATAGCTTTCGGCGGCGTACTTGCCTGGAGCGAAATCGGGATGCTAATAGTGACGCAGACACTTCTGAAGACACTCTATGAAATCCTGATTCTCCCGGTGACGATGAAAGTTGTGAAAATGCTGCGCGACCACGAGGGAGGCGACGTGACCGACACCCCGGAGACATCATATAAATGGTGGAAACTCAACGAGATTTAATCATGCCGGACGAAGTCAGGAAATTTGAAGGGATAAGATGGGTGTGGTTTGACCTTGACGACACCCTGATAGATTTCCACGCCAATTCGCGCGCCGCCAACAGAATCACCTTTGAGGAGTGTGGGCTCGACCGCTACTGCAAGGACGTGGAGACATGGATAAGAAACTACGAGACCCACAACAGAAGCCTTTGGGAAAGGTATGGGCTCGGGCAGATCAGCCAGGATTTCCTGCGCGTAGACCGCTTCGCAACACCTCTGCGACAAGAATGGGACGGCGATGAGGAAAGCCTCGAGAAATTCTCATGGGAACTCGACCACATCTATCTCGCCCACCTCGCCGAACAGACCGCCATGGTCGACGGCGCAAAAGAACTTCTGAGCTTCCTACGCGCGCACAGGTATAATATAGGTGTACTGAGCAACGGGTTCAAGGATGTGCAACACCACAAGCTCGCCAACACAGGACTCGACACGATGGTTGACCTCACAGTGCTGAGCGACGACATCGGAATCAACAAACCCGACCCGAGACTCTACATCCACGCGATGGAAAGAAGCGGCGACTGCGACAAGGGACACCATATGATGATAGGCGACAACCTACTGACAGATATCGCCGGGGCAATCGGAGCGGGTTGGCACGCCGTCCATTTTGACCCTACCGCCGAAGGGCTCCGCGAAGAGAAGGGAATGACAGTCACCCCACGGCTCAAGCTGCTTGAAAGGCTGTTTTAACAAGTCACCCGGATTCTTGCCAACGAACCCTTTTTTATACCACCAGACAGTGTCTATCCCCTCCCGTGGGCAGCTTCTGACGGACCACACGACAGGCAAAAGGGGGCAAAAACGGGCAAATCGGACGCTAAAGTGGTGAAAAAGTGATTTTTAGACATTTTTTTCGCAAAAACATAGCTGAAAATTCAAAAAAAGTTACGATATTTGCACTTGCAAAAATTTGCACATGGCAAAAGTGCAATACCAAAGATATTAACCAATTATAAAAATTAATATTGACATGACTAAAGCCGACATTGTCAACGAGATTTCAAAATCTACCGGCATCGACAAAGCCAACGTACTCGAAACTATCGAGAAGTTCATGGAAACAGTGAAGGAATCCCTCTCACACGGCGAGAACGTGTATCTCCGTGGATTTGGCAGCTTCATCACCAAAGTACGTTCCGAGAAGACCGCCCGCAACATTTCAAAGAACACAACCATCATCATCCCCGAGCACCGCATCCCCGCTTTCAAGCCCGCAAAGGTGTTCATGGAAGAGGTTAAGGCCAATAACTAAGCAACAGCATTTTTAATTAAATAAATCTATTCCAACCATGCCAAGCGGAAAGAAAAGAAAAGGTCACAAGATGGCCACTCACAAGCGTAAAAAACGCCTTCGCAAGAATCGTCACAAGAAGAAATAAGCCCCGCCACGAGGCTCTTCTTGCGTAGCAGCGTAACAACGACACACGAAGAACAAACTCTTGAAAGGCGCTCTTCACTGCAGGAGCCGCGACAAGGTTTGTTCTTTGCGTTGTTGCCTCTACTACCCCCCCCACCTCTCCTCCGACAGGAACTGGCCGCATATCCGTCGGCGCCGTTCCAAGCAATAATCACACGGATTATCCAAATCAGTTAATGAAAAGTGAACTAATCGTAGACGTCCAGCCCAAAGAGGTGTCAATAGCCCTGCTTGAGGACTCGCGACTCGTTTCCCTGCAGAAAGAGACGCGCAACATCGCCTACGCTGTCGGCGACATCTACTTGGCCAAAGTCAAGAAGCTGATGCCCGGCCTCAACGCCGCCTTCGTCAACGTAGGCTACGAAAAGGACGCTTTTCTTCACTATCTGGATCTCGGTTCTCAATTCTCGACCTACTCGGCCTTCCTCTCGCAGATACTCGGCGAAAAGAAGACTGACGTGACAGTGTCGAAAATCAAACGCCTTCCCCCTATCGACAAGCACGGCTCAATCACAAGCGTGCTTCAGCCGGGACAGGAACTAATGGTGCAGATCGTCAAGGAGCCTATCTCGTCGAAAGGGCCGCGACTGACCACAGAAATCACTTTCACCGGGCGCTACATGGTCCTTATCCCTTTCGGCGATAAGATATCCATCTCGCAAAAAATCAAGACTACCGAAGAGAAGCTCCGCCTGCGTCAGCTCATCGAGAGCATCAAGCCCAAGAACTTCGGAGTAATCATCCGCACATCAGCCGAAGGCAAGAGCGTCAGAGAGCTTCACAATGAGCTCCGCACCCTTCTCCACTGCTGGGAAGAGACCGTGGCCAAAGCACAGAAAGCCACCGCTCCCACTCTCGTATTCGAGGAGGAAAGCCGAATCGTAGGAATGTTGCGCGATGTATTCAGCCCAACCTTTGAAAGCATCCACGTCAACGACAAGGAAATCTTCAACCAAATCTCAAAGTATGTCGCGCTGATTTCGCCTGAGAGCAAAGAGATTGTCAAGCTCTACGACAGCGACGTCCCCATCTTTGACCACTTCAACATCACCCGCCAGATAAAATCATCGTTCGGAAAAACGGTGTCGTTCAAGTCGGGTGCCTATGTAATTATCGAACACACCGAAGCTCTCCATGTCATAGACGTCAATTCGGGCAACCGCTCAAAAGCGGCTCCCGACCAGGAAAGCAACGCCCTGGAAGTGAACCTCCGCGCCGCCGACGAAATCGCCCGCCAGCTAAGGCTGCGCGACATGGGCGGAATCATCGTCATCGACTTTATCGACATGAATAAGGCCGAACACCGCCAGAAGCTCTACGAGCACATGCGGGAAGTGATGGCCAACGACCGCGCGCGCCACAACATCCTGCCCCTCAGCAAATTCGGGCTGATGCAAATCACCCGCCAGCGAGTGCGTCCCGCACTCGACATCAACACGTCGGAGGAATGTCCGTCGTGTCACGGCAAAGGCGAGGTGCGTCCGTCGCTACTGTTTACCGACACTCTCCACGAGAAGCTTGACTATCTCGTGAATTCACTCAAAGTAAAGCATTTCGTGCTCTATGTGCATCCTTTCGTGTCGGCCTATCTGAAAAAAGGCTTCCCCTCGCTCTACCGTCGCTGGCAGCTGGAGTTCGGCTTCAATTTCCGAATCATCCCCGACGAATCTCTCGCCTACTTGGAATATAAGGTAGTCGACCGTGAGCGAAACGAGATTGACCTTAAAGAGGAAAAGGACATGGACTCCTCGGCGTCGAAATCAAAATCAAAGACGAAGAACCGGACCAAGGAAGAATAAGCATCCGCAAAAATCCTTACGGAGACCGGGAAGGTCTCCGGTCTCAGACAATACTATCCTCCGCCGCAGCTGCGACAGCCTTGCGGGCGGAGGATTTTTTTGTCGCAGGGTTAACTTTTGTTATCAAACGCCCTCTTATGCTGCACAGCAGACGTAAAAATTTGGAAACGAGAGAATGGGATTGTAATTTTGCACACCACGTTCAACCACTGTACTACCCTACTTTTACACATAATCATGAAAAGCTTTGCAATATTGGCCGCAGGAGTGACGCTCGCATTGGCTACGGGCGCATGTGGCACCAATTCTAAATCCAACGTTCTGACAGCCTCCGGACTTGACCCGGAAAACTTCATCGGAGAGCGCGACGGGAAAGCCACGGCCCTCTACACACTCAAAAACGGGAATGGCATGGAAGCCTGCATCACCAACTTCGGAGGCAGAATCGTGTCGCTGATGGTGCCAGACCGCGACGGACAACTGCGCGACGTCGTGCTCGGCTTCGACAGCATAGCCGCATACTACCCCGAGAACAACGAGACTGACTTCTGCGCGGCAATCGGACGCTATGCCAACCGCATCGACCACGGGCGCATGGTGATTGACGGCGACAGCATCCAGCTTCCCGTCAACAACTTCGGCCACTGCCTCCACGGAGGCCCGACAGGTTGGCAATATCAAGTCTACGAGGCGGAACAGCCCAACGACTCGACCCTTAAACTCACCATGCACTCACCCGACGGCGACAACGGCTTCCCCGGCAACGTCACCGCCAACGTGACTTATACGCTCCACTCCGACAATACGCTCTCAATCCTCTACTCAGCGACCACAGATAAGGCGACAGTCATAAATATGACCAACCATGCTTATTTCTGTCTGTCTGGCGACCCGGAGACAACGGTCTGCGACGACATCCTGCAAATCAACGCATCTTCGTTCACTCCCGTTGACTCCACATATATGACCACAGGGGAAATCGCGCCTGTAAGCGGCACACCTTTCGACTTCACCACAGCCAAAGCCGTAGGACGTGACATCGCAGCCGACGACGAGCAAATCAGAAACGGCAACGGATATGACCACAATTTCGTGCTCAACGATAGAGAAACCGATGTGCCTGCGGCGATCCTGACCTCCCCCGAAAGCGGCATCACTCTCACAATCCTCACCACAGAACCCGGCATACAGTTCTATTCGGGCAACTTCCTCGACGGGACAATCAAAGGGAAGAAGGGGAAGACCTACGGACAGCATGCAGGCCTGTGCCTCGAGACCCAGCACTATCCCGACAGCCCCAACAAACCGCAATGGCCGTCAACCATACTGCGCCCGGGCGAAAAATATGAATCTTACACCGAATTCCGCTTCACCAACGAATAGAAGCGCGTAGAAAAAAACAATCATCATCACAGCAAAGACAAACAATGGCACCTCTTGACTGGATTGTCATAGGCATTTTCGCCTTGGCACTAATCGGCATCATCGTGTGGGTGATGCGACAGAAACAAAACAATGCCGCCGACTACTTCCTCGGCGGCAAAGACGCCACATGGATAGCCATCGGCGCATCGATTTTCGCTTCCAACATAGGCTCTGAACACCTCATAGGCCTCGCAGGTTCAGGCGCATCGTCAGGCATGGCGATGGCCCATTGGGAAATCCAGGGATGGATGATACTGCTGCTCGGATGGGTCTTCGTGCCTTTCTACTCCCGCTCCATGGTCTACACCATGCCTGAATTCCTTGAAAAGCGCTACAATCCGCAGTCGCGCACCATCCTCTCGGCAATCTCACTAATCAGCTATGTGCTCACAAAAGTGGCTGTGACAGTCTACGCCGGAGGCCTCGTGTTCCAGCAGGTATTCGGCATCGACACCCTCTGGGGCATCGACTTCTTCTGGATTGCGGCCATAGGACTGGTGCTCATAACAGCCCTCTACACCATATTCGGTGGCATGAAATCAGTGCTCTACACCTCCGTGCTCCAGACCCCTATCCTGCTGCTCGGCTCTCTCATAATCCTCGTGCTCGGCCTGCGTGAACTCGGCGGATGGGACGAGATGATGCGCATATGCTCCGCAGTGGAAGTCAATGAATATGGCGACCACATGACCAACCTCATACGCGACAACGGCGACGCCAACTTTCCCTGGCTCGGAGCGCTAATCGGCTCTGCGGTAATCGGCTTCTGGTATTGGTGTACCGACCAGTTCATCGTCCAGCGCGTGCTCTCAGGAAAGGATGAGAAAGAAGCTCGCCGTGGCACCATCTTCGGGGCCTACCTGAAGCTTCTTCCCGTGTTCCTCTTCCTCATTCCCGGCATGATTGCCTTCGCCATCCATCAGCAGCAGCTCGCCGCCGGAGCCGAAGGCTTCCTGCCCATGCTCCCCAACGGAACCGTGAATTCCGACGCGGCCTTCCCCACCCTTGTTGCGAAACTCCTCCCGGCAGGTGTGAAGGGTTTGATTGTCTGTGGCATCCTCGCGGCGCTCATGTCGTCGTTGGCATCGCTTTTCAACTCCTCGTCGGCTCTCTTCACAATTGACTTCTACCAGCGCTTCCGCCCGCAGACAGAACCGAAGAAACTCGTGCGCATCGGTCAGGCTGCTACTGTGGTAATCGTGGCCCTCGGCATACTGTGGATTCCAATCATGCGCTCAATGGGCGATGTGCTCTATAAATACCTCCAGGAAGTGCAGTCGGTACTCGCGCCCGGCATTGCGGCCGCCTTCCTGCTCGGAGTCTGCTGGAAACGCTGCTCGGCACAGGGTGGTATGTGGGCATTGATTACAGGTCTTGTCATAGGCCTGACCCGCCTCGGGGCTAAAATATATTATGAGAACGCAGCCGTGATTCCCGGCGGGGATGAAAGCAACATATTCCAGTATCTCTTCTACGATGTCAACTGGCTCTTCTTCTGCGGATGGATGCTCGTGGCATGCCTGCTCGTGGCAATCGTGGTGAGCCTCTTCACCAAAGCGCCGGAACCCGAGAAGATACGCGGCCTCGTGTTCGGCACCTCGACTCCCGAACAGATTGCCGCCACGCGCGCAAGCTGGAATCACTGGGATATCATCAACACCGTAATTATCCTTGGCATCACAGTGGCTTTCTATATCTATTTCTGGTAATTCACCGATAACAAACAATATAACCCTACACAGCAATGTATTCAAACTATGAAATATGGTGGGTCACCGGCGCACAGCTCCTCTATGGAGGCGACGCCGTGGTGACTGTCGACGCCCACTCAAAAGAAATGGTCGACGGACTTAACGAATCAGGACTCCTTCCCGTAAAGGTCATATACAAGGGCACTGCCAACTCCTCGCGCGAAGTGGAGGATGTGATGAAGGCTGCCAACAACGACCCTCGATGCGCCGGCATTATCACATGGATGCACACCTTCTCCCCGGCAAAAATGTGGATTCACGGTCTCAAAATCCTCTCAAAGCCGCTGCTCCACTTCCACACCCAATACAATGCCGAGATTCCATGGGACAGCATGGACATGGATTTCATGAACCTCAACCAGAGCGCTCACGGCGACCGTGAGTTCGGACATATCTGTGCCCGCATGAGAGTGCGCCGCAAGGTGGTGACCGGCTATTGGAAAGACCCCGCGACCCTCGCCCGCATAGCGGTGTGGCAACGGGTATGCGTAGCTTGGGCCGACTCCCAGGACATGCGCATAATCCGCTTCGGCGACCAGATGAACAATGTGGCTGTCACCGACGGCGATAAGGTGGAGGCGGAAATACGCCTTGGCTACCATGTGGACTACATGCCTTTCAGCGAGGCTATGACCTATTTTGACGCCGTCAAGGATGCTGACGTGGAACAGCTCGTCGGCGAATACTTCCGCCTCTATGCCCACGACGCAGCCCTCGAGGACAAGGCGTCGGAAGCTTACAGGAAAATATGGAACTCCGCCAAAGCCGAACTCACACTCCGCGCAATCCTAAAGGACAAAGGCGCGAAAGGCTTCACCACGAATTTCGACGACCTCGGCGATGTCAACGTAGAGAAGACAGGTCGCGGATTTGACCAGATACCGGGTCTCGCATCGCAGCGGCTAATGGCCGAAGGCTATGGTTTCGGGGCCGAAGGCGACTGGAAATCGGCAGCCCTCTACCGCACACTGTGGGTAATGACACGGGGGATGGACGGTGGCTGCTCCTTCCTTGAAGACTACACCCTCAATTTCGACGGTAAGCAGAGTTCAATCCTCCAGGCCCACATGCTTGAAGTCTGCCCGCTCATTTCCGAGGAGCGTCCGCGCCTTGAAGTCCACTTCCTCGGCATCGGCGTCCGCAAGACTCAGACAGCGCGCCTCGTCTTTACCTCAAAGCCCGGAGCAGGAGTGACAGCGACAATCGTAGACATGGGCAACCGTTTCCGACTGATTGTCAACGATGTGGAATGTATCAAATCCAAGCCGCTACCCAAATTGCCTGTGGCATCCGCTCTATGGATTCCGCAACCCGACTTCGAGACCGGAGCTACCGCATGGATTCTCGCCGGCGGAACCCATCACTCATGCTTCTCCTACGACGTCACCCCCGAATTCTGGGAAGACTACGCGGAAATCGCAGGCATCGAGATGGTACACATCGACAAGGATACAAAAATCGAGCAGTTCAAGAACTCGCTCCGCATGGGCGAGGTCTACTATATGCTCAACAAGTCCCTTTACCTCTAAACAGGGGCACACTCAGTGAATATGGAAACTGACGCAAAAACCATAATTGAAAGCGGGAAGGCCATACTCGGCATCGAATTCGGCTCAACCCGCATAAAGGCCGTACTTACCGACCCTGAGAGCAAACCGATAGCCCAGGGAAGCCATGAGTGGGAAAACCGTCTCGTTGACGGATTGTGGACCTACAGTATCGACGACATATGGCACGGTCTGCAGGACTGCTATTCCGATTTGCGCGCCAATGTGGCCCGCGACTACGGAACCGAAATCAAGAGCCTCGGAGCGATAGGCATAAGCGCCATGATGCACGGCTACATGCCTTTCGGAAAAGACGGAGAAATTCTCGTGCCATTCCGCACATGGCGTAACACCAATACAGCCAAAGCCGCAGCCATACTGTCGGAACTCTTCAACTACAACATCCCCCTTCGCTGGAGCATATCCCACCTCTATCAGGCCATCCTCGACGGAGAAAGCCACGTGGCATCAATCGACTATCTCACGACACTCGCGGGATATATCCATTGGAAGCTTACGGGACGCAGGGTGCTCGGCATAGGCGACGCGTCGGGTATGCTGCCTGTCGACCCGTCGACAAAGGACTATTCGGCGGTCATGATTGAGAAATTCGACAAGTTGATTTCCGGCAAGGGATATCCATGGCGGCTCCGCGACATATTGCCGGAAGCCGTGACGGCGGGAGCGGGGGCCGGAACCCTCACCGACGAGGGCGCAAGACTGCTCGACCCCTCGGGCCACCTACGCGGAGGAATCCCCCTCTGTCCGCCCGAAGGCGACGCGGGCACGGGTATGGTGGCAACCAACGCTGTGCTCCCGCGCACGGGCAATGTATCGGCCGGTACATCGTCGTTCTCAATGATTGTGCTTGAGAAAGAACTTTCGAAGCCCTATGAGGTAATAGACATGGTCACTACCCCCGACGGCAACCTCGTGGCCATGGTCCACTGCAACAACTGCACCTCCGACCTCAACGCCTGGGCAGGACTCTTCAGGGAGTACCAACAGTTGCTCGGAGTCCCCGTTGACATGGGCGAGATTTTCGAACGCCTCTATCGCAACGCTCTCGAAGGCGACCCCGATTGCGGAGGTCTTATTGCCTACAACTATCTGTCGGGTGAACCAATAACAGGGCTTTCTGAAGGCTGTCCGTTGTTCCTTCGCTCGGCTGGCGACCGCTTCAATCTCGCCAACTTCATCCGCGCCAATCTTTACGCCTCGGTGGCAGTGCTTAA
Organism: Bacteroidaceae bacterium; assembly: GCA_021768245.1. Taxonomy (GTDB): domain Bacteria; phylum Bacteroidota; class Bacteroidia; order Bacteroidales; family Muribaculaceae; genus Duncaniella. The sequence continues at coordinate 214,782 of JAETNO010000003.1, read as the reverse complement.
AATCGGCAACGACATCCTCTTCAACGAAGAAAAAGTCAAAGTCGACCGCATAACTGCCCACGGCGGACTCTTCAAGACCAAAGGAGTGGGACAGCGCATACTCGCCGCAGCCCTCAACTCGCCAATCTCCGTCATGGAGACCGCAGGCGAGGGCGGAGCCTGGGGCATCGCGATACTCGCGTCCTACCTTGTCAACAATCCCGGAAGGCTCCCGCTCCCCGACTATCTTGAAAAAATCGTCTTCACCGGAAACGCGGGTTCGGAAATAGCCCCTGTCAAAGAAGACGTTGAGGGATTCGAGGCCTATACCCGTCGCTATGTCGACTGTCTCGCGGTCGAACGCGCGGCAGTCTCCGCGAAAAACGGAATCAGATGATTTCATATGAAATCCATATGAATTTAGTGGATAATTAGGCCATTTTTAGTTTGTTATCCACGAATATTATACTTAAATTTGCAACGGTGAAAGAAGCGTCCGGCCCAAGGTCGCGCCCTTTCACCGTTAATCACGTGTAATACAAACAACTATATCAAAATCCTTTTTATCATGGATATTTCACACATCGAACATGTAGGCATCGCAGTTCCCGACCTCAAGGAAGCCATTGCCTTCTACGAAAACACTCTCGGCCTTAAATGTTTTGCCATTGAAGAAGTTGAAGACCAGAAAGTACGCACCGCTTTCTTCAAGGTAGGCCAGACCAAGATTGAGCTTCTCGAAGGCACTTCCCCCGAAAGCGCAATCTCCAAGTTCATCGCCAACAACGGTGGACGTGGCGGCATCCAGCATATCGCCTTCGCTATTGAGGACGGTGTGGCCAACGCCCTTGCCGAAGTAGAGGCAAAGGGCTGCCGTCTCATCGACAAGGCTCCCCGCAAGGGTGCCGAAGGACTCAACATCGCTTTCCTTCACCCGAAATCGACTTGCGGAACCCTCATCGAACTCTGTGAGGACCCCAACAAAGAATAAACCGGAATTTTTGACTAAGTACTTAAAATAAATACTCCAACAGATGAGTAACCAGCTTGAAAAAGTAAAAGAGCTTATCGCCCTTCGCGAAGAAGCCCGTCTCGGCGGCGGCGAGAAAGCCATCCAAAAACAGCACGAGAGAGGCAAATATACCGCACGCGAGCGCATCGCACAGCTTCTCGACGAAGGTTCTTTTGAGGAAATCGACATGTTCGTGCGCCACCGTTGCTACAACTTCGGCCAGGAAAAGAAAAGCTATCTTGGCGACGGCGTAGTGACCGGCTACGGCACAATCGACGGTCGTCTCGTATATGTATTCGCTCAGGACTTCACCGTGTTCGGCGGCTCCCTCAGCGAGACAATGGCGCTGAAAATCTGCAAAATCATGGATATGGCAATGAAGATGGGTGCTCCCGTTATCGGCCTCAACGACTCGGGTGGCGCGCGTATCCAGGAAGGCATCAACGCCCTCGCAGGCTATGCTGAAATTTTCCAGCGCAACATCCTTGCATCCGGTGTGATTCCCCAGATTTCCGGTATCCTCGGCCCCTGTGCCGGCGGTGCGGTCTACTCCCCCGCCCTCACCGACTTCACTATCATGACCAAGGGTATCAGCTACATGTTCCTTACAGGCCCGAAGGTCGTGAAGACCGTGACCGGCGAGGACGTAAGCCAGGAAGCTCTCGGTGGCGCAACCGTCCACTCCCAGAAGAGCGGTGTGGCTCACTTCGCGGCAGAGGATGGCGAGGAAACCCTCAAAATCATCCGTAAACTCTTCAGCTACATCCCGCAGAACAACCTCGAGGAGCCACCGCTGGTTGAATGTAACGACCCCATCGACCGTCTCGAGGATTCACTAAACGAAATCATCCCCGATTCAGCCAACCGTCCCTACGACATGTATGAGGTAATCAACGCTATTGTCGACAACGGTGAATTCCTTGAAATCCAGCGCGAGTATGCCAAGAACATCATCATCGGCTTCGCCCGCTTCAACGGTCAGGCAGTCGGCGTGGTAGCCAACCAGCCCAAATATCTCGCCGGTGTGCTCGACAGCAACGCTTCCCGCAAGGGTGCTCGCTTCGTGCGCTTCTGCGACGCCTTCAACATTCCTCTGGTAACTCTCGTCGACGTACCCGGCTTCCTCCCCGGAACAGGCCAGGAATACAACGGCGTGATTCTCCATGGCGCGAAACTCCTCTATGCCTACGGTGAAGCCACAGTGCCCAAGGTAACTGTCACACTCCGCAAGAGCTACGGCGGCAGCCACATCGTGATGTCGTGCAAGCAGCTCCGAGGCGACATGAACTACGCTTGGCCTACGGCTGAAATCGCCGTCATGGGTGGCGCAGGCGCAGTCGAAGTGCTCTATGCCAAGGAAGCCAAGGCCGCCGAAGACCCCGCCAAGGTGCTTCAGGAGAAAGAAGACGAATACAACAAGCTCTTCTGCAACCCCTACAATGCAGCACGCTACGGCTATATCGACGATGTGATTGAACCGCGCAACACCCGCTTCCGCATCATTCGTGCCCTCCAGCAGCTCGCCACAAAGAAGGTTGTCAACCCCGCTAAGAAACACGGCAACATTCCTCTCTAATGGAGAGCCACGTCTCAAAACTTTAATTCCGACAAAAAGTTATGAACAAACGACTTTTAACGCTGCTATTGGTGACTCTGACGTTTGCCGGCACCATCTGCGCCCAGGGACGTCGCGGTCTGCGCCTCAACGAGGTCATGATTGTCAACGATTCCACGAGCGTGGTCGACGACTTCGGACGCTACAACGCCTGGGTGGAGCTCTTCAACTCCACTTTCGGCCCATTGGAAATCTCCAGCGTCTTCCTCACCAATGACCGCAATAACAATACGCTCTATCCCGTGCCCTTAGGTGATGTCAACACCGAGATTCCTGCCCGGCAGCACATCCTCTTCTGGGCCGACGGCGAGCCAAACAAGGGAACATTCCACACAAACTTCACCTTCACCCCCGGCGAGGACAACTACATCGCAATCTACGATGCCAACGGCCAGACCCTCATCGATGAAATCGTGGTGCCAGGCGACCTCAAGCCCGGACAGTCCTATGCCCGCAAGGCAGATGGAGAAGGCGGAATCAACAATCCCGATGACTGGGAAGTGCGCGACGGCTCCGAGTCGAAGTACATCACTCCCTCAAGCAACAACATCATCAAGAGCACCAACAACAAGGTCGACGCCTTTGCCGAACACGACCCCCATGGCTTCGCTATGGCAGTGATGGCGATGTGCATCGTGTTCTCGGCCCTCCTCGTGCTGTCAATCTGCTTCTACATCATCAACCGCATCGGAGCCTCCATCTCGCGCAGCCGCAAGATGAAAGCCCTCGCCGACGATGAGGTCGAAGCCGACCACCACAAGGAGCAGGACTCCGGCGAAGTGATTGCAGCTATCGCAGCCGCCCTCGTCGAGCACCTCGACGCCCACGACCGCGAAAGCACCATCCTCACCATCAATAAAGTGCGCCGTGCATACTCACCGTGGAGCTCCAAGATTTACGGTCTGCGCGAACTCCCCAACCGCCATTGAGCCGTGCGCGTCAGATTCACTCTATAATTTCAATTCCACCTCATTTTACTGAAATCCAACAAAAACAATGAAAGAATATAAATATAGAATCAACGGCAACCTCTACACGGTGAAAATCGGCGACATTGACAACAATCTCGCCAAAGTGGAGGTCAACGGCGTCCCCTACAAAGTGGAGCTCGAGAAGACCGACAAGCCCGTGACCATCGTTTCCTCTCCCCGTCCCTCGGCAGCGCCACGCACACAGGGTGGAGAGAAGGTGATTGCCAAACCCAAAGTTCAGGCAGGTGGCTACAGCGTAGAAGCTCCGCTTCCCGGCGTTGTAGTATCTGTCAACGTCAAGGTGGGCGACACTGTCAAAGCAGCCGACACTATAGCCGTGCTCGAGGCCATGAAGATGGAAAACGCCATCCATGCCGGCCACGACGGCAAGGTGGCCTCCATCGCTGTAACTCCAGGCGACTCTGTGCTCCAGGGTGCCGTACTCGTGACACTCGAATAGTCCGCTCTCCTAAAGTTAACTATCAAGCATTATGTTTAGCGAATTCTTAACGCAAAACCTTCAGGAGTTCTGGCAACTGACAGGTTTCTACAACGCCACATGGGAGCACCTCGTGATGCTCCTTGTGGGATTATTCTTCATCTGGCTCGCTATCAAGAAGAATTTCGAACCGATGCTCCTCGTGCCCATCGGCTTCGGTATCCTCATTGGCAACGTGCCCTTCAATACCACTGCCGGCCTCGAAATCGGCATATATGAGGAGGGCTCAGTGCTCAATATTCTCTACAATGGCGTAAGCGCCGGATGGTATCCCCCGCTCATCTTCCTCGGCATCGGAGCCATGACCGACTTCTCGGCCCTCATAGCCAACCCGAAACTGATGCTCATCGGAGCCGCCGCCCAGTTCGGCATCTTCGGAGCCTACATGGTGGCACTCCTCCTCGGCTTCGCCCCCGACCAGGCTGGCGCGATAGCCATCATCGGCGGTGCCGACGGCCCCACGGCAATCTTCCTTTCGTCGAAACTCGCCCCCAACCTCATGGGCGCGATTGCAGTGTCGGCCTACTCCTACATGGCCCTCGTGCCTGTGATTCAGCCCCCGCTGATGCGACTGCTGACCACCAGACACGAACGCGTCATAAAGATGAAACCCGCGCGCGCCGTGTCGCAGAATGAGAAAATCATCTTCCCGATTGTCGGCATGATTCTCACCTGCTTCGTGGTACCCTCCGGCCTGCCGCTTCTCGGCATGCTCTTCTTCGGAAACCTGCTGCGTGAGTGTGGCGTCACCAACCGTCTCGCGAAAACCGCAAGCAACGCCCTCACCGACATCGTGACCATCCTTCTCGGCATGACCGTCGGTGCCTCCACCCAGGCCTCTGAATTCCTTACGTCTGAGACCATCCGCATCTTCCTCCTTGGCTTCATGGCCTTCGTCATTGCCTCGGCGAGCGGTGTCCTCTTCGTGAAACTCTTCAACCTCTTCCTGCCGAAGTCAAAGAAGATTAATCCGCTTATCGGCAACGCTGGCGTTTCGGCAGTTCCGATGTCGGCCCGCATCTCCAACAATCTCGGTCTGGAATATGACCCAAGCAACTATCTGCTGATGCACGCCATGGGCCCCAACGTGGCCGGCGTAATCGGCTCTGCCGTTGCCGCAGGTGTGCTCCTCGGCTTCCTCGCGTAGTCCCCGGCCACAACAAGACGGCTCACCCCCCTAAGCGCAGGGGCATAATCGATATTAACACACAGATATCATCTCTGATTATGCCCCTGCGCTTTCCTCTTTCCGACACACAGCTTGCTCCCCATTCTTACCTTATAATCCTAAAATACCACAATAGTTCCCATTTCGACCAATAGCCATACAAACCCATAAAGAAAACAGATTGTTTTCATAATGACTCCTTCACATAGCTTATGAATCTTTAGGCAGTATCAGTCACATTTTTTTCAGCCACAGTGAAAGTCATACCCCCCGGCAACCATTGGCAGAGGGAAACCAAACAAGCCTCAATATGGTAACAAAGAAAACTATCGACTCAATCTACAAGCAATACAACAGACCGCCGGCGTCGACTGACGAGCTCAACATAGGCCTGCTCTTCGACTATGCGATGGAAAACCACGGCATAGTCATTGACGAAAACGACCTTTTCATCGGCAGTGTCGAGCCGAACTCCCCCTTTTCAGTCCTCCCCCTCGACCATATCCATGAAATCCTCGAATTCGAGAATTACATAGCAATAGTGCTCGCAAACTCCATAGTGTTTCTCAACAAGAACAACTCGGATGTCAACGTCCATATACGCATGGAATCCCCGTCCGTCTGGTCAAGACTGAAGAGCACTCTCGTAGGATAATCCTTCGGACAATGGCTACCGTCCCCTCACGTTCCGACATATTCAACCGCACAGCCCTGCTCACCGGACTTGAAGCCCTTGAGGCAATAGGCCGCACACGCGGCATAATCTTCGGCATGGGCGGTGTTGGCAGCTGGGCTGCGGAGACCCTCGTGCGCAGCGGTTTCCGTGACTTGACAATAGTCGATGCCGACCGCGTGGCCATTTCCAATATCAACCGCCAGCTACCGGCCACTGTCCCTACCGTCGGGCAGGTAAAAGTCGACGTGATGAAGAATCGGCTGCTCGACATAAATCCGCAGGCCGAAATCACCGCCATCCATGACTTCTACAACTCCTCCACCCAGTCAACCTATACGCTCGGCGACTATGACTACATAATCGATGCCATCGATTCCCTCTCCGACAAAGCCCTCCTTATCCTCAACGCCACCTCAGCCATAAACGGCGATGGCAAACGCCCGCTCTTCGTATCCTCAATGGGCGCGGCTCTCAAAACCGACCCCTCACGCATAGCCGTCGCGGAATTCTGGAAAGTCAAGGGATGTCCGCTCGCGGCGGCTCTCCGGCGCAAATTCAAGAAATCAGGTGTCTTCCCGACCCGTAAATTCAAGTGTGTCTATTCCGACGAACTCGTAGCAAACCACCCCGACTCCGCGACACTCACAGACACATCGGGAGCCCTCAGCTACAATAAAGTCTCAACAAACGGAGCTTTGATGCACATCACGTCAATCTTCGGCATCACGCTCGCCTCCATCATAGTCCGCACTTATTTGCCATAAGCGACAGCAGACAAAGACCCATGGGGGAAATTTTCAAATCTCAGGCAGAATCACTATATTTGCATTAGAAAGCCGCATAGGCCGTCATTACTTCCCCATCATTATATGCAATCGCCTGAAAACACTATAAAGTCAAAGCGACATTTCCCACTTCCTTCCTTACTGACACCATTTTCGATACTGACCGCTGTAATAGCCGTGCTCGCACTCATCGCGGGATGCGGATCTTCGCCCGTGGCCGGCAGTCTATCATTAGCGGAGTCCGTGATGGAGGAATATCCCGACTCCGCACTTACCATCCTTAACGAAGTGGCTCCCACCGATTTAAAATCTGAAAAAGACAAAGCCCTCCATGCCCTGCTGATAGTGCAGGCAAGAACCAAAACCAACCACTTCGACACTAACGACTCCCTGATAAGTATCGCCACCGACTACTTCGACGCCCACCGGCATCCCCGCTACACCCACATGTCCCACTTCTACAAAGGGGATATAAACCAAAATGCAGGCTCCTATACCGTAGCACTCAATGAAGCTATGACAGCACTAAGCGCCTCAAAACTGAATCGCGACACTCTCTTCATGGCAAAATCCTATGAATTGATTGCCGATGTCTATCATAGTTCATTCAATATGGAGATGGCAATCAGGAACAGGAAAGAGGCCTACCGTTTTTATGAAAGCGCGGGAAAACCGGAAAATGTAAAATATGCCTACGTGGAGACCGCGCGGGAATACAGCAGCGACAAGGATGCCAAGACAGCCCTCCGTATGCTCGACAGTATCGTGCCAAGCCTCATAGTCCCCGGTGTGAAACCGACAAAAAGGGATTCCGTATTCATAGGCCTGGTCTATGATTCGTACCTACGGCCACTGATGGCCCTGAAACGACATGACGAAGCGCGTGAAAAATTAGCCGTATCAGACAGATACTGGGACGATAGATACATCTACCTGAAAAACTATCCCTGGCGTGCGAAATTGTTTATCCGAAGCCACATGCCGGACAGCGGTCTATATTATCTGAAAAATGAAACCATTAAAAATCCGAACTGGAAAAGCAGTTTAAGCTATCATACAGCCCTCTGTGAATATTATGAATATCAAGGCGATTATAAAAAGGCTTATGACGAACTAAGTATCGCTGACAGTATTGACGACCAATTGGATAGAAAAATTTTCAAGAACAGCGTCTATCTTACTGAAAAGGAGTTCTACCAGTCGCAGGCCAAGATTGAAAAAGCCAAAGCGGAGAAGACTGCTATAATAAGTATTTTTATCGTAGTGATATTCTTCATTGTAGTGGCCTGTATCCTGATTTTCTATCGAATCCGCATGAAAGAAAAAAGGAATGAGATTGAAGAGAGCATGTATGAATCCCGAAAAGCCCACCAGCAGCTCTCCGACCTCTCATCCATGATAGTCGACAAGGACAAGCAGATTCTGAAGGAAAGAAACCTGATAGAGGATTTGTTTCGGGAGCATTTTGCGACATTGGACATCCTCAGTCAGGAATATTTCGAGAAGAGAGACTCGCGTTTAACCAAAAACACCATCATAAAGGATTTTGAGGATGAGCTATCGCGTATGAAAAGCAAGGAGTCGCTTGACAAGTTGCAGGATATAGTCAACAGCTGCCGTGATAATATCCTTGTCCGCATGCGTCAACAGCTACCTAAATTCAAAGACCGCGATATTATTTTCATAGCTCTTATCCTCGCCGGCTTCTCCCCTCGCAGTGTCGCTCTTTTCACGGATATCACTATCAAGAACTACTACAATATAAAATATCGGCTCATGGAACGTATCATGAATTCCGATGCCCCCGACAAAGACTTTTTCATATCCGAATTAGATAAAGCGCTGTCAAACTGAGACTTAAAATACAATCATGAAACAAACCGTGTAATTCGCTAAGACACAGCCCATTGCACGCCAATTAAAAGGGTGAGGAAAACAAATGTTTTCCTCACCCTTTTAATCATCTAACATTCAGATAATTGTCCATGCCAAATATCAAAAATGAGGAATAAAAAGCGGGCGCAAAATCAATCTAAAGTCACGCTTTTAACCTAATTTTGTTTTCAGCAAACCAATCTGACAAATTCATGAAATTAAGATTTCTAATTATAGCCATATTGATACTTACAGGGAGCCATTGGACATATGCGGATACTGACGACAGAAAAAATGATGTTGAACTAACTCCGAGAAATCCGCGCCCCAGGGACAATTCGACAAGTGAGATTAATTTGAACTGTACTTATGTTGACGGCGTGTTAATTTTCAAATTCCACGTTCCCGAAGGGAAAGCAAAACTGACGGTGGTCAATCTCGACAACGGACAGCGGCATGACGCCACATTCCTGACTTTCAATTCCTATTCGCATTATATAGGTGACGAGCCGGGAAACTATCGGATTGACCTTTACACGAGCGCGGGCGGAGCCTATTTCGGCTATCTCACAATCCCCCGTCAGTGACAGGAACCATCGAAACTCCATCCCTAAAATCGCATACATACCTGACTCATATAACCAATTATCATACAGTTAATAATGACTTTTACACATAGTATTTAATGTCAAGTGTTTTTTTATACCACCTAAATCATCATTATGCAATTAAAGAGAATATCTATGCTCATCAGCGTCGTGTTGGTGGCTGTGACAAGTATTGTGTCTCAGACAGTCAGTGGTTACGTTTTCTCAGCTGACAGCAGGAAACCATTGGTTGGAAGTTTAGTGTCGATTTTTGCGGGCGATTCGCTCACAGCAATCGGAGAAACAAATAAAGACGGGCTATTTTTATTAGCAACGCCTGATAATGGGATTAATTCACTGGTGGTAACCGCAATGGGATATAAAGATTATGAAATGGATTTCAGACCAGATACAATATCCCAAACCATGAGATTATACCTAAATAAAGACAGCAAGGAAATCAACCTTAGCGAAATCATCGTGACAGCAGACAGAAGCAAAAGTGTGAAAAGGACTGCCAATGGCCAGATATTCTACCTTTCTTCAAAGGCAAAAAAGCTAAGCAATCCGTTCATGGCCATGCAAGAGATACCTCTGTTGAAATCTGATCACGTAAATTCGACTATATCCCTGATTGGAGACAAAAAAACGCTGGTCTTGATAAACGGCAATCCTATGGCAAAAGTAGACCCCATACTTCCAAAAAACATAGAGTCGGTCGAGGTAATCAATGTTGTGCCCGCACGATATCTTCAGGAAGGTTATGAAGGCATCATAAACATAAAACTGAAACCTGATGCAGCCCCCTATCTATGGATTCAGGGAGCCACACGCCACGACATCCCATTAGGACACGGGTTGGGAGTGGGATATTTCGAAATAGGCAACACGAAATACAGTCTGTTCGGGCGTGCCTCCGCCGACTATACGCTCCATCGGGACATCAACAGTTCCATATATCGGGAGAATTCAGGCTATAGTCAGAATTATTCATCCTCGCAGCGTACAAATTCCCATCATCAGGTCGGAGAACTGCTTTTCAAATGGAGTCCCGGGCCAAAGGACTTTTTCGCGGTTGACGTGCAGTTTGACCATGATAAATCCAAAGGCAGAGAACATGGAGCGGGAGAGTTCACAGAATCCGTACCGAAATCATACTCTTTCAATGGCAATAACCATAATAAAGGCACAATCCTGACATCAAGCGCATATTACAAACATGATTTTGCCCCGGCAAATACGGTTGAAATCAAGGGATTCTTCAACCATAACGGAAATAATCTCGATTCATACCGCGACGAGCTATTGGGCGAGCGACCTGAAAGTTCCATACTCATATTCAAGAACTCAAGAAACTCGGGCAACCTCGACATCGATTATTCCAAATCATTTGAATCGGGAAAATCAATGTCTTTGGGGAGCCACACGACAGGACAATTCGATAAAATTGACCAGATAAGTTCCGGTTATCCAATTTTCAGACACAGACAGATAAACGAATATCTTTTCGGGTCACTATCCGGAATGTTCAAAAAAATATATTACATGGCCTCTGCCGGCATTGAGATGATATGGCTTAAAGCCGGAAACGTCAACAACAGCTATGTGCGTCCGCGCGCATCTCTTAGCGGCACTTGGTCCATCAATCAGAACAATTCTTTCCTTTTAGGCTATACCCTTTCAAATCAATCACCGGAAATCGCCAAACTCAATCCCTATGACACCTCTACCGACCCACTGATAGTAGAAAGCGGAAACCCGTATCTCACACCCCAGACCACACATAAGGTCACAGCCGAGTACACCTTCAACCGTGGCAATCTTTACCTGACACCGTCAGTAAGATTTTATGCTGTCACAGATGTGATTGAGCCGGGCGGATACACTGAAAACGGCATCTACCACAGCCTCTATGTCAATGCAGGTCGCAACACGGCCTTGTCATATTCCGCATATCTCTATTATAATCTCGGATTCGGAAGTATCGGTGTGGGTACAAGCTACATTGACAACTATTATGAAGGCTGCCCGGCCCGCGGCTCTTTTTCCGCCGGGATTGACTTTAACGCACGCGTAAATAAATTTACGTTCAATGCGGGCATCAATTTCAACAGCCGTAGGGTGAGTCCGACAAGCATTACTAAATATTACCGTCCTGAATATGCCCAACTGCAGGTGACCTATAATTTCACGCCCGACTTCTATATCTCCATGGCCCTACAGGACGCAACCGGAGAATACCGCAACCGTACGACAGTCAACAACGGCTCTTACCGGAGTATCATAACCAGCCGTTTCGACTATCGCAATATGCGTCCATGGATTCTCCTGCGCTATACATTCCGCAAGAATCAGCACAAAAAGATGAATCTCAACAACAACATCCTTCAAACCAAAGAAAAAGGAATAAACCTGAAGGAATGAGCTATGATATATCAAACCGGACAACTCTATGAAGTATTCTCCTATCATCATATTTCTACTCACAGCAATCCCATTTCCTGCGAAACCGCAAGCTGCTGCGGATTCGATTGACAGTCTTCTTGACAGCATACCGGGGATGAGCACTGTAGAACTGGATGCGGTGACCGTCACTGCCGAGATGAAGAAACGCGACGCGGTCACCGAGACCATCACGGTGACAAACGCTATGCGTAAGGGCACCAACAATGCCATCGATATGCTCGGTAACATCCCGGGAATACGTCTCGACCGCCTTACAGAGACAATCAAGGTTGGAATAGAATCAAATGTCCCCATCCTCGTCGACGGCAAGGAAGTAGATGTGGACTATGCCAAGTCAATCAACCCGAACCGCATATATAAAATCGAAATAATGCGTCACCCGACGGGGCGCTATGCCGAGTATCCCGCAGTGGTCAACATGATACTGAAATCTTCGTTTGAAGGTTGGGACCTCGGAGTGAAGGCCCGGGGGATGGTCTCACTCAGGAACCGCCACTCCAACTCCGAGGATGCCGGGGCAAGCTTCGCATATTCGACGCGAAAATGGAACCTCTACACGGACATCGACTACAAACGCAGCCTTATTTATGAATCCACAGCCTATGAACAGGATATCGCCGGCACATATAGGGAGGTGACAAGCCCTGCCGAGGAATCCTCTCCCAACGGGCGCGACCGGAAGAACGCCTGCAAAGCCTTTGCCGGCTGGGACTATAAGTTCAACGAGAACCACCGCCTTACCCTACAGGGGCAGGCCATGATGTCGAAAGCCAACGATCGCGAATCGTACCACGTTCTCACTCCCGAATCCCGGCAAACCACAACCGACAGCTACAGGACAAAGGAATTTGCGGGAGGCCTCTTCTATAATGGCCGTCTTGGAGAAAAATTCAGAATCAAAGCGGAGACTTTCTATGATTTCTATCAAAACCGCGACCACTACAGCTTCTTTCAGACCATACCCGACACCGAATCCCTCTCTCCGACGCTTGGCAAAAAATATTTCCTAAGGTCATATGTGAGCGGCACCTACTCACTTTCCAACGGGCTGCATTTCATTCTCTCCGATATGTTCACATATCGAAAATATGACCTCGACAACCTCCTTGACCCTACAGACAGCTATTCATCCGACGAATACCGCAACCGCATCGACATAAATGCCCTTTGGAGTCCGAAAAGCAATTTCTCGCTCAACGGAGGAATCACCGCCCTGAGCGTCAGCAACAATTATCTGTCGAAAGGCACTAAACTCGAAAAGACCACATGGTCTCCGCTGCCCTACGCCCGCATCTACTGGCGTTTCCATCCGCTGTGGTCAATGAACCTCAACTATTACTATAATCTCACCTATCCTTCACTCGACCTTCTCGCCCCGATACGCTACAACACCGGGAGCCACACCTACCGCGAGGGCAATCCTGCCTTGAGAGCGGAAGCCATGCACTATGCGGAACTTGAGCTGAGTTTCAAAGGCATGCTGAAACTCACTTATCTCGAACGCTTTGACAATCACAACATAACTGACTATTACAGGATTGACGGCAACGGCGATGTGGTCAGGACTCCCGTGAATTCCAGCCACCGTTACAGTCTGATTTCCCTGTCGGGAGACTTCAATATCACGGATTCCTTCCATTGGAATGTCGAGATGTCCTACAGACGGTATCGCAGAAGCTCGGATATGACCGCGAAACGACGGGGGCACTCATGGTACCTCGAAACTCAGGCCTCATATCTCTTCAATGGAGCCGGCCTCATGGCCACGGCAAGCTATTTTCTCCGCTACGACAAACTCCCCCTGCTACAGGGACGCGAATACGGGCAGGAAGAAAAATTAGCAGTCGGACTTAACAAAGCCCTGCTCAAAAACCGGGTCTCCCTCAGTCTCATGGGCACTATCCCCGTAAGCGCCATCTCCAAACTCCGCTGGCAGAAGATTGACATTCCCGGCTATAGTTCAGCCACCTACGTCAACGACAAAGTCAACCAGGCAATCCTTATGGCCTCCCTCAAAATCGCCCTCGGCAACAACAAATCCACTACCCGCAAAAACTCCCTCGAACTCGAAAAAGAGAAATAACAGTCCACACCCCGCATTTCACCACGGTTATGACCCAAAGGAAGATAAGGTTTGTGAAGCAGAAAGATGCTATGCAGTGTGGCATAGCGTCGCTCGCTATGGTGTGCTCATGTTTCGGCAAGGACTATTCCACGGCTTTCCTGTCAAAAATATGCCATGCCACTACCGAAGGGGTCTCCATGCTCGGCATATCGCAGGCTGCCAAAGCCATCGGGCTTGACTCGCTGTGTGCAAAAGTGACGGTGGAGGAGCTGAGAGAGGGAATCGTGCCCTGCATATTGCATTGGAACCAAAATCATTTCGTGGTTCTTCACAAGATATCCCCCGACGGACATAAATTTCACGTGGCCGACCCGGGGAAGGGTAAACTGAAATATACTGAAGAGGAATTTAAAAGCCACTGGATAAGCACCCACAGCAAAGGAGAAGAGAAAGGGATAGCTATCTTTTTCGAGCCCAACGGTGATTTCGGCAAACTGGACGACGACTTTGCCGGAAAAAGAGGGTCTACACGGTTTCTTCTCGGCTATCTGAGACAATACCGCAAATATTTCACCCAGATATTTCTCGGACTTGCCCTGGGCTGCATCCTGCAACTCATATTGCCATTCCTGACGCAGTCAATCGTAGACATTGGCATCAAGCACAGCGATATCGGCTTCATCTGGCTCGTGCTGCTCGGAGAACTGATGATTGTGGTCGGGAGAACGGTGACAGACTTCATCCGCCGCTGGCTCCTGCTCCACATTTCGATGAGAATCAATATCTCGCTCGTCAGCGATTTCTTCATAAAACTGCTGAAACTGCCGATGTCGTTTTTCGACACGAAGCTTATTGGAGACCTGCTCCGGCGCATGAACGACCATTCAAGGGTGCAGTCATTCCTGACCGAGCAGGTGCTCGGGGTGGTGTTCACGACGGTAAGCTTCGTGGTGTTCGGCATAGTGCTGTTGATTTATGACAGCCTTATTTTCTGCGTCTTCATAGCAGGAAGCGTCGCCTATGGACTATGGATGGCACTGTTTCTGAAGAAAAGGAAAGTGCTCGACTATGAACTTTTCGAGAAACTCGCTCTCTGCGACAGCTCCACCTATCAGTTCATCACATCGATGCAGGAGATAAAACTCCAGGATTGCGAGCGCAGGCGACGGTGGGAATGGGAGGATGCCCAGGCCGACGTATTCACCGTGCAGATGAAATCACTGAAACTGAAACAGACTCAGGAAGCCGGATCGATTTTTATCAATGAAGTGAAAAACATTCTCATAACCGTGCTTGCCGCGACAGCTGTAATCAACGGCGACATGACCCTTGGCGCGATGCTCGCGGTACAATATATAATCGGTCAGCTCAACTCCCCGGTAGAGCGCATGATGGACTTCGTCTATTCCTTCCAGGACGTCAAAATCTCATTGGAACGCATCAATGAAATCCATGAGGGGAAAAACGAGGAATCGGCCTCGAACAGCACGGAAGAGTTCGGTACGGAACTTTCGGTGAAGCTTGACAAGGTGGCCTTCAAATATGACCCTCATACACCCAAAAATACCGTTGAGGATGTGACATTTGAAATACCGGAGGGGAAAGTCACAGCGATAGTCGGCGCATCGGGAAGCGGAAAAACGACACTCATAAAACTGATGCTCGGGTATTACCCCGCAACACAAGGGAAAATAACGATAGCCGGAAAGGATATCAACAGCTATAATCTCCGATGGTGGCGCCGACAGTGCGGCGCCGTGATGCAGGACGGAGTAATTTTCTCCGAATCAATCGCCCGCAACATCGCTGTCAGCGACGGCGACATAAATCCGGAACGTCTCGAAAAGGCCGCACGGACGGCATGCATCCATGATTTCGTAACCAGACTTCCATTAGGATATGACACTAAAATCGGACGCGACGGCGTGGGTCTCAGCCAGGGTCAGAAGCAAAGGATACTGATAGCACGCGCCGTCTATCGCGACCCGTCATTCATCTTCCTCGACGAGGCGACAAACGCGCTCGATGCGAAAAACGAACGCGACATCGTCGAGAATCTCGCTGACTTCTACCGTGGGCGCACGGTGGTGATAGTGGCCCATCGCCTGTCGACAGTCAGGGATGCCGACCAAATAGTGGTGCTCGACGGGGGAAAGGTGATTGAAACCGGCAATCACGAATCTCTGGCCGAAAAACGCGGGGCATACTACCGTCTGGTCAAGAACCAACTCGAACTCGGGAGCTAACCGCTACAACACAGTATCATTATGAAGGACGAACAGCCAACAGGGAATAGAACGCAAGGCGAAGAGCAGCGGTCTGAGAAAGTAAACAGACTTCTCGGAGAGATTCCCCCCGGACCGGTGAGATGGGGCTCCGCCGTAATAGCCATAATATTCCTTGCCATTATAGCTACCATATGTCTCCTGCCATATCCCTACTCCGAGGGAGAGCCGATATTCAGGCACATACTATCAGGCGGGGTCAGTCGGGGGTGACGAGGTCGGCGAAGAGACGGTCGAAGGTTTCGTCGAGGTCTGATGTCAGGCCGGGATGGGGACGCGAGGTGGAGAGGCATGCGCTTCTCACGGCTGTAAGCCATCGGAAGCGCTCGTGGACTTCCAGCTCTCCGACAGGGCCGGGGCAACCGTCGGCAACCTTTGAGAAGGCCTCAAGCTGAGCGCCCAGGGCGTCAATATCTACCTTACGGCAGAAGGCATACAGACGGTGGACGTCAAGCAGGAATCTCGAGCGAATCCATCGCCTGCGCTTGCACATCATCACTAAGCCGACGTTGATGAACTCCTCCCTTTCCACACGCGGCGCATAGCGGACCACGGCGTATTCAAACAAGTGATTCTCTGACGGCAATGGCATGGCGGGTAAAGATTTCGGAGTTTGACAATCTTGTTTTCAGAAACGAGCGGTAGACCTCGCGCTGCTCCTCGACAGAAGCCGGGGAACCGGAGGCGGCAAGCCAATCGGAAGGCAGAGCGTCGACCACGGTATCGATAGCCGCGTCGGTTATAAGCCCCCGCATCTCGCGGTCGGCCTCGGCAAGCCTGTCGGCGTCACGAAGCATCGCATGGTCTTTCACATAGGGGAAAGGACTGAGGGCAGCCTTTTCCCAGTCAGACCAGGAGTGATGGAAATAGAGCGAGGCACCATGGTCGATGAGCCACAGTTCACGGTTCCAAAGCAGCATATTGGTGTTGCGCGGTGTGCGGTCAATGTTTGTTAGGAATGAATCAAGCCACACGAGTTTAGAGGCCGTGAGGGAGTCAGTCTTATTGGCGATAATATCCCAGGTCAAAGCTCCTGAAAGGAAATGAACGCCAAGATTAAGCCCCTCGCTGCCACGCAGGAGGTCTTGAATCTCCTCATCTCCCTCCGTCCGGCCGAATTCAGGACCAAGGTCGAGCAGCACTAATTCAGGAACCCTGAATCCCGCTATCCTTGCGAGTTCCGAGCCTATGAATTCAGCGATAAGCGCCTTGGTTCCATGGCCGGCGCCACGGAATTTGGCCGCATAGCGGAATCCGTCGGAAGCCTCGACCAAGCCCGGCAGGGAACCACCCTCGCGCAAAGGCTGAAGGTAGAGCGTCATCGTCTCGTGTCGGATATTGAGTCCCATATTTTATCCCAAAGCTTGTATAAATTGATTGTCAACAAAAATACAACAAATTTTCCACCATTTCGCCTAAAAAATTCATTTAATAACAGAAAACGCCAAAAACGCATCGGAGGGTGGGTCAGCGCATTAAAGAAATATTTCATTATTTTAAATTTTGTTTTGCGGGTAATAATTACGACCTTTGCGGCTGATTTTCCTACCACCTATATTATATAGGGCCAAGAAGCATGTATTATATAGGACTACGGAGCATACCTCACCGACACAAATAGAACTTTAACTATAATCCATGAAATCCTTTTAAGAAATGGTAACTGCTATTGTCACATGTTTTATTCTCGGCTATCTATGCATCGCGTTGGAAAGCGTGCTGAAAATTAACAAAGCCGTTCCCGCACTGCTGATGTGCGTAGTATGCTGGACTCTTTATGCCTGCGGTTATGCTCCCGAAGTAGGCGCCGACACCTCCGCCAAACTCCTCCATCATCTCGGCGACACCTGTGAAATCCTCTTCTTCCTTATGGGAGCCATGACAATCGTGGAGATTGTCGATGCCAACGGCGGATTTTTCTTCGTCAAGGATGCCTTGGCCACCACAAGCAAACGCAAACTGCTCTGGCGCATCACCTTCATGGCATTCATACTCTCGGCCATACTCGACAACCTCACCACATCGATAGTCATGATCATGGTGCTCCGCAAGCTTGTGGACGACCATGACGACCGCATGATTTACGGCGGCATGATTGTAATAGCCGCCAATGCCGGCGGAGCCTTCTCCCCTATCGGCGACGTCACCACCATCATGCTCTGGATCCGTGGCATGATTACCACCGGCGGTGTAATCACCGAACTTTTCCTCCCGTCGATAATCGCCGTTATCGTTTCAGGCCTCTGCACCCAGCTCTATCTCAAAGGTTCGTTACCGACACCCAACCGCACTGAAGACAGCGGCAGCGTGCAGAACTCGGGCGACCGCACCCTGATACTCTGTCTCGGTGTAGGCGGTCTGATTTTCGTGCCCATTTTCAGAATGTTGACAGGACTCGCGCCTTTTATGGGCATCCTGCTCGCCTTGGGTATCCTGTGGCTCGTCAGCGAGTACCGCTGCAACCGCAACGCCCTCTTCTGCAAGGACTCCAATCTTAAAGTCACAGCACTGCTCGCCCGCATCGACATGGCCACCATCCTCTTCTTCCTCGGCATCCTTATGGCCGTGGCCACACTTCAGGAAACCGGGGTGCTCAACTCGTTCGGCATATGGCTCAACGATGTGTCAAACGGTAACCACTATCTCGTGACAGGCGTGATTGGCGTGGTGTCGAGCATCGTCGACAATGTGCCCCTCGTAGCAGGCTGCATGGACATGTATGCCATCGCACCTTCAGGTGACTTCGGAGTCGACGGCCTCTTCTGGCAGCTCCTCGCCTACTGTGCCGGCGTCGGAGGCTCCATGCTCATAATCGGCTCGGCTGCCGGTGTGGTAGTGATGGGCCTCGAGAAAATAAGCTTCGGATGGTATCTGCGCCGCTTCACCTGGATTGCCTTCATAGGCTACATCGCCGGTATCGCGACCTATGCCCTCGAAACACTCTTCATGGCTTAAACACCGACATTCAACATAGCAGAGGAGCCTCGAAATCATTGAATTTCGAGGCTCCTCGGTTATATGGTATCAACAACGATTACTCCTTAAAGAAATTTCCGGCAGCCGGTCTACAACAAAGCCATGACCCTGTCAGTGAATTCGTCCGCAGGAAGGTCGTAGGGGAGCCAGTGGATTGGAAATCCCCTGTGCTCCATGCCTCTGAACCATGTCATCTGACGTTTGGCAAACTGATGAATGGCTATCTCAAGGCCACTGACCATCTCGTCATATGTCAAGGAACCGGTGAGATAGAGGGTCAGGAACTTATATTCCAGACCGTAGTATATCAAATCATCAGCCGGGACGCCTGAATCAAGCAGGGCCTGCACTTCGGCTATCATCCCTTGGGAGAGGCGGCTGTGGAGACGCTCCGTGATGCGCCGACGGCGCGATTCCCGGTCAATTTCCACACCTATGACTATAGCGTCAGTCAGAGGATGAGGCTCAGCCTGACGTGCCGCGTCAGGATGCTCCAGGTAATAAGTCTGAATCTCAATAGCGCGTATGGCCCGCTTAACGGTGTCGACATCGGTCACATTGTGGAGCGACTTCATCGATTTTAGGATTCTGGTAAGTTGCTCAAGACTCTTGTCCTGCAACTCACGGCGCAAATCAGGGTTTTCAGGGACCTGAGGCAGGCGCAGTCCTTTCAAGACGCTTTCCACATACAGCCCGGTGCCTCCGCAGAGGATAGTCCGCTTCCCGCGCGATTCAATACCGTCACGACTTGACTCAAAGTCACGAAGGAATTCGAAAAGATTATATTTATATCCGGCCGGACAGATGTCAATAAGATGTACGGGGACTTCACAGTATTCCTCAATGTCCTTACCGGTCCCTATATCCATTCCGCGATAAACCTGCCTTGAATCGGCACTGATTATCTCACCGTCAATCCTGCGGGCAAGGTCAACAGCCCGACGTGTCTTTCCCGAGGCTGTAGGGCCTGTAATTACAATCAGAGGCGACATACGGCTCAACCTTTTTGCATAGCACGGCTGCGCAGGAAACGGCGCAGACGGAAAAACGGTTTATCCTCGTTGAAACGGGCAACATCGAGCCAAGTAGGGCTGTCGAAATCCACGTCCCATTCACAGATTCCGCCAAGACGGAAACTGGGATGATAGTTCTTTATCTTATAGAGGCGTCGCCCCTCGCTGTCATAGGTCTTCCATGCCATAGTCACGGTGTAGAGCCTGTGGATTTCAGCTGCCATCAGCGGAGCGAGGTCATGGTTGTAGAGCAAGCGCTGAAGCTGTGAGAGGGAGAACCATTTGCCATGGAGGGCAGTGGAATCAATAATATCCTTTGACTCGACACAGCATATATAGTGAAACACATTGCTCATTCCCGAGACGTCAGTGCTCTTATACATGAAGCGCATTGAAAAATCATCGGTATCAATGTTGGCCATATCGAGAAAAACTCTCAATGCCTCCTTCTTATCAACCCGTTCACGGCTCGGGAAATGAATCTCAGCCGGGGTATCATACTTATTGGCATCGGGGATATCATGGAAATCATCCATACGGTCGAGCAGCACACTGTCACCGCAGAGAATTATATAGCGCAGGGTGGTGGTAGTGGCACGTTTGCGCGGGTTAAGCTCGATATGATTGTAGTAGTAACCCCAAAGGGAGAAGTACCTCATGCCGAGATAGATTATCGACAGGATAAAGAATATCGTCGGTATCCAGTTGAACGCGAAGCGGTCGAAACGGTTGAGATTGACATTTATATAGAAAAGCCAGTAATATATCCAGCACCCGACCGTGAACAATGCTGAAAGCACCAGGAGAAAACGCAACTGATACTGACTCTCCTGCTGGAATATTTTTCCAAGGAAGCCGCGTTCCGAGGCCGTGCCGTATCTTATCACGCAACGGCGACAAACGTTCGCGCTATGTCCTATCATCATATGCCATATGCATATGGCAGTGGCCACCGGCCCCTCAATCAATATCGACAGGAATGGGATGTCGGTATTAATCACATCCTCGGAATAAAAAGCGGAGATATAACCCCTGGCATATATTACGGCTATAATAAGCATTATGACAGCCGAGATGCCGAGTGTCCGGATGCATATTACCTGGATAAGGTCGCAGGATGAAGCGTTGAACTTACCTCCGGTGTGGCGATAGAGGATAAGCATAAACATGACTCCGAGTGTAATCAGCGGAATCCAGATTTTAGGGACAAAGAGACTCACGAATTCGGGAATGGCAAGCGCTCCAACCGCCACGGCCCAGTTAAGCCACAGCGAGAAGATAGCGCTTTCGTTGGTGATATGTTGCTGAGACATATTTATTTCTTATGGCTTAGCGCATGTTGGCGTCAAAATAGCCAAGCATGCGGGAATAAACGGAAAGCCTGGCGTCGCAACCGTTTATCGAATGGTTCATATTGGGATAGATGAAAAGGTCACACCATTTTCCGGCTGCCTGAAGGGCGGAAGTATACTGGACGGTATTCATGAAATGGACATTGTCGTCAGCAGTGCCGTGCATTATGAGCAGTGGCACCGAAAGACCTCCCACAGCGTTTATAGGAGCGGAACGGCGGTAGCCGTCCTCATTCTCGCGAGGGGTCAGCATATAGCGCTCGGCATATATGGTGTCATAGTAACGCCAGTCTGTCACCGGGGCAATAGCCACTGCGGCAGCATAGGGAGAACCGGCCGACGAGACCGCCATCAGCGTTTCGTAGCCGCCATAGCTCCATCCGCAAATGCCTATGCGCGCGGAATCGACATATGGCTGACGGGCCATCCACCGAGCGGCAGCATGCTGGTCGAGAGTCTCATAGTGTCCAAGATTCTTGTAAACCGCAGTCTCCCATGCACGCCCGCGACCACCGGTGCCACGACCGTCGACACAAACCACCACATAGCCTTTCCCTGCGGCATACTGCATCCAGTCAACGCTCCAGGAGTCAAGCACCTGCTGCGAACCGGGGCCGCTATACTGATGCATTATCACGGGGTAGCGACGCGAAGGAGAGAAGTCGGATGGTTTGATTATATACGCGTTCATCTGCGCGCCTTCATCGTTGGGGATAGTTATGAATTCTTTTGCGGGCATACCTGCATATTTCGCAGCCACAGCGGCATTATCCTCAATGACTCGCAATTCCTTTCCATCGATTGAACAGAGAGTATAGCACGCAGGCTTAGCGGAATTACTATAATTGACCGTATAGAAATTCATGGCCGGAGTGAACCACGCGGAACCTGTGCCCCTTTCGGGAGTGATATGCTTCATCACACCTTTTATATCTATGCGTGAAACCACACGGTTGATAGCCCCGGTAACAGTAGACTGCACATAGTGATTGCCCTTGAGATCGGAGCCATAATATGCGGTCACATTGAAATCACCTTTGGTCAGAGTGCGCGACAAGGCTCCCGCATAGGTATACTGATAGGCATGTGTGAAACCGCTGCGGGTAGAAAGCACCACGAAATTATCGGCGTTGAAGGTAAGGTCCTCATAGGTCAGAGGGTCGAGCCAGGCATCGGACTCCTCTACGAGAATGGATTTTGCTACATTAGAGCGCGGATTAAGGCTGAAAAGTTCCATTCTGGTCTGCGCGCGGTTGAGAGTGGCCACAATCAGGCGGTCCGGGCTTCCGCCATAAGCGATGCGGGGGATATATTCAATCCCAGTTGCAGGGATGTCGAGATTCTTGGTCTTACGGTTGTCGACATCATAGCTGTGGACACTGACACGCGAATTAGGCTCGCCGGCCACAGGATATTTATAGGTAAAACTACCCGGATAGAGTGCATATTGCCTCATCGGCTCGCAAGAACCCTCGTAGAGAGGAAAAGAGAAGGCAGGCACATCGGACTCATTATATTTTATATAGCACAGAGTCTGATTGTCGGGAGCCCAGGCCATGGAAACGGAGGTTGTGAACTCCTCCTCATAGACCCAGTCGGGAACTCCGTTTATCACATGGTCGACACTGCCGTCAGTGGTCACATCGATCTCGGAGCCGAAATCAATCTTATGGAGATGGATATTATTGTCGTTCCCGACAAAGGCCACCATGCGGCCATCGGGAGAAAAAAGCGGCGCACGCTGATACTCAAACTTCTCCGAGAGAGGATGGAGCAAGCGGGTGCGGATTTCATAGACATAATACTTAGCCATGGAAGAGCGACGGTAAATCATCTTGCGCTCACGGCTCACAAGCAACTTGGAGCCGTCGGGGCTTAGGACAAAGTCGTCAATCGAAGCGATTGTAGTCTCACGCGTATGGGTGACATCCATCACTGTCTCCAATTCCTTACCGCTACGCGTATCGACCTTCACCACCTTCTTGCCGTCCTCGGAAAGGCGTAGGTAGCTCAGTCCGTCGGCCATATATGCGGGCTTATCCACCTTGACCGAAGCATTTTCAGGATAGACAAACGGGGCGAGCGAGCGGTCGTCAGATATATTCGCGGCCACAGCCGGAAGCATGACAGCCAAAGCAATTACCTGTAGGAATAGTTTTTTCATATTCAGAATACGTGTTCTAATTCAAGATATGGAAGCGTATTTTCGCGGTATTTTCAAAATTGACAGTTTTTTTCAGAAAAGCGACAGTTGGGCTTCATTGTCGTTGACAGGGCGGCGCGGAGGTTCGTGGTAGCCGAAGTCGGAATCATCCTTGGCCGATGAAAACCACTCGGTGTTGTCGAGTTCGCTGTCGATACGCACTTTCTTAGGGCGTCCGCGCTTGCGCGGGGCCTTTTCATATTCGCGTGGAGGCTCATTCAAGGCTTCATCCGACGGCGGTGCGGATGCCTCCGTGGAAACAGCCGAGGCTTTTTCAAGCTGAGCGCGTAGACTTTTGATTTCGGAGCGGAGCTTCATCTCACTGTTTGCCTGATTGTAGAGATTGGTCTCTATCGTGCGGCGCAATGAAGCATTGGCCTCCTGAAGCTCGGCAATCTTCGCATCCTTGCGGGCTTTCAAATCCTCAAAACCGTCGAGTTGAATCTTGATTTGCTCCATCACGTCCTCGGTTTCACGCTGCATCTTTTCAAGTTCCTGACGGGCTGTCGCAGCCTGATTACGGAGGTCGTTAATCATGGCGTCGCTCATCGAGGTCTTGACTTCAAGCTGCTCCTTGAGAGTGGTCTGGCGTTCCACTTCATCGCGCAAGCGGTCACACTCTGCGGTCAATTCTGTCCTTGAAGCCTCAAACGCCGACCTCTGCTCGTCGAAAGCCGCCCGCTCGTCTTCATAGGCACTCCTCCCACCTTCGAGGGCTGTCTTTTCGGTCTCAAGCGCCGATTTTTCCTCCTCAAGTTCCTTTATGCGGGAATTGGCCTTTGCAAGTTCCTCGGTGGCCGGTGTATGCTTCTTACTGAAAAATCGCTCTTTTTCTTCCGACTGCCTGGCCACTTGCGTCTCGAGGTCATTTATACGGTCAAGCAAGGCTCGCTTCTGGCGGTCTACGCTCAATTTAAGCCGGCGGTTTTCCTGACGCAGCTTTGCCATTTCATTATCATCCCCCTCAAGGTCGGCTATCTTCTTCTCCAATTCCGATTTTTCCTTGTCCCACTTATGGGCCGAGGACTCAATCACAGAATTCAGACGTCCTTTGAGAGATTCTGACAGAGAGTTGAGTATATACTGTCGCTGTGACTCCACATTAAGACATTTCTTCACGAAATCGGGCTGCGCGTTATTGAACAGCTCTATCACGGCATCGAAAAGGTCGGCAGGGAGGGCTGTGTCGCTTTCTGACTTTGTCTCATCATCCGCAGAAACCTCTGCAGCAGAAGCGGAATCGCTACGGTGACCTACGGCCTGCGTCTTTGCAGGCTCGACGGCAGATGCGGCATATTGCGGCACAGCCGGATTATAATCATCGTCTTCCTCCTCTGTTTCAGGGGAAAAACCGAACGCTCTTCTGAAAAAAGTCATCATGGACATAGCTGCACAGTGTTTTATTGGCGGTTTTTAGAAACTGTTTAAATTTTTCTCGTGAATTTTTAGTAGGTATCTTTCGAGCTATTTCCGGTTTTGGAATGAGGAAGTATAGCTGTGCTATCTGACGAATGAAAAACCGGAAAGAGCCGGAAGATACCGTAGGCTGGAAGCAACTGCCTTTCGGGCGCTTTTTGCCCTTTGAAACAGTCATGTAGCTCGCTACACTCCTGTTTCTACATGGCAAAAATCTCTCCGAAATCCAGTTGTAAAAATTAACGATAAAATTTTAAACAGTTTCTTAGAGTGTAGTATATTGCAAAGTTAAATTAAAAAATCCAAAACTCCGCACAATTGTAACCGAATTGCCAAAAGAGACGGCCAAACCACACATGCACCGTAATGCCGGAAAATCGTCCAACCACAGAATCCGATAAATTCCGAACGGGCAGAGCCATGCAACGCCCTGAAAAACGGGTATGATTTTCCTCGGTTTGAGATATTTTTTGTAACTTTGGGGCTGATATTCCGAATTCTCACACCTATCATATCATAACCGCGTGAAAATCAAATCAATCATATTGCTTGGCGTCCTGCTCCTCACGGGCGCCGTCTATGTCTCGGCCGGCACAGACAATGTTGCCGAGGAAGTGGCATGGGTCGTAGGCGACCAACCTATCTGGAAATCTGAAATCGAAGAAGCCTACCAGACAATGCTCTACGAGAAAATGCCCATCAGCGGCGACCCCTACTGCGTGGTGCCCGAACAGCTCGCCATCGAAAAGCTCTATCTCCATCAGGCAGAGACCGACACAATCGAGGCCGCCGACGCAATGGTAAACCAGCAGGTAGAGGCCTATCTCAACAACTACATAGCCTCACTCGGGTCAAAAGAAAAAGTTGAACAATACTTCCACAAATCCATCCCCTCCATGCGCGAATCGCTGCGCGACATGGTGAGAAACCGCATCCGCATCCAGCAGGTGCAGAGCAATCTCACCAAAAACATCAAGGCCACCCCGGCTGACGTACGCCGCTATTTCGAGAAACTGCCCGAGGACAGCATACCATGGGTGCCCCTGCAGGTCGAGGTACAGATTCTGACCATGCAGCCGGCAATTCCACGCGAGGCAATCGAGGATGTCAAAGCCCGTCTCCGCAGCTTCACCGACCAGGTCAACAAGGGCGAGAGCCAGTTCTCGACACTCGCAATCCTCTATTCGGAGGACCCCGGCTCGTCGCAGCGTGGCGGAGAACTCGGACTTACCGGACGCGGACAGCTCGTGCCGGAATTCGCAGCAGTAGCCTTCAACCTCAACGACCCCAAGAAGGTGTCGAAAATCGTAGAGACGGAGTATGGCTTCCATATCATGCAGCTCATCGAGAAGCGTGGTGACCGAGTGAACGTGCGCCATATACTTCTCAAACCGAAAGTCGACGAGAAAGACCTCACCGATGCCGTCGAGCGCATGGATTCCCTGCGCAAGGACATCACGGCCAACAAATTCTCCTTCGAGGAAGCGGTCTCCTACCTTTCACAGGACAAGGACACTAAAAACAACAAGGGTCTCCTCGTCAACGAGCGCACGGGGACAACCCGTTTCCATATGTCGGAACTCCCGCAGGAAGTGGCCAAGCTTGTCAACGACATGGAACCGGGCGACATCTCCGAACCCTTCATCATGACCGACCGCAACAACCGCGAGACCGTAGCAATCGTGAAACTTGCGGAACGCATCCCAGGCCACAAAGCCAACATCTCCGATGACTATCAGCTGCTGAAAGGCAGATATGAGGATGCCCGCCGCGAACAAGTGCTCAACGATTGGCTGGCTGAAAAGATTAAAAACACCTACGTCCGCATCGAGGAGGGCTGGCGCAACTGCGAGTTTAAGCATAAGGGCTGGAACAAACAGCAGTAAGGAGGGAGCGGCATGAAGAGCTCCAACATTCTGGCAATCCTCGCGGTAGCGCTCATCTCGCTTCCCGCCATGCTCGCGCAGGCCCCCAAGGACGGCCCGGCCAAAGCCCCGGCCGTCAAGACAGCGCCCGCGCCGAAAAAGAGCGTGATACGCCCGACAATCCCCACGACCGACCGCCACACGCCCGGAAAGGTATTCCTTGAGCGCGCCGACAGGCTCACCTACAATCAGGCGCGTGATTCCGACGTGCAGATACTCGTCGGCAATGTGCTCTTCCGCAAGGGCGACATGTTCATGTACTGCGACAGCGCGCGATTCAACGAGGTCACATCGTCGCTCGATGCCTTCAACAACGTGCATATGGAGCAGGGCGACACCCTTTTTGTCTACGGCGACGAGCTTTACTACAACGGCGAGGGAGAACTCGCTGAACTGCGCGCCTATCCGGGGAAAAAAGTGAAGCTGATCAACCGCGACGTATCTCTCACAACCGACGTGTTTTTCTACGACCTCGCGCAGGATGTAGGCTACTATGAGACCGGAGGCACACTGAGCGACAACCAGAACATCCTCCGTTCGCTTCAGGGCTATTACTATCCGGCAACGAAGGACGCCTTTTTCTATCTCAACGTCGACCTTACAGGCCCGCGCCCCAACGACACGCTGAGAATGTATACCGACTCGCTGACCTATAATACCGACACCCACATCGCACAGCTGATGTGTCAGACACTTATAGTCAATAAGGACGGCGAAATCAACTCCACGTCCGGGTTCTACGACACCAACCTCGGCATGGCCGACCTCTATGACCGCTCTACGGTCCATACCCGCCGGGGAAACACCCTGACGGGCGACACTCTCTTCTACGACCGCAACAAAGGCTACGGAGAAGCTTTCGGCAACATGGTGCTCACCGACTCCACCCGTAAATCCGAACTCCGGGGCAACTATGGCTTCTACAACGAACTGACCGACTCCGCCTTCGTCACCGGCGACGCCCTCGCGCTTGAATATTCCAAAGCCGACACCCTCTATCTCCACGGCGACACAATCAGTGCATACACGCTCGCTGACTCGACGAAAGTCACCGACGTATTCCACCGCGTGCGCTTTTTCCGCCGCGATATCCAGGGTCTCTGCGACTCTATGAGCATGGTGGAGCGCGACTCTATATTATATATGTATGACCACCCGATTTTATGGAACGGCGACAAGCAGATTGTAGGCAATGTAATCTACGTGCACCTCAATGACTCCACCGCCGACTGGGCGCGCCTGCCTGAATCCGGGCTTGTGTCGCAACATATCGGTGAGGACTGCTACAACCAGCTTACGGGAGCCGACATGACCGCGTGGTTCAACGACTCCACCCTGCGACGCCTCTACGTGGAGGGGAACGTCCAGGTCATAATGTTCCCGATGGAGAACGACTCGACCTACAATAAGTTCTCCTTCACCGAGAGCAGCTATATGGACGCCTTTTTCAATGGCAACGAAGTGGAACGCATCATTATGTGGCCCAATTCCACAGGGAAGGTGACGCCGCTCTACCTTGCCAAACGCTCGTCATACTATCTGCCGCAGTTCCGCTGGTATGGCCCCCTGCGTCCGATGGCACCTGACGAGGTCTTTGACTATCCTCCCGAAATGGCCGACCTGAAATCCCAGCAACTGTTCGGCAAGATGCGCCCTGACGCATACACGGTGCGCGGGACGGCAACAGGACGCCCCAAACCTCAGACTCCGCAGACGCCTGTTCCACAGAGACCCGCCGTCACGGAACCGGGTGATTCACTTGCATTGAAACCAGATTCTACAATGCTTACCCCCGATTCACTGTCGCTTGATTCCCTCGTAAACCACCAGGTAATTCCCGATAAAATCGAGGGCACAAATACAGGCGCGGAAACAGACACAACGACTGTTCCTGACAACGACCCTGAAAATGAAGCCGACAACAAACATACAGAAACCCCGATAATAAAGGAGGAAGAGAGCAATGAGTGATGTAATCAGACTTCTTCCCGACTCCGTAGCCAACCAGATTGCCGCCGGAGAAGTAATCCAACGCCCCGCATCCGTAATAAAGGAGCTTGTTGAAAACTCCATCGACGCGGGAGCCACCTCCATCACCATAATACTCAAGGACGCAGGCCGCACACTAATCCAGGTGATTGACAACGGCTGCGGAATGAGCGACACCGACGCCCGCATGGCTTTCGAACGCCATGCCACCTCGAAGATAAGCCGCGCCGACGACCTCTTCACGCTATCAACAATGGGATTCCGCGGAGAGGCGCTCGCTTCTATCGCCGCAATAGCCCAGGTCGACCTCCGAACCATGCGCAAGGAGGAGACAATAGGCACACGTCTGGTTATCAACGGGTCGAAAGTCGAGAGCCAGACTCCGGAAGCATGCGCCCCGGGCAGCAATATGATGGTCAAGAACCTCTTTTTCAACGTGCCCGCACGGCGCAAGTTCCTGAAAAAGGACTCCGTCGAGCTTAGCAATATAATGCGGGAATTCGAAAGGCTCGCCCTTGTCAACATCGGAGTGGACTTCACCCTCATCAGCAATGATACCACCCTCCACTCCCTCCGTCGCTCATCGCTCAAGGGTCGTATAGCCGACCTCTTCGGCAAATCGCTCGACAAGCAGATTATCCCCGTCGACACCGACACCTCAATCGTAAGGCTCAACGGCTTCATCGGGCTTCCAGAAAACGCCCGCAAACGCAACGCGCTTCAATATCTGATGGTCAACGGACGCAACATGCGCCATCCATATTTCCACAAAGCCATACTCCAATGCTACGAGCGGCTGATTCCAGCTGACGAGCAGCCAAACTATTTCATAAATCTCACGGTCGACCCCGAGACCATTGATGTCAACATCCATCCGACCAAAAATGAGATAAAATTCGAGAACGAGCAGGCAATATGGCAGATACTGACCGCTGCCGTGCGCGAATCGCTCGGACGGTTCAACGCCGCCCCGGCCATAGATTTCGACGTGGAGGACGCCCCCGAAATACCGGCCTTTTCACCCGACGCCACCGCCAACCACGAGGTGGAGCTTGACGAAGGCTACAATCCTTTCGCAGAACCGCGTGAGCAGCGCGCTTCCAGGCAATCGTCATTCGCAGACCGACAGTCCACAGCAAACACCGGCTCGCGAATGTCACAATTCCCCCAACAGTCCTCCGAGCGTTTCCGCGACTGGGAAAAGCTCTACGACGACTTCGTAAAGAAACGCGACGACGGCTACGCATCGATGGTCGAAAGCAAGGTCAACTCCGCAGACAGCGAACTCGACCTTTCCGACGGCAGTCCCGACTCCATGATGGTGACGCCGCAAAGCGCGACCCTTCAGCTGAAAAACGCCTATATCCTCACCCCCTCCCGCGACGGGCTTATGATAATAGACCAGCATCGCGCCCATAAACGCATACTCTACGATTCATATCTCGCCAAGGCCAGGGAGAAGGGCTTCATATCGCAATCCACAATGTTCCCCGAAGTCGTGGAACTGTCAGCAGCCCAAAATGCTGTGCTCACCGACATAGCTCCCTCGCTTGAAGAACTCGGATTCAGCCTCGCCCCGCTCGGCGACAACACCTGGAGCATCAGCGGTGTCCCTTCAATCCTGACCGGAGCCAACCCGCGCGACACCCTCCTCGGCATGATTGAAAGCGTGACCGAAAGCGGCGAGGAACTCGGCAACTCGCTCCACGAACGCCTTGCCCTCTCCATGGCCCGCAGCAGCGCAATCAAGCGTGGACAGTCCCTTACACCCGCCGAGATGGACCGACTTATCAGCGACCTTTTCAGACTGCCGACGCCCGCGCTCACCCCCGAGGGCAACACCGTGTTCACCATCATAAACATGGACGATATCTCAAAACTCTTAGGATGAACTTACGTCTTCGGCTCACATTTATAATAATCAGTCTGCTCTCACTCCTCCACGCAAAGGCCCTGGAGTTTCAGGCTGATTCCACCCTACTCTCCAAAGCCCCACGCATATCCCTCCTGACCGCACGCGCGGGAGCTGAAATATATCAGCTCGAAGGCCACAGCGCCTTGCGCATCCAGGACCCTGTAAGGGGAGACTATGTGGTCAACTGGGGCCTTTTCGACTTCGCTGCCCCGAATTTCGTCTACCGCTTCGTGAAAGGCGAGACCGACTACATGGCCGGAGCTACGGACACCCGGCGTTTTCTTGAACTATACCGCAGGGAGGGCAGGGAAGTGGTCGAACAGAAGCTTAACCTCTCCCCCGAGGAGGCTTTGGAGGTAAGAAATCTGACCGACATCAATCTCCAGCCTGAAAACCGCAGCTACCGCTATAACTATGTGCTCGACAATTGCGCCACGCGTCCGCTCGCTATAATAGAAAAAGCGATAGGCGACACATTGCGGCTGTCGGGAAGCGGACTGCCGTCGGAAGCCGGGAAATCCTTCCGCGATGCCATGCGCCATTACCACAGGAATTACCCATGGTATCAGTTCGGCATCGACCTCGCTCTCGGCAGCGGCATCGACCGACCCATAAGCAAGCGTGAACTCTCATTCTCGCCCGAAGCTCTCGAGAGCATGCTCTCACGCGCCACAAGGCCATCGGGCATGGCCATCGTCAGTGACAGCCATACAATCGTTGAAAGCGACGCCCCAAGCGCCATCCTTGCTCCTACGCCCGCACTGCTCACCCCGATGTTCTGGAGCATCGTCGTTTTCATAATAGCAATCCTCTGCTCGATTGGCCAACTGAGACACGGAAGCCTCACACTGTCATGCAGGATTTTTGACACAACATTCTTCTCTTTCTCAGGAATCTGCGGCCTGATTCTCACTTTTTTGATTTTTGTCTCGGTCCATGAGGCCACTTCGCCAAACTGGCTCTATCTGTGGCTCAACCCGTGCTGTTTCGCGGGGGCTGTGCTGGTCTGGTCAAAAAGGTGGGAAAAGTTGCTAATTTCCTATCAATTCGTTAACTTTGCACTCCTGATTGCGCTGTCGGTAGCTTTCATATGCCACGCGCAGTCACCCAATCCTGCCTTCATCCCCTTGATTGCTGCGGACGGAGTGCGGGCATTGTCATGCATAATAGCCAACCGAAAATCCGGATGTCATCACGCAAAAGCCGTCAAATAAGTTCCCGCTTAGCCTGTGTGCTCGTTGTCTCGCTCGTGACGATGGGCATCAGTGCCGTCACCCCGAAGGCCACACCTGCGGGAACGACACAAAAGCCCTCGCTCGTGGTCGGGATTTTTGTCGAAGGGCTTTCGGCTGACTACATCAACCTACTGCGCGACAATTTCGGCAAGGATGGCTTCAACCGCTTCATCAACAACGGCGTCAGCATCGAGAATGTCGACTTCGGTCCCGGCATCGACGCTACAGCCGCCACGGCGATGCTCGTCACGGGCACTTCTCCGAGCGTCAACGGAATTCCTGCCGCAAGAGTGTGGAACAGCGAGAGCAAGTCGGACTATCCTATCCTGCTCGACCCTGCGAAAATCGGCAATTTCACCGATGAGACCTTCTCTCCGCAGGCGCTGAAAGTCTCCACAATAGGCGACGAGGTGCGCGTCTCTGACGGAGGCCTCGGACTCGTCCACTCGGTGGCCCCCGACGCCCAGGTAGCCATAATCCTGGCGGGACATGCCGGCAACAGCGGATTCTGGCTTAACGACACCAACGGCAAATGGTGTACGTCGACCTATTATAAGGAAGTCCCACCCGCAATAGCGAGGCGCAACTATGGAGTGACACTCTCCACCCGTCTCGACACCCTCGCGTGGACTCCCGCCATCGAGCTCGACCGCTACCCCGACCTACCTTCCTACAAGAAACTCTATCCCTTCCGCCACACTTTCCCCTCACGCGAAACCGACCGCTTCAAAGCCTTCAAGACATCGGCTCCCGCCAACCGCGAGGTGGCACAGATAGGAATTGACTATATCAGCAGCCTGAAACTCGGGACACGGGGAGTCACCGACATGCTCAACCTCGGGTTCAACGTCTCCCCCTATCTCTACGGGCGCGATGCCGACAACCGCATAGAGACCATGGATGCCTACATCCGCCTCGACTCCGACATAGCCAACATAGTCAAAGCCATCGAGAAAGGGCCCGGTATCGCAAACTCAGTGCTTTTCATCGCTGGCACTCCCGCTCCCGCCGGAGGCAGACGCGACGAAGAACGATGGAACATTCCCTACGGACAGTTCTCGCCCCGTCGCGCCATATCGCTGCTCAACATGTATCTCATGGCCATCCACGGCAACGGGGACTACGTGAGCGGCTACCACAACGGATATTTCTTCCTCAACCATAAACTCATCAAGGAGCGCAGCCTCGACGAAATGCAGCTCCGTCGCGAATCCGCCGACTTCCTTGCGCGCATGAGCGGTGTAAGCGCCGTCTATACCCTCGACGACATCATGAGCCGTCGCGCCGGTGACAACCCCCAGGCACTGTGCCGCAACATTTCGCCCACCCATGCCGGCGACATACTCGTCAGCATCAATCCCGGATGGGAAATCTCGGATACTTCAGAAGAAAACAACAATAACCACAACCAACTCCCGGTGGTAAGGCATGTCGCCACCACCTCGCCGGTCTACATCCTCGCGCCCAACGCTGTCCCGCAGGCCATCGACTCCACAGTCGACGCCCGCGCCATAGCCCCGACCGTCACGAGGATACTGCGCATACGTTCACCCAATGCGGCTTCCCTCCCTCCGCTTAGAATCACATCAAAATAAATCACCCTATATTAAAATATCCACGTTTAGAGCCACGGTACTTTAAGCTCAAAACTCTAAACTTTAAACTCATACACAGAATGTCATTTCAATCATTTCTCACCAAGATTTTCGGCAATAAATCGACCCGCGACCTCAAGGAAATCGAGCCGATTGTAAGGAAAATCGAGGCTCTCGAGCCTGAGGTGAAACAGCTCAGCATAGACCAGCTCCGCGAACGCATCGACAATGTGCGCGCCGACATCCGCCAGTCAATCTCGCAGGAAACCGAGGAAAACGCCCGACTCAAAGTCGAGGTGGAGGAACTCCCCTTCGACGAGCGTCAGCCCGTGTGGGATAAAATCGACCGCAACGAGAAAACCATCCTCGACACCATCGAGGACAAGCTCAACGAGCATCTCCCCGAAGTGTTCGCCGTTGTCCGCGAAACCGCCGCACGCTTCGCTGCCAACGAGACCATCACCGTAAAAGCCACCCGGCTCGACCGCGAACTTGCCGCACAGGGCAAGGACTTCGTCACCATCGACGGCGACAATGCCATATGGAAAAACCACTGGATGGCAGGCGGTAATGAAATCACCTGGGACATGGTCCACTACCGCGTGCAGCTCATAGGCGGCATCGTGCTCCATCAGGGTAAGATTGCCGAGATGGCCACCGGTGAAGGTAAGACTCTCGTCGCCACGCTTCCGGTGTTCCTCCGCTCCCTCTCAGGCCGAGGCGTCCATGTGGTGACTGTCAACGACTACCTCTCCAAACGTGACTCCGAATGGATGGGTCCGCTCTACATGTTCCACGGCTCGACTGTTGACTGTATCGACAAGCATCAGCCTAACACCGCAGCGCGCCGCGCGGCCTACAATTGCGACATCACATTCGGAACAAACAACGAATTCGGCTTCGACTACCTCCGCGACAACATGGCCATGGCCCCCGGCGACATGGTGCAACGCAAGCACTACTATGCCATCGTCGACGAGGTCGACTCAGTGCTTATCGACGACGCGCGAACCCCGCTTATCATCTCCGGCCCCGTGCCCAAGGGCGACGACCAGCTCTTTGACGAATACCGCCCCAACGTAGAGAAAGTGGTAGAGGCACAGCGCAGGCTCGTCACCAAAATCCTCGCCGAAGCCAAGACAAAAATAGCATCCGACGACAAGGAAGTGCGCAAGGAAGGCGCACTCCTGCTCTACCGCGCCTTCAAGGGCCTCCCCAAAAACGGCGCCCTCATCAAATTCCTCTCGCAGGAGGGCATGAAAAACCTCATGCTTGAAACCGAAGCATACTATCTTCAGGACAACAAGCGCGAGATGCCAAAGGTGACCGACCCGCTCTACTTCGTGATTGACGAGAAAAACCGCAGCGTGGAACTCACCGACAAGGGTATCGACGAACTTACGGGCAAGACGGACGACCCCCAGTTCTTCGTGCTCCCCGACATCGCGTCGCAGCTTTCCGACACCGAGCATATCGAAAACCTCGCCGAGCGTCAACAGAAGAAAGACGAGCTCATGCAGGACTATGCCGTCAAGGCCGAGCGCGTCCACACAGTCACACAGCTACTGAAAGCCTACACCCTCTTCGAGAAAGATGTGGAATATGTGATTGACGAAGGCAAAATCAAGATTGTCGACGAGCAGACAGGCCGTATCATGGAAGGTCGCCGCTACAGTGACGGTCTCCACCAGGCCATCGAGGCCAAGGAGCACGTGAAAGTCGAGGCCGCTACCCAGACCTTCGCCACAATCACCCTCCAGAACTACTTCCGCATGTACCATAAGCTTGCCGGCATGACCGGTACGGCAGAGACGGAAGCGGGCGAGTTCTGGGACATCTATAAGCTCGATGTGGTGACAATACCCACCAACAAGCCTATAGCGCGCATCGACATGAACGACCGCGTATATAAGACCAAAAAGGAGAAATATGCCGCCGTTATCGATGAAATCCAGGACCTCGTGTCGAAAGGACGCCCGGTGCTCGTCGGCACCACATCCGTTGAAATTTCCGAGCTCCTGAGCCGCATGCTCACCATGCGCCATATCCCCCACAACGTCCTCAACGCCAAACTCCATCAGAAGGAGGCCGAAATCGTGGCCCACGCAGGCAAACAGGGCATGGTGACAATCGCCACCAACATGGCGGGACGTGGTACGGACATCAAGCTCACTCCCGAGGTCAAGGCCGCAGGCGGTCTTGCCATCATAGGCACCGAGCGTCATGAGTCACGCCGTGTCGACCGGCAGCTGCGCGGACGTTCAGGCCGTCAGGGCGACCCGGGTTCGTCTGTCTTCTACGTGTCTTTCGAGGACCAGCTCATGCGCCTCTTCGCGACTGACCGCGTGATGAAGATGCTCGACACCCTCGGTCTCGAAGAGGGCGAACGTATCGAGAGCGGCATGGTGACCAACGCTATCGGCAACGCCCAGAAACGCGTTGAGGAAAACAACTTCGGCATCCGCAAGCGCCTGCTTGAATATGACGACGTGATGAACAAGCAGCGTACCTACATCTACAACCGTCGCCACCACGCCCTCCTCGGAGAACGCGTAGGCATCGACATCGCCAACATGATGTGGGACGTGATTGAAAACTTCGTCAACAACTTCAGCCCCGCCGACTATCAGGATCTCTCGCTCGAACTCTTCCGTGTGCTCACAATCGAGGCACCCTTCACCGAAGAGGAATACCGCAACATGGCCAAGGAAGATGCCGTGGAGAAGATTCACACCGCAGCACAGGAAGCTTTCGACCGCAAGAGCCAGCGCATCCTCGACGTGGCGCTCCCCGTAATCAACGACTGTGTTGAAAACCGTGGATTCAAAGGCCGCATCGCAGTCCCCATGACCGACGGCAAGCGCTTCTTCAACCTCGTTGTCGACATCGACGAAGCCTACCGCACAGGCTGCAAATCGATTGTGAAGGAATGGCACAAGGCCGTGCTCCTCGTGACAATCGACGAACTCTGGAAAGAGCATCTCCGCGAACTCGACCAGCTGCGTCAGAGCGTGCAGAACGCCTCCTACGAGCAGAAGGACCCCCTCGTAATCTACAAGGTAGAATCCTTCCACCTTTTCGAAGCTATGCTCAACAATCTTAATGTCAAGGCTATGTCGACCCTCATGCGCGGTCAGATTTACATCCAGCAGCAGGCTCCCGCCCAGACTCCGGCAGAAAGTGGAGAAGGCGAACGCAAGGAGGCCCCGAAAGCACAGCCCAAAGTCGAGAGAGCTATGCCCGAACGCGCCAACGACTATTCGAAATACCGTACTTCACGCGAGAACCTCCCCGGCGAAGCAGCCCAACGTGCGGCAGCCCAGGGAGCGGGCCAACAAAGAGTGGCACCGCAACCCGTGAAAGCAGGCCCGCGAATCAACCGCAATGACCCCTGCCCATGCGGTTCAGGCAAGAAGTATAAAAACTGCCACGGTCGCGGCCTTTAAGCGCTTGATTGAAGCGTTTAATTTTAAGAAACTCATTCTTTCATCAAATCAAAAAAGAGACCGGCTCCTGCAATAGGAACCGGTCTTTTTTACCATTCACTCCGCTTTTGGAGATGTGTATTTAGAATACTACGTATGATATCACGGATTGGTATAATCGATATCAGGATTAGGCCAGGTAATTCCGTTATCCCATTTGTCAGGATCATCCATCGTAATATCTACCTCGACATTCGTACCGCTGTCAATAAGCATATTACCCAAGACTGTAAAAAAGACGTTAACCCTATTAAAGTTAAGATCTTTCACAGTAACCTTCTTGAAAGTCAAATCCAGTTCAGGCTTAGCTGTCGGAGTAAGGCTAAAAGAACACAGACTTGACTGTTTCGGAAGATACATCGTCACCAAACTGGCAGAAGGAAGTCCGGTCCAATCTGTTATCGTATAATTAATGGAGGAGTGTCTGTAAGCATACGCCTCATCACTCCATAGGTCTATACCGGAATCATAGCCGCCGTATATTTTAAGGCTCGCAAGGCTACTGTTATTAAAACCGGTCGAAGAATTATTATTATTAAACCACACTTTGCTTACTGCGCGCTTCAGATTAAGTGACACTGAAGCATTTGTATCGTCTTTTGTAAATTCCACTTTCCCTTTCCAGCAGTCATACAGATTATTGTTGAAATTAATCATGTTATTATCGCTATTGGCGGCATCTTCATAATTTGACTTCATATCAACCGGAAAATGCGGGGCATCACCATTCACAAGCCCGACATAGCTAAGTTCATAAGGAGCCTCTGAGTCAAGAGTCTCTATTCCGTCTTTAAAATAGCCGCAGAAACCACAGATAGCATATTTTCCAGGTTCGACTCCTGTGAACTTAAGGGATACTCCTTCTGTATACGCAGTTGACATAACCTGCATCTTGGCCTTCCTGCCACTTTCATCAACCACAGGATTCCCTTCAGCATCAAGAGAAACCAGCCAGAGCACACACCTCAGGCCCCAGCCGTCAGCAACGGCGCGCGACCTTGGAATGTCATTTGTAGGAACTGTTAGATTTACCGTCAAACTCTCGCCCTTGACAGACTCTTCGGGGAGAAGCGACTCCTCGATGTCGGTTGACGAACAAGACGCGGCAAACAGCATCGCCGATGCCGCGAAAAAGCTAAAAAACTTTGTCTTCATTTCTTTTTCTATATTTTAATGAATGTTAATTGTCATACTAATATGATACCTCTGCATCTATCTCCACTGTCCCGGCCCATTCGGTATCAATGGATATCGCGCCGCCGACCTCGTTGGTAAGGAAGTCACCGGTAATGGTCGTCAACTTCCCCCGCTGCAGCGGAACCGCGATGTCTGTTACATGCGACACCGGGACAAGATACTCGTCAAACAGGGTAAGCGACAGCCTGACTTCACTGATATTATTGACGGCAAACAGCCAGTCAAAACCCATCTGTACAGTGCCGTCGGATGCCGTCGACAATTCAAGTGGCACCGTAAAGTCCATACCGTCCATGTAACCGTCTATAGTGCCGGCCCATGCATCATATTGCCACGGCATGATTCCGTAACGGAATTTCACAGTGTAGCCGCCACGCGCTTTCGTTCCACGTGACAGGAACTCATCTACATCGGTGGCAATAATGCGGTATTTCGCCTGCGGTCGGCGCAGCTCTACCGGCACGGTGACAGAGGCATTCCATTGATTACGCCAAGGGCGTAGGTCAAGAGCGGTCACGCCACAGAAACATTGCCGTTCATCCATGCAGCCGGCATAGGGCCTCAGGCAGGACACGGCATATAGATTGGACGAGTCATAACAGAGCGGCTCATGACTTGATCCGTCGACAAAATCGCCCCACACAGCCACATTATATTCCAACGCATGCAGCTTTACCGACAGCGGCAACTCAAGCTTTCCCTGGCTGACCGTGGATGGGTCGACGAATGTCTCCACCCGCTCCACGACAACACCGTCGCGGGCAAACTCCACGACAAAACGCATCATAGGCTCACTTTCAGAACGGAAATGATGCACGGGCACAAGAGGCTCAAGCGAAAGGTCGAGAGACAGTGCCACGTCGACCGTGACAAGTGTAGGGTCAACACCCTCGCTGCCGTCTGGATTAAGGCCGGGAAACTCCCTGACACACGCCGACTGAGCGAGGGCTAAAATCACTACCGATATAATATATATCATTTTCTTCATCGGCGGCCTCCTTTCAGCGGTATGTCATAGCAGACGGAAATGCCGATGCGGTCAATACCGAAATAATTTGTCACACTGCGGTCAATCATCGCGCCGTCAGCTATATTATAATAATGATTAGAGCGCATGTTGGCCCAGCCGGCACCTATGGTAAACTCAAGTCCGAGACATCCCCACAACTGCAGGGCATATCCATAGCTCACTCCCGCCCCGAGCAGCGGACGGCCACACCACTGGTAGCGGTCATCGCCGTTGCGCAGATTGTACCACGCGACGGATGCATGTATGCCCGCGAAATGCCCGCGACCGGGCTTTCCCAACCAACCGCGACATTCAGGCTGCAAAGCTATCACTTTCAGCGAGTGACGGCTACTGATGTTCCACGGACTCCACATCACAGGGAGCTCTATGGATATATGCCGTGAAAGCTGAAAATCCGCAGCTATATTGATAATCGCAGCGCCCCATGCAAGGATATTGGTTTTAACTCTCACAAGCCTTACCGCCTTTTCCGTTCCGGCATCCTCTACCGCACACATATGCGATTTCTCTTCTTTTGGGCTCTCCGGCTCCCTAATCTCAACGTCCGTTGATGTGACAGTGGGAGTCTCCTTTACACCGTTATCATAAAGATTGTCGTTTGATAGGCTGTTTTCTGAAAGGTCGTTAGCAGAAAGACCTTCATCTGAAATCAAGCTGTCGACAGGCACGGAAACCACAGCGGATGGAGAAAAACCGATTGTAACCACCTCCCCAAGAGCCGGATGGGCAAAGGGGTGATTGACCGTCTTGAAATCACGTTCGCGAAGTCCGAGATTGTCAATAAAATATCCTTTCAGATTGTTGCAGCGACGGAAAGCCATGCGGCGATTGGACGCATCCCTTTTGCAAGAGCCACTGTAGCCGTCGACATACAACACGTTTTTACCTCGCTTGAAGCCACGAAGCCTCTCCCGCAGCACATGCAGGCTACAGGTGTTTTCGGCATATTTGGTCTTGAACATCCGTATGCCGGGAGGATAATAGAAAACAAGGATGCTGTCAGGCGCAGCAACAGCATCAGACTCCTGCGCCTTCACCGGAAATGAGAGAAGCAGGACAGCAAGCAGAACGAGCAAGACCACCCCTCCTCTTTTAGCAACCTTTTCCATATAAAAATATACTATATTTGCATCGTGCGATACGACAGATGTATCTTCAATGGCAAAGATACGCTTTTGCGACCTCAAATCTCGGTCAATTCAATGGACAATTCAATGGACAACACTCTCTGACTTGTTAAAAGCTATGGAATTTTCATGTAATTTTGTGATATGATGAATAAAACAGGATTCATAACCATAACCCTATCCGTTTTGATGGTTCTCACCTCCTCATGCACAAGCCGTGAGGGGAAAAGAGAAAGCAGCGGCAATGGAGAAAGCTACAACGACCTGGCATGGAAACTCCGGGAGGATGGCGCCCCCGCTCCGGAGTTCATCGCCATGCAGAAAAAAGCGGTCGAAGCCATGGAGAAAGGTGAAAGCGACGAAGACCCGGTTGAGGTACTGGCTCAGATGGGATATTTCTGCAATATCGCGGGCGACTACCTCAACGGTGTCGACTATCTGCTCCGTGCGGCTGAAATAGCCAAAGACCGCGAGCCGAGCGAGGGCATGATAACCCTCTACGGCGACCTTGGCGATTTATATGTGACATTAGGCCTCGGCAAGGAGGCCCTTGAGGCAAACACGAAGGCTCTTGAGATGAGCTGCAGGCTCAACGGACGCTATCTGAGCGACGTCTATCGGTTCAGGGCCACGGTTTTCGACCTCCTCGACATCCCTGACTCCGTCATAGCCTGCCTTGACAGAGCCCTCTACACCATCGACCACGGCAATATCCAGGGCGACCGCGACAGAATGCGCTCGGGAGTAAGATATGAAAAAGCCGACTATATATTAATGAAGAGCCGGTCACGCGACTCAATCGACAAGGCGGTGAGAGAGCTTGAAAAGCTGAAAGCTTCCTACGGACGATGGGACATGTCAGGGAT
This sequence comes from Bacteroidaceae bacterium, assembly GCA_021768245.1. Lineage (GTDB taxonomy): Bacteria > Bacteroidota > Bacteroidia > Bacteroidales > Muribaculaceae > Duncaniella. Next base: position 173,475 of record JAETNO010000003.1, on the reverse strand, counting down.
GGACTTTTCCCTCGGGCTCGGATATCTCGCACAGGGCAATTCCGAAAAAGGAATCCGGCTAATGGAGGATGCCATAGCGGAATTCGAGAAGCAGGACGACATGCGTGCCATATCCGATTGCCTCCCTTCGCTGATGGACGCATATGCCCGAAACGGGAACTACGACAAACTTGGCTCTAAATTTCTCCAATATGCCGCGCTGCGCGACTCCCTGCTCGACCGGGAAAAGCTCAACGCAGTGGCCGGCGCCGACCTGCGCTACCGGGCGAGCCGACTGAAAGAGGCCAACGAGACCCTGCGCCTGCGCCATAAACTGACCCAACAGCGGATAATCCTCTGGGGGACAATGACAGTGGTTATTCTGCTCGGCCTCGGACTTTACATAAGACTGCAAAAGGCCAAACACCGGCGTGAGCTGGGGGAGCAGAGCAAGAATATGGAAGATCTGCTCTCCGAACGCATCAGACTGAACTCCCTCATAGAAAATCTCAACAATCAACTGAACACATCCAACTCAGAGATGAATCAAAACGCCTCGTTTCTACAGCCTGCTATCCTCGACAAAGACCACGAAAAAGAATTCCGTCAGAGCTTCTCGGCTCTCTATCCCGATTTCCTGCCTGGACTTCGCCGGGACTTCCCCGAACTCACACCCGGCAACGAGCTTGTCTGCATGATGATTTTCCTCCACAAATCAACCGACGAAATAGCCCTCGCGCTCGGAATCTCACGCGACAGCGTCAACAAAACCCGCTACCGTCTGCGCCAGCGCTTCAATCTTCCGAAGGAAGTGGAACTCGACGCTTTCCTCCGCTCGCGTCGATAAGGGCAATGCAGTCTTTCTGTCACAATTTCATACGTAAAAGAGTTAAAATAGGTTAAAAAATTGGGGGGGGTAATTATTATAGGTAAATTTGCGGGGAAGTATATATAGCGCTTATACAGTGAATGGTATAATACGGGATAAGCTACTTTCACAGACAGGCTATTTCACATTTTTTATATATAAGGGATAATAAAGCACCCCCACCGAAAACCTTACTTTTACTTACAATGAATATCTGCAGTAAAATCACGGCTTGCACACTTTTGGGTCTGGCTTCTCTGACGGCATGTCAGGCTGACAGAATCGGAATTCCGCCGGAAGAGGAATTTACACGCAAATTTATCAAAGAATTCGGGCTTGTTGACCCCGACCACGACTGGAGCCTTATCAAACAGGGCTTTGTCAATGTCTCGTCCCAGTCTCCGACAAATGTTAAAATCTATACTATAGTAGAAGGCAAGACCCGGCTGCTGGCTGATTATCCGGCAGTTGAAGGCTCCCAAAGACTTACTTTCGACGTTGTCAACAGTGCCGAGAGCGTACTTGTGAGAGCCGACGGATTTTTCGAGGAAGTAAAGATAGGAGCCACAGTCAATCTTTCCGCTTCACGAGCCTCGCGCTCGACTGAAGGCAAGGACCATCTCGCCGTTGCCCCGCAGGTTAAAAACGGTTTCTCAAGAGGTCATAAATTCGTAAGCGCCTTCAACGAAGTGCTTCCCGAATATGACGACGGTGGCCGGGCGCTGAAAAACGACAAAATCACCACCGATTTCAGTTTTGTCTCCACAGGCAAACCATTCATCTTCTATCCCGTCTACTGGAACACCGGAGCAAAAAACACACTCGGCGTATATTGGTATGAAAACGGCGAACTGAAGACGCAGGACCTCTTTGATAACTATAACCTTGACGACAAAGGGTTGCAAACCACACACAATATCTACCGCAAGGCCACCCAGATAACAAAAGACCTTGAAGTCTCGTCGCATACCCCTGAGGACAATGCCACTGACGTGTCACTTAAAGGCGATATAATCGTAACCTTCGACCACAATATCAAAATGACCCAGTGGGGACGCGCAACTCTCAGACTGAGCTCCAACCCCACCGGTAGCCAGGCTTTCCTCAAAACAATCCGCGTAGAGGGAAATAAGGCTATATTCTCCTACGAGGGTCTCGCACCAAACACTGAATATATATTCTCTATTCCCGCACGCCGCTTCGTGCCGACCAATGAAATAGAGAACACCAACAATTATTCGAAGGAAATGTCATTCACCTTCACTACAATCGATACCGCACTGAAACTCTACAGAGTCTCTCCGGCCGATGACAAGGCTTCAACTAACCGAAAGAACGGAAAGAATGGAGACATAGTCCTGACCTACAATCATGACATAAAGACTAAATCAGGGGCACTTGCGACAATGGTATCCGTCGACGGAAACCACAAAGCCAAAATCACCGGCCCTGAGATTTCAGGCAAGACACTGACATATCACTACTCCGATGCCGAATACGACACACCCTACGATGTCACCATCCCCGAAGGAGTGGTTTGCTCGACCGAGCTGGAAACCGCGACCAACAACAATCGTATCTTCCGACTCGTCACCATGGTCGACCCGAATGAGTACACCTATAACGAGGAAATTACAAATGTCCCGTTGGCTGTCACCGACAAGAACACAACATTTGCAGAAAGGGATAATATCGTAGGGGCAGACGCTCCGTTTACAGTATGCGTATCGAAAGATGTATCCGGTTTGAAAACTGTCAATTGGCCATATAATGAACTTGAGAATAAATTTGCAATTGGAATCCAACAAAAAAACGGGAAAATTGAGCCAAGTGAATCCCAACCATTAGCCGGAGGAGCAAAAGAACCTACCAGCGATGGAAAAGAAAACTGGAGGGCCTTAATGCTCATAACTCCTAAAGAAAATCTCCGCCTGACAATTGTTTATGGTTCATCAAAAACGGATAAATCAGATACGCCAAAGATTTTCGATCAAAAATCGTTCCGTATATTCGAAGTTGATCCAAATCCGGTTGATTTGGGTAAATCAGGCTCATATAACTATAGAGTATGCTCCTACGAACTACGTAAAGACCGGACATATCTACTTTATTCACCTGTAGATTGCAGGGTCGCCGGCTTTGCCTATCAAACTGTGAAAGACATTATCACAAAAGACGAGCCGGTCTACGACAAGACGTATACAGATTTCACCTATACCCGTAGCCGAAGCAGAGCGGAAGGCGACAATACTCCCACATATGACGTCCCGACCTACAACTCCGAGGCGGAAATCGAGGCGGCAGGCTACGACCGGGTTATTTATCCTACCACCACCTCCTCATATATAAAACATAATAACGAGAAAGGTGGCAAAGACGACATAGTCACCCACCAGATTTCAGTAACCGTGCCGGCCGGACATGTGTTCGGATTCTATATCCGTAACAACAGTGGCGCGACTAACCTTACCTTCCCAGGAGACGGGACCCCCAAGCCCTACTACAACTATTCGATGTCGTCGCTCAACGAAGAAATGACGAACTCTTTCTTCAATTCTCTGATGGACAACGCACAGGATTTCGCCAAGGGATGGAAAAAGCATGATAAGATTGACCATGAAGTCGATGCGAGCCGTAAATACAGCACGGCTGCGACATACTCCGTAAGCATTGACGGCGATGAATACCGCTATTTCAGCTTTGAAGACTGGGTTGACTGCGACTGTAACGACATCGTGTTCCTCGTCGACCCGCAGAGCGACGATATTCCCGTTGTCGACATGGAAATCGAGACAAACCCCTGTCTCGTGGCCGTAGAGGATATGGGTGCCATCGACAAGTCGGATATTGACTTCAACGACATCGTCTTCGCAGTCGAACATTCAAAAGGCAACAGACACGCATTCATCACAATGCTTGCAGCAGGCGGTACCTATGAGGCACAGCTGCTTTATAACGGCAAAGTGGTAGGCAAATCGGGTGCCGACGGCATCGGTGAAGTAGTGGCAGGGCCCGGCATGGGCAAATCGCTCGACCATGTCAATGCCTGGTTCGACGAAGCCGACACGAAGACAATCATCAACGTAGGCGCAGACGGAAGCAACCCCGGCTTCGGCAATCTCACGACAGTGAAAATTGAAGTCGACGAAAACTTCTCGATGGCACCGCGAATGGAATTCGAGGGTGCCGGAAGCGCTGTGACCGACCTCAGCGGATTCTCCGTGAGGGTGCAGCGCGAGGACGGAGAACACACTCAGATTTCACGCCCGAGCGGCACCGGCCAGGTTCCACAGATGCTCGTGCTGCCAATGGGCTGGTACTGGCCCAAGGAAGGTGTAGCCATACAGACGGCTTTCCCCGGTGGCCTTTCGGCTGACGGCGACCGCATAGCCTCCTTCCAGAATTGGGTCAGCAACAAGTATGAGGCAAATGAAAACTGGTATCGCGACGCTGCGGAAGGCACGATTATTGTGAATCCGTGGAACGGCAGTGACGCCGCCCGCGACTACATCCGCAATCTCGTGACACCGGCGCAACAGACTCCAAATTAAGAAACAATTTATTTATTACAGGTCAACTATAGCAAACCTTAATCGGTCTAAAATCTAATCAGTCGAACACCAAACAAGCCCCCTGCGGATTCTGAATTTTATCCGCCGGGGGCTTGATTTTTTAGAAGATGGGGGTATGAGTCTAATAGGTCAAAGGGGGCTAATTATTATTCTCCAATCTCATGCCTGCTTCTTTTCTCCCTCAAAGAGGTAATTTTAAAAATCTTATTGTCTATCGCAAGACTTAGTGTAATTTTGATATCACCTATTATTTTGCCCATAAGTTCTTTGCAAAATCTGACCGCACGATAGACCAGATGATTCAGGCCGCAGATGTCATGTTGAGGAAACTTATTGACAGTGTGAAAGATGATTAGCCCCCTTTGACTCATTTGCCCCATAAGACTAATCAAACCGGCCCTCGTCATTGATATGGCGAGGGCCGGTTTGGGTTAAAGGTTTTTCTCAATCACAAGTGGATTGTGATTCAGAGGCCGTTTAATTCTTAGACCATGTAAGATTCCAGATGGCAGTGCGGTCCTTGTTTTTCTCGCTTGCCGACGGACAGTCATTGACAATCTCAATGACGAAATCGCCTGAGATGTTGAAGTCATGGCTGTAGGAATATTTCTCAAGCTTGGTCATGTTGTTGTGCTCAAGGATATCGCTCGCAACCACTGCTCCGTTCTGCTTGATGTTGATTGTCAGCTTGCACTTATTATCCGTGAAGGGCTGGCAATAGTCAAACGACAGAGTCTTCAAGCCGCCGGTGAGCATGGGAGATGTCAGTTTGCCAATCTGATTGGTACGGCCATTGAGACATACCGCGAAGACAGATGCATCGCCAAACACCTTGAACACAGGATTGGCATCGCTGTCACCACCCTGAAGAAGAGAGCAGAACTCCGTCTTCCATCCATTTGCGGAGGTGAAGGGGGTGGTGTAATAGCCGGAAGCGTTGCCGTCATTCATCGTGTTGAAATCAGGAGTATTGTCGCCTGAAGGTGTCGGAGGATTGGGATTGACGGGCTCGTCGCCTCCACCCGTAGATTCTCCCCAGGTAATATTCCAGATAGCCACACGGTCTTTATTTGAAGTCATGGCCGAAGGTCCGTCATTGACAATCTCTATGACGAAATCGCCTGAGATATTGAAGTCATGGCTGTAGGAATATTTCTGAAGTTTGTTCATGCCGTTGTTCTCAAGGACATCGCTCGCAACAACCGCTCCGTTCTGCTTGATGTTGATTGTCAGCTTGCACTTGGTATCGGAGAATGGCTGGGTATAGTCGAAGTTGAGCGACTTCAATCCGCCCGAGATTGTCGGAGACGTCAGAGTGCCACACGAGCCTGACTTACCGTTGAGGCAGACAGCGAAAGTGGATGAGCTGCCGAACACCTTAAACACAGGACTGTTGTCAGCGTCACCACCCTGCAGAAGCTGAGCATTCGTGGCAATCCATCCGTTGGTTGATTTCATTTCAGCCTGATAATATCCGGTAGCCTCTCCATTGTTCATGGTATTGAAGTCAGGAGTTGTATTGCCGGAGGGAGGATTGGGGGTGTCGGGTATTTCCACTCCGTCGATACGGAAGTTGCCTGCCGCGCCATTGTTGCCGGTCACGGCGAAGGTTCCGAGATAGCGGCCAAGATTGCCGAGAATCCAAATCTGCTTCTTATAGTTGCCGGGGTTATCGACAAGGTTGCCATACTGGCGGAGAGCCGAATTCTGCGGAAGCTCTATGACCATACACTGCGACCACTCGGTGCAGTCGGGCGACTGTGCAATCACGAGAGTGTTGGGGAGGTCGGGATTTTGGGCGAATTCGATATCGGCGTTGGATGTCACCGACTGCACGCCTGCAGCCACGGCACCGACAATATAGCCCGTAGTCCATACATTATTGATTGAACCACCTCCTGAAATCACAGAGATAGCCTGGTTGACAGTATAAGGATTGTCCTTTCCGCCCGGGCCTATGGTCGGGTTGCCGAAGTTCATGCATCCGCGGGCATCTATCAGGGTAAGCTGATAGGACGAGTTGAAATAGCCGAGCAGACCTACAACGTCACCATTGCCCTCGGGGAGCACATTGGCATAGAAATTGGAGTAACCGCTCGTACGCACGTCAATCGAACCACCCTGCACATTTAGCTTGCGGCTCACCGTCTCTTTGCTTTCAGCGAAAGTAGCCTTTCCGCCGTCGGCGAAAGAGCAGTTGTTGAAACGCACGAGCTGGCTCTGCCATTTGCGTATCACCTCCGGGCCACCCGAAAGTTCGGAGAAGTCATTGATAACTATAGTGTCGACCTCGGCGAGATTCGGCGCACCGTTCTTCTGACTGTGTTCAAGGAAGAACTGATAGGGCATGAAGGTGGTCTGCTTTCCATATTGAGGAGAGTCCTCAGGGAAACCGAGCTGCTGGAGACCTGCATACTTGCCTATGGTCATCCCCGTCAGGTCAAGAACTATCTCCTGACCTCGGCGGTATTGATTGTTCATCGAATTGGCATTGACACTCAAAGTGAGGGCGCCTGATTCGTCCTGAATATAGAGCGACTTATAGACATTGCCGGAAGCGTCCGATGAAATCACGCGGGCCTTGACAATGATATGTTTGCCATCGTCGGTAGTCGGGATATAGGGCTTGCCTTCCGGGTCGGTCCAATAGTAGTTGGTATCGTCGCTCCAGAATTTAGCCTTGACCTCAGAGATGGTCATGAGCTGATAGTTGTTGGCGTCCGTGAGCCATGTCGACTCGGGAGTGGTCATGGCCGGATCGTCAAAATCGTCCTGACATGAAGTCAGCGCGAAGGCTCCGACGAAGAGCAAGCTCATATATGTCTTGAAATTTTTCATAATCTAAATTTTTAATAAGTCAGATAGGGCTGATTTGACTGGGGAGACTTTATTTAACCGTCACGTTCTTCACTTCCCATGTGCCGGACGAGGAGGCCGTAGAGGTGTAGCGGAAAGCAATCTGCACCTTTTTGCCGGCATAGTCAGAGAGGGATATATCGCCTGACTTGAAGAAAGTCCAGCTGTTGTTGCTGCCATACTCGGCGAGTGGGAGCTTGGTCCATTCTGTCGCTCCCTCGAGGCGGATGCACACCGAAATCTGTTCCTTGGCTGAGTCTACGTCCTTGAACTTATTTATCGCCTGTTCGAAAGCGAGCACAGGGGCTGTCATGCCCGAGAGGTCGATAAGCGGTGAAATCAGATAGGAATCAGACGGATGGGAAGCATTGTTGACAAAGGCGGACGCTTTCATGCAGGCATACTTCGAGTCATGGTTCCAGACATAGGATAGGGATTCGTCCATCACAACGTTTTCAATCGTGAAAGCGCCGATTCCGCTTGCAAATGACTCACTGAACCCTGAAGTCACGGGAGGAGTCGGAACGTCGGGGGTCGAAGCAGCCGTCGGAGTCACCGTCACGTTCTTCACTTCCCATGTACCGGCTTTCTCAGCGGTCGAAGTGTAGTGGAAACCAATCTCAATCTTCTTGCCGGCATAGGCAGAGAGGTCGATTGAACCTGAGTTGACAAAATCCCAGCTCATAGCGGCAGGCCATGAAGGAACAGCAAGGGTCTTCCATTCTGTAGTCCCGACTTCACGCACGTTGACGGCAGCCTGAGTCTTGGCGGTCTCAAGGCTCGAGAAGAAGTTGAGAGCCTGGTCATAGGAGAGGTAAGCAGAAGTTTTTCCCGAAAGGTCGATAACGGGAGATATGAGCCATGAGTCGGAGGCATTGTTTGACTTGTCGGAACTGTTGTAGGCGGTCGCAATCATATAGCCATACTTCGAGTCATGTTTCCATACGGCAGACATGCCTGCGGGCAGGGTCTCATCCTTGATAGTGAAATTGCCGATTCCGCTCTTGAATGTCTCGGAGAAGATGGCATCGCCGGGAACGTCAGGACCGGGGGTCGGGGTGTCAGGCGTGGTCACGAACTCAAAGCCTACGCAATCTGTGGCGGGATTCATGATGATAAGCTGCCATGTGCCCTTGAAATAGCCGAGAATGGCAGTCACGGTGCCGGTGCCCTTCGGAAGTATATCGGAGGCGAACTTACACTTGTTGTTGGTATAGGCAATGATGGTATTGCCGTTGGCGTCTTTCAGCTTGCGCGATGTAGAGCCGTTTTCACCCGGCTTGTCACACCACTTCTGCGAGCCGCCACCTTCGAAGGTAAGCCCGTCGATTTTCACAAGCTGGAACTGCCATTTGCGCAAATCGGCCGGAGTAGACTTATAGCCCTCGAGTTCGGGGATAGTGACAACCACGGGGTCAGCCGAACCGGCTGAGGGGAGACCGTTGACCTGGGCGCGGGCTTTGAATTCAGCCTCTTCAATCTGGCCGAGGGCATTGTTGTAGAGGCTGCCGATCTGCGGAGCCTGACCATAGCCGCCTATGAGAAGGCCGGTGACGTTGACACGCACTTCCTGCCCTACGTGGTAGCCCTCATAAAGGTCATAGGCATTGACGCGCAGATAGGTTACGCCTGATTCATCGCGGATGTAGAGACCCTTGAAAACGTTTCCGTACTCATCGCTTGAAATCACGGTGCCACCAATCACGATGCTGTCGCCTGCCTCATTGACAGGGATGGTTGTGAATTTATTGTCGCTGATTTCGCTCCAGAATGCTTCATTCAGCTCGGAAATCGCAGTGTTGACTTCGATGGTCGCCTCGGGGACGATGACCGGCGGACGGTCAAAGTCGTCGTCACAGCTCACCATTGCAGTGGCTGAAGCGGCTACGGCTATCGAAAGAGCATATTTATATAGTTTCATTGCTTTTACTTTATATTATTATGAAAGTTGGTAAGGGAGTCCAGCTTAGAAACGGATTCCGACATTGAGATACACCTTGATGCCCTGTGCGTAGAAATAACGGTTGGGGTATTTCGTGGAGTCATAGTTGGTGTAGTCGAAACGGCCCTGCTGATAGGCGTAGGTCTGAATTTTCCTGTTGTTGAGGATATTGTCGACATTGAGGTTGAAGTTCATCGATACCTTACGGTTGATATAGACGAGCTTGCCGATTGAGGCGTTGACCACGAAAGCATCGTGGAGCTTGTCCTGCTCGCCGAGTTCATCCATCTTGGCTTCGAGTTCCTCATACGAAGGATATTTCTCCCAGAGGTTGGGAAGGGCCTCGTGGCGGATAGGAGAAAGGTTAACATATGCGTCGCCCATCCAGGAGGCGTTCACGTTGAAGAACCATGATTTTGGAGCGGCCCAGTCGATGCCGACGTTGACGGCTGTCTGAGGAGTGCCACCGATGTAGAAGTTCTTGAGATAGACAACCTGAGTGGTGTCGGGACGCATGCCGTTTTCATAAGAGCGAGTGCCTTTCGGACGGTTCTTATACTGATAGCGGGCGAAAGTAGCGGCAGCCGAGAGGGTCACGGAAGGAGTGATCTTGAAAGCGGCACCGATTTCAACTCCCTTATAGCGGGTGTGGACACCTTTGAGCACATAGTTCATAAAGGTAGAATACTGGTCGTCGTAGAAAGAGGTGCGCTCGGTCTGGTCAAACATCTCGGTCCAGAAACCGGTAATCGCGCCACGGAAGCGGCGGTAGCTCCATGCATAGGAGATATCGCCCGTGAGGATGCGTTCGGGAGTCAAGCCCTCGATGGCAGTGTCCTTGATGCGCGGAGAGATATAGGCATATTCGAAGAGTGGAGCCTGAGTCTCATAACCGACATGGGCGGAGATGAAATTGCGTCCATCAATCTTATAGGTAGCGCCGGCCTTGAGGGCACCCGTGTCGAAACGGTGGGTTTCGCCCTTGCCGTAGGAGTTCTTGGGTGCACGGCCATTCTGCATCTTACCGTCGCGCTGGAACTGAGTGAAACCGAGTTTCAAACCGTAGTTGATATCCCACTGCGGGAGAGTAATCTGATTCTGAATCCAGAAGTTGGTGTGGATAGCATTGATATAGTAGTCATAGCCGAACACATCGTCCTTGCCAACGTGGCGGCTCGGATTGCGAAGGTCGTTCTGGAGCTTTTCAGGGTCAGAGGGGAAATCGCGTTCGCTGTACTGGTCGATATCGAGCCAATATTCACCGCCGAGGAGGTCACGGATAGTCTTGTAGTAGTGGGCGCGGGTGTAGTTTACGCTCGCTCCGGCCTGAAGGGTCATGTGGTCGTTGAGACGATGGTTGAGCACAGAGTTGAGCACGAGATTAATCTGATTGCTGTGGCGGTTCTCGAGGATATAGGTCGAAGAATGATTGTTGGGGTTGCCGCCACGGCCATATATATTATTAAGGTAGTTGGCCTGGTAAAGCTCGTCCCACTTAATCTGACGGAAGCTTTCGTTGTTGCGCCAGAGGTCGGTGTAGAGTTCGGAAGCCTCGGTAGGCTGTCCGTTATCCATGAAATAGCTCGGGAGATAGCGGTAGTAGTCCGGGCGCGGGTCGGCTGCGTTATACCAGTTGAGGGCCGAAGTCGAGTAATGAACCGAACGGAAGGCGAGACCGGTGTTGAGAGTGGTGCCTTTCTTGGGTTTCCAGAGCCAGTTGAGGACTGCGGTCGGGTCGAAAGTCTCAACTATTTTCGAGGAGCGCTTCTTGCCGTCCTGATAGCCCCAGTTAGGGTTGTAGAGATAGTTGTCGGCAAGATTGTAGGCTTCGAGATAGGTCGCCGAGTTGGTGGCACGCTGAGTGGGAGCGCCCCAGGCGGTAAGGTTGAGGGAGTGTTTTTCGTTAAACACTTTCTCGAGAGAGGCGAAGAGACCGAAAGAGTTGTAGAATGTACCGTCAATCACACCTTCCTTTGCATAGCGTCCGATAGCCGACATCGTGAAAGCCCAGCCGTTCTTGTTCAGGCCGGTCGAATACAGGGCCATGGCACGAAGCATATAGTTGGAATTGGTATAGGCGACCGAGCCGTTGAATCCGGGTGCGTAGTGTGAAGCGGTTGTGTTTATATCGGTAGCGCCTCCGATGTTGCCGAAGCCGAAGTTGGCAGCGGAAAGACCGAGGGCGGTAGTCTTGTCGCGGAAAGCGCGGCTCATACCCCCGAGGGTCGAATAGTTGAAGCGTCCGCGGGCAAGGTCGTTGAAGCTGATGCCGTTGATATATGTCTCGGTATATTTCGAGTCATAGCCACGGATGCGGAAACGCATTGGCTGGAAATCATAGTTGGCGGCATTATAGTAGACGTCGTCGCTCGCTCCCGTGAGGGCAGCGATAGACTGCGCGCTGCCTTCCTCGTCGTCGAGAAGGGCCTGGTCGAAAAGCATGTCGTTCTGCTCCTCGTAGAAGACATCGTTGAGATTAGAGGCAAGCATCTTGATATTGCCGAGGTTGTCGACGCGGCCTGCCACCATATTGACAGGCATGTTGACATCCTGATAGCCATAGGCCACAATGACGAGGAGGTCGGTGCCGGCCTGGGCATTTGAGATAGTGAAAGCTCCCGAAGGATCAGTCGTGGCATAGAGGCCTTGATTGTCGAGCATCACACTCGCGCCCGCAACCGGAACGCCCGTGTTGGAATCGACCACAGTGCCGGCTACGCCTGTCGATTGTGCGAGTGACGGAAGAACAGCCGTCAGAAGCAGTAGCAGAAACAGTTTTAGTCTCATAGATTGAATATTTGTGTTTTTAATTGTTTTTTCCGGTATAGTCCATCCATCACTCGATGAAGCCCCGCAAACGCAGATAGGCCTTCACCAGCTCCACATTCTTTTCCATCGGCAGATGGGAAGAGTCAATGGTGAGGTCATAGCTCTTGGCGTCGCCCCAGGTCTTGTCGGTGAAAAAATTATAATAGTCCGCGCGCCATTTGTTGGTCTTCCGGGCCATGGCCTCGGCTTTGGCCTCATCGATGGCATCGTTGCGGTCCATGATGCGACGCACACATTCATGCATCGGGGCATGGATGAAGAGGTTCACGCAGCGTGGATGCTCACGGAGTATATAATCGGAACTGCGACCGACGACCACAAACGATTTCTCCGTGGCCGTGTGGAGCAGGAAGTCGCTTATGCTCTTATAAAGTCCGTCGTCGGTGATTGACGATGCCCCCGTGTAGTAGCACATCGGGGTCACCCCCATGGAGAAACTGAAAAGACCCTGAAGGAAAGTCGGGAAACGCTCGTCTTTCTTCTTGAAAAACTCCGGATTGACCCCTGCGAGTTTTGCCGACTCGACAAGCAGTTCCTTGTCATAGTATGCGATTCCGAGGGAATCGGCAAGGGCCTTGCCGAGTTCACGGCCACCGCTGCCGAACTGACGGCCGACGGTAATTACAAAAGGCTCTTTCATTGTCTATTGTCGCTTTTATATTAAACTGAGAGAGCAGTGAACGCTCTAACTCCGGTCTATTTGCGGGCCTTGTGGAGGAAGATTATCGTGGGGAAGTGATCGGAATAGCCGTTGAGCCATGCGCCGGAAGCGTATGTGCGCTTCGGATAGCCCTTGCGCTGGCCTTCGGTATCAAAGAGGAAGTCGAAATTGTTGACTTTACAGGAACTGTACTGCAAGGCTGCATCATTATGCTTAAGCAGCGTGCCGGAAACGATAATCTGGTCAAAGAGATTCCATTGGCTCTTGTAGGCGAGCGTGCCTATACCTTTGTCGAGCACTCTCCACCAGGGATTGAAGAAGCCATGGGGGCCCACATCTTTCTGGTCTTTCTTCGCTCCGAGAGCCACGGCACATGACTTGTCCTGAGGATCATCGTTAAGGTCGCCCATGATAATCACGCCCTGGTTCGGACGGATTCGCCAAAGGGAGTCGGCGATATGCTTGCTCAGTTCGGCTGCTGCCTCACGCAGATAGCTCGAACGCTCCTGTCCGCCGAGACGCGAGGGCCAGTGATTGACTATGACACTGACGGTATCACCGCCGAGTATGCCGGTCACACACATCTGGTCGCGGGTGCGGAAACTCTCATAGCCGGGGATGCGCAGGGTGGTGTTGGTCACGTCAATCACCTTGAAAAGACGGGGATTGTAGAGGAGTCCGACATCGACACCGCGACGGTCGGGAGAATCATGGTGAACCACCTGCAGACGCCACTGGCGTATGTCCTTCGCACGTACGAGGTCGTCGAGCACCCCCTTGTTCTCTATCTCGGAGACACCGATAATGGCAGGCCCCATAGGGGTGTTCTTGGTCACCATGTGCGATATGCAGTAGGCGAGATTGTTGATTTTGCTCCAGTATTTCTCACCGTTCCATTGGCGTGAGCCTTTCGGGGAGAATTCAAGGTCGTAGCTGCCGTTGTTGTTGATGGTGTCAAACAGATTCTCAAGATTGTAGAAAGCAACGCCGTAGACCAGCGGCTGTTTGGGGTCGGATTGCGCCGACACGCCCAATGCCGTCAGCATGGCCAACAGCGGGATTAAGAGCAACCTCTTCATAGATCTCAGAATTAGTGATTAATAATTTTTAGTAACAGAATAAAAAAACGTGCCGAGGGCTGTAGATGACCCTCAAAAACCAAGAATTTTTTGTCAGACCGGCAGCCCTCAAGGGCGACAAGCATGCATTTAGGGTGTAAATGTAGTGAAAATATCGATTCATTTCCCAATTTTTAACAATTAATTTAGTGCTGAAATGCAGATTTTTTCGCTCGTCTTAAATTATGTTAGCTTTAAGACTTATTTAATGGATTTTTGTTAACTTTGCACCTGATTTCGCGAGAATTTGACATTGCAGCCCAAAATGAATCCGACCATACCTACAACATCACGGATTGCATCGCGGATAATAAACCTCAAGTAATATGGCAAAAGTGACTAAACAGATGGCGCTGGACTACCACCGTTATCCGCGCCCCGGAAAAATCGAAGTTATCCCAACCAAACCCTATGCCACCCAGGCCGACCTCGCACTGGCCTACTCACCGGGCGTGGCATATCCATGCCTTGAAATAAAGGACAATCCCGAGGATGTCTACAACTATACCGACAAAGGCAACCTCGTGGCCGTGATTTCAAACGGCACAGCAGTCCTCGGACTCGGCAACATCGGAGCCCTCGCCGGAAAACCGGTGATGGAAGGAAAGGGACTTCTCTTCAAGATATTCGCAGGCCTCGACTGCTTCGACATCGAAGTCGACGAAACCGACCCGGAAAAATTCATTCAGATTGTCAAAGCCCTCGGCCCGACATTCGGAGGAATCAACCTTGAGGACATCAAGGCTCCCGAATGTTTCAAAATCGAGGAAAGGCTCAAGGCTGAGATGGATATCCCCGTGATGCACGACGACCAGCACGGAACAGCCATAATTTCCGCAGCCGCACTGCTCAACGCCGTAGAAATCCAGGGTAAGAAAATCGAGGACGTGCGCCTCGTGGTCAACGGTGCCGGCGCGGCAGCCGTCTCATGTACCAAGCTCTATTGCGCCCTCGGCGTGAAGAAAGAGAATGTGGTCATGTGTGACTCAAAGGGTGTTATCTCCGACAAGCGCACCGACCTCAACCCTCAGAAAGCGCAGTTTGCCACATCGCGTCCTATCACCACTCTTGCAGAGGCAATGAAGGACGCCGACGTGTTCCTCGGGCTTTCGGTCAAAGACGTAGTCACTACCGAGATGGTAAAGAGCATGGCTCCGAAGCCTATTGTCTTCGCCCTCGCCAATCCCGACCCCGAAATCGCCTATGAGAAAGCCATTGCCGCCCGTCCCGACATCATCATGGGCACAGGCCGTTCCGACTATCCCAACCAGATTAACAATGTGCTCGGCTTCCCCTATATTTTCCGAGGGGCCCTCGACTGCGGCGCATCGGAAATCAACGAAACGATGAAAATCTATGCCGTGCGCGCTATCGCGGAACTCGCCAAAAAGCCTGTGCCCCCGGTTGTCAGTGCGGCCTACAACCGCTCGGACATCAAGTTCGGCCCGGAATACATCATACCTACCCCCTTTGACCCGCGCTTGCTCACATCCGTGTCGCCCGCCGTGGCCAAGGGAGCCATGGACAGCGGCGTTGCCCGTCGTCCCATCTCAGACTGGGATGCATATGACGAGAAACTGCGCCAGCTCAAAGGCAATGACCGCAAGTTTACCCGCCGCATAAACGAGGCCGCACGTACCAACCCGAAACGCGTGGCTTTCGGCGAGGCGAACACCGACAATATGCTCCGCGCAGCCGCTATCGCAGCCGCCGACGGCCTCTGCATCCCCATCCTGCTCGGCAACGAGGAGATGATAGAAAAGCGTGCACAGCGTCTCGGCATCAACATCGATGGCATCGAAATCGTCAACCTCCGCCACGACCGCGAGGCACCGCGCCGCGAACGCTATGCAGCCATGCTCTCAACCAAACGCCAGCGTCAGGGCGAGAATTTCGAGACCGCACTCGACAAGATGTTTGACCGAAACTATTTCGGCATGATGATGGTGGAGACAGGCGATGCCGACGCTTTCATCGCGGGAACCCGCTCGGCCAACAATTCCGCAGCCGACATTGCCCGCGAGGTAATCGGCATGCGTAAGGGCTTTAATCATTTCGCATCGATGCATGTGATGGAGACCACCAAGGGCACCTATTTCCTCGCCGACACCATGGTCAACGGAACGGCAGATGAGGAAACCCTTCTCGACATCGCCCGCCTTGCCAACGACTCCGTAAAATTCTTCGCCCACGACCCCGTGATGGCCTTGGTGTCATACTCCAACTTCGGTTCAAACAACGAAAGTGAGCCTTCAATGATTCACAACGTTGTCGACCGCATCCATCAGGAGTACCCCGACATGGTTGTCGACGGAGAAATGCAGGTCAACTACGCTCTCAACTCCAAGGTGCGCGATAAGGTCTACCCCTTCAACCGCCTCTACGGCAAAGAGGTCAACACCCTCGTGTTCCCCAACCTCACTGCGGCCAATGCCGCCTACCGCATCATGCTTGAGATGGGTGTCGGCGAGTCAATAGGCCCGATCCAGATGGGCTTGAAGAAACCCGTCCACTTTATCAACGTCGATGCGGAAGTACGCGACATAATCAACCTTATCGCGGTAGCCGGCCTCGACGCGGCAACGATGGAATCCAAATAAGCGACGACTCCACGCAGAAATATTCCATAATAAAAATACCACTAAAAAGTCAGGGAGCGGCAGACAAACCGCTCCCTGATTTTAATTGTTTATTTTTATGAATATACGTATCTTTGCAAATCAACACATATAAAACGAAATGAAAAAGCTGCTACTCATGATGCTCCTCTTGCTCTCAGCCACCACTCTGAGCGCGAAGGGCAAGACTGACATCACATTTTCAAACAACGCTCACGACTTCGGCACCATAAAGGCCGACAAAGGCTCAGTCACGGCCACATATGAATTCACCAACACCGGCGACGAGCCTTTGACCATAATAAATGTGACTAACGGCGGCTGTGGCTGCACCAAACCGGAATATCCACGCCAGCCTATCGCCCCCGGCAAGAAAGGGACTATAAAAATCACTTTCAACCCCCGTGGCCGTTCGGGCGAATTCAACCGCTCGGTCAAAGTGAAGGTCAGCTCGATGAAGTCACGCAAGGTTTTGACTTTTAGCGGTGTAATAGTGCCATGAAGCATCTGTCCACACTACGGAAGATATTCTGTGCCCTCACCCTGACTGCGACAGCAGCTGTAACTGGCAATGCCGCAGGAAGGGGGGTATGGCTTGAACAGAAGCATGATTTCGGTGCTTTCGACGAAGAAATGGGGACGGTGTATTGCGACTTCCGCTTCGTCAACACCGGCGACGAAGCCATGGCCATCATAAATGCCCGCGCCAATTGCGGATGCACGAAGCCTGAATATTCACGCGAGCCGGTAGCTCCGGGCGACACCGCCGTGATTCGTGTCGGCTTCGATCCCAAAGGACGGCCCGGTCGCTTCGTAAAATATATAAACGTTGATTTCGACTGCGAACCCCTCCGCTCGGCCCTCACAATCCAGGGCACGGTTATCGGCGCGTCAAACACCCTGCGGTCGCGTTTCCCCGTCTCGCTCGGGCCGATGAAACTGCGCGGAACCATGATTGCCTTCGGCGAAGTCAACAAGGGTCACACGATAGGCCGCTACATGGAGGGCTACAATGCCTCGGCTGACACTTTGCGGCCGGTTGTAAAAGATATTCCCGACTATATCAATGTGATAGTTGAGCCTGCGGCAGTGCCCCCGGGCGACCGCTTCGTGATTTCCACCATTTTCCATGGCGACAAGGTGAAAACCTGGGGACTCGTCACTGATTCCATATCAGTGTCACCCTCATCGACCTCAACCGAAGACGTCACCATAGAGACAGTAGCCATAGTAACAGAGGATTTCTCATCCCTGTCGGCAAAAGGCCGAGAGAAAGCGCCGGTAATCGACACTGACCTCACGGCCATAGACCTAAAGAGAGTAAGCAAATCGGAAGGGGAAATCCATCGCACATTCACGATTACCAACAAGGGGAAGAGCCCGCTGTTAATCCGCCGAATCTATTGCCCCGACAAGGCGGTTGCAGTCTCCGTCAAGGAATCCAGAATCAAACCGGGCAAAAGCGCAAAAGCGGAAGTCACGGTCATGCCCTCACTAATCGGCGACACCGAGCTTCTCAATGCCCGCATCACCATAATCTCCAACGACCCCGACCATCCGACGACAATAGTCAGAGTCGTAGCTGAAGTGAATTAGAACCATCCATACAGAATCAGCCATAAACCCATGCAACATATCGAAAACGACGAGCAATTCGGCGGCCTGACCGTCAACAAAGGCATTAGCCAGCCCCCCGTTGTCAACCCCTACCTGACCCGCCGCAAGCGTCGCGCCCTCCCTACTTCGGGCGAGCTCGTGGAGGGTATACTCAAAGGCGACATCACGACCCTTGCACGGGCAGTGACTCTCGTCGAAAGCCTTTCAGCCGAACATCAGGCAATCGCCCAGGAAGTGATTGAGAAATGCCTCCCGCACTCAGGCCACTCACGGCGCATAGGCATCACGGGGGTGCCCGGGGCAGGCAAGAGCACGTCGATTGACGTCTTCGGACTCCATGTGCTGAAACGCGGAGGGAAGCTCGCCGTGCTCGCCATCGACCCTTCGAGCGAACGCACCAAAGGGAGCATACTCGGCGACAAGACCCGCATGGAGAAGCTCGCAATCCATCCCAACGCTTTCATCCGCCCCAGCCCGTCGGCAGGCTCCCTCGGAGGAGTTGCCCGAAAGACACGCGAGACAATCGTGCTCTGCGAGGCCGCAGGCTTCGATAATATTTTTGTGGAGACTGTAGGCGTGGGACAGAGCGAGACAGCCGTCCATTCAATGGTCGACTTCTTCCTGCTTATCCAGCTCGCAGGTACGGGCGACGAGCTCCAGGGCATCAAACGCGGAATCATGGAGATGGCCGACGGAATAGTAATCAACAAAGCCGACGGCGACAACATTCAGCGCGCGCAGTTAGCACAGGCCCAGTTCCGCAGCGCCCTCCACCTATTCCCGCCCACAGCCTCGGGATGGCAACCTGAGGTGCTCACCTACTCCGGCTATTTCGAATTAGGCATACCGGAAGTGTGGGACATGATTGACCGCTACTTCGATTTTGTCGATGCCAACGGCTATTTCGAACGTAAACGCAGCGAACAGGCCCGCTATTGGATGTATGAGACCATCGACGAACAACTGCGCGCCCACTTCTACCACAATCCCGAAATAGAGCGGTTGCTCGCCGAGAAGGAAGTGCGTGTGCTCAACAACCAGCAATCGTCATTCACCGCCGCCCGCGATGTCCTCGACCGCTATTTCGAAAAATAAAATTCCGCGCTATATCTTTGTTATCTGGCCAGATGGGCGGGACGAAGAATGAACGGCAGGGGTGCTTTCAGGACTATTGACTTGTCGTTCCTGACGCGTGCATATTCCGCAGCGGCTTCGTCGGCAGTGGCACATGTCGCCGTGCAGACATAATAGAGCGGCTCGCGTGTGTGGACGATAAAAGCGCTGTCGTAGCCGGAATTAATCAGGCGCGCACGCATCTGACGTGCGTTGAACACCTGCTTGAACTGTCCGACTACAATATTATATCTCTTAAGCATCTCGCGCGAGGCTCCCCCGTCGTCGGTATAGCCGATGTACTCCGTACGCATAGGCAAAGAGTCTCCCTTGACCACGAGGGCCGAAGTCTGAGCGCTGTTCCGTATGCGGGCATAGATCGTCGAATCCACACCCGACGATTCGCGGCTCTTGGTGACAGCCGCTTCATAGGCCTGACGGTAGTTCGCCTCGTTTGTCTTACATCCCACCGCGCCAAGCAGCGACAGTAGCACAACGACGAGCGGAAGAACGCGCATAGTACAATGTTTCAATTTCACGCTTAAATTTTTAGAGATTGTCTAAATTTTATAAATAATTAATCCTCCTTTAGGGCTGCACCGTGGTGCAGCCCTAAAGGCTTATACATATTTAAACGGCAAAAACTGTCAGACGGTTTGCCCGACAATATGATAACCCTCGTCAGTCAGGGCCTTGCGCAGGATTCCGATATGCTCGTTGTTGCGGGTCTCGATTTCAATGCGGATTAGACAACCGTTGATTGAAGTGACGTGAGAATTACGCTCATGGGTCACGGAGATAATGTTGGCGCCATTCTCGCCAAGGACGTGACACACTCCCGAGAGCTGTCCCGGCTGGTCGGTAAGGTCGAGGGTCAGAGTGCAGTTACGTCCGCTCTTGACAAGGCCACGGGTTATGACACGGTTGAGAATCGTCACATCGATATTTCCGCCTGACACCACGCAGACGGTCTTCTTACCCTTGATAGGAACCTTGTTGAACATCGCAGCGGCCACAGACACTGCCCCGGCACCCTCAGCCACGAGCTTCTGCTGCTCGATAAGGGCAAGGATAGCGGCGGCAATCTCATCTTCACTCACCGTCACAATCTCGTCGACATACTTGCTGCAAAACTCGAAAGTGTTGACCCCCGGCTCTTTCACGGCTATGCCGTCGGCAATAGTAGCCACCTTGTCAAGACGTTCAATCTCGCCGTCACGCACTGATTTATACATCGAAGGCGCCCCTTCAGCCTGCACGCCGTAGACTTTCACGTCCGGCTTAAGCTGCTTTAGTGTGAAAGCTATGCCTGCAATCAGGCCGCCTCCACCTATCGGGACTATGACGGCCTCCACGTCGGGCATCTCTTCAAGAATCTCCAGGGCTATGGTACCCTGGCCGGCAATCACTTTCAGGTCGTCGAAAGGATGGATAAAAGTATAGTTATGCTCCTTCTGCAGCTCTATCGCCTTCTGATAGGCATCGTCGTAGACACCGGGCACGAGGCATACCTCCGCCCCGAGCCGCTTCGTGGCCTCTATCTTCGAAATAGGTGCTCCGGCAGGCAGACAGATTAGCGACCTGATGCCGTTGCGCGTAGCCGCCAGGGCCACACCCTGGGCATGATTTCCCGCCGAGCAGGCTATCACTCCGTGGGCCTTCTCCTCGGGAGTGAGCTGCGATATCTTATAGTAGGCACCACGGAGCTTGAACGCGCCGGTGTGCTGAAGATTTTCAGGTTTCAGATAGACCTCCGAATCGGGATTGATTTTAGGCACACCGATAAGCCGGGGGTGACGGGCCACATCGCGGAGCACCTGCGCCGCCTTATAGACCTCTGATATTTCCAATGTCTCTGCCATGACTGTGCTTTTTATGGGATAGTTTTTATAACGCACAAATTTAAGAAAAATATATATATCACAACAGGATATGACCATTTTTCGCGCAATTTACACTTTTAGCTTTCTTATTAACACACTTTAACTAATTGGGGGGGGTAATTGTGAACTTTTGTTTAATTTTGCCAGCGTAATTGTTGATTGGACGCTGGCATTTTCAAGCCTTATCTATGTCATTTTAGCCTGACATTATCGACACACCAATTTTATATCCATCAACAATTATCGGCCAATCAACGACTTACAACGAAACAACAAAAAGTGCAAACAAATATTTAAACTTAAAAATTCAATCATGAAAAAAGAAACACTACTTTCTTTATTGATGACTGCGCCAGTGGCGTTTCCGGCTTTAGCCGACGTCGATCTGCAGGGCCTGACCCTGCCGGGTGAAGACGGTGCGAATTGGAAATCTGAAGCCAGCAGCTTTATCGATGGTTATAAAGCTGACGGCGCGGGTATGTATTGCCCCGTGGGCATCAAGAGCATCTCACGTGTGCTCACCCTACCCCAGGGAAAATATAAAATCTCTCTCGCAGGCAACAACAACGCCAAGCTTGAAATCACAGGTGCTACAGCTGAACTCGACAGCAAGAAAGAGGTAGTCGGATTTGAAATCAAATCAGGCTCGGCTGTGAACGTAACCGTAAAAATCACGCCGAAGGATGCTAAAAAGGACTACTCCTTCACCGCCCTGGATCTACGCCTCTCATTTAACTGGGATATTGACGCTACCAAGCCCGTCAACGATGCTTTTGCCAAAATAGCCGATATTATTCCGCTCCAGACACCCTACAGAGGCGTTAAAAACGAGACTGCCACCGCAAAGGCTCTCGACAATGAGAAGAAGACCCTCGACAAGGTGCTTGCTAAAATCACTTCCGCCAAGGCTGAAGTAAACGACGAACAAAGTCTTCCCGTCTACATCAACCATAGCCTTTGGGCAAATCCCAACACCCTTGTTGACAGCATCCAGAAGTTCGTGCCTCAGGTGGCTGATTTCAACAAGAGGATGGAGGCCGAAAACAAGCGCTTCGTCCTCAACACCGACAATGCCAAGCTGAAAGCTGAATATCTGAACACTCAGAAGGACCTTGTAAGCAAGGTCAACGCCCTCAAGACCAAGGTGGACAAGATTGTCAAGGACAAGGCTCCCGCTGATAAATACCAGACTATAACCGAAGAGGGATATCAGGCGACTGTCAATAAACTGGTCGCTGACCTGCCGGGCATCAAGACAATGATTGAGAGCACCTATGCCGCGTCCAAACTTGATTCCGAAATCGACGGCTCAGCCATCAACGAAGCCCTCGGCAATATCGAGGACACCTATTATGAAATTTCAGGTAGCCTCGACGGAGCTTCCGCCGATCTCCTTGCCTACAACACATTCAAGGCAAACAATCAATTCATTGCCCTTGACAAGGCTTATCAGGAAGCGTCTATCGCTCTCTCGCAGGATCCCAAGGCAAATAAGGATTATCCTTCCAATGCGTTCGCTGAAAAAGCTGTCGCCCTCAATCTCATCATCGACAATGCCTACAAGACCGCAGCCGACTATGTCAACGTGACTACCAACGAAGACGGCACCAAGACCGCCGTCCTCAAGAGAATCGCCGGTGCGTCAGGAGCTGACGGTAAAGCAGCCCTCGCTGAACAGGCTATTCAGGAGGCCATCGATGCCATCAATGCAGAGGTTGACAACGCCGAAAGCACATGGAAGACCTTCGTCAAAGGCCAGAATGATGCGATGGCGGTCGCCTATCAGGCTATTGCCGACGCTAAAAAAGCCCAATCCGACGCTATCAAGGGACTCAATGTCCCCGCTCAGTTCGAGCAGGAGATGAACGGCTTCTCTCAGGCCGTAGCCACTGCCATCCAGAACATGAAGAATGAAATCGATGCCCACTATGGCGTCGACCTCGAAGCATCCAGCTACACCGAGGCTCAGAACGGGGTTGCAAAAGCTCAGCAAGCTCTCGACGGCTTTGTGACAAAGGCTACTGAAATCAGCAAGCTGATGACAAGCTATGAGACACTCAAAACGGAAGTAAAGAAGGCCGATACTCCCGACGGCTTCCTCCAGGGTCTCTATGCAACCGACTATGCCGATATCGACAAAGCTATCGCAGCCCTCAAAACCGTTGACGACAGCAAAGGCGTGGCCGCTATCAAGACAAAGATTGAAAATCTCCAGAAAGTTTCCGCAGATCTCGTAGGCGCGTTTAAGAACGCCAACGTCAACTCGGACTACACCAGCCTGACCTCCTACATCGCATCAGACAAAATCCTGGTAGAAGGAGCTGAAGCCGCACGCACTGAAATCAATAATCGAATCAAATCCGAGAAGATTGCAGAGAAGGTAGCGGAAGTCAACAAGGCTATCAAGGAAATCACTGACGCCCATACTTCTGACGGCGTTATGGATACCTATCGCGCAATCGTTAAACTCAACGAAAAATCCGCTCCTATCCGCGAGGCAATCGAAGCTATCCGCGCAGCCTTCACAAAGGATGGTTCACAGAAGAACCTCAAGGTCGTTGAAGACGAAATCACAATCCTTCAGACCAAACTCAACGCAGCCCTTATTGTCGACAAGGACAGCAATAATAAGGAAACCCAGGAATCCAAAGACAAGAAAGCCGGACAGAAGCTTATCGATACCCTCAACGGGAAAGTCGCTAACCTAAAAACGGCTATCAATAACGGAGATGGCTCTGACGAAGCTAAATACAACGGCTACGACAAGACCATCAAGGATACCTACATTGCAAAAGACCTCAAGGCCATCAAGGACAAACTCAAGAAAATCATCGACAACTACGATGCCAAGGTTGCCCTCGACAAGGCTACACAGAATCTTGAGACGCGTATCAACGCTCTTGAAGCCCTCAACAATGAGATTTCAAAGGCCGGTGCACAGGTTCATTACAACAATCTAATCAACAACGCCAAGACCGGCTACAAGAAAACTCTTGCCGACCTCAAAAAGAAAATTCAGGACGCTTACGAGAAAGGCGCCGGCAGCACAAGCAATGCCGCCGCAAAGAAGAGCGCATACCTCAAAGAAGTCAATGACTTCCTTACAGGTACGGTAGAACCTATGTTCACGAACATCCCTGCCAATGAGGCCGCCCACGAAGTCCAGCTCACAAAATCACAGAATGTGCGCAAGACTATCGAAGACGTGCAGGACAAGCTTGCCCATACTGCAAATGGTGGCGTAGGATTCAATCCCTTCGAGTCTGACCTCAAGAAATTCTCCGACACCCTCGTTAAATATGACAGCGACGTAACCGCACAATATGAAAAGGGTAATTCTGACGCTTTCGCCGGCGAAATCAATCCTAAGCTCGACCAGCTCAAGGCCGAAGTGCAGGCTCTCCTCGAAGGCTTTGCCGACAGCTATACCAAGGCTGTTATCGAGCAGAACAAGAAACTTCTCGACGAGCTCGGCTGGACTGATGTCAAGAAAAAACTTGACAAAACCTACACCGGTTCCATCGAGACCTTCATCAACTATTCCTATAAAATCAGCAATGTCAAGTACAAGGAGTTTGTTGACGGAACCGTATTCCCCGGCGATGCTACGTTCCCGGCTAACACTACACCCGGCTTCTCCAACATTGAGGTTCTCTTCGGCTATCAGCCCGAAATTGGCAAACTTCAGGAAAGGGTAGATAAGATTGTAGCCGACGCCAACTCAACAGCCAACAATCATAATCCGGTCCTCCTCACCTCAGATGACCTTGCCGATGTTATAGCTGACGGTAATAAACTCGACAGCGATATGGACAAGGTCGGTAAGAAGGCCACTGCCGAAGCCAACTACTTCGCTGAAGAATACTGGACTCTCAACTATGAGGCCAAGAAAGACATCGTTGCCGACAAGGAGCAGACCCTCTCTGACGGCGGTGTCAGAAACTGGTCAATAATGGTTCCCGATCCAAAGGATAAAAATAAGACAATCGAGAAAAAAATCCTTACGAATCTCACCGATGCCCTCGCTGCCGACAAGACTGCCCTCCAGGAGATTGACAAGAAAGCCAACGGCGTCAACGATAAGGGCGATATTCTCCCGACCCGTAAGGAGCATCTCGGTGCCGATATGAACTCTATCGCCGACGAATTCGATAAGATCAAGGAACTCACCCCCGAGCAGGAACAGGAAATCGCCTCCGGCATGTGGGCTGACGCATATTCCAAGACCACGGCTGAACTCAATAAAGTCAGTGCAGCGATTGACGCTCTCGAATTTGTCACCGACGCCGACAAGAAGCAGCCTAAGAAAGATTTCAACGCGGCTGTCGCTGAAATAAACAAGACCAACGGCAATACAGTCAAAGTTACCGAAGGCCTCCTCGGCAACAAGCTCACCAAGGCTATGGCCGACCTCAAGACTCAGTATGAGGCTGCCCTCAAGCAGTATACTGACCTCAAGGCCAAGAATGACAATAACAAGGAAAACCAGAACCTCTTCAACGGCTTTACAGCCGACATCAAGGCTCTCAATGCCGATTTCAAGGCTCTCTGTGACTTCGCCGGCACTCTTGCCGCCAGCAACGATGTCCTCAGGTCAATCCGCAATGAAATCGAGACCCTCGAAGCCAAAGTCAATGACAACAAGGCTGACTATTCTTCAGAAAAGGACAACATCAAGAATGGAATCTCGAAACTGAAGAACATCACAATTCCCGACGGATATTCAACTGTGGCCGACGCCGAGCTCACCGCAATAAACCTCAAGCTCGCCGATGTCCAGAGCGCATGGGCCGAGGTTTCCGGCCTGGAGAGCACAACCCTCGACCTCGCCGCACTCCGCACTCAGATCGAGAATCTCCAGAAGAAGATTTCTACCGGTGAAGGCAACGATGTCCTCATCAAGAAAATCGCCGCCGCCAAGGCTCTTCCCAAAACTGCCGACCGGGTGGCTGCAATCAAGGCTCTCAGTGGCGACATGCTTTCAATCGAGCAGGAACTCTCTGAACTCGAAGTCACCCTCAAGAGCAGCTGGGATAAGAATCCTCTGCCCGACGTAATCAAGAAACTTACCGACCGGTATCTCGAGCTCGATAAGGCAATCTCTTCGCTCGGCGAATACGATGAAGCCGTCCAGGCCGAGTATCAGGAAAGTTTCGATGCCTACAAGAGCCGTCTCGACGCCATCAAGGGCGCATGGGAGGCTGCCGGTGACAATGTCCTCATGCAGCAGGGTAATTTCATCGACGGCATGGACAAGCTCTCCGGAGAAGTTGATAACTCGCTCGTCGAAGTGAAGGCTATGCAGCAGAAGATTGATGACAACAATGAGGCATACACTACCCTCAAGGCAGACTATGACAAAGTTGTCGCTACCCTCGAAGCTGTCAAGGCTCAGCTCGAAGCCGACGACGTATTCTTCCCGCTCCCCGGTGAGGAGGACGAAAACGGCGTTGCCAAGCCCAATGCTGACAAGGCAGGCTATCTCCAGACTGTCGCAGCTGCCGAGAAGCGTCTCGCAGAAACCTCGAAGAAACTTGAGGCAGATTATGCCGAAGGCAACATGAAGCTGACCGATGGCGCCGACAGCAGTGCTCTCAAAGGCTGGGCCGACACGACCGACGACAAGGGTACCATTATCAAAAATATCCCTGAGATTGTCAACGACCTTTATAATGACGCCCTGCTCAAGGCTGAGGAAAATACCAAGAATGTTGTCAAGTCCGCTCTCGAAGCAACAATCGATAATCTCAACACTGCAACAATCCTTCCCGAAGTAAGAAAACAGCTCCTTGAGAAGTATGATCAAGTTGCCAAGACCGCGACCGATTTCTTCGAAGACCCGTCAGCCGACAAGGGCAATCTCTCCGGAGAAAAGCGCCAGGCTCTCGCCAAGAAGAACATCGCCGCCGCTCATGCAATCCTTGCTTCGGCTGCCGAAATCGATGCTACAGGCAACGAAAACACCTTCAAGCCTGGTGACCTTAACCGCGATGGAGACACAGACATCATAGACGTTCAGCAACTCATCTCTCTTGTCGGCGAAGGCACTGAGTATGCAGCCCTCGTTGAGGCTGGAGAAGCCGTCAAGGCAGCCGCAGCCGATATGAACGGTGACTCACGCTTCACGGCAAGTGACATCGCCAAGGTTCTTAACGTCCTCTACGATGAACCAATCGCTGTCACTCTCGAACGCTATGCCACTTCACGCTCGGTATCCGACGGCCTCAACCTCGTCACCGTCTCGTATGTCGGTGAGGAAGCCGGTTTACGCCGCTTCGCCATCAACGTGCAGAATTCAATCGCCATGGTAGTCGGCCAGCTCGATATCAAGCTCCCCGAAGGCATGACCCTCGTGGAAGTCAAGACTGCCGAGCGAGCCTCAGGTCATGATGCCGCCCTCTTCCACCACAGCTCTTCAGACAAGCGTGTTGTCCTCTACAATATGGACAATGCCGAAATCACGGGCATGAACGGTGCGGTGCTCTATGTCGACGTAATCGGCAACGGAAACATCGATGTCGAGAATGTAATCTTCGCCGACACAGCAGCCCGCGACCATATCTTCAATAAGCCCGAAGGCACTTCAGGCATTGAGGATACGATGATTGACAACTCCGGCTCGACCGTAGAACGCATCTACAACGTTGCCGGTCAAGCTCTCCGTAAGATTCAGCGTGGTGCAGTCAACATCATCCGTAAATCAGACGGTAGTGTAAGCAAGGAATACCGCAAGTAATTCCGGTGCTTATATCAATAAGGAAACCGTGCCGCCGTTTTGAATGGTGCGGCGGCACGGCCTCCTTTCCAAAAAAATTCCATAACATAAAGAATCATTATCGCAATGAATTTATTAAAAAACAAGCTTGCTTCGCGCCTGATGCTTTTGGCTCTCCTGCTTGTGGGTGCCAAGACCATGTCTGCTGAATCCAAGCTATATATAGACCCGGTCGCCTTCGACGACTATAAGGTCAGGGAAATACCCGTCATTTTTGAGCACGGTGGCGATATGGGTGCTATCCAGTTCGATATTATCCTCTCGAAATCTCTTGAATTTGTCGACGGTGGCACTGATAATCCCGCTATCCGCCGTAACGCGGATTTCCTCGCCGATGGCCAGAAGTTCGGCAATAGAATCTACCCCACTGATGCAAACGGACGCACAGCCGCCCGCGTGACAATCCGCACCGAACGCAAACAGGCCTTCCCAGCCAATAAAGGCACAGTAGCCTATCTTCGCGTGAAAGCTAAGGACAACTCCCTTGACAAAACCGTAGAGCAGAATCCCGAATTCGTGATTTCACTCACCAACGCCAAGGCTACCAACTACGACGGAACCGCTTCCGAAATTATCCCCGCAAAGGCTTTCGACGTTTCACAGATTTCAGAAATTTCCATGGGTCTCACCAGAGGTGACTTCGCTATCAATCCCGCCGGAGAAAAGAGGGTGAGCCTCAACCTCACCAATACCATCATTGTGAGTGCCCTCCAGTTTGACGTGACACTTCCGGAAGGTTTTTCTATCAAGGAAGGCAGCTACCAGCTCGGACAACGGGCAAGCAATGGAGCCGACTATTCCGATTTCCTACAGAAAGACGGCAAAACAACCCGCGTCGTAATCTATGACATGGACGACAACAAAGCCCTCGGTGAAACAAAATCCGGCGATTTCATCTCATTCGCTATTGTAGCTCCGGCTGAATTCCCCGAATCCGTAGAGTTGAAATTCTCAAATATCATTGTCTCCAATCAGGATGGCAATGACTTCATGGGACCGGATTTCACTGTCAAGGTTTCAAATGGCGGCAACATCAAGGCCACAGCCGACGCAAAAGTTGCTGAACTTGAAAAAGCCCTCACCGATGCCATCGCCAAAATCGCCGAAACATGTCCCGACGTGAAGGATAAGTTCCCCGGCACTGAGATTTCCGACGAAATCGGCAAACTCAAAACTGCCATCGAGACGGCCTATAATGACTATACCCTCGCTGCGAAATATGAAGAAGTGATGGCTCCTGCAACCGCTATCTCAGAATCTATCGCCAAACTTATCACTGACGCGGAGACTGCCGAAAAAGCTTTCAAGGCCGAAGCCGCCAACACCAAGGCCCTTGCTGAAGTCAAGACCCTTCAGGATGCCCTCGCAGCGGCTCTCGCTGAGATTGCAAAGGACTGCAAGGACGTGAAAGACGATTTCAAGGGTGAAGCAATCACCGCCAAAATCGCTGACCTCACCAAGGCCATTGCAGCAGCTAACGAAGCTGGAACTCTCGTGGAGAAATATGACGAGACAATGGCTCCCGCAGCCGGTATAAAGACTGAAATCGAAAAGCTCATAGCCGATGCCAAGGCCGCTCAGCAGAAGTTTGAGGCTGATGCCGACGCTGCACTGAAAGCAAAGCAGGCCCACGAAAAGGCTACAGCCGAAGTCAAGGCCCTTCAAGATGCCCTCACGGCTGCCCTTGCTGAGATTGCAAAGGACTGCAAGGACGTGAAAGACGACTTCACCGGCGAGGAAATCTCCGCAAAGATTGACGAGCTCGCCAAAGCCGTCGAGGCAGCCAACGAAGCCGGAACTCTCGTGGAGAAATATGACGAGACAATGGCTCCCGTCAATCCTATCAAAGCAGACATTGCCAACCTCGTAGCTGATGCAAAAGCCGCTCAGCAGAAAGAAGTCGAGCGTAAGGCAAGAAATAAGGAGGCATACGACAAGCACCTCGCCGAACTTGACAAAATAGCTCAGGAACTCGAGGACGCAGCCGCCGAAGTCAAGGAAGCTCATCCCTCATGGCCATATTTCATTACAGAAAAAGCCAAAGTAAGCTCAATGATTAAGGAGGCCCGCAGGGAAGCCAAAGAGGCATATGCAGATGTGGCCGAAGAAGGTGAATATGCCTACGTTCTTGACAGCGACTCACTCCGTGAGGCCATACTGTCATTCAAGACTATTGCCGACCAGACAGGCATCGAGGACATCCTCGTTGACCAGGACATGAGCAAGGTCAAAATCTACACAATCGATGGTGTCCGCCACGACAAGCCTGTCAAAGGTGCCCTCAACATCATCGTCAAAGCTGACGGTTCAGCAGTGAAGGTTTATGTGAGATAAACCGACACAGACACGATTCATTCATAATCAGAAAGGGCTCCCAACAAGCCCGCACCGAGAGGCCGAGTCCGGAAGGATACGGCCTCTCTCTTTATATTGGCTCCATTAATCCCGTCAGTCCCGTCACCCCCATCAATCCAATCTGAACTATTCCCGTTAACAAGGCGTTATAAATTCACTTGAAAACCACAAAAAACAATTCCAGACATGAACGATTTCAACGAAATTATCAATAGCGACAAACCGACCCTGGTCGATTTCTTCGCAACCTGGTGTGGCCCGTGCAAGATGCAAGGCCCGATTCTCGAACAGTTGAAAAACAAGGTAGGCGACGCCGCAAACATCATCAAAATCGATGTTGACCGCAATCCCGACCTTTCGGCAAAATATCAGATCCGAAGCGTCCCGACCCTCATCATCTTCAAGAACGGCGAGCCCCAGTGGCGCGCATCCGGTCTCCAGCAGCTCGAACTCCTCGAAGACAAACTCCGCATCCAGGAGCAACCCGGCAAATAATCCGTAATAATTACTAAAATCAAAGAGCTATATTCCAGTAATATGGCTCTTTATTATTGTTTAATATTTCCTTTATGACACAAAGGTTACAGGGAAACTCGATTTTTTATGTACCTTTGTAAACTAGAATCTATATAAGATTTATATCGTAACAGTCAAAACCAAATACGTCCTTTGATTATCAGTGCCGAATAATGATTACTAACGGGAATAAATATACTGTTGTTGACCTGTTCAGTGGAGCAGGAGGCCTAACTATCGGCTTTGCCCAAACCGGATATCAAATTCTATTATCCACAGACATTGATAATGATTGTGCTACAGTCCATAGAAACAATATGCCGTCTATTCCATTTCTTCAGAGTGATATCAAAGACATTACTGAAGAAAAGATTAGACAATATGTCCAAACAGATGTTGACGTATTGATTGGAGGCCCACCTTGCCAAGGATTCTCGACTATTGGAGCAAGAGCGTCCTCCAAATCAGAGATTAGGAACCGGGTAGACCCAAGAAATTCTTTATTCAAAGAATACATCCGGATTTTAAAATGTCTGAGACCAAAGGTTTTCTTAATGGAAAATGTGAAGGGACTACTCACTAAAGATAAGGGTGCTGTCCTATCGGAAATAACGGAAGCCTTTATAAATACCGGATACATATTTAACTATGTTATTTTAAATGCTGCCGACTATGGAGTTCCACAGATAAGGGAAAGAGTTTTTTTCTATGGAAATAGAATTGGGATTGAAATGAATCCTCCTATCGCCACTTTTGGGTCTGGGAAAAAACCATATAATGTAGTGAAAGGCGCTATTGAAGATTTAGCAGATAGTAACACAAGAGCTTTGAATCATATACCACTCAAACATGGTGAAATAAATATACGAAGATATTCTCTAATCCCTGAAGGAGGACGTATGCCTGAAGACAGTCTTCCTCCGGAACTATATCGAAAAAACTTTGGAAATACATTTAAAAGACTGGATCGAAATAAACCGTCGTTGACCATGGTACCTGGACATAACGCCTTCCCTATCCATCCCTGGTTAAACAGAAGTCTTACAGTCCGAGAAGCCGCCCGCCTACAAACATTTCCTGACGACTTTGAATTTTTTGGTTCTAGACAGAAACAATGCATGCAAGTAGGTAATGCTGTTCCTATACTATTATCGAAAGCATGGGCTCAAACTATAGATACCTACCTCACATCTTTCTATAAAACCGATGAGCAATCCAACTTTCATTGATTTATTCAGCGGTGCCGGGGGCCTCCTGAGAGGTTTCATGAATCAAGGATACAGGGCCTTGTTTTCCGTAGAAGTATGGAATCCTGCTATCCTAACTCACAAGCTTAACTACCCTGACATATCATTATGGGAAGAAGATATCAGATATATAGTTGATAGTCGCCTTAACCCTTTTGTCAACAAAGTAGATGTAATCATAGGTGGTCCTCCCTGTCAAGGATTCTCAACAATTGGGAAAAGATTGATTAAAGACCCAAGAAATGAATTAGTATTCGAATTCATACGGTTTATCAAAGTCATTAAACCAAAAGCGTTTCTCATGGAAAATGTCAGAGGTCTTCTGTCTTCTGACAAAGGCAATACAAAAAATGCGATTGAACATGAGTTTGAGGCATTAGGATACTCAACTGTATCGAAAGTGCTTTGCGCAGCCAATTATGGCGTCCCTCAAAAAAGATATCGCCTGTTCTTCCTCGGAGTTCGCAACGATTTAGGTATAAATCCGACATTTCCGGAACCAACTATAACTGAATCTAAAGACTATATCACCGTTGGAGAGTCCATAATGGATTTGGTCGGCAAAGAAAATATAATACCCAACCATATTCCACTTCAACACAATCCAATCGTTAGAGAGCGAATCAGTTATATCCCTGAGGGGCAAGGAATTCCAAAAGAGGGTTTGCCACCTAATGTAAGGAATGGATCCAGAAGCGATTATAGAGACCGAACTATTAAAAATTTCAGCCATGTCTACAAACGGTTGTCAAGATACCTACCGGCTACGACAATGGTACCCGGACATAACGCCTTCCCCCTACATCCAACTGAGAACAGAAGTTTAACCGTTAGAGAAGCTGCCCGAATCCAGACGTTTCCTGATGATGTTGTTTTCTGTGGTTCAAGACAAAACCAATGCATACAGGTCGGGAACGCCGTACCGGTCAAATTGGCAGAGATAATAGCTACACACCTTAAAACATATTTATAAAATGGCACAAGAACACGATTTAGGCGCAGAAAGATGCGGTAGTTTCATATTAGAGAAAATTCGCAGCAATAATACGGACTATAGACAAGTATTCTCTACAAACCTATGCCGAATTGGAGATTTTGACTGGCCAAGGCCCGATTTTGTGATGCAGGATACAGCTACATCCGCGACTTATGCACTGGAGTATAAGCCACCCATGCAAAACAAACGTGAGTATATATGTGGGTTAGGACAAGCAATCTCCTATCTCCAACGACATACTTACAGTGGTTTGATAATCCCCGAAAAAGCTGATGACGGCTTCTTAATCTCAAATTTCATAAAAGAAACCTTATGTTCATCCCTTTTCAGTACAATGCCTATATCCCTGTTTACATATAATGAAAATTGGGATGATGTCGCAATTCTAAAACCAATAACTTCACATAGGAGCGAATTTACAACTAAGGCAGTTGAAACCAATAATCGCACATTCTGGTGCTGGTGGCGCGACATGAGTCATTACGACCTATTTGAACTACTTAGATTGAGTTTTATTTATAGTGATAGGGATGGGGACATTTACTCTGAATACATTTATCCGAATTTCTGGAATAAATTAATTTCAAACCAATGTCGGGATTTCGACGGAAGAATCCGGCAAATAACAGATAGTGAAGCCTCCAAAAATTCGATGAAACAAAATTATAGGATTCCATTGGTGCAATTAGGCCTATGCACAAGTCTCGAGTGCCGATTGACACCACTTGGTTTCGACCTTCTTAAAACAGGCAGTGTGTATGGTCCTAATAGTTTGTCATTCAAAAGTTCATTAGCAAAATTAATTCTATTAGATGGTAAACATCTGGAATTGATAACCATTATTGACCAAATACAAAAACACCACTACGATGAAATTCCGTCAAAATCTAAAGAATATGCCATCTTTATAGAAAATATTCTTTCCAGGTTAGGCTTGATAGGTAAAAGGAAACCCACCGCTGTCACAACAAATGCGAAGGGTTCTTATTTGAGAGATGAATTCAAATTATGGAATAAATTTGGATTATTAGACAGGAAAAATTCTAACACATACTTTATTCCTAATACTGGATTATCTTTTAATTGGGAAAAGATTACAGAAATAATTTCTAACTAATATAAAAAAATAAGGCAACGCTGAAAAGTTAATATCTTAATCTCCAGCGTTGCTTTACTTTCTATACAATATTGAGCGTTATTTCTTTGCGGCTGCGGCGCGGGCGCGCATTATGCCCATCACCTTAGCTTTGCCTACACGGACAAAGTCAAGTACAGGACGCGATGCCGGACATGCATAGCTGCATGAACCACATTCGATACAGTTGGCGATTTTGTTTGCCTCTGCCTCATCCCATTCCTGCAAACGCGAAAGTGTGCTCAGCAGGAATGGTTCCAGTCCCATAGGACAGGCGTCGGAACATTTACCGCAACGGATACAGTTTTCAGTCTCGCGACGGTGAGCGTAACGGCCGTCCATGAGGATACCTGAAGTA
The DNA here is from genome assembly GCA_021768245.1 of Bacteroidaceae bacterium. GTDB lineage: Bacteria > Bacteroidota > Bacteroidia > Bacteroidales > Muribaculaceae > Duncaniella. The sequence goes on along the minus strand of JAETNO010000003.1, from coordinate 139,036 downwards.
CCCTTAATCATGGGGGTCTGAAGAGTGGAAGCCGTACGGCCCATCATAGGACCACCAATGATAATCTTTTCTGGTTCCTTATTGTCGACAAGAGTGGCGAGAATAGTGCCGAAAGCCACACGGAGGTTGCGACCGGTCGTTCCGTCATGGACAGTGAGCACACGGTCCATCAGAGGCTCGCCAAGCACTACGGCACGATAGACGGCATAGGCGGTGGCAACATTCTGGACAATAGCACCCGTTGCAATCGGGAGCGCACCGGAAGGCACTTCCTTGCCAATCACGGCTTCGATAAGCTGTTTTTCTCCACCCTGAGGATATTTCACCTTCATCGGCATCACCTCAATGCCCGAAACCATAGCGGCGGCATCAGTAAGAGCGGCTATTGCCTCGGGTTTATTATTTTCGATAGCAATCACGCCACGGTTCACACCGGCCGCACGCATAAGCAGGCTTACACCCTTCACAATCTCCTTGGGCTGCTCACGCATGAGCATATCGTCGCAAGAAAGGCAGGGCTCGCACTCGGCGGCATTGATTATCACGATTTCGGGCTTGGACCCGGGAGGAGGTGAAAGTTTCACATGAGCGGGGAAGGTAGCGCCTCCAAGACCTACAATACCGGCTTCTTTAATAATATTGACGATTGTCTTACCATCGAGCGTGGCAAGTTCTATCTCCGAGCGCTTAGGAGTGTTACGGTTGGCCATAGCCTCTGCGTCAGCCTCGCGGTCGGCTTCATCGCTCTTGATATATATCGCTTCCACGGGCATGCCCTGGGGAGTGCGGCATGAGTCAATCTTCATGACGGTACCCGAAATCGGGGTGTGGATGGGAGCTGAAACGAAGCCGCCGGCCTCAGCCACACAATCGCCACGCTTCACCTTGTCGCCTTTTCTGACGACAGGCTTAGCCGGGGCTCCGATATGCTGGGCAACCGGCAGAACCACTTCGGCGGGCAGCGGAATGTTTTCGATAGGCTTTCCTGCTGCTATCTTATTTTCGGCGGGATGAATACCACCGATTTTAAAAGTATGAAGTTTCATGGTTTGGAACTGTTAATGGTTTTTCTCAGGCAGACTGAATTCACGAAATTTTTCAGACTGTCTTTTCCTCAAGTTTCTCAGTTGCCGGTGCGGGAGCAGGAGCTTTCTTGACCGGGAAATTTACAGCATGGATAGCATGGGTCGGACATACATCGACACACTTACGGCAAAGTTTACATTTTTCATAGTCGATATACGAGAGATTGTTGGCTATCGTGATAGCTTCATGAGTACACTCCTTGGCGCACTTTGAACAGCCTATACATGCCACCTTACATTCCTTCATTGCCATGGCACCCTTCTCCTTGTTGGAGCAGGCGACATAGACTCTCATGCCACGCGGCCCCTTGTTGCGAAGCTCGATGATGGCACGGGGACAGGCCTTGGCACAGGCACCGCAACCCACACATTTATCTTCCGACACTTCGGGAAGCCCTGTCTCATAGTTCATATGGATTGCATCGTAGGGACAGGCTGCAACACAGTCACCACAGCCGAGACAGCCGTTGGGACATCCGGTCTGACCCGCACCGAGCGATGCAAGGACCGCACATGAGGGTGCGCCTTCGAAACGTGCGACCTGAGGACGCAGGTCACAGGTGCCGTTACATTTTATTACTGCAATTTTTGGTTTTGTTTCCGCTGCTGCAAGACCGACAATTTCGCCAATCTGCTTCATGACGGCATTGCCGGAAGCCGGACAGGAAAGGCCGTCGAGAGTATCAGCCTTCACACATGCCGATGCAAAGTCGCGGCATCCGCTGCGTCCGCAGCCACCGCAGTTCGCACCCGGAAGAAGGGCCTCCACCTGGTCGATTCGGGGATCTTCCTGAACATGGAAACGCTTTGCCACTACATAGAGCACGGCGGCGCCCACAATTCCTATAACCCCGAGAACAATGATTGAAGTTACTATAACACTCATGGTAATAAATTAAAAGAGAAGTCTCAAAATTTGATGCTGTGTATGATGTTTACTATATTGCTTCGCATGTGATGAATAATCGTGCCGCAGCTCACCGGATTCGCCTCACTTTCCAACTGATTTTCTGAGCCAAACGCCTACGCTGCGCGTAGAGGAAAAGGTCATAGAGCCCGAGAGCGGCAAAACCTATGGCTATCGACCATCCTCCGAGGGCAGGAAATCCGAGACGGCAGCCGAGCACCACACCTCCGAATATCAGAGTGGGAAGAATCAAGGCCCACCACGTGGCCCGCAATGTGGAACTTGAAGTGGCCGTGACCTCCACCCGTTCGCCCACGGAAAAATCCGAAGCGCCGGGACAGTCGATGGTCAGCGTTTCACGGTTCTCACCCCCCTTGCTGTTGCAAAGCGCGGTGATAGCGCAGCCCTCACATTTGCAGTCGTCCTCAGTCGAAATCACGAGATAATCCCGCTCTACACGCTGTATGACGCCCTTATGGCTTACATCTTCTTTGCTCATCGGAAACACAATTATGCGGACGCAAAGTTAGCGATTTTCCACAACACCACCAAGCAGGATGTCTAAATATTCGGATTACTGTTCCGCAGAATCGGCATTGTCTTTCTTAAGCTCGGGATAGGAAATACGCGAATGGTACATGGTCCGAAGACGCTGGGCAAACACTTCCTTTATCGATTGGACATCGCGGAAAGAGAGGGGCGACTCATTGTGGAGACCGTCGGCAATCTGGCCGTCAATAATCTTATTGACAAGGGTGGCGATAGCCTCGGGCGAATGGTCGGCCATCGAACGCGAAGCCGCCTCGACAGAGTCGGCCATCATAAGCAAAGATGTTTCCTTCGACTGTGGATTCGGGCCCGGATAGCTGAAAGGTGTGGGGTCGACATCCTCGTCGGGATGTGCGTTGCAGTAGGTAGTGAAGAAATATTTCGCACGCCCGGCCCCATGGTGTTCAGTGATAAAGTTCCTTATCATCTTGGGAAGCTTTGCCTTTTCGGCGAGGGCAAGGCCTTCGTTCACATGACCCGTGACAATTCTCGCGCTCTGAATAGCGTCGAGAGCATCGTGGGGATTGACTCCATGCTGATTCTCAGTGTAGAAAGCGGGATTCTTTATCTTTCCTATGTCATGGTACAGAGCTCCGGTTCTGACCAACTGCACATTGGCCCCGATTCGCGATGCGGCAGCGGAAGCGAGATTGCTCACAGCCATGGAATGGTTGAAAGTGCCCGGACACTCTTCCGACAGTTCGCGCAACAGGGGATTGTTGATATCGCTAAGTTCGACAAGGGTCACACGCGAGGTGAAGCCGAACACTCTCTCCACAAGGAACATCAGCACATAGCTGAACGATATGAGAATAGCGTTTATGCCGAAACTGCCAAACACACGACCCTGCGTCTTAGCTATAGTGCCAGACTGCATCACCTCGATAGCGACATAGGAGAGAGCATAGGCAAGGAAGATGAACGCGGCGGTGCGTATCAACTGACTCCGGCGCGAGAGGTCTTTCAGGGAATCGATTGCCACCACACCGGCGATAAACTGCATGAATATGAATTCAAGAGAGAACGAAGCAAGTATGGCACATATAAGCACCTGAATCAGATGGCAGAAATAGGCCGTGCGTGAATCAAGGAATATCAGCACAAGGATAGGCACGACCGTGAAAGGAGTAATATAAATTCCCATCCTGAATCCCGCCTGCATGGCAAAGGCAAAGAGCGTGAACAGCCCGATGAGCGTCATTATGAAAGTCAGAGTGCGGTCATTGTCGAAATAATCACGGCGGAATATATATAAGTAACCGTAGAGGGCGGCGAAAAGGATAAGCATATACAGAATCTGTCCGGCAAGCGGATAGTAATGCTGACTGATTGTCCCCTTTCCGCGTTCGTTGGCAATCTCCTCGTAAGTGCGTAGCACCGTGGCAAGGCGCGAAGTCACGATATCCCCTTTGTCGATGATTCGCTCGCCCTGCTGGATTACACCTATCGGCGCCATTGCCTTCTGATAGGACTCGTCGAGCAAGCGGCGGGTAGTGGTGGTGTCGATGCGGATGTTTGGCTGCAATATCTCGGAGAGCTTGGTCGCGGAAAGAGCCTGATGCATGCCCCGGTCGCGGAGCACACTGTCAAGATGTTCATAAGCCCGGAAAACAGACAGATATTGCCCCGTAGGCATGGTTATGGCCACATTATCGTGGATAAAACGGGCGGCCGGCAGTTTCCCGGCAACAATCCTGGCATATGTATCGCGGTCTACGATTCCATTTTCATAGACACGGCGTATTTCTTTTATAATCTGGTTGCGCTGGGCGGGAGTGATGCCCAGTTCGGTAGCTGAGTTAAGTCTGGTAGTGTAGTCGGAGATGATTGTCTTTTCCGTGGCTATGTCGCGTGTAAACACCGGCTCGAAATTCGCGTCGATACTGTCCTTGACCCTCATGACGCTCAGGGAGTCAAGGTGGATAGGAATGTCGAAAGGTGCGGTAAGAAGTGCATAGCTCCACGGACGCCCTTCTTCAAATGCATAGTGGTTCTCATCCGTGCGCGGCAGGAAATAGACTATCACCCCCACAACAACTATAAAAAGCAGGGCTCTTAGGGAAAGGTAGCGCGATGGCAAGGATTTCATGAACGGTTAAGAAGGTAATTTAATGGATTGTCTAAAAGTCAAAAATATTACGGACTATGGTCCAGATAATAATTGTAGCAAGAATCACCAGGATAAAGAATTGGTTGGACAACACCCGGCCAAGCCTCGGGAACCGGTCACGGAACAGCCACGAAAAACCGAGCAGCAGGAGCAGTGGAATCTCCGCGATAAAGAGGGCATTGAAACCAATCGCCGCCCTGAAATCGCCCTGTAGCAAGGCATGGATGGCTCTTTGCGAACCGCAGCCGGGACAAGACAGGCCGGTGAGCATCTTGAAGGCACAGCGCGGATAATAACCCGACGAAGGTTCCACAGACGCATAGGCAATCGCAATTGCCACAGCCACTATGCCTACAGCGACAACAGTCAACAATTTTCCACGACGTGTCAGCACCGGCTGCATCACATGGAGAACAGGCTGAAAATCGCCGAAAATGGCGCCCAGATCAGACCGGCCACAAATGAGACTATCACCCATAGCTGGGCCTTCGACGAGGCTTCGACTGCAGCGGCATAATCCCCGCGCATGTAGGCAGGCGACACCTTGGCAGCATAAATAATGGCTACAATCCCGGTGGGGATACAGCAGCAGATGGTGGCGATTATGGCCAAGGCGAGATAATTATTCGGCATCTTGGGTTGACCGTCGCCGGGGGGCTGCCACCCGCTGTATTGCTGCTGACCGTAGGACTGATTATATTGCTGTTGGCCATATTGTGACTGACCATACGCCTGCTGACCGTAAGGCTGCTGAGTGTATGCTTGTCCGTAAGGCTGACCGCCAAACTGCTGCCGTGGCTGCCCTGAAATGACGGCCGCCACTTCAGGAAGGGCTCCCGCAGTCGACCAGTCGCTCAGACCTTCATGCCATACGGGGGTGGAGAAACTGATACCCGGCTGAGATGCGAGCTCTTCGAGCTCCAGCGGGCCCCTCTGGACATTGTCAATGATAATCCAATATTTCATCGGGCTGATTGATTTGTTATGATAATAGTGATGAATGATTATTATATCAGTCTTGCCGGCGGCAAACAAGGAAGTCCTGTTATCCCGCCGGCAAGTAGATTATTTAAAAGAATTTAGTCTCTTCGCCGAGGATATCGGAAAGGACTGCATTTGCGAGACGCGACGCTCCGATGCGGAAATATTCGTTGGTCTCCACCCATTTCTCACCGAGCACTTCCTTGACGACAGTATAGTATTTCAAAGCCTCTTCGGTAGTTGAGACGCCGCCGGCAGCCTTGAACCCGACCATACGTCCCGTCTTCTCATAGTATTCCTTGATACACTCACACATTATATATGTGGCCTCAAGCGATGCCCCGGGATATTCCTTGCCGGTGGAAGTCTTCAGGAAATCGGCGTCGGAGTAGAGCGACAGAAGGGAGGCATTGCGGATATTCTCTGCTGTTTTAAGGGCCCCTGTCTCAAGAATCACCTTCATGAGTGAGTCACGGCATGAATGTTTCATTTCAATCAACTGGTCGCACACCTCCTCATAGTCCTTGTCGAAGAAATCACCGAGACCGAGAACTACGTCGATTTCATCGGCTCCGGCTTCAACCGCAAGCCCTACTTCGGCTATTTTCACTTCAATGAAACTCTGAGCCGAGGGGAAGCAGCCCGCCACTGAGGCGATATCGACTTCACTGCAGTCGAGCACCGTGCGCACGATAGGCACGAAATTGGGATATACACAGATGGCGGCCACATTGGGGAGGTCGGCATGCTCGTGGGCGAAGGCATTGACCCTCTCGGTGAAATCAGCTACCGAACGCTGCGAATCAGTCGATTTGAGGGTAGTGAGGTCAATGGAGTTGAATATACGTTTCAACACCTCGGGTGTATTATTTTCTGCGAGATGCTTGTCGAGAATCTCGTTGAGCTTCGAAGCGACTTCGGCGTCGGAAGTTGTGACGCGGCTGTCGGCGAGGACTTGCTGGTATTTATCCATGATGATTATAGATTATGATGTTTTTAGTTTAGGATTCGTTGCATGACGGCTGGCGTCGCGGACGGTCTTTTTCTCTATATTCCTTATGAAGGCCTCCGTGAGGTCGACACCCGTCTGATTGGCGATGGCGCCCACCACCCACATGACGTCGGCAAGTTCATCGGCGAGCGCGTCGAGATTCTCACCCGCCTTGGCCGACTGGTCGCCATATTTACGGGCCATTATCCTCGCCACCTCGCCGGTCTCCTCCGCAAGGATGGCCGTGTTTGTCAGAGGCGAGAAATATTTCACGCCTATAGTGGTAATCCACTCGTCGACCGCAGCCTGGAGGGAACGGATGGAAATTGAGTCATCGCTTGTACGGGGCGGGAGTTTCATGGCTTTATGTATGGGAGATAAAAAGTGGATTATTCGCGCAGTTTTGAATCTATAACAATCGTGACGGGGCCGTCGTTCACCAATTCGACCTGCATATCGGCGCCGAACACCCCTTTTTTCACATCCTTACCGAGCGATGCGCTACATTCGGAACAAAACAGTTCGTAGAGCGGCACCGCGAGTTCGTGGCCGGCGGCATGGATATAGCTCGGACGATTCCCCTTCTTGGTCGAGGCACAGAGCGTGAACTGGCTTACCGCCAGAAACTCCCCGCCGACATCGAGAAGAGAGCGGTTCATCACGCCTTCGCTGTCGGGAAAAATCCGCATGGCGACGCATTTGGCAGCGAGCCAACGGACATCGTCGGGAGTATCGCCCCCGGCCACACCCACAAGCACCATAAGCCCTCTGCCTATCGAGCTATGGAGATGACCGTCAATACTGACCGAAGCCCGTGACACCCTTTGAATCACCAATCTCATGACATTATACTTTATAGATAGATTGCAAAGATAACAAAAAAATGTGATTTTTTCCTATGTTTACAACATAAGCCTACAAATCATCACATCCGCCCCTTAAATCGACAACAATTAAACGCATACTCTACTCCATAGTGCTTATATCGGCAATATCATTAACAGTCATTGCCGATAATGTCCCCGTGCCCATCATACATACCACGTCGGACACTATAGTAACTGACAGCATTATTGTTTCAGTTCTAAGTAGGGACGTTATGGCATTGTCGGATGATGGGGATGATGACGGGTGGTCGCTGCTGAAGGTGGTGGTGCCTACGACGCCTGCGGCAACATGACTTCCGACTCATCGCGGGGTATCGCCTCGATTGAGTATGACAACCTCAACCACCCGCTAAGGGCTCAGTTCACCGACGGCAGCCACACGGAGTGGGTCTACTCCGCCGACGGCACGAAACTTCGCACCGTCCACACCACAGCAGCCGACGGTGTGACCGTCCAGATGGGCTCGACATTGGAGTTGACACCGGAGATGGTGCTCCACCACGATCCCACCGACTACCGTGGCCATTGGTCATTGAGGACGGTCATCTCTCACGCGTCCTATTCGCGGGCGGCTACGCCGAGATAAGGGAGTCTGACAGAGTCCCCGTCTACCGCTACACCCTCGACCAAGTCGGCAATGTCCGCGCCGTGACCCGCGAGGACGGGGCGGTGGTACAGCAGACCGACTACTACCCCTTCAGGGGCGTGATAGCCGACAGGGGCTTCGGGCGCGCCATGCAGCCGCACAAGACCAACGGAAATAATCAATAAAAGTATCATCTCAAAACTGAACTGACCGGCGGGGTTTGGTGTTATTAGAAATGAACGTCAACTATTGTTTATGAAAGGGAACGCAAGATTGTTAATGGTGTTAGCAGCGTTATGTCCCTTGGGCCTGTCAGCCCAGGGGATTGCTGACGTCATAGATTCGCTGAAGGACACGGGCTGCTACGAGGCCGATTTAAGCTTCAGCGTCACTCTACCGCAGAGCGACAACGACATCGTCTATCAGATACATCTCTCGTCCGAACCGGCCAAAGGCAAGCGGCTCGCGCCATGCGACTACCTCACCGACTGGAGTTTCGAGACCCCTTCGGGGACATCAAAAGGCTTCTCGGCATATTTCGACGGCCACCACTACCGCTACCGCAACGAACGCCTGCAGGAATATCACCATGAATGGGACTCCGTGCCATTCATCTCCCGGGGACGCATGGGCGGAGTGCAGGCCACAGCCCAGTTCGCCGACCTCTATCCGGCCTTTATCGCGGAAGAGCTGCAGAAAATGAGCAATGATTCCGGCTACGTCCTCACTCTGAACCGGAACAAGGTCTTTGACGGGCACAAAGCCGTGGAAATCGAGAGTATCTATAAAGTAAACGGTGTGACAGCCAATGAAAAGACTTTCATCCTCGACGCAAGCACCATGCTGCCGCTGCGAATCGAGAATGAAAGCAATCCCGGACAGATTACCGAGCAGACGATGATTGTAAGCTACACTTACCCCGCGAAAATGGAGTGCCCGAACCTCAGCGAGGACAAACTTGTGGCACTATATCCGGAGATATTTGAGAAATACCGCGAGAATAATTTCAGGATTGAAAATCTCCCGGGAACAGCCCTGCCGACCTTCTCCCTGCCGACCACCACCGGCGAACGCTACACCTACCACCGTGGCGACAGATTCGCGGCCCCGACCGTGATAGTGATGCTCGACCCCGCGTCGGGATTCAACGGGGAGATTGTCAGTGAGGTGAGAGGCGCGGTCGACATGCTTCCGCGACCCGCAGAGACAATCTGGGTCTTCAACTCCACGAATATCGATGCGATTGAAGCCATCGTCCCTTCAATCCGACCCGGCGAGCATCTGCTCATGAACGGCAAGTCACTTGCCCGCGACTGCGGAGCCGCCTCGCTACCCGTAATCATAATGGCCGACAGCAGCGGAAAGGTAAAAAATGTGAATCTCGGATTCAACAAGGAGTTAGGGAATATTGTTCTACAGACGATGGCTCTCGTGGAATGATACGACACAGCCTTAACCACTACACAAAAACAGGAAACTAAAAAACTAAAATCAGATATGGAAACCGTATTCTTCAAAGGACAGCCTTGCCACACATGCGGCACAGTTCCTACAATCGGCGAAACCGCCCCCTGCTTTCACCTTGCCGGACAGGACCTCTCACAGTTAATCTGCACTGACTTCGCAGGCAAACGGGTAGTGCTCAACATCTTCCCGAGCCTTGACACCGAAGTGTGCGCACGCAGCGTACGCCGCTTCAACGAGGAAGCCGCAAAACATAAAGACGTAGTGGTTATCTGCGTGTCTATGGACCTCCCCTTCGCCATGGGGCGCTTCTGCACTATTGAAAACATCAAGGACGTGCTCTTCGGCTCCGCCTTCCGCTCCCCGCTCTTCGGTCAGAAATACGGAGTGCAGCTCGTCGATGGACCTCTCGCAGGCCTCCTGGCCCGTTGCGTGCTCGTGCTCGACGAGAACCGCCGTGTGATTTTCCGCGACCTCGTGGAGGAAATCACCAATGAGCCTGACTACGACGCAGCCCTCAAGGTGCTCTCCGAAAAAGTATAATCCCGGCGTCAGACCGCTTTCCTGACCTTCTTCCGCTCCTCGCGGATTAGCTTCGGAAGAATCTTTATGAAGCCCCAGTAGCGCGGAATGTTCTTCTGCGGTTGCTCCAGAGCGCGGTGAAGCCATTCAAGGCGAAGTTTCAGCATCCATTTGGGAGCGCGCTTCACATTGCCGACCCCGGCGTTGAAATTGAATATCGCCCCATAGCCGAACATCACCCCGCGCTTCAGATAAGGTTTCAAACGCGCCATGAACATCTCCTGCTTGGGCGCGCCGAGGCTCACCCATATGATATCGGGGTTATCGGCATTAATCATATCGGCGATACCTTGATAGTCAAATTCATCGACACTCCTGAAAGGAAGAGTCTCGAAGCGCATGCCGCGAATCTTCGGGTCGACTTTAGAGAGGTTCTCGCGCAAACCCGCGAGGACCTCTTCCGTGTTGCCGAGGAAGAACTGGCGGAAACGTTTCATCCCCACGTATTTGGTAAATATATCGGCTCCGATATAGCTGTCAATACGCTCATTGTGAATCCAGGCAAGAATCTTGGCGAGCACACTCCCGTCGCAATTATTGACCAAAGCCCCGTTGAGCACATCGAGAAACTCGGGGTTCTTATTGGCTACGGTAAGATTGTTGGCCTCGACGGAACAGCTGTAGCCCGCCTCGCCCCGTTCGATTGCATCAAAAATAGTAGAGTCAAGCCTCTCGCGGTCAAACTCTATCCTAACGTTGAAATATTTCTTATCGTCTGTCATAAATTCTTGTCGTAGGCGACGCCTATGGTTATGAATTCCATGTCACTGACCGCACGGAGCGAATGGGAGGCACCGCAGGGAACCATCACATAGTTACCCGCATGGCAAGGATAGTCCACGCCGTCAACGGTCATCACACCCTCCCCGAAGCGGAAAATATAATGTTCGTCCATAGTCTGATGGCTATGCGCCTCCACTTCCTCGCCCTTGCCGAAAGCGGTCAGGGCAATCTGGGTGACAGCACTGCGGGTCTCGTCATTTGAAAGCAATATCTGCTTATGTCCGACTCCATGCGAGGTCGGGATAAAGGTGATGTCAGCGGTATCCTTTATTATGGGTTGTTTCATTCAGGCTGCTTTTCGATGCGGTCTTTAATCCATTCATACTGCTGCCTCAGGCCATCCTCAAGTTTCACTTTCGGCTCCCAGCCAAGGATTTCCTTTGCCTTGGAGTAGTCGGCGCTACGGGCCTTGTCGCCCTCCGGTTTGGTGGTGTCGAAGAAGGGAGTGATATCCTTGCCGCTTATCCTCACCACGGTTTCGGCAATCTCGGCAATAGAAGTGCAGACCGAAGGCCCTATCTGAATCCAGCCGTGACCCCAGCCTTTCTCCAAAGCGAGAATCAGTGCGTCGACCACATCGTTGACATGGATAAAGGCGCGCCCCTGCTTGCCGCTGCCCCACACATTGAATTCCTCCGCAGGATAGTTGATAGCCTTGCGGATAAGGGCGGGAATCACCTGGCTGCGGGCCCCGAAATCGCATGGCGAACCATAGACATTATGGAACTGCAGCGTGCAGCAAGGAATCCCTGTTTCCTTCTCAAGATAGCCCATTTCAAGCTGACCCATCAGCTTGCTCCAGCCATAGGCCGACTCGGGAAGAGCGGGGAAAAGCTCCTCCTCCCGCAGAGGCACTACGTCAAGCGAATTCTGACGCGTCAGAGGATAGCTGCATGCAGTCCCTACATAGATGAGCCCTTTTATCCTCTCCTTGCCTGCCTTGCGCACGGAATGGAAGAGATTCGTGTTTATGAGATTGTTCTGGCGGAAAAGGTCGCCCTGGTTGCCGAACACATAATCGATGCCCGCAACTATATCGGCCAGATGAATTACATAGTCATTTTCCGCCACGATAGCGTCGACCTCCGCGCTTTCCTTTGAAAGGTCTATATTGAAATAGCGTGATTCAAGGTCAATGACCGGCTTTCCGTTATCATCGTTGAGATATTCCAGCTTTCCGCGCCAGAGATTGTCAATCACACTGACATCATGTCCATTTTTAACAAGTCTTTTCACGAGGTTGCTGCCAATCATGCCACAACCGCCGGTCACAAGGATTTTACTCATATTTGCTTTCTGAATGGTATTCTATCTTTCTGAATGGTAGTTCTCACAGCCCCACAGGAGAAAAGGAGATGCTATTTTTCCGACAATTCGCCGTAGATATCACCAAGATGTCGGCCTATCGTCTTTATATTAAACGTATTTTTTGCAAAATTCTTGGATGCAAGAGTGATTTTTTTTCTGAGCTCCGCATCAGTGATAATTTTTTCAAGCTGCATGGCAAGCCCCTGACAATCGCCGGGCTTGAACAGAAGCACGTCACGACCATCCTCCACAATGTCGGGAAGACCTCCTACGGGAGTGGCCACAACAGGAAGCCCATAGGCCCATGCATCGAGAACCGCCATAGGGAATCCTTCGGCATAGCTCGGCAGACAGAACACCGTCGCCTCACGGAAAACCCTGTCCTTGTCCTCTCCCGCCATCCAGCCGGGGAAATCCACGCGCTCCCCCACGCCAAGTTCTGAAGCCAAAGCGCGTCCCTTCTCAATCTCCCCGCTCCCGGCGAACATCACACGCCAGTCAGGATATTTGGGGGCAATCATAGCGAACGCCCTTATCAAATCCTTATAGCCCTTGCGGTTGTTCACCACTCCTGCGGAAAGAATAACACGCTTCGACGCCTGTTCGGCAGTCTTTACGGACGAGTCGCCGACTTCGGGACAGGGATTGTAGAGCACTCTCACCTTATCTTCAATATCGAAAGTGCGGCACACAGCCTTTTTCCACATTTCGGAAAGCACCACCACCCTGTCGGCATCCTCAAAAAGCCGCCTGTACACCTCGCGGTGCTCCCCCTCAATCGTAGAGGCGGAGTCAAAGGCATGGAAATGGACCACCGTTTTCTTTCCCGCGAGCTTGGCAAGCTTCATGAACAGCGATTTCCTTATAGCCGACGGTGCCTCGCCGATATGCATATGGACTATATCGCACGACGGAAGGCGCAAGAGGTATGACATCATCCCCCCAAGGAAATAGGCGATCTTCTTCGCCTTTGAACCGCTGCGGTGGGTGGCAATCCAACGGCAACCGTAATCATGCCATTCACGGCTACGTTCATGAGCCATCACCACGGAGGAAATCCCCCCGTGGGAATGGCGAGAAGTAGCCAAAACCAAAACTTTCGGCATAGATGTCGATTATAACAATATTCCTTGCGCGACAGTGTCAGCCACATTCTGCCCGTCGAGAGCCTCGATTATGGAAAGGGCGAAAGGTACTGCCGACGAAGGCCCGTTGCCTGTGATTACATTGCGGTCCACGACCACACGCTGATTCTTATAGTGCGCTCCACCGGCTGTAAGACCGCCCTCCATACCCGGATAACAGGTGGCGTCGTAGCCGTCAACTATCCCGAGCGGGGCAAGCACCAGCGAAGGAGCCGCACATATGGCAGCGATTTTCCCGCGACGTTCATGCTGGGCCACAAGCAGTTCACACACCCTCGCGTTAGCCGCAAGATTCGACGAACCGGGCATGCCTCCCGGCACTATATACATGCGGGCCTCCGACGGACACTCGTCGATGGTGATATCGGCTGCAACCTCAATATTGTGCGCACCCTTCACTGCAAGAGTGGGGTTTATCGACACGGTCTCGACAGCGACGCCTGCACGACGCAGCAAATCCACAGTGCCAAGAGCCTCGATTTCCTCAAAGCCGTCGGCCAGGAACAGATAAGTCTTTTCCATAATGCTTAGTTTTTTACAGTCATGTTTTTATGCATCAAAACACTTAGCGAAGCAAATTTATTGATTATTTTCGGATTCTTTTAGTAATTTTGAAGAAAAATCAGAATTCAGCACTTAAAACACGACCGGACACGATGCCCCGCTACCGACATACATCCAAAATCCTCCTCCCGTTCATTGCCTTCCTAATGTGCCTTCCATTCACCTCATGTGAAAGGCTACAGATGAAATACCGCACAATCCAAGGAGGGGTGTGGAACACTACATATAATATAAGCTACCGCTCCGCCCGCGACCTCCGCGACTCGGTGCTCGCGGTGATGAAACGCGTAGAGCTCTCCCTCTCTCCATTCTGTGACAGTTCTTTAATCTCACGGGTAAACCGGGGGGAAACAGTCATAGCCGACAGCCTGCTGCGACGCATTTTCACAGCCTCGCAGGAGGTCAGCCGCAACAGTGGCGGAGCCTTTGACCCTACAGTGGCCCCGCTCGTAAATCTCTGGGGATTCGGATACCGCAAAAGCGGGATAGAACCTACCGCAGGGATGATTGACAGTGTAATGCCATCGGTAGGAATCTCTGGCTGCTCGATCGACAGCGAGGGCCATATCATCAAGAAAAGCCCCGCGACAGAATTCAATTTCTCAGCCATCACCAAAGGCTATGGCTGCGACCTTATAGCCGAAATGCTCCGGCGCAACGGCTGCACGGACTACCTCGTGGAAATCGGAGGAGAGATTGCTCTTGGCGGCCGGAACCCCCGTGGAGAACAATGGCGCATAATGGTCGACGCCCCGGTTGACTGCGACAGCGCAGTAGTCCACGGACGTATGGCCGTAATGCAACTTGCCGAAGGAGGTATAGCCACTTCAGGCAACTATCGCAACTACAAGGAAAACCCCTCAGGACGTGTGTGGCACACCATCAGCACCACCGATGGCCGGCCTGCCCATACCGACCTCCTTTCAGCCACAATCATAGCACCATCCGCCATGCTCGCCGACGCCTATGCCACAGCCTGCATGGCCATGAGCCGCGACAGCGCCCTCGCTATGATCAAGCGTATCGACAAAGTCGAAGCCCTGCTTGTAACCCTCAATCCCGCGGACTCCACATTATATATATCCACAACTCCGGGCTTCCCTGAAATACAGAAATAACAGGCTTTCCCAGGCATTGCCGTAGTGAATTGCCCATATTTTCCGCAATTTTAACATTGTTAATTTAAAGTGTTAAAAGCATTGGAATCATGCATCTTGGCGCCAATTTTATGTTAAACAACATATTTTTTCAACACAATTTCAAAAACTATATCTAACTTTGCACCGTGTTCGAGCGTATATAATACAGACGAACGATTTAAACGAATAGGAAAGATTGTTTTAAAGGACTCGTCAGAAAAAGGATTATAAATAGATAAGTCCAATAGGTTTAATTTAAAATTTCTGCAACTATGACCAACATGTTTAAGGTTTTCAGGGCAGACGTTCACAACATCTTCAAAACACTCGGCGAGCGCGATTGTTTCCGTCCCACCGGCGACTGCAGCATACGCCGCCACGATGAGGAAGAGTGAAACGCTTATTGTTTAACTTTTAAAATGACCACATTATGAAAGTGACAAAAATGGTAAAGAAAGCCATTGAGTGGTACTGCGAATCCGCAGCCCTCATGTATCGTCCCGACCACTACAACGACCGCCGCGAAATCTGGTAATCGTTGACGACGATACAATCAATGGGACATCGAACAGAAAAATCCCGCTGCCAACCGACAAGGATTCCAACGTTCATACCCGTCCCTATTTTTAAGTCAACACGACAAGTTTATTAACATATCAGGGATTGTGCCGGTGCACAGTCCCTTATTTTTTATCCCCTGAAGCGTAAGCGGCAACTTCTCCCGCAGGCCTTCTTTTGTAAAAAAGATTAAAATAAACCCGCAGATTGGATTTTTAGTCTTAACTTTGCATGAATCAATCACATTTCACACAACCATGTCACTCTCACGCAATTTATTATTTCCGACCATGACTGCAATAGCCATTGGCTCATTGGCGGGATGCTCTCAGCAGAAACATCTCGTATACCCCGCAGCCCCGACCGACAACACCGTCGACACCATATTCGGAATGGCTGTGGCCGACCCCTACCGTCCACTTGAAAATGACACTGCAGCAGAAACGCTCAAATGGGTCGAAGCAGAGAACGCCGTCACCGACGAATATCTCTCTAAAATCCCGTTCCGCAACAAAATCAATTCGCGTCTCACGGAGCTGAATGATTTTGTGAAACGCGGACTGACCTATCGCGAGAACGACGGCATGTTCTATTTCTACGAAAACAACGGCCTACAGAACCAGTCGATTCTCTATCGCAAACCTACGGTCGACTCCTCCGAACGCGAGGTATTCCTCGACCCCAACAAACTCAGCGATGATGGCACAGTGGCCCTTACGGGAGTGTTCCAGTCGAAAGACGGTAAATACACGGCCTACACCATAAGCCGCAGCGGTTCTGACTGGACTGAAATCTATGTGATGGACACCAAAACCAAGCAGCTGCTCCCCGACCACATAAAATGGGCCAAATTCACCGGAGCGGAATGGGACGGCGACGGATTCTACTACAGCGCTTACCCCACTCCCGAGGAAGGCAAGGAATATTCCAATGCCAATCAAAACCACCTCGTCTACTATCATAAGATTGGAACCCCGCAGAGCGACGACACCATAGCTTTCAGCGATCCCAAGCATCCTTTCCATTTCCATTCCGCACAGGTGGCCGAGTCACAGCCGGTGACATTCATCAGTGTGGGAGGAGCCGGAATTGGCAATGAACTGAAAGTGCGCAAGGACGGCGCATGGGTCACCATGGCTCCTACGCAGGACTACACTACAGGCGTTATCGACGTTATCGACAACAAGATTTATCTTCTCACGTCCTACGGTGCACCCAAAAACCGCATTATGGTAGCCGACCTCGCCAATCCCTCGATTGAAAACTGGAAAGAGCTCGTGCCTGAAGCCGAAGGCGTACTCACCGGCGCGCAGTTCTCAGGTGACCGCCTTTTCCTCACCTACGAGAAAGACGCCGCCAACCGGGTTGCCATCTATTCCATGGACGGCAAGAAGGAAGGCGATATGAAACTCCCGGGCTACGGAGCGGTGGGCCTTTATACCGAGCGCAAACATCCGGAGGACATCTTCTATAGCTTCTCGTCATTCACATCCCCCTCGACCCAGTATGCCTACGACATAAAGACCGGGGAAAGCAAGAAACTTTTCCAGCCGGAAATAAAGGGCGTCAACCTTGACGAATACGTGACGGAGCAGGTGTTCTACCCTTCTGCCGACGGCACTAAAATCCCGATGTTCCTCACCTATAAAAAAGGCCTTGAACGCAACGGAAAGAACCCTGTCTACCTCTATGGCTACGGAGGTTTCAACGTATCCCTCACTCCGGGATTCTCCGCCAACCGCATGCTCCTGCTTGAGAACGGAGTAATCTACGCCCAGGCAAACCTACGCGGCGGCTCGGAATATGGCGAGGAATGGCATGAAGCTGGTACCAAGATGAAGAAGATGAACGTGTTCAACGACTTCATCGCCGCCGCCGAATATCTCATCAACGAAGGATGGACATCCCCTGACCATATCACGATTGAAGGTGGAAGCAACGGAGGCCTCCTTGTCGGAGCTACGGTCAACCTCCGCCCCGACCTCTTCAAGGTGGCAATCCCCCGCGTAGGTGTCATGGATATGATGCGCTATCATCTCTTTACAATCGGTTGGAACTGGGCGTCGGACTACGGCACGAGCGCCGACTCTCCCGAAATGGCCAAGTATCTTCTTGACTACTCCCCCATCCATAACATAAAGAATGACGGCACCCCCTATCCTGCTATCCTCGCGACCACCGCCGACCACGACGACCGCGTTGTGCCCGCACATTCATTCAAATACGCGGCCACACTCCAGGCTTCTGACACCGGCGACGCTCCCAAGCTTATCCGCATCGAATCCAAAGCCGGACACGGAGCAGGCAAGCCTATAGCTAAAGTGCTTGAAGAGTATACCGACATGTTCTCCTTTATGTTTGAAAATCTCGGCATAGAGCCTAAATAACAATTCCATCTTACTACTACTCCGACCACATTGTTTGAAAAAATGAAACTCAACTTCCGGCTATCGCTGCCTGCAATATTCCTCACCTCATTGTTGAGCGGATGTTTCACCGGAGTTGAATATACCCCGAAAGTGACCGACCGCGATGTGAGGCGTGAGAATATCGCCACCACCGCAGAGGATACATTTTTGGCACATATCTCAGACCAAGCCCTCGGTGACTGGAAACCTGGGAAACGCTTCCACGTAACCGACGATAAAATCCGCCTCATCTTCGGAGCCACGGCCTCATGCCGTGACTCCCTTGGTGGGCTTGACCTGACGTTCAAGGAAGTCCGTGAAGCCCCGTCAATCACGGGAAGTTCCGTCACGGACCTCACCTTCTCCTCCCCTCAAGGCCGCGAGTTCACCTACCGCATCTCGCGCCCTCTCAAATCAGTGATGAATCAGGAGAGCCTGTCAATACCGTTCACAATCCAGGAGACCCTTGTGGACTCGGCGCGGACGAGGCTCCAAGGGCGCAGGCTATACGTGCTCACGCGCACATGGCGCGACGACAACGACAATTCAGTTGCCGGACGCCAGTTTGTCGCAGTGACAGTCGATTCCGTCACTCCGGGCAATGATATCTATCCCATAAAAGTCTCCTTCACCGACGACAAGGGCAATTCAGCCCGCATTTTCCTCCATCCCGGTCCCAAGGGACTTACACCTCGCTCCTTTCCGGCCCTGTTCTCATTCTCCGACCCACGTCTCCGCTATCCGGCCATATCGGACGAGAACTGGGAAAACATCGTCAACGGACGCATTGACCTCGATATGACCCGCGAGGAATGTCGCCTCGCGATAGGCATGCCGCGTGAGATTGACCGTGGAGCAACGACATCCTACGCCCAGGAAGTCTGGCTTTATGAAAACGGCATATACCTCGTGTTCGTCGACGGCCTCCTAAAGACATTCCGCCATTGAACCCCGCCCCATGGCTTGGCGTTAGATATATTATAAATAACACATATATCCAACACAAGCTATGATTACAGTTACATATCTTGACCACAGCGGCTTCGCGATTTCAACTCCGGAGGCTGTGATGATTTTTGACTACTACAAAGACCCTGACAAGAAACTTGAAAAGGCCCTCAAGGGCGCGGAAGGCAAGGAAGTGATATTTTTCGTTTCCCATCACCATCCCGACCATTTCAACACATCCATTTTCGAACTCGCCCAGGAATACAAGCGCACCTATGTGCTTTCCAATGACATATTCTCCAAGGTAGTTCCTCAGAAAGGCCTCTCTGTCGCATGGATGTCGGCCGGCGACGCAATCGACAGCATCCCGGGCATCCGCCAGGTGAAAGCCTATGGCTCGACCGACGCAGGAGTAAGCTATGCGATTACCCTCCCCGACGGAAGCGTGATATTCCACGCTGGCGACCTCAACGACTGGCACTGGAGCGAAGAGTCGACCCCCCGCGACGCTGAGAAGGCTGAAGCAAAGTTCAACAAAATCCTCAACCGTATCGCCGGGGAAATTCCCGAAATGAAAATCGCAATGTTCCCCGTCGACGCCCGGCTCGGTGCTGATTTCGCCAAAGGGGCCACGGAATTCCTCAAAAAAATCAAGGTCGACAACTTCTTCCCCATGCACTTCTGGGGCGAGCCGCAGA
Organism: Bacteroidaceae bacterium; assembly: GCA_021768245.1. Classification (GTDB taxonomy): domain Bacteria; phylum Bacteroidota; class Bacteroidia; order Bacteroidales; family Muribaculaceae; genus Duncaniella. The sequence continues at coordinate 119,343 of JAETNO010000003.1, read as the reverse complement.
AAGCCTGCGACTTCACATCCTACGTGCCCGCAGGCTCGCAGACCAAGTGCCACTGCCTCGACCGCCCCGGCATGACAGTCGAAATCGCCTGACCCGCCATCTCCCCACAAACCGGATTGGCATAGCCAACGCCAGCCCCCATTAGACTTATTAGCCCCATTTGGCCCATTAGTCCCATTAGTCCCATTACCCCCATCAAAAGAGGTGCATCAAATTGAAGATATTTGATGCACCTCCTTAGTTGTTCTATAGATTCCGGAATATCAATCCGTGACTTATGCCTGCAATTTCTAAGCCTGTCCCTGAAGGGCGGCTGCCTTGCTTCCGGCTTCCCAGCCGAGCGCGCTTGCGCCGAGCACGGCGGCGTCGGCCTCCTTCAGCTCGGAGAGCAGGATTTTGACCTTACCCTTGAAAATACCCATCATATTCTTCTCCATCGACTCGCGGAGAGGACGCATGAGGAGGTCGCCTGACTTTGCAAGGCCACCGAAAAGGATGATTGCCTCAGGCGACGAGAACACGGTGAAATCAGCGAACGCCTCACCGAGGATATTGCCGGTATATTCAAAGATTTCCTTCGCCAGCTTATCGCCGAGCACTGCGGCGTCATAGACATCCTTCGAGGTAATAGCGTCGATAGGCAGCTCGCGGAGTTTTGAATCGTCATTGCGGATTTCAAGGAACTCACGGGCCGTGCGGGCTACGCCCGTAGCCGAACAGTAAGCCTCGAGACATCCCGTGCGTCCGCAGCCGCAGAGGCGTCCGTTGTTGCGGCGCACGATTGTATGGCCAAGCTCACCGGCAAAACCGTCGTGACCGTAGACGAGCTGTCCGTTAATGACAATACCGCTGCCCACACCCGTACCGAGGGTTATCATGATGAAGTCACGCAGTCCGCGGGCGGCACCGTAGGTCATTTCGCCGAGAGCGGCGGCGTTGGCGTCATTGGTTATCACCACGGGAATCCCGAACTTCTCCGACATCATATTGGCGATGGGAAGGATACCTTTCCACGGAAGATTGGGAGCATGCTCGATATTGCCGGTATAATAGTTGGCGTTTGGAGCGCCCACTCCTATGCCATGAATCTTGTCGGTAGCGTCGTTGGCCTCAAGCATACGCATCACAGCGGCGTGGAGGTCGTCGAGATAATCCTCGAATTTATCATGTTTGGCTGTCTTGATTGAACTTGTGGCTATCACGTTGCCACGGGCATCCACCATGCCGAAAACCGTATTGGTCCCGCCTATGTCAATGCCGAGAACGTAGGGTTTGCTCATCGTTATTCAGAGTTAAGGGTTAACAGTTAAGGGTTAAAGTATGATTTCGCACAAAGATAGCACAAATGACGGAGCTTTGGAATAAATTTGAATCTTTTTTGCTAATTTTGTAACACTTATGGATACAGACTTCGACATACACGACCGTACAGCCCCTGCCGACAGGGAATTCGAGAAGGCCTTGAGGCCATCATACTTCGACGCCTTCAACGGCCAGGAAAAAGTGGTCGAAAACCTCAAGGTCTTCGTGCAGGCGGCGCGCATGAGAGGCGAAGCCCTCGACCATCTCCTGCTCTTCGGCCCTCCGGGTCTCGGGAAAACCACTCTCGCAGGCATCATAGCCAATGAACTCGGGGTGAACTTCAAAGTCACCTCCGGCCCCGTGCTCGACAAGCCCGGCGACCTCGCGGGCATCCTGACCTCCCTTGAAGAAAACGACGTGCTCTTCATCGACGAAATCCACCGACTGAGCCGGGTGGTGGAGGAATATCTCTACTCCGCGATGGAGGACTACCGCATCGACATCATGATTGACAAAGGCCCCGGAGCCCGCTCCGTGCAGCTCTCCCTGAGCCCCTTCACCCTCGTAGGCGCGACCACACGCTCCGGCATGCTGACAGCTCCGATGCGCGCCCGCTTCGGAATCAACTGCCATCTTGAATACTACAGCCATGAAGTGCTCGAGCGCATCATACTCCGCTCCTCCGCCCTCCTCGGAGTGAAATGCACGGCTGAGGCCGCCCACGAGATTGCTATGCGCAGCCGTGGCACCCCGCGTATCGCCAACTCCCTCCTGCGCCGCGTGCGCGACTTCGCCCAGGTCAAAGGCTCAGGCGACATCGACCCGCAGATTGCCCGCTTCGCCCTCGAGGCCCTCAACATCGACCGCTACGGACTCGACGAGATGGACCACAAGCTCCTCCTGACGATGATCAACAAATTCGACGGAGGCCCCGTTGGGCTTTCGACCATCGCCACGGCCATAGGCGAGGAACAGGACACCATCGAGGAGGTCTACGAACCCTTCCTCATCATGGAAGGCTTCCTGCGCCGCACCCCCCGTGGCCGCGAAGTGACCTCTCTCGCCTACACCCATCTCAAAATAAACCCGCCCTCCTCAATGGCCAGCCTCTTCTGAAAATTTCATATAGGGGTTGCTGATGATTTTATATCGTTTAATTTTTGAGAGTTACTTATTATGGCAGGAATCAAATCACTCGCCAAAGACACGGCCATCTACGGCCTCAGCAGCATCATCGGACGCTTCCTCAACTGGTGTCTCGTCCCGCTCTACACCACGATGTTCCTCCCCGCCGAATATGGCGTCGTGTCCTACATCTACTCAATCGTGGCCCTCGCCCTCATCATACTCACCTACGGCATGGAGACAGGCTTCTTCCGCTTCGCCAACCACGAGCGCTACGACGACCCTATGGAGGTCTATTCCACCTCTCTCATCTCCCTTTCGGTCAGTTCCACGGTCTTCATAGCGCTCGTCGCAATCTTCATCGGCCCCATTTCCGAAGCCATGCACTCCGCCGGCCACCGGTCCTACGTCATGATGATGGCGATTGCCGTCGCGCTCGACGCCTTCACCTGCCTCCCCTTCTCCTATCTGCGCTACCGCAAACGTCCGATGCGCTTCGCCGCCCTGCGCCTCATCAACATAGGCGTCAACATCGGGCTCAACCTCTTCTTCATCCTGATATGCCCCTGGCTGTGGGCTCAGGCCCCCGGATGGATTTCATGGTTCTATGACCCCGACTTCGGCATCGGCTACATCTTCCTCGCCAACCTCGTCAGCTCGGCGGTCAACATGCTCCTGCTCATCCCCGAGCTCCGCGGCTTCCCCTACAGATTCAACCCCGCTCTCTGGCGCGAGATGATAGCCTACTCCGCCCCGCTGCTCGTGCTCGGCCTCGCAGGCATCATGAACCAGACCCTCTACTCCATCCTCTTCCCCCTGCTCTTCCCCGACAAGGCCGAAGCCATGGGCCAGCTCGGCATCTATAGCGCCAACCTCAAAATCGCCATCGTCATGGTGATGTTCATCCAGGCCTTCCGCTTCGCCTACGAGCCATTCATCTTCGCCAAGGCCAAAGACCGGGGAGAAGACAAGCTCCAGAGCTACCGCGACGCCATGAAATATTTCGTCATATTCTCGATGATAATCTTTCTCGCCGTCATGTTCTACATCGACATCCTGCGCTACTTCATCTCCCCCTCCTACTTCAGCGGACTCAAGGTAGTGCCCATCGTCATGGTGGCGGAATTCTTCTTCGGGATATTCTTCAACCTCTCCCTGTGGTATAAGCTGACCGACAAGACAGCCTACGGCATGTGGTTCTCCCTCCTCGGCCTCGCAATCACCGTCGCCCTCAACGTCCTGCTCGTGCCCCGCTACGGCTACATGGGATGCGCCTGGGCCTCCTTCGCCTGCTATGGCACAATGATGGCCGTGAGCTACGCCTTCGGGCGCGTCAAGTTCCCCATCGGCTACTGCGTCAGCCGGCTCGCCTTCTACTTCCTTTCGGCGATTGCCGTGTGGGTATTCTCCGAACTCATAGCGATTGAATGTAAGCCCTGGCTCAACATGATAATCCGCACACCCCTCCTGCTCGGCTACGCCCTCATGGCGATGAAAATCGAAGGCATCACCCTCCGCGACCTCATCCCCCGCCGCCATGCCTGAAACTCAGATTGAATCTCTATCTGTCAGAAATTAGTCTTATCTTTCCAATCATTAAACTATCATGCAAATATAAAGTTTACAAAATATTTTGACCCTATCATAGATATTTTCCGTATATTTGCATCATACTTCCGTTGAAATTTACCACATTAGTTTTTTAGAGTTACTTAACATGTCACGTCCCTACAAATTCGTCTATCTCGGCAATTATGTCATAAATATCATTATCGTTGTGTCACTTCTGTCCATCCACTGGCTCGGGCTGGACTTGCCGGACTTAAAACATTTCCTTGACATGGGCATATGCTGCATGGGCACATGGATGGTGCTCTCCCTCTTTAGCCGCTCCTTCATCGTCAACGATGCCTATAAAGGCCATCGGATTCTCGACGCAAGGACCACTCGGCAACTTACCATCCTTTTGGCCATCGCCGAAGCCATGGCCCTCTACTGCTCCGGCTTCGGTCATGAACTCTTCATCAAACCCGCCACCGCAGTGGCAATCATCTGGCTCATCACTTTCACCTACCTCTCCCTCTCCGGCAAACTTATCCTCAAAAATGAGGCCGCCCCCCAATAGACCATATGACCTCACATTCGTACAAACCTACCTCCCAATGAACTTTCTAATCGTATTTTGTTAGGGAATCCAACGGAATAATCCAAAAGTCTCGAAAATTTGTTGTAACTTTGTAATCTACTTAATAATAGGAGACAAAATTATGGCAAGACCAATAGCAGAAACACCGATTCTTACAGGCGAAGATGCTGTGCGCTTTGAGAAACTCAGAATAGAAGTCGAGAGTCTCAGCAAGGAGCAACGCGCTGAAAATACACGAAAACTCAAGGAGGCGGTTAAGAAAGCTAAGGAATACATTACCATCTGCATATAGAAGATGAAACTTGTAAAACTTACTCCCTATACCGAACTCATTGGGTTCGATTGCGGTGATGAAGATTTGAATAATTTTCTTGTCGAGGATGCCAAAGGTTTCCTCGACAAACGTATCGCCACATCTTATATTCTGGAGGATGATAATAATATTGTTGCATATTTTTGCCTTCTAAATGATAAAATCAGCCGTCAGGATGTGACTAACAATCAGTGGAAAAAGATAAAGGGCGGATTCCCGGAACGTAAGCAATTCGGAAGTTATCCGGCAATCAAGATTGGTCGATTCGCCGTATCTTCACAATACAAAGGACGTAACATCGGCACTGACCTGATGAATCTGCTTAAAGTGATGCTCAACGAAAATCCCAATTATTCCGCCTTCCGTTTCTTGACAGTTGATGCATACCTGTCAGCCATCGATTTTTACCAGAAGAATGACTTCAAGATATTATCAGAGAAGCTACTGAACGACCACACCCGTCTTATGTTCTTTGACATGATGGAGTTAGAATAATCCACATTTCCTGTGAGTTTAAATCTTAAACCGGAGTGCGCATTTATTCACAATAAATCTGCATATTAAGCGTTATTATGGCACAATCCTAATATTCGCAAAACATGAAACAGCCATTCATTTTATTAGTGGCATTTATTTTTTCTTTAACATCAACAGCAAATGAACACGGGAGAGGGTATAGAGGATTCGTTGATACAAACGTAGACCTCTCATTCAATCAAGGTGGTTTCGGTGACAACACTGTGACAGTCTATTATGGCGTTTCCACTTCCCACGGCTACCAGTTCAACCGCCACTTGTTTTTGGGCGCAGGTATCATGTATGAACGCCATCATCCCCTAAGCCATAACTGGGGCAATGGATTTCCTATATTCGTCCACGCGCGAACCGATTGGAAATTCGGTCGCTTCCCTCTTTACGGTGATGTTCGCATAGGCGGGGTAATATTGGGCGATTACAGGCTATATCTCTCCCCGACAGTAGGCTACCGGCTAAATCTCGGTGGCAAATCCAATCTCAATTTCGGAATTGGAATGAATTTCAGGGGATACCGCTGGAGCGATGAAAAAACAATACATCCACAACTTGCAGTCAGGGTCGGCATCGATTTTTGAATTTACCTGATTTTTCCATAAATTTGCATTTGCTTGACGTTTTAATCAACCCTATATTTCAAAAATTTGTTGTACCTTTGTAGCTATAAATCAGAATAATTATAAGATATGGCACGACCAATTAAAGAAACCCCGATTCTTTTCGGCTCGGATGCACGCCGTTTTGAAGAGAGAATGAAGAATCCACCAAAAGTTTCCCCTGAAAAGAGGGCGGAAATTCGAAAATCATATGAAGCTGGCATTAAAATGCTTGTGAAATAATTATGACACGAGAAGAATATCAAGAACGTTTCCGCATCCGCCGTTTAAATCCCGGTGATATTATTGCGGAATTCGATTGCTCAGACGAAGATTTGAATGATTTCCTGCATAATGAAGCAAATCTTTATCGCAATGCGCTATTATCTGTCACATACGTTCTTGAGGATAAAACTACAAACGAAATTATCGCCTACTTCAGTATTTCTAACGACAAGATAGCAATCTCTGATTTTGAAAGCAAAACAGAATTCAACCGTTTCCGCAAACACAAATTTGTAAATGAAAAAAGATTGCGAAGCTACCCTGCTATAAAAATAGGGCGTTTGGCAATCTCAAGAAAAGCTCAACATCAATCAATCGGCACCTATCTGCTCGAATTCATTGAAGATTATTTTATTGTCGACAATAAGTCAGGATGTCGTTTCGTCACTGTTGATGCCTACGTTGATGCCATACCTTTCTACATAAAAAACAATTATCAGTTTCTCAACAACGATGATGAGGACAAGCGCACCCGTGTAATGTACTTCGACCTCGCATCACTGATATAAATCCATAACGTCAGTCAAGGCCTTATCTAAAGTTGCCGCATTAACACTCCCCACATAAAAATCGTGGCGACAGATGGATTTTACCTGATTTTTCCATAAATTTGCATTTGCTTGACGCCCGGATGAGGGCGCGGGCGGTAAATCCGGTAAAATCAATGAAGACTATATTCCTGATAGGATACATGGGCTGCGGGAAGTCTACGCTCGGAAGGGCGCTCGCCGCGCGCTGCGACATCGAATTCATCGACCTCGACGACTATATCGAAGCCAAGGCAGGCAAGAAAATCCGCGATATTTTCGCCGACGAGGGAGAGGCCGCCTTCCGCAAGATGGAGCGCGACACCCTCGAAGAGGTGAGCGCCAAGGCCAACACCATCGTTGCCTGCGGAGGGGGCACACCCTGCTTCGGCGACAATATGGAACTTATGAACGCACGCGGCCTGACAGTCCACCTCATGGCCTCCCACGGGCGTCTCCTCGAACGCCTCAAACGCGGACGCGCGAAGCGACCGCTGATAGCCTCACTCGACGACGACAGTCTCGACCGATTTATCCATGAGCAGCTGAATCTGCGCATGCCCCACTATTCCAAGGCCGCCTGCACCTTCGACAGCTCTACGCTTGAAAACGAGAACGAAATCGAGCAGAAATGCTCGGCCTTCATACGTGAGTTCAACTTACCGCGAAAAACATCAATGGAAAGCCATGACTGACGAAATCCCTACCCCGCTCGAACAGGCCGCCGACACCATGACCGTGCGCCGTAGCTTCACAATCGGTCTCCCCACCTGCGACAGCCCCTCCGAACGACGCTTCCCGCTGACACCCGAAGCCGCCGCACGGCTCATCGAACGCGGATTCAGGGTGAAAATGCAGGAAAACGCCGCAGCGTGCATCAACTACACCGACAATCAGTATCTCCGCGCCGGAGTCAGCGTGGCAAGCCGAGAGGAAAGCCTCAGATGCGACATAGTGATTCACCTTGCCCCGATGGACATGGCCGACGTGAGGAAAATGCGTCGCGGAGCCATGCTCCTTACTCTGCTCAAGCCTTCCCGCCAGGACCCTGCCGCGATAAAGGAACTCCTTCGACGCCACATAATAGCAATCGCAATCGACCTCATAGAGGATTCACGCGGATGTACCCCCTTTGCCGACATCCTTGCCGAAATCGACGGACGCGCATCGGTGGCCATGGCCTCCTCATTGCTCGCCGACGCCACACGCGGCAAAGGAATACTCCTCGGTGGCGTGGCCGGAATCATCCCCTGCGAGACACTCATCATAGGCTCCGGAATCGCAGCATGTGCCGCCGCGAGGTCGGCGATGGGACTCGGAGCCACGGTCAGGATGTATGACAACGACGTCTACTCCCTGCGCCGTGCCTCCCAGGAACTCGGCCCGTGGGTAATCAGCTCCACCCTCCACCCCCACACTCTTGAAAACGCCCTGCGAAGTGCCGACGTGGTCATAGTGACCCCAACATTCGAGCCATTCGCCATAGGAAGCGACCTGACGGGAATCATGAAGCGCGGTGTGCTGTCCTTTGACCTCGCCTCCGACACCGGAGCGGCTTTCCCCGCCATGGAGGCCGTGGACCTTGCCGACGCCTTCGCCAAAAAGAGCGCGGTGCCCGCAGGCACACGCGTATGCTTCACCCATGCAGGTTGCGCCGTGGCCCGCACAGCAGCGATGGCACTGAGCAACACATTCATAACCCTTATGAACTCCATAGTGACCTGCGAAGGGGTCAGCAACGCGCTGAAACTCCTCCCCGGCATGCAGAAGGCCACATTCACCTTCTTCGGGCGCATCGTCAACCCTGAAATAGCCAAGGCTACGGGGATGCGTAATGTCGACATAAGCATCTACCTGACCCTTTCGTAAACATCCACCCACCCCATAGTCTCCCATCCACAGAAAATAATGGCACCGAGAAAGAAATTCTACGTCGTATGGAACGGTTACGCTACCGGAGTCTTTGACTCCTGGGACGAATGTCAGCTACAGATCAAAGGCTATCCCGACGCTAAATTTAAAAGCTTTGACTCGCAGGAAGCAGCCGTCGAGGCCTATCGTGGCGACCCCGCCGACCAGATGGACATCCTGAAAGCTATTGCCGAAGGGCCGAAAACAGAGGTGAACTATGCGGCCTTTCCTGAAATAAAACTCGACGCACTCGCCGTCGACGCCGCCTGCTCCAAAAATCCCGGACCGGTGGAATATCAGGGCGTATGGGTGCGCACGGGCGAAAGAATCTTTCATGCAGGGCCATTCGAAGGGGGCACCAACAACATAGGCGAATATCTCGCCCTTGTCCACGGTCTTGCGATGCTCCACAAGCAGGGGCGCTTCGACACCCCCATCTACACCGACTCGAAGACAGCCCGCTCGTGGGTACGCAACCGCCAGCCCAAGACATCACTGAAACCCTCGGCGAAAAACGCGAAACTCTTCGAACTCATCGAACGCGCCACCCTCTGGCTCCGCACCCACGAAATCACCAACCCCATCCTCACCTGGGACACACCCGTATGGGGCGAAATCCCCGCCGACTTCGGCAGAAAATAACAGCGGACCACACATCCCCACCGCAGAATCGATTATTTATTGATTTCAGGACTGACACCACGGAAATCAGGCATAGCACGCCCGATTCCGGCTCCTATATATGTCGGGTCACAGACCACATAGCGCTTCCCTTTATGGACAACGGCGTCGCCCGGGACATCTCCGCTGAAACACACAGCCGTGGCCGCATGGTTCGGATAGCTGAGCACCACCACATCAAGCCCCACAAGACGGCGCACAAGCGACTCGAAGAGAAAGGAGCGGTCCTCGCAGTCATTGTAGGGATAATAGAAATTCTCATCGGGGAAAAACGGACGCTCATAGCCAAACTGCTGATGGTCCGTCTTATATCCGAACGCCCGCTGCACGAAAGAAAGGATTATACCGACGGCCTCCACCTCCAGCTTACCGTCAACAGCCATTCTCAGCGCAGGAATCACGTCCGACTCCATGCGCTCGCTTAGCGGAGCCTTGCGGTAGACCTCATAGTCCGTTGTCGGGACAAGCGTGTAGAGTTCCATCAACGACGGATTCATGGAGGTGACTACATTTATCCCGCCATAGCTTCTCTCTGCCGTCCGCGTGCCCTTGACGGCAAGTTTCGGAATGGCCGTCAGACGCAAATCGACATTCTTCATTCCCTTGGCAGGCATATCCCTGTATGTCCGCAATGACACAGAGCCGCTTGCCTTCAGATTATGGATATAATAGCGTTCGCCGTCAAGTTCGAGATAGGTGACATCGTAGACAGCAGGCGACGCGGCATAGAGCAAGGCAAGGCGTTCCTGAATCCTGGCCACCCTGACCTTCATCCCCGACTGTGCGGCGACAAACATCGTGAACAGTGCCGACTCATCCGAGCCTTTCCCATAGAAAGCATCGGCAGCATCACCGATAAGCAGCATGTAGAAATAATCATTGAGGGCAAGGCTTTCTTTCACGCTCCTGAACGCCTCCACCCATCGCCCGTAATCTCTCATGCAAAGGCTCTCAAAAGCGTCAGCGACGCTCTTGTCGGAAAGCGACGCGAGACGGAATTTCATATCGCTCCCCATCGGAAGCCTTACAGTGGTTCCGTGGAAGTCGAATGAGAAATTTCCTCTTCCGACCTCAATCGGGGCGACTTCTTTCGGAGATGGTTCATCCCTTTTGCCCGGCTCTGTGGTCTGTCCGGGTTCTGACTCAGGCGCGGGAGCAGGCTTTGTCTGCTTCGGCTTTTCAGGAACTGTGACTTGCCTCGGTCTCGGCTGAGGCTTCGGCCCTACGGGCTGCTTCGGCTGCACAGGGGTGGACGGTTTAGGCCTCCCGGCCTCATCAGGCTTCCCCGGGGCAGACGGCTTAATGGAAGGTTCTGCCAATGGCTTGGCAGATGGAGCGTCAGCCACTAACGGTGCCTTTTCGGGTTTGGGACTCTCCATAAGTTTCTCGCCCCGCGTTGACTGGAAATCCTCCCACTGCCCGCGCATCATGGCCACAAAGGCGGAATCGCGGGAGTTCTTGAACTTCCGCAATCCCGACATATATGACTTCACGTATTCCTTATAGGCTGTAGCCTCCGACTGCCCGTAAGCCTGCGTGGCAGCCATTAGAAATAAGATTAAGGCAAGCAGTCCCCTCGAAGGGTATCTCATAGGCCGGCTTTTGCTATTTCCTCATCGGCCACCTTGTCAAACTGAGCCTGGTCGAAGTTGAGTTTCAACTCCTTGTCTTCAAGAAGACCGCGTTCGATAGTCTCCTCGATTTCCTTTTTAGAGAGTTTGACAGTGGTATATGCACGGTATTTCCCGGTATTGGTACGCGTGATGCGGTCGCATGAGATAGTCGACCCTTTTAGATTCTGCTTCACGAGAATCTGCAGGCGGTCCTCGACCTTAGCGTCGAGCTGGTCATTAACATCCTTACGGTAACGCTTCGAGAAATTTTCCACGGCAGCCTGAAGATTGGCGGCGATTTCGGCACGCGCGCTCGCCACCGCCTTGTCCTTCGCCATCTGGGCATCCGAACTCTCGGCTATTGCATTGGCATAGAAGGCTTCTTCATCTGTAAGACTGTGGCACAGCTGTGTCACTTCCACCTCGTCGCTGTTAGGCTTGGCAACAGCCCCCTTGCTTGACGAGCAGGCTGTCATTGCCCCTACTATGGCTATCGACGCGACAAATAATTTCGAAATTTTCATAACTTGATATTTTTTAATGTGTTAGATATTCTTTGATTTTTCATGGAGAGACGCTATGAGATATCCTCCTGTCTACAGTTCCGGCATCGAGCTGTCATCATCGTCGTCAACCTCATCTACCGGGGCAGTGGCCACCGCTTTAGGTGCGAAATGGGCCTCGCGCAAATGACGTTCGATCAGAGGTTTCAGCTTCTTGAACATCTCGCGCTGCGCGATTGTACGCGCCTTTGCAACCGAAGAATTCCCCGGGGCGAGCGAACGCACGTCGTTAAGTCCGAAATTACTCACTATAGCCCCGCTGTTAAGGTCAGTGACAATCACATTGCACGACATGAACGTCTCAGCCATGTCATAAAGCTGCCCCTTGACCACGCCTCCGACCTTGAACTCCGAATTTACGAAGAAACGCAAGTCGGCCTGCGATTCATCCTTCACTATGTCGAAATATCCGTTTGAAAGATAGCCGGATATATTATGAAGGAGGCCTGAAATCTCATTGTCGTCCGTGTAGAGTATCGCCCTCAGTGTCGGTTGCCCTACCGTCAGCGGAAGTTTGCCTACCGGCATATCGGCAAGCAGCCCCTCGGTCATGGATTTCATATAGGACGTACTGAACCTCTCGGGGACTTTGATATCGAGTCTAAGTTCCACCTCCTGATAGGGTTGCTTCGAAGTGACGTTCATGACCGTCAGCTGAGCCACGCCCGAAGGATCTGTCAGTGAGTTCACTGCGGTCTCACCCCCTCCTTTAAGGAAACGGGCTTTAAGACGCGCACCTTTCACCGGAGTAGAGCCTGAATAGACACCGATATTGGCCACTGCAACCTGCCCGCTGAAAGGTTTCACCTCAAGCTGCCCGGGGGCTGCCACAATCTGCAGATTGCTGAAGAGGGAGCGCATCGAATTGAAAAGCTCCACCCCGACGTCAATGCTGCGTCCTCCGTCCTCAACCGGCAGGCGGGAATTGCTGTAGGCCTCTATGGCCGCAAGCCCCGACATGAACATATCGGCGGCCACGGTCAGTTCTCCTGCCCCTTTCGCCTCCATCCCCTTCGACCAATAGTCGAAAGCCCGACGGGTAGCGTCCTTTTTCCTCCGCTCGAGCAGATTCTGATAGTTGAGCTTGTCAAGTTGATAATAGACATAATATCTCGAACCGTCATTGAATGATTCAACCAGCTCGTGCCCTTCGAGGGAAGCTTTAGCCCGCGAGCGGATATCATGGGCGTAGGACTCGGAGAAAAGCCCCGACACCTCGCTCCGCGACAGCAGCGACGAACTTTCAACCTCAATGTCAATCTCACTGATAAGGTCGGCAAGGGCCTTTTCCTTGGCGCTCTCGCGATAATCGGCGTCAGAGAGCGACGCGGAACCCACTCCCGTGTAGTAAATCATGCTCGCAGGCTTGGCCTTGACCCAGTCAGGAGTCGCGACTTCAGCGGAAAGGGAATACGGCATCAGCAAGGCGACACCGAGGAGAGTTGTTATCAGGGCTTTCATGGTCTTTTCAATCTGTGATGGATTATAGACTGTTTCAGTCGGTTATGGAAATATAGATGGTGTTACCGTCGAGACGGCTTGAGTTGTTGACACCGATTTTACGCAGATAGCGTGAGAGACGTACAGCAAAATCATTCGCATCCTGCGGCTCACCGGCCTTATTGGTGTTGGGAATCTGAACCTGGTCGAGAATCATCGATGTCGAAGTGCGGCCCTGCTGATGGAAACGCCCGTTGACAGCGTTCTTGCGCACCCACGAACGGATATAGTCCGAGATGCCGAACTCCTCATTCCCCACCTCGTCATCAAGCGATTTGTACGACTCTCCGTCGATGCCCACGCGAATCACTACCGTGCTGCCCCTTGTGATATCCTTGGCGAGGCTTTCCACGACTCCGGCCAGGAATTCCTTGGCAACCTTGTGGATTGCACCGACACACAGACGGTCGAAAGTGACACGCCCCGAGAAGTTGGAAGTCTTAGACGAAAGCAGTTTACCGGTGGACGTCTGATAAGCCTTAAGCGTCAGGGCCACTGAGCCTCCACCCTGAAACACCTGCTTCACGATGTCGACGCTTACAAAGATATCCGCGCCGGAGTTTTTGATGAGCTGACTGTCGAAACTGTCGGCAGAGTCATATTCCATCTCGTTGGCACGCAAGGCCGCGTCATACTTGGCCTCGAAGTCCACAGTCTCCACCCCGATATCATTGAACTCCTCCTGAACCTTTCCGACGGCTATGCGCTTGTCGGAATCGCGGGTGAGCACATCGCGATAAGTCTCATAATCATTCTTGTAGGGAACCACCATGATTGTAGGATTGACCCCGCTCTCCGCAACCTCCTCGGGAGTGACCTCGGAAGTTTTCTGCTTCCTGACCTTGCTCTGCAGCAAATCGCGGTCGAGTGCGTCGCGATAGATGGTGACGGTGACTGTCACCTCCCAAAGACCCAGGGAATTCTTTTTCGGCTTATCCTGCTCGACAGCCGACTTAACGAACACCGCATAGCGGTTCTGATTATACAGACGGTCGAAATAATATGAATTCTCCTGACGGGCGGATTCATCGACCACCGGTTTCCCGTCGCCGACTCCGTCGATTCCGGAAAAAATGTAAGTGTCAATGGCCGACTTCACAGCCGTAGGCACGGCAAGTTTCTTCTCGGGGCTGACAGCGGTCGAGCGGACGACTATTACAGGCCCCTGCACACTCAGCAGGGTCACATCACGCGAAAACTCGCCCTGTGCCATCGCACCGCACCACACAGCGAAGAAGAGAAGGATAAATATGGTTCGTTTCATGATATTTTCAGAGAAAGACACGGTTCAATATAAAACGACCTATGCAGCCGGGACCGGAGGGTCGCGGCTACACAGGTCTTTTCAGAATATCTGTATTAAAGGCCTAAAATATTACCGTTCACCTTGGTGACAACCGTCACTGCGTCGGGAGTCTCGGCCATGGCGGCCTGGATAGCCTTACCGTTTTTGGTCACTTTGCAAAGAGACACATCCTCTCCTTCGACAGCCTCGACCTTGATTTCGCCTATCACTTTTGAAATCGGACGTCCTGCCACGGTCTTCTCAACCTTCACATCGAGTTTCTGTCCCTTCTGGATGCCCTCTTCGGAACCGATGGATATATAGACCATCTTGGCTTCATCCTTCTTCACCTCCGACACTTCGATAATCTTGCCAACAGACTTGAATACCTCGTCGACCCAGTCCTTCATCTGCGAACCGGCATAGTTGATTGCTGCGGCTGCAGCATCGCCCTGAGTGCGGTAAGTGCTCATGAAGGTCGGGCTTGATGCCTCGAAAGTCTTATTGTTGATAACCTCGTTGTCAGAAACACGGGTGACCTTGAGGGAATAGTTGACCTTTGCGGTATAGGTCGCGCCCTTGCTGTCGGAGCTCTTCACATATGTGATGCTTATAAGATGGCCGTCAAGGATATTGTCGGCTTCCACGCCGTCGTCGGTAGCGACATCGAGCACTTTCACACGTCCGCGCTCGGCAATGCCTTCCATCACTTTGTTGCGGAGGGCATAGGCGTAGTTTTCGCCGGCGGAAGTGGCATAGTCAAATTTTTTCACCAACAGGTTCTGACGGGCGGATATCGCCGCTGTCCCGAGAATCACGGAGAGAGCCAAAAGCACTAATTTCTTCATAAAATATAGAGATTACAGGTTATGATTTATGCACAGGAGTTTCTATAAATTCACACCCACAAAGGTAAATAAATCTTAAACGAAATTACCCCCCCCAGTTAAAATTTGTTAAAACACAATTATGGCACCCTGTAAGGCCTCTCCACGGCTCTTACCATATACCTCCCTACATCTGGCGGCGCATGGAGCGGCGGAAGTCGCGCTGGAGGGCGCGGCGCTGACGGCGGTTGAGCAAGGGAAGGTCTGGGGTAGGCTCCACGGTCTCACCTTTGGCTATGGCAATAAGGGCATTGGTGCGACGGCGTATTGCCCCGGCCTTGCGAGCACGGAGAGAGCGGGCCATGGCGCGCTCAAACTCCGGCTTGAGGAGTGTGAACACCACGCGCACCATCTCCGAGGCAGCCCCCGGGTCGCAGGCTTCCCCGCAGAGATATGAGTCAATCAGTTCAATGGCCTCATCGAGCAACGGTCTATGAACGGAAACCGAAAAAGCGTCTGTAACACGGGAAACGATGTCGGAATAGAACTTTTTAGAGACGAGCAGTCCTTCGGGGAATTTTTTCTTCTGAGCCATGATTATAGGTGATTTTATTAATATTCTACCGCAAATTTACACCACCCACCCCCATCCCCGACTGCGATTATGCAAAAGAGTTGGATGAGATTTAAAAAAACAAGACCACCCCAATGTTTAAAGGGTGGCCTTGCTCAATATAGATACTTTCAACGCCTTAGCGACAAATCACTTTCACAACCCTATCGCGGGATTGAACCATATAGACGCCGGGGATATTAACGTCAAAAGACAATGTTCCTGAATCAGCGTTACGCCAACCGACCGCAATACCCTGGACATTGTAGACGGTATAAGTCTCGCCAATTCCGGCATTTTCAATTATGATTGAAGAGCCCTGAGCATGAGCTGTCCAAAGCGAACCATCCTCAACAACAGAATCAATGCCGCTATTATCAGGGCTACCGGTACAGATGACTTTTGAGACAGCTTCTTTCACCACACCGAACCTATCGGTAAATCGGGCAGTGACGGTAGCTTCACCAAGATTGCCGGTACGGATAATCCCGTTGCCATCAACCGTAGCGACTCCCGGATTGTCGCTTGACCATTCCAAGGATTCATAATCGGCAGTCAATGGCTTTGGAATCGCAACAAGCGCGAAACTGCTCTCAGGCTTCGCTTCGAACTGCCATGGTTCTACCGACAATCCTTCGAGAGAGGAACACTCGCGTCCATCATCTATCACAAAATCATAGGCATTGCCCTCACCGGAGCCGAAATTGGAATGGCTCTTTCGCCCCCATCCTGTGACCTTACCACTATTGTATAGAATCAACGACGAGTTCGGTCCGGCTGAGGCCTCCATCACATTTCCGGCCATACGTACCGGCCTGGAGAAATTGCCATTCGTACTTCCAATCTGACCATAGGCATTGGAGCCCCAGGCATAAATTTCATACACCCCATTTTTAGCGAGCATATGCGCCCCTCCTAAGGAAGCGGAAACAGCATCATTCATAACTACCGCAGGAGTCGGAGAATACACTACATCCTCACCACGGCCCAATTGTCCAGAGGAATTGTCGCCCCAGGTCAAGAGTCTGTTGTCGGTCATAATACAGGCACTGAAATAACCGTCAGTAGACGTATACACCTTCTCAACACCTTCCATGATTTTCACAGGAGAGCGCCGAAGTTCAGTAGTACCATCTCCGAGCTGGCCACGGTGGTTGCGCCCTACCGCCCACAAGACATTGTCAGTGTCGACATATAGCGTATAGCCATTGCCGAGAGCCACGTCAATCACATTGTCAGCAACCTTGACAAACGTCTTTGCAGTGGTTCCGGTATTATCCCCAAGTTGGTAGAAATCATTACGGCCACACATCCAGAGGGAGTTATCCTCGCCTATAATCGCCGACGTCTGGAAACCGGCTCTGACGGTCTTCACATCGCCTATAGCCGCTATACTTGCCGATGTCCCCGTCTCTCCGCAGAAAGAGATTCCCGAGCCTGAAACTGCAGAACCCTTCAGTATCAGTCCATGGGTATAGCCGTAAGCTATATCGGAAACACCTGTCTGCACGTCGGTCAGTTTGTCATAATCCTTAAATTGATAGCTTCCTTCAGCCGGAGTATAGGTCAGATAATCCATACCACGTGATTTGAGGATACCGTTCTCTGAAAGGACAAACACCGACTCATCGCCACGCATAGCAACGCCCACAGGTAATGTCGGAGTGGTAAATGACCATTTGAAACCTTTAAACACCTCTCCATTAAGAGTCTTGACGGCATCTCGCGGGATGTCCATAGTGTAGGTTGTGGAGTTTTCAAGCGGTTCGGCAGGAACAAAGATTATCATATAATTCGTCAGATGGGCTTCGCCCTCCACTTCTTCGCCCGAGGAGGTCGTGAGCGATATGCGTCGGAAATTGTTGGACTTTACCATTCCTCCGCTCAATTTAAGATGCGGACTCACGGAACTATAGTTAAACAGGGGCGACCGGTCATTGGGATAATATGAAAGAATCTCACTCTGACTCTTGAAATATTGACCTGAAACCACATCACTGTCCTTATATCCCTCACGGACAGCAAATGCCTTGACTGTGACATCACCGGACGCCTTTATAGGGTCAGAATACAAGGTACTTGAGATGGATGGGGCACTGCCATCAAGAGTATAGTAGATTTTAGCATCCGCCGGGACGGATTTAAGCGTAATGCAATCTCCGGATGTAAGGAAACTGCCATCGGAAGGAGACATCTCAACAGTCGCTTTCTCAAGGTCGGCCGTGGTAAAAGACAAGGTCACATCACTCTGAGCCGGACTGCCCCATTTGTTCCTGACGGCATTGCGGGGAACGGACAGCACGTATTTCGTGAGAGCCTTCAAGGGCTTTGTCGGAAGGAAACGCAGTTCCCGACCGGAAATCTCGACCGTTCCGTCAACATTTCCGCCTCCACCGCTTAACCTTATCGAATTGAAATCATCACCCTTGGAAATTGTATGGGAATAGGTCACGAGCGGATTGGAGAACACGGAGATTGCGGTCGCATCCGCAGCCGGCAAAGTCGATACATTTGTCAGTTTCGGCTCCGTCACGGTGACAGTGGCATCATTGCTGCGCACCGAGCCGTTGACCATACAATAAATCGTGGCCGTCCCGGGTTTCAGGCCTGTAAGGCGCGACCCGGATATGCTGACGACATCGGAGCCGCTTTTCACATGCCATTGCCTGGATTTCACGGTAGCGTTCGAGGGAGATACGCTGACACTGAGGTCAGTACTTTGGTCAGCGAGAACGCTGACATTGTTAATCGATGCACCCGTAGGCTCTACGTCTCTCACGGTCACATAGCATGACGGTGCTTTGGACGCAGACGAAACCTTAGAATATACATTGACATAGCCGGAACCCGGAGCTATCGCGGTTATCAAGCCTGACGAAGAAACCGAGAAGCTTGAATTGCCTCCCGAGAAATATGCATTTGCCGCTCCGACATACTGGTTGTCATAGGCATGGCGATAGCCCAGCTGATATGTCTCACCCGGAGAGAGTGTAACGCTTGTGCGCGATATGGAAACGGGATTTTCATAGCAGGAAATCGAGACGCTCACCCTTTGGTGACGTTTGGTGTCGCCATAGTAAAGCGTATAGTCCCACTCCGCAGTGACCGTCGCCGTTCCACTGAAATATTGCGTCGGGGTGATGTTGCGATAAAAGCCTGAGCCGGTGACCGAGAGATAGCCTCCGCTGACACTGACATTCATATTATAGACGGAACCCTGTATGGAATTGCCGAAATCCCATGTATAGGTCTGGCCGACCCATAAAGAAATAGCGTTGACATGAAACGCTCCACAAAGGAGTGCCATGAGAATCAGCAATATTCTTCCTCTTCTTTTAATTGACTTTTCCATGATTATTCGAATGTTACTGATACACACTTGGTTTCATCATACTCCTCGCGGTTGCCGAAAGCATCGCGCCCCGTGACGGTGAACAGATAGGAGCTTCCGCGCACTCCCCGGAAAGTGGCCGAGGTCTGTTTCGTGTCGGGGAGCCACAGAAGGAAGGGGCCGTTGTCCTTGGAGACATAAACATTGTAGTCGCCCATCTTATCTTTGGTCGACTCCTCCCAGGTGAGCTTGACGGTCGATGTGGCCACATATCTGTCCGCGTCTATATCGGTCACGGGGGCATCGTTGTCGGGATACTCCACATTGGAAGAAAGATAGGTAGAGCGTCCGCGATTGTCCGTAACCAGGAGATTGAGCGTGGCCGTATAATGACCTGCATAGCCGGTGCGGGCTTCCTCTGGAACCGTGAAATCCTCATCGAGGACGAAGGAGGCCGCCGGCTCTTCAATCTGCTTCGTCACGGTCTTATCCGTAAGGTCATTCCACCAATATGAATAGCTGACCACAGTAGCGGGAGCGGGAACCTCAGCCTTATAGAAATAATGTGAGCGGCACTCCGACCAGCGACCGGCATTGTCCTTGACCCTGTATTTCAGGCTGTGGAGACCCACAGGAAGTGCTGCTGTCGGGAGGACGAATTCATCGGGAGTATAGGGGATAGTAACTGCATTGGAGTGCGAATCATCCCACCAATATTGAAGAGAAGCCACTGCCGTAGCAGCGGTCACGGGCGCGAGTTTCAGGAAGCCATGTTCCTGAAGGGCTGAATATCGGCCCTTGCTGTCAAGAACCCTATAGTGCAGGGTGTGGTAGCCTGTCGGGAGGTCGGAGCAGGCCACGTCAAACTCCATCGTGGAGCTGACAGATGCCGAAGCGTAGTCGTTGTCAATCCAATATTGTACGGAAGCGACCTGCAGCTCTTCTTCCGCCAAGCCGGGACTGACACCAATCACTGCCACAAGCATTACGAACAGTAATTTTTTCATAATTGCAAATGGTTTTAGGAAATCAGTCGCGGGCGGTAGCAGAGATTTTCACATGCAGATTGCCTTCGGCATCGGTCTTGGTATCAATTTCCGAAGAGATGATTGACGGGATGGCGGGATATTCCTTATGGTCGATAGGACCGTAGGAGATGTTACCAACAGTATACTTAGCAAAACTATCTATATAAGGTTCACTTTCTTTATTTCCATACGACCCCTTATTAAACACATTGGAATCATGAGCACATGAACCATAATCTATCACCCAATCCTTTGTGTAATTAGCACTATAATCATACCAATAACCTTTGTAGAAACAATTACCATGGAATTCACTGGGAGCAGATACTGTTAATTTCGGATTAGCTGAAGAGAATTGATTAGAAAAAAGTCCCAATAAGCACTTTCTATAAATGGCATAGGGCTGATATGCCACTCCACTATAAACCTCAAATTTCGGTATATTGCAATTCTCAATCAGAGCAAGATTGGCACTCTCGTTTTTATTGTCAAAATAATTGATGCAACAATTACGCATCACCGCATTTTTTGAAAGAGCCATGGCATTATTACGCCGTATAATGCAATCAGTGATAATCGTATTGTCATGATATTTATGGTCTGTCTTTTCGGCTTCTTCTAAACCGGGAATATAGCAACGGGAAATCGTCAACTGGTCTGCGCCCTTAATAGTGAGTATCATTGCAAAGCGCAGGCCTTCGAGGGTGACGTTGTCGGCACTCACTGTCAATGATGAGAAGCGGCTTGTCTTAGAATCATCCGTGCTGAAAGCATAGGTGCCTATGACGGTGATTGATTTCTGGATTTCGGCAGAAGTGAAAAGGCCGGGAGAAAGGGTGATTACGTCGCCGTCGATGGCGGCATTGTAAGCATCGACGAAGGAACTTGCGCCGTAGAAGGGGGTGACTTTGTCTCCACTCTGAAGTGTGGCGGTGAGTTGCGCGGAAAATCCGGCGAGGGCTACGGGCAGACAGATAAGTGCCAGGAGTAATTTTTTAAACATAACGGTTCAGCTTTTATTCGCCTCCGGGCACTCCTCATCGGCACGATAATGATTGGTTCAGAAAAAAGAAAAAGCGTGAGAGCCGTACTTGTTGCCCGTCCCGCTTGCTGAGGCCCTGGAATTGCCCATCGGAGTAGAACGGACAACGCAGAAGCCTCACGCAGAATATGACAACACACCGACAAGCTACGTTCACACGCACACTATCAGTGATATATACATATCCACAAGGCATCTACCGTTGTCTCATTCTTGACTCCAATATTGAAGTTTTCCAGGTTTCAACAAGCCAAGAAGAGCGCCGAGTAAACGCTTTCATTATGTCTTTGCCAAGGCATGAAACCAAGGCAATAAGCGCAGACCCTCCCGCATCATCCCCCGACCGGGCCTCTGCGATGCGGTCTGCACTCGCAAAGTTAAAATTATTTTATAAAAACTGCAATAAATTAATAGAAATCAGCACAAAAATCTCCCTATTCCTCAAAAACGGTAAAATTACCGTTTTTGAGGAATAGGATTGGTTGGCGAGGATGGGTGGGTACCGGTGAGAGTATCGGGATATCGGAATAGAGAAGGACCGGATATGCGGGTGGAGGAAAAAGTGGACAATTTTTCGTCGCAGGGGTTGAAAGTTGGGGTGTTGATTTTAAACTTTTAATTGTGAAAAGGGGTTATATTTGCAAGACGTTTCAGCACGCGTTTCAACACAATGTCTCATCCGAATTTCTCTTCAGGAGACATGCATTTCAAAAATCCGAATCATGCTTTAACCGAAGCATAAGTAACCTTTAATAGAGAGTTACTTACATAAAAAAATTAAAGAGTCTATGATCTTAAGTTTCACCTACAGGCGGAATCTTTCAGATGCACTCCGCAGACTTTTCATCGCACTATGCGCGTTGGCCCCGATGGGCGTGGCGGCACAGACGCCCGACATCGGCGCGGACGGCCCGGTCACGCTCGAGCAATGCCGCCGGATGGCTCTCGCCAACAACAAGAATCTCCGCAAGTCGGCACAACAAATCAAGGTGGCGGGCTATGAGAAGGACCAGGCTTTCGCCGCCTATCTCCCGGCCCTTGATTTCGCGGGAGGATATATGTATAACCAGAAGGAGATTTCGGTAATCGGTTCCGATCAGCTCCTGCCGGTCAAGACGTTCAATCTCGAGAAGCAGGGCTATGAGTTCTCAGTAGTAAAGAATCCAATGACGGGCGAGCCCATCACGGTCAACGGCAAGCCGGTGCCCGAGCAAGTGGCACTACTTCCCAAAGAGGCGCTGACATATGACATCCACAATGTGTTTTTCGGAGCAGTGACGCTGACCCAACCGATATTCATGGGCGGAAAAATCGTGGCCATGAACAAAATCACGGGCTATGCCGAAGAACTCGCCACGGCGATGCACGACAATGCCGCGCAGGATGTGGTCTATGCCGTCGACGCCGCCTACTGGCAGGTGGTATCGCTCAAGGCCAAACAGAAACTCGCGGTGAGCTATGTGAATCTGCTCGACACGCTAAGCCACAACGTCAAGCTGATGGTGGAGCAGGGAGTGGCCACGAAAAGCGACCAGCTGACTGTAGACGTCAAACTCAACTCCGCCCAGGTCGACCTCACGAAGGTGGACAACGGCCTGGTCCTCTCGCGCATGGCCCTCGCCCAGGTGTGCGGACTGCCGGTCCACACGGTGTTCACGCTCGCCGACGAGGATGCCGAATCGGTGGTGAATTCCGTGCCCGTGGCCAAGAGCTACAACATGGAGGAGGTCTATGCCTCACGCGACGACCTCCGCGCCCTCGAGCTTGGAGTGAAGATTTTCAAGGAAAAGGAAAATGTGGCCCGTGCGTCGATGATGCCCAACCTCGCTTTGGTCGGGACATATTCATTCTCCAATCCCAACATGTTCGACGGTTTCCAAAAGAAATTCAACGGAGCCTTCTCCGTCGGAGCCATGCTGACCATCCCCATCTGGCACTGGGGAGGCAACTACAATAAACTCCGTGCCGCCAAGGCGCAGACCGTAGCCGCCAATCTCGAGCTCGAAAACGCCCGCGAGATGATTGACCTCCAGGTAAACCAGGCATCGTTCAAGGCCCAGGAGGCCATCAAGACCTTCCAGATGACCGAGACAAACCTCGCGAAAGCCGACGAGAACCTCCGCTGCGCCGACCTCGGGTTCCGTGACGGAGTCATGACGGTCGACAATGTGATGGAAGCACAGACCGCATGGCTCAAAGCCCACTCGGAGAACGTGGACGCCCGCATCGACGTATACCTCTGCGATGTCTATCTCTCAAAAGTTCTCGGCCGTCTAAACGTGGACTGAGATATTGAAACTCAGAACTCAAAACTTTAAACTTAAAACTCAAAAACAATGTCAGATATAAGAAATACTTCCTCAGCGACTCCCGAGCAGCGCGAGAACAAGATACTCATGGTGGCTATGGCCATAATGGTGGCAATCTGCATCATACTTGCCATCATAGGCTTCTGTTTCCTCAACAAGCCCGATGAAATCATCGAGGGGCAGGCCGACGCCACAGCCATACGCATCTCCGGCAAACTCCCCGGAAGGGTGATGAAAATCTATGTCCACGAGGGCGACCAGGTGAAGGCCGGCGACACGCTCGTGCACATCCATTCATCCCTTGCCGAAGCGAAACTCATGCAGGCAGAGGGAATGGAGACCGTGGCCCGCACGCAGAACCGGAAGGTTGACGCCGGCACACGCTCCCAAATCATACAGGCCGCACGCGACATGGTGAGCCAGGCCGAAGCTGCGGTAGAAATTACAAAAAAGACCTACACACGCATGCAGAACCTCTACAATGAAGGGGTGATGTCAGAGCAGAAACGCGACGAGGCCAAAGCGGCCTACGACGCAGCCGTTGCGGCCCACCACGCAGCCCAAAGCCAGCTCAGCCTCGCCATAAGCGGAGCTCAGAAAGAGGACAAGGAAAGCGCCGCAGCGATGGTCAATGTGGCCAAGGGCGGAGTGGCCGAAGTGCAGAGCCTTCTCGAGGACCAGTATCTGATTGCCCCCTGCGACGGGCAGATTGACCAGGTCTATCCCGAGGAGAGCGAGCTCGTGTCGCTCGGAGCCCCGATAATGAGCTTGCTGAAACTCAAAGACAAGTGGGTGACCTTCAATGTACGCGAAGAGCTGCTCAACGACATGCCGCTCGGGGGCGAAATAGAAATCATGATTCCGGCCCTCGGCGAGAAGAAAACCAAGGCGAAAATCTACTATATACGCGACCTCGGCAGCTATGCCACATGGCAGGCCACAAAAGCCACGGGACAATGGGACAGCAAGACATTCGAAGTCAAGGCCCATCCGCTCGACACACTCCCCGAATTGCGTCCCGGCATGAGCGTGGTATATTTCAAATAAAGACAATCAGATGTTACTCAGACTAATCAAACGCGAACTACGCCGACTCACCTCCCGCAAAATCTACATCTTCATGATGCTGATTGTGCCCTTGGGTTGCAGCTTCTTCCTGCTCAACCTGATGAACGAGGGGCTGCCGCTCAAAGTGCCCGTAGGGATGGTGGACCTCGACCATTCCTCCCTGTCGCGCAAGGTTGGCCGCTCGCTCAGCGCGTCGGAGCTGATTGACATCTCTTCCGACCTCGAGGACTTCCATTCGGCGATGGAGAAAGTGCGCAGCGGCGAAATCTACGGCTTCTTCCTGATTCCCCGCGATTTCCAGAAAAAGGCAATCGGCGGAAGCACCCCGACCCTGTCGTTCTACTCCAATATGGCGATATTCGTGCCCGGTTCGCTTTCCTACAAAGGTTTCAAGACCATCGCCGTCACCACGAGCGGCGGCATCGTCAAGACCACCCTCGTCGGAGCCGGAGCCGACGAGACCACAGCCGGGTCACTGATTCAGCCGATGGTCATAAGGACACATCCGCTCAACAATCCGTGGACTAACTATGCGATTTATCTCTGCCAGTCATTCATCCCCTGCCTGCTCGCCCTCATAGTGCTCCTCGTGACAGTGTTCAGCATCTGTCAGGAGCACAAGATCGGCTCATCCGTGGAATGGCTGCGCGAGGCCGGGGGCAACATGGCGATGGCCCTTCTCGGAAAGCTCCTCCCGCAGACTCTGATTTTCACAGCCGTAGGAGTGGCACTGCAATCGGTGATGTTCGGCTACCTACATTTCCCGCTCAACAACCACCCGCTGCACATGATACTGGCAATGTTTCTTCTCGTAGCCGCCTGCCAGGGTTTCGCCGTGTTCATCACCGAGATGCTTCCAAACCTGCGCATCGCCCTTAGCGTAATGTCGCTTACCGGAATCCTTTGCTTCTCGATTGCGGGCTTCTCGTTTCCGGTCGAAAAAATGTATGGCGGAGTGGCCATTTTCTCCTATCTCGTGCCCATACGCTACTATTTCCTCATCTACATAGACCAGGCCCTCAACGGGATACCCATCTACTATTCCCGATTCTACTATATCGCACTCCTCATTTTCATGCTTCTGCCGGCCTTGGGCCTGAGGAGGCTGAAAAAACAGTGTATCAATCCCGTCTATGTGCCCTAATCTCTCATAGCAATGAACTGGCTGAAAAACTTATTCCGCGTATGGCGCCGCGAGACGCATCTGGTGTTCACCGACATCGGTGTGCTCCTCTTCTTCTTCGCGCTCCCGCTGGCATATCCGATAGTCTATACGCTCATATATAACCCGGAAATAGTCAAGAAGATTGACACTGTGGTTGTCGACAACTCCCGCTCGGCGGAGAGCCGGGAACTCGTGCGCGAGCTCGGCGCGACACAGGGAGTCAACATCGTGGGCTACGCGGCCGACATGGGAGAGGCCCGGCGTGCCATGATGGAAAAGAAATGCTACGGTGTGCTTGAAATCCCCTCGGACTACGGGCGAAGAATCGGACGCGGGGAGCAGGCCGTGACCTCCTTCTATTGCGATATGTCGCTGCTGCTGCGCTTCCGTCAGTACCTATTCGCCATGACCGACGTGCAGATGAACGAGGTGACACGCATCACCTCGCAACGACTGGCCGATGGCGGACTGCTCACCTCTTCAATCGGAGGGCTCCCTGTCGATTCTCAGCCAAATTTCTTAGGCGACGTCACCCAGGGTTTCGCATCGTTCGTGATGCCCGGTATCGTCGTTCTCATCCTTCAGCAGAGCATGCTGCTCGGAATCACCATGATCAGCGGCACCTCACGCGACCGGCGCCGGCGCAACGGAGGCACAGACCCGTTGGATTATGACGCAGGCCCCACAGCGACAGTACTCGGCAAGTCGCTTTGCTACTTGATGATATATCTCCCCCTGAGCTATTATATCCTTGAGATAGTGCCCTATATGTTCTCATTGCCCCATGTGGGACGGTTCATGGATTTCATGCCGATGATATTCGTGATGCTGCTCGCCACCTCGTTTCTCGGACAGACCTTGCAGATATTTGTCCGCGAGCGCGAGTCGAGCCTGCTTGTGATAGTGTTCACCTCAGTGGTGTTCCTGTTCCTCTCGGGACTTACATGGCCGCGCTATGCCTTCAACAAATTCTGGCTCATGGTTTCGGACCTCATTCCCGCAACCTTCGGAATGGAAGGGCTGATACGCATCAACAGCAACGGAGCCTCGCTCGCCGACGTAAGCCAATATTATTGGGGGCTATGGGCGCTCACCGGACTCTATTTCGTCACCGCCCTCCTCCTGCGCTACTTCGTCAGCCGTAAACCGAAATCCCAAACCGCTGAAGGGACTATAACCGTTTAGGGTACATAAATTCATAAATGACAGAAATTACAGATTATTTTTGTCTGGCAACTGTTTAAAATTTTCATAAATTTTAAACAGTTGCTCAAGACAATTCTAATTTAATCTGTAATTTCTGTCATTTATGAATTTATGTACCCTCTGATTTCTTTCAGAAACGCATGCCGACAATCAGTGTGAGAGATGAGAAAGAAGAGAAGTGAGTGAAGCTTGAATTGAAATAGAGGGAACCGTTGAAACGCGCCTGGGCCGACGCGAACAGTTTGCGATGGTTGTAGACAGCGCTCAGCGACACCTTATAATTGTTGGCAATCAGGTTGCGTTTGCCGTCGGTAGCGTTTTCGAGAGTCCGCTTATAGCCAAGGGCCCCCATGGCGGTAAGATTAAGCAGCCAGCGACGCGGCTTCAAGACCCAGTTACGACCATAGCCACCGAGCACCGCTATGTCGCGGTGATGGAAAGTATAGGACGGATTATCGAGAGGCAGATAGTTGAGCATATCAGGCGGAAGGCCGGAAAAGTCCATAGAGATGTTCTGTTCGGCAAGATTTATACCTACGATGGCAGTGCCGGCGGTACGGAGCTGGTATTTGGAGAAACTGTAGGCAGCAGCGTGGGAATAGCGCCGGTTGTTGAAAAAATAATAGGCGTCGATATTTGTCGCGCTGATATCGACCGCGTCGAAGTCATATCTGAAATCGCGGCCGTCGTTATAGTCGCCGAGATGGGTGAGAATCATACCTCCCTCCGACGAGACCTTGCTGTAGTTTATCGAAAAACGCGAGCATGTGAAATCGAAGTTGAATGTACGCCTCTTCGTATCGCGGTCAAAAAGCTTGTCCATGTTCCACATGTAGCCCACACTGACAGCCATGAAGCTTATGTAGGCACCGGCATCCATGAAAAGATTGGAATGCATCGACAGGCGGGAATTTTTCGGGAAAAACATGGTCTGCGACTCAAGCCACCCATAAGTCTTGGCCTGAAGCTTCCAATTCATGCCCGTCCCCACCACATAGTCCTTTTCATAGGAGTTGAAAGTGCGGTCACCCCAATTGTAGACATTGAGCACAAAGCGTGGAAAAGCGGGATAATATATAGTGGAGTCGTGGATGGCGAAGCGGTTGTCTATAAGCTGGCGAATCCACCGGGTGGAACTATGGCCGGCAGAGTCGGGGACACATACCGCTCCAGCACCGTGCGCCGAGGCGAACAGAACCAGACAAAAAAAGACATGCCGTAGAAATATAGAAAGCTTCAGTTGCATAATCCGAGTGCAAAATTACTTATTTTCCCGCAATCCATAAGCCAAGGAACAGAAATTTATTGCCGGAGGGCGGCGAAAATATTGGTCATAACCGCTTGTAGATTGGAATTTTATTGCTACCTTTGCAGCGCTTTGCGGACATGCGCCCGAAGCAGTTTAATTAACCTTATTTATTAACCCCATTTTTAAATGACTGAAGAAGTTAAAAACTCCCCTATCGCAGATTTCGATTGGGAAGCGTATGCAAACGGTGAGACCAAGGGCGAAAAAACCCGTGAAGAGCTCACCAAAACCTATGATGAATCGCTCAACACCGTGCGTGACAAGGACGTAATCGAAGGTACCATCATCTCGCTCAACAAGCGCGAAGCTGTGGTTAACATCGGCTACAAGAGCGACGGCATCATCCCCATGAGCGAATTTCGCTACAACCCCGACATCAAGGTGGGCGACACCGTTGAAGTCTTCATCGAAAACCAGGAAGACAAAAAAGGCCAGCTCATCCTTTCTCACCGCAAAGCCCGCGCAGCCCGCTCATGGGACCGCATCAACGAGGCTCTCGAGAAAGACGAAGTCATCAAGGGCTACATCAAATGCCGCACAAAGGGTGGCATGATTGTCGATGTGTTTGGCGTAGAGGCCTTCCTCCCCGGCTCTCAGATCGACGTGAAGCCTATCCGCGACTACGACATCTTCGTTGGCAAGACCATGGAGTTCAAAGTCGTTAAAATCAATCAGGAATTCAAGAACGTGGTTGTCAGCCACAAGGCACTCATCGAGGCCGAACTCGAGCAGCAGAAGCGCGAAATCATCGCCAAGCTCGAAAAAGGTCAGGTGCTCGAGGGTTCTGTCAAGAACATCACCAGCTACGGTGTGTTCATCGACCTTGGCGGCGTAGACGGCCTCATCCACATCACAGACCTCTCCTGGGGCCGCGTAAGCCATCCCGAGGAAGTGGTTCAGCTCGACCAGAAGCTCAATGTCGTTATCCTCGACTTCGACGACGAGAAGAAGCGCATCGCCCTCGGTCTCAAGCAGCTCCAGCCCCATCCCTGGGACGCACTCGACGCAAACCTCAAGGTTGGCGACAAAGTCAAAGGCCGCGTAGTAGTCATGGCCGACTACGGTGCATTCGTTGAAATCGCCCCCGGCGTCGAAGGTCTCATCCACGTGAGCGAAATGTCATGGAGCCAGCACCTCCGTTCGGCACAGGACTTCCTCAAGGTTGGCGACGAAATCGAAGCCGTGATCCTCACCCTCGACCGCGAGGACCGCAAGATGTCGCTCGGCCTCAAGCAGCTCAAGAACGACCCCTGGGAAAATATCGAAACCAAATACCCCGTTGGCTCGAAGCACACAGCAAAAGTGCGTAACTTCACCAACTTCGGTGTATTCGTTGAAATCGAAGAAGGCGTCGACGGCCTCATCCACATTTCCGACCTTTCATGGACCAAGAAAGTCAAGCACCCCAGCGAATTCACTCAGATCGGTGCTGACATCGAAGTTCAGGTTCTCGAAATCGACAAGGACAACCGTCGTCTCTCTCTCGGCCACAAGCAGCTTGAAGAGAATCCCTGGGATGTATTCGAGACAGTGTTCACCGTCGGCTCAATCCACGAAGGTACCATCATCGAGATGGTTGAGAAGGGCGCAGTCATCGCTCTCCCCTACGGCGTGGAAGGTTTCGCTACTCCCAAGCACCTCGTGAAGGAAGACGGCTCAAAGGCTCAGCTCGACGAGAAACTCAACTTCAAGGTTATCGAGTTCAACAAGGACAGCAAGCGCATCATCCTCTCCCACAGCCGCATCTTCGAAGATGAGCAGAAGGGCGAACGCGCAGAAGCTCCCAAGAAGCCCGCAGCCAACCGTCGTGGCGGCAACACCCGTCGCGCCGAGGAAGCTCCCGCACTCACCACTCCCCTTGAAAAGACCACACTCGGCGACCTCGAAGCTCTCGCCGAACTCAAGCAGAAGTTCTCAGGCAAATAAGCCCCATTTTTGAGATAAAGCTCATTGCCCCGCGATTCCGACATGTGAATCGCGGGGCTTTTTTGATATCACAGAAAGACATCAGAACAAAACGATATATTTTTATCTATTTATATAGCATTTTGACACTTTTATTTGCCAGCACCAACTATTTGCTTTAATTTGCATTGCCTAACCCCTAAAAACGACATAAACATGAGAGATGCTACCCAAACAAGAAGTTATCCAAATATATATATTAATACCGAATTTGCCCCATGTTATCACATTATCCTTCCGACCCAATGTTCTGGATAGCGTATTCAATCGCAATCCTATTTTTCATATTGCCTGTATTCATTGGAATCCCTATGTTCCTGAAGAACAAACAGCTTCCATGGTATATGAAACTGGGGTGGCTGATTTCCTATCTTTTCTTCGGGATGTTTGCCTTCTTTATCTATCTCACCATCTATAACCATCGCCGTGACAAGCAGGAATGACCGACTGCCACAATCACGCGAATTCATATGATATTCCGCAGGGACTGCCGCCGGCAGCCCCTGCCTTTTTCATTTGCGTTTCGTAATCGCTCTTGAATTGTCAATTTATTTCGCTAACTTTGCAGTTGGAACACCACCTATATAATATATAGCATGAAGAAATTATTTTTCCTTTCCTCCTTTTTACTGATTCTCGCCTGCGTGACCATGACTTCCTGCGGAAAGTCAAAGCAAAGCGACGATTCGCAAAACGCCATAGAAGTCGAGGAGCAGGAATCGCAACTCGCAGAAGCACTCTCACACGGGAACCTGAAACAGGCATCGGCCATGGCCGACAGCATGTCGCTCTTCGTCGACGATTTCACTCCCGAGCAGACAGTGCAGGTGCTGACCGCATTTGTCACTGTCCACAAAGATGCCGTCAGCAAGCGCGAACGCCGCCGCGACCTTGAGACCATCAGAAAATATGTCGATGTCTACGATATAGCCCTCAGTGTGAACCCCAAGGACACACGTGCGGCGTTCGAGAAAGCAAAACGGCTCAACCCTTCGCTCGACTTCGACTCTATCGCAACGGACTTCCGCTCGAAACTCTCGCAATATGACTCCATGCAGGACGGCTCGCTTATAAGCGCGGAGACGGAAAAGCCTGACAGCACTGCGACAAACGCAAAGGCCGACTCCGTCCCACAGCCATCTGACGAGGAGATACCGCTCGAACTGCGCCCGGCAGAATAAGAAACCACCTAAAAGAGCGACTATAAACATAGCAACCGAAAAACAATGCAGCCATCCATCCGCAAATACACCCCTGTCCTCACATTTCTCGCAGGCATAGCCGTAATAGCCGTAATAGCCTTCGCGTTCTTCTTCCCCGACGCTTCCGAGGGCAACCAGTTGCGCCAGCACGACATGCAGCAGGGAATCGCAATCGGCCAGGAAGCCAAGGCATATGCCGAAGCCACAGGCGAGGTTTCCCGCTGGACCAACTCACTGTTCTCCGGCATGCCGACCTTCCAGATTTCCCCCTCCTACCCTTCGAGCGGGCTCTACACATGGATAAACTCAGTGATGGGGCTCGGTCTTCCCTCCCCGTCCTCGCTGCTCGCCATGATGATGACAGGCTTCTTCATCCTGCTCCTGGCAATGAAGATGAGATGGTATGTAGCCTTAATCGGGGCCGTGGCCTATGGCTTCTCCTCGTATTTCATAATCATAATAGGAGCAGGCCATATATGGAAATTCGTTACCCTCGCATATATTCCACCGACAATAGCAGGCATCATTCTCTGTTACCGCGGGCGCTACCTCGCAGGCGGAGCACTCGCGGCGCTCTTCGCCATGATGCAGATAGCCTCAAACCATGTGCAGATGACCTACTATTTTCTATTTGTAATAATAGGAGTAGTGGTAGCATGCCTTGTCGACGCAATCAACAAAGGCAAGCTCCGCCAGTGGGGCATTGCCACAGGCACTCTCGCAGTCGCAGCCATACTCGCAGTTGCGGCCAACGCGCCGAGCCTCGACCTCACATATCAGTACTCGAAAGAGACCATGCGCGGACGCCACAGCGAACTGACGCCCACAATGCCATCGGCGCAGGCCACTTCCGGACTCGACAAGGATTACATCACCCAATACAGCTACCAGCCATCCGAGACATTCTCGCTCCTTATCCCCAATATCAAGGGGGGTGCCTCAGCCAAACCCGAGAAAGGAGGAATGGTGGCTCTCAGCCTCAGCGAGCTTCCCGAGGCCCAGGAGATGGTCAACGAGGGAAAACTCGACCGGATGCAGCAGCAATATCTGAGCTACATGAGTCAATATTTCGGTGACCCCGAAGGGACAAACGGCCCGGTCTATGTCGGAGCGCTCATATTCGCTTTCTTCATCCTCGGCTGCATGATTGTAAAAGGCCCCATGAAATGGGCCCTCCTCGTGCTCACTCTTTTCTCCATAGCCCTCGCATGGGGAAGGCACGCAATGATATTCACTGATTTCATGCTTTCGGTTGTGCCCATGTACTCCAAATTCCGCACGGTTGAAAGCATCCTTGTAATCGCTGAATTCACTATGCCCTTGCTCGCAGCCATGGGCCTGCAGAAACTTCTGACAGAGCAATATCCATGGGAACGCTACCGCAAGGCTATTATCTGGAGTTTCGGTGTCACCATGGCAATCTGCGCCATAGGCTTCTGCATACCGGAATTTTTCGGAAGCGCGATTTCCGACAATGACCGCGAAGTGGACAACTACATCACCGGCTCGCTCATGCAGCAGGGGTATGACGCCGCCACTGCCCGTCAGTTCAGTCTACAGAACCCGACAATATTCACAGCGGTCGAGAATCTCCGCTTAGGTATGGTAAGCTCCGATGCCATCCGCAGCTTCCTCATCACAGGCATAGCTTTCGTCGTGCTCATGCTCTACATGCGCCGCAAACTTTCAATGGCCATATCCGTCACAGTAGTGGGAGCGCTCGTGCTCGCCGACCTCTACTCCGTCAACAAGCGCTATATAAACCACGACAGCTTCGTGCCCAAACAGCTAACGGCGGGGGTACCTATCGCAAAGACTCCGGCCGACGAAATCATACTCCAGGACACGTCGATGAACTACCGCGTGATGGACATTCCGCGTTTCTACAGCGCAGACCCGTCATACTACCATAAGATGATTGGAGGCTACCACGCCGCAAAGCTCACCAGATATCAAGACCTCATCGACCGCCATCTCGCCAACTTCACGCGCGGCAAAGAGAACGATGCCGACTGGAATGTGCTCAATATGCTCAACGCCCGCTACGTAATCGACATGACCGGACAGGTGCTCCGCAACCCCGAAGCCCTCGGAAACGCATGGTTCGTGGACAAGGTTGACTATGTGACGAATCCTGACGACGAGATGCGCGCCCTGTCGACCATAAACCCGGCATCGCAAGCCGTAGCTGACAAAAATTTCGAGTCGACGCTTGGAAATTCGGGAACGAAGGCCCCCGGCGACACCATAATCGAGACTTCATATGCACCCAACCGTCTCACTTACCGCAGTCACAGCGCGAAGGGAGGAGTGGGAGTTTTCTCAGAAGTCTACTTCCCCTGGGGATGGACGGCTACAATCGACGGCGAGGAAGTGCCCCTCGGAAGAGTCAACTATCTGTTGCGCGCACTCAAGATTCCAGCCGGAGACCATGAGATTGTCATGACCTTCGACCCACAACGCCTCCACACTACTGACATCTTGGCCACTGTCGCGATAATACTCATCTACCTGGCAGCAATCGCCGCCATCGCACTCGCAGTGAAATCGGCGCTTGCCAAAACGGGAAAAGAGCAGGCAAACAGATGATGCTTAAATCCGTAAAGCGCGCGTGGCGCAGCCGTGGCTTCGGGATTCATTCCCCCTTTGCCTTCCGCTTCGTGACATGCGTGCTGCGCGGGAAGGGAAGGTACTATGCCTATCCCGCCATCCGACAGATATCAATCAATTCGAGGGAATATCGCGAGCTAAAGGTGATTTTCCGCATTATCTGCGACATGCAGCCATCAATCATACTGCTGTCAGACTCTGACTCCGAAGCCGTCAGAACCGCTATCGGACTCGCCGACTCTCGGATAAGAACACTTGAGGCAGACGAGGCAG
The DNA here is from genome assembly GCA_021768245.1 of Bacteroidaceae bacterium. Lineage (GTDB taxonomy): Bacteria > Bacteroidota > Bacteroidia > Bacteroidales > Muribaculaceae > Duncaniella. The sequence continues at coordinate 85,014 of JAETNO010000003.1, read as the reverse complement.
ATTTCAGTGCCATAAGCCCCTGCCCCTTGCTGTATGTCGAAGGAGACAAGCATGAAGCCGCAGGGATGGCTGACGGAGTCTTCCGTCGGCAAGGCACAGTCATTATCCGCAAAGCCTCACGCGAATTCACAACCGGAATAAAATCGCGACTCACAAACGGAATGACGTTCACGAACGGGAAAATGACCGTAATGGTGAGCCGCGACGACCTCCCACGCCAGGATTTTGAGATAAACTTCTAATCCCGCAATCACACATACCCTAAACGCCACACCATAATGCGCCCAATACGCGATATCAACCGAGTGCTCGACGACTATGACCTCTATCTCCAGATGGAAAAAGGTATGGCTGTCAACTCGCGCGATGCCTACCGCAGGGATGTCGGGAAACTGCTGTCGTTTCTCGCCGGGGAGGATATCGCGCCGGAAGAGGCCACACTCGAAAACCTGCGCATATTCATCGGCGAACTCAATGACCTCGGGATAGCGGCCCGCTCACGCTCAAGAATCATTTCGGGAATCAGGTCATTTTTCCATTACCTGTCGGTCGAGAACTACATCGACAGCAATCCATGCGAACTTCTCGAGACACCCTTCCTCGGCTATCATCTGCCGGAAGTGCTGACTCTCGATGAAATCAACGGCATGGTTGCGGCCATAAATCCCGACAAGGCCGAGGCCCAGCGCGACCGCGCCATAATCGAGACGCTCTATGGGTGCGGCCTACGCGTCAGTGAACTCGTCGACCTTGAAATGTCCAAAATATATACCGAAGAGGGCTACCTCGTAGTCCGGGGGAAAGGGAACAAGGAGAGGATGGTACCCATGTCGGAGGTCTCAATCCATGAAATCAACCGATATCTCGAAGAATTCCGTTCATATCTCAACGTGAAACCCGACTGCGCCAATATCCTTTTCCTCAACCGCCGCGGAGGGAAGCTCACACGGGTTAGAATCTTTCAGATAATCAAGGATCTCGCTGAAGCTGCGGGAATCAGGAAAAACATATCTCCCCACACACTGCGCCACTCTTTCGCCACCCACCTTCTTGAAGGAGGCGCCAACCTCCGTGCCATCCAGCAAATGCTGGGCCATGAAAGCATCACGACCACGCAAATCTATATCCATCTCGACCGCTCGTCGCTCCGCGAGGACATCCTCGCCTTCCATCCCAGAAACAACCTGTCGGTCACAGCAAATCAAGAAACTGTTTAAAAAACCGGAGCGCTCCATGGCAGGAACACTCCGGTTTTATTATATCCCTTCGGTCGAATTGACTGATTTTATTCTATAGGCTCAAACATATCCTTGCCTACGCCACATTCCGGACAAGTCCAGTCGTCGGGGAGTTCGGCAAAAGGAGTGCCGGGGGCTATACCATTGTCGGGGTCGCCTACAGCGGGATCATAAATCCAATCGCAAACAGTACATACGTATTTTTCCATAGTCTCTTTTGTTTAATTGATTATTCAAATAGTTATTGTGTATGTTAAACACCGCAGAAGTCCCGACGGTTTAGAGCCGGAATATGTTTAATTTCAAATCAGCCCTCAATCAATCACGCGCCTTCAAATATCACTCCCCGGCAAGCAGACATATTCGCAAAATATTGTTAAATAGGGCTGACCCAGGTTGGGGAATCGGATTATTGTCCGTATCTTTGCATCAGTCAAATTCAGATTTAACAGACACCCGCATAAGACAAAAACTCGTTAGGGTCTCGTAGCCACAAGCCTCGGGATTCCTTCTTTTTTAACTGTATATAAAAACCAAAACAACATTCATACAGCCATGGCTATCACCTACATGACCAAAGAAGGTTACAAGAAAAAAATGGAAGAAATCGCGTTTCTCGAATCAGTGGAACGCCCCCGCATATCAGCCGCTATCGCCGAAGCCCGCGACAAGGGCGACCTCTCGGAGAACTCCGAGTATGACGCAGCGAAAGAGGCACAAGGTATGCTCGAAATGAAAATAGCACAGCTCAAGGATCTCGTGGCCAACTCACGTATCATTGACGAAAGCAACCTAAACAATGAGGAAGTGCAGATTCTAAACCGCGTAAAAATCAAGAACGTGGCCAACGGCATGACAATGGAATATACCATCGTGGCCGATTCCGAAGCCAACCTCAAGGAAAAGAAAATCGGCTCCAGTACCCCTATCGCCCAGGGTCTTCTCGGCCACAAGCTCGGCGAGACCGTGGAAATCAAAGTGCCCGCAGGCCTTATGAAATTTGAAATTGTAGAAATCAATTTCTAAGAGATTGTCTAAATTTTATCCGCGACAGATTTAATACAAGAAATATGTCGACCATATTCAGCAAAATAGCCAACGGTGAGATTCCGTCCTACTGTGTGGCGTCCGACGACGGGCACTACGCCTTTCTCGACATCAACCCTGTGGCTCCCGGCCATACCTTAGTGATTCCTCGCAAGGAGAATGACTATATATTCAATCTCTCCGACGACGACTACAGCGCCCTGACACTTTTCGCAAAAAAAGTGGCCAAGGCCCTCGAAGAGACCATGCCATGCAAACGCATCGCCGTGGCGGTAATCGGGCTTGAGGTGCCTCATGTACACATCCACCTTATCCCCATCAATTCGGAAGCGGACATGGATTTCCACAAGAAAGTCAATCTTCCGGCAGAGGAGATGGAGGCCATAGCCAAAGCTGTCTCGGAAAAATTTGACGAGCTCAATACCGCTGGCCGATAATAAAGGAGACGAAACAAATCCGCCAATGCTAAGGTCAAAGACAGCATGCTGGGTTGAAGCGATGAGACTGCGTACACTCCCCGTATCCTTAGCGGGAGTAATCTACGCCACCGGTCTCGGGATTGCCACATGGCATTTCCGGGCTGTCCCGGCCATACTCTGTCTGCTTTTCGCATTGCTCGCCCAGATTGCATCGAACTTTGCCAACGAGTACTACGACTTCAAGTCGGGCCTGGACCGCTCCGGACGTCAGGGCCCTCGAAGGGGAGTGACCGAAGGCGACATCACGCCTCAGGCTATGAAAACGGCCACTTTCGCGACGCTGGCAATCGCCTGCGCCGTCGGATGCACGCTCGTGGCTCTCTATGGAGAATGGTGGATGTATCCCGTAGGCATAGTAACCGCACTCGGAGTAATGGCCTACAGCACCGGTCCCTTTCCCCTCTCCCATCATGGACTCGGGGAAGTGGCAGTGGTATGCTTCTTCGGCATCATCCCGGTCTGCCTCACATACCTATTGATGGGAGGAGTGTTCGGATGGTGGCTTCTCGCAGCGGCTGTCGGAATCGGACTTATGGGCGCGAATGTACTCATAGTCAACAACTACCGTGACATCGACGATGACCGCAGTGTAGGGAAACGGACTCTTGCGGTGAGGCTCGGAACCCGTCCGATGTCAGCCATCTATATGGCCAACGGCATCATCGCACTGATGCTTACGCTGCCGGAATGGATGGCCATAACGCCTCTCTGGTGGATTGCGCCCGCTCTATACCTTATCGGACATGTCGCCCTCTACCTACGCCTCACCCGTCTCAGCGGGAAAGCGTTGAATCCATTGCTCGGCATGACGGCAGTGCTCATGCTCCTATATTCACTCGCTTATCTCATCACGGTAAGCACATCCTGACAAAAGCTATGGACAAATTCAGTGCCTGGTGTAAAAGATACCTTTCCCTGACCCTTCTCGCATCGATTGTGGTCGGGGCGCTCGTGCTTTTCTTCAATGAGAATTCCCTCTGGCGCACAGTGGAGCAGGAACAGCGAATCGACGAACTTCAGGCGGCCATCAGCGAGGCCACCGATACACTTGAATATTACCGCGACCTCAACCATTCACTCGACACCGACAAGGAAACGATGGAAAGAATAGTGCGCGAACAATACCACATGCAGCATCCCGACGAAGACGTCTACATTTATGAATAACAAAAACACCTCCCTACGCAACACCCTGTCGACCGTATTGGTTACGATAGGCCTACTCGCCATAATGACAGCCGCCTTCCTCCCCCTTGTGCATATTGGCGGAAGCTACAACCGGTATATCTATGCGGCAGGAGCCATCGCGCTCCTCGCTGGACGCATCATAGCCCCGGCAGTCAAGGATGCCCCGCTACGTCTGCGCAGACTGCTGCGGGTGGAAATCTGGACGGCTTTGATTTTCGTTGTCGGAGCCGTGTTCCTCTTCCTTCCGTCGGCAGGAGCGACCGACTGGATAGCCTTCACCCTTGCCGGAGGAGTGCTGACGGTCTATACCTCCATCATGATTCCAAGAATAAAAAAATAATCTCCGACTCAGGGCCTGTCTAAGAAACTGTTTAAAATTTTATAGTCAATTTCCCTAAGAGATTGCCACATTATTAGTAATTTTGCCCCGAAAAACAGCTCAGCAGGATGTCGCAATACCTCACCATCGACCAAGGAAATTCCGAAGCGAAAATCTCGCTGTGGGAGGACACTCAGCTCGTTGACACCGTCATCGAAGCGCGACTCACACCCTCGTCGGTAGAGCGCTTTGTCAACGGACGCAGACTCAACGGGGCTATTTACTGCTCAGTGGTTCAGAACAATGGGCCTGTAATCAACAAGCTAAGCCACCTTGCGCGCTGCGTCTACCGTCTTGCGCCGTCCACCCCTCTGCCAATCTCAATAGACTATTCCACTCCAACGACTCTCGGAGCCGACCGCATTGCAGCCGCCGTCGGCGCATGGAGCGACTTCAAGGGGAAGGACATACTCGTGATTGACGCCGGAACAGCCGTCACCTACGACTATGTGGACTCCACTGGCACCTACCGTGGAGGAAATATAGCTCCCGGCATCACCATGGAGCTCAAGGCCCTGAACCAGTTTACCGCCCGCCTGCCCCTCGTTCCCTTCCCGGAGCGGATGGCATCACTCAAAGGCTCACTACTCGGACGCGACACTGCCGAAGCGATAACCCTCGGCTCGGTCTACAGTGTCGTGGCCTCTATCGGATACTACCGCAGCCGTCTCCCGGAAGGCACTGTAACAGTGCTCGGCGGAGGTTGCGGCCACCATCTTGCATCGCTATGCGACTTTGATGTTCATGTAGACGAACACTTGGTCAGCAAAGGTTTAAACAGAATTTTGCTTTACAATGAAAATTAAGTCACTTCTCATCCTCACAATCATCGCCGTGGCATCGGCCATCGGCGTCAACGCACAGAATACAAGCAGCCCCTATTCAAAATTCGGCTACGGACTCCTCGGCGACAACGCCACTTCCGCCCAGCGCCAGATGGGAGGCGTCGGCTATGCGATGCGTTCAGGCCGTCAGGTCAACGTGATGAATCCCGCAGCCTATGCCGCCACCGACTCCATGACCTTCCTATTTGATATGGGAGTCGATGTGTCAATGTTCTGGCGCAAGGACGACACCGGCAAAAACAATGACTGGGGCGGTGGACTCGACTATGTGACCATGCAATTTCCCGTGAGCCGCATCGTCGGGGTCAGCGCAGGTATCCTCCCCTACTCCTCGGTAGGCTATTCATTCGGCTCGGACATCAAAAACGGCACCACTACCCACAAGGGAGCCGGCGGCATGAACCAGCTATATCTCGGCGCAGGCGTGACTCCTTTCAAAAACTTCTCGGTAGGTCTCAATTTCAGCTATCTTTTCGGAAATATATTCAATGATGTCTATGCGACACAGACCGGCAGTTCGGGCAGCTCGCTTTTCGAGCAGGTGATGGAGGTGAAAGACTTCCACATGCAGTTCGGCGCACAGTATACAATCAACATCTCCCGCAAGAACTCCGTGACACTCGGTCTCACCTACTCCCCCTCAAAAACACTCCTCGGCAAGACCTACGTGCTGAAATATGCCAACACCAATCAGGACCAGAAGCCTGACACAATCGCTCCCGGCATCATTAGCCTGAAAGACAAATTCTCACTGCCGGAAACCTGGGGCTTCGGCATCGCCTATGACTGGAACCGTCAGCTACAGGCCGAGGTCGATTTCACCTACCAGAACTGGGCGAAAGTCAAATATGAGCAGATTGAGAACTTTTCCCGCACACGCTTCGCCAACCGTTGGCGTGTCGGAGCCGGCGTGAGCTACACCCCTGAGGTCAGGATGCTCAACGGTTCATTCTTCCGCCGCACTACCTACCGATTCGGAGGGTTCTACAACCGTGATTATGTCATGGTCGAGAACAACCACGTGTATGACTACGGCGTTTCATGCGGCTTGGGCCTCCCGACAATCGAGAAGACCATCATAAACATCGGTTTCGAGTACCACAACCGCCGTTCGACCTCCTCGGCCCTGCTCGATGAGAAGTATTTCAACATCACGCTCGGCGTCAACTTCAACAACCTCTGGTTCAGAAAGAACAAACTTCAGTAATGACCACTGCGAAATCCACATCCCGGCTGCGCATGCTGCCGCTCCTCGCGGTTTCGGCCATCGCCATGGCGACATCCATGGTGACAGGCTGCAAGGAGGGCGACCCGGTGGCCATGGGCAATGTAGATTCATCGCAGGCTCCGACGATGCTCACACGCAACGTCGAGACATTGATTTCCGACTCAGGAGTAACGCGTTTCCGTATAGTGACCCCTATATGGTATGTCTACGACGAGGTCGACGAACCCTACTGGCGATTCCCGGAGGGGCTGAACCTTGAAAAATTCGATAACTTTTTCCGCAAGGAAGCTACTGTCACTGCTGACTCCGCCCGATATTTCAAGAACAAACAGATATGGCGCCTTGACGGGAACGTCAACATCACCAACGTGATGAACGAAAAGTTTCTCACCAACCAGCTCTTCTGGGACCAGCGGCAACACAAGCTGTACTCGGACTCGTTTATCCATATCGAGCGTCCCGACAAGGTGCTCGAAGGCTACGGCTTCGACTCCAACGAGCAGCTGACACGCTACACCATACGCAACGTCTCCGGCATCTTCCCCGCAGGGGCTTTCCGCAACGGCAGTTCTCCGGGTCGTATGCAAAAAACGGTCAGCGACAGCATCACCGTCGACAGCATAAAATAGGTCCGGACATCCGGCGCGAAACAACAAAATCCGATATAAGACATGTCATTATCAGCCTGGCTAATTCTCGCAATAGTATCGCTCTGCTTTTCCGCACTTTTTTCAGGGATGGAAATAGCATATATCTCAGCCGACCGCGTCCGCATAGGGCTTGACACCAGCCGTGGAGGCCTGCTCAACGGCATAATCCGCCGATATTATTCCCATCAGGATTTCTTCATATCGACAATCCTTGTAGGCAACAATATCATGCTGGTAATCTACGGTATGGGAGCGGCGGCGCTGCTCGAACCGTGGATTGAAGAACACATCTCCTCAAACCAGGCCGTAATCCTTATCCTACAGACCATCATATCTACGCTGGTGATACTCTTCACCGGAGAGTTCCTTCCGAAATCGGTGTTCCGCATCAATCCCAACACCTCACTGAAAATCTCGGCGCTCCCGGTCTACTTTTTCTATATAGTCCTTTATCCTATCTCCTGGTTCACGTCCTGGCTATCGAAAATGCTGATGAAAATGGCCGGGGTCAAGGCGGAAAACGCTCCTCTCGGAGTACTGTCAATCACAGACCTCAACGACTACCTTGAAACAAAGATTGACGACCTTGAGAATCCGCAGGAGACCGAGGTGGAAAAGGAGGTGAAAATCTTCCACAACGCACTCGACTTTTCCACGACGCAGCTCCGCGACTGCATGGCTCCGCGCAATGAACTTGTGGCCGTGGATATCGACACCACGACACGCGCGGAACTCTCCGACCTTTTCACCTCTTCAGGCCGCAGCAAGATTCTTGTCTACCACGACGATATAGACAATGTGGTAGGATATGTACATGTTTCCGAACTCTTCGACCCTGCGAGCGACTGGAAAGAGCATATAAAGGAGGTGCTCTACGCTCCCGAGACGCTACTTGCAAACACAATGATGAGACGGTTGCTGAGCGAGAAACGCTCCATGGCCGTTGTCGTTGATGAATTCGGAGGCACGGCAGGCCTTGTCACCCTCGAAGACCTCGTGGAGGAGATATTCGGTGACATTCAGGACGAGCACGACAAAAACGGAATAATAGCTATGGAAGTCGAGCCGGGAGTGTTTGAATTCTCGGGGCGAATCGAAGTGCGCACCCTGCGCGACGACTTCCGTCTTGACATCCCTGAAGAAGATGAATACCAGACCCTCGCAGGCTACATAATCCACGAGACCGGCTCTCTGCCCGCCCAAGGCGAGACCATAGAAATCGACGGGTTGTCATTCACCATCAAGAGCCGAAGCGCCACACGCCTCGACCTTATCCGCATCACGGTCCCGAAAGATTCCAACAATGAAGTGGAATAACGCCCTCACTACCAGACAGGGTGAAAAGTAGTTATCAGGACAAAAGTGACAATAAAAAACTTCGCCTGCGACAACATTGAGGTCGTGCCGACGAAGTCCGTGTGTAATTTTTATGATATTAGGGGGACTAATCAAGTTTGTCAGCAAGTTTTGATGCTGTATCGGCAATGGAATCAAGAGCGCTTGCAGCACCCGATTTAATCTTGTCAATCAGTGGCGAGGCCTTTTCCTTCAGGTCGTCGACCTTGTCGGAAATATTGTCCTTGACGTCGGAAAATTTGTCGGAGATATTATCCTTGGCATCCGAAAGCTTGTCGGCGATGTTGTCCTTTGCGTCCGACAGTTTATCAGCGATTGATGCTTTCGCGTCGGCGGCAGTCTCCTTAATCTCTTCCTTATCGGCCTTTATCTGTGCTTTAGCAGCAACTTCAGCGGCCTGGGCACTCACTTTCGCAGCCTGTGCGGACAATTCGCCCGCGCGGTCGGCTAAATTTTGTTGCATAGAAACCATAATCTTAATGTTTTAGTCATTTAAAAATACACAGATATAACACTACCGCCCCCTGAGAGGTTGCCGGAGAAGTATTAAATGATTCTAAAGAGTATTATTAAAATTCCCTCCAATCAGTAGGCGACTATGCGATTTTCATACTTACCCGGCTGGAACTACGAGCCTTGGTGGGTGACTTTGTTGACAGGATGGAAAACAGGACAAGTGAATCTATCCTTTAAATCACTCTTTTATTATTTTCCACATTTAGATAAAGAAGATTCCATTTATGAAATTTTCGCTACAGTAAAAAGTTTATAATAAAAATTTTAACTGTTTCTCAGAGATAATGTATATATTTGCAGAGATGTCTACCTGATTATATCAGGATTATAGCCCGTTGCATGAAAGCTACGGGACAAGAGAAATATTCTAATCACAATATCTTCATATGTTCGATGAGTAACATATTCCATAAATATGTTCCATTTGATTTTGTAGGTACAAATTTCAGCTTGATTAAGAATCCTTCATATGAATATAGACCGGAAACGATATCCGAACTAAAAGCATATAAATTGGTTAATCAGGTACTTATTCATACCAGGACTGCATTAAAAGCAATCCAGTTCATTAAGGCTGAAATGATACGAAAATGACAGACCGCAAAATAACATCGAAGAATCTATACCTCTTACTCCCCGGCAAGGTCAGTAAGATGGCAATGATGTATGCCTCTGACTTTGGATTATCTATAACCGAAGCTTTAAGACGCATATACCAGTCAGCGACTTATCGTCAACTCGAAGACGAGAAGACAAAATTATGGCACTATGGACCGGTAGCCCTTTATCAGATATTCCTGGAGCAAAACTAAACGGCATCATAATAAACTATCCATCTGAACGAACAGCCATAACGTCAGTCAATCATTCAAATGATTAGTCATTAAATTATGTTTCCGCAATCACGGTTGAGATGAGGGTGCCGGCGGAGAGGGTGGTTTCGATTGTGGAGCCGAGGGGGACGGAGGCTGCGGAAGTGACGGCATGGCCGTCGACGCGGGTGATGGAGTAACCACGGCGCAGGGTGGCGTCAGGCGAAAGCACCGCAACGAGTTCGTCGATTGACGAAAGGCGCGAAAGTCGGCGCTCGATAATTGCCGAAGTCGAGGTGCGGAGACGTTCACAGGCCATGTCGAGACGTGAATTCTCAGGTCGCAAACGTCCGCGCGCGGTCTCGGTCAGAGAGAGAAGGGAACGGTCGAGCCGTCTGCGTGCACTTTCAACCGCAGCAATCGGGGCATAAGGGAGACTCGCTCCTATATACGCCAACTGTTCACGCATGCCTCCCACGATAGACGATGCCGTATGATGAATTTCCGAAGCCAGTGAATCAAGAAGTTCCAATGCTGCCTCGCCCCGTCCGATAAGCCATTCGGCGGCGGCAGTAGGAGTCTTGACGCGCATATTTGCCACATAATCAAGAACCGTCACATCCCTCTCATGTCCTATGCCTATTATAACCGGCAAGGGAAACTGTGCTATGTTGGAGGCGAGGTCATAGTTCTCAAAGGCAGCGAGGTCACTTGTGGCTCCACCGCCCCGGATTATCACCACGCCGTCCCATTCATCCTCTTCCATCGCGATATCCTCCAAGGCCGAAATAATCGAGGCCGAAGCCTGCGCACCCTGCATCAAGGCAGGAAAAAGACGCGTGGAAAAGCGTAAATGCCTCGGATTGGTGTAGAGCTGATGGATAAAGTCGCCATATCCTGCAGCTCCACGCGCTGAAATGACAGCGATGCGCAAGGGCACATCGGGCCATTCGAGCGAGCGATTCAGGTCTATCACACCCTCCTGTTTTAGTCGCGAGAGAATCTCCATGCGCAGACGCAGCAGATCGCCCATGGTATAGGTCGGGTCAATGTCGGTAATGTTAAGCGACAGGCCGTAGGCAGGATGGAAATTGACTGTCACAAGCACCCTCACTTTCATTCCGCTGTCGAGCCGTGAGCCGGTCGAGCTCATGAAATCGGCATCTATGCGCGCGAGAGCCGTGCGCCATATGGTGGCACGCATCCTTGCCACGGGTTCCCCCGTACGCGGATGTTTCTGTATAAGCTCAAGATAGCAGTGTCCGGCCCGTCGGAGGTCGGAAGTCTCGGCAACAACCCATACGTTGCGCAAAGATTGCTCCGGGGCTATAAGCGCGGAGATTCGCGAGGTCAGCTCCTCGAGTGTGACGCTTTCCTGTGAAATATCAGTCATATGTTATACCTATCGGTCATGGACCGGATTGAATCCAATGCAAATTTACATATAATTATGGTAGTTTTATCCGCAAAAATGGTGAAACTTATGCCGTAGGAATATGTTAATTTTGTATCGTCTCTTCTTTCAATCCAAACACCCACCCAAACCACAATAAACCTCTATGGAAATAGACCTTAAAAGCATCCACAGCCCTGAGGACATCAAAGGACTGAAACTCAACCAACTTACCGACCTCAGTGCGGAACTCCGTGCAAAACTGATGAAGAAACTATCGGCTCACGGCGGACACGCAGGGCCGAACCTCGGCGTAGTCGAGGCCACGGTAGCACTCCACTATGTGTTCAATGCGCCGAAAGACCATATAGTCTTCGACGTCAGCCATCAGACCTACGTCCACAAAATGCTGACCGGCCGTATCGATGCCTTCCTCGATCCTGAGAAATATGACGATGTCACGGGCTATACATGCCCGAGAGAGAGCGAATATGACCTCTTTGAAATCGGCCACACCTCAACGTCAATCGCTCTCGCCATCGGACTTGCCAAGGCCCGTGACCTCCGTGAGGGAAAAGAAAACGTTGTCGCCTTCATCGGTGACGCGTCACTCGGTGGAGGAGAAGCCCTCGAAGGCCTTGACTTCGCCCCCGAACTCGGCTCAAACTTCATCGTAATCCTCAACGACAACCAGATGTCGATAGCCGAGAACCACGGAGCCCTCTATGAGCACCTCGCGGAACTGCGAAAGACCAACGGGACAGCCGCAAACAACATTTTCAAGGCATTGGGTTACCAATATATCTATGTTGAGGAAGGCAATGACCTTAAAGCCCTGATACAAGCCTTCGAAGCCGCACGCGACGCCGACCATGCAGTACTCGTCCATATCAACACCATGAAGGGCGCAGGCCTTCCCGTAGCGGAAGCTGACAAGGAAAGTTTCCACTATACCGCACCCTTCGACCTCAAGACCGGCACTCCGCTCAACCCGTCGGACGCCGAGGACTACAGCGAGATGTTCGCGCGCCATATGCTCATCCGCATGCGCGACAACCCCAAGATAGTCACACTGACAGCAGGCACCCCAGGAGCCTTCTCCTTCACACCCGAACGACGCAAGGCTGCGGGAAAGCAGTTTGTCGACGTCGGCATCTGTGAGCAGGAGGCCACGGCTGTGGCCGCAGGCCTCGCCAAAGGTGGATGCCGACCGGTGTTCGGTGTAATGGCCACATTCATCCAAAGAGCCTATGACCAACTGTCGCAGGATATCGCCATCAATAACCTGCCTGCCGTAATCGTTGACTTCGCGGGAAGCGTCTGGGGAATACCCGACATGACCCATCTTGGATTTTTCGACATCTCCCTAATGTCGAACATCCCCAATTTCGTATTCCTCGCCCCCGCCTCAGCCGAAGAATACCTGTCGATGCTCGACTGGGCGATTGACCAGACGGAACACCCTGTGGTCATACGCACGCCCGGAGGCCCGGTGATTCATTCGGGACGAGCCGTCAACAACGATTTCTTCAAATATGACATAGTCGAGGATGGGAACGAGATAGCCCTAATAGGCGCGGGAAGCTTCTTTGCAATCGCTGAGAAAGCGGCGGAACTGATGCGTGCCAAAGGATTTAAACCCACCGTTATCAATCCCCGCAACCTTTCCCAGCTTGACTGTGGGTGCCTCGACACGTTAAAGGACTATAAGACAGTGATTACCCTTGAAGACGGAATCCTCGACGGAGGATTCGGACAGAAGGTGGCCGCCTATCTCGGAAATTCGCCGGCAAAAGTAATCACCCTCGGGCTAAAAAAAGAATTCCTTGACCGCTACGATGCCGATGAAGTCCTGAAAGCCAACGGACTCACACCCGAACAAATAGCAGAGCTGATATAAGCCGGAGAACAAGCACAGAAATTCAGGAATGGCATAAATGACGGATTTATCTATTTGTCATTTATGCCATTCCTGAATTTCTGTCCCCCTGTTTAGAGGCATTTTAATAGATTTTCGTTATCTTTGTGATTGGAAAAAACCATACCAAGCACTGACAATGAAACTCAAACGACTGATTTTCGGCTTTTTGCTGCTCTTAGGCATCAACTTCGGAGCAAAAGCCGACACATATTTCCCCTATCCCATCGTCCCCGACTCAATAAGCGTGTTTCAAAACCGCTGCGACTATCTCGCACGTCATTTCTGGGACTTCTGCGAACTGAGCAAGGCGTTTTCGGCCAAACACAAGATGGCGAAGGAGTTCAGCGTCTACGTGTCGATACTCCGTAACGCATCCATGGACTCCGCGCTTATAGCGGCAAAGACTTTCTCAAAAAAGCTCGAAAAGCAACCGGCTGACCAACTATTCATCGCCGAATGTGCAGAAGGCCTTCTCTATAGCGACACAGCCGAAGTCTGGATTGACGAACTTTATCTACCATTTGCCGAAGCCGTCGTAGCCAATAAAAAAATCAACAAAGCCTCCAAAGCCCGCTTCGCCCATCAAGTGGAAATCCTCAAAAAGTCACTGATGCGAGGCCCCGCGCCATCGATTCCCTACACTACCCGCGACGGACGCCAAGGCAACCTCGACAACGACTCGGCCCAAGTGCTGATAGTCTTCTTCAACGACCCTGACTGCGACGACTGCAACATGGCGCGCATACGTCTCGACGCCGACATATCCATGACAGAACTCATAAAAGAGGGGCGAGCCAAAGTGGTGTCAATCTCGCTGACCGAGCCTGATGAAGCGTGGAAACAGGCTGTAGCCTCCTACCCCGAATCATGGACTGTGGCAGCAAGCCCCGACGCAGACATGAACATAGACCTGCGTTTAGGAACCCCCGACTTCTACATCATCGACAAGAACCATAACATCCGCTTCAAACATCTCACAATCGACCAGGTGCTCGATGTGACGCGACAATTGAAAAAGAGATAAGCGCCAAAATCCATTCTCACTCCTTACTCCCACAAAAAACAAACGACCATCACAATATGAGCTGGTATAATTCGCCGATAACAAACTGCTTCGTCAAGCTGTCGGGCTATACATATTCCAATCTCGCGCGTCTGTTCATACGCCTTTTCGTAGGGGTCATGTTCCTACAGTTCGGCATACGCCACCTGGTCAACTACAGTGTGCTGTGCCACTCCTTCCCGACGGTGTTCAACCTGACGCCGGAATGTTCGCTCATCATCATGATTGTCATAGAGCTCGTCTGCTCCCTGTTCATAATGGTGGGATTCCTGACAAGGCTAAGTGTCATTCCTCCCATCTGCACCATGATAGCGGCGGAATACTATATACTCCACGACATGGTGCCGTCGCTTCCGGCCTACGGACTCGACAGCACCGACCCCGGCTATCTTCCAATAATGTTCATAGGCATCTATGTGTATCTCCTGCTTTCCGGGCCGGGAAAAATCTCGCTCGACTACTTCATCTCGCTCTACATCATCGGGCAGAAAGGGAAATATGAGGAAGAGGAGATGGAGGAAGTGTGAATCTGAGTTTTGAGTGTAGAGTTTTAAGTTTTGAGTTTTAACAAGATGAAAATAGCGGTTCTGATATCAGGAGGGGTCGACAGTGCAGTAGCAGTGCACCGTCTGCTCGAACAGGGTCATGACCTGCACCTTTTCTATATACGCATCGGTCTCGACAACGGCGAGGGCGACTGCTCCGCAGAGGAGGACATCGAGATGTGCAGCTTCATAGCCCACCGCTACGGCCTCCCGTTCGACGTCGTCTCGCTCCATCAGGAATATTGGGACAATGTCATGGACTATGCCCTGCGCACCGTGCGCGAAGGTCTCACGCCGAACCCCGATATCATGTGCAACAAAATGATAAAGTTCGGATTCTTCGAGCAACGCTGGGGCCATGAGTTCGACAAGACCGCGACCGGGCACTATGCCACCACCCATGAGATAGACGGGCTCGTATATTTAGGCACCGGGGTCGACAAGGTGAAAGACCAGACTGACTTCCTCTGCCGCATCTCCTACCCCCAGCTCAGCCATCTAATGTTTCCCATCGGCGACCTCCCGAAGGCGCGGGTGCGAAAAATAGCGGTTGAGACACAGCTTCCAAATGCTTTCCGCAAGGACAGCCAGGGAATATGCTTCCTCGGTAAAATCAACTACAATGACTTCATACGCCGTCACCTCGGCGAGAAACCCGGGCCGATAATCGAGCTTGAGACCGGACGCAAGCTCGGCGAACACCGGGGATTCTGGTTCCACACCATAGGGCAACGCAAGGGACTCGGCCTGAGCGGAGGTCCATGGTATGTCGTGAAAAAGAATGTCCATGACAATGTAATCTATGTGTCACAGGGCTACGACACGGAAAAACAATACGGCAAACTGCTCCATCTCGACGAGATGCACTGGATTACCCGCGACCCGTGGCCGAAAAACTGCGAAGGCGTGGAAATAATGTTCAAGAACCGCCACTCCCCCGACTTCCTGCCGGCCCGTCTCAGCCGCATCGAAGGGAGGGAATACGTAATAGAATCGGAAGTCCCAGTCCAGGGAATAGCCCCGGGACAGTTCGGCGTAATCTATGACCGTGATGCTAAATTATGTTACGGCAGCGGAGTTATCACCGGCAGGAACGTTAATATTTAACCAGGCAAGCATGAAGCGTTGAGTGTTTACCTCTAAAGAAACTCAGTGATGGCAGATAAGGGAAACAGAGTCCGCCTCAAAGTGATGGGGCTATCATACAGTCAGATACAGGCGGGAGCCTATGCGCTTATACTCGCGCAGGCCGGCGGAGCCTACCGTATCCCGGTGGTCATAGGCGCCGCTGAAGCCCAGTCAATCGCACTGAAAATGGAAGGCATAACTCCTCCACGCCCCATGACCCACGACATATTCGTAAGTTTTGCCCACGCCTTCGGGGTTAAACTGACCGAGGTTTTTATCTATAAGTTCGAGGATGGCATATTCTCCTCGGAAATGACCTTCTCCGACGGCGACCGCACGGTGACAATCGATTCGCGCACAAGCGATGCGATAGCGATAGCGATGCGTACGGGCGCCCCCATCTACACCACCGAGGCCATCCTCGATGAAACAGGCTTTGAAATGGAAGTTAAGGAGGACGGAGGCGACGAGACAGAAGAAGGGGATGATACCGCAGACAGCGATGTCGCCATCCCCTCCGGTCCAAGGCTCGAGAACTACGCGATAGAGGAACTGGAAAAGACCCTCTCAAAGCTTATCGAACGCGAGGAATATGAAGAAGCCGCCCGTGTGGCCGCCATTCTGAAAGCTAAACGCGAGAAACAGTAACGACAACCCTGACAATAACATACTTACCCTATCATACCATTAAGAGACTATCTAAAAACTGACGACTATGGCTAAAATACGACCCATACAGACGCGTCTGGCGCTGATGAACTTCCTTGAATTCGGAGTCTGGGGTGCCTACCTCATATCTCTCGGAAATTTTCTCTTCTCAATCGGACTGGAGAAACAAATCGGATGGTTCTACACTGTTCAGGGCATAGTTTCGCTTTTCATGCCCGCCATCATCGGAATCCTCGCCGACCGCTGGATCCAGGCTCAGAAAATGCTGAGCATCTGCCATCTGCTCGCAGGCCTCTTCATGGGTGCCGCCGGAGTCTACTGTCTCACCACAGCTCATATTGAGTTCGGTCCACTGTTCACGCTCTACACCATGTCGGTGGCCTTCTTCATGCCTACAATCGGCTTGGCCAATTCCGTGGCTTTCAACGCGCTCAACCGTGAAGGACTCGACACTATCACCCATTTCCCGCCGATACGCGTATTCGGCACCGTCGGCTTCATCTGCTCGATGCTCTTTGTCAACTTCACCCAATTCCAGACAAATGCCTGGCAGCTCATCACATCAGCCGTACTCAGTTTCGTACTGGCAATCTATGCGCTGACCATGCCGAAGTGTCCGGTAAAAAAAGGCGAGAAAAGCTCTCTTTCCGACGCACTCGGCCTAAAGGCCTTCAAACTGTTCAAACAGAAGAAGATGGCAATCTTTTTCATATTCAGCATGTTCTTAGGAGTATCACTGCAGATTACCAACAGCTACGGCAATACCTTTATAACATCATTCTCAGCTATATCGGAATATGCCGATACCTGGGGAGCGCACAACGCCAACGCCCTGATATCAATCTCCCAGATAAGCGAGACTCTATGTATACTGCTCATCCCATTCTGCCTTAAACGCTTCGGCATCAAGGGCGTGATGCTCATGTCGATGTTCGCATGGGTGTTCCGTTTCGGATTCTTCGGACTCGGCGACACCGGCAGCGGCATCTGGCTCCTTGTGCTGTCATGCATAATCTACGGTATCGCTTTCGACTTCTTCAATGTGTCGGGCGGTCTCTATGTCGACAAGGAGACAAGCAACGACATCCGCTCATCGGCTCAGGGGCTGTTCATGATAATGACCAATGGCATCGGCGCCACAATCGGCACACTCTGCGCCCAGGGAGTGGTGAACCACTTCGTGTTCTCGCAGACCACACCTGAAGCCCAGCACGACGGATGGGTCACATCCTGGATGATATTCGCAGGCTATGCCCTCGTTGTCGGCGTGCTCTTCATGCTGATATTCAAGGATAGCAAACCGGCCTCAACGGAGATGGAAAAAGCCGCCGTAGGCGACATGAATTCAGGCGCTGACGGCATGACAAACGAATAAGACAACAGGCTAAAAACGCTACACCGCCCACATGATACGCTTTTACGCCCCTGAAATAAAGCTGACCGGCCAGCTACCCGAAAGCGACTCGCAGCATGCGGTCAGGGTGCTCCGCATGCGCGAAGGCGACGAACTGCAGATAGTCGACGGCAAAGGCTCCGTGATGACATGCCGGATTGTCGACGCCCATTCCAAGCACACCTCCGTCGAGATACTCGACACGAAGGAGGAAATCCTTCCGTGGAGCCAGCAGCTCACCGTGGCCGTAGCCCCTACCAAGCATATGGACCGCATGGAATGGATGGTGGAGAAAATGACTGAAATCGGTGTCAACCGCATCATTCCGATGCTGTGTGAGCGCAGCGAGCGAAAGGAAATCAAAGTCGAACGCCTGGAAAAGATTGCCGTGTCGGCCATGAAACAGTCGCTCAAAGCGACCCTCCCGATTATCGACGGCATGACCCGGCTCAGGGAGATTTTGGAGAAAGCGACCGGCATCAATAAATATGCCGGCTACTGCGACGAATCCCTTCCAAGGATCGACTTCACGGAATCCTACGTGCCACGCAGCGACACTTTGATTCTGATAGGCCCCGAAGGGGATTTCTCGCCGACGGAAATCAAAATGGCAATCGACATGGGTGTGACACCCGTGACTTTCGGGAAAAACCGGCTCCGAACCGAGACAGCCGCGCTCTACGGGCTCACCGCCTGCCACATCCTTGACGATTCACAGTGACATAAACAAATATAACAAGAATATGCTTAAATTTTCAGAACTCGCCTCGCAGCCACAGTTTTTTCTGCTCGCAGGCCCCTGCGTAATCGAGGGAGAAGCAATGGCCCTTGACATAGCGGAACAAATGGTGGAAATCACATCGGAACTCGGCATACCCTACGTGTTCAAGGGTTCCTACCGCAAGGCCAACCGTTCGCGCCTCGACTCCTTCACCGGCATCGGTGACCTCGAAGCGCTCCGCATACTCTCAAAAGTCCGCGACACTTTCGGAATTCCGGTAGTAACCGATATCCATACAGCCGAGGAGGCGGAAATGGCCGCTGAATTTGTCGACATGCTCCAGATTCCGGCGTTCCTGTGCCGCCAGACCGACCTTCTTGTGGCAGCGGCGCGTACCGGGCTGGCCGTCAACATAAAGAAAGGCCAGTTCCTCTCGCCCGAAGCCATGCAGTTCGCACTCCAGAAGGTACGCGACGCAGGCAACGACAATGTAGCGTTGACCGAACGCGGGGTGACATTCGGCTATCAGGACCTCGTGGTGGACTATCGCGGGATTCCCGAGATGCAGAAATTCGGCGCACCGGTAATTCTCGACGTCACCCATTCCCTCCAGCAACCCAACCAGGCAGCCGGTGTGACAGGCGGACGCCCCGACCTCATCGAAACTATCGCGCGCGCGGGAGTCGCAGTCGGTGTCGACGGTCTTTTCATGGAAACCCACCGCGAACCCTCCAAGGCGAAGAGCGACGGCGCCAATATGCTCCCCTTAGCAGAGATGCCAAGGCTGCTACGCAGGCTGACAGCCATCCGTGAGGCCGTAAACCGATTCTAACCTTCCGCTAAAACGTCTACGAAACATTATCCCGGACCATCCACCACATTTCCTGCAATGAATCTCAGAAAAATAACCCTCTCCATCATAATAGGAGCCGCATCGCTCGGTATATCGGCCCAGACCAACAATCTCGACCCTATGACCGAGGCCATGATGAAGGCCTACAACCAGCTCCTCGACGAAGACCCGCGTGACGCCGAGACACTCTTCCGCCGCGCAAATGAATATTACAAACAGAACGACTACCTCAAGGCTCTCGATGATATCAACAAGGCTCTGAAATATCTCCCCGAAAACGATATCGACACCCGCTTCCAGGCCCTGCAACTGAGGGCCAACATCTACATGATGCAGCATAAATATGAGCAGGCCGTGGCCGACCTCAACGCCGAGCTTGCCATAGACCCACAGAACTATATCGCAATCTACCAGCGAGCCACAGCCCTCTACGAACTCGGACGCTATGCCGAAGCCAAGGCCGACTTCCATCTGCTGCAACAACGCAATTCGCGCAGCCAGGAGGCACTTTTCGGGCTCGCCCGTGTGGCCGTGAAGGAAAACAACCTCGGACTCGCCGAAGAACTATGCAACAAGGCGGTCGAAATCACCCCTTCCAACTCCCAGGTCTACATGCGCAGGGCCGCAGTCAGGGCCATGGCCGGGAATGAGCAGGGAGCGGTCGACGACTATATAATCGCCATATCCACCGACCAGGACAATACACCCCGCGCCCTGCGCGAACTCGTGGAGCTTTCCCACCGCAAATACCCTACCGTAATCGCGGGCCTCTCCTCGGCCATCCGTCAGGCTCCCCGCAACGGAATGTTCTATTTCATACGCGCGATGATAGCCCAGGGACATTGCAACTATCTCGCGGCAATAGCCGACTACGACAAAATCATCAACGACAATCTCGACTCCTACCCGGGGCTGAACGCCGCGCTTGCGGAATGTTACTATGCCCTCGGGAAATTCGACACCGCCCTGCTCAATATCGACTACGCCATATCGGCCACCAACGACAACGGACGCTACTACATGCTAAAGTCACGCATCCAGCGTGCGCGCGGAGAGTATGACAACGCCCTTTCCTGCGCCGACAAGTCATTAGAGAAAGACCCCAACTCCAATGAGGCGCTTATAGCCAAAGCCCTCGCCCAGCTCGCGCTCGGAGAGAGTGCTGACGCCTCCGTAAGCCTGAGCGAGGCGACAATGAACGCGCCCGAAGATCCATGGCTCGCGATGCTACGCGGATGGGTGCTCCGCGACTACCGCAAGCAGAAGGCCAACGCCGACCGCAGTTTCGAGCGCGTGCTCGACATGGACATCGACCATTATTCCGCCAAATCCCTGCGCGGCTTCGCCATGCTCCAGCTCGACCGCAAGGAAGAAGCCCTCAGGTGGATTGAACGCGTGCTCGCCACTTCCGATGACTACGACGGCGAGATCAACTACCTGGCCACCTGTCTATATGCGCAGGCCGGCGAGACCGACAAGGCTTTCGAATGTATGGCGGTCTCGCTCGGGAAGGGCTATGCCAACTACTACAACTGGACAGTCAACTCCGACGCCGATGTCAATGTGACCCCAATCCGGGCAGACAGCCGTTTCAGCGGACTGCTCGACAAATACGCATCCATCTTCGGACGTTAAAATTTTAGACACTTTATGTTTCGGGGCGGCAGGCTTAACGCTTGTCGCCCAGCTTTTTATGCAAATCCCGCAAAAAACCGCACTATATTTGCATAAAAAATTCATCATCAACGACCGTGAAACTCCACTACATCATCCATTCGATGCTCGCTCAAAAGGGAGCGAACGCCATCAAAATCATATCGGTGGCAATCGGGCTGCTGGCAAGCACACTCGTGTTCTGCCGTCTGACCTACAACTACAGCTTCGACAGCTGCTTCCGCGACACCGACAGGCTCTATCAGCTCTTCATGTCATATGACATCAACGGAAGCCATATGGGGCCATTTGACAGCTGTGTAGGCAAACTCGGAGAATGTGCCTATGAAGCAATCGGCGAGGACGCCGAGGGAGTCACGACACTCGACCGGCTCTACCTTCCTGGCATATTGAAGGACGGCAGGCGCATGGACATCGAGGTTCTCGCCGTTGACTCCCTGTTTTTCAAGACAATGGGAATCGACCTTATCAAAGGTAATCCCGAAGTTGACATGACTTTGCCCGGAGTGGTCTATCTGAGTCAGACAGCCGCACAGAACCTATTCGGCAGCTCCGAAGCCGTCGGGAGAAGCGTCAATCTTGAAGACGGTACGACTTTAATGGTGAAAGGCATTTTCAAGGACCTTCCCAAAAACATTACAATGCGGCGCATCGACGCGGCATACTCCATGCCGACCACACGTGACTGGGGACACTATCAACTCATGAGATGGGGTGGGAGCGACAGCTGGCCTGTATATCTCAGACTAAAAAAGGGTTCTACCCTGACCCGCGAAGAAGCCAGGGAAAAAATCGACCGCTTATATCACACTCATATTGAAAACCGCGAGGACAATTCATCGTATATCCATGTCGAACCGATTCGTGACACATATCTCGGCAACCCTTCTATAAAGAGGATGAATCTCATAATGTGGATTCTCGGCAGCGCACTGCTCGTAATCACCACGCTCAACTATGTGCTCATCATCATCTCCTCCCTCTCGCAGCGGGCAAAAGGGATAGGAATCCATAAATGTTGCGGAGCCGACGGAAGGACAATCACCGGAATGTTTTTCATGGAGACTCTGATTATACTCCTGTGTGCAATCGCGCTTATGGCCGTTATCCTCACTCTCTTCTCTCCTATAATATCCAAGACGCTCGGGCTGTCGCTCGCCGAAATCTTTGCCCCGCGCCATCTCTTCGCCCCGCTCGGGGTGATGCTGTTTTTCCTCGCCACCGGCACTTTCCTGCCGGCGAGGCTTTTCGCGAAGATTCCCGTGAGCCATGTGTTCAGGCGCTTCACAGTGCGCAACCGTGGATGGAAACGCAACATACTCTTCATCCAGATTGCATGCGTGACATTCATAGGGAGCCTTCTCGCGGTCGTCAATGCCCAGTATGCGGAGATTTCAGGCCATGACATGGGATTCAGGACGGAGCGCATGGTTCAGCTACGGATGTATTCCTTCGACGACCCATCCGCAATGGTAGCCGACATCAAATCAAAACCGTATATCGAACGCATTGGTTTCGGCGAAAGCAATCCCCTGCTCGGATTCAGCGGAGAGAACATGGTTGACAACCAGGGGCGTTCGCTGTTCAATTTCCGTGTCTCATGGATTGCTCCCGACTATATCGACGCCCTCGGCATCAATCTCATAGAGGGACGGGAGCCGAGAGACGGAGATGAAGCCGTGGTCACAGAGGAATTCGCACGGCTGATGAAATGGAAGCGCCCCGTCGCAGGGAGAATATTCAACTATTATGACAAGCCCGTTAAGGTCACCGGTTTTGCCCGTGACATCCAGATCAATGGCTTCGCCAACGATATAAAACCGGTAGTGCTCATGGGCAACGAACCTGAGAATCCCTATAGCTCATTGGGCTTCGTGAAACTGAAGGAACCATTCGATGAAAATTTCAGAAACCTGCAGAAATATTTTGCGGAAAACTACCCCACAGCCGACATATCCCCATGGAGATTCGATGAAATCACGGGTGAGATTTATTCCGATGTAGTGATGTTTCGTAACTCGGCACTCATAGCCACAATCGCACTCATATTCATCTCCCTCATGGGGCTCGTAGGCTTCACCCGCGACGAGCTGCAGCGCCGCAGCAAGGAGATAGCCATCCGCAAGGTCAACGGAGCCGCCCCGGGCGATATCCTCGGCCTGCTGACATCCGACGTGCTCAAGACCTCCCTGCCCGCCATAGCTGCCGGATTGCTCGCCGGCATATATGTAGGCCACATATGGGTCAGCAATTTCTCAGTCCGGACACAGGGCTTATGGCTCTGGCATGCGGTCGCGGCCATCTGTGTGCTTATCCTCGTGATTGGCTGCACTGTAGCCATAATCCGCAGGACAGCCAACGAAAATCCCGTCAACCGGCTTAAATCTGAATAAATAAAACGTCACATAACACACCAGACCACCCGCTATGATACAGACAAAAAATCTCTGCAAACTTTTCCGCACCGACGAAATAGAGACCGTGGCTCTCAACGGAGTCAATCTCTCAGTTGAACCCGGCGAATTCCTCGCCATCATGGGTCCAAGCGGCTGCGGGAAATCAACCCTCCTCAACATCCTCGGCCTGTTGGATTCCCCATCCTCCGGCAGCTATCTGTTCAGTGACCAAGAGGTCGGAAACATGAAGGAGCGGGAACGCGGCAAGCTCCGCAAGGGCAATATCGGCTTCGTGTTCCAAAGTTTCAACCTCATCGATGAAATCAATGTGGCCCGCAATGTGGAACTTCCACTCATCTATCTAAATCTCAACTCCTCAGAGCGCAAAGCCCGCGTGGATGAAATCCTCGGACGCGTACGCCTCTCCCACCGTGCCCGCCACATGCCGCAGCAGCTTTCAGGCGGTCAGCAGCAACGCGTGGCCATAGCCCGCGCACTCGTCACAAAGCCAAAACTCATTCTCGCCGACGAACCTACAGGCAATCTTGACTCCAAAAACGGCAAGGAGGTCATGGAACTCCTCGCCGAGCTCAACCGCGAGGGCACTACGATAATAATGGTGACCCACTCAGAGCGCGACGCTGCCTACGCTTCGCGTATCGTCCACCTCTTCGACGGCTCGATAGTTGGCGAAGTCACCAAAAAGAGCTAAATTTGTAAGGTAAGTAACTCTTAGAAACTGTTTGACCATGGATTCTGACGCGACACTCGGCACCCTCCTCGTGGTCGACGACAACCGTTCGGTGCTCTCGGCAGTGAGGTTGCTCGCCGAAATGAAATTCCGGCGCGTGGTCACCACCACATCCCCATCGCGCATCCCCATGCTGCTGCGTGAGGAGCATCCCTGTTGCGTGCTGCTCGACATGAATTTCGAAGCCTCGGTGATGTCGGGCAACGAAGGCCTCTTCTGGCTTTCAGAAATCAAAAGGCTCGCTCCGAGGTTACCGGTGGTGCTTTTCACGGCCTATGCAGAAGTAGAGTTAGCCGTGGAAGGTGTCAAGGCCGGAGCTGCGGACTTCGTGATAAAACCATGGGACAACGCAAGGCTGCTGCTCACGCTTATCAATGCCGTGAATCAAAAAAGCAAATCCGCAGCCGAAGCGTCACGGAATGAGCATATCAAGCCTGATACAAACCCCGGCCCAACCACACTCGAAGAGATGGAACGGCACATGATTGAGCAGGCACTCGCCGACAACGGAGGCATACTGACCGCCACGGCGACACAACTCGGCATCTCGCGCCAGACACTCTACAATAAGATGAAACGCTACGGACTCCAGTAGCCCCTCAGCCCTTGACAAATAACTTAACCGAATCACCCCACCTAAACCCTCCTGTCACACCGTCAATGGCCATAGGTCAGACCGTAATACTTATAATAGCCGCAACGCTGCTCATTTTGTGGGTGGCGTGGCGGCTTTATCGCCATGCCACGCGTGTGGAACGGCGCCTCGGGCTCCTGCTGGATGCCCTTGACTCCGGCGACACCTCCCTGCGCTTCCCCCAATCCTCCGACCGCGAAGTCAATGCGAAACTCAACCGCATCTCCGCCCGTCTTGCATCGCTCAAACGCATCGCCGTTGAAACAGACCGCTATTATGAGTCAATAATCTCACAGACAAGCACGGGAGTACTGGTTACCGACCTGTCACACCATGTAGCGATGGCCAATCCTGCCGCTCTCAGGCTGCTCAACCGCGTGGCTCTCACCCATATTTCGGCACTCAAAGATGAATTTCCTCAGTTAACAGCCTTTCTCGAATCAGCCACTTCCGGAAGCAAGGCCACCATCGGGAAACTCGCAGTGACAGTCTCTGACTTCACCCGGCCGGACAATGGTAAGCATATTATAATAACCCTCGACGACATTTCCGCCCAGATTGAAGCAGCCTCAGTCGATTCATGGATAGAGATGAGCCGCGTCCTGACCCACGAGATAATGAACGGCATAGCTCCCGTTGTTTCAATCGCCGACACTCTAAAGCTTCGCTACAGAGGCTCGGACGAAAGTTTCTCGGACGGTCTCGATGCCATAAGTGAATCCTCGACCGCACTGAAAAACTTCGTCGCGCGCTACAACCGCCTTACCCGCCTGCCCCGCCCCGAGGCAACCATCTTTGCTCTCCAGCCATTTCTCTCACAATGCGTGGAGCTTTCTTCGGGCAAATCAAGCTCCAACTGCGCCGGTTCCCATGTAAAATATCTGCTCAATCTCCCGACAGAAACGGTAACAGCCTATGCCGACCGGGGCCAATTGCAACAGGTAATCCTCAATCTATTGAAAAACGCTGTCGAAGCCGAAGCCACGACCGTAAAAATCACATTGACAGAGGAAATCGACACCGTCATAAGCATCGAAAACAACGGTCGGCCCATCCCTGAATCTGACGCAGAGAAAATCTTCACCCCTTTCTTCACCACGAAGCCCACCGGTTCCGGCATAGGACTGAGCCTGAGCCGCCGCATCATAAAGGAAAATGGCGGCACCCTCTCCTACGTCCCCAAGCGCCAAACCACCCGCTTCACCATCACCCTCCCGAAAAAAACCTTTATAGAAGAAAACCCATTAGAAACTGTTTAAATTTTTCTCGTAAATTTTTATAGGTATCTTCCGAGCTATTTCTTAGAGTTTAAATAAGTCTATAATCGAATAAACTTTACTCAGATTAGCGAAAGTAAAAAATTGCTCGTCCAAAACCATCCAGTCCATTCTTTCTTTAACAGAAAGTTTCTTAATATCCGGAAACATCGATACTGGGACAATGAGTTCCCGGCCATCAGTCAATTTGACGGCCATCTTTCCCTTTTTAGTCTTAAAATCAAGACTCTTTATCCCAAATGCCAAATTTTGAATCCTACACATAACCTGAATTATTTCAATTCTCTTACCTTTGTCTTCTCTCCTTTAAATGCTTTAGATATTTGCTCATTAATATATTCCCAATTTTTATCAATGGCGTTTACCAACATTTCATTTTCTTTTGATGTCAATTCCGAATCAGCAATTTCGACACATTGCTCTCCGTTTTTTTCTATCCATATTTTAGCCAAGGAGCGCATATGACGAGTATTTCTTTTAAAAACATGAACATGACGACGGTTATCATTCACATCTGTTGGAATTGAAACCAAAAGAAATATCTTCAAAAATGCAAGCTGCCCCATATTCATTGATATAACAATACAAATATACAATTTATTTATTTGAAAAGCAACCTTAGGCGAATTTCTTATAATTTTCGGAGGATTTTTTACGGGATTTGGCAAATTCGGCGAAAAAGAGTATTTTTGTAGTGCACACAAATTTATATTGTTACAGTAAGATACCCGTTTTAAATTATATTATCTGATTTAAACAGCTTATAAAATCCGTCACCGATATTATGATAAGACTTCTGTCATTGACAATACTGATGCTGCTTGTTGCAGTCGGCCGTGGAGAGGATAAATCCGACGATTTCAACGCGCGCCTGTCATTCAACCACCGCAACATAAGTCTTGGAGAGATAGCCCAAAACGGCGAGAACGTCAAATGCGAGTTCCCGTTCAAAAACAGCGGCAACGCCCCCCTCGTCTTCACCTATCTCCATGCCTCCTGCGGCTGCATGCGCCTTAACTATCCGCGCCACCCTATAGCACCCGGCGACTCGGGTATCATAAGCGTGGAGCTTAATCCACGCACCCTTTCAGCCGGAGACTTCCACAAGGGAATCCTCGTGCGCTCAAACGCCGAAACTCCGCGCGAGACGCTCTCCATCACAGGTAAAATCACAGAATGAAAAAACCATAGCCTCCTATCCATTTGAATCACACATTCATTGGATTTATTGCAATTTTTCAGAATTTGATGGCAATTTGTAAGTTTATCCACAAATTCCCATTGGATTTATTGCGAAATTCATATAAAACTTATATATTTGCCTCACTATTTCAAACAAAATTCCAATCATTCCTAAAATTTCTTGACTGTATGAAAAAATTTCTACTCTCACTCGCAACTGTGTGTGTGTGTGTGCAGTTACAGTCCATGCGGACAACGTTTGGGGCGACACGCCCGAAACTGCCAAACCTTTCCCTGCCGGCATGTGGTTCCTGCCGACATTAGACGGCGCACCGTCAGAAGCGTGGTTCACCTATACCAATACCACCGACAATGTAGTAAACTGGGGAAACTGCCCGGCTGCAACCGAAAAGCAAATATATGTATATCTCTGTAACGGTGGTCAGGAAGCATTCCAGACTGAACCCGGTTCTGACTCCTATATTCTCTTCCCGGGCAAGGAATACCTTGTAAAGATTACACCCAAAGCTGCCGGTATGTTCTGCATGGGACAGACGGGCCCCAATCCCAACTGGGTCGAGGGGGAGTTCAAGTACTATCCTATTGACATAACTGCTATCCAAAATCAAAACCAGTCTGTTAACCCGGGAGAAACCAAATGGTTCAAGGTGAAATATGACTATGCTTCGCGCCTCAAAACAGACTACTTCATGGCTCCCGTTGCCAATATTGAGAGAGTTGAAGCCATCCATATCGAATGTCCCGGTGGCACCAATATAGGCAGTGGTCTTATCGGGCCTTATATCAAAGCCGGGGAAAGCGTAATCGGTGTGACCGGCTCACAATCGGCAACAGCGCCTATCCCATTTGGCTTCGCTCTTGACGGTCAGATGGAAGTGAACTGCGGCAACAACCGAGGTTTCGGCAAAGCACCTGTATCTAAAATGACTGTCGGAACCAAATCTGGTTATCCCGATGCTTACTATACAGTCGACAGATACTTCGAAGTACCTGAGGACGGCACCTACACATTCACCAACCATGGTGCTAAAGGCACAATCCTCAATGTTGGCAAGGTTGAAGTTGTCAACGGATACAACACATGCGTCTGGACCGACGTCAAATCCGCAACCGTGGGCAATGAAGACGCAAAAGTGGTTATGACAGGTCTCGTTGCCGGTGACAAACTTTTCATTGAATCCGATGCTTTCGGAGTAATCGGCGAGGGAACCGAAAACATGCCCTATCTCCTTGTTGAAAAGGGTGGCACCACTACGGGCATCGCCGATATCACCGCTGACGGCAGCACACTCAAAGCCACCGCAGCAGCAGGCAAGCTCAATGTCGAAAGCGTGCTCCTCGCACAGGGCGCTGAAGTGGCAGTCTACGACATGATGGCCCGCAAGGTAGCTTCCGCTACATCCGCAGAAGGTGCCGACAGCATTGAAATGAACCTCGACGTCAACGCCGGTGTCTACATCGTTGTTGTCTACGGCAAGGGCAATTCGGAATCTGTGAAGATTGCCGTTAAATAATCCTTGACGGAGTCCTACAGTGAAAATAAAAATGTAGGGATGCGATATCTGAATTGCGTCCCTACATTTTCTCAATTTTCCAAACAGCAAAAGTAACACACTATTTTTTTTAAACTATAGGCCTTTCCGATACCATCATGACCAAAACACAATCGACAATCCTCACCATAGCCTGCCTAATGACATTCTTTGTCTCATCAGCGGCTCCTGTAACCCGAAGTGAGGCCCTGAATTCCGCAAAAGAATTTTTCAGTCTACGCGGAGAAAACGGAATAGCAGAACGTCTTGAAATAAACGAGAAAATCTCCCGCACTTGCTCCGACAATATTCAAAAACCAGTCCATATATTCAATATCGGAGAGGACAAGGGATTTATCATAATTGCCGGGGATGACCGTGCACGCACAGTTCTTGCCTATAGCACTGAAGGGTGTTTTGACACATCTGACCTACCAGAAGCCTGTGCAGCATGGCTCCAGACCTACAGCGATGAAATTGAATCATTACAATCGGCTGAAACGGATTTCCTGACAGCTATCTCCAGTGGATTCAGCTATCCTGACGTTATAGTGCAACCCATATTAAAAAGCAAATGGGACCAGGAGTATCCATACAATGCGAATTGCCCGACCGACAACGTCTCGGGCCGGAAATGCCTCACTGGCTGCGTGGCCACAGCAACCGCACAAATCATGAATCACCATCGCTATCCCTCTCGCGGGACAGGGCTAATAATGTATGAGGACAAGACGCAGAACACGCATCGTCTTCTTGACTTCTCAAATCAGGGCGACATAAAATGGGATGATATAATCCATGATTATTCCGGGAATTATACCGAAACTCAAAAAGAGGCGATAGCCAATCTCATGATGCAAGTAGGACATGCATGCAAGATGCAGTATTCATCCGTGACCAGCATAGCCATCCATCGGGATGCAGCTGAAGCCCTTGTCAACAATTTCGGTTACGACAGAAACATCCACCGGTATGAACGGAAATTTATGGATGAAGCATCATGGGTCGGAATCCTTACAGGGGAACTTGCCGCAGGACGCCCGATACTTTACGACGGACGGAGCGAAAACTCCGGCGGTCACTCTTTCGTATGTGACGGATATGACGGCAATGGAAAGTTCCATTTCAACTGGGGATGGAGCGGCATGGCTGACGGTTACTACAGTCTTTCAGCCTTGAATCCAATCACCCAAGGCATATACCATCACGACTATACCGGTTCGCAGGCTATAGAATGTAGGATTATGCCTCCAGGTTCAGAAGACAGTGTCTTGCAGACCGACTGGCTGCTCGGTATTGACAATCTCTATGTACTTACAGACGCATACACCAAATATGCCGACATCGAATCCCCGCTCAGCGGACGTGCAGGCGAATCAGGTTTCTTTTTCTATTGCTGGAACATAGGCCACAACACGTTCGAAGGTGAAATCTGTGCTACAACACTTATCAATGGCACTATAACCCCGATATCCACAGTACAAGCCGGAATCACACCAAATTCCTATAAAGGACAAACCCTGACAATTCCCGCCAACAATGTCCCCGACGGAACTTATAAGGTAAGTTTCCACTACCGCTTACCGGATAGTGACAAATGGCATCCGATACGGTCGGTCGACGGTCTTCCACATGAGGCTCTCATCACTGTGGCTGGAGACAATATCAGTTATGGAGATGGCTCTTCATCGTCAATTGACAGACCGACAATGGATTCAGACATCGAAATATCATACGGCCATCGCACTATAGACATAAAATCAGCATATCGCCTCTCATCAGTGCGTCTGACAGACCTCAGCGGACGCCTGCGATACTCCGCACCCACCCTGGGAGAGGCCGTTACAATCACAACCGAAGGGCTGTCCCATGGACTATATATCCTCGAAGTGAAAACTGAAGGAGGAATCACACAAGTGAAAAAAATCGTAATCTAAACACAGAAAGCAAACAAATGAATAGCATCTTCCGCACCATTACCATAGCGGCATGCGCCCTAATGCTACCGGCGTTCATACCGGTGGCCGCCTTTGCCGCCCACAACCCCAGTCCACAGGCAAGCGGTTCACATACTCAGGTCATAAAAGGGACTGTGACCGACGAAAACGGCGAGCCGCTCCCCGGTGCGACAGTCATGATAAAAGGTACACCTACAGGCACAAGTACCAACATTGACGGACAGTTTGAACTGCCCGTCAAAAGCGGGTCGAAAGTGACCCTCGTGATAAGCTATGTAGGAATGAAGCCACAGGAAGTCCGTACAATCCCTGGCACAGATATAAACGTATCGCTTGAAACCAGCGGTGATATGCTCGATGAAGTAATCGTGTCTGGCTTCCAGACCATATCGCGCGAGCGCAACACAGGTTCGGCCATAGTGCTCGGAGGCGAGAAACTTGCCAAAGTGCAAGCCCCTGACCTCAGTTCGAAACTCGAAGGCATCACCCCCGGTCTGACATTCTACAACAACTCCATCAGCATCCGAGGCAACTCGTCATTCTCCATCGACAGCACCCCGCTGCTCGTGATTGACGGACAGCCGGCCACCGGCATGACAATCGACGACATCAACCCGAGCACTATTGAGAGTGTGACCGTCCTTAAAGATGCCGCCGCAACCTCGCTCTATGGTGTCTATGCCTCAAACGGCGTCATAGTCATCACAACCAAACGCGGAGCGGAAAAGAGTCTCGAAGCCAATTTCTCTTTGGGATTATATATCAACAAGGCTCCCTCGCTCGACTATCAGGACTATGCCTCGACAAGCGCAATCATCGACCTCGAGCGCGACATGCTTCTTAGCGACCCCGACTATATCAAAAATCCAATCGGATATTTCTCTACCAAAACAAGCAAGACCAATGCCGCCTATATGTCGCAGGTCGACATGCTCTACTACCGTCTGGCCCGCAATGAGATTTCTGAAAGCGACCTCAATGCATCGCTCGACCGTCTGCGCCGCAACGACTACCGCCGCGAATATCGCAAGCAGCTCGAGAAGACCAGTCTTACTCAGGACTATAACCTCACCCTCAATGCGGGAAGTGAGAAATATGGGTTCTATGCGGCTGTACGCTATCAGAAGATGGGTTTCTATACTAAGTTCGACAGCGACGACCGCTTCTCACTCTACACCCGCAACGACCTCAAGGTCACTCCGTGGATGAAGCTTACACTTGGTGCCAATCTCATATTAAAGAAAACCTCCTACACACAGGCATCCAGCCTCGGAGCGACAGCGGCCATGCCATACGACACCCTCGTTGATGAGAACGGAGACCTTTCCTACCGATATCCCTACAACCGGGTACTCGCTGAAGAGGTCAACCGCACCGAGGGCCTTAACTTCATGGGATACAATGCAATCGAGGAATCGGGCTATAACAAACTTAAATCCGACGACCTCTATATGAAATATTTTCTTCAGGCAAACTTCGACATCTTCGACGGTCTTGACTTTGAAGTCAAGGGGCAGTATGAGAAACGCAAGGTGGACGGTAAGGAATATGACGAAGCCGACTCATACATGATGCGCTCAATGATCAATGAATTTGCCTCGACCAACCCCCGTGGCGGTTTCATCTACAATATCCCTCAGGGAGGACGCCTCTATAATCAGATAGCGAACTACGACTACTACAATATCCGCGCCCAGTTCAACTACCGCAACACTTTCGGTGAAAAGCACGACGTGACAGCCTTAATTGGAGGTGAAATCCGACAGGACAAATATGGGATGAACATCAGCGAGCGTTATGGCTACGACGACCAACGCCTCACCTATGGTCAGGTTGACTGGCAGACTCTTTCCAAGACGGGCGTTATAGGCCAGCTCTATGCCAACTCCCGTACTAAATCGGAGAACCTCTCCATATCGGAGGTGAAACACCGCTATGTTTCGGCTTATTTCAATGCAGGCTATGTCTACGATTCCCGCTATTCGCTCAATGCGAGTGTACGCGTGGAGCAGGCCGACCTCTTCGGAAGTGACCCGAAATACCGCTACCGTCCGCTATGGTCAGTGGGTGGAAGCTGGAATGTGAACAATGAAGGATTCATGAGCGACATAACCTGGATCAACCTCCTGAAACTCCGCGCCACTTACGGTATCACGGGTATGGTCGACCAAAGTTCATCGCCCTATCTGCTCGCATCATTCGCGACTTCCCCCTACACTAATTCACCAATTACAATCATCACTTCCCCACCCAACAGCTCTCTCCGTTGGGAGAAGACATCGACATTCAATGTCGGCGTAGATTTCAGGCTATTCAACCGCCTTGCAGGCAGTCTTGATTTCTACCGTAAATACAGTTCCGACCTTCTGGTCAACAAGAGCATAGACCCCTCACTCGGTTTCGACGGCATGGCCCGTGCAAACAACGGCGAAATGAAGAACACCGGTGTGGAAATCAATCTCAGTTATGACTGGGTGAAGACACGTGACATATCGTTCACGACCTCATTCTCCACTGCCTACAACAAGAACACCATCGAGAAGGTTGACTACCTGCCGACCGACGCGCTCGACATGATGCGCGACCCGACCTCAAACTATCTCAAGGGAGATACCTACAATTCGCTCTACGCTTACAAATACGCAGGCCTCACCGAAGACGGCAATCCCTCGATCTACAATCAGGATGGAGAGGTGGTCTCCATCAATCCCGTGCGCAACATCGGCGCTCTCGTATGCGTGGGACAGCTCGCTCCGAAATGGAACGGAGCCCTCAATCTTGACTTCCGTTGGAAAGACCTGTCGGTGTTTGCCAAGATGGTATATTACGCAGGCCATTCGCTCCGTCTGGATGTCCCGACACTCTATGACTCCTCTCATAAACTTACCGACGGAGCTGTCAACGAGGATATCGCCGACCGCTGGACCCCCGACAACACTGACGCCACTATCCCTGTCATGGGCACTCACGGCAACAGCGGCGAACGCAATGAACACTGGCGCTATGCCGACGTCAACACAGCAAGCGCATCCTTCATCAAACTGCGCAATATAGGTGTGGCCTATGCCTTCCCGACACGCATGCTCAAGAAAACCCGCGTATTCAAAGGCGCACAACTGCGTTTCCAGATTGACAACCTATGCCACTGGGCATCCAACGGCCATGGAATTGACCCGGAATCGTTCAATGCCAATACCGGTACCCGCTCGAACCTCAACTCAGACCCGCGCAGCGGCCAACAGACACCGACCTATATCATCGGCCTGAATTTCAATCTCTAATCAACTCTGAAACCCCACACAAGACAATGAAACTAAAATTCCACATACCCGGCATGCTCCTATGCTCAATGGCACTTCTTGCGTCATGCGACAGTTACCTTGACATCGAGCCTAAAGGGCGTGCCCAGCTAAAGACAACTGAAGACTATCTCGGACTTCTCGAAGAGGTATCGCCCAACTATGACCATGCCTTCAGCCTCAACCTCTGCAATGAAGCGTCATGGTATAAGTCGGAAGACCTCAAAAACTACACGACTCCCTTACGTTCGGCAGCCTTCTTCTGGGATGAGTCCTATGACCGTGCGGGCGTGACCATCAATGAAACCCTATATAACAACTGTTATAGCCGTATAACCAACTACAACATTATCGTCAGCAACATCCACAAAGCCGAGGGCCCTCAGGAAGAACGCGACCTCGCCATGGCCCAGGCCAAAATCATGCGAGCCTATAACTATTTCTTCCTGCTCAACACTTATGCCAAACCCTATAATCCTGCGACCGCCAATACAGACCATGGCATCATAGTCCGCGAGCGAATGTTTGAGAGCATCGAGGAGCCAGGCATACAGCAAAGCGTAGGATATACCTACGATTTCATCCAACAGGATATCGAGGAAGCCATTCCCGACCTGCCACATATGGCCCTCAACGCCTTCCGTCCTGACAAGACTTTCGGCTACGCCCTGAAAGCGAAGGTACATCTCTTCAAGAGAGAGTTTGACCAATGCATACAGGCCTGTATCGACGCACTTGCCGAAGCCCCTGCGGGAAACCACGAACTATGGGACATGAACCGCGAGTATAACAGCTATGCACCACAGCTGAAAATGGCCTATGGCACAGACCGTGCCATTGACGACCCCATGTATATCGGAATCAACAGTGCCATTGAAAACATCTGGAAAAACGGTATCACAAAGGGCTATGATTCATCCGAAAACCTACTCTATCAGTTCGGTACCACATATACCGACCCCTTCCCTATGTATGTCACCTCAGCGGTGCTGAATCTTTTCGATAAATCAGACCTACGTGAACTCTACTGCATCCGCTATAACCAAAGCCATGAAACAGCCCCTGAAGGCGACCGCGAATTCGCATCGCAGGGCATCAAATGGAATCCCGCCGGTATGCGCCTTTCGGAAGTCTACCTGATGCTTGCAGAGTGCTATGCCCGCAAGGGAAGCCCCTCTGACATAGCTACAGCCATGAGCTATCTCGACCAACTGCGTTCAAAACGCTGCATCACCGCAAGCTATACCCGTCTGACCGCCTCCACTGCAGAGGAAGCCATGCGCCATGTGCGCGAAGAGCGTAAACGCGAGCTCTTCATGACCTACAACGGATTTTTCGACCTCCGCCGCTTCGTCACAGAGTTCAACGAGCCGCAGACCAAGGTGTTTGAGGGCAAAACCTACACTCTGAACCCGGGTTCACATCTGCTCACCTTCCCATTCCCGCTGAAGGCTATGCAGACAAGCTCTCTCGTTCAAAACAGCAAATAGCTTACATACAATATCAAGGCTGCATCATATACAAGTTAAAATACGATAACTATGAATATTGTAAAATCACTCGCAATCTCCATGTCGATGCTTGGCTGCTGGCTGCCTGCGGTAGCAGCCGAGGCTGTGGTAAATATCGCAAACCGCAGTGGCCAACCCATATATTTCCAGCCTGCCGACCAGTTGGATTATAACGAGATTGCCGGCACAGACACTACAATACGGGTTGATTTATCAAGACCTCAATATTATGTGGCCATCCCCCCATCCGGTGATTTCATCAACCTGTATATCACTCCGGGGTCTACCACCGACATAACTATTAACGGGGAGAAAACGGATGTCCACGGCACTAACGAACGCGAAAACCGCTTTATCAGCGAGAACCGCTACGTCTGTCGCGCCCCAAAAGGCGTAAAATCCTATTCGTCGGAATGGATAAGCTTCAACGATGCGGAAATCTGTCGCCTCGACTCGCTGCTCGACGCATCAGGCCTCGACCGCGAATTTATCGACACCCAGAAGCTATATTATCGCTACACTTATCTCAACCAACGTCTCGGAGGCCTCGAACTCGCACGTGCTTTCAACCGCACTGGGAAGGCTATCGAGATTCCTGAGGACTATTATTCATTCCTGCCATCCATCCGCTTTGACTCGGAAAAGATTCTGTCGATACCGAAATGGTTTGAAATCGTCAACAAGACCCTCGAAGTGATGGAGCAACAGGATATAATCCCCGTGTCAAACGACTCCTATATGAGCCTCCACGCCAAAGCGATTGACAATGAGAAAGTGCGTTCAGCCTATCTCACAAAGCTGCTCAATCTGACCCTGAAGAAGAACTATTTCAACGATTTCAGCCGTCAGCTGCCTGAAATCCGCCCGATGATAACTTCAGCCGAAGATATCGCAGCCATCCCTTCGCTTGAAGAAAAATACCGGAGCCTCCTTGCCGAGAACTCCAAGGTGGCGACCGGAACGCAGATGCCTGAATTCAGCTTCAAGGATGTCGACGGGAAAGAATATAACTTCTCGGATTTCCGGGGAAAATATGTGATTCTCGACTTTTGGTTCACAGGCTGCGCGCCATGCCGTGCCGAGATGCCATATTTCGACAAAGTAGCCCGGAATTTCGAGGGAAGCGACGTGAGTTTCATCTCTCTTTCCGTTGACACCGGCGAAGAACTCTATGCCGCATGGGAGAAAATGATGC
Source organism: Bacteroidaceae bacterium (assembly GCA_021768245.1). GTDB lineage: Bacteria > Bacteroidota > Bacteroidia > Bacteroidales > Muribaculaceae > Duncaniella. The sequence goes on along the minus strand of JAETNO010000003.1, from coordinate 48,160 downwards.
GTGAAAATCCCCATAACCCCAATGTGCTGAGTGTAAACCTTCCCGACGGCTTCAATTCTCCCCTGCTCGGCCAGCTCAACATCCACGGAGTGCCACGCATAATGCTCATCGACCGCGAAGGGCGCATCATCGACTCCTACGCCAAACGCCCGTCGGACCCCAAGCTCAGCCGCCAGCTGAAGAATCTACTTGAAAAATAAGGAGCCATTCAGAATCCTGACAGCGTCCAGGAAACCGTTTAATTTTAAACAGCTTCCAAACATCTGACGAAAATCCGAAAACAGTGCCCGCTTTCTTACGTGACCATCACATTCAGGAAAGCGGGCGTTGTTTTTCTTTAGGACAATATTTGGCTTACATCGATGAATGCCCACCGGACTCGGGGAGTAATCTCGATTGTATGTGGATATGTCTATGGAAACCGATAGGCTTCTATCTATTCCAGGAAGTCGGAAGTGCTTTCCTTTATGCCGAGCGGACCATAGTCTCCCAACGCAATATGAGCCAGTTGTCTTTCAGGCTGTGTCACGTGGTCAATCGGCTCGCCTGTAGAGTCGTAATAATCGGTGGGAAGCATGTTGGATATTGAGTATGGCCAATTGGAGTTTGGAAGTATATTGCGGTACATCAGGGCAATGTATTCTCCGAGTGGCTTTCCGTCGATATTCGTTTTCTCACTGTCCCATACTATTAGGTTGATTTTCTTTCCGAGATTCTTCTCTCTCCTCACTTTTGCCTCTATTTCGGATAGGCGCGGATTATTTTTCAGACATATCACGAAGTGAGCCTTGATACCCTCTCCCCAATCGGCATTGACATCGCAGAGCGAGGCATATGACCTCGTGTCGGCGGCGGAGCCTACACATATCGACCAATAGCGTGCGGCTGCGCCGCCGTAGTCTTCCGCTTTTTGAGGTATCGGAGCCGGGATAAAGCTGAAACTGAGAATGCTGTCGCTCCTGAGTCTTGTACGTGCATAGAGGTAGGAGGTGGAATTATTGGGGTAATATTTGCTTACAGGCGAAAGGAAGAACGGCACTTCGCGAAATTCATCTGACTTTAATATATATGAATTTGACGAGGCATTGTAGATATTTGACAGGATATGCTCGGGGACATCGGTGGCTTTTGAGGTACTCATATCGATAGCCGAGATAAGGGGAAGTTCGACGCCCCCGTATTCGTCAGCTTTTTCTCCACTGCTGTCTGTGCCGAGATATTGTCTGATACAGACTGCCACTTTCTTTACCCCCGATTTGACAATGCAGACATTTTTTGAATTCAATCCGTCGATAAATCCTTTGTCGGCATTTTCAGGCACGACATAGACTGTAAAGTGTCCCGGTTGGGCGACAGTCTGGCAGAAAGGATTTGATGTCCCCTCGTCAGGTTCAATGTGGAGGTCATCAATGCCGCCTATGGCAGAGCCTGTCTCGTCATCGTAGAGTGAGAAGCTAAAGTAGCGGCAGTGAGGAAATTGTCCCGAAAAACAGAGTGCTTTGTTGTTATTTGCTTCGAGGTCGTAGGTATATTCCCAATAATTGCTGTATAAATCCGGATAAGCTCCGACTTCTTCTCCGTTGCCTTTCAGGGTCTCGCTCCATTGTCCCTTTGTAGCGACGAGTCCCGGATTGTCATCCGAACAGGAGCTTGTAAGAAAAACCAGGCTGTATGCGATAATGAAACCTGAAATCAGATATTTATAGTTCATAGATGTTGTCTGAGAAACTGTTTAAATTTTATAAATAATTAATCATGAGATTATGTAATTGGACCGGTTACTCCGGTTTTACTCTGAACGGCCCTGCGACAGAGTTGAAAAGCAGACTGCCGTCGGAGAGATATTGGATTATGGCGTACGCACCGTTGCCACGGTTGTTTTTGCCGAATATGATGCGTTGGCGGGTAGCGCCTGTAGACCAGTCGAGGCCTGTGACATCCCAGCCGTCAGAACCGTAGCCATTGACAAACACCATCTCCGACGGTATGCTGACCGAGGGTATCATGCTGATGGAACTGATGTCGCCCCTAGTCCATTTGCTTTCCCATTTGTTTTCTTTAGTATTCCATCTGACACATTCCACCCCTTTCGGTCCTTCAAGAATCGGTCCGATAGCGAGCACACCGATAATCTTGTCAGATACTTTCCCGGAAGTTATATTGATATTGTTGACAACGAAGGCGTCATATCCGCCGGCGACTACAGATTGTTCTGACTGTATCCATTCTGTCGCGGCCGGCAGTCCGCATGTGACTTCGAAAATTCCGGCGAGGCGGGGGTTGTCGGAATCGACAGGCTTCGAATCAGTCGGAATATTGTCGCGCCAGAAAGCGACGAGTTTCATTCTCTTTGCTCCGTCGGTTATGACCACGAGCTTATCATCCTCGTCACCGAATCCCATAAGTGTGGGGGTCGAGCCTGTGCCGTAGCCGAGTTTTATTGCCGGAGCTTCAGGGCCGCCGTCGTAGGTCGCGCTCCATGCTCCGTCGCTATCCTTGTCTGAAAAACGGCCGTTCTTGCATATCAGTTTTTGCATCAATCCTTTGCCGTTGGCTTCGGTGCTGTTGCTTGCGACATATACTCCTCCATTTTCATCAAGCGACAGCGAATTGGTCAGAATCTGTCCTTCCGGGAGCGGATATGTGTCAATTATACCTGTCATGTCGCGTGCCACAGTCGCGAGCCCTTTTTGCGATGCGACAATAAGGACGCCGTCATAGGTCATTGACACTCCCACCAGGGTGAATGAGTCGAATATGTGTGGCGTCATATCAATCTGTCCGTCAAGGGCGATTCCTTTGGCAGGATCGTTTTTATCAACAAGTTTGTAACGGGCAATGGTTTTGCCTGCGTTCGTGTAGACGTAATTCTCGCGGTCACATATAACATAGTTCCCGTTTGCCATTGACTTCTGTGGAAATTGCCCCAGGATTTTTACGGCTGCCTGTTGCAGTTGATCGTAGCTTGAATAGTCGGCTGTCAGCGTCTCAAGCTCTTCTTTGGTGTGCATGGTGATTCCCGGAAGCGGAGCTTCGGCCACTCGCTCGAAAGCGCCGCCGGCAGTCTTGATGTAGGACACACGATCGCTGCTCATACCCCACATATAGTCGGAAGATGTCGAAGCGAGGGTCATAAGGTTGACCGGTCCGCTCCATGTGGAAGGGCAGTCGTCAGGATTAACTGTATATGTTCCTTCTTTAACCGCATACGGAAATGCGTCTGTCTGGGCTGAATTGAAGTGGGTGATACTATATGTTGACTGTGCGAGCCAGGGGTTGGGAGAGGGTGTGTTGTATTGTGACAGGGGCTTTTCGTCAATCGAAGGCGCCTTCCCTTTGTCATCATCGTCGCAACTCCAGGTTATAGCCGGAAATATGGCAGCGCATAGTGCCAATTTTAAAATTCTGTTCATGATTGGTTTTGGTTAATTCTCATTTTTAGCGTTACAAAATTAGACTATTACACCATTTGCCATGTTTCAAAATTGGAAAAAGGTGTGCCAAAACCGGAAAATTTTGCATGATGCACTATCGCTAATTCTTATTGGCCTTTTCCCTGGATATTATCTTGTATTCCGACGGAGACATGCCGAAATGATTCCGGAATAGACGACTGAATGTTGAGCGCGAATTGAATCCGGACTGCGTCTCGACTTCGCCGATGCTTATATCGACATTCTTCGACAGAATATCGGCAGCATGGGAAAGACGAAACCTGTTTATATATTCGTTGACTGTCATGCCTGTGTTATTCTTGATTGAATCGGCAAGATATACGGTGTTGGAACCTACGGCTGCTGCCAGAGATTCTCGGTTTAGATTTGGATTCCGGTATATCATGTCGTTACGCATCATGTCGCTGACTCGTCTGAACAGGATATCCTCACCGTCAATGTCGGAATCCCTGTTATCTGATTCGGCCACGACTTTCAGGGTTAAGAGCTGATTGTCACGCTCTCGGATTATGTCGAAAAGTGCCCTGTTTTTATCTTTCAGTTTGTGTGCATAGGCCACATACAGTATAAGGATTACGAGCAAAGCCACTATTGTCACTATCGAGAGCCACAGTTTTGTCCGTGTTGCCTGTGACCGGAGGGTCAGGGTGTCGATTTCATATGCCGTGTGCAGATCGTCGAGTCTTCTTGAGAGTTCTTCCGCACGAATCCGTTCGGTCACGGGATTTAAATTATAGTAGAGGTGAGCGGCCTCCTCGTAGTTGCCTGATTTGAAGAGAAGGTCAGCGAGTGCGGTTTTCATTGTCGCGACACTGACAGAATCGCCGACCGATTCCAGCAATCCGATATTCTTTTTACTGATTTCTATTGCTTTTTCATACCGACCGATTGCGCCATAGTAGCGGCTTTCAATCTGCATCAACTTGTATTGCTGTGAGTTAGAACGGCCCTTGGCACATTCCCTTGCGGCGTCGAGATATTCCTGGGCTTTCTCATAGTTCCCAATGCCTATTTCGGCAACGCAATATGCAAGGAGATTATACATCCTTTTGCCTCCGAGTTGCGGAGTGTAGCCCATGGATTCGGCTTTCGCCTCATAGCCGTCTATTATGCTCTTCCATTCATCCGCACATTCCAGGATGCGCTGATATCGGCCCAGTCCGTCAAGGCTCGCACATAAATAGTTGTATGCAGAGAGGACCATTGTGATGTCTGCCCGGTTCTTTAGCTTTCCGATGCTCTTTTCAAAGAGACCGACTGCTTCGGTTGTCTTTCCTATTGCCTGGTAGATTACCCCCATGTCGAAGAGTGCGATTCCGATGCCGTAGTCCGAGCCTCTTTTCTGTGCATCGCGATACATTTTCTCCGCTTCCCGGAGCGCGCTCTCAAGTTTATCGTGAAAAATGTCTGATTGAATTGCTAAGTCCCAGCAGTTATAATAGTAATCCCATGTTTTGTTTTTCTTCATTCTCTCCAGCATAATGGGCAGATAATGGCTGATGCTGTCGAGGCATTCGTAGTTCAGATAACAGGAAAGCTGCAATACGGTGGCATTGCCGGCTGATTCGACGTCGTTCTGTCTTATTGCCTCGTCAAGATAGTCGCGTATACAACGGAGTTCATGATCCATGTTGTCATCGGCATGGGCTAAGGAGCATAGTTCGCTCAATGCCAGCAGGCGTGATTCTCCGTCCAGTTCTTGAAGCGATTCCCTGATGGAATCTTCCATAATACTTGCAAAAACATTACATATCGCAATGGTAACCAGCAGAAGCGTTGTCGCCAGTCGTCTTCTCTTATATGTCATCGATATGAACGCGTTTGGGATTTTTTTTGAATTGTCGCCGGTCATTGAGGTTTTCCTATGTTTATGTTCTGCAAAATTAAAAATTTTAGTCACTTAAGGCAAATTTTTTACAATACGGGAATCTTATCGCATTTTATGCCTCGGCCCGATATTGAGGAACGGGGGCTTAAATGAAAGAGCCGTGACCATAGACGCCTCTCTTGAAAAATTTTCTGAAAAGTTTTGGGGAAGACAAAGTTTATTCATTAATTTTGCAAACCGAACCCTTGACGGCCACATGGCTTGATTCACAGGCATACCCGCAATTCAAACCACGGTCGAAGGGTCGCTAATATTAAATGGCCTGACAATATGCAGTCCGAAACAAGAACCGTTGACAGTGTGGTCATTATCCCGACCTATAATGAGAAGGAAAATGTAGCCGCTATCATCGAGGCAGTCTTCTTGCTGCCCCGGAAGTTTGACGTATTGATTATCGACGACAATTCCCCCGACGGGACGGCTGCGATTGTCAAGGATATCCAGACCCGTCACGAGGGCCGTCTCCATCTGATTGAACGTCCCGGGAAACAGGGTCTCGGCACAGCCTATATCGCCGGATTCAAATGGGCGCTCTCACAGGGCTATGAATTCATCTTCGAGATGGATGCCGACTTCTCCCATAACCCCAACGACCTTATGAAACTCTACGAGGCATGCGCCGACGGCGGTGCCGACGTAGCCATAGGCTCACGCTATGTCAGCGGGGTCAACGTTGTCAACTGGCCGATGGGACGCGTGCTCATGTCGTTCTACGCCTCTCGCTACGTACGTATCGTCACCGGGATGCCCATCAACGACGCCACGGCAGGTTTCGTATGCTACAGGCGCCGCGTTCTCGAGACCCTTCCACTCGACAATATCCGCTTCAAGGGATATGCATTCCAGATAGAAATGAAGTTCCTGGCCTATAAATACGGATTCAAGATAGTGGAAGTGCCGATTATATTCGTAAACCGTGTGCTCGGGATATCAAAAATGAGCTCCGGCATCTTCAGCGAGGGCCTTTTCGGAGTGCTGAGGCTGAAATGGTCGAGCATGTTCACTAAATATGGACGCAAATAGTCATGGCGGGAATACTCCTTTATAACGCTGAAATAGTCAACGAAGGCCGACGGTTCAAAGGCTATGTAATGACCGACGGTCCATTCATAGCCCACACAGGGGAGATGGATTCGCTTCCCGCCACAGGTGCGGGGTCGCTCGCAGCGCTCATATCAGAGGCTGACAGGACGATAGACTGCCATGGCATGATGCTCCTGCCCGGAGTCATTGATACCCACGTGCATTTCCGCGACCCGGGATTGACGGAAAAAGGAGACATGGAAACCGAAAGCCGCGCGGCGATTGCCGGCGGAGTGACTTCGTTTGTAGATATGCCGAACACCAAGCCCGCCACAGTCAGCAGTGAGGCTTTGGAAAACAAAATCAAACGCGCCCAGGAAGTTTCATCGGCAAACTACGGCTTCTTTATCGGTGCAACCAACGACAATCTCGACGAACTGCTCGACGCCGACTATTCACGCGTTGCAGGAATCAAGCTCTTTCTCGGTTCGTCGACAGGAAACATGCTTGTCGACGACAGTTCCACCCTGTCGCAGCTATTCCGCAAGTCGCCCGCACTCATAGCAGTCCACGCCGAGGACGAAGCAATAATAATGGCCGCACGCCAGAAACTCAGCGAAGAGTGCGGCGAATCAATTCCAGTCGAACGTCACCCTGACGTGCGCCCGAGGGAAGCGTGCATCAAGGCCACACGCCGGGCCATCAGTCTCGCACGCGAAAGCGGAGCGCGGCTCCACGTCTGCCACATATCCACCGCCGAGGAACTCCAGATGATAAAGGAGGCGAAAGCCGAAGGAGTGAAGGTCACGGCGGAAACATGTCCGCAATATCTTCTCTTCGACCGCAACGACTTCAACCGTCTCGGTTCACGCATAAAATGCAATCCCGCAATCAAGGAGGCAAGCGACCGCATAGCGCTACTCCGCGAGCTCCTTCCGGGCGGGACAATCGACACCATCGCCACTGACCATGCCCCCCACCTTCCCTCACAAAAAGAGGGCGACGCGCTGACAGCGGCATCGGGGATGCCCATGGTGCAGTTCTCCCTCCGCGCCATGCTCGAACTCTCCGAGACGGAGCCTGAACTCGAAGGGCTTTCAACCGAGCGCATCGTAGAGTTGATGTGCCACCGTCCGGCAGAGCTTTTCGGCATTGACCGCCGCGGATTCATCCGTCAAGGATATTACGCAGACCTCGTGCTTATCGAGAAACTCCCGAGGCCGCATAAGATTGAAGACAAGGATACCGAAAGCCTCTGCGGGTGGACCCCCCTCCAGGGAATGAGCGTCGGAAATGCGACAAATCTTACAATGGTCAACGGAGAAATCGCCTATGAGGCAGGACAGCACAGGAAGGCCAAGGCGATGGCTCTCGGATTCCATCAGAAACAATAACCGCACACCATGAAAACGCGAATGTCAAGAAATACAGTAGCCCTTACGGAACTCTATTTTTCTACATCCGCGCAACACGATAAAACGAAAAACAAATATAGTATCCAAAACCTCAAATCATTATGTTAGACAACGCCAATGTCAAAACCCTCGACAAAGTTGTGGTCCGTTTTTCCGGTGACTCCGGCGACGGCATGCAGCTTGCAGGAAACATATTTACTAATGTTTCGGCGGGTTTAGGTAACAAAGTGTCAACCTTTCCCGACTATCCGGCAGAAGTCCGTGCCCCTCAAGGCTCGCTGAGCGGAGTGTCAGGATTCCAGGTAAGCGTGGGTGTCGACGTCCACACCCCCGGCGACCTCTGCGACGTGCTCATTGCAATGAACCCTGCCGCACTGAAACAGAACATCAAATTTCTCAAGCCCGGCGGAGTAGTCATTGTCGACATTGACTCCTTTAAGGAAGCCGACCTCAAAAAAGCTCTCTTCGAAACCCTCGACCCATTTAAGGAACTCGACATAAAGGCCCAGGTGGTAGAAGTGCCCGTCACCTCTATGACCAAGGCAGCACTCGCTGACTCAGGCCTCGACAACAAGAGCGTGCTCAAATGCCGCAATATATTCGCCCTCGGCCTCGTGTGCTGGCTCTTCGACCGTCCGCTCGAAGGTGCACTCCGCATGCTCAAAGGCAAATTCGCAAAGAAACCCGCAATCTACGAGGCCAACGCCAAAGTGATTGAAGCGGGCTACAACTATGGCAACAACATCCATGCATCAGTCAGCACCTACCGTATAGAGACTGAGGAAGCAGTGCCCGGCGTATACACCGACATCAACGGCAACACCGCCACCGCATGGGGCTTCATCGCAGCTTCGGAAAAGAGCGGACGTCCGCTTTTCCTCGGAAGCTACCCCATCACTCCCGCCACCGACATACTTCAGGAACTTGCCAAGCGCAAGGACCTCGGCGTCAAGGCCTGCCAGATGGAAGACGAGATAGCAGGCGTCTGCTCGGCAATCGGAGCGTCCTTTGCCGGCGACCTTGCAGTCACCTCCACATCCGGCCCCGGCCTCGCACTCAAGAGCGAAGGCATCGGCCTGGCTGTGATAGCCGAACTTCCGCTGGTGATTGTCGACGTGCAGCGCGGAGGTCCCTCAACCGGCCTTCCCACCAAGACAGAACAGACCGACCTCATGCAGGCACTCTACGGACGCAACGGAGAGTCGCCCCTTGCAGTCGTAGCCGCTTCCACCCCCACCGACTGCTTCACAATGGCTTTCGAGGCTGCACGCATCGCCATGGAGCACATGACTCCGGTGATACTCCTGACCGATGCCTTCATAGGCAACGGCTCGAGTGCATGGCGCATACCGGAAGCCTCTGAACTTCCTGAAATCCATCCGCCACTCCTCTCGCCAAATACGATTGACGAGGCATGGCAACCCTACAGCCGCAAGGGGGACGACATGGTACGCTACTGGGCAATCCCGGGCACTGAGGGTGCAGCACACCGTGTAGGCGGACTTGAGAAAGACTATAACACCGGAGCAATCTCCACCGACCCCATCAACCATGAAAAAATGGTTATGGCCCGCCGGGAGAAAATCGCACGCATCGCAAACGACATACCATCGCTCGAAGTGCTCGACCCGAAAGGCGCCGACACAATCCTCGTAGGCTGGGGAGGCACATACGGTCATCTGCGCACTGCGGCCACCGAACTCAACGCCGCAGGCCGTCCGATCGCATTCGCTCATTTCAACTATATCAACCCGCTGCCGGCCAACACAGCTGAAGTGCTCGGACGCTACAAACGAGTAATCGTTGCCGAACTCAACACCGGCATGTTCGCCGACTATCTCCAGGCAAAGATTCCCTCGCTCCATATCGAGCGCATCAACAAGATTCAGGGTCAGCCGTTCCTCGTAAGGGAAATCGTGGACGGAGTAAACAAAATCATGGAGGATAAATAATCATGGAACAGACACAATATACCCCCGCCAACTATAAGAACAGTCAATCAGTGCGCTGGTGTCCGGGATGCGGCGACCACGCTATCCTCAATTCACTCCATAAAGCCATGGCGGCCATAGGGGTGCCACCCCACATGACAGCCGTGATTTCAGGCATAGGCTGCAGCTCCCGTCTGCCTTACTACATGAACACCTACGGCTTCCACACAATCCACGGCCGTGCGGCCGCGATTGCCACCGGCTTTAAAGTAGCGCGTCCCGACATGACCGTATGGCAGATTTCGGGCGACGGCGACGGACTTGCAATCGGCGGAAACCATTTCATTCATGCAGTGCGCCGCAATGTGGACATCAACATGATTCTCTTCAACAATAAAATCTATGGTCTGACCAAGGGACAGTACTCGCCAACGAGCGACAGAGGCTTCGTGTCGAAATCATCTCCCTACGGGACGACCGAGGATCCGTTTATCCCGGCAGAACTCGTGTTCGGAGCACGCGGCAATTTCTTTGCCCGCAGTATCGACGTCGAACTTCAGATTTCTCAGGAGGTGCTCACCGCCGCCGCACGCCACAAAGGCACATCCGTGGTGGAAGTTCTCCAGAACTGTGTAATCTTCAACAACGGCATCCACAACCACATCACCGATAAAGAGCACCGTCCCGAGCGCACAATCCATCTCGTGCATGGAGAGAAAATGCTCTTCGGCAAGGACAAGGAGATGGGCCTCGTCCGCGACGGCTTCCTGCTGAAAGCCGTGAAACTCGGAGAAAACGGATGGACCATCGACGATGTCCTCGTGCACGACGCGCACACGCCGACCAACTTCCTCCATCAGCAGCTCGCCATGATGGACGGCCACGAACTCCCCCTCGCCCTCGGAGTCATCCGCGATGTAGACTCTCCGGTCTATAATGAGGAAATCGAGGCTCAGGTTGCGGAAGTACGCTCGCGCAAGAACTTCGGCTCGCTCCGCGACATGGTCCTCGCCGGCGAAACCTGGACAGTCGAATAACCACCTTGAACAATAGGCATAGAATGTACATAATGGACAAAATTCATGTCCATTATGTACATTTTGTATCTCTGTTTTCGATTATCAATGGAATTCTCTCGACACAAATGCCATCTTAACATACAGCAACATTTCAACAACTAATCACCTGATAATTTAACTATAATTTCATTATTGCACACTATTTTAAAGAATATTAGCAAATAAGAGGGATTTTTTAAATAATTATTATTTCACAATCGAAAAAATTGCTGTACTTTTGAGGGCTCAAATGTGGAGTTTGCTATGTTGCCACATTATAAGCCACGCGAAAAGACAATATATAACCTTAATAAAACTACTATCAGTTAGTAATTAAAATCATGACTAAATCTACTGTAAAACCCGCCAATGGTAAACTTGGCGTACTCGTAGTAGGACTTGGCGCCGTTAGCTCAACATTCATGACCGGCGTCCTGATGGCCCGCAAAGGTCTTGCCAAACCCGTCGGCTCAATGACTCAATACGATAAAATCCGTGTTGGCAAAGGCGCCGATAAAAAATATCTTCACTACAAGGACATCGTCCCCATGGCCGACCTCAACGACATCGTGTTCGGAGCATGGGACGTTTATCCCGCAAACGCTTATGAAAGTGCAGTCTATGCCGAAGTTCTCCAGTCGAAGGACATCGAACCCGTGAAGGACGAACTCGAGCAGATTGTCCCCATGAAGGCCGCTTTCGACCACGACTATGCAAAGCGTCTCGACGGAAAGAACATCATGGCCGGCAAAACCCGCTGGGAAATGGCTGAGCAGCTCCGCGAGGACATCCGCAATTTCAAGAAAGAAAAAGGCGTTGACCGCGTAGTAGTCCTCTGGGCCGCTTCAACAGAAGTATATGTTCCCGTTGACGAGCAGGTTCACGGCTCCCTCGAAGCTCTTGAGGCTGCAATGAAGGCTGACGACAAGGAACACATCGCTCCTTCCATGTGCTATGCATACGCAGCTCTTCAGGAAGGCGCTCCCTTCATCATGGGCGCCCCCAACACCACAGTTGACATCCCCGCAATGTGGGAACTCAGCGAAAAGACCGGCATGCCTATCGCAGGCAAGGACTTCAAGACCGGCCAGACCCTCGTGAAGTCAGGTTTCGCCCCCATCATCGGCACCCGCTGCCTCGGCCTCAACGGTTGGTTCTCAACCAACATCCTTGGCAACCGTGACGGCCTCGTGCTTGACGAACCCGCCAACTTCCGCACCAAAGAAGTGTCAAAACTTTCCACCCTTGAGTCAATCCTCGTTCCCGAAGACCAGCCCGACCTCTACAACGCCAACTGTGGCGGCGCAGAAGAAGGCGGACATCAGGGCTACTACCACAAGGTGCGCATCAACTACTATCCCCCGCGCAACGACAGCAAGGAAGGTTGGGACAACATCGATATCTTCGGCTGGATGGGCTACCCCATGCAGATTAAGATCAACTTCCTCTGTCGCGACTCCATCCTCGCAGCTCCCCTCTGCCTCGACCTCGTGCTTCTCAGCGACCTTGCCGCACGCGCAGGCCGTCACGGCATCCAGCGCTTCCTGAGCTTCTTCCTCAAGAGCCCGATGCATGACTACACCAAGGGTGAAGTTCCCGTCAACCACCTCTTCCAGCAGTACACCATGCTCAAGAACGCAATCCGCGAAATGGGCGGCTATGAGGCAGACGAGGAAATCGACTAATCTCATTGCAAAAAAGAATAGAATGATCATAATCAATTAAAATGTGATGAGGTCGGGTCCGTCGCGATGACGGGCCCGACTTATTTTTCAGTTATACTCCTTGAAAGCATCGAAGCAGGGGCAGGCTTTTGCGGCGAACTCATTGTGGGAATGGACCGTCGCCCCCGGATAGCGGCTTTTCAATTCCTCTATGAGCCGGCTGAGGGCAAGACGCTGACCGGGAGTGCGGGTGTCAAGCGGACGCGACATGTCTTCTGACATTCCGCCGACATAGGCCACCCCTATACTATCGCTATTATGACCCTTGCAATGCGCTCCCACAAGAGCTTCGTCGCGCCCTTTGCTGACCGAGCCGTCAAGCCCGACCACATAATGATAACCGATACCGTTGAAACCCCTCTGACGGTGCCAACGATCAATTTCCGCCACTGTCACACTACGTCCCGCAGGCGTGGCCGTACAATGGACAATAATCTTTCTAATCTTTCTCATAATCAAACCGGGATAAAAAATACTTGCATTAAGAAACTGGTTAAAACTTCATCGCAAATATAGGCCGCCCACACGTCCCCCGGACTGTCATTATGAACAACTTCCGAATAAAATATACACACGCATGAAACTATACCTAAAAATTCTTTTAGCCCTATGGGCATGCATCTACGTTGCGGCAATCGCACTCTTTATCCATGACTTGTTAAGCCTGACCTCCTTTATCCTCCTGACTCTCGGATTCATCTGCTTTATCGGCTTCTTCGCCTATCAGCTACGGGACAAGAAGGCATAAGACAGCAAAATCAGGCACACAATGTACATAAGGAACATAATTTATGTCCATTCTGTACATTGTGTGCCTGATTTAAACAGTTACTGCTATTGCTCCACGAGGATGCCGACCTGTTCGATTCCTGTCAGGGTGTCGACCCTCATGATATGGCGAAGGGCCACGGGACGGGTGAGGTCGATGCGGGTTTCAGGGCTGACGGTCACCTCCTGCTGGTAGCCGGCACCGAAACCGCTGCCGAGCCAACGCCCATAGACATCGGCGAGACGCAGATTGATGGTGTCGCGCATCATTCGCCCCTCCCCGCTATAAGTCAGCTCAAGCCATATATTGGAATAGGGGTAATCGTTGCTATGGCGCAGGGCCACCTTTACCGCTCCGTCGACAATGGAATCATTGTCGGTAAGCGAGGTATCGACAGGCAGCAACACAACCGTGTCGGTATAAAGCCATCCTGACGGCGGAAGGCTCTCCCACCGGCTATAGTCGCGCTCTCCAAGGCCACAGGCCGTGAAAAGCAGCGCACATGCCACAGCTATTATATATATAAGGTGTCTCATTACTCCTGCCCGTCGCTATTCGAAGGCTTCGGGCGATTGTTAGGGCGTGGCTTACGGTTCTTATTCTTCGGACGCGGCTGCGACTGCCCTGCCGGCTGCTGTCCCTGCTGTTTTGCCTGAGGTTGCTCACCGTCGCCCCTTTCAGGCTGTTGGCCACCCTGAGGCTGTGAGTCCTTAGGCTGCCCCTGCTGCGGCTTGTTCTTCTTGCGTTTTTTCTTTTTGGCCTTGTCGAAACGGGTGAGGTCGTCCTGCGACGCGAGGTCAATGGGCTTAGCCTTCTGCGAGGCAGGCTCATGTCCGTCGCGCTGAAGCTGCAAAGGCTTCTCGCCCCTACGGTTCATCTCTATCACCTCGAAAGCGCGTCCCGCATCAATCGTAACGAGATTGGCGGCAATCTGCTTGTCGGTGGAATAGGTGATTTCCTTCTTGAAGATATCGGTCTTGAAATGATAGTATGTAGCATCTGCGGTCTCAAGACGGATTTCACGGCCCGGCATCTGTCTGGCGCTCTCCACATAGGTGTCGACCTCGAAGTTAAGACAGCATTTGAGTTTCGCACACTGTCCGGCAAGTTTCTGCGGGTTGAGAGATATGTCCTGATAGCGAGCCGCGCTCGTGCCGACCGACACGAAATTTGTCATCCAGCTCGCGCAACACAGCGGACGCCCGCACGAACCTATGCCACCGATACGACCGGCCTCCTGACGGGCGCCAATCTGCTTCATCTCGATGCGCACCTTAAAGGTGTCGGCAAGCACCTTGATAAGCTGGCGGAAATCGACACGCTCGTCGGCGATATAATAGAATATTGCCTTGTTGCCATCGCCCTGATACTCCACATCGCCTATCTTCATATTGAGATGGAGCGATTCGGCAATCTTACGCGAACGAATCATGGTGTCGTTCTCACGGGCCTTGGCCTCTTCATACTTATCTATGTCGGCAGGCTTCGCCTTGCGGAACACACGGCGAATCTCCACGTCGGGCTTCACACCCGCGCGACGCATCTGGAGAGCGACGAGCTTGCCCGTGAGCGTCACCACCCCGATATCATGGCCCGGAGTGGCCTCGACGGCCACCATGTCGCCGGCAGCGAGGTCGAGGTTGGTGGAATTGCGGTAGAAACCCTTGCGGGTGTTCTTGAACTGCACCTCCACGATATCAAAATCGGTCATGCCACCCGGGATATCCTCCAGCCAGTTGTAGCAATGGAGCTTACCCCTCGGGCACGAACATTTCCTATCTTTTTCTTCCATAGCGCAGGCCCTCCCTCTACTTCGCGAAGCTTACGGAGCGGGTCTCGCGTATGACGGTGATTTTGACCTGTCCTGGATAGGTCATTTCATCCTGGATTCGGCGTGCTATTTCCGAGGAGAGCTTTTCGGTCTCAACATCGTCAATCTTGTCGGCGCCGACAATCACTCGCAGCTCACGGCCGGCCTGGATTGCATAGGTCTTGATTACACCGGGATATGAAAGCGCGAGCTGCTCGAGGTCATTGAGACGCTTGATATAGGCCTCGACGATTTCACGGCGGGCACCGGGACGGGCACCGGAAATAGCGTCACACACCTGTACGATGGGAGCCAGCAGCGATGTCTGCTCAATCTCGTCGTGGTGGGCACCGATTGCATTGCAGATTTCAGGCTTCTCCTTATATTTCTCAGCAAGCTTCATGCCAAGGAGTGCGTGGGGAAGTTCCGGCTCTTCGTCGGGCACCTTGCCTATGTCGTGGAGCAATCCGGCGCGACGGGCCTTCTTGGGGTTGAGACCGAGTTCCGAAGCCATGATAGCACAGAGATTGGCAGTCTCGCGTGAGTGCTGGAGGAGGTTCTGTCCGTAGCTCGAGCGATATTTCATCTTGCCCACCATCCTTATGAGGTCGGGATGGAGGCCATGGATGCCGAGGTCGATTGCCGTACGCTTGCCTGTCTCCACAATCTCTTCCTCAATCTGCTTGCGCACTTTGGCAACCACTTCCTCGATGCGCGCGGGGTGGATACGTCCGTCGGCCACAAGCTGATGTAGAGCCAGACGGGCTATCTCGCGGCGAACAGGGTCGAAACCGGAGAGCACGATGGCCTCGGGAGTGTCGTCGACTATAATCTCAATGCCTGTGGCTGCCTCAAGGGCACGGATGTTGCGGCCCTCGCGACCGATGATGCGGCCCTTGATTTCATCGCTGTCGATATGGAACACGGTGACGGAATTCTCTATGGCCGTCTCAGTTGCCAGTCGCTGTATCGACTGCACGACGATGCGCTTGGCCTCCTTGTTGGCCGTCATTTTAGCCTCGTCCATTATATCGTTGATATAGGCGCTTGCAGCGGTCTTGGCTTCATCCTTCAGCGACTCGATAAGTTTCTCCTTGGCTTCTTCGCTTGAAAGCCCGGAGATGTGCTCGAGAGTGTCCTGGGCAGTGCGGCGAAGGCGGTCAAGTTCCTCCTTGCGCTGCTCGACCACCACCATCTGGGCCTCGAGATTCTGCCTTGTCTGCTCGTTCTCGTTGCGCACCTTGGCGTTCTCGCTCTGCTGCTGGTTGAGCTGTGCCTGACGCTGCTTCATCTTGGCCTCTTCGCTCTGTATGCGCGACATGCGCTGGTTCGCCTGCTTCTCGGCCTCCGATTTGATTTTCAGTTCCTGCTCGCGCGCTTCAAGGAGCTTGTCCTTCATAATCACCTCCGCCTCGCGGTTGGCGTCGTCAATGATTGTTTTTGCTCGCGAACGGGCGGTGGCTCGCTGCACGGCTATCAGGATTGCGATACCGATGGCCGCTCCGATGAGCGCCGCGCAGATGTAGAATAATATATCCATAGTTCAGTAACTGGGGGTAATATTGGTGTGATAAATATATAAAAATAGCACGTTTCAACCCTTCGCGGCTCCCTTGCCCGCGGCATCCCGCGGGGGAACTTCTCAGCAGTTGAGCGTGCGTGAACTCGTCAGTTTGTTTTATTAATATATGTGTCCCGGACCTTGTGGCTTCAGGTTGCGGCCGGCTCTCCTGCCTCACCGCCATCCTGCCCGTCAAGTCCGAAAAGCATCTTGTCGAGACTCGTTTCAAGGTCCCTGAGGGCCATGTCGACCCTTCTTGATGCTTCTTCCGCGCTGAAATAGAGCTGGGCGAACCTGAATGTCACCATCGCCAGAATCTCGGCGGAAGATTTATCTTTAAAATCGCTCTTCGCTGACCATTTACGCCAGAGTTCATTGATATTTGCCTCTGATTTGCGTACAATCTCTTCCTGGCTCGCGGGGATATGCAAAGCCATGCGGGGTTGGTCGGCGATTCGGATTGATATATTAAGAATCTTTTCAGTCATCAAACGCTTAACTTATTGATGCACTTGTCGATTTCGCGCACTAATTCAGAAAGCACCGTCCGCGTGGCCTCCACATCGCGATGGTCGGGCGTCAGCACCGAAACCACCCTGAGATGCTCTATCTCCCTGTCGCGCTCCTCTATCTCGCGCTCGAGACGCCCGATTTGCGACTCAAGTTCCGCAATACGGAGCTCGGCAGCCGTCTTCGCCTTGACAAGAAGCTCATAGCGCTCCACCATCAAAGCCGCTTTCGACTCGATTTTCTCAATGCGTTGCTTCAGGTCGGCAGCCATGCTTTTCTAAATTACCACACAAAAGTAACTATTTATTCCCAATCCCCCCTAATCGCGCAAGGACTTTTTAATCGGCGAAACATTTTTTAACGAAATATTCCTCAAACCCGGTTTACCGCAACGCCCGGCATTTTATGCATACCTACTGTTGCATAAGAGATTATAAATTACTACCTTTGCACCGATTTATCACTACCGGGAGTCGCCCACGGACCATGGCGACCTAATTCACCATAACCAACTTTATGAAAATCAAGCCGTTTTTATTTACGTTGCTAATGTTTGCGGGAGCTGTAGCCAATTCTGCCGCAATGACTGACGACCAAGTTATCCAATACATCAAACAGCAGAGTGCAGCCGGAGTATCCGAGCAGCAGATTGGCCGTGAGTTAGTAGCTAAAGGAGTCACACCGGAGCAGGTGGAGCGTATCCGCGCCAAACATGAATCAGGAGGCACATCCGTAACCGACCAGGGGGTAACAGCCGCAGAGGGTCGTTCGCGGTCCACTTCCACACCTGAGACAAGCGTAGTTTTCGAGGATGTCGTGCAGAATCCCGAAGCCAATGCCGAGGCCGCTCCCGGCGCACGCGAAGTTTTCGGCCACAAGGTGTTCAATTCCCGAAACCTCACATTCGAGCCGAATGAAAACGCCGCCACTCCTCAGGACTACCGCCTCGGCCCCGGCGATGAAGTGGTCATTGACATCTGGGGCGTAAGCGAGGACCATCTCCGACGCACAATATCCCCCGAGGGCAGCATCATGATTGCCCAGCTCGGGCCAATCTACCTCAACGGCATGACAATAAACGAGGCCAACAACCATATCCGTTCGGCCTTCGCGTCAAAATATTCAGGTGTCGACAATGAGGCTACCGACATTGCCGTGACCCTTGGCCAGATGCGCACAATCCAGGTTAATATCATGGGCGAGGTATCAGTGCCGGGCACCTACCGTCTCTCCCCCTTCTCCAATGTGTTCCATGCCCTCTATAACGCAGGCGGCATCAACAGCATCGGTTCGATGCGTAACGTAGAAGTACGCCGCAACGGACGCAAAGTCGCCGAAATCGACATCTACGATTTCCTCTTCAATGGGAAACAGAAAGGCAACATCCGCCTTCAGGAAGGCGACATAATCATGGTACCCCCCTACAAGCAACTCGTCAACGTTTCCGGCAATGTGAAGCGCCCTATGCTCTATGAGCTGAAGGACAACGAAACCCTCGGACAGGCCATCAAATATGCCGGAGGATTTTCGGGCGACGCCTATACCGAAATGGTTCGCGTGGCCCGCCTCACCGGACGCGAAAAGGAGCTCTTCAACATCTCGCAGAATGAATTTGACAGCTACCGTCTCCAGGACGGCGACGTAGTCACCATCGGTACCTCCCTTGACCGCTACAGCAACCGCGTAGAACTCCGAGGCGCTGCTATGCGTCCCGGCATGTTCTCGCTCGGCTCTGGCATATCGACAATCCGCGACCTCATCCGCAACGCCGACGGCCTTGCCGAGGACGCCTACAAATCACGCGCGATGCTCTATCGCGAAGGCCCCGACCTCACCCTCGTGGCCGAGGCCATTGACCTTGGCGCAGTGCTCGAAGGGCGCGCCCCCGACATCACCCTCAAACGCAACGACGTGCTCGTTATCTCCAGCACCCGCGACATATTTGACAAAGGCGGATTCAACATCCAGGGCCATGTAGCTCATCCCGGAAACTATCCTTATGCCGAGAACACATCTATCGAGGACCTCATCCTGACCGCAGGCGGACTCCTTGAAGGCGCTTCCTATGCAAGAGTCGACGTGTCACGCCGAATCGTTGACCCTATGGCCACTACCGCCGACAACCAGATTGCACGCATCTACTCCTTCACCCTGAAGGACGGCCTGCTCATGGAGAATGACAACGAATTCATCCTTCAGCCCTACGACATCGTCGAAGTGCGCCGTAGCCCTAACTACATGGCGCAGCAGTTCGTACATATCGATGGCGAGGTTCCTTTCGCCGGAGGCTACGCAATCCAGACACGCAACGAGCGCATAAGCAGTTTCGTCAAGCGCGCAGGCGGCATCAACCCCGAAGCCTATATTCGAGGTGCCCATCTCATGCGCAAGATGACCGAGGATGAAATCGCCGCACGCGACGAGACCCTGCGCCTCGCCATGGGCTCATCAGGCAACGACTCCATCTCCGTTCGCAAACTCCAGGTGTCAGATTCCTATTCAGTGGGCATCGACCTCGAAAAAGCCCTTGCCAACCCGGGAAGCAACTATGATATCGTGCTCCGTAGCGGCGACCGTCTGTTCATTCCCGAACACGTAAGCACCGTGAAGATTTCAGGCGACGTGCTTGTGCCCAACACAGTTTCTTTCGACAGCAAACTCAAACTCAAGGACTATATAGACCTTGCCGGAGGCTACGGCGACCGCGCGAACAAGAAGAAGGCATTCATCGTCTACATGAACGGCATGGTGGCCCGCGCAAAGAAAAACACGCCCATTGAGCCGGGATGCCAGATTATCATCCCCTCCAAGCCCGACAAGAAAGGCTTTGACTGGACTAAAGGTCTGACCATCGCCACAATGTTAGGCTCACTCGGAACGATGTCAGCCGCACTCGCCACAATATTTAAATAATCAATCATCACATCTATCACACACGACATGAGCGACGGAAAAGATATAATCGTCCGCCCCGAAAATGGCGACGAAGAAGAAATCGACCTTCTTGAACTTGCCGCGAAACTTTGGAAATCGCGCCGCACCATATTTATATATGCCGGCGTGGCCGCCCTTATCGGCCTCGTGGTAGCTTTCAGCATTCCTAAGGAATACACCACCACCATCAAGCTCGCCCCGGAGCTCAGTGGAGGTTCCTCATCAAAGAAAGGCCTGGGCTCACTGGCATCCATGGCAGGCATAAACCTCGGTTCCAGCAACGAGAGCATGGATGCTGTTTATCCTGAACTATACCCCGACGTGCTTTCGTCCGTCCCCTTCCTCGTAGGCCTGTTTGATGTTCCCGTGACTGAAAGCAAGACAGATTCTGTCTACACTGTGAGGAACTATATCGAGGAGCACACATCAGCCCCCTGGTGGTCATTTATTCTCTCCCTCCCGGGAAAGGCCATCGGCGGTGTGATGTCGTTCTTCTCTGACGAGGAAGTCTCTGGCGGGAAAAAAGGCACAGACCCGTTCCGGCTTACAAAGGATGAAGAGAGGGTCAAAGAGGCCCTCGCAAAGCGCATCACTTGCGACTACGACGCACAGACCGGAGTCAACACCATTTCAATTACGATGCAGAACCCCCTCGTGTCTGCCATGCTCGCTGACACCGTGGCGGCCCATCTTCAGGAATACATTACCGACTACCGTACGTCAAAGGCCCGTCAGGACATGGTATACTCAGAGCAACTCAACGAGGAAGCCCGACGCGAATACTATTCCGCACAGCAACGCCTGGCCGACTACCTCGACCGCAACCAGGGCCTGAGCCTACACTCCGCACAGGTGACCCGAGCCCGTCTCGAAAATGAAGCACAACTTGCCTTCAGCCTCTTCAACCAGACCGCACAACAGCTACAGATGGCCAAAGCGAAAGTACAGGAGAACACTCCGGTCTACGCCACAGTCGAACCCGCCACCGTGCCTCTCAAGCCGTCCAAGCCGTCCAAGGCCATGACGCTTATCGTATTCGTATTCCTCGGATGCCTGGCAGCGGCTGTAAAGATTCTTTTTGCCGACACTTTCACTGAGATGAAGAAAAAAGTCAGCGAAGCGTGATACTGAGAAACATATTCACCTCTATAGCGCTCGCAGCCTCCTTGGTTGCGAGCGCTGACGTAGTGGTGTTCGGCAATGACACTGTAGTGACCGACAGCACGGAAATCTCAGCGCTCTGCCTTGACCGCATACTGATGTCAATGGCCGATTCCGCCGGCAACGGGACTGACGATGCCACCGTAGGGTCGACCCTCGACTATATGGCAGGACTCTTCAACTCGGGCTTCGGCCACAATCTCGTTATTGGCGGGAAGAGCGGAGGACTTTTCGCAAAAGCATCTGTCCCCGACGGCGACATACCGATTAATGTGAGTGAATTCTCAATGCCGGCAACCGGCCCGGTAACCTCCCCCTATGGCCCGCGCAAGAAATTCAACAGGCTACACCGCGGCATAGACATAGGAATCGCTAAAGGCGACACGATATGTGCGGCCTTCCCCGGCACAGTGTCCATGACCGGCTATGACAAGCGTGGCTATGGCTACTACGTGATTCTTACCCACCCCAACGGACTCCAGACCCTCTATGCCCACCTCGATAGCTTCCTCGTGGTCCCTACGACCAACGTCAATGCCGGCGAGGCTATAGCCATCGGCGGAACCAGCGGCAATTCTACAGGGCCACACCTCCATTTCGAAACCCGATTCAAGGCAATCCCTATCAATCCTGCCTCAATTATCGACTTTCCACGACGCAAAGTCCACAATGCCACCTTCATTTTCAATAAAGAAGAACAAACTCATTAAAAAATCACCTGAAAAATTTGCATAATCAAAAAATAGTCCCTACCTTTGCATCGCTTTAGGCGAGAAAGGGCGCTTAGCTCAGCTGGTTCAGAGCGTCTGCCTTACAAGCAGAGGGTCGGGGGTTCGAATCCCTCAGCGCCCACAACCAATCAAAACTTTCTCGCTTAGATAATAAATCAATCCGGGAATCACATTAATCCCATTTCCCGGGCGCTTAGCTCAGCTGGTTCAGAGCGTCTGCCTTACAAGCAGAGGGTCGGGGGTTCGAATCCCTCAGCGCCCACAACCGAATCAAAATCGGGCATGGTTCTTAAACCTTGCCCGATTTCTTTTTTTCCTAGGCCATTACAGAATGGTATTGCCTCCGACTGTTAAAACCACGCAAACATTCATTACAATAATTTACATAATTTCACATCATATTTCAAGTGCAAAATCAGCTTGTGATATTTTATAGTATTTTCACATTACAACAAAAACCCCTATATATCAAACCATTACAAACGTATTTTTAAAACACTTTTACCCATTTTAGATTTTTTGGCTTGACACGATTTTTTCAATACGCTCAAAATGACTAAATTTGAAGTGAAGCAAACAAAAGTGTAAATTTTAGTTAAAGACAGCTTCATCACTTCTGAATGGAACAGACTCTAATCATATTCAAGCCATCGGCCATCGAGCGTGCCCTTGTCGGCAAAGTCCTCTCCCGCTTCGAGCAGAAGGGCCTCACAATAACCGGCATGAAAATGATGCAACTCTCCGAAGAGCTTCTGCGCCAGCACTACGCCCATCTCGTTGACCGCCCCTTCTTCCCCTCGGTTGTCGCCTCAATGACAGCCTCCCCCGTAATTGTAATGGTGCTTGAGGGCGTCGACGCGATAAACGTGGTCCGCTCAATGACAGGCGTCACCAACGGACGCCAGGCAGCTCCCGGAACTATCCGCGGAGACTTCGCCATGTCAAACCAGGAAAACATCATCCACGCCTCATCCTCCGCAGAGGATGCCGCGACGGAAATCAAAAGATTCTTCGCCCCGGGCGAGATTTTCGAACGAACCCCGGCTCTGACGCGCTTCATCAACGCATCCTCCGAGCTCTCCCAACCGTAACTGACCTTAAACTTTAGATAATACCAAATCATCATCCCTCCCCAATCTTCTTGCCGGAAAAAACATCTCTGACACAATGAAATTTCCTAAGCTCAATACTCTTCTCGTAACCCTTCTCGCATCAATAGCCGTTTTCCCTGCACAGGCACAGCTCAAACTGCCGGCATCACACACCAGGCAACACAATTCTCTCATCGCAAACCAGAAGCCCTCGGTAAACCCCTTCAAAATTGAGAACAACGACATCCTTCTCAATCAGGTGAAAGCCCGCGAGGCCGCGATTGACAACGAGATTTTCAACTCATATTGGAACAGCGACCGAGTAAACCCATACGGAAACGCCGTCACAATCCCTGAGCACCACAACATCGACGTATCGGAATTCCACTCTCCCTGCCCAGGGCAAATCACATCAAACTACGGTTACCGCTCGCGCTTCGGACGCATGCACTACGGCACAGACCTCAAACTTCAGGTCGGCGACACAGTCCGCGCAGCTTTCTCCGGAAAAGTACGTCTTACGAAATATGAAGGACGCGGTTATGGCTACTACGTGGTTGTCCGTCACGACAACGGCCTTGAAACAGTCTACGGCCATCTCAGCCGCTTCCTCGTAAAACCCAACCAATATGTCAAGGCAGGCGAGCCTATAGCCCTCGGAGGCAATACAGGCCGCAGCACAGGAGCTCACCTCCACTTCGAAACCCGCTATCTCGGTATCCCCATCAACCCTGCGGCAATCATCGATTTCGAAAACCAGGTGCCGCACAAGGACGTCTTCGCCTTTGATAAACGCACCTACGGCAAATCGCAGAAATACGCTCCGGCAAAGAAAAAATCAAAAAAATCCTACGCCTCCAAAAAGCGCAAATCTTCACGCAAGGCAACCCGACGCGCACGCAGATAAGACGCTTCCCGACGCCAATCATTCCACAAACGATATAAAAAGTGAGAGTCCGACCGCATGGCCAAACTCTCATCCTTATTTTATTATTTCAACTATTCTTGCGCCATTGTCCATAGACGCATATTCTCTTTCTCACAGAATCTCCGATTCCAACCCACGGCGCGTTTCGTCGCTGACAGGCACCAAAGGAAGGCGCAAAACCTCCTTATAGCGGGGGAAAAGAATGTGGAGCAGGGCCTTTATACCCGCAGGATTGCCGTCCTTGAAAAGAAGCGAGTACAGAGCCGAGAATTGCTGATGAAGCTTGGAGGCCGCTTCGGGAGTCTCATCCTCCATGCTTCGGTGAATCATAGCTGCAAACTGAGTGGGATAAGCATTGCCGAGCACTGAAATCACACCGTCGCCACCGATTCTGATCATTGAGTGGGCGAGAGAATCATCCCCGGAAATCACAAGAAAGCCCTCAGGCCGACGGGTTATCACATTCTGGGCCTGCTCCATATTACCGCTCGCCTCCTTTATTCCCACAATCTTCCCTGGAAACTCCTTAGCGAGACGGATTATGGTCTCTGTGTTCATATTCACCCCCGTGCGACCGGGAATATTGTATAATATTATAGGTATGGGCGAAGCCTTCGCTATTTCAGCGAAATGACGGTACATACCCTCCTGAGTAGGCTTGTTGTAATATGGCACCACTGAAAGTATAGCATCGAACTCCCCGAGACGCTCCGTCTCCTGAAGTTCCCTGACCACCGAGCGGGTGGAATTACCGCCCACACCTATCACCACCGGACAGCGGTGACCCACATAGTCAAGGATATGGAGAGCCAGCTCATGCTTCTCGTCAGGAGCCAGAGTCGGAGTTTCGGCAGTGGTTCCGAGAGCCACGATATAGTCCGCATGCCCATCGATAAGATAATCGAGATGGATATCCAGAGTCTGATAGTCTATATCTCCATTTTCCTTAAATGGCGTGGTGAGCGCAACCCCCATTCCACGCAGATGCTCAGATGACATAAAAATACTTTAGCGTTAATGAATCAATCCAACGACTGGAAAGTTTGCCTTATATACGGACATTTTTTAACTAAAAAGCCATATTTTATCGCAAAATTACAAATTATTCTCCTTTCATGCAACAATATATCATCACCCGCCCCCATCTGCCTCCAATAAAATTCCCCTATCCCCGCCAACCTCAATCCCGCCCATCACTCCCATTTCCCCCTATCCACCCAACCCACCCTCGCCTCGCCCCGCCCCATCCTAATCAGTCTCATTACCCCAATTAGTCCTATTAGTCTCATTAGTCCCATTCTCCCCATTGCCTCTCAATAGTTAAATTATGTTATTTTATAGTACTATGTATTGCATAGTACCTTGCAAGTCCCTACCTTTGTCACATCATAAACATTCCAACACACATCAACCTACTGAAAAATGAACATAGACAATCTGAAATCACAGATGCGGAAAGGGATGCTTGAGTTCTGCGTGCTACTCATCCTCAAGCGAGGCGACGCCTATGCCTCAGAGATGATATCACGGCTCAAAGATGCGCATCTGATTGTGATGGAGGGCACTCTCTACCCCCTGCTCACCCGTCTGAAAAACGACGGACTCCTATCCTACCGTTGGGAAGAATCAATGCAGGGGCCGCCGAGGAAATACTACTCCATAACGCCCCTCGGACTCCAGTTCCTCAACCAGCTCCAAAGCTCATGGGATGAAATATCCCGTTCCGTCAACCTCCTTCTCAACCCAATCTCTAACCCTGATAACCTCCTGAAGCAATGAAAAAGACTTTCCCCGTAAACATCAACGGCAAAATATTCTATATCGACGAAGACGCCTATCGCCTACTGCTCGACTACCTCTCACAGCTCCGCGCAACCTTCACAGGCGACGAAGGGGCCGAAATCGTCAACGATATCGAGCAACGGATTTCGGAGCACTTCGACGAGCGCATTTCCCTCGGCGCAAACGTAATCGTGATTGACGATGTCAATAATGTAATCGAAATCATGGGGCGCCCTGAAGAGATATCCGATGAAACAGAAAATCCCGATGCCCGGTGCCACTCTTCCGACAGTGGCGACACCTCATCCGAACCCTCCAACGACAACACATCCCGCTCCGGCAGCCAGGCATGCCCCCCGCCGCCTCCAATCCACAAACGCCTCTACCGCGACGTACGCCATAAAGTGTTCGGCGGTGTCATAGCCGGTCTTGCCCAATACCTCGGATGGGACGCCACCGTCATGCGCATCCTCGCAGTAATCATCACCTGCTTCACCTACTTCTGGCCATGCATCATAATCTATCTCGTGGCATGGATGGTAATCCCCGTCGCACGCACTCCACGCGAAATCCTCGAGATGCAGGGACAGCCCGTCACCCTCGGCAACATAGGCCAGACCGTAATCAACAACGCCACGACCCCCGAGGTCCCCGTTCCCGGCGATAATCCCTCATCATTTTCAAGCTTCATCAACACATTCTTCTCCATAGCCGCAAAATTCATCCTTGCCTTCTTCGGCCTCGTAAGCTCCCTGATGGCTTTCGCAATGATAGCGATGATTTGCGCCATTATCGCCGGCATCTGCCTCTGGACTATGGCCGGATTCCACGAACTCCTCGACGGGCTTAATCTTATCGAGACAAGCAGCCCAATCACCGAGGCCTGGGGCTATGTATGCGTTTTCTTCGCTGTACTGATACCGTCGCTTGTCATAACCCGCTACTGCTGCGTCCCACTTTTCAGGGCCAAGACACCGTCGACAGCATCAATCATAACGGCAATCATATTTGAGATGCTCTTCGTCATCGGTGCAATAATCCTAATCACGATTTCGGAACAGTCACATGACGTATTAAACATATCATCCGATCTCTCCTCCTCACTGACACTACTGCCGGTGACCGTAACCCTGACTCCGGCAATCTGCTGATTCAATCCGACAGAATAATCCTGCGGCCCGACGATTTTTTCATCGGGCCGTTGTTTTATTCAAAACTTATTCATATATTCGCTACCGATAACGTCGCTAAAGGCGCATGCTTCATGCCGAACATGAATCTGATTGATGAATACATCCGGTATCTGCGACTCGAGCTCAACTATTCCGAGCTGACAGTCAAGGCCTATCAGACCGACCTGATGGGTTGGGCGGATTTCGCGACCTCAGGCAAGCCCGACAGTCTCGTCGCCACCGACGTGACTACTTCCGACCTACGCCAGTGGATAGGCCATCTTTCACGCGAAGGCCAATCCCCCCGCACAATCCGGCGTAAAGTCTCGGCCCTGCGCACTTTCTTCCGCTTCCTCATGCGTCGCCACGGACTCCGCTCCAACCCCGCATCCGCCCTCAGCCTCATGAAGATGCCCCATGACCTGCCGGTGTTCATACGCCCTGCCGACACTGCAAGGATTCTTGACGGTGATGGTGGCGCCGGAAGCCCTATGGAAGAAAATTCCGACACCAATACTGATGCTTTCCACCAGGAATTCAAACGCAATAGAAACCGCCTGATTATCGATATATTCTATTCGACAGGTATCCGTTGCTCAGAACTCATCAACCTTCTCGATGTCAATGTAGACACCCGTAAAGGTGAACTAAAAGTACATGGAAAGCGTAATAAAGATAGAATTATCCCATTCGGTTCCGAGTTGTGCGAAGCCATCGACAGGTATCGCCGGCTGCGCGACTCCTCTCCCTCCACCGCCATCTCTCCCTCCGACCGCACAGCCCCGCTATTGGTGCGCGACGACGGTCAGCCTCTCTACCGCAAACTGGTCTACAATGTGGTCCACAACGCGCTCGAAGAGGCCGGAGTCCATGCCTCCCGTCTGAGTCCACACGTGTTGCGCCACTCATTCGCGACCGACATGCTCAACGCCGGAGCATCCATAAGTAGCGTGCGTCAGCTCCTCGGCCATGCATCGCTCGCCTCGACGCAACTCTATACCCATGTCACCTACAGTGAACTTCAACATAATTACCAACTCGCACATCCGCGTGCATTAAAAAAAGGAGGAAAAAATGGAAATTAACATCAATGCGATTCACTTCGACATCAGTGAAAAATTAACTTCCTTCATCAACAAAAAAATTGAAAAACTTACCCGTCGATATCCGGCAGTGATGAGCGCAGAAGTGTCGCTACGCGTTGTAAAGCCTGAAACAGCCATGAACAAGGAGGCAATTATAAGCCTTATGGTTCCCCAGGAACCCGACCAGGTTGCAACAAAGACAGCCGACTCCTTTGAAGAAGCGGTCGACCTCTGCCTCGAAGCCCTCGACAAACAGCTCGAAAAAATCAAAAACAAAAAATAAGCCCCTTCCCATTGAAGGGAACGGACCAATAGAATAGAATAAACAATTAAACCACGGGCGGCCACCCAACGGTGACCGCCTTTACTTTATGATATAAAAAACATGATGGAATAAATCATGGTGATATGCGATTAAAATCTCCGCAAAAATGCGGAGAAAATTTGTTGTTTCCACCGCAAAACATTAATTTCGCAACATGAAAAACCGTCATACTCCAGTCAGATATATATGGCAACTACCTGATTGGCCTACTTTCACCTGGGATTCAGCTCAATTGATTGAGCCACTGAGCAATCTAAACCGACTGCACGGCCTATTGATGGGGAAGATGTCGTTAATAGGATTTGAGAATCAAAGTCAGACACAGCTCTCCGCTCTTACGGAAGACCTGTTAAATTCATCGGCAATTGAGGGCATTGTCCTCAATGCCCAATCCGTACGCAGTTCCATAGCCCGCCATTTAGGACTGGAATCTGACGGGACCCTTCGCGAAGACCACTATGTCGAAGGACTTGTCAATGTGATGATGGATGCTCTGACAGACAACAAGGCTCCTTTGTCGGAAGAACGCCTGTTCGGGTGGCACTCTGCACTGTTTCCATATGGACGAAGCGGAGGTTTAATCATCACTGTGGCCGACTGGCGCAAAGGAGAAGAACCGATGCAGGTTGTGTCCGGAGCTTTCGGTCACGAAAAAATCCATTATCAGGCACCACCGTCCGAGATAGTTCCAATTGAGATGGAGAAATTCTTTGAATGGTGTAATTCAGAAAATCACTCGCCATTCATCAAAGCTGCAATAGCGCACCTTTGGTTTATTACCATCCATCCGTTTGATGATGGCAATGGACGCATTGGACGCACTATAACAGATATGTTTCTTTCACGTCTGGACGGTGGCGGTCGTTATTACAGTATGTCAGCACAGATAAATAGAGAAAAAAGCCGCTATTATTCCATCCTGGAAGAAACGCAAAAAGGCACCCTCGATATAACACCATGGCTTTTATGGTTTTTCTCATGCCTAAAAGGAGCGATAAACCGCACACTCATCATAACCGAAAGAGCTGTGGAGAAAACCCGATACTGGGAAAAACATCGCCTCACCGAGGTCAACGAACGCCAACGCAAGATAATCAACCGTTTGTGGGACGGATTTGACGGTAAACTCACCACCTCAAAATGGGCTAAAATATGCCATTGTTCACAGGATACCGCCCTTCGCGACATCAACGATTTAATCGCAAAAAATATGCTCAATGACAGTGGCGAGAAAGGACGTGCCACCAACTATATCCTTACATAAATTTAAATTCACCCTACATGCTGTACTACCTCTCAGCAACGCTAACCGCCTTCCGGCTGGACAGTATAGCGTGGACGATGGCGTCGCGCTCGGGGGTGCTGAAAGTGCAGGGATAGCTCCTCATCCCCTTTACGGCGGCAAGCCCTTTCTGGCGGAAACGCAAATCAGACAGGCGTGACGCCCACCTAAGAGCACGGTGACGGGAAATAAAGGAATTAACCTTGCGCTTGAACACTATCGCAGCACTGTCACGCGGACATGCACACACCGAACGCACCGTCGCTGTCGCCTCATCAAGCCCAAGCTCACCGCTGTCGGCAAGCATCAGTGCCAACGCATGGATGAAGCCTTCATATTCCTCCCTGTATGCCTCGTCGGTCTTTATCACCGACATAGGGACCGTGGTTTCCGTAGCCGAACCGACTATGCGCTCACGGGCACTGAAAAAACACGGCAGCGTAGCGTATTTCCCGTTTATAAGCATCGAATGGTTGAAAAACTCCTCCGCAAGGAAAAGATTACGGAAACGCAGCTCCCCTTTCCCGTCAAAACAATAGGAATAAATCCTGCGGAAAATCTCAGTCCTCGTCACTCCGTAGAGCAGCGGAGCGTAGATTCCATGCTGCTGCAAAAGCCTCCCGACAGAAGTATCAGCCGTGACACGGCTGTCGAAATTCCGGATATAGCGCGGATAGAAAAGCACGGAATCTTTACCCGGGATAAATGTCAGATAATGTCCTTGCGCCACACTGTAGTCGGGATTCATGTCGAGAAAAGCGACAATCTCGCCTATCGCCTCCGGCACCGCGAAATCATCGTCGGCACAATAGAGCACATAGTCCGTCTCAATCATCGGAAGCACCCCCTGTATCTTCAACAGGAAATGAAGCCCGGGACGGTGAAGATACCTCACCTCCGACGGGTCATAACTCCCGGTGAAAGGGAGTGTCGAGGAATCAGGCACAAGCACCTTGATGCCGGTGCCATGATAATAGTCCAAAAGCCGCTGCAGGCGGTCGGGACGGTTATGGGCGGGTATGATTACGGTTACATTATCAATCATATGATTGCAGTTATATCTAACGTTTGAACTGGGATTTCAGGTAGGCGACGCTCTCACGGAACACCACCGATTTAAGGATCCACATCAACAGCGAATAGAGCGAGGCGGCCATCGTGATTTTCACAATTATGGAAACCACCGGACCGGATATGGCGGACGTGGCAATCCATGTCACAGCCATCACCGCGAGCGACACCGTCATATAAGGCGTAATACCCTTGACTACCTCCCAAAGGCTCAGTCGGATATGCTTATAGGCAAAATAGTGCCATACGAACAGCCACATTACATTGAGGGCAGTATAGGCCACAAGCATCACGTTGAGCCCGTAGGGATAGGAGAGCATCACACACAGCAATTGGGCGATTCCAAGAGCTATAGTGTTCCACATATATATATTCGGCCGTCCGAGACTGTTGAAAAGGTTGGCATAGAGAGTGCTTATAGGCATGAAAGCCCCCCATACACACAGAATCTGCATGACGGGCACACATGGCAGCCACTTTGCAGTGACAGATATGACTATAAGTTCCCGGGAGATTATGGCCAGACCGAACATCGCCGGAAAACTGACAAACGAAGCGAAGCGGAGCATCTTGTAGAACACCCTCCTTAGACGCGCCTCATCATCACCCGTCTCCCGGAACACCGGCTGCCCCACACTGTTAATCATTCCCGATATGGTGGAGTAGCCCATCGTAGTCCACTTGCTGCCCTGGGTATAAAATCCGGTCTGCATCATGCCGTAGAAACGCCCGAGCAACACGGAGAAGAAATTGTTGTTGATATGGGTGAACAGTGAGGTGAGAAGTTGCTTGGTGCTGAACGGGAGCAGGGCTTTAAGCGAATTCCATTTAAAGGAGAACGACGGACGCCATGGCGACTGTGCCCACAGCAGAAGTGCTGTGGTAGCTGAATAGAGCACCGTCTGCAAGGCTATGCCCCAGTAACCCCATCCGTAGAAAGCGCATACAACGCCCGAGACACCCGAAACGATTATGGCACATATCTGTACCTGACTGCGGGTTTTCACCATCAGATTCCTGAAAAAATAGGCCGACGGTGCCGTGGCCAAAGCACCGAAGAAAAAACCGAGGAAAAGGAAACGCGCCAAGGGCACCATCTCCGGCTGATTATAGAAAGCGGCTATAAGAGGTGCAAGAAAAAAGAGCAGGAGATAGAAAAATATTCCGGCAGCGACATTGAACCAGAACACGGCATTATAATCATCGTCGCCAACCTCTTTCTTGTTGACTATAGCGAGTGTGAAACCGCTTTCCGAAAATATCCCTGCAGTAGCCGAAAAGATTGTAAGCGCCCCTACGACACCATAGTCAGATGGAGAGAGCAGACGCGAGAGAAAGATGCCGAAAAGGAGATTGAGCAACTGCATAGAGCCGTTGCCTATCCCTCCCCAAAGCAATCCTTTGGCCGTCTTGCGTTTCAGTCCGCTGTCACCCATTGATAGTCCTTTCCAATATCAAATTTTCAAAAGCCCTTTAATTCTCCAAACATCTCCGCCACCGTCTTGCCAAGCAATGGATGTCGCCAGCCACTGTCGAGCTGCATCATCGGGCCAAGCACGAACCCGCGCCTGTGCATCTGCGGATGTGGCAGAGTGAGCCGTTCTGTGGTCATGACCAGGGAGTCGACAGCTATAAGATCGATATCGATTGCCCTGTCTATATATCCGCCAGAGCGGTCGCGATGCGGTGACGGGTCGATATCCTTCTCAACACGGCTCAAGGACTCAAACACGGTTTCCGCAAAACTCATAGAGTTATCACCTCCCTCAAGCTCAACCATCAATCCGACGTTGAGAAAAGGATTCGGCGAACTGAAACCCCAAGGCTCCGTCTCTATGATATCGGAACGGCTTACGACACCGCCGAGAGCCAATGAAACGGCAGTCACCGCACGCTCTATCAGAGCATGACGGTGACCGCTGTTTGAACCGATATTTATATAAACACGGTGAAGCATCGCGTCTTACAGACCGGATATCCTTACCACCCGCTATGAGGTTTAAAGAGACTTCTTTACTTCAACTTCTTCGTAGGCTTCTATTAGGTCGCCTTCCTGAACATCGTTGTAGCCGGCGATTGAGAGACCGCAGTCATAGCCAGAGGTAACTTCCTTGACATCGTCCTTAATACGCTTGAGTGAACCGAGCTCACCGGTGTAGCGAACTATGCCGTCACGGATAAGACGCACCTTGCATGCACGCTTGATGCGGCCTTCGCGCACGATGGCACCTGCGATAGTCCCGACCTTCGAAATATGGAACGTCTGGAGCACTTCTGCCGTACCGATAACCTCCTCCTTGATTTCAGGAGCGAGCATACCTTCCATCGCATCCTTCACTTCCTCGATAGCCTGATAGATTACCGAATATAGACGGATTTCAACGCCATCGCGCTCCGCAGCACGGCGTGCGGCCTGCGAGGGACGCACCTGGAAGCCGATGATAATAGCATCGGATGCGGCGGCAAGAGTGACATCACTCTCGGAAATTGCGCCTACAGCCTTATGGAGCACGTTGACCTTGACCTCCTCGGTAGAAAGTTTGATGAGTGAGTCGGAAAGAGCCTCGATTGAGCCGTCCACGTCTCCCTTGACGATGATATTAAGCTCGTGGAAGTTACCGATAGCACGGCGGCGTCCGATTTCCTCGAGAGTGGTACGCTTCGATGTACGCAGGCCGAGTTCGCGTTGCAGCTGCTCGCGCTTCGTGGCGATTTCGCGAGCCTCCTGCTCTGTCTCCATCACATTGAAGGTATCGCCTGCAGTCGGCGCACCGTTAAGGCCTAAAATCAGTGTAGGCTCGGCGGGACCGGCCTCGGTGATTCGCTGGTTACGTTCATTGAACATGGCCTTGACACGTCCGAAGTGCGTGCCGGCAAGGATGGTGTCACCCACACGGAGTGTTCCGTTCTGCACGAGCACTGTAGCCACATAACCGCGACCCTTGTCGAGCGAGGACTCAATGATTGAACCCGTGGCGCGACGGTTGGGGTTGGCCTTCAGGTCGAGGAGTTCGGCTTCGAGAAGAACTTTTTCCATAAGTTCCTCTACGCCTATACCCTTCTTGGCGGATATGTCCTGCGACTGATATTTGCCACCCCATTCCTCCACGAGATAGTTCATCTGCGCGAGCTCTTCCTTAATCTTGTCGGGGTTCGCAGCAGGCTTGTCAATCTTGTTGATTGCGAATACGATGGGGACTCCGGCTGCAGAAGCGTGGTTGATGGCCTCTACGGTCTGGGGCATCACATTGTCGTCAGCCGCCACGATGATGATACAAAGGTCGGTCACTTTCGCACCACGGGCACGCATGGCGGTGAATGCCTCGTGACCTGGAGTGTCAAGGAAAGTGATATGGCGACCGTCGGAAAGTGTCACATTGTAAGCACCGATATGCTGCGTGATACCTCCGGCCTCACCGGCAATCACATTCGCATTGCGGATATAGTCGAGGAGCGAAGTCTTGCCATGATCCACATGGCCCATGACCGTCACAATCGGCGGACGGGTCACGAGCTGGTCCTCGGTATCCTCTTCCTGATGAATAGCCTCGACTACTTCAGCCGAAACGTATTCTGTCTGATAGCCGAACTCTTCGGCCACGATATTGATTGTCTCGGCGTCGAGACGCTGGTTGATTGACACCATCACGCCGAGATTCATACATGTAGCGATTACATTGTTGATGGGCACATCCATCATGACAGCAAGGTCATTGGCAGTCACAAACTCCGTGAGCTTGAGCACCTTGCTTTCGGCTGCGGCCTCGGCTGCAGCGTCGTGGGCACGTTTGGCGCTCTCCTCGCGCTTCTCCTTGCGCCATTTGGCACCCTTTTTCTGACCCTTATCCTTGGAGGTGAGACGTGCGAGGGTCTCGCGTACCTGCTTCTGTACATCCTCCTCATTGACTTCCGTATGGAGTGGACGCTTCTCGCGGTCACGGTCACGGCCACGGCCACGACCGCCACGGTCATTACCGCCACGGCCTCCACCGGAGTTATTACCGCCGGAATTAGAGCCACCGCCGCCTACGCCCTGGCTCACGGTCTTCTCGATGTCGACCTTTCCGCCTATGCGGCGGCGTTTCTTACGGTCGCCACCCTGACCGGAAGCACCAGCGCCTGACTGGGCGCCTTTGATGCGCTCGTTGCGACGCTCTTCCTTCGATTTCTTCTTGGGACGGGTAGACTGGTTGAGAGCGGCAAGGTCGATATGACCCACAACCTTAGGAGCCACAACAGTGGCATCCGACTGATAGCGGAACACCTCATCCTCTTTCGCTTCGGCAGGAGCCGCCGGAGCGGTCTCCGGTTTAGCGGCAGGGGCCTTGGCTTCAGGAGTTTTAGTTTCAGGGGCCTTCGGAGTCTCTGACTTCGAGGGCTCACGTTTCGCCTGCGACGCTTTCTGTTCCGGCTTGGATGCCTGCGGAGCCTGCTTGCGCTCAGGAGATGCCGTCCCGGCTTCCGCTTTGGGAGCAGGAGTTTCAGTTTTTGGAGCTTCCGGCTTCGGCTCTTGAGCCTTGGGAGCCTCTTTCACCTCAGGCTTTGAATCCTGCTGCTTCAGAATCTCGGCTATAGCGGGTTCTTTCACCGGAGCCTCGGCCTTGGGCTCAGCTTTTTCAACCTTAGCTTCAGGGGCAGGCTTCGGGCTTTCCGTCTGCTTGGGCGCGACAGGCTCGGTGGCCTCGACCACAGGCTTCGGTTCAGGCTTCACCTCCTGTTTGGGAGCGGGAGAAGCCACAATAGGGTTATTATTTTTGTCAAGCTCAATCTTGCCAATCACACGCGGACCGTGTGAAACCGCAGGAGCTTCCGCCACGGGAGCGGGAGTCTCGGGCTGAGGAGCCGGAGCGGCTACTGTCTTTTCTTTTTCTTTCTCCTGACGGAGGCGGTTGATGCGCTCGCGCTCCTTGCGGTCGGGCTGGAAAGCCTCGACAAGGATATCATATGCGCTCTCGTCCAACCTGGTGTTAGGATTCGAGGCATCTATCGAGATACCCTTCTTGCTCAACTGGTCAGCTAACGACTGGATAGTGACGTTGAATTCTTTGGCGGCTTGACTGATTTTTATTCTCGGCATATTGTGAGATAAGGGGTGTAAATTTTATGATTGTGGGGCTTCGGGAGCATCCTCGTCCTCGAATTCAGCGCTCAGGATGCGGATCACGTTGTCGACGGTGTCCTCCTCGAGGTCGGCACGGTCGATGAGTTCCTGACGCGGAGTACGTAGCACGCTCTTGGCGGTTATGCAGCCCATATCTTTGAGGGCGTCGATAACCCAGGAGTCGATTTCATCCTTGAACTCGTCGAGATAGATGTCCTCGTCGATTTCCTCAGGAGTATCGCGGTATACGTCAATCACATAACCGGTAAGCATGGAAGCGAGTTTGATGTTGAGACCGCCCTTGCCGATTGCGAGCGACACTTCCTCGGGGTGGAGGAAGACCTCAGCCTTCTTCTCCTCCTCGTCGAGATGGATGCTCGAAATTTTCGCGGGACTGAGAGCGCGCTGGATGAAGAGCTGGGGATTGGAAGTGTAGTTTATCACGTCGATATTCTCATTGCGAAGTTCACGGACAATTCCGTGGATACGCGAACCCTTGACGCCAACACAGGCACCTACAGGGTCGATACGGTCGTCGAAGCTTTCCACAGCTATCTTCGCACGCTCACCCGGGATGCGGGCCACGGCCTTGATGCTGATGAGACCGTCGACGATTTCGGGCACTTCACGCTCGAAAAGACGGCGGAGGAAGGTCTCGTTCGTACGCGACACCGTAATCTTGGGGTTATTGTTCTTGTTGTCTACGTTGGCAATCACCGCGAGCACAGTCTCTCCCTTGCGGAAGAAATCGCCGGGAATCGACTCGCTCTTTGGAAGCAGAAGCTCATTCTTCTCATCGTCGAGCAGGAGAGTCTCGCGCGACCATGTCTGATAGACTTCGCCCGACACGAGTTCCCCCTCGAGTTCCTTGAACTTAGCATATATCGCCTCCTTCTGAAGGTCGAGGATTTTCGACTGGAGTGTCTGACGGAGATTGAGGATGGCACGGCGACCGAAGTCGGCGAAGAAGATTTCCTTGGTGTGCTCCTCGCCGATTTCCACATCGGGATCGTCGTCGGCACGCGCGTCGGTCAGCGATATCTGGAGATTGGGATTTGCCACCTCTCCGTCGGGCACCACCTCGAGATTCTGGAAAATCTGAACATCGCCCTTGTCGGGGTTCATAATGACGTCAAGATTCTCGTCGGTGCCAAACATCTTTGCCAGCACATTGCGAAACGACTCCTCCAGCACACTTATCATGGTGGCCTTGTCGATATTTTTCAATTCCTTAAATTCGGCGAAACGCTCCACCATGTTGGGAGCTTCTTCTTTTCTTGCCATAAGAGCTATTTAGTGAGTTTTTTATTTTTAAGTTTGGATGAATCATTTGAAATTAATCATGTAGCACACCTGCTTGGCCTGCTCCATGGGAATCACCATCGGTTCGGCGACGATGGTCGGTCGCTTGGCTCCGGGCTCCTTCACCTTACGCGAGACCTCGATGGTGAAGTCGGTGTCGGTCACCGCAGTGAGCACCCCCTTGAGCTTCTTGCCGTCGCGGGTCAGCACCTCCACCTCATTGCCGAGGTTCTTCTCATACTGCCCCTTGACCTTGAAAGGAGCCGTCAGCGATGCACTACCCACCTCAAGGCTATAGTCCTCATCCTCGCGGTCGAAGCGGGAATTGAGCTTACGGTTGACCTCCGCGCAGAAATCGAGGTCAACACCGGTAGGGCTGTCAAGCTCCACCACGATATCGTTTGACGATGAAACGGTGATATCCACGATAAAGGCGTCAGTGCCTGCTATGGCATCCTCAACCTCTTTGCGGAGTTCATTTTTGTCAATCATATCCTATATATAATATTGAAGCCGGCATCCCGACCCATGATTAAACGAGAAAAAGAGTCCTGACACACTTACAAGGCGGCAGCCAATAAACATGGAACCCTAAAAACACAAGAAGAGGAAGCTCGCGGCCTCCTCTGTGACTTTCTGACTGCAAATTTAGTGATTATTACGCAGATATGCAAACCAAGCCACTACACACAAGTATACGGAATCAAACATTTAACACAATTTAACCATCAATTCTCTCAATAGCCTGACAAGTTATAGCTCCTGTTTTGCTGTAATCCACTATCTTTGCAACCAAACGCATTGCAGAAGCCCTGCTTAGGGAGGGTGGAGTGATGGCGGTTCATTGCCCTAAGGCAGAGGCCGAAGGGATTAAATTAATTAAGAAAGCGTTTATCCGCGCTGATTCTTGACACCCTGAAATTCTCGCAAAATCTCGTGTCTATGTCAAGGATTGAGCAACGGTAGATGCCCGTGGTTATGTCCAATTACACATTCACCCGACATCCGTTTGTTGAAAACGGGTAGCGGGCTATTGTTGTTGCACATACGAGCGTGGGCTTCTGCACGTTGCCGTCCGACATAGACAAGGCAATGCGAGAAGCCTCAGGGTGTAGGACGGCAACGATACGGCTGCCTACGCTTTTTGTATGTAAACACAGTAAAAACGCCCCTCAGAGGAAGCCCGGAGCGACAAAGTAACGACATGACAACGAGAAAACTATCCCACTCCTTTTGGATGCGTATGATTTTCCTCTCTGCAATCCTTCTAACATGCGCATCGGGCATAAACGCTAAAACCGTTTTTAAAAACGTGCTAATAGATGATGTCTACTACAGTATAACAGAAGAGGAATATAGTCTTACAAATGGTATTAAAATTGGAACTGCCGCAATTGAATCCTTAGCCAATAGTAATTATATCCACATACCTGATTCCATCAAATATGAATCTAATACATACCCGGTCACTGGATACCTTCCCAATTCATTCTCGGATTTCAAAGGGACATTAGTCCTAAAAGGGATTCTCGAGCCGGCTGCAATGATAGTATCAAGACCTACGACATTTTACTATTTTAAAAATTTTAATGGGACATTGGTTCTGACGGGAGATGTATCTCCATCCCTCGCAAAGCATCTTGGAGAACTTGACCCAAATTCGACAATAGTGTGCGATGACGAAAAATCTATGAAACAAATAAGAATGTATTGGTCGGGTAAAATCGAAACGGTCAATCCTGTTTACTATATAGATTCCAATAAAATTAAGGCTGATTACACATCCGTATCTTTCTCTTTAGAAATTGGGAATCCAAAATATGAATATTCTGTAAGGTTTGATAACAAGGAACTAAAACCTTCCAATGGCCTCTATACGATAAATGGCCTATTACCGGGAAGTAAGTACATTGTCGACATAAAATACCTTGATTCCGACGGGAAGCTTATAGAAAGAGGATTTGATATAAACACAAAGGGAGATAATTTCGGTCTTAATTCCTGCACTCCAAACTGCAGTTCTATTAAATTCAAATTCAGGGTTCCAAAATCCTATCTCAATATAGGGGCTTCCGCAGGGATTATAATAGGAACCGATCCATATTTTAACGAAGAGGGACATGAACATGATACCATAACGGTTCCACTTGAGGAATCCCGTGCCCAATACAAAAATGGATATTATTATATTGATATCACCGCTAAAGAACTATGCCCAAAAACAAGCTACCATTACCAAGCTATTATTACAAACGGTAAATACACAAATTACCTATCTGACGGCAGAATAGAAACCGCTATTCCCAACCTTCAGCCGATATACAAGCGTACCCAGCGCACTTATGAGATTACTGGAATCAGGACCGACAGCACGGACATCAACTTAGGCGAATGGAATATCTCAATACTACAAGATGGAAATATAAAAAAGCCCTATATTGGATATAAAAAATCAGGACTCCATGCTTGGACAAAAGAAAAATTAACACTGATATTAGAAAAAGGGAATCGTAACTTTATAGGTACAGTTGAAGTTGAAACCATTGCACTTTTCGCTGGGTGTAACAACTTTATGTATAGCCCTTCATGCATAGAATCAGAATTTAAGATTGGCTCCGGGGATGCTGATGCCTGTATAAAAGAGGTAATTATAAACTTTCATTCTGAATCAGGAAACGGATGCGGACATGAGGTACACCTTACGAATATCAATAAATCAAAAAAATACAAAATCTGTATTACCGGGCTAAGTCCTAAGACAACGTATTTTCTTCGAGAAACATACTTTCTCGATTATGGAGAAGCTTCATTATCAAAACAGATAGTACGACATCATTCATTCACTACTCCCAAGCTCGAAATCAAATGTGAGGTTCCTCGCAACGTCAACCCCACGACTTCAATCCTCGCAGCTCAAACCAACCTCGCGGACTGCGAGACGGGTGTAGGCTTCGAGTGGAAGAAATATGACGCCCCGGCAAGCCTCGCCCCAAGTTCGGGCTACGGTATCCTCTACGACGGACGCCTTGAAGGAAGGGTGCTGAACCTCCAGTCCGATAAATATTATAATTGCAGAGCCTTCTATGAAGATGCCGACAAGGACCGCTATTACTCTGATTGGGTTACATTCGACCCATCTGATTTCAGCTATTTCGACCCGGTGATTCACTCCTATGATGTAAGCGAAATCACGGCCACCTCAGCATGTCTCAACGGCATGATGATGCCAGGGTCTGACGAAGTCCTTTCTCAGGGATTTGAAATCCGCCGCGCCGACTCAGGAAAGACTGTAAGCCTTTACTCAAGAATGTCTGATATTGTGGAAACCATCTTTACACAAGGTCTACGCTTCAAAGCCACAGCCGCCAACCTCGAACCATCAACCACTTATATCTACCGGAGTTTCGTTAAGACATCACGCGAAACTTATTATGGAGAAGAGGTCACCTTCACCACTATCGCTCCAACGAGCGGCATCGAAGACGTGAATATGACTGAGCCCGAACGAGAAATCGTGGCCTACTACAACCTTCAGGGCTATCGCATTGAGAAACCCTCCACCGGTATTGTCATCGTCAAATACAGCGACGGAAGCACCTCTAAGATTCTTATCAAAGACTGACCTAATCCCAATTCTCAAGTCAAAACTATCCTTTCAAAGAACTCTTCCCTAACACAAAATGGACTGCGCCTCAAAAGTTGAATAAAACCTTTGGGGCGCGGTTCTGCTATCCGCGACAAGGAAGGGACTCTCAGAGAGGTCTGTAAATCAGGGTGCAGGCGCGGCGGGGGTCGAGGATGCGGCGGGCGGTGTTGACGATGGAGGAGGTGGTCACCCTGCGATAGGAGGGTACAATCTCATTGATATCCTCGCCGTGCATCTCGGCCATCGCGAGAGCCTGCGCGCGCTGCAGATAGCTCATCGAGGAGAATGTGAAGTCGGAAGCGAAGCGGTTTATAGCGCGCTCGACCTCAAAGGGTGTAACTCCTCCCGGACGCGCCTCTGCCACTGAATATGAAAGGCGGTCGCGGCGGGTGGCATGATAGCACAGTTCCGAAGCCTCCGCCATGAGCCTTTCGACAGCCAAACGTGCGGCCTTTTCCGAGGGGTCGGTGAGACGTCCTTTCAGCAGCAGCATCCCCGGCTCCTCGCTACCGGTTATCATGGCGTCGGCTGAAGTAAAAAGGTCGCTGCCGAGCAGCAGGCGCCGATAGAAGCGCGACGAATGTCCCGAAGCGAGAATATCGGTAATCAGGTCACACTCTATATATCCGTCCTCGCCATAGGCCGGCATGGGATAGGCCACAACCACAGTCGTCTGGGGGACGTGCCCCCTGACCTCCTCCTCGCGGGGAGCCTCGACCGGGGCTTCGGGAGCATAGGTGCGCGGCTTTATTTCCCGCCCCGGAATCCCGGAGAACCATCTCACGACAGCTTCGCGGGCCACGTCGGCAGTGACATTGCCACTGATGGCAAGCACCGCATTGTCAGGGGCATAATGGCTATAGAAAAAATCGCGGACATCGGCCTGCGTCACTTTCCCGATATGCGAGGGGTCCTTTCCTATCGTCGGATAGCGATAGGGATGAGTGCGGTAGACAAGGGCGCGCAACTTATGATAAAGGTCGCCGTAGGGGCGGTTGAGATGGGTCTCCTTGAACTCCTCAATCACCACATGGCGCTGCACCTCAAGAGCCTTGTCGGAGAAGGCGAGCCCGAGCATGCGGTCGCTCTCGAGCCAAAGGAGGGTCTCGAAGTTCTGCGCCGGAGCGACATCGTAGAAATTAGTGAAATCGTTGGAGGTCCAGGCATTGTCCATACCGCCGGCGCGCTCAATCTCGGCATCGAAATCAGCCACATTGACCGAACCGCCAAACATAAGGTGTTCGAACAGATGGGCCAGACCGGTCATTGAAGGATCTTCGTCGCGCGCGCCGACATTGTAGAGCACATTGACAGCCACCATGGCCGTTGACGGGTCATAATTGTGGACCACGCGCAAACCGTTGTCGAGAGTGAATCTTGTATAGTCAATCATACCGTTTTATTACGTGACAGGCATTTTGTTTCACCGGACCTACAAAGGGAGGCCTATCGCTGCCCCATAGGTGGAAAAACAGCCTCAAAGTTAGGAAAAAGCGGGGAAAAAGCCGAAAAAAAGAGAAAAAGCATGATTATTAAGCCATTTATGGAATATTTTTTAACAAAAATCTTGCAAATATCATTCTTTTATTCGTATTTTTGCACAGATGAGCGTAAGGCCAATAACCTAACAACGTTTAAATTGGCCTGATTCTTTTCCCAAACATTTTTTACTAACCCCTCATTAACCAATCAACCGATGAAAACTCTCGTTGAACAAATCACTTCAAACTTCGAAGCTTTTGCAAAAGACGCACAGGCTCAGGTAGAAAACGGCAACAAGGCTGCCGGCGCCCGCGCCCGCAAGGTTTCTCTTGAAATCGAAAAGCTTCTCAAGCAGTTCCGCAAGGACTCTATCGCTGCCGGAAAATAATCGGCGCATACGTCTCCCCAAGAAATCCAACCGGTGACAGCCCCCTCACGCGCAATAAGCGCGGGAGAGGCAGTCGTCGGATTTTTTTTTATCTCAGGCAGCGGTCGAGCAGGGCATGGTAGAGTTCGCGGGTCATGCGGAAGGTGGGCGTCCTGCCGGCCACGGCATGGACATAGAGAGCAATCGCACGGGTCATAAGAACATCGTCGTGGGCGCCACGGCGCGCCGCATAGCCTCCGTCGGGAAGAGATTCATATTGCAGCATCTCGTCGCAGGCAAGGGGCTCACGCTCGATATAGCCATGCTCGCGCACATAGGCCACGAGGTTGGCAATCACGGCGGGTTTGGTGCGCACATTGGTGTGGAACCCCGGCATGCGCGCCGACTGCCCCTCTCCCTGACGGTAATAGAGATTTGAATAGCTCTGCGAGAGACGCTCAAGGATATAACGGCCCTCACCTTCCGAAGAACTCTCCCAGGAATTGCTCTCGACAATAAGCAACGCATCGCGATAGTAGCGAGCTATTGCCTCGGCCTTCATGGCAAGCAAATCATGGTCGATATGTCCGCGCCATTGCGCCACCACCTCCGGACGCGTGTCATCGCCACCGTCGCTGTGACGGTCGAAAACGCAGACTACGGAATAATCGGCATCGCGCGAGCGGCCACCGATGTCCACACAGACAAGATAATCACCTCCGGCCCGCGGACGGCGCCAAAGACTGAGCCGACCATCGTCTGACGGAAGGAAACGCGGTGACATGGGGAGCCCCGCATCGCCATGGACGGAGACGGTGATTTCACCACGTTCACCCTTCACGGAGCAATCGGCGCGCAGACGCCCGACATCCTCCGACGAGAACACTCCGCGCGTCGTGGAAGCAAAGGCCTCGTCGGGAGTAGTGGGATATTCAGCCATCATCGAGCGATGGTCGGGAAAGCCGATGCGCTTGTCGTGATACCATTTTATCGCCTCAAGCGTGCAGCCGTGGACTGTCCACAAATCCCTCTCATAAGCATCGAGCGATTTCCAAAACTCCTCGGGGTCGTCAATCTCCGAGCGGTTGATTTCAATCTCATGCCAAGGCACGAAAAATGGCCTCTTGTCGCTCGCTCCGGGGGTATTGGCCCTCACCCACTCACGGTGGAAGAAGTTTCCCACGCCATTGGCTGTGCTCTCCATGGCTATAAAGGAGAGAGGCTTCGAAGCTATACCGGAGGTGACAGAGCGCAGGAGGTCGGCAGGATTGTGGAGCGGCGAATCTTTCCAGAAGGCCACCTCGCTGAGATGGGCCATAGCACAGTCCTGACCACGGGTGGCCTCCTGATTCTCGCTTGAGCAGACTGTCACCTTACATTCCCGTCCCGGAATCACACGGGTGTTGTTCATTCGCTCGAACGGGCGGAACTCCGGCTTCACATCCTCCTCCCAATACTCGGCGGGATAGCACGAGAGAAGTTTGGTGTACATCCCGCGTATGGTCGAAGCCGTGTCCTTCACATGGGCGCAGATGAGTGAATTCCAGTTACGGCAATGCACAATCTGAATCCATGCGAAATAGACCTGCACAAGGGTGGAGCCACCCCATTGACGGGCTTTCAGCATGATGAGACGGAGAGGACGCCCCGCGCGACGGTCCTCTTCAAGAAGCGCCACGAGGCGACGCTGCGGACAATTAAGCACAAAAGGGACATCGCGCGATGAGATCTTGTCGTTAATAACCACGCACGTGGCCGCCCAGAAGGGAAAGTCATATCTGAAGCGTAGGCGGGCAAGATCACGCTCATTGGAAACCGTGGATAGCCGGGGGTCGGAAAGCATGTCGACCGGCAGGAACCAGGTCTTTTCCCCGAGGGTGTAGGCCCTCCGGCGAGGATCGGCGGCGTCACCCGCAACCGGGTCGGGAGCTGCGGAGAGGTGAGCGTTACGCCTGGCGTTTTCGATGAGTATTTCCTGGAGGTTCATTTGAGGGAAGGAGGGGTTAATAGGGCTGATGGGACGGATGGGAGGAATGGGGCGAATGAGGCTAATGGGGTTAATGGGACACTTCATGGCAGGCGGACTGCGGAGGGGCGGGCGGTGAAGCGGAGGGTGAGGCTTATAGCGTGGGCATGGGGAAAGAGTATCTGAAACGGGGGCAGATGGCGGATAAGGCCCGACAGTCTGTAGCTCGCCATAGGGTCGGACATTGCAGGGCCTCCCCCACTGTCGGCATGGATATCAACCGTCGCATCGTCGACCTCACCAATCAGCGGCAATGAGACAAGTCGGCGTGCTGCCCGGCGGTCGGAAA
Organism: Bacteroidaceae bacterium; assembly: GCA_021768245.1. Lineage (GTDB taxonomy): Bacteria > Bacteroidota > Bacteroidia > Bacteroidales > Muribaculaceae > Duncaniella. The sequence continues at coordinate 3,241 of JAETNO010000003.1, read as the reverse complement.
AACGCGTGCCAAGTTCCTTGCGTGAGAAGAACACGGCGTCGACCGCTCCATCGGTCTCATCGAGCATATCATAGACCACTCCGTCGGCACCACATGCACGGAAACCGGTGGCCGTAGACCGCCATGATGTCATTTCCGGAAGCGAGCGGCTGCCGATAAGGCGTCCGTCAAGGCTTAGCACAAGCGCGGCAGGGAAGAGCGGTTCGGGATTCATGCCAAGCCGAGGAGGCAGAGTGAAGTTTTCAGGGCATGGATAATCCGCATTATAGCAGCAGATGATTTCTTCATGACGGGGATTCCAGCCAAGAGCGGTAGCTTCCACATAGGGGCGCAATGTCCTTACCTTCTGGCCGGAAACGGATACGAGGTCGCCACCCGCGATAGCTGCAACGCCCTCGGAGGTCGGGCAGACCGCCTCGCGCGACTCCACGGGGCGTCCGTCGAGATGGCGGAGGCTGATACGCTTACGTCCGGAATTGACGGTGAGAGCCTGGATGCCGCCACGACCGAAGAGATAAAAACGGCCCGCGCCTCCATCCCAGCCACCTGACACTCCCGGCGCAACTTCAATTGCGACGGAATCGCCTGCGGAATTTTGCGTCACGGCCAGAGGGCTCAAAGGCAGGGACGCACGGGCCACAGCTACAAGTCCGGGGAAGCGCATCGGCAAAGGCGATTCACGGGGAGAGGAGTGACTCTCCTCAGCAGCCGAGAAATCAACAGGCTTCAATTCGTCGGAAAGCCAATAGGACATGCAGCCTGACGGGTCAGGCACAAGGTCAAAGCGCATGAAGCGACCGTCATGATGAAGCTCAACGGCGACAGCGTCGGGCGACGGATAGGACATCAGCGGGGAAAGGCCGCCGAGACCGGGATTGACAAGGCTCATGCTCCTCACCCTCGAACTGCCGTCAGAAAAAATCACTTTACAGGCAGTGGAAACCTCACCGGCTTGAGCCGAGCGGGTATCGACTGTCATAAGCTCCACGGGCAGCCACCCGCCGAACCTTACGGCAGTAAGTGACGCGAGAGCGACGAGGTCACCGCCACTCGCCGCCACCGAGGCGTTAAGAATATGGGGCATTGACATGCGTGACACTACCGCCACATCGTCATCCCGATTTGGCAGAGGGAGGGAAAGGGCAGAACGCATTGCCTTTATGTCGGACATCAAATCACGGTGCCCGCTATAGAACGGATGGTCGAAGCCGGACCATTCGCTGTCAAGGGCATCGTAGCGCGTAGCCCCGATCGGTTCAAGCACAGAATCGAGACGTCCGAGGATGACCGCAACCTGAGGACGCAAACCAATCCCTACAGAAGTACCGCCTCCCGCTCCTACACCGGGGAGCATCATTGTGACAGAGCCTGTCGTCGCGGAAAAACGTCCGAAAAAGTGGGTGGCACCCCGGGACTCCTCCAATGGATGGAGCTGAGGGCTGACCAAAAGCTCCACGCTCCCTACAGCCTGACACCAACGCTCCGACAGCTCCCCTTCGCAGCGGAGACCGAGACTGAACGTGCGGGCGCTGAGCGTCGCAGCAGAGGTAAGTGAAAAGTTCGAACCGGAGAGGGTAAAGGTGACGGATGTCAGCTGAGGGCCGTCGGACGGAGCTATTATCACCGGGGCGGAGGAGAAAAGGATACGGCCATCGTGGCCGCGCAGGCGATAGCGGGCAATTACCGGCTGGAAAAACACCCGTCCCGACGTAGCGCGGTCGCCTATCGAACAATAGGCATCGACCATGGCATCACTAAGCTCGCGGGCATCGCGTGAGGTCAGTGAGGAGGAGCGCGACGAGTATACGCCACTGAGGCTCCTTGAATCTATCTCTGCGGAAATCACCCCTTCGTCCTTACGGACAATGCTGATAGGGTCAGGGGCTTCGGGCTGACGGCGCCAGTTCCACTTCTTGCCGTCGTGATAGAGTTCCATCGGAATCTTCCCCTCTCCCATCATCACGAGCATTGTATCGCCCACGGTTACTATGGCCTCGGGGTCGTCGCCGAAATCCTCAAGATAGGAGGAATGACCATTCTCTATGCATAGCAGGCGGCACACATCACGCAGGAAAAGCGTAATGTGCCCGTCGGGATGCACATACTCCCCGCCGGGAAGCAGTTTTGCTCGGGGAAAATCGCCGGGGGTCATTGGCCCGGGCTGCCCTACGGGCACGAGCCCGCGCCCTGAAGAGGATTGGCGGAGATTGTGGCAAATGTTATTGTCGTTGACGCTCCTTATGGTCTTGCCGCAGAATTCGAGCGGACGCATGGCACTGAAGGAGATGATTGATTCTTTTCGCATGACTGTCGGGGGAATAACTTTATATGACTATGTTTCTATAGCCACAAAGTTAGGCCCCGAATACCCCCTCCAGACTGCGATTATGCAAAAGAGTCACTACTAAAATGTACAACTCATACTTACAGAACGCAACAAAAAACCGGGACTTCAACCAAGCAAAGCCCCGGACACAATTAGTCAACTATTTTATGTGCTTCAATTTACTATCAGTTTCTCCGATTCGCACAAACCATATCCGATGGATTAGAACGTGAATGAGACGTATATGCGGGTTGAGGCGAATTTACGCTTGTATTTTTCAGCCGTAAGACCGGGATTGGAGTCCTCTTCATCCGTGAGGTCAATAAGAGGCTTAAACTTGCCGTTGCCCCACGAACCTTCGATACCGACACCAATCATTTTCCAAGTGAGACGGCCTCCGAAGTCAAACATGTTGCAGAAAGCCCAGGAAGCATCCGTCTCCCCGTCCTGACTCACGAAATAGACTCCCGCCGAGGGACGGTAATGGAAATAAAGACTCGCTTTAAGGAATCTCGCTGAATTATTGACGAAGCTGAACGGAGTGACCGTTACCACCGGACCTATGCCGACACCGGCTGTGATGGTCCAGCAGCCAAGATCATCGAGAAAACTGTCGCTGTCGCCATTACTGTCGCCGCTTCCGCTCCAATTATCAGAGAACAGCCCATCGTTCTTGAGCTTGGAGACTTCCGCATCGGCAAAACGCAAATCGATTCCGACCTTGAAGAGATTGCATATCGGTTTACCTGGAAACATATAGGTATGGCCATTTACAATATGGAATCCAAATTTATTTTTAGGCGATGTGGACATTTGGGGTGATATTTTATCATAACAAAGTTCCATGTGGACATTTTGGGTGATGAATCAGGGGAAATCAATAATTCCTTTTGATGTATTCGTCCAACAGTTTCT
>JAETNO010000072.1 GCA_021768245.1 Bacteroidaceae bacterium | reverse complement strand
TTTTGTTTGCGCGCCATGGGCGCGCTCTAACGGGTGAAAGTCCCGAACACGCCTAGGCAACGAGGAAGTGTATAGCCGAACAGCAAGGGTGTCCATCGTGAGGTGGAATCTGAAGGAAGCTGTAAGCAAACTCTTGGTCCGACGGACAGAAATCACATAGAAGGCTCGGAAATACGGATAAGTCTGCAAAAGAAGATGAAGTCCAAAAGTTGCTGGAAGTACGAGTAAATGTGGCGGATAGATGAGAGGAAAGAGCGCGCGCCTTAAGCGTCGGAGGTCTCACGGAGGTTCCATTAGCCTAGTAACAACGAACCGTGAGAAGTCAGCAGAGCCCATAGTAGTGAGGAAGTTTCTGTAATGGAAATGGAGCGAAGGGGCGAACAATCAATAAGTTTGAGTATATCTCGTATTGCAGAAATGGCAACATCTGCCGTAACCAATCGGGGAAAGGTGGTCAAATCAAGCGAGACGGAAAGGAAAGAACGCATGGACACAAGTAGTCTAATGGAGCAGATATTATCTAACGAAAACCTTAATAGAGCATATCTGCAAGTCGTACGAAACAAAGGTGCAGAGGGAGTGGACGGAATGAAATACACAGAACTCAAGGAACATCTTGTAAAGAACAGCGAAATCATCAAGGAACAGTTGAGGACAAGAAAGTATAAGCCTCAACCAGTACGAAGAGTGGAGATGCCAAAACCAGATGGTGGTGTCAGAAACCTGGGAGTACCAACAGTAACAGACAGATTTATACAGCAAGCCATTGCACAGGTATTAACACCAATCTATGAGGAACAGTTCCATGACCATAGTTATGGATTCAGACTAAATAGATGTGCGCAGCAAGCAATCCTAACAGCACTCGACATGATGAATGACGGAAACGAATGGATTGTAGATATTGATTTGGAAAAGTTCTTTGATACAGTAAATCATGATAAGCTGATGACTTTAATTGGCAAAACAATTAAAGATGGGGACGTTATCTCTATTGTAAGAAAGTATCTGGTAAGCGGAATTATGATAGATGATGAGTACGAGGAATCCGTTGTGGGAACACCACAGGGAGGAAATCTTTCTCCACTGTTAGCGAACATTATGCTCAATGAACTTGATAAGGAGATGGAAAAGAGAGGGCTTAACTTTGTAAGATACGCTGATGACAGTATCATCATGGTAGGAAGCGAAATGTCTGCTAATCGAGTAATGAGAAGTATCTCTCGATTTATTGAAGAGAAACTAGGACTCAAGGTCAATGTGACCAAAAGCAAAGTGGATAGACCACAAGGACTTAAATATCTTGGATTCGGATTTTACTTTGATAGAAGTGCACAACAGTACAAGGCAAAACCACATGCAAAGTCAGTTATGAAGTTCAAGAAGAGAATGAAAGAACTCACTCGCCGTAGCTGGGGCGTTGGCAACGGCTACAAGGTAGAGAAAATGAATCAGCTTATCAGAGGATGGATAAACTATTTTAAAATAGGTAGTATGAAGGGGCTGTGTAAGCAACTTGACGGAAACATTAGATACAGGCTTCGCATGTGCATCTGGAAACATTGGAAAACCCCACAGAATAGAGCAAAGAATCTTATTAAGCTTGGAGTACCCAAATGGGCGGCAAAGCGTACAGCTTATGCTAAAGGATACGCAAGAGTATGCCGGAGCTCAGACATACACCAAGCCATAAGCAATAAGAGACTAACCTCATTTGGATTAGTCTCAATGTTAGATTACTACACCGAAAGGTGTGTTACTTGTTAAGTTGATTGAACCGCCGTGTACCGAACGGTACGCACGGTGGTGTGAGAGGTCGGAATTTCTCAAGAGAAATTCCTCCTACTCGATT
>JAETNO010000071.1 GCA_021768245.1 Bacteroidaceae bacterium | reverse complement strand
CATACTCCACGGTAAGGGTTATGACACGTCCGCTTATCTGGTTCTCGGATATTTCGATGCGGAGCACCTTCTCGTCCGGGAAAGTCAGCTTGTCGAGCACAAGCACGTTGCGGTAGTTCTTCTTGAACTTCTTTGCAAGGTTCAGCGAATAAACAGGCGACAGCTCCACCGTCTGCGAGTTTGTGGCCTTGACCTCCTTCTTGTCTGTGAGCTTCACACGCACCTCGGCGATGTCGTATGCTATCTTCGTTCTGTTCTGAAGGGAATAGTCGATGAAGAAATAATCACCTATCGAATAGATGTTGTTGACAATAGCCTTCATGCCGTTGGCTTTAGACACCACCTGATTGTATTTTCGACCGCTGCCATATACGGCCCAGGCGTAACGTGCCATTTCCGACTGAGGCATGGATACCTCCGGATTGATGTAGGAGTCCAACCCGGCGTATGGCACACGGTGGATAGAGGCGGCCCGTGAGGGCGCGGCGGTATATACCACATCGTACTGTGCCAGATGCCGCTCACCGATGAGTGTGAGAGTACCCATCAGCTCACCCTCCCGGTAGTGGGCGGGTACGGAGTCAGCCTCGATGAACGGCTTGATACGCACGATGTTGTCAGCACATTGGTTGCCGATAATCTTTGTGGTGGATAAGTCCACCATCTTGATATTCTCTGGCATGACGATATGGGTTGTCACTTCCGAGTTGACAAGGATCTTCTCTTTGGCGTTAGCCGGGATTGCGACGGCGCATAGCGCGAGGGTCGCTGCAATAATTTTATCTTTCATAATGGGTTGGTTGATTACCGTTTAATATGCTTCGTCTGAATTGATAAGGTAAACGATAGTGTTGTATTTGATTTTCGCCTTGTTCTTGCGGATATTGGCCGACACAGCGGAAGTTGCCGAGTTATACATATTCTGGAGAGCCTGCAAAGCGATGGCCTCGCCGGATATTCCGGAGCCGTAACCGCTCTCTGACTCAAAGCTGATATTCTGCTGCACTGTGCTGGCACCTGCCTCTTTCATAAAATCGCGGAAAGCTGACTCCGGGACATAGAAGCCCTCCATGCCGTCGTTGTCGAACACCGACAGGTTCACTTTCAGGAACTTTCCGCCTACAAGAATGGATGTGATGGCGGCGCGGACACGCTGTTGGCCGAAGCCGGTGACAGTGCCGTACAGATATGTGCCTTTGGCAAGCCTCACATCATGTATTGTCACATCGTCGAGCAACTTGAAGCGTAACCTTGTGCCCTCGTGCGCCTTTGTTGTCTTGTCGATCATGGCACGGATAAGCGGAGCATCGACATTATCGGCCGAACTACCCACGGTATTGAACTTGTCGGCATTAGTCTCCCGTGATTTAAGCACCAGCAAGGGGCGGTTCTTCTCACGCTCTATCTCACGCGCCCTTGCTATGGAGTCGGCACGGTGCTTGCGCATGGCTTCTTCCGGATCGGGCTGACCTATGCCAAGTCCGGCCTCGATAGCTTTCTGACGCTCATAGCTGCGCTGCTGTATCGCCTCAAGGTCGCGTGCATATTCGCTCCGGGGGTCAACGGCAGGTTCATAGTCGGCAGGATTATAGCCGTCGCCGTAAGCGTATGAGTTGATATGCCGGCGCGATTCAGCAAGGGAACGCTCCAGTTCCTCCAGCTCCTGCTGCTGACGGATACGCTCGGCCTCGGCCGCGTCGAGACGATTCAGCTCGTCCTCGGTGTATCCGTGTTCAAGAGCCTCACGATCCTCCTGTTCCTCGCCGAGCGCACCCACGGCGGTAAAGGCGTCCTCGTCACCGAAGCGGCGTGACATCTCGAACATCTTGTCACCGGGAGCCTCGGCGTTGGCCTCCGGCAGAGTGGAGTTGATACGGTCTGTCGCCACGGT
>JAETNO010000034.1 GCA_021768245.1 Bacteroidaceae bacterium | reverse complement strand
GTTATTAACTTTCCGGCCGCCCCTCCGGGTGGCCCGCTCCTCAAAAGCGAGTGCAAAGGTAGAACTTCCATACTTAATCTCCAAATCTACAAACCATATTTAACAGTTATTTAACAGTTAGGACTGAAATCTGGCATAAATATAGCCGATTTCAGTCCTAACGCATATCATAATGTTCGCGCACATGCGCGAAAGCGCTGCTTTATATCACAATCAGAAGCAACGAAAAATCATTTATTAACGCGGAAACGCTGCTCGCCAGTGGTAAGGAACGCTATGACCTGACGCGCCGCAGCTATTCCAGCATTAATATTCGCCTCCGAAGTCTGAGCCCCCATCTTTTTAGGAGTGAAGAACACACGGTCACCGAAGCGCGCCTTCATTTCGGCAGCGCGCTCCGGAGCCACATCAGCGGCATATTTAAGGTCAGGACGAGCATCAAGAGCCCGAATCAGCCCCTCCTCATCAACGACTTCCTTACGGGCAGTATTGATAAGCAGCCCCCCCTTAGGCATAGAAGCCACAAGGTCATAGCCAATCGACCCACGGGTTTCAGGAGTAGCGGGAATATGAATCGAGACAACCTTGTTTTCACGATATAGCTCCTCGACAGAATGAACCGGAGAAACCCCGGCATCCTCCATAACGTTATCAGGGCAATAGGGGTCAAGAGCCGAAATGCTCATTTCAAAACCACGGGCAATACGGGCAACGTTACGGCCAACCTGTCCAAAAGCCTGGATGCCAAGAGTCTTATCTTTAAGTTCAGAACCAGAAGTGCCATTATACATGTTGCGACACATCATCACGGCAAGCCCGAACACGAGCTCAGCGACGGCATTGGAATTCTGTCCCGGAGTGTTCTGCACACACACGCCTCGAGAAGTCGCAGCTTCAAGGTCAACATTATCATAGCCTGCACCGGCACGCACCACCACTTTCAGCGAGGGGGCGGCAGCAAGCACCTCGGCATCGACTTTGTCACTACGGATAATGAGAGCATCGGCGGTAGCCACCGCATCGAGGAGTTCCTGACGCGAGGTATATTTCTCAAGCAGGGCCAACTCAGCGCCCGCATCCTCTATGACCTTGCGCATCGCGTCGACAGCAACGGCGGCGAAAGGCTTTTCAGTTGCTATAAGTACTTTCATAATAAATAACCCTTAGGAATTAATGAGTCTTCTCAAAATCTTTCATCGCATCGACAAGAGCCTGAACGCTCTCGATTGGAAGAGCATTATAGAGCGACGCACGGAAACCGCCTACCGAACGGTGACCCTTGATGCCCACGATGCCCCTTTCAGAGCAGAAGTCAACGAAATCTTTCTCAAGTTCCTTATACTCGGGAGTCATGACGAAGGTAACATTCATGATAGAACGAGAATCCGGATCAGTGACAGTGCCTACAAACATCTTTGAGGCATCGATAGCCTCATAGAGAAGGGCCGCCTTAGCGAGGTCACGTTTTTCCATCTCCTTAACGCCACCCATCTCCTTATAATAGCGCAAAGTCTGAAGCGCGGAGAAAACGGGAAGCACGGGAGGAGTGTTGAACATCGACCCCTTCTTAATGTGGGTGCGGTAGTCGAGCATGGTAGGTATCTGACGGTCGACGTGACCGAGGGCACTCTCCTTGACAATCACAAGAGTCGCTCCAGCCGGGCCAAGATTCTTCTGCGCACCGGCATAGATTAAATCATATTTAGCAACGTCTATCGGACGGGAGAATATGTCGGACGACATGTCGGCTACGAGGGGCACTTTAACATCGGGGTCTGTACGGAGCTCGGTGCCGTAGATTGTGTTATTCGTCGTAATATGGAAATAGTCGAGGTCGTCAGGCACTGTGTAGCCTTTAGGATAGTAGGTGTAATTGGCCTCCTTTGAAGAAGCAAGCACCTCTACCTCACCAAACAGGCGGGCTTCCTTGATTGCGTTCGAAGCCCAGGTTCCGGTGTCGAGATAACCGGCCTTAGTACGAAGGAGGTTGAAGGGGGCCATGCAGAACTGGAGGCTCGCACCGCCACCGAGATAGAGCACATGATAGCCTTCGGGAACGTCGAGAAGTTCCTTTACGAGCTGCTGGGCCTCATCCATGACAGCCACAAACTCCTTGCCACGATGGGATACCTCAAGAATGGAAAGCCCAGTGTTGGCAAAGTTCAGAATAGCATCGGCGGTATTCTTAATGGTATACTCACTAAGAATCGAAGGGCCGGCAAAGAAATTATGCTTCTTCATAATTCAAAATATAAATGTAGATAGATAATTTTTATGAGGCAAATTTAGTTATTTTTTCATTTGAGCCAACATTGCAGAAGAATAAAAAACACAAATTAATGAAATTTTTCTTCAATTTGTCCAATAACTGTGGAATGAAGGAGAAGAAAAGAATTTTTGTCAACACATTTCAGCCGTTTATCAAGCATACGGCATAAGTGATATAAAATGTAATATCTTTGCATCCGCAAAACAGGCAAGCGTTAATTAAAATTTATTAATTTTTAAACATTCAACAATCCGGTGGTGTATGTGTTATAAAAGAATAACGACATAGTGTAGAGCGAGAGGCCCACACAAGCCTACTCAACCGGAATTCATCATAAATATTAAGCGCATTTTTTGAGATGGACATCAACCGTTACAAGCAGACAATAGGTTCGAAAGTTAGCACGGGCTACAAAGCGGTGCGCAACAAAACACCTCACAGCAAAAAGACATGGCTTATAATAGCCGTTGGCGCCATAGCCATCGCCACAGGGCTTTATTTTGTCCTCAGGCCAAAGCCTGTCAAACCGGTCTATCCCACTGTCGAAGTGGAAACAGTGGAGACAGACAGCGTGAACATCTACGGCGAATACGTAGGACGTATCCGCGCACAACAATTCGTGGAAATCCATGCCCGAGTGGAAGGTTATCTCGAAAGCATGCTGTTCAAAGAAGGCTCGTATATCGAAAAGGGGCAGACTCTTTTCATCATAGACCCGCGCCTCTATCGTGCCCATGTCAACAAGGCACGCGCTCAGCTCAACAAGGCACGCGCTCAGGCACAGAAAGCCGAACGTGACCTCAAAAGGATAAAACCACTGTATGCACAGAAAGCCGCGTCGCAGCTCGACCTGGACAACGCTACAGCCGCCTATGAGAGCGCCAACGCAGAAGTGATCGTCAGCGAGGCCGACCTTACGCAAGCGGAACTGACACTCGGCTATACAAGAGTCAGCTCGCCGATTTCAGGATATATCTCCGAACGAGTGGCCGACATCGGTACACTCGTAGGGCCATCAGGAGGCAAGTCTCTATTGGCCACAGTAGTGAAGAGCGACACCGTGAGAGTCGACTTCTCCATGACAGCTCTCGACTACCTCCGCAGCAAGGACAGAAATGTGAATCTCGGTGGCGCCGAACCGTCGCGCAAATGGAATTCATATGTGACAATCACCCTTCCCGACGGCTCTGTCTATCCCCATAAAGGGCTTGTGGACTTCGCCGACCCTCAGGTTGACCCGAAGACAGGAACATTCTCCGTACGCGCCGAGATGCCTAACCCTGACCGCAGCCTGCTCCCGGGAGAATTCACCAAAGTCAAAGTGCTGCTCGATGTCCGCGAGCAGGCTATCGAAGTGCCGACAAAAGCTCTCGTGGTTGAAAAGGGTGGCGCATATATATATGTGGTGCGACCCGACAGCGTGGTCGAGAAACGCTTTATCGAGACCGGGCCGGAAGTGGGTAACTTCACTATCGTAGAGCGCGGACTGGCAAAAGGTGAAAAAATCGTTGTCGAGGGATACCACAAACTGTCACATGGCATAAAGGTGAATCCAATCGCCGCTCCAAAAAATGAAGAGGGCAAAAGCGACACGGAAGCCACGCCGGCACACGACAACGATTCACTGCAGACTAAAAAAGAAATGAAAAATTAGGAGAGGAGGCCGAAAAAGATGAGACGCAACTTTTTTCTCGACCATCCGGTCTTTTCAATCGTAATATCAATCGTGATATTCATCGTCGGCGGAATCGGCCTCGCGCTGCTCCCCGTCGACCAATACCCACAGATTGTCCCGCCTGTAGTCAAAATCACAGCATCCTACCCGGGAGCTGACGCTCAGACCGTGACACAGGCAGTCGCCACCCCTATCGAGCAGGAGCTCAACGGCACTCCGGGAATGATTTATATGTCATCGTCAAGCTCCAACTCCGGAGGATTTTCCGCTCTTGTGACATTTGACATAGACACTGACCCCGAACTTGCAGCTGTCGACATACAGAACCGCGTAAAGAAAGCAGAGTCACGCCTTCCGGCAGAAGTTGTACAGAACGGCATCTCCGTATCGAAAGAGACGGCGAGCAGGCTCATGACAATCACAATACTCTCAGACGACCCCAAATTTGACGAAGTATATCTCAGCAATTACACCACCCTCAATGTCCTGGACCCCCTGCGCCGTATTCCAGGAGTGGGAAGTGTGAGCAATGTCGGAAGCCGCTACTATGCTATGCAGATATGGGTGGCACCTGATAAGCTTGCCGACCTCGGACTTACGGTGAAGGATATCCAGAACGCCTTGAAAGACCAGAACCGCGAGTCAGCGGCCGGTGCACTCGGGCAGGCCCCGGCCACGGATATCGATGTGACTATGCCTATCATTGCACGCGGACGACTCTCGTCGGTTGCAGAATTTGAGGACATTGTGCTTCGCGCCGAATCAAACGGCTCTATGATAAGGCTGAAAGACGTTGCAAGAGTGTCGCTCGAAGCGTCAAGCTACTCGACCGAAAGCGGCATCAATGGAGGCAACGCGGCAGTGCTCAACATCAATATGCTTCCGGGTGCCAACGCAATGGAGGTAGCCGAAGCCGTAAAAGCAGAGATGGAGCTCATAGCCAAGAACTTCCCCGAAGGCATAAGCTATGAGATACCGTTCGACATGACCACTTACATCTCGGAGTCAATCCACCATGTATACCGTACGTTTTTCGAGGCATTGGTGCTCGTGATTCTCGTTGTGTTCCTCTCGCTTCAGAACTGGCGTACGACGCTCATCCCTATAATCGCAGTGCCAATCTCCCTTGTAGGAACCTTCGGCGTGATGCTTATGTTCGGATTCTCACTCAACATGCTGACACTCCTCGGCCTTATACTCGCTATCGGCATTGTGGTCGACGATGCCATCGTAGTCGTTGAGAATGTGGACCGTATCATGAACACCGAACATCTCAGCCCATATGAGGCAACGGCAAAGGCAATGAGCAATCTTGGAAGCGCACTTATAGCCATGTCGCTGGTGCTCTGCGCGGTGTTCATCCCTGTCAGTTTCCTGCCAGGCATCACCGGTCAGCTCTACCGTCAGTTTACCATAACAATCGCCGTGTCGGTGATAATCTCGACAATTGTGGCACTGACGCTTTCCCCCGTTATGTGCGCCAAACTGCTGCGTCGCGCCGGGAAAAAGAAAAAAGCCAAGATATTCAGACTGATAAACATATGGCTCGGAAGGGGCAACAAATTCTATTGCCGCACAATCATGCGCGCTATCGGTCATCCAAAGCGTATGATTGCCGCCTTCGGACTCGCCCTCGTGGCAATCTATGTAATGAATGAACTCACCCCTCAAAGCTTCATGTCGCAAGAGGACCAGGGATATTTCACCGTCGAGCTTGAACTTCCCGAAGGAGCGACCATCGAACGCAGTCGCGAAGTGACCGAAAGGGCCATGGAATATCTCATGGCTGACCCTGATGTCGAGTATGTGCTCAACGTGACAGGCTCGTCGCCCCGAGTAGGCACTAATCCGGCCCATGCATCCCTCACAGTCATACTCAAGCCCTGGGACGAACGCGTCACTGACAACATCGCCGAGATACGCAGCCGTGTCCATGATGAACTGGCAAAATACCCCGAAAGCAACGTATACGTGTTCTCCCCCGCAATCATACCGGGACTCGGCACGTCGGGTGGTTTTGAGATGGTGCTTGAAGCGAGAGCGGATGCGAGCTACGCCGACCTCCAGCACGCCGTTGATACACTCAGAATGTATGCGGCAAAAAATCCTGCCATTGCCGACCTCTCCACCTCCCTTCAGGCAGATATTCCTCAGCTATATTTCGACGTGGACCGCGACCGGGCAAAAATGCAGGGTATACCCGTAAGCGACATATTCTCCACGATGAAGGCTTTTACAGGGTCGATATATGTCAATGACTTCAACATGTTCAACCGCATCTACCGCGTATATATCCAGGCGGAAGCTCCCTACCGCTCACGCCGCGACAATCTGAACCTCTTCTTTGTCCGCGGTTCAGGCAACGCCATGGTCCCCATCTCTTCATTAGGGACATCACGCTTCACCACCGGGCCTGGCACTATCGGGAGATTCAACATGTTTAACTCGGCAACAATATCAGGCGAGGCGGCACACGGCTACAGCACAGGCGAAGCGATGGACGCTCTTGAAAAAATCGTCCGGGAGAAACTTCCCGAGAACATCGGCGTGGAGTGGAGCGGCCTCTCCTATCAGCAACGCCACGAAAGCGGCAATACAGGCCTCGTGCTCGGACTGGCACTATTGTTCGTGTTCCTCTTCCTCGCCGCCCAATACGAAAGCTGGACAGTTCCGCTCGCGGTAATCCTGTCACTGCCGGTAGCCGGCGTCGGCGCGTATCTTGGCATCTGGATATGCGGTCTTGAAAACAATATATATTTCCAGATAGGACTTGTAATGCTTGTGGGGCTTGTGGCCAAAAACGCCATTCTGATTGTTGAATTCGCCAAGGAAGAGGTCGACAAAGGGGCAGGTGCAGTCACCGCCGCAGTCACCGCCGCGCGTCTGCGATTCCGTCCGATCGTTATGACCTCACTGGCATTCATGCTCGGACTTCTGCCACTTCTCTTTGCCTCAGGCCCCGGTTCGGCAGCTCGCCGCGACATCGGAACAGGAGTCTTTTTCGGCATGCTGGTAGCAATTACGGTCGGCATAATTTTCGTGCCGTTCTTCTTCGTTGCAATCGACAAGGCCAAGAAGCGGTTGAAACGTACTACGGCTAAAAACAAGACGACGAAATAACAATTGTCAAGCCCGTAGACCAAACACACTCCAAATTCAAGAATCTCTGAAAAGACAAATAAGCCACATATGAAAACCAAGCTTCTGCTTCCAATCATAATATCTTTGCTCGCTGCCTTTGTGAGCTGTTCGGGGGTAAAAAACCTTACCCCCGCCGACATAGACATGCCAACATCATATATGCCGGGACTCGAGCAAGACTCAACGTCGATAGCCGACCTTACATGGTGGGAATTCTATGCCGACTCCACTTTGTGCCGTCTTATGCGCCTGGCTCTTGACAACAACCGCGACCTTCTCAAAGCCGGAGCACGCATAGAAGAGATGCGACGTCTTTACGACATTGACAAGGCCAATTTCTTTCCTGAAATCGGTGGCCTTGCAGGGGCAACCTATGAAACAAACAATTATAGTGGAACTGGGACAAAAAAAGACCCTGAATATTCGCTCAAAATGCCTATCACATGGGAGATGAACCTATGGGGCTCGCTGTCATGGGCAAAGAAGAAAGGCGCTGCTCAGTGGATGGCATCGGTCGAAGATTTCAGGGCCATGCGCATGACTCTGATATCGGAAGTGGCCTACGCATATTTCCGGCTGATAGCCCTCGACAACGAGCTTGCAATCGTACGTCAGACCATGACCACACGAAAGGAGTCGCTTGAACAGGCACGCATACGCTTCGAAGGGGGACTGACATCCGAAACGGTCTATCAGCAGGCAAAGGTGGAATATTCCTCCGCAGCGTCACTCGTCCCCAGCCTCGAACAGCGCATCACCGTTCAGCGCAATGCCCTGACCTTACTGCTCGGCGAATATCCACGCGAGATAATCGAACGCGGAGAACTCGCTCTCAACATCGAAATGCCCGATAGCCTTCCCGTGGGAATTCCCTCGAGTCTGCTGAAGCGCCGTCCCGACCTTCGTGCCGCAGAAAACCGACTTGCGTCCGCCATGGCCGATGTAGGACTTACATATGCCGACCGCTTCCCAAAGATACGTCTCGGCTTCACTCCCGGCTTTGAAAACGACGAACTCTCCGACTTTTTCAAATCGCCTTTCACCTATACATTAGGCAATATCACCGGCTCGATTTTCGACTTCGGACGCAAAAAACGCAAATATCAGGCGTCAATCGCAGCTTATGACCAGGCCCGCTATGCCTATGAAAAAGCGGTGATTCAAGCTTTCACCGAGGTAAATACGGCAATTGATACATACCGCCACATCCGTCAGACCAGACGGCTGAAAGACGAACTCCGCGATGCCGCTGTGAAATATGTACAGCTTGCCCACCTGCAATACCGTGGCGGCACGCTCAACTACATCGATGTGCTCGACGCTCAGCGACGCTATTTCGACGCGCAAATAGGGGTAAGCAATGCCCTGCGCGACGAATATCTGGCACTGATAAACCTATATAAATCTCTCGGAGGAGGATGGGAAACGGAATGAACGTATAAAACCGGGCCTACGCTTTCTTTTCGTCACCTTTCGATGGATTCCACCTCTCGTTCTGGAGGGCGGCATGACGTTGCTCCGCAGGATTGTCACCGGGCTGCCAAAGCGTGCGGTGTCCGAGTTCATCAGGCATAAACTGCTGAATAACGAAATTCCCGGGATAATCGTGAGCATATTTGTAGTCACGACCGTAGCCCATCTCCTTCATCAAGCCTGTAGGCGCATTGCGCAGATGAAGCGGCACAGGGAGGTTGCCTGTCTCCTCTACGAGTTTCATTGCACGGTCAAGCCCCACATACGTCGAATTACTCTTCTGAGAGAGGGCAAGATATACCGCACATTCGGCTAAAGGGATGCGCGCCTCGGGAAATCCGATTTTATGCACGGCATCGAAAGTGGCATTTGCAAGAAGCAATGCATTAGGATTGGCGAGGCTGATATCTTCCGCAGCCAGTATCATCATACGCCTTGCTATGAATTCCGGTTCCTCACCTCCCGCAATCATCCTCGCAAGCCAATAAAGAGCGGCATCGGGGTCGGAACCGCGTATGCTCTTTATAAAAGCGGAAATTATATCATAGTGCATCTCTCCGTTCTTATCGTAGGCGGCAGGATTCTCCTGAAGGCGGTCAGTGACTATCCGGTCATTGATCACCACAGCTTCACCCGAAGGTGTCGACTGCTCAAGGAGGTCTATTATATTAAGAAGTTTACGAGCATCGCCACCTGCAAATCGGAAAAGAGCCGTAGTCTCTTCAATCTCTACACCATGGGCCTGCAATGTCGCATCATTCTCTATGGCCCGGTCAAGAAGAGTCTTTAAATCATCCGCATCGAGAGGTTTGAGCGTGTAGACCTGCGCACGTGACAGCAACGGGCGTATAACCTCGAAGGAAGGATTCTCTGTAGTGGCTCCTATCAATGTCACCACACCGCTCTCTACAGCACCGAGCAGGCTGTCCTGCTGCGACTTGCTGAAGCGGTGGATTTCATCGATGAAAAGAATCGGACGTCCGCCGGTAAACATGCTCATAGCGTCCGCCTTGCACCTCTCAATGACCTCTCTCACTTCCTTAACGCCGGAACTCACAGCCGAAAGTGTATAGAATGGCACATTTACCGTATTTGCTATAATCCGTGCAAGGGTCGTTTTTCCGACTCCCGGAGGTCCCCACAATATAAACGACGACACCTTGGCTGACTCAATCATGCGGCGCACGACACCGCCGGGCCCGACGAGATGGGTCTGTCCTATATAATCATCAAGAGTACGCGGGCGCAGCCGCTCGGCAAGAGGTTGATTCATGTGAACAAAGTTACAAAAACTTTTATTAATACCGCCACCATAAGCTATTCCACTTGGGTCTATTTACCATATTTCACAATCGGTTCGGCCGCAGTGATTCCGGGTGCGTCAGCCTCACCATATGTGTTTTCCCCTCCTACAATTTTATTGTACAGAGCCTCGAGGCTTGCCTCGCGCAAATGGCTGTCGCGAAGCGAACATTCCCAAATTCTTATCACCTTCCATCCCAAAAGGCGCAAATCGACATTATTACGGTAATCGCGGGCTATATTGAGGTTGATTTTATGACGCCAGAAATCAGCATTGGTCTGCGGAAGCCTATACAGACGGCAGCCGTCATGTCCATGCCAGAAACATCCGTCGACAAAGACCACCGTGCGGTACTTTCTCAAGACTATGTCGGGACTGCCAGGCAATTTACGGTTGTTGAGACGGTAACGCAGACCACGTGCGAACAAGAATTTCCTCACCATAAGTTCAGGTTTCGTATCCTTGCTCTTTACAGCAGCCATGCAACGACTGCGCTGCTCCGGAGTCATAGTGTCGGTCATTATATCCTTATAACGAAGGTGGACGCTAAAAAATTCCACATACACCATTAAAAGTTTCCATTCATGGGAATAAGAAATGTTAAATAATATTTGGCAGAGAGACGGATTTAAGATTTTTTCATTAATTTTACAGCGTGAGTCCTCATCGTGTTCCCACCCATGCGGGGAAGAGGTCTTATTTGAACTTTCACAACCGTAAATTGTTAATTTTATAAATCCCGTCTTCCGTATGAGATGGCATTTAATAATCCAAAATTAACGTTTTAAACTATAAAGCTATGAGCGCTCAACGAAACACCACAGGAACTCCCGCCACGATGCGCAATATATTCGGCATCATCATGATTGTCATCTATGTAGGCGTCGGCATACTTTTCTTCTGCGGATACTTTGACATCCTGTTCCCAACATGGAAATGGGTACGGTGGGTCGGTGGTGGCCTCTTCACTGTTTACGGTCTGTGGCGTGCCTACCGCCAGTTTAAAGGCATCGACCCGGGCTATGGTAATGACCCCGATGAGGACGGGAAATGACAGAACGGCAATCGCCACATCCCCAACACGAATAACAGAACCGTTAAAATATAAATCAGTTACATGATAAAAGCTTTACGAAGCACAGCCGTAATTGCGGCGCTGATTCTTCTTGCCGTCGCCTCTACCGGATGTGGCGGCAAGAAAGCCAATATGCAGCCTGCCCCGATGGCCAAAGTGGCCTGCGATGAATCGTTCGAGAACATCATGGAGCAGGAAATCAATGTCTATGAGTACATCTATCCAAAGGAAGATGTACTCGCATATTATCTGCCGGAAAATGCCTGTATCGACTCTATCATGGCGATGGGGAGCGTGAAAGCCGCCGTAGTGAGCCGTCCGCTCACCGAGCAGGAGGTCAGCTACCTTAGAAGCAACAAAAAGGTGGTACACCAAAAGAAAATTGCGGTCGACGCCCTTGCTATAATCGTCAATCTCGCCAATCCCGTCGAGATTATGTCGCGAAAGGATATCGCTGAGATTCTTTCAGGCGACGTGACCCGCTGGGATCAGGTAGAGCCATGCAAACTTGGTGAAATCAAGGTGATTTTCGACCATCAAGGCTCATCTACCGTAAAATACATGCGCGATTCAATCATGAACGGACGACCTTTCGGGCCAAATGTATCTGCCGTGAAGACCAACCCGGAAGTGTTCAAGGCTGTAGCTGAAAATAAGAACGCCATGGGTGTAATCGGTGTCAGCTGGGTGTCGAGCGACATGCGCGGGCAGGAGAAATCCGTGGAGGAACTGGCCCAGGCCGTAGAGAAAAGCGACACGACGCAGCTTGATTTCAATGCCGACGTGAAAGTGCTTAAAATCCGAGGCAACGATGTGGTTGCCGCCTATAAACCTTATCAGGCCTATATCTTCGATGGCAGCTATCCGCTCTATCGCTCTGTCTATATGATAAGCACTGCCCCCGGAGGCACAATAGCCCATAGATTCTACAGTTTCGTCACCGGCTTCCAGGGCCAGAAACTTATACAGATGACCGGAATATTGCCGGCAACAGTGCGTCCGCGCATGGTGCAGGTCGAGTAGAGAGACCTAATCCGTAACTAAAATTTATGAGCAATGGAAATAAACCCCGGCTTTTTGCGTTAGTCTATTATATATAGGCGCCAAATCTGCGACAATCCGTTGCCAAAACGCCGTAGACACTTACAAAAACATATAAATAACACAAAAATAGTAAACCAACGACATGAAATTTCGTACAATCTTCTCCCTCCTTCTCGGAGGCTTCACTCTTGCGGCCTCAGCCCAGGGTGGCTATCAGGACGGTGTAGACTACTACAATGCCGACCGTTTCGACAAGGCAAAAACTATTCTTGAGAAGACACTCAACGACCCTTCGACCGATAAGGCAGTCAGCTATTTCTATCTCGGCTCACTCGCAATGCGCGACGGCGACACTGCCGCAGCCTCCGACAATTTCAACAAAGGCGTACAGGCCAATCCTGCCTACGGCTACAACTATGTAGGCCTCGGAGAAATCGCCCTTAAGAACGGAAACAAGAGCGAAGCAGAACGTCTCTTCAAGCAGGCTCTCGAAGGCAACAAGAAAGATGCATCAGTGATGGCCGCCATAGCCCGTGCATATTTCAACGTAAATCCCACCGCCTACGCAAAGGAAATCGACAAGAATATCGCAAACGCGATGAAAGCCTCGAAAAACAAAGAAGCCCAGATTTATGTGCTCCGTGGCGATATGATAAAGTCGACCGATATCGGTCAAGCCGCCGGAAACTACGAGCAGGCCATGATTTATGATGAGGAAGCAGGCCACATCAACCCTGAGGCTTATGTGAAGTATTCCAACCTTTATAATAAGGTGAATCCCGACTTCGCAATCGGAAAACTTGTTGAGCTCAACGAAAAGCTCCCCACCTCTGCCCTCGCCCAAAGTGAGCTTGCCGAAAAATACTACGACAACAACCAGTTCACCAAGGCTGCCGAGCAGTATGGCAAATACATCCAGAACCCCAACCACTTCCAGGGTGACGAGCAGCGCTATTCAGGCCTACTCTTCTTCGGCAAGAAATATCAGGAATCGCTTGACGTTGCCAACCAGGTGCTCGCAAAAGACCCCGACAATGAGTATATGCAGCGCATGGTGATGCTCAACAAAGCCGCACTCAAAGACTTCGCAGGTGCCGAACAGGCTGCCGCCAAGCTCTTCGCACACAGCAATGCCAAGTTCACCGCAACTGACTACACCACCTATGGCGATGTCCTCGGAGAACTCGGCCGTCCCCAGGAAGCAATCGTAGCCTACACCAAAGCCTACGAACTCAACCCCGAGAAGAACAAGGAAATTCTCGTAAACATCTCATCGATGTACACAGACCTCGAGGACTATGCCAAGGCCGCTGAATTCATGCAGAAATACGTAGACCTCGGCGATGCTTCACTCAACGACTACTATATCCTCTCCAACCGTTATAAGAACCTCGGCCTCTCCCTCCCCGAAGGTTCTCCCGAGCGCGCTGAAGCCGCACAGAACGGTATCAAATATGTCGACATGGCTATCGAATCCGCAGCCAACAAAGGCCCGCTCTACCGCAACAAAGCCACTCTCATGATGGTACGCGACGGTCAGGAAACCACTCCCGAGCTCGTGGCCGTATATGAAGAAATGCTCAAGGCCTACGACGAAGACCCGGAAAACAAGACTAAGAACGCCGCTGCCTACAAGACCGCCTACAACAATATCGCAAACTACTATCTCAAGGCCGGCGACAAGGAAAAGGCCCGTGAGTACTTCACCAAACTCCTCGAAGTCGACCCCGAAAACGAACCCCTCCGCGAATACATCAGCAAGATGTAATCAGCGATGATGAAGGAAACTCCTACAGGAGGATAGCCCTCCTTGAAAATGTAGGGACGCGACACATCGCGTTCCCTACATTTTTATAATAGGGTGTTGTCCTATTTTCTTATAAAATCACCGTGCTTTATTTTGGCAAAGCTTATAGACACGTACAGAACAATGGTTTATTGCACAGCGTTATCTCTGTAGGTCTGAATGTTCTTTTATCATCCTCACAGAAACTGTTTTTATGGACAACGAAAATCTTCTCAAAATATATGCGTCGAGCTTCCGTAAGAACTGGGAGCTGCCGGCTCTCAGCGAATTCGGAGCCGGACAGACAATGACCTACGCGGACCTTTCACGCAGAATCGCGGCAATCCACCTGCTTTTCAATGAGTGTGGAGTGAAACGCGGCGACAAAGTGGCGCTGATGGGCAAGAACTCCATATCGTGGGTGGTTGTCTACATGGCCACTCTTACATATGGTGCCGTGATAGTACCCGTGCTCCATGATTTCAACGTACAGGACGCCCAACATATAATCAACCATTCCGAAAGCGTCATGCTCTTTATCAACGAGAGCATTTTCGACAACATGGAATTCGAGAAGATTCCCATGGTCAAGGCCGTGATGTCGCTTGAACGCAGGGAGGTCCTTGCCGAGCATCCCGTCACAAACCGCGCCGCCGAAAAATTCCTCACCAAACTGCCCGTCAGGATGAGGCGCAAATATCCCCATGGATTCACGACAGCCGACGTAGACTACCCCGACATACCGGAGACTGCGCTTGCAGAAATAAACTATACCTCCGGCACTACAGGCTTCTCCAAAGGCGTAATGCTCTCGCTCGGTAACCTCGGGGGAAATGTGCGCTTCGGCATGCGCTCACGCCTCCACTACCGTGGTTCCCGCGCCTTATCTTTCCTCCCACTCGCCCATGCCTATGGCTGTGCTTTCGATATGCTCACCCCTCTCGCGGTCGGAACCCACGTCACTCTGCTCGGCAAACTCCCCACTCCGAAACTTCTTCTGAAAGCCTTTGCCGAAGTCAAGCCCAACCTGATTATCTGCGTCCCGCTTATACTCGAAAAAATCTACCGCAACAAGCTGCGTCCGATTATAGAGAAAGCCACCGTCCGCAATGCGCTCAAAGTACCGGGCCTGAAGACTCTGATATTCCGCAAAATCCGCAACAGCCTCATCGAAGCTCTCGGCGGAGAGTTTGAGGAAGTGATTGTAGGCGGCGCACCGCTAAACCATGACGTGGAACTATTCCTCCACCGTATAAAATTTCCCTTCACCGTTGGATATGGCATGACGGAATGTGGCCCGCTCATCAGCTATACACCCTGGCGACAGTTCATTCCCGGCTCATCCGGTCGCACGCTCCCCTCAATGGAAAGCAAAATCGCCGACAGCGCCAATCCTGCCAAAATCCCCGGGGAAATCTGTGTAAGAGGCGAGAACGTGATGCAGGGTTACTATAAGAATCCCGAAGCAACAGAAGCGGTGCTTGATGCCGAAGGATGGCTCCACACCGGAGACATGGGCACGATTTCAAACCATGGCACCATCTTCATCCGTGGCCGTTATAAAACCATGATACTTGGCGCGTCAGGGCAGAACATATATCCCGAGGAAATAGAAGCCAAGCTCAACAACATGCCCTATGTGTCCGAAAGCCTTATCGTCGAAAGGGGCAAACATCTCATAGCGCTCGTCTATCCTGACTATGAGGCGATGGACCGCGACAAAATCTCTAATGAGAAACTGCCGGAGGTGATGGAACAGGTGCGCTCAGACCTCAACAGCCTTGTGGCGCCGTATGAACGCATCGACCGCATCCAGCTTATAGCAAACGAATTCGAGAAGACGCCTAAACGCTCCATAAAAAGATACCTCTACAACGCATAATGACAGTGAACGAAACCGACTATACACATTCCCTTGAAATAAAAGTCCGCGACTACGAGCTCGACACCCAGGGAATTGTCAACAACGCCAACTATCTCCACTATCTTGAAATCACGCGCCATGATTTCTGTGAGCGCGCAGGGACTTCTTTCCGTGACATGCAGCAGCAGGGGCTTGACCCTGTAGTGCGGAAGATTGAAATTGAATACCTCTCGTCGCTCACATTTGGCGACACCATGATTTCAAAACTGCGCATGGAGCGTAAAGGAGCCCGATTTGTCTTCGTACAGGACATATTCAATGCCTCGACGGGCGTACCCGTTGTCCATGCACTCGTGACAGTCGTATGTCTACAGAACGGACGCTTGTCGCGAGGCGATCTCCTCGCGGAAGCCTTCAAAGAATATCTCTGATTCCTCCGATTGGTCAGTATGACGGCTTTCGGCTCTTACCGACATCAAGTCTCAACCTTAATTCTCAAACAATACCTGACTATTGATTTACAAAATCGCTTTCTCCTCGTTCCGTTCGTTACGTCCGGCTATGGCCACGGCCCTGCTCGACCGTATAGGCTCCGAAAAGGACTTCTTTGAGCTCTCGGAGTCCCAGCTCTCTGCGGTAATGGGATTCCGCAACCGTCTTTTTTCTAAAAAAGTCAGGGATGAGGCATTGGCCCAGGCATCCAAGGAGATTCAATTCGTCAATGAAAACGCAATCAAGTCTTTCTATTATCGCGACGAAAATTATCCCGAAAGGCTGCTCCAATGCGACGACGCTCCACTGATGCTCTACGGGCTCGGCAACTGCGACCTTAATCAAGCTCATTTCATATCAATCGTAGGGACGCGACACGCAACCGCCTATGGCAATGATTTCGTGAGCCGTTTTGTGAGTGAGCTTGCTGAAATCCTTCCGGAAAGGCCGGTCATTGTCAGCGGCCTTGCCTATGGCATTGACATCGCCGCCCATAAGGCCGCGATGAAAGCGGGCCTGCCGACAGTGGCAGTCCTGGCCCACGGACTTAACACTATATATCCCTCTTCCCACCGCGCTACGGCTGCCGAGATAGCGAGAGGTTCAGGGATGCTACTGACAGATTATCCTTCAAGCGTAGCTATCCATAAAGGGAATTTCCTGGCACGCAACCGCATTGTAGCCGGACTTTGCGACGCACTCATCGTTGTTGAATCAGCATCGAAAGGTGGCGCGCTCGTAACGGCACGTCTCGCTTCCGGCTACAGTCGCGATGTGTTCGCCCTACCTGGACGCATATCCGACAAATACTCCTCCGGCTGCAATTCCCTTATATCTTCCCAAATAGCAGGGCTTGTCACATCGGCTTCCGATTTCGTGGCCCAAATGGGTTGGAGAATCGTAAGCCAACAGGAAAACACCCCGCAGCTTTTCGACGACATATCCCCGGAAGAGCAGGCGATAATCGACATTATGACCGATTCAGGCGAAATGACCCTTTCAGAACTCTCATGCCGCATCGACATGCCTACGCCAAGACTACTGTCGACACTGATAGACATGGAGTTCCGCTCACTGCTGATGCAAATTCCCGGCGGACGTTACCGTCTCCGTTAACTTTGCTGCTTGAATACTTAAACTTTAGATTCCGCCCCTACGTTAAATTTATAATCATCAAAACAAACACATATCATGGAAAAGAAAGTCATAGCTCCCTCAGAACTGATTATCAATCCCGACGGTTCGGTTTTCCACCTCCACCTCCTTCCCGAACAACTCACCGACAGAGTGATTCTCGTAGGCGACCCTGGAAGGGTCAACATGGTCGCTTCATTCTTCGACACCACCGACTTTGAAGTCTCCTCCCGCGAATTCCACACAATCGGAGGCACATTCAACGGCAAACCCATCATGTGTCTCTCCCACGGTATTGGGCCTGACAATATAGATATCGTAATCAACGAGCTCGACGCCCTTGCCAACGTCGATTTCAAGACCCGCGAGGTCAAAGATAAAAAACGCCGTCTGACACTCGTACGCATAGGCACCTCCGGCGCACTCCAGCCGGAGCTGAAACTCGGCACCCCCGTAATCGCAGAAAAGGCAATCGGCTTCGACGGCGTGCTCAACTATTATGCCGGGCGCAATGAGGTTGCAGACCTCGACTTCGAGCATGCTTTCTGTGAAGCCGTAGGCTGGAATCCCCTTTGGGCCAAACCATATGTGGTAAATGCCGATGAAGAATTGGTGGAACAGATAGGACGCGACGACATGGTGCGCGGCAACACCATCTCTGCCGTCGGTTTCTATGGACCGCAGGGACGCGAACTGCGGCTTCCGCTTGCAAATCCAGAACTCAACCGACATATCGAGAACTTCCGCCACAATGGTCGCAAAGTGACCAACTACGAGATGGAATCAGCACCGCTTCAGGGACTCGGACGTCTGATGGGACACCGCGCCATGACCGTATGCTCCATTATAGCCAACCGCATGAACAACGACGCGAACCCCAACTATAAAACAGCCGTTCGCGTCCTCGTAGCCACCGTCCTCGAGCGAATCTGATTAAAACAGGCTTAAGATTCACAATCCCAACAAAAGCACACTCCCCATTCAGCGGCGCCATTGAGCAAAATGGCACCGCTTTTTCAGATAGTCCATATCAGAAGAATGACCATAAGCCTCTCGCTCGAATGATATCGACCTATAGGCTTTGAAACTATCACCGGTGCTCAAGAGCCTAACAAGCCATTCCAACACATACAGGATATAGAATCCGACAAAAAGTGTCTCCCTCATCTGAGCCAAATGGATTTTCTCATGATTAACAATCTCAGCGTCAATCCACGAAGTATCCTTAGCCAACACCACGCCAAAAAGATTGACACAGAACTTCCGGGGTATAAGCGGGCACCTGACTATCAACATAAGAATTTAATGAATCTTGGGGCGATGTGGACATTTGGGGTGATATTTTATCATAACAAAGTTCCATGTGGACATTTTGGGTGATGAATCAGGGGAAATCAATAATTCCTTTTGATGTATTCGTCCAACAGTTTC
>JAETNO010000006.1 GCA_021768245.1 Bacteroidaceae bacterium | reverse complement strand
CACTGGCGTCTTTTAAAATCTGTTAATGCGAAATTATTAAACTCTGTATTCATGTTGGTTACGCGATTTTCAGGCCTGCAAACCTTGTCGCACTTTTCAAATGATTATATTGGGGTTGGAGCCTTAAAACTCGGTTCCCCAATTTTTCATGAATGCAGGACGATACATTTTCAGCCAGATTGTTGACTTTTTGCCAAAACGCAAATTTGAAAGAATCATGGAGCATCGTACCAAAAATAAGGTTGAGGACAGAACCCTCGGATGGCAGTTGTCTTATTGGGGACAGTTGCTTGTCCTTATATTCGGTCAACTGCTCGGATGTCGAAGTCTCCGTGAACTCTCGGATATCACTACAGCACATCGCAAGAAATCCTTTCATCTCGGATTTGGCAAAGAAGCGGTAGACCGTAATATTCTCTCCAGATGCAATACCAATCGTGATTGGCATGTGTTCGAGGAGTTCGCCAACCATATGATTGTGCTGGCTCAGGAAGCCCGTATAGACCGGGAATTTTGTATCGGCGGCAAGTTCTATGCGTTCGATTCCTCCACGATTGACCTTTGCATGAGTGTTTATGACTGGGCAAAGTTCAGAAGCACCAAGTCCGGCATTAAACTGCATACCCAACTTGATATAGTGACGCAGATTCCAGTTATGATAAACATCACCAATGCCTCGGTTCATGATGTAAATGCGATGGATATCATTGATTATGAACCGTTGGCCGGTTATATCTTCGACCGTGGATACTGGGACTTGGATAGGCTTCATAAGATTGAGGAACATGGAGCCTTCTTTGTCATAAGAGAGAAGGCTAAGCCGAAGTTCATTGTCGAGGATGGTCTGGACATGCCCGAGAATGGAAACATTCTTCAAGATTATACCGTAAGGTTTACCGGTAGACGCAATGCATCCAACTACCCTTCCCGGATTAGACGTATTGTAGCGTATATCCCTGACCTGAAGAGAAGTTTTGTTTTTTACACAAATAATTTCTTCCTGTCTGCCAAACAGATTGTGCTCCTTTACAAGAACCGATGGCAGGTGGAGCTTTTCTTCAAATGGATCAAACAGCACCTTAGAGTCACCACATTCTGGGGTAATTCCGAGACATCCAAGGAACATATCAAGGACTTGTTGACTCCAGAACCGGAGCCAGCACAAATAGCAAATTGCCATCCAACTCTTGACCTCGAATTTGATTAACACTTTTTAAGAGACACTAGTGATCAAGGGACTGAATCGTGATGTCCTTTATATTAATAACACAAAGATAGAGCGTTTTTCACCCGACTGCAATAGTAAACATCCATAATATAAATCATATAAATCCAATATAAATACATATAAATTGAAAACCAGGCTATTATATAAAATAGCCCGGTTATAAAATATAAGTTAAATTTAATGGTTTTCGTCTATTCAATCACTCCGATTTTCATTATATCGGTGTCGAACGTGTCACGTGATATTGCTTTATTGCGAAGTTTATTACGGTAAGTATAGATGGTATTCAGCGACACCCCGAGAAAGCGGGCTATCTGAGCAGAGTCTTCAACCCCGAGTCTCGTGAACGCGAGCACACGCAATTCCGTGGTAAGTACATTTGACGCCGGAGTTGCAATCTTTTTCTCAGGAATCAGCAGCATATTCACCTCCTCAATGAAAGTAGGATATATTGCAAGGAAGGAATCGTCAAATATATCGTCGAATTTCTTTCGTTGATCATCAATCACCTTGCCCGATTTAATCAACTGCATCAAATCGTCAAACTGGCCTGCCGTAATCTTTCTGCGACACATGCGGTTAAAATCCTCAAGACTTTCTATATAGCTTGAACACAGATTCATGAATTCAGAAATGTATGTTTCCTTCGAAAGATTTGCCGTGGCAAGCATCTGTCTGACCTTAGCCATTTCCGATACCTTCCTCCTTTTTGTCCGATATAGCTGCCCAAGAAGAACCATCGCTACAACGAGGCTTACTACAAGAGAGCTCAACATCATGAATTTCCTGTCGTCACGATGGCGCAGTTCCTGTGCGACCGGCATAAAAGCTCCTGAAATCATGACACAATTTATTTTCGCACTCGCTTTCAAGGCATCATCAAGGGCAACCGATAGATAATTATGGGCCCTAATTATATCCTTTTGACCATATAGGGCCATTCCGAGACGGATAAGAGCGGTCCCCTGACGGTCAGAACTATACACTTCCGCAAGAGCTGCCATCCCCAGATAGCGGATAGCCATATCATAATTCCCTTTAATGAGATACCTGCCACCAAGAATCGTCATAGCCATCATAAATTCAGGAGATTCCATGTCTATCTCAGACTCAAATTCATGAAGGGTAGCAAGACCGAGCGGATCATTGTTCTCAGCAAAATAGACTAAGGCACGCGACAATTTATAGCCCGCACTATCTGTCGGAAGATAGGATATATGCTTTTTTGCAAATTCCAATCCGGATTTCATGTAGGTGGCATGCAATTCACTCTCTTCATATATTTCCGCCATCGTCATGTATAGATCACGCCCCACCGTATAATACAATGTACGATTCTCCGGATACAATCCTGCCCTACTAATCATATCGATATCGTGCATCGCATCAGGGATAGCGCCTACACGCCGCAATTCGGCTACACGGCATATCATATATCTCTGAATAAGCAACGAATCTCCGGCAGCACGCGTAGCCTCTATCCCTCGATTATAACTTATAATCGCAGAGTCTGAATTAAGGCCGCTCTCAAGAGCCCCTAAATCAAGGTAGAAACGGTAGGCCTTAGCACTGTCGGTTGCAATGAGGGTTTTAAGTGAATCAATTTTCTGGAACCGAATGGCGGTATATATATCACGTCTTGACAGTTCATGATCAAGCAGGTCAAGCAAATCCGCGTTAGAAGCCGGAAGCAAGACCTGAGGGACTGCAAGCAATTGAAGAGCAGTCAAAATGAAAACTATACCTATAAGGATTTTTTTCATTTCGGAATGTAGAGAGATGTTACTATTGAGACAATGTTTTTAATGGATTTTCATGCAGACTTTTCTGCGCGGGAGAGTAGAGTTACGTATTGTGGTTTGCATAACCGTATTTACCGGCATGAATATTTCTATACAAAATTAATACTAAAAAACGTCCGCGCCAAGAGGCACGGACGTGAAAAATCCATTCTGTAGCTGCATTGGGGACACTTACAGAGAGTGTCAGCGCAATCTATTGTAGGAATTGAGCAGCTTTATATCCTTCGCAATAGCCGACAGACCTAAAAGTTCAAAAACAACCGCTATAGGAAGAAGGATGTCCCAAACAGAAAAAACTGCATCTATTCCTTCAGCCTTTGCCTGCTTGAACAGAGCGAAACATACTACCGCGATACAGCATAAAGTCAACAGGAGACAAATAGTCAGCACTTTCCGCTGCAATGACATATTCCTATAAAGAAAAATATCCGTAATAAGAAGTATCACAGTGGCGGCAGCCGGAATAAGGAGCCCGTATTCATACATCACATAAAGTTTCTCAACTCCAACCGGCTCGTTAGCGATATAATGAACCTCCCCGTAGGGGACAATAAGAAATATCATCATCGCCACCATGGCGAGAAAGATATAGACCGTCTGAATTCGTTGAATCTGCATGGCTATTTTTGTTTTTGGTTGTCAAAAGTACTAAAATTTTAACAATTTCACACACGATTAGTTGGCAATTTATCGTAATTTTGTCTTAAAAACATCTTCATTACAAATTATGGAAACAAAACGCCCCCTCATACTCATCACCAACGACGACGGAATCCAATCGGGAGGCATCGAGCACCTGACACGCATAGCAGTCGGACTGGGCGATGTCGTTGTAGTGGCTCCCGACAACGCACAGTCAGGCAAATCCTCCGCCCTCACAGTCAATTCACCTCTCTATATACGCAAATACGAACCGATTGACGGTGCACAAAGGTTCAGCGTAAACGGCACCCCGGTCGACTGTGTGAAACTCGCGATGTATGCAGTGCTCGACCGAAAGCCAGACCTTATACTTTCAGGAATAAACCACGGCTCCAACGCGGCTGTCAACAACATATATTCAGGGACCATGGGCGCTGCTATGGAGGGCTGTATCCTCGGCATACCATCTATAGGATATTCACTCCTTGACCACTCTCCAAAGGCGGATTTTAACCCACTCACGTCTTTCATCACGGACATCACAACCAAGATTCTACGGCATGGGCTTCCGGAAGGCATATGCCTCAACATCAACTTCCCGGCGCATTGCACCCCCTCAGGCATTAAAACGGTACGTGCCGCCAAAGGACGATGGACGGAAGAATATGCAGACTTCACCTCTCCTCATGGGATTCCATTCTATTGGCTTACAGGAAAATTTCATAATGACGAACCCGACAATCCCGAGACAGACGAGTACTGGCTATCACGTCAATATGGCACAATAGTTCCGATACACCCCGACCAAACGGCCACAGATAAAATCAGTGAGATAGCCAAAATCCTGGAATAAAGGCACCGGATTCGAATATCATATATCCAATCACCTACAATTCAGAAAAAAGCCTTTTCCCTTTTAAATAATACTCAACCAATATATTAGGGCGCGATGCAAGCAAATCGCGCCCATTTTTTTCAGGTAGCGAACCATCCGGATAGAGCAGGCGCATCCGGGCAAAATCACGATGAGCCCTGACCAAAGCAGAGGCATTTTTCATGTCGAAGGTCGCTATAAATTTCGCCCACGCCAAAATGTCGAGCATACGGCGCCATAACAGACGCCTACCCCGGACTTCGTGGGGGAGATTCTTATATAGCATCAAAAGATTGTTCCTGAAATTCAGATAAGTCTTTTTAGGATTAGAAGCAGGGAGACTTCCTCCACCAAGATGATAGACCTTAGCCTGAGGAACAGCCCACAGCTCACGTCCGGCCAGTCTCATACGCCAACAAAGGTCTATTTCCTCCATATGCGCAAAAAATTCCTTGTCAAGACCTCCTACCTTTATATATAAGGCGGTGTCTACCATCAGAGCCGCCCCACTCGCCCAGTCGACCTGCAATGGAGCGTCGTATTGTCCACAATCAGCCTCAACACTCTCGAATATCCTCCCACGGCAATAAGGATAGCCATTGCAATCGAGGAAACCTCCGGCCGCGCCGGCATATTCAAACTTCCGTGGGTCACTCAACGAAAGAATCTTGGGCTGCACCGCCCCTACCTTGGGGTGAGATTCCATGAAATCATAGAGAGGCGTCAACCAATCATCATCGACACGCACATCAGAGTTAAGCAGAACCGTATATTTATACTCATCCGCCAATCCGCCTATAGCAAGATTATAACCTTCGGCAAAACCATGGTTCTCCGAAAACTCTATCAATCTGACATCCGGGAAATCTTTTTTGAGCACGCTTATCGACGAATCAGTCGAACCATTGTCGGCGACAATGACATCTGCAATTTTACGAGGAGTATTCTTAACCACTGACGGAAGATATTCCCTTAGGAAACGCTCTCCGTTCCAATTAAGAATCACAACTGCGACACGCGGCCCATTCATCTCACAACCTCCCCATCAGATTCCTCACCCTCGGGATGCATCGAAGTTATACGCACCGCCTGCACGCTGTTTGACAACGATGCATCAAGAGAGATATTAACACGCAGATAATTATCCGTAAAGCCGGCCATCGAACCGTCGTGGCGGGGATGCTCGACGAGCACCGGACGCACCGACCCCTCAAAACGTGAGGTGAACTCCCTAAGTTTACGCTCGGATATAGCGAGCATTATACGGGTACGCCTATGTTTCTCCTCCTGACTCACCTCATGGCCGATATCCAACGCACGCGTTCCGGGTCGCTCACTATAGGTGAATACATGCAACCTCGATATCGGCAACGATTCTACAAAGGCTTTCGATTCCCCGAAAAGAGCCTCCGTCTCACCACGCGCACCGACAATCAAATCAACTCCTATAAAAGCATCAGGCATCACACGCCGTATATGCTCAATCTTACTTCTGAACAGGGCTGTATCATATCGGCGGCGCATCAGACGCAACACCTCGTCACTGCCCGACTGAAGCGGTATATGGAAATGAGGCATGAACCTCCGTGACGAAGCTACAAAGTCAATAAGTTCATCCGTAAGCAGATTCGGCTCTATTGACGAGATGCGGTAGCGCTCGATACCCTCCACCTCGTCAAGACTCCGGCAAAGATCAAAGAAAGTCTCATCAGTGCCTTTCCCGAAGTCACCGATATTAACACCGGTCAAGACAATCTCTTTCCCACCTTCTGCCGCTACATCACGCGCCTGGGCCACAATTTCATCAATCCTACCGGACCGACTGCGGCCACGAGCCATAGGGATGGTGCAATAAGAGCAATAGTAATCGCATCCA
Source organism: Bacteroidaceae bacterium (assembly GCA_021768245.1). Lineage (GTDB taxonomy): Bacteria > Bacteroidota > Bacteroidia > Bacteroidales > Muribaculaceae > Duncaniella. The sequence continues at coordinate 104,932 of JAETNO010000006.1, read as the reverse complement.
TCCTGGACTTTCAGGAAATAGCGGGTGCGGTCTCCACGTGAACAAGACGGGCTGAAAGACCGTATATCCTTGACCGGGGTCACATATGACGACGATGGCCCATCCGAAACGCCTGCATCGTCGTGCGCCTTTCGCTCAAACTCATCAAGATAGTCAGCAAGGCTGAGTTTTCTATCCGTTCCGGCCACCACCACTACCCCAGGAAGCGAAGCAACTTCCGAAGGCTTCAGCTGGGCATAACATCCGGTAACCACAATCTTGGCTTCCGGGTAACGCCTGGCAAACGAGCGGATTGCCTGACGGCATTTCTTGTCGGCAATCTCCGTAACACTGCACGTGTTGACCACTATATAGTCCGGCACGTCTCCTTCATGAACCCGCTGGATGCCTTTTGAAGCAAAAATACGTGCTACCGTAGAGGTTTCAGCAAAATTCAGCTTGCAGCCGAATGTATGGAATAAAGCCGTGCGATTGGCAAATGTATCCTTATCTATCAACTCTGTTTCACCTTATTAATTAAGATTGTCGGCCACAATAGGAATCGGACGCTTGAACACTTCCTTGAAAGAAATAAGAGTTTCCGTGCGACCGAAGTCAAGACGCAGTTTCTTATGGATTATTTCAAGGAGATGGGCATTATTGCGGGCGAAAATTTTCGCAAAAATATCATAGCTGCCTGTGGTAAAATGGCAATCAACCACCTCAGGCATCTCACGCAGGCGTTCCACCACCTCATCAAATTTAGTCGGATCGTTAAGGATGAAACCGATGTATGCACAAGTATCATAGCCCACCGATGCCGGGTCAATTATGGTCTCGAAGCCCTTTATTATGCCTGATGATGTCAGTTTCTGTATTCGCTGATGGATTGCCGCTCCCGACACATTTGTTTCGCGTGCGATTTCAAGGAAAGGCTTTCTGGCGTTGTTAGAAAGCATCTCCAAAATTTTAAAATCAAGGTTATCAAAGTGTTGCCGTGCCATTAGAACTGAATAGTCAAATGATGAATGAGTGTTATTGATGAGGATGAGTGATTTAGCGTTGCAAAATTACACAAAAAAATTCACAATTATAATCAAAAAGCCCCTATTAAATTACAAATTCTTATATTGCCTATGTTAGGATAATGTTTTATCTTTGCAGAGAATTTGCATCAAAAAATTCAGTAAAAACAGCGTCCATGAGACGCGACACACCATATTATTATAATAGGCTATTTTGAGGTATTCTCAATTATATATTATTTTAGTCGTACTGCTGTGTGCCCTGTCAATGGGTGCATTTTCACGTCCTGTCAATCCCGATTCAGTCGCCGTTGTCACAGAGCCGGAAGGCTTGTCGTCCGCCACGGATATCGACACTATCCCCAAAAATGACAGTATCGCCGCGATAATTGCCGCTAATCCCGACACCACGGCAAAAACAGACAGCACAGCAAGCCTAATCACACGCCATATCTATAGTGAGGACAGCACCAGGCGTACGCGTCTGAGCCGCCGTCGAATCTCCGCACCGGATAAGGGGCCAAAAATCGTTCGCGCTAAAGTAGACCTTGACAATACGGTCGATTTCTCAGCGCAGGATTCACTCGTGCTGATAGGACGGAACACCGCCTATATGTATGGAGAAAGCAAGGTTGTCTACGGTCCAATCAAACTTGACGCCGAGGAAATACAGATGAACCTTGAAAACAGCACAGTCTATGCCGTGGGTGGGGTGGATTCCGTCGGCGAACCATTCGGCACTCCGGTTTTCGACGACAACGGGACCTCTTATGAGGCAAAGACTATGCGCTACAATTTCAAGACCGAGCGTGGGTACATAACCGACGTCATTACCCAGCAAGGTGAAGGATATCTGACCGGAGGACAGACAAAGAAGATTGACGAAAACACATTCTATGTCCAAAACGGGCGCTACACAACCTGCGACAACCATGAGCACCCGCACTTCTACATGCAGCTCACAAAAGCCAAAGTACGCCCGGGCAAGGACGTGGTCAGCGGTCCGGCATACATGGTGCTCGCAGGGCTCCCCCTCCCCCTGGCCGTCCCGTTCGGCTACTTCCCTTTCTCCGAAAAATATTCGTCAGGCATAATCTTCCCGACATTCGGCGATGATTACAACCGTGGATATTATCTGAGCAACGGCGGATATTATTTCGCAATCAGCGACAATATGGACCTTGCCCTGACAGGAGAAATCTACACCCTCGGTTCATGGGGCCTTCGCGCTCAGTCGGCATACGTGAAGCGCTATAAATACTCCGGCAACTTCAATATATCATACCTTAAGACCGTGACCGGCGACAAAGGCATGCCGGACTATTCAAAGTCGACAAACTTTCAAGTATTGTGGAGCCATAGCCAGGATTCGAAAGCCAATCCCAACATGAACCTTTCGGCAAGCGTGAACTTCACGACCAGTGGCTATACCCGCAACGATCTCAACTCATACTATTCAAACGCTTTCACTGAGAACACGAAGAGCAGCACGATAAACATGACCTATCGTTTCCCAAACTCGAAATGGTCGCTTTCTACAACCGCCAACGTGTCGCAACGCTCCCAGGATTCCACACTTGCAGTGTCATTCCCAAATTTCACACTGACAATGTCGCAAGTCTATCCCTTCAAGCGCAAACGCGCTGTAGGCGATGAAAAATGGTATGAAAAAATCAAGCTGTCATATTCCGGTCAGTTCAACAACTCATTGACAGCCAAACAGGACGAATTTTTCAAAAAAAGCCTTATAAAGGACTGGAGAAACGGCATGCGCCACAGTGTTCCAATCAGCGCGACATTCAACATATTCAAATACATCAACCTCACTCCGTCCATAAATCTCACTGACCGCATGTACACCCAAAAAGTGCGCCGTCAATGGGACCCCAACGCATCGGCCGAGGTGCTCGACACCACTTACAGTTTCTATAACGTATGGGACTTCAGCGCATCGGTGGCCCTCGACACTAAAATCTACGGTTTCTACCAGCCACTCCCCTTCCTTGGCGACAAAATCAAAATGATACGCCATGTGCTGACGCCTACAATCTCGTTTACCGGCTCTCCGGACTTCGCTTCTAAATTTTTCGGGTACTACGGGAGCTATCAATATCCGAATTCACAGGGAGAGATGATGACGAAGACCTACTCATACTTTCCCAACTCTCTTTTCGGTGTCCCGAGCGGAGGCAAAACAGGAGCAATCACCTTCAACCTCGCCAATAACCTCGAGATGAAAGTCAAATCCGACAATGATTCTATCGGAGAAAAAAAGATATCACTCATAGAAAACCTGTCACTTTCCCAGAGCTACAACTTTGCAGCTGACTCGATGAGATGGTCAAACCTCAACACCTCCATCATGTTGCGTCTGGTCAAGAATTTCAACCTCAATCTTTCAGCTACATGGGATGTCTATACCTATGCTCTCAACTCCTCCGGCACTCCCGTGCGCGTAAACAAACTCCGCATATCCCAAGGCAAGGGCTGGGGAAAACTTGCAAGCACTGGCACCTCGTTCAGCTATACCTTCAATAACGACACTTTCAAAAAACTTTTCGGAAAGGACAAAGACAAGAAGAAGGACGACAAAGGGAAACAAGACAACGGCTCCATGGACCAGGACTTCGCCGAGGACACTTCGGATTTCCAAGGGAATAATTCCCGGCGAGGCAACAGTGACAAGAAGGACGGCATGGAATTTGACAATGATGGCTATATGAAATGGAGTGTGCCATGGAACCTCTCGGTCAACTACTCCATCAACTATGGTTATGGCGAGTTCGATTACCAAAAGCTTGAGTACAAAGGTAAAGTCACACAGAATCTTTCATTCTCAGGCAACATACGCCCGACAGCCAACTGGAATTTCGGATTTTCAGCGAGCTACAATTTCGATACCCATAAACTCGCCTATATGAACTGCAACATCTCCCGTGATATGCACTGCTTCACGATGAGGGCAAGTTTCGTGCCGGTAGGGCCTTACAAGAGCTATAATTTCCATATATCGGTCAAGTCTTCGCTCCTTGCCGACCTGAAATACGACAAGCGCTCCTCCTTCTCAAACGGAGTCAAATGGTATTAGCCCTCCCAATCCAAAGATTCACCTTTTTTAAACTTTCGTCACACTATTGTTGTTTATTAGATGTGCTATCAAAAAGATGCCCTACAAGACGTCGTAGCACCATTCTCACGTTGAAATTATTTTAAAATTCAAACCAAACAAACAGCAAAAGTGATGAAAAAATTACTTCTTATCATGTGTGCCGTGCTCGGGATGGCTATCGGCGCGCAGGCACAGAAAGCCCAGCTTCAAATCGGTTACGGCGGCTACACTCAGATGGACTGTACGGACATGCACGATTATGGCCCCGTAAACAATGCATGGGGAGCCCTTACTGCAGGAGTAAACTTCAAAGTTGCGCCAAAATTCTATCTCGGGGCCACATACACTTTCTCAAGCACCAGCTACAAACACTCCGACGATGCTAACGCATACTATCACGTGTTCATGCTCAACGGACGTTATGACTACTGGCGCAACCGCATAGTCACTCTCTACGGGCATCTTGGAATCGGTGTCGACATCACTCATATGGCAGACGATGACTGGTCAAAGAACAAGGCTTATTTCGCCATCCAGGCCTCCCCGCTCGGAGCAGAAGTCGGTATCTCCCGCGTGACAAGCATTTTCGGTGAACTTGGATTCGGAGCACAGGGTCTTCTTCAGGTCGGTTTCCGTTTCAATCTTTAAAACCTACTATCCAAAAATATTCAAGATATGAACGACAGAATTTCTTATGAAGAGCGCAAGGAGCTTCCCGACAGCGTGTTCGGCCTCCCCGAGCGCAGAGAATATCCCATGCCCGACGCTGCCCATGTGCGAGCCGCCGAAGCTTATTTCCGTTACTGCCCGGAAGAATTGAAGCCGAAACTGGCGCGTGCAATCATGGCCCGCGCGGCTGAATACGGGGTGGATGTCGAAAGTCCGACCGTAAGGTCATACGCCGAGCAATAAGAAATCTGTTAAGATTCTCATTTTCCCTTTCATCAGTCCCCTTGGATAGCCGACCGAAATAGGTGGCTCTCCGGGGGGACTTCCCATTAACATCTATTAGTAAAAATTTTAAGGCGGTTTCTACAAATAAACACTACATTTGTAAATATTTGTACCGACATTTCATTCATCAATCTGCATGGCAAAGGAGCTTCAACTTGACGACAACGGACTCGTGGCACGGCTGCGGGAGCCGTCAACATGCCGCGAAGCCTTCGGGGAAGTCATAAAACTTTACTCGGAGCCTCTTTACCGTCAGATACGCCGGATGGTACAGTCCCATGAAGACACTGACGATATACTCCAGAACACATTCCTCAAAGCCTGGCAGAATATCGAGAACTTCCGTGGAGATGCCAAACTGTCGACCTGGCTCTATAAAATAGCAATCAACGAGAGCATATCTTTCCTTGAAAAGGAGCGCAAACGCCGCGGACTTTCACTCGACGATGAAGAGTCAAACACCATAGCTCTAATCCATGCCGACACAAACATCGATGGCGATGAACTCGCGCAGAAACTTCGCGAAGCTGTCGCAACCCTTCCGGAAAAGCAGCGTCTCGTTTTCAATATGCGCTACTACGACGATATGAAATATGAGAAAATGTCGGAAATAATGGGCACTTCTGTCGGAGCACTCAAAGCATCCTACCATTTAGCCGTAAAAAAAATCGAGCAATATTTTGCGGACAGCGATTAAACCTCCACGTTTCCCGAAAGTCTAAAGGATAAAGCCCGATTCCGGCAAAGACGGAAATCACGGTTGAATAACAAAGTTTCAAGCTTCAAAAACAAAAACGATGAAAGATATATTAACCAAAGTCAACAGAAACGACGGAATGACCGTTCCCGACGGTTATTTCGACGATTTTGCGGCACGGATGATGGCAGCACTGCCAGAGCGTGACTGGGAAAAGCCACAGCCAAAGGTGATGCCCCGTTCGATGTGGCAGCGTGTCAGACCTTATATATATCTTGCCGCCATGTTTATGGGCGTATGGTGCATGATGAAAATGTTTGACCTCATGAGGGCTGATTCATCAGGCTTATCTATCGACAACAACCCTGTCATGACCGCCGCACTCGGCAATGACCATTTCATCAACGACTACTTTATAAAAGAATGTGAGGTCAATGACTACCAGCTCATGGAAGAACTCTATGAGACAGGCTTTGACCCGTCGGCCTATGACGATGAACTTTTTGAAGAAAACGCGGACTCTTCAGCCGAAATTCCTGAAACCCCGGAATTCCCCCTTTCTAAAATCTGACTACAATAAATTTTAGCTACAAGTATTCACCACACATATGAATAAACTGATTCTTTCTCTCGCCCTCCTCCTCTCTGCCGTCATGCTTCCGGTCTATGCATCGGCGCAGCGCCCCTCCGAGCGCGAGCGCGAAGTGTGGATGAAAGAGATGCAGCAATATAAGAATGACTTTATAGCTAAGAAACTAAGCCTGACAGACGAGCAGAAAGCTAAATTCATTCCGCTCTACAACTCGATGGACGAGGAAATCCGCAAAGCCCAGGGTGAGGCAGAGCAGCTTTACCGTCAGACAATGAAAAAAGACGGAAGCGCGACCGACCTGGAATATGAAAAGGCAGCTGAAGCAATCTATGAGCTTAAAGGTCGCGAAAATGAGATTGAAATGCGTTATTTCAAGGATTTCAAAACAATTCTGACACCACGTCAGCTATTCCAGCTGAAAGATGCAGAGCGCGACTTCACGCGTCAGCTCATGCGACATCAGCGCCGCAAGAACAGATAGCCAGAAGGAATCTCTTCTCCCTCAAAAACACATAAAGTCCCAACTATTTTTTATTTATTGTCAATCATGCGTACCAGTAGAATTTATATCCTGCTGCTTACGTTCATATCCTCTATTTTCATATCCGACATGAACGCAGCAACAAGCAAAACTCCTGATTTCGCTTTCCCCAAAAAAGTTAGCGCGCAGGCAGAGAATGAACTTTCAGCAGCACTTAAAGCCAATGACGGCCCGGCTATCACACGCGCCCTCATAGACTACTATCTCGCACAGACCCGTATCAGCGAGGACAATACGCAGAAGGCTATAAAAAAAATAGAAGAAATCGCCGTTTCCTCAACCGACCCTGTGCTCAAAAGCATGCTTTCGACACTGCAGGCCGAAATTTACAATGCCACCTATCAAGGTCAGCGATGGAAGTTTGACCGGCGTAACCTACCGCTCACTCCACTGCCAGACGACATCAACGAATGGAGCGGAGAACAGTTCAAAGCTAAAATAACATCCCTGCTTGAAAAGGCACTTATCAATGAGGCTGATTTAAAGACATGTCCGATTGAGAGATACAAGGCTGTCATTGACTTCGGAGGTAATCAGGGAAGACGGCTCTCAAACCGTTCCCGGATGGACGAACGCGAGACAATCATCTACTATCCTACACTTTTCGATTTCGTTGCCTCAAAAGCGATTGAAAACTATAAAAGCTTCGCCAACCGTCAGACCCTTCTCGCATGGGGGCTGCTAACACGCCATGATTTATATCTTAGTTTCCCGTTCAACCATACAGACCCGGTCCTCGCAAAAATTCTGAATTTATACGGGGCTCTGCTCAGTTTCCACAAGCCTGGGACCGCACCGTTTATAAATACTGACATAGAAAGAATTGACTTCATCGCATCTCACACCTATTCCTCCGGCAGTGTCCAAGACGACGAATTCAATTCTTACGCCAAAAGACAGCAACTTCTTAAAGACTTATACACGGAAAGTCTCTCCTCTGAATATTCCGGCGATGCACTGCTGGCAATCAACGACTATGATGCCGACTCGACATGGCTATACAATGCCGCAAGCCACAACATCAAGGCCTTCCCGGCATATGCCCGAATAAACAATCTCCGTAATATCATGCGCGACCTGAGTCGCCAGTCCCTATCCGTCGTCGTACCGAATGTAATCGGGCCCGGAATAGAGATCACGTTTGACGTGTCTATGTCAAATGTCAAATCCGGGAAAATATACATCTATAATGTATCGTCATCTTCCATTGAAAACGAGTCATATTCCTGTGTCGGACTCCCGGCGCTGAAACCAGTCGCTGTAATACCGGTAAAATCAGAATTATCCGACATCCCGTTCAATGAAAGACAGAAAGTAAAATACTCTTTCCCTTCTGTCGGCTGCTACATCGCAATCCCGGTTATCGACGGCCAGACAAGGACAAAGAAAGAATGGCACCGCAAAATCAAGGTCAGCAATTACTCGGTAGCCGCTTCCGTTTTTGACAAGACCACCATATGGGGACTGAACGCCAAGACTGGAGAGCCGGTAGCTGACGCAAAAATCACGCTCATACCAAATGAATACAGGGCAAAACGTACTCCTAAAGTCATAGGCATGACCGGAACGGACGGTTCCATTATCTGTAAAGAAGATGGAAGCGTATCGATTTCAAAAGACGGAGACCGTTTCGCACCATCCATATGGGTATACCACAACGATTATCACCGCGATAAGAAATGGACAGAATCATCCACCGGTTACACCTCCCTAGCTCTATACCATCCCGGTGACACTGTTGAATGGATGGCTATATGTTATGAATTCGAAAACGACCGCCATCGTCCGCTTATCAATAAGACAGTTTCCGCCATACTCAACAACCCTTCCGGAGTCGAGATAGATACGCTGAAACTCACCACGGATTCATTCGGTCGTGTCAGCGGCAAATTCGAAATCCCCAAGGAGGGCCTTTCAGGGAACTACAGAATCGCAGTCAATGGAAACTATAGTACCGTTAACTTTAAAGTCTCCGACTACAAGCTTCCCACATTCCGCGTGATTCTCGACCCGGTCGAGATGGATGTCCCGACACGTGGAGACGCAACTCTGCGCGGACGGATAGAGACATATGCCGGTTTCCCCGTCGGAGATGCTAAATTGACAATCAAACTGTCGGCCTCCCAGCGCATGCGATGGTGGTATGCATCAAGTCCCGTGATATTATTCTATACAATTGAAGCAACAGCCTCACCCGAAGGCAAAATCGATGTGACGATACCGAAGTCTGTGCTCGACATGTCTCCGGTGCCTCAATGTGTGTTCAAGGCTGAATTCGCGGCCTTGTCCTCCACTGGAGAGACACAGACTGCCTCAACAATGTTCACACAGGGGCTTCGCTATTCAATCCGAATCTCAGCGCCGATGGATATAGATATATCGCAACCCACTACTGCCATAAAGGCTCAGGTGGTCAATTATCTTGATTCGGTGGTGGAAATGCCTATCGACTATGCTGTTTTACGCGACAAGGCGGAAATGCTGAAAGGCACTTTAATGCCGTCAAGTCCTGCAATCGACCTGACATCGCTCCCATCCGGAAAATATGAATTCCGCTTCACTCTTGCGGATTCAAATCTCGCCATGCCTGCCACACAACAGATAGTCCTCTATCGTCCCACCGACGAAAATACTCCGCGTCCGGACGAACTGCTATGGTATCCGTCAGATAAAGTCTCAGTGCGCAAGGGAGAAAACCCGACATGGCTCTATGCTGTAAATTGTCCCACAAATTTGCTTGTCACCCTACATGATGATACAAAGATAATCTCCAGGGAATGGGTCAAAGCTGATGCCGGCATGCACAGACTACCCGTGATACTCCCCGACTCAATTGACAAGGCTTACCTTGAAATCAATCTTACGGGAAACTACGAGCAGACATCTGCAACTATCAACATCTCGCGTGATATTCCTGAAAAAGGCATAAGGTTTGTAACAGAGACATTCCGTAACCGACTCGTCCCAGGCGAAGAGGAAACATGGACTTTCCGCATCATTGATGAAACAGGCGACGGAAAGAGAAGTGCTGTCATTCTCGACATGTACAATACGGCTCTTGACGCTCTTGCCACCCAATCATGGCACTTCCGTCCGGACGGATGGAAATTCCGCTACAATTATAATTGGAATCAATCTCAGTTGGGAGGTAAACTCACAGCCACCATGTCACATTATGACGGCAAGAACCTCCCGATTGTAACGGTAAACGAGCCTGAATTCAATACTTACGGTCTATCATGGACATCGGCGGCCTACATGATGAAAGCCATGAACGGAATTAGAATCCGCGGTACAGGCGGGGTCATGAGTTCAAAGGCTGCATATGCCTCAGCCGATATGGTAGAGGAAGAAATATTGAATACGGTAAAAACAACCGAACTCTCCATTCCACGCGACGGAGGAACCGACGATTTAAACGTCGTCCGTGAACATAAAAAAGAAGTAATGGTTGAAGAAGCTGCCGATGCTGAAATGGACTCGGCTGCCGGCGCGACCGAACAAGAAGAGAAAGAGCCTAAATTCTCGTTCCGCGACCGTGAAACAGCGTTAGCCTTCTTCAAGCCGATGCTTGTCACCGATAATGAAGGTAAGCTCTCATTTTCTTTCACAGTTCCCAACGCGAATACTACATGGGGCTTCCGCGCGTTGGCCTACACCGACTCCCTGCTTTCCACTACCTTTGCCTCTGACGTCGTCGCAAATAAACCCATCATGGTTCAGCCCAATCTGCCCCGCTTCCTCCGAAACGGAGATAAGGCTACTGTCAGCGCGTCGATAATGAACGGAAGCGAGACAGAACAGACGGTGGAAACACATGTTGAAATATTCAACGCTACAGATGGCAAAACCATCAAGGAAATTTCACAGACCGACGTTCTCAAGCCGAATACATCTGCGGTCATAAGCATCGATATTGATGCCCCGTCCGATGCCCCGTTTATCGGCTATCGCGTAAAATCTTCGGCGGAACGCTTTGCCGACGGCGAGCAGGCTCTCATTCCCGTACTTCCGGCCATCAGTCCGGTGATTGACACATATCCATTCTATATGGCCCCGTCTGACAAAGATTTCAGCATGAATCTGCCCGTAGCTCCTGCAAATGCACGTGCGACACTGCAATTCTGCGACAATCCTACCTGGTATGTAGTCACAGCCCTCCCCGGAATTCTTGACATGAAAGCAAATACCGCAAATGAAGCAGCGGCTTCTATATTCTCGGCAGCGGTCGCTTCAGGGCTGCTTCGCGACAATCCCGTTATCGGAGAGGCTATTGCCGAGTGGAACAAGAGCGACAGAAGTGAAGGCATGTTGACCTCTATGCTTGAACGCAACGCCGACCTCAAGCAAGTGCTCCTCTCCGCAACCCCGTGGATGCTCGACGCAAAAAGCGATACCGAATGTATGACACGGCTGTCGCTACTTTTCGATAAAAAGACTGTTGAAAATACCCTTAAAGCCAACATCGCGACATTAAAGAAACTTTCCTGCGAAAATGGAGGTTGGGCCTGGTTCTCTTCCTACAAAGAACCATCCACATGGGCTACGGAAAATGTACTCCTTTTAATGGGAAAACTTCATCGCATGGGCTATCTGCCTCAATCAGGCGATTTAAGGAACATGATAATCTCCTCTCTCAAATGGTTCGACAGCGAGACTGAAAAAGATTTCAGGAAATATCCGAAATCTGACTATACACTGTATGTCTATCTCCGTGATTTTTATAAAGACTTCAAAGGTGCACCGCAAGCAAAACAGTCTATCGTTTCGGCAACAGTCCAAAATATACTCGCCGGTTGGAAAAAATCAGACGTATTTGAAAAAGCCGTCTACGCCCAGATTCTTTCAGCGAATTCCTATCGGAATGTAGCGTCGACAATACTCACCTCCCTACGTGAATATTCAGAATATTCTCCGACTAAAGGTATGTGGTGGCCCTCGCTCGACAATATGACGATATGGTCGATGGGCAAGATTGGCACTACTGCGATAATCCTCGACGCATTTTCTGCCATAGAGCCTCAATGCGAGGATATCGACAGAATACGTCAATGGTTAATCCTTCAGAAAGAGGCTATGGATTGGGGCACATCGGTCACCACTACACAGGCGATAGCATCAATCCTCTCAAGTTCAAAGAAATGGATTGAACCGGCAGGCAATGTCAAGATTTCCCTTGCAGGGAAAGAAGTGAAACCTGAAAAAGCCGAAAGACTCACCGGCTATTTCCGTTCACCGGTGGAATGGGCTCCAAAACCTGATGCCAAGATGCGGATATCACGCAAGGGTGACACTCCCGCATGGGGATCGCTATTCGTGCTCTACACTGACTCTATGACTTCTGTCAAAGCGGCGTCATGTCCCGAACTGTCAATCGAGAAATCGCTAGTTACAAGCACCGTCGAAGCTGACGGCAAATCCAAAGCCATTTTCGCCGATTCGCTTAAAGTCGGAGATAAGGTCAGTGTCACCCTCACTCTTCATGTGGACCGCGATATGGACTATGTGACTATTGTTGACGAGCGTCCTGCATGCTATGAACCAGTCGACCAATTGCCGACGCCACTTTTCTCGGAAGGTATCTATTTCTATCGTGAAAACCGCGACTCGGAAACACGACTGTTCATCAACCACCTGCCCAAAGGCACCTACATCCTGACCTATGACGTATGGATAAATAATGCGGGCACCTATGCTTCCGGGCTTGCCACCATCCAAAGTCAATACGCTCCGCAATTCACCTCCCATACCTCAGGTAAATTACTGAATGTAAAGTAAGCCTTATCCATTAAAAAGGTACATAAATTCAGAAACAATAAAAATTACAGGCTCAATTTAAGCGGAAATAAGCTTAGAAAAGAGTCTGTAATTTTTGTTTTCTGTATTATGTATCTTTGAGTTTACTGCGTGATAAATGAGTCCTTGAATCCGAGGAAATATAGGACTCCGTCGAGACCGATAGTTGAAATGGATTGTTCGGCGTTGGCCTTGACTTTCGGCTTGGCATGGAAAGCGATTCCGAGACCGGCCGTACGGAGCATCGGTAAATCATTGGCACCGTCGCCAACAGCTATTGTCTGCGCTATATCGACATTTTCCACCTGAGCGATGAGCCTCAAAAGCTCGGCCTTACGACGGCCATCGACAATCTCACCGAGATAGCGACCGGTGAGTTTACCGTTGACAATCTCAAGCTCATTGGCATATACATAGTCAAAACCGAACTTCTGTTTGAGATAATTTCCGAAATATGTGAAGCCTCCCGACAAAATCGCGGTCTTATATCCGACACGCTTCAATACCTGCATCATACGGTCAACTCCCTCCGTAATCGGAAGATTCTCGGCAATATCTTTCATGACACTTTCGTCAAGCCCCTTGAGGAGGGCGACACGCTCCGTGAAGCTCTCACAGAAATCAATCTCGCCCCTCATCGCACGCTCCGTTATGGCCTTAACCTCGTCGCCGACACCCGCACGCATCGCAAGCTCGTCAATCACTTCCGTTTCAATCAATGTTGAATCCATATCGAAACAAATCAGACGGCGACAGCGCCTGAAGAGAGTGTCCTCCTGCATGGAGATGTCAAAATCATCCTCCTGGGAAAGTTGCATGAAGCGGGCCTGCATTGCATCCGTATCGCGCGGCATACCTCTTACAGAGAACTCCACGCATGATTTGGAGAGAGGCTGTTCCTCCTCTCCAAGAGGCATACGCCCTGTCAGTCGCTGGATTGAGTCAATATTCATCCCCTGCTCTGAAATCTCGGCAGTTACATTGGCTATCTGACGGGCTGTAAGCCTACGGCCCAATATAGTTATAATCCAACGGTTCTTGCCCTGACGGCCTACCCATTCCTCATATTCCTTTATACTGACCGGAGAGAAACGGATGGTAACATTCAATTCGGTCGCCTTAAACAGCAGCTCCTTCATTATATTGCCTGAGACGGAAGAGTCAGTGCGTATAAGTATGCCGAGTGAAAGCGTATGATGGATGTCGGCCTGACCGATATCAAGGATACCGGCATTATATCTGGCAAGAATTTCAGAGAGAGCAGAGGTCACGCCCGGATGGTCCTGACCGGATATGTTTATCAATATAAGTTCAAGCTGGGAGTTTTCCATTTCGATAATTATCTTATGAGTGTGACAAAGTTACGATATTATCTCTAAATTTTTGCTAATTTTGCCATTTGAAAAACCTATATGATTTTTATGGAAAGAAATTGGAAAACAATAAAGAAGTATGAGGACATACTTTTCGAACAATATGGCCGCATAGCCAAAATCACAATCAACCGTCCGCAAGTCTACAATGCCTTCCGCCCGTTGACCAACAAGGAAATGCTTGATGCCATGGCCTACTGCCGCGAAGCGTCAGATATCGGGGTAATCATTCTGACAGGTGCAGGCGACAAAGCCTTCTGTTCCGGTGGAGACCAAAAAGTGAAAGGTATCGGCGGATATATCGATGAGCAGGGCGTGCCTCGTCTGAACGTGCTTGACCTCCACAAGGCAATCCGTTCAATCCCCAAACCCGTTATCGCAATGGTCAATGGCTATGCCATCGGTGGCGGCCATGTGCTCCACGTGGTGTGCGACCTGACCATAGCGTCAGACAATGCACGTTTCGGTCAAACCGGGCCAAAGGTGGGAAGTTTCGATGCCGGTTTCGGTTCAAGCTACCTTGCCCGCTGTGTCGGACAGAAAAAAGCGCGTGAAATCTGGTTCCTGTGTCGCCAATATTCCGCAGAGGAAGCCGAACGCATGGGAATGGTCAACAAAGTTGTACCTTTTGATAGATTGGAAGATGAAACCGTGGAATGGTGTGAAACAATCCTGAGCCGCTCCCCTATGGCAATACGCATGATAAAGCGCGCTCTCAATGCCGAACTCGACGGACAACGGGGCATGATGGAATTTGCAGGCGATGCAACGCTCATGTACTACCTGATGGCAGAAGCGCAGGAAGGGAAAAATGCCTTCCTCGAAAAACGCGATCCCGATTTCGACCAATTCCCTAAATTCCCGGGCTAACGGATATCTGCCTGATTCTATAGAACTGATATCAATGATGAAAGCGACATGGTGTAAATATCGGCTCGATTTCCGCTTCACGGCGATAACATCCCGGGAACGCATGCGTCATAAGGACACATATTTCATCAAAATCACAGATGAGGATGATAACGTCTATGGTCTTGGCGAAGCCGGACTTTTCCGTGGGCTAAGCTGTGACGACCGCCCGGATTATGAAGAGAAACTAAACGAAGTCTGCCGAGAAATAGACTCATATGCGCAATCTCCACACCAGCTCGCCGACTACCCGTCAATCAGATTCGCCATCGAAACAGCCATAAGAGACCTGTCAAACGGTGGGAACAGACTCATTATCCCCTCATCATGGACTGAAGGGAAAAGTGAAATCACCATCAACGGTCTCATATGGATGGGTGATGCCGAAACAATGCGCCGGCGAATCGCATCGAAACTGGCAGAAGGATTCAGATGTATAAAAGTGAAAATCGGGGGTATAAACTTCAACGAGGAAGTAAACTTGTTGGAACTCATACGCAATGAGGCCCCCGATGTCGAAATACGCCTCGACGCCAATGGGGCTTTCAATCCAACCGAAGCACTTGATAAACTTGACAGGCTATCAAATTACCGCATCCATTCCATAGAGCAACCAATAAGGGCGGGACAGTGGGATGAAATGCATCGACTATGCATGGAATCTCCTATCCCGATAGCCCTTGACGAAGAATTGATCGGTCTGAATACGGCCAAACGTAAAATAGAAATGCTGTCGGCAATCAAACCCCAATTCATAATATTAAAACCGACATTGTGCGGTGGAATCGAAGGTTCGGAAGAGTGGATAAGACTGGCACAGGAAATAGGCGCAAACTGGTGGGCGACGTCTGCGCTTGAGTCCAATATAGGACTTAACGCCATAGCCCAATGGGTAGCCGGCCTTGAATCAGACATGCCGCAAGGACTTGGAACAGGGCAACTGTATCATAACAACATACCCTCACCCCTGACATTGAATGGCGATAAACTGGCATATGATATCACCTCCGGATGGAAACTTCCCGAACTTGAATGGCATTGAAAATCCATAATTACGTATGAGACTGCAATTGACTCCGGAAGCAGAAAGCTTTATTGATGAATGGACTGACCTAAAGCCATATATTGTCGCCCACACCTCGGGCTCTACAGGAAAACCGAAAGAAATAAGGCTCCTGAAAAGCGACATGCGGACGTCAGCACGCGCCACTATCAAATTCTTCGGGCTTAATAGCGATTCCCTGCTCTATTTGCCACTCTCCACAGGGTATATCGCCGGGAAAATGCAGATTGTAAGAGCGTTGGAAGCAGGATGCAGCCTCATAGTCGAAAAGCCGTCAAACCATCCGCTGGACACTCCGATTGATTCACGCATCTCTCTTCTGCCTATTGTCCCTTCTCAGATTGAGGCATTGCTATCCAATCCCGTTCGAGAGAAAATTGATTCCTTGATAGTCGGAGGCGCACCAATCGATTCATCGACAGAGCAAGCGGTAATAAAATCGGGTTTGAACGCATATGCCACATATGGCATGACCGAGACATGCAGCCATGTAGCCCTCAGAAAACTTGGGGATGAACGGTTTAATGCCCTGCCTGGAATCTCGTTTTTTATAGACCCGCGCGGATGTCTCGTGATAAACTCTTCGGATATGAGTTTCGGAGTATTGACGACAAATGACATAATAGAACTACATAATGAAAGGCAATTTTCATGGGTAGGCCGCTATGACAATGTCATAAATTCAGGTGGCATAAAGATTTTTCCCGAAGAAATTGAAAAATCAATCTCCCATCTGCTGCCTCATGGAGTAAAATATTATGTCTCTTCACGTTGCAACGCAAAATGGGGGGAAGAAGCGGTTCTTGTATGTGATTCCGATATAAACGATGAAAACATCCTTGAAAAAATAAAAACAATTGTAAGTCCGATGAAAGCACCGAAGGCTGTCATAATCGACCCTCAGATGAAGCTCACGGATTCAAAAAAGATAGTCCGTCGTAAATTTTAGCTCCAAATCCGAGGCCTCTTCTCTTAAAAGTCCGTATATTTGACTCACAAAATTGGCTTCGCCATCGCGAACCGACCTAAGGTCGACATTCGCTATTTTGTCTCGTCGAATATTCTCCGTATATTTGTAGTTGTCGCACATTTTATCTGAAAATTTCACATGCGACACATTCGCTTCAACAATTATCCATGGCCTCATCAACGGACAATAAAATATACTACGGTCTTTTCAATGACAGCTTCCCGCCGGTTCTCGACGGAGTGACCCTCACTGTTGAAAACTACTGCAGATGGCTTTCCGAGGCCGGTCGCAAAGTATGTGTCGTGACACCCTGGACACCCGACACCGCTCCCCAGGACAAGATTGAAATCTATCGCTATTTCTCTCTGCCAATTTACAACCGGCATCCCTACCGCTACGGATATCCACGTTTCGATCCTTTCATATGGAGAAAAATCAGGCATACACCTTTTAAGATAGTCCACGCCCACTGTCCTTTCTCGTCAGGACGTCTTGCTGCATATGCGGCAAAAGTACATGACATCCCGTTGGTCACCACCTTCCATTCAAAATATCGCACAGACCTCGAACGCTCCCTTCCCGCTCCGATGGTCAGATATCAGATGAAAAGGCTCCTGAAATTCTACAATGCCGCAACCGAGGTATGGATACCACAGGCTGCCGTCGAAGAAACTTTAAGGGAATATGGTTATCGCGGTGCTGTTCGCGTAATGGACAACGGCAACGATTTCTGCGAGGGGATTGACGATATTGAAAATTATAAACTATCATCCCGCAAGGAAATCGGTCTTGCAGAAGATGAAATAGGATTACTTTTTGTCGGACAGCACATCCTCGAGAAAGGCATTGAAATAATCATCCGTGCTCTCTCCCTTCTGAAGGGCATTAAATTCAAGATGAATTTCATCGGGACGGGCTATGCGCTCAACGACATGAAAAAACTTTCATCAACGCTGGGGCTTGACAGCAGGATTAGCTTTCACGGAGTCATAAATGAACGTGAGGAACTGCGTCGTTTTTATGCTGCATCAGACCTTTTCCTTTTCCCTTCATTTTACGATAACGCGCCACTCGTAGTGCGCGAGGCTGCAGCCGTCCATACTCCCGCAATACTGCTTGAAGGCTCTACTGCCGCAGAGCTAATCCGCCATGAAGAAAACGGCTTTCTCACACAACGCACTCCCGAAGCCTATGCCGACACCATAACTCATATAGCATCGAATCCCAAGCTAATAAGAAAGGCAGGCAAGGGTGCAAGCCTCACGCTTACCCGCACCTGGAAAGACGTGATGGATGAGGTAATCCAAAGATATGATGAAATAATAGCCCGACATGAACACACCCGCCAATAAACCGCCAACATCCGCCAAGAGCCAGGCTCTGAATCTCGCTTGGAAAATATTTCTTCCAATCGCAATCGGGGTTGCCGTCGTCGCGTGGCTGTTCCATCGTGAGTTCAATCCTGAGGTCTGGCGCAGCATCCACTTTGACGCACGCGTCATCGGATGCATACTTTTGGCGTGGATTTTTATGCTCGGGAGAGATTTTGGTCTCAGCTGGCGTTTCAGGGCATTGACCGACCGCCAGCTTTCATGGAAGCAGGCAATCAAAATCGATATACTTTGCGAGTTCACCTCATGTGTCACACCATCGGCTGTCGGCGGAAGTGCCTTGGGAATGATTTACCTCAACCGCGAAGGGATTGAACTCGGACGCGCCACCACTCTAATGATGACCACGCTGTTTTTGGACGAACTGTTTTTCGTAATCTCGCTTCCAACGATAATGCTCCTTGTCCCATACAGTGAACTTTTCGATTTCGGTCACACCGGTTTCACCTTAGGGCTTCAAACCGTATTCTGGATTGTATATGCAGTCATATTCATATGGACAAGCATACTTTTTTTCGGAATAATAGTCAAGCCGCACGGCATACATCAATTCCTTAACTGGCTGTTCCATTTCAGATTCCTGCGCAAATGGCAGGCAAAAATCGACACGCTCGGACAAAATATGGAGACGACAGGCCATGAACTCCGTAAGCGTCCGGTAAAATGGTGGCTGGAAACCTTCGGGGCCACGGCTCTTTCATGGTCTTCACGCTATCTCGTAGTCAATGCCCTCTTTCTCGGCTTTGCTCCCGAAGCCAACCAACTAATAGTCTTTGCCCGCCAATTCGTCGTATGGGTATGCCTTATGGTGAGCCCTACCCCCGGTAGCGCAGGCATCAGCGAATGGCTCTTCACAACATATTATGGCGATTTAATCCACAGTGCGGGAATAGCGTTGGTCATAGCCCTGTTCTGGCGCATAATCAGCTACTATGTCTATTTACTTGCAGGCGCATGCATAATGCCGTCATGGATCCGGGAAGGTTTTTCAAAGAATAAAAACGTCAACACAAACTCCATATGAGACTCCACAGCATCACGCTCTCCATTATTTCCGCAATATGTATCTTTCTGTCAACCGGTCTGAAAGCCTCTGCCAATGAGAAAGTCTACATGCTAAGGCTCGATGATGAAATAGGTTCATCGACATGGCGCTATACTCAACAGGCGCTCGAAGAGGCACGCCGTCTCAATTCCGGCCTTTTGCTCGTGCATCTCAATACCTATGGAGGTTCGGTCGTACATGCCGATTCAATCCGTACGGCACTCCTCAACTATCCACGTCCTGTTGTAGCCTTTGTTGACAACAATGCAGCCTCGGCAGGAGCATTAATCGCCCTTGCCTGCGACTCGGTCTACATGCGCGGAGGGGCATCGATGGGGGCTGTCACAGTGGTTAACGGTACGGATGGAAAAGCCATGCCCGACAAATATCAGTCCTATATGCGGGCTATGATGCGCTCCACCGCCGAAAGCCATGGCCGATACACCGATTCATGCGGAGAATCACGCTGGAGACGCGACCCGTTGATAGCCGAAGCCATGGTAGATTCCCGTGTTGAAGTCCCCGGACTTATCGATTCCACAAGAGTACTTACATTCACTGCTGATGAAGCACATAAATGGAACTACGCGGAAGGAAAAGCCGAGTCAGTCGACGATGTACTCAAGCAGCTCGACATCCCTGAATATGAAGTCTCGGAGTATCAACCAACATGGCTTGACCATCTGATTGGATTTTTCACAAATCCGGCAGTCCAGGCTATACTTATCATGATAACAGTAGGTGGCATCTACATGGAGCTCCACTCCCCGGGAGTAGGTTTCCCTTCCGCAGCATCCATAATAGCGGCAGTCCTATACTTCCTGCCTCTCTATGTGACGGGTATAGCCAGTTCGTGGATTATTCTGCTTTTTGTGTTGGGAATAATGCTTATTGTACTTGAAGTATTTGTCGTACCCGGCTTCGGAATTACGGGAATCGCCGGCATATCATGTGTGTGTGCGGCCGTTATATTAGGGCTTATTGAACATTATACATTCTCACTTTCCCATATGAATATCGATGCAGTATGGAGCTCTATGGTCATATTCCTTGCAGGAGTCTCGCTTGCCGTGGCCGCCATATGGTACCTGACTTCAATCCATGGCCCGAAATGGGTACGACGCCACACAGAGCTCATGCTCACCCAGCAGGTAAACGAAGGTTATATCGGCGTAGATATGGCCCCTGTCAACTATATCGGTCTTGAGGGAGTAGCTGTAACCGATATGCGTCCTGCCGGTAAAATTGAAATCAATAGAGAAGTGCTCGATGCTGTGGCCATGCAAGGTTTCATTCATGCCGGTTCACGAGTAAGAGTGATGAAATATGAAAACGCCCAAGTCTATGTAAGGGAAATATGATGATGCCAAAATTCATAGCCATAATACCGGCCCGTTACGGCTCTACCCGATTCCCGGGAAAACCGCTTGCGAGCATTGACGGGAAAACAATGATTGAGAGAGTCTATGAGAAGGTGAACACCGTCATAAATGATGTCTTCGTAGCCACTGACGACAACCGAATTTTCCAGGAAGTGGAGCGTTTCGGCGGTAAGGCCATAATGACATCAAAAGACTGTGCGAACGGAACTGCACGTGTGGCGGAAGCATACTCAAAATTAGGGGCAGATGCTGATATAATCATCAACGTACAAGGCGACGAACCCTTTATAAAGGAGGAGGTGATTCGAAAAGTGATGGAGGTTTTTATTTCAAATCCCGAAACAGAGATATCCACTTTGGCCCAACGATTCAATCCTGCAGAAGGTTTCGAGTCTCTTTTCAACCCAAACCGTGTGAAAATGACGATGGATTCCCGCAACCATGTGCTGTATTTCAGCAGGTCAATCATACCTTATGTCCGCGACCATAAGTGGCAGGACTGGATTGAATCTACAGAATTCTTCATCCATGCCGGTCTATATGGATTCCGTGTCAAAACTCTGATGGAAATAATTTCACTGCCTCAGTCCTCACTTGAAAAAGCAGAATCGCTCGAGCAGTTAAGATGGCTTCAAAACGGCTACCGAATCACGGCTGCAATCACAGATGAAGCTTCACGCTCCATAGACACACCGGAAGACTTGAAAGCTATTAACAGCCAGACATGAAAAATCGCCAATAATCAAAAAACGGATTTACCAAGATTAAGGAACTTGGTAAATCCGTTTTATTATTCTTGAAATTTAAGCCTTATAGCCGGCCGGATTTTTCAATCAGTGACATTTTAAAGGATGCCCTGAGCCATCATTGCACGGGCCACCTTCATGAAGCCGGCGACATTCGCACCACGGACATAGTTGATATATCCATCCTTTTCAGTACCATATTTGACGCACTGCTTGTGGATTTCCGACATGATACTCTTGAGCTTATTGTCGACCTCTTCGGCACTCCAGGAAAGTTTCTGAGAGTTCTGAGCCATTTCAAGGCCGGAAACTGAAACGCCTCCTGCATTGGCAGCTTTACCGGGAGCATATAGAATCTGCGCTTTGAGGAACTCGCGGATAGCATCAGGGGTCGATGGCATGTTTGCGCCTTCGCTCACGGCGATACATCCGTTAGCTATAAGAGCGCGGGCATCATCACCGTCAATTTCATTCTGTGTAGCGGAAGGCATAGCTATGTCACAGGCAACATGATGCCAGGGACGTTCACCCTCGAAATACTGACATCCATATTCCTCAGCGAACTCACGGATACGTCCGCGATAGATATTCTTAAGCTTGAAAATATAATCGAGCTGCTCCTGGGTAATACCGTCGGGGACATAAATCGAGCCATCGCTATCGCTCATTGACACGACTTTCGCGCCAAGCTGAAGAAGCTTCTGAGCAGTATAAGTAGCTACATTACCGGAACCTGAAATAGCGACACGTTTACCTTCGATATCGAGGCCTCTTGTCTTGAGCATTTCAAGAAGGAAATAAACGTTGCCATATCCAGTAGCCTCAGGACGGATAAGAGAGCCACCGAATTCAATTCCCTTTCCTGTAAATGTTCCCGTAAACTCACGGGCCATTTTCTTATACTCACCAAACATATAACCAACTTCACGGCCTCCGACACCGATATCACCCGCAGGCACATCAGTATCGGGTCCAATCTGACGCCAAAGTTCCTGAATAAAGGCCTGGCAGAAGCGCATCACTTCCATGTCGCTCTTGCCTCGGGGCGAGAAATCACTACCGCCTTTGGCACCACCCATAGCGAGAGTCGTAAGGGAGTTCTTGAAGGTCTGCTCGAAAGCAAGGAACTTAAGGATTGACAGATTTACCGAAGAATGGAAACGTATACCGCCCTTATACGGGCCTATGGCATTATTGTGCTGAACACGGTAGCCCATATTGTTATGAACCTTACCCTTGTCGTCAACCCATGAAACACGGAAAGCAAAAATCCTGTCGGGTATGCAAAGACGTTCTATCAGATTGTATCGGTCGAACTCAGGGTTCTCATTGTAGACATCTTCAATTGTGGTCAACACCTCTTCTACAGCCTGGATATATTCAGGCTCATTGGGGAAACGACGTTTGAGCTCGTCGATAACTGCTACTGCATTCATACGTTACTTACCTTTGAAATTGGGAAATATTTGGTTATACCTAAAGATTCAATGACAATTTGTCAAAAATTTCAATCATTTCGCGACAAAGTTACAACTTTTATTTGAATTCACAAAGCATTTGCAACAATAAGACTCATTTTTCTTACAGACGCACAAAACAGTCCATTTATTGGACGATATCCATAAAATTGGTCATAATAACCGTGAATATGGTAGTTTGCACAGACTAAAACCTATTGCAAACCTACTTAATTTTCACTAATTTTGCTACCATATCATGAAAGGGAAAATTATGCTTAAAAATGTACGTGTGGGGCTCGCCTTGATTTTCTGGCTATGCATCACGTTTCTGTTTTTAGATTTTACCGGCACCGCACGCCATTGGTTCGGCTGGATGGCCAAGATACAGTTCCTTCCGGCTGTATTGGCTTTGAATATTGCAGTTGTCATTGTCCTGATAGCCTTGACTCTCATATTCGGGCGAATATACTGTTCGATAATCTGTCCCCTCGGAGTTATGCAGGACTTTTTCGGATGGCTTGGTAGACGAGGGAAGAAAAACCGCAACCGATACAGCTACTCGCCGGCATTAAACATCGTCCGTTATGCGACATTAGCGATATTCATATTTCTTATAGTGATTGGGATGATATGGATTGCTGCCTTAATAGCTCCCTACAGCACATATGGCAGAATTATCACCAATCTTATATCACCTATATATGTATGGGGCAATAACCTTTTTGCCGACATAGCCCAAAATATGGACAGTTATGCCTTTTATCATACAAAGACAGCCGGTCACAATATCTATACCCTGATTGTCGCGATTGTCAGCTTGACGGTCCTGGCAATATTGGCCTGGAGAAATGGACGTACATATTGCAACACAATATGCCCTGTAGGCACAGTTCTCGGATTTTTCTCGCGCTATTCATGGCTAAAACCGGTCATTGATACGTCCAAATGCAACAGTTGCGGCCTCTGTGCCCGCAGATGTAAAGGAGCGTGCATCAATCCGGCGAATCACACTATTGACTACACACGTTGCGTCGCATGTATGGACTGTATCGGCAACTGCCATCAAGGAGCGATAAGCTACACCCATTCGAAGCCCGAGGGAAAAACGATTGATTCAGACAGAAGAAAATTCATCGCAGGAATAGGAGTCATGGCGGCAAGTGCGACTCTACGCGCGCAGGAAAAGACAGTCGACGGTGGTCTGGCAATCATCGAAGAGAAAAAGATTCCAAACAGGGCCACACGGATAGTCCCCCCGGGGGCAATAAGCCTGAACAATCTTTCAAGCCATTGCACGGCATGCCAGCTGTGCATCGCGAACTGTCCAAACGGTGTCCTGCGACCATCCAGTAAACTGGCCACCTTCATGCAACCGGAATCATCATATGAATCAGGATATTGTCGTCCGGAATGTACAGCTTGCTCAGAAGTATGTCCGACAGGGGCTATAATCAAAA
Organism: Bacteroidaceae bacterium; assembly: GCA_021768245.1. Classification (GTDB taxonomy): domain Bacteria; phylum Bacteroidota; class Bacteroidia; order Bacteroidales; family Muribaculaceae; genus Duncaniella. The sequence goes on along the minus strand of JAETNO010000006.1, from coordinate 80,443 downwards.
TCGACCGTGCGGAAAAATCATCAATCCAAATCGGCCATGCGGTATGGATTAAAGAAAACTGCATCCCGCTGACCAAAGGAGACTCATGCGGGAATTGCGCACGCCATTGCCCAGTCGGAGCTATCACTATGGTAGCATCCGATGTCAGCAATCCGGAATCCGTAAAAATCCCCGTGGTCAACGAAGCTCGCTGTATCGGATGTGGAGCCTGTGAATATCTTTGTCCGTCAAGGCCTTTCAGCGCAATCTATGTAGAGGGGCATCAAACCCATAAGATTATATGAAAGAAATGAAAAATAACGATAAAAACCACGGCCTCGACAGACGCGGATTTCTCAAACGCCTCGGCTTGGGAGCGGCAGTCTCCGCAGGCGCATACATGGCAGCATGCAAAGGTGAGAAAAATACGAATCAGGGACAGATTGCCCTTACCCCCATATCCAATGGCAGTATGACCTACCGTGTAAATTCCAAAACCGGCGACAAAGTGTCGCTTCTCGGATATGGATGCATGCGTTGGCCCACTACACCAGACGGAGAACTTGACCAGGAAACAATCAATCAACTTGTCGATACGGCAATAGCCCATGGCGTGAATTATTTCGATACCTCTCCCGCCTATTGCAAAGGTCTTTCTGAAAAAGCGACCGGCATCGCTCTCAAGCGGCATCCACGCGACAGATATTTCATTGCTACCAAGCTTTCGAACTTCGCGCCTCAGACATGGAGCCGAGAGGAATCCATGAAAATGTACCGCAACTCATTTAAGGAATTACAGACCGATTACATTGACTATCTGCTCCTTCACGGCATCGGTATGGGAGGCATGGAGGCTCTTCACGGACGATATCTTGACAACGGTATGCTCGATTTCCTCATAGAAGAAAGGAAACGCGGCCGAATCAGGAATCTCGGTTTCTCATATCATGGCGATATCGAGGTGTTCGACTATCTTCTTTCGGAAAACGATAAATACGGCTGGGACTTCGTACAGATTCAGCTCAACTATCTTGACTGGAAACATGCTTCCGAGCTAAATCCACGCAATACCGATGCTGAATATCTCCTCGGAGAACTGGAAAAGCACGGTATTCAAGCTGTAATCATGGAGCCGCTCCTGGGGGGACGCCTCGCCAATGTGCCCGACCATGTGGCCACAAGTCTAAAGCAATTTGACCCTCAACGCAGCGTGGCTTCATGGGCTTTCCGTTACTGTGGTTCACATGAAAATGTACTGACAGTGCTAAGCGGCATGACCTATATGGAACATCTTGATGATAATCTCCGCTCATTCTGTCCATTAGTGCCACTCACAAAAGAGGAAAACGATTTTCTCTACCGTATGGCCGACCTCATGGTGCAATACCCCACCATAGCTTGTAACGACTGCAAATATTGCATGCCCTGCCCCTATGGTCTTGACATTCCCGGAGTCCTCCTCCACTATAATAAATGTGTCAATGAAGGCAATATTCCACAAGATGCTGGCTCTGAGGAATACCGCCGTCAACGGCGGGCATTCCTTGTTGGATATGACCGGAGTGTCCCCCGCCTAAGACAGGCTGACCATTGCATAGCCTGTGGAAAATGCAAACCGCATTGTCCCCAAAACATAGACATTCCCGCCGAAATGTCCCGTATAAGCGACTATGTTGAAAAGTTGAAGCGGAATGACGCCTGAGTCTATTAAACATCATATTATAAATTTTTAAAACAGCTAATGCCAATTTCAAGTTCAAACATCCATAATAATCTCTGTCTGATGCCAAAACCGCTGATTGGGGCAATCTATTTGCTCAATTCAAAGCCGGACAATAGTCTCGCAGTAATCACAGGCTTCGGAGAACAAATGGAGTTCTGCCAACGAGGAGTGGCTGATTTATGGCATCTTCTAAACTCGTCACCGGAGTTGCTTAAGGGTGCCTTCGTAGCCGATAAAGTTGTAGGCAAAGCTGCAGCAGCTCTTATGATAACCGGAGGAGCGGCAGGAATATACGCACAGACAATCAGTGAACTTGCACTGGATTTGCTCTCTGCCACTACAATACCTGTTTATTATAGCATGCTGACACCACATATAATAAACCGTACACGCTCAGGATGGTGCCCCCTTGAGACCCGTTGCAGGGACTGCCAGACCGCCCGGGAATGTATCGAACAGATTGATGAATTCATGACGCAACAGAAACAATAAATATAAACTGACGATATATATGCAAACGACCAATACTGTAACACTCCACTCACTTGGCTTTCTTTGTAAGCGTACCTATCTTTATGCCGCCTTATTCATTGTCGGAAACATAATTTTCCCACAGTTATGCCATCTCTTGCCACAAGGAGGACTACGTTTTCTCCCAATCTATTTTTTCACACTTATCGGAGCCTATAAATATGGATGGAAAGTCGGCATGCTAACTGCCATAATCTCACCCATTGCCAACCATATTCTGTTTGCCATGCCATCAGCAACCATGCTTCCGATTATTATTGTAAAATCCTCTACGCTTGCATTGGCCGCATCAATCGCAGCAAAATATCTCAGACATGCAAAACTATTTATAATAGCACTGGTAGTAATTTCTTACCAACTTATCGGCGGATTTTTAGAGGCCATAATAACCGGTAGCATAACAGCACCATTACAAGACATAATCATTGGTTATCCCGGGCTCCTGCTGCAAATTTTTGCAGGCTGGATTCTCATAAACCATATCAGGGACTGATAAAAACAGACAATGACAAAGAGAGGGTCGTACAAAAGTACGGCCCTCTGACATATATACTCTGATTCCAGCTTTCATTCAGATTGGATTCCACCAACTATTATATGATAAATTTTGTTTGATATATGAACCCTCTTCGATTTTATCATATGAATACAACAGGAACTCCGTCAAAAGAACCGGAAACGACCAAATCCGGACGTAAAAAAATCGTTTCAACAGCCAAAGGGACTCTCACTACAATGGCAATGGCTATACTGATAATCACTTCGATTCTCAGTCTAAGGGGATTGCCATCAGAGGCTAAATTCGGAGTTCAGTCAATTTTCTATTATGTATTCGCTGCGGTGGTCTTCCTTCTCCCCTATTCTCTCGTGTGTGCGGAACTTGCGTCAACCTATACAAAATCGGGAGGGCTTTACCGATGGATTTCTGAAGCGTTCGGCCCAAAATGGGGATGGACAGGTATGTTTTTTGAATGGCAGATGATTATTTTCTGGTTCCCGACAGTGTTGATGTTCGGGGCGGCATCACTTGCATATATATTCTGGCCGGAAAGTTTTGACCAACGTCTCGCCTCAAATAAGATATATACACTTGTGATAGCCCTGTTGATGTATTGGGCAGCGACTTTCAATTCATTCCGCGGACAGAAATCCGCCAACAGACTTTCCACCATGGGCGGACTCTTCGGAACTATAATTCCGGGTGCCATACTATTGGTATTGGGTATAATCTACGTCTGCATGGGTAAAACAATAGAGCTCACTCCACAGCCGTTCTTGCCAAATTTCTCGCATCTCTCAACGATTGTACTTGCCGCTTCGATATTCCTTTTTTACGGAGGCATGGAAATTCAGGCCGTACATATCAATGACATGACCAATCCTGCAAAACAATTTCCTAAAGCCGTATTCATCGCCATAGCGATAATAGTGATTGTCTATACACTCGGAACCCTCGTGATAGGAGTGGTTATCCCAACAGAAAACATAGACCTGCTTCAATCTTTACTTTTAGCCTACAACACCCTGTGGCAAAGTTTCGGACTCGGATGGCTCGGAAATGTCATGGCCCTTTTCATCATGTTCGGTGTAATCGGTCAGATAAGTGCACTCGTAACGGGCCCCACCACGGGAGTCATGGCTGTCGGGCAATCAGGATACCTGCCTCCATGCCTACAGAAAATCAATAAAAACGGAATCAACAAACCGATACTTCTACTTGAAGGGTTCGTGGTTTCAATTCTTACACTCGTATTACTGGTGCTTCCTACCGTGGAATCAGCTTACCAGATAATGTCACAGATGTCTACCATAATATATCTGATTCTTGTACTGATGATTTATGGTGCTTTCATACGTCTTCGTCGAACACAGCCCAACAAGAAAAGGGGGTTTAAAGTGCCCGGAGGTAAGATTGGAGAGTGGATTGTGTGCGGAGTAGGTATATTCGGAGCTCTTGCCGCTCTCGTACTGAGCTATATTCCTCCGGCACAAATCACGACAGGCAGTCCAATCATATATATAGGCATAATTGTGGTAGGAGTAGGACTTTTCCTTGCATTACCGCTTATAGTATACGCATGCAGAAAACCTTCGTGGCGCAATCCGAACGCACATTTCTATCCTTTCGACTGGCAGATTGAAGGGCGGAAACCGTCGGAAGTCTCGAAATGGGCTCCGGGCTATGAGCCAAGCGAAGAAGAGGTGGAAGAGGCCGAAAACAATGCTATAAGTTCCCACGGAAAAGAAAAAGTCTGAAAGGTCTGGGCCGGTCGATATCAAATTACGCCTTTATCATTCCTGCCGTCAAATTTATTTTGTAACTTTGTCATATTGAATATCTAATATGACTTGCATGGACAAAAGATTTCTAACGGCAGCGATTTCTATCGGACTATGCTTCTTAGCCCACTCAGAAGAAATAAAGGTAACTGCGATGAAATACGCAGGGCCTTTCAAGCTTAGCCAGCCATTTATGGTAGACAGCGTGGATGTCAATTCAAAGAAATTTGACCAGACCTCTCTTATTTCGACACCAATATCTCTCGAACTCGCTAATAATGGTACAGATCTCGTCACACCGACACTGCCTTCTGCAGACGGCACGGCAATCCATCTTCTGACCTTCACCATAGACAACGAACGCTATGTAAAAGGGGCATTGAAGATTGACGGAGCCAAAAACCGGGAAATATACCTCGACGGAACAAAGATTGACAATGAAGAACTCTGCCTGGTTCCTGCAACCCACCGTGTGACAATCAAATGTCTGACCGACGGAATAAATTCGAATAATTCAATCGGAGTGTCAATCATATGTGACCGTCCTGATTTATTGACAATCGGTAATAGCGACAAGCGACGCTATACGATACGGGATGTAATGACCGGTCGCAGGTTCTGGTCTGCCAATCTTTCACCATCCGGGAAATATCTCCTGACATATTATTACTACACTCATGACGGAGGCAACAATACATACAGCAGCGAACTGACTGAATGTAAAACCGGGAGGAAAATAGCTACCAATGGAGAATCATTGAAATGGATGCCCAAATCAGATAAGCTATATTTTACCCGTGAAGTCAACGGCAAAATACAACTCCTGACGTTCGACCCCGAAGATTCTTCAGAATCCATAATTGCCTGGAATATACCTGAACGGAATTTCATAATCTCGCCGACAGAAGATTTTCTCGTATACACCAAAGAGCAAAAAGGGCCAAAGGAAAAAAGCGCAGACCTATACGAGATAATAAACCCGGAAGACCGTCAGCCAGGTTGGCGCGACCGTGGTGTTATCATGAAATACAATATGGCCACAGGGCTGTCTGTACCTCTTACATTCGGTTTCAGGAATGTCGCTTATGCAGGGCTTTCAGACGACGGAAACAAGTTACTGTTCTCGACATATGAATCCCGTCTTGAAAAACGTCCCACCACACTTACGTCGCTCTACCTTCTCAATCTTGTCACAAATGATTGCAAACAGTTAATCGATAAAGAGGGGTTCATTGGAACAGCCAGACTTTCTCCTGACGGAAAATCCGTGGCACTCGTTGCCACTCCGGAAAGTTTCGGCGGAATAGGGAAGATTCTTCCTGAAGGAATGACTCCGAGCATGACCGACAATCAGCTTTATGTGATGGACATTGAAAAAGGAGATATCACAGCTCTGACTCGTGACTTCCATCCGTCGGTCGAATCATTCGCATGGAACCGTAATGACGGAAATATATATTTTACTGCTGAAAACCGTGACCTCATCTCGCTCTACCGTGCGAACCCTCAAACGGACCGGATTGAAAACCTCGGAGCACAGGAAGAAAATGTTTTCTCCTTCTCGACAGCTTCAAGCTCTCCCCTTCTCGTTTATTTTGGACAGGGAGCCAACAACAGCGACCGTCTATATTCACTGAATACTAAGAATCTCCGTCATACCTTGATTAAAGACCTAAGTGCCGAGCGTCTCGACGGCATCATGCTGGGTAAGTGTGAAGGATGGGATTTCAAAACCTCTCGTGGTGACAGTATCTGCGCCCGCTATATACTGCCGCCTGATTTTGATTCATCGCGGAAATACCCGATGATTGTAAACTACTACGGGGGATGCAGCCCTACAAGCCGCACGATGGAAAGTCGCTATCCTCATCATCTCTATGCAGCAAACGGCTATGTAGTTCTCGTCATAATCCCGAGTGGCAGCACCGGTTTCGGACAGGAATTCGCCGCACGCCATGTTAACACCGCCGGAGAGGGAGTGGCTGAAGATATAATCGAAGGGGTTAAGCAATTCTGCGAAACCCATCCATGGGTAGACAAGAATAAAATAGGATGTATCGGTGCTTCCTACGGAGGCTTCATGACCCAATATCTCCAGACAAAAACAGATATTTTCGCGGCCGCCATATCACACGCGGGAATCAGTGACCATACAAGCTATTGGGGTGAAGGTTACTGGGGTTATTCCTATAGCGAGGTCAGCATGGCAAACAGTTATCCATGGACCCATCCCGACCTCTATGTGAAACGGAGCCCGCTCTACAATGCCGACAAAATACATACTCCAATTCTCTTCCTTCACGGAGATGCCGACACCAATGTGCCGGTCGGTGAAAGCATACAGATGTATACAGCCCTCAAGCTTCTTGGCCGTGAGACTGCATTTGTAGCCGTGAAAGATGCGAACCACCAGATTATGGAATTCAACAAACGGGCCCAATGGCAGAACACCATTTTTGCATGGTTCGCGAAATATCTTCAGGACGATCCCACCTGGTGGGAAAGCCTCTACCCAACTAAAGCCATGCGTTGACACGCTCCCTGACAGCTGCGGACTCACTAAGCATCCTTACGAATTCCCGCATTGAACGCTTATGGTAGCCATCACGTAGAGTGTGAACACAGCCATTCATCTCGTTGTTCGGGATATCTATCCATAAGGCCTTGACCCCGCTGACATTATGTATGGTCGCTTCTGCAAGGACAGTGACTATATCGCTACAGTCTATGAGTTTAAGTAAAATATTGACTTCATTCAATTCGATTTTGGGCTTAAGCACCAGACCACTCGACTCACATATCGAGTCAAAATAATTGCGAGCCTGCAGGCCTTTCGAAGGTAATGCCAAATCACAATGTCGAAGCTCGTCAAGATTTATTTTCGATTTGACGGCAAGCGGATGATTGGAATTGACAATAGCCGCTATGTAGTTTTGGAAAATGCTGTGAGATTCCACATAGTCCGGACATGGCTGTGGCTTAAAGGCAAGTACGAAATCTATGGACCTCTGCTTAAGCATCTCCATCAGTTCCGACATCGGTTTATAGAATATATTGAGTTTGACTCCTGGATACAACTTCATGAAGTCAAGCAGCGTTTCCGTAAGAATCGGGCTGAAGGAATATGTTACACCGATATTTAAAGTTCCGGCGACCAAATCTTTCAAATCCGTCATACGTTGAAAACATAGCTGAGAATCAAGGATTGTCTTCCTCGCATAAGGAAGCAATTCCTCACCGGCCTCAGTCAACCCGACATTATGGCTATCACGCATGAAAAGCTTGACACCGAGTTCCTGTTCAAGCTGTTTAATTTGTTGGGACAAAGTGCTTTGGGTAATAAAAAGTATACGCGAAGCCTCAGAAAAGTTTAATGTTTCCGCAACTTTTACAAAATAACGCAACTGCCGGAGTTCCATAACATTTATTTTATAAGCAATCCCATGACTGTCAATATTATCAGACAGAGATAAGTTTCTTTTTATCTAATAACGTTTAAAAATAAATTCATCTTGTAGCCTGAAATGAAATTTTCTTCAACAGGAATATAGGAATAGTCGCACCTATCACCATGCCAAGAAGGATGAAGAGACATGTCAGCCCGTTACTTGCAAAAAGATAGAAATAATGATTGAAACCTCCTTCATAGCCCTGATAAAGACACATCACAAGCCCTCCGAAAGAACGATAGGCATAAATTCCCGGAATCATCGGTAAAAGTGAAGGGAATAGACAAGCCTCCGCAGGAGTTTTTGCAAACGGAGAAAAAAGGACTGCCAACACTCCTACAAGAAGCGAAGCAAGAGTCGTGGCAATCACGATGTGGAATCCCAATAAAGAATCGTCCATCATTAAAAAACGAGCCGAGTGTCCAATTGCGGCAATAACCGCACAATAGCCATAAGCCTGTCTTGGCGGATTGCTTATTGCGGCAAAACCGATAGCGGCTATGGCTGAAAACAAAGCATCCTGAAAAAATTCACTTATCATGACCATTCATTTATTAAAACATCCCCATATTCATCATCATCATTCCCCCACATAATCCTATTGACAGACATGCGGTAAGAATAAGAGCATGCATGAACCGGCTGAAAGAACATATATAATGTCCGGCAAGCATGTCGCTGAAAGAATTAAGGAACGGAATCCCGGGGACAAGATAGAGTACACTTGTGCCCACTGCGATTCCGGGTGTTGCACCAATACCGAACAGACCATCAGTGGCTGCAAGCACAGAAGAAACGAAGGCGCACAAGATAAAAACTATACGTATATCGACCTTTGATTCGCATAGCACCTGTTTCAAATAATATCCTGCAAGTGTCGAGCCGACAACTATTCCGGCGGCATACCAATCACCACCAAAAAGCCGGCAAAAAGCGCCATTCGCCAACGATGCAAGAATCAGAACCAACCATTTGTCGGCAGTAGGAGTCTTCATAATTTCACCAAACCTTAACCGAGCCTCATAGAAATTGATTTTCCCATCGGCCAATGCCCAGCTTAATTCACTAAGACGTGTATTTATATCAAAACTGATACCGTGACCACGTATTGAAGATATGTATGTGTAGCTTCCCGAACGTTGTCTGTCGCATACGGTAATATGGACATGCCGTGGCATTATCGTCATTACGGCAATCCGGCCAAGCGCGTCAGCCATGCGCTTCACATTCCGTTCAAGCCGTATGCATGTAGCGCCACAATCAAAAAGGCAGGCGGCATATTCCGATAAGAATATACAGACTTCTTTAAGAGAAGGCGACCGCTCCAAGGCCGGCCCTCCCAAAGCATTTTCCTCTATCATAAATATCAATCCTTCGGATTCTTCAATCGTCATAATACCCATAGAAATCCTCTTTATTCCTCAGCTTGTCACCCGGAGCAAAAAGTTCCTCACTTTCATTTCCAATCTCGAAAAAATGACGGGTGTGATGGCTACAATAATTATGACAAATCTTCACTAATATCAACACAATCATTGCGACAACAATCACACTCCATGTAATAAAAGGGATATTAAGCATCACCATAACTATTAATTTTTTTGTTTCGCAAAGTAAACAATTAAGGGTCGCTTATGATTATTATCGGTTAATGAAAGATTCGATAGCTATTATAGAACGGGGTGAATGTTAAAAGAGTTCAATTAAATTTCGTAACTTTGCCAAGCTATGATACAACAAAAAGAATTTTCGTTACGTCCTTTCCCGCGAGGCATACACCTTGTGACCGGAGAGATAATGCGTCAACTGCCTCAGTTGCCCTCAAGAGGAATTATCAACATTCTAATAAAGCATACATCGGCGGCATTGGCCATAAATGAAAATGCCGACCCCGACGTGCGCCATGACCTTGCAGAAATCTTCGACCGTCTTGTGCCTGAAAACGCGCCTTATTATCTTCATACAGACGAAGGCCCTGACGACATGCCTTCGCATGCTAAATCGGTGCTCGTTGGCCCCTCCCTGACTATTCCTATAACGGACGGACATCTGAATCTCGGAATATGGCAAGGGATATACCTCTGTGAATTCCGCGATTATGGTGGCTCACGCAATCTTGTCGCGACTATAATCGGAGAATAGATTACAGTCCAAAAGAGATAATTAAAAATGCCGGCGTCATATATGACGCCGGCATTTTTAATTATCTCAATCCGATTGATTATTTATCACCACGGATAGCTGCTATGCCGGGGAGCACCTTGCCTTCAATGGCTTCAAGAAGGGCACCGCCACCGGTAGACACATAGCTAACCTTGTCAGCAAGTCCGAACTTATTTATGCAAGCCACAGAATCGCCACCTCCAACGAGAGAGAACGCACCCTTTTCGGTAGCCTCCACGACAGCGTCAGCTATAGCACGCGAACCAGCAGTGAAGTTATCAAACTCAAACACACCGGCAGGGCCGTTCCAAAGGATTGTCTTAGCATCCTTGATGGCATCAGCAAATATCTTACGTGTCTCGGGCCCGGCATCAAGTCCTTCCCATTCATCAGGAATTTCCTTACATGAAACGACCATCGTATTTGCGTCATTGCTGAAATCGTCAGCGGCAACGCAGTCGACACCAAGCACGAGGTTTACACCTTTTTCTTTTGCTTTCTTAATAATATCAAGAGCAAGGTCGAACTTGTCGGTTTCACAGATTGATTTGCCTACCTTTCCACCCTGAGCAGCAGCAAATGTATAAGTCATACCGCCACAGAGAATGAGATTGTCAACCTTATCCATAAGATTCTCGATTATACCGATTTTGGTAGACACCTTAGAGCCACCCATGATAGCGGTGAAGGGACGCTTGATGTCTTTAAGAATGTTGTCAACAGCCTTTACCTCTTTCTCCATAAGATAACCGAGCATCTTATGGTCTGCATCGAAATAATCAGCGATTACAGCTGTAGAGGCATGACGGCGGTGAGCAGTACCGAAAGCGTCGTTAACATAGACATCAGCATATGAAGCGAGAGTCTTTGCAAATTCTTTCTGACGTTCTTTCATTTCCTTTTTGGCTGCATCGTAAGCAGGATCTTCCTTATCTATGCCTACGGGCTTGCCTTCCTCTTCAGGATGGAAACGGAGGTTTTCAAGCAGGAGAACCTGACCGGGCTTAAGAGCTGCCGCCTTATCAGCCGCTTTCGCACAATCCTCGGCAAATTCTACTTCTGTGCCAAGAGCTTTTGCCACAGCATCCTTAATCTGGCTGAGCGACATCTTGGGATTTACCTTGCCTTTAGGCTTACCCATATGGCTCATGATGATGAGGCTTCCGCCATCAGCAAGAATTTTTTTAAGAGTAGGGAGAGCACCGCGGATGCGGGTATCGTCGGTGATATTACCGTTCTCATCCAAGGGGACATTGAAGTCCACACGAACAATGGCTTTTTTGCCGTTGAAATTGTACTGATCGATAGTCATTGATGATGTGTATTTTAGAGTAGTTATGATTCGATGGTTATCAACCCTGCAAAATTACAGAAATATTTCATTAATCACAAGATATAATTTAATTATTTGGACTTATTACGCAACTTAACAACCATAATAATTATATCCTGAATAATTATACCTTGTAAATGGGGAACAACATTAATTTAAACACTCATCACATACTTAAGTTTATGACCGGTGTTTATAGTTCAAATACGGGTCAAGGGAATGACAGTTTCATTAAACGCAGCGGCGGCATCTTCTATCTTCAAGAAATCCTCCCAGTTTTTTGATGGTATTGTAGGAATATTTATACGCTTAATCATGTCGATAACAATGCTATTGCCGTCCTCATTGAGACGCGCCGTTGTATAGAACTGACCTACTTTAGTCAGTATATTGTTTGACAAAGACTTAAGGGCATCTTCCTCAATCCTGTATCCAACGGGGATATTTAATGTTAGTCTATATTTTATATTTTCGGGATATTTAAGCCAGGCAGCCGTAGTCCTATAACGTGCATCACCGTTTATACGCAAAGTATTGTAAAACATATGGCCAACAGAAACAAACATAGCCGAGCCTCTTTCAGCCACAAGTCCATCAAGAGTACATTTACTTTTAAGTTCAAAAGCTTTTGACCCGGGCATCACTCCCCGTGACAAAATTTCATAGGATTCAACACTTTTCGGTCGTGTACCAACAGCCCATTCCGCTTCCTCTATAACCATATTGTCAATAAATCCCTTACGTTTCTCATCAGAATTACTTTTAGGTTTATGCCGTTTATTAGCAGGGATATCAAACAAATTTTCTACTTCCACAAGCCATTCATGTTGATTTGTGAACATTCCATAAGCAGCTTTAGGAGCTCCATTCACTTTCATATAGCAATCAATACTGATTGTTTCATCCTCAGAAACAATCATCGCAGTTGCCTCATGCTCTATAGAATTTGCTGTCGCGCGCAATTTAGGAAGCGTGAACAGTTCAGGTATAAAATTTTCATCAAGCATCGAACGCTTACCTTTCAAAACCGCGCCTTTCTCTCCCTGATAGCTTCCTGACCATTCCCCAGGGGCAAAATTCAGAACAGAAGAAAGGGTATAGACAGTGTCGCCGACAAGCGTCCCATAATCAAGTTCTGTCCACCTTGAGACCTCGTCAAATGGTTTATCGAATCTTGATTTATAAAAGGCAAGCCCCATGTCATTATCATCGAACAACTTAAGTTTTCTGACAAGATCCATAAACAGACAACCTGCAACGATATCATCGGCACTTATTTTTTTGTCAAGTGCAAGCCAATAACAAAGAGCTACCCATGCTATGTCTACGACCTGCCTGTCAGTAAGTTCCGGATGCTTCTTCATATAACCCTTCACCATATTCAAAGCCTCGCCTGTAGCTTTTTCATATATATTGAAATTACTTACGACTGAAGCAATATCACGACATATGATACCGAACGGGACAGCCGTGTGAACCCCGGGAACGCGAGCTGTAGGAAGATGGCGGACGTTTACAGAAACATTATTAAGAATCGATATATCAATTGAAGGACAAGTCCGGCTGACGTTAGAATATCGGTCATTATCAATTGCAGGAATAGAATTGGCGGTAAGCTTAATGGTATTGCGGTCAATCGCATTGTCCCGACCTCTAACAGGAATCGAAGCCCCGTTACGGGCCTTTACCTCAACTGTAAGTTGAGGGTCAAAACGGCCATTCAAAACAAAGTTCATAATCGGATACTGACGGCCAAGCAATATATTACGGACGGGAATATCCGCTTCTTCCCGTTCAATTGTAGTCATATAGTAGTAATCCAGAATATCACCGATTTCAAGACCGGGAATAGCTATCCTACGACTTTCATTCTTATTACCTTTCTTTCCATGACCAACTTTCAGAGCTGTAGCCAAATCGACATCCACAACACTGCCATCAGGTTTAATCACACGGGCTCCGAACTCAGAATTCACCTCAGTCAGTCTTACACCATGAACCTTTCGGTAAAGCTCACCATATTCAAAATCAGTATAATATTCCTGAGCTTTATCATCAAGAATCATCACCATTGTCCGCGATATTTCAACACAACAATTGCTATTCCCCAAGCCATCCCTACTATATGGAGTTGAAAATTTCTCAATAGAGCCTTCTATATCAACCATCAATGCTATAATAACGGCGGAATTGTTTTGAAGCAGGATGTCAGGTACAGTTACCTTAGAATCAAAAATAGCTGGTTCCATCTCCCATACCTTTGCAGCAATTTTTCGCTGCTTTGACAATTCGTCAGCATTTGCAACTATAAATGCAGCGAGAAGCGCAAATAAAAAAATACATTTCCTCTTCATGGTAATTCATTTTTCTGATTTTCTTACTGAAAGCCACGTACCGACAATCCTATTAAAATCCTTGACCGCTTTGTTGTAGATGTCGATTCTATCCAGGCTACAGGGAGCACCTTTGTTTTCAAATGAAGAATACGCCATAACTATCCTTCTATCACTATCATATTCATAATTGACCTTAATTGAGAACCACTCGTTGTCAATATCAAATCTTAATGGCAAATCTTCCGGTTCCCATCCTTCAGGGATAGACAGACTCGCCAACCCCTCTCTACAGAAAGGAGGAGTGGAGGCCAAAGGCAGCCTACGCATACCGAGGTCTATCAATTTAAATTCCGATTGCCTTACAGGAGAAAACTCCACGTAGAGGACATTGTCTGTACCGGTAACAGCAGCCCGGTTTTCTACCTCAGCTGTCACAACAGCCGTATCACTCCCATGCACAAGCGATGCATCGGTAACAGAAACAGACCTGTTGCCATCAGATATAAACTTTTCAAGAAACGCGAGACGAAAATTTATGCCCAGTGAATAATAATGTTGCAACAACTGTACGTAGTCCAAACCATTCACAGTTTCCGAAACTCTTCCGGTTATCACCCTCCTGTCAGTGTCCAATAGCAGTGAGGTTTCATGCCGTATTTTAGATGAAGATGCTTCAAGCCTTGGGACAGTAGCATAAATATAGTTATCATTATTCTCTATTATAACAGGTCTTCCTTGAATCGAAGGCGGGAGATAGGCAGAAGGACAATATTTGACAGTCCCGTCAAGATAAATTATAGAATCGCCAATGATAGCAGCAGCAATACAATGATTCCCTGAACACAAAGCCGGCACCTCCTTCCAATCGTGCGGAACTGTGTGCGCTGTTCCTATCCAACAAAAACGACCGTCAATACCGACACTGCAAAGCATAGCCTTAATCAAATTTGCCGAACATTTACAATCGCCATATCTCTTAGCTAACGTATTTTCAGCATTATCAGGCCTATATGCCCACTCGCCATGTTCTATGGCCACATAACGAATATTCTGTCTTACCCAAGAAGCTATAGCCTCCGCTTTGTCAATATCATTATAAATTCCTGTCGTGATTTCCTCCGCCATTTCCTTCACGGAAATGTCAATCGGTTTATCAGGCACATACCCCTTCAGGAAATCATAGACTCCGTCGAGACCATCCAAAATGCCCGTGACAAGTAATGCCGGAGCAGCGACAGACAAAGCGGGAGCCAAATCCTCATTTTTTAACGGCCTGAAATCGGAAATGGAAACACGATAAGTCTTTGTGCCCTTATCGTCTGTCTCATAAGTCAGGGCCACATTGGAAGCAAGATTATATGGTGAAACTTTGATACGGCTTACCAACATTGCCGGCACTGACACTTCAACAGTATAATTTCTGACATAATATAGGCTCGCCATGGTTATCTTGCAAAACTGTTCCGGTTTTTTAAATGTGCGATGGAACTCAACCTTAACAGTTTTCCCCTGCTTAACAGGAAGCTCCACAAAACATATACGGGAATCCTTATAGAAAACGTCACTGTCAATCCATTGCCTATACACGGGTTTAGCTCCCGGGGCAGATACTTTATCTATGGAAATGGAGCCTCCGTAACCAATTATACTAACAGCCTTATCATCATACCGTTGAGCATTATAAAAGATTTTCTCCACATTTCTGACCGCCACAGGCACACCATTACGCTCTTCTATGACGTATGAATCAATTAAAGCGTCAACTATGACATTATCATCCCCAGCAATGGCAACGAGTGATGACACTGCTAAAATTATTATATGTATAATTCGCAGTTTCAAATAATCAGGGATATTGCAGAAGGTTAAAACACAAAGTTAATATCCCGTAGATATAAATCCAAATGCATATGAGGTTTTAACACTCATATGAACCCATATAAGAGACAAAAACAAAAATAAATATGTATAATTTTTATGGACAGAACTCTATGACTCCCGGGGCAAGTAGCGGGAAAGGAGGAAATAGCCGATTATTCCTGCGAGGAGTGAGCCGACCACGATGCCGAGTTTAGCATCATTGAGAAGGGCGAGCCCAGCAGGACCTCCGTCGCCAAATGAAAGATTGGCGATGAAGAGAGAAACCGTGAATCCGATGCCTCCGAGCATCGATACGGCGGCAATCATCTTCCAATTTGATTGGTCGGGCATAGGCGCCATGTGCAACTTAACCGTCAGCCAAGAGAAAATGAATATGCCTATGAACTTACCCAGCACAAGTCCGACTATGATAGCGAGGCTTATGCCGCTCACAATTGTCACAGGATTCATGTCGAGTAAATAAATTCCGGCATTGGCAAAAGCGAATAGAGGTATTATAAGATAATTTATGACCGGATGGAGCGAGTCTTCCAAATCCTGCAATGGAGAAATGACCTTGTCGGATGCACTTTCAATCTGCTTTAGCCAATCAAGTTCATCATGATTAAGGAGATTTTCCTTACCGAGATTTTCATCGTCGGCCTCATCGAAGTTACGGATTGAATCACGGATTATCCTGACATATTTTCTGGGAGCGAACACGGGTTCGGAAGGCACGCAGAACGCAATCAATACACCTGCAATCGTAGGATGTATGCCGGAATTGAGAACAAAGAACCAGACTATACCACCGACAACAACATAAAATATCTTACTCTGGATTTTCATCACCATGCCTCCAAGAATCAGGACTGCGAGCCCTATGACAGCATAAGATATAAACATGAGGTCGATATGGGATGAATAGAAGGCCGCAATCACGATTATTCCGCCTATATCATCGACAACGGCAAGAGTGGTCAGGAAAATTTTCAACGAAATCGGCACCCGTGAGCCAAGAATTGCAAGGACACCAAGTGAAAACGCTATATCAGTCGCCATCGGGATGGCCGCTCCGTCGACATAGTCTGTTCCGACCGACAACAGCAGATAAAGGCCTACCGGAAAAATCATACCGCCAATCGCCCCCATTATGGGAAGCAAGGCTTGACGGAAAGATGAAAGTTCTCCCACCAAAACTTCCCTTTTTATCTCAAGTCCTATAGTGAAAAAGAAGAGTGCCATCAGAGCATCATTGATAAACTGCAGGACTGTCATAGGATGTCCCCCATGGGAAAATATGTTGAAATCTCCCACCTGTAGACGCATCTCCTGATTCCAAAATTCATTATAGAGCGTATTAAGCCCCGGGATATTGGCGACAATCAAGGCCAGCAATGTAGCGAATATAAGGACATTACCGCCCGTTGCATGATGGCGCAAAGCCTGCCTGGCCGAATAGAAGATATGATGGCCGAATCCTCCAGCCTCAAAGTCAGCCGGATTGCGACGAGGTGAAGAAACGTGTGACATATATTAAAACGGTATATATTAAAAATAATGACGGATTGTCAAACTTTATCATAAGATTAACAATCCGTCACTATTTAATGTTTCGTTTCTTCCTCTCCGATATCATGCCCCATAGCTTTCATAGACTTCAAGGCTTTTCGCTTGCGCCGTTTTATCAACCAACCTACAAGTCGTCCGCTTCTGTCTAAAATCATAATAACAACTATAATGGCTGCAAAAATTAGTGTCAATGTATTAAGGACATAGCCGGTAGCGGGATTTAGCCGGTCTGTAATCTCTCCGGGAGGAGTCTCGGTCACAAAAGAATAGCTAATCGATGATAAAGTACGCTTCCATTCGACCACACCCTCATGAAGATAGACTATAGCCGCACGACCACGGGCAAGTTCCTTGATAAGCGTAGGCTCGGCACTATAAATCGGATAGGAGGCCATAGATACATCGCGCCACCACTCTATGCCTTTATCATCGCCATTGACGAGAGCGACCATCGAGCCTCCGCGCTCTGAGATATAGTCATTGAGCTCATTCAACAGATAGGTGTAGGAAAGGTCAACCGCACGAAGCTCAGGAATCGTGACAACGAACTGGTCTGTTTCGGTATCAATGATTTCAGGCGCGACGTCCTCACCATCGACAATGACACTGAAACCGTCAGAGATATCCTCCGAACCCGACAAAAGCTTCCTGTCAATAAAAGTCCATGTCGAATCAGGAAGATTGTCTATTGTAAAACTTTCCTTCCTGCCGTCCTTTTCATAGATGAACTCAAAATCGACATCGCCGCTCTCATCCGTACCGGTAGTGGAAAGTAGTTCCGTCCCTGGAGCGAAACGGCGAAAATCTATCAACGGCTGCACATTATAGCCATAGAGAGCTACTATGAGTATATAGAGCGAGAGCAAGCCTCCGACAATCCATTGCACGTAAGGGACAAACAAGCCCTCTGCCCGATGGTTGAACGGCACGAGATAGACAAGCATAGCCGTCAGGAAAATATTCTTGATGAAAGTGGCCGTATTGGATATTACCAGGAAATCGCCGAAACAGCCACAATCTGCCACAGGATTAGCTACCGCTATATAAAGGGTGAGCGGAAGCATAAAGGCCATCATCAATAAAAGAATCCATACGGCACTGCGCCTGTAGCAACCCAGCAACAGGAGGAAACCGACTACAAATTCAATCCCCCCAAGCAGGAAAGCACCCATAACAATAAAGGACGACGGGATATCCCACCCCCAGGCTTCAAGATACTCTCCAATCTTATAGAAACTACCCCAGGGGTCAATACTTTTCGTAAACCCGGATAAGATGAACACCGCCCCTACCAGAAAGCGGAGCACCCATACGACTGCAGGATGAAAAAATCTGTCAAGCCTGCTGCTCCGTGAGTTTGATGATTGCGAAGATTGCATAGTTTATTATGTCCATATAGTTGGAATCGATACCCTCGGATACCATAGTCCTTCCGCCATTTCCTTCAATCTCCTTCACCCGCTGGATTTTCGTGAGGATAAAATCGGTGTATGAATTTACCCTCATCCCACGCCATGCATCACCGTAGTCGTGGGTCTTTGCGGCCATAAGAGCACGGGAGCTTGAGGCAAACTCATCATATAGGGCAATAGCATCACTGTTATCGATATCAGCTTTATCAGCAAATCCAAGACGGAGCTGAATCAGACCGATAATACCATAATTGACTATCGCCATAAACTCACCCAGTATGCCCTCGTCAATCATGGCTTCATCCTCTTCAAGAGTGCGTATGCGCTTGGCCTTTATATAAAGCTGGTCAGTTATGGAACGGGGACGCATGATGCGCCATGAAGCTCCATAATCGGAAAGTTTATCGACAAATACTTTTCTGCACGCAGCCAATGCAGCATCAAATTGTTCAAGAGTGTCCATCCGGAAAGATAAGATAGTTGATTCTAAATTAAATGTAACTGTGGCTCCTCCGATTTTCATTAAATCTGATATCGGGGAAGCCACAGCTTATTTATCGGGGAAAGTTAGTTTCTGTGTTTATTGGGCGAGAAGAGCTTCCACGCGTTTGAGATTGTCACCGTCGTTCAAGACATAGTAGATATTCTTGAGATAACGGAGCGCATCGGTCTGCTCATTGTCAAGTTCATAGGCTTTTTCGAGATATTTCGTAGCCTCGACAAGAAGAGGACGCATGTTCTCGTAGTTATACTTATTGTATTCAGCCTGCGACATGTTAGCGGCCTTCTGGTCAAGAGCGTCATACTCCTGCACGAGCATACGGCCATAGTAGAGGTTATTGAAAGTGTTTGTCGCATCAAGGTCAACAGCTTTCTTATAATCTTCTTTCGCACCCTTGAAATCATTCTGCTGCTCTTTCAGCACGCCAAGCGAGAGATAGTAAGCGGCATTGTTGGGGTCGGAAGCGATGGCTTCGTTGAGCATTTTTGTAGCTTTGTCGAAATCCTTAGCCTCAATATAGGAGTTAACCACGCGCTGAAGGAACTTAGGATCCTTCGTGCCAAACTTCTCAAGGGCTGTCTGCGAATAACGGAGCTTACGGGGTTCATCCTTCATTCCGTATGCCACGCTATAGGCATAGTCATAAGCCTGAGGATCATCATAGCCGATTACCATGATTTTATCGAAAGCTTCTGCAGCCTGGGGAAGCATCTCGGCCTGCCATGCAGCGAGAGCACGGTTATATTCAATAGAAGCTACCGTAGAATCGGGAAGTGCCTGAGGAGCGAGTTTGCCGAGTGCAGGATTTTCAGGAATCACGAGGTAGGCTGTGAAAGCTTCGTAAGCTTTCTTGAAATCACGGGCATCCCAGAAGGCGGCACCGGCATTTATGAAGTCATTCTCATGGCCTGCAATCTGGCCTGCAATCTCTTTTGAGTATTTTGTCTTCACCTTGCCTTTGGCATCGACAACAGTGTCGACCGCAAGAGCTTTCATTCCATAGTTGAAACCGTCGAGAAGCGCATTGCCCATGTCGACAAGATTCACGTCCTGGCCGAATGATTTCTTAGCAAAAAGGTCGTCGTAGAGTTTGAAACCGGCCTTACCGGGAATCCAGTATGTCTGGGCCTGTTTGTCTGTTTCCGGACTAGAGAAAGCGGGAGTGATAGTCTCCACGGCCTTCTGATAGGCAGCATAGCTGTCCGCGCTCTTGAACGCCTTTTCAGCCTCCTTGACCACGGCAACCTGTGCGGTCATTGATGTGGCGGCGAACATTCCGATTGTTAAGACGCAGATTTTTTTCATAATAGTTGATTATTACTTAGAGGTATTTTAATTATTATTCATTGTCGTCGGTATCATCGGTGGCTTCTTCATCGATTTCATCGTCAATCACCTCTTCGTCAACCTCATCGGCATCAAAGGTGTCAGCAGCCATCATGTCGGGTTCCACCTCCTGGGCTTCCACCTGTTCCACTTCCTCTTCGGGGTCAGTGTCCACGCAGCAGACGGAGGCTATAGTGTCGTTCCTCTTCTCAAGGTTTATTATGCGGACTCCCTGAGTGGCACGGCCCTGAACCCTGATGTCTGAAACATGGATTCGGAGTGTGATACCGCTCTTATTGATGATTACAAGGTCGTTTCCGTCATTCACGCTCTCGATGGCTACCAGACGACCGGTTTTATCGGTGACATTCATCGTACGCACACCCTTACCGCCACGGTTCGTCACACGGTAGACAGGCACCTTCTCAACCACGGCACCATTCTCATCAGTGATTTCAGAATCGAGCGGTGTACGCTTACCGTAGCCACGCTCGCTGAGCACCATGACATCGTTTGACGTACCGGAAGGCATGCAAATCATTCCGACCACTTCATCTTCATCGCCGTCGAGAGTCATGCCCCGGACACCGGCCGACATGCGGCCCATCTCACGCACTTTGCTTTCGGGGAAGCGGATAGCGCGTCCGTTTCGGTTGGCAAGGAGGATTTCGCTGTTGCCGTCGGTCATTTCCACTGCGAGAAGTTCATCTCCCTCACGGATTATAATGGCGTTGACACCACGGGCACGTGGACGTGAATATGCCTCGAGTTTGGTCTTCTTAATAACGCCCTTCTTGGTAGCAAAGACGAGGTTATGAGTGTTGACAAACTCAGCATCTCCAAGTGACTTCGTGCATATAAACGCCTTGACAGAGTCGTCAGGCTCTATGTTTAGCATATTCTGTATTGCACGGCCCTTCGAGTTCTTAGCCCCTTCAGGGATTTCATAGACCTTGAGCCAGTAGCAACGGCCTTTCTGAGTGAAGAAAAGCATATAGTTGTGCATCGAGGCAGGATAGATGTGCTCGATGAAATCCTCGTTGCGTGTGTCGGAGCCCTTTGCCCCTACTCCGCCACGGTTCTGCGCGCGGAACTCGCTGAGTTGCGTACGCTTTATGTAGCCGAGATGGGAAACGGTGATAATCATATCATCGTCGGCATAGAAATCCTCAGCGTTGAAATCGCCTGCGGTATAATCGATGTCCGTACGGCGTGCATCGCCATATTTGTCACGGATTTCTATGAGTTCATCCTTTATAAGAGCACGGCAGGTTGCATCGTCCGACAGAATCTGCTCCAGACGGGCGATTTCCTTTTCGAGGGCTTCATACTCGTTGCGGAGTTTGTCCTGTTCCAATCCTGTGAGCTGTCGCAGACGCATCTCCACGATGGCTGCGGTCTGAGGGTCGGAAAGGCCGAAGCGCTCCTTCAAGGCGTCGCGTGCACTCTGGGTGTCGGATGCGCCACGGATAATCTTTATTACCTCGTCGATATTCTGAGATGCGATGATGAGGCCTTCAAGGATGTGGGCACGCTCCTGGGCGCGGTTAAGTTCAAACTTGGTGCGACGGATAACAACCTCATGACGGTGGGCCACAAACTCGGCTATGAGCTCCTTTAGATTGAGTGTCTTCGGGCGACCGCCTACCAGGGCCACGTTGTTGACGCTGAAAGAGGCCTGCATCTGGGTCATTTTATAGAGCTTGTTGAGCACTACGCTTGCGTTAGCATCGCTCTTGAGCTTTATGACGATACGCATGCCCTTATAGTTACTCTCATCATTGATGTCGGCAATGCCGTCGAGCTTCTTGTCGTTGACGAGCTGGGCGATATATGCGATGAGTTCGGCCTTGTTTACACTATAGGGAATTTCGGTGACTATAATATTCTCATGGTTGTCCTCAACCTCGATTTCGGCTTTCGAACGAATCACGATGCGACCGCGACCTGTCTCATAAGCCTCCTTGACACCGCTGTAACCATAAATCGTGCCGCCTGTAGGGAAGTCAGGGGCTGGTATATATTTCATTAACCCGTCGATGTCAATCTCAGGATCGTCGATATAGGCCACGCAGGCGTTGATTGACTCCGCGAGGTTGTGGGTCGGCATGTTCGTGGCCATACCCACGGCAATGCCGGAAGCTCCGTTGACAAGGAGGTTGGGATAGCGCGTAGGGAGCACAACGGGTTCCTTACGTGAGTTGTCGTAGTTGGGCTGGAAATCTACGGTATCGCTGTCGATGTCAGCGAGCATTTCCTCACCGAGTTTCTGAAGACGCACTTCAGTGTAACGCATGGCAGCCGCGCCGTCGCCATCGACCGAGCCGAAGTTGCCATGTCCGTCAACGAGGGTGTAGCGCATGGCCCATGGCTGGGCGAGACGCACTACCGTGCCATAAATTGACGAGTCACCGTGTGGATGGTACTTACCCATAACCTCACCGACACAATTGGCCGATTTCTTGTGGGGTTTATCGGATGTGTTGCCCATCTCGTTCATTCCGAAGAGCACGCGGCGGTGTACCGGCTTCAGGCCGTCGCGCACGTCGGGTAGCGCACGCGATACAATGACCGACATCGAGTAGTCGATGTAGGCGCTCTTCATCTCGTTTTCAATATTAATTTTAATTATGCGGTCTTCTTCAATCATAGATTTCAAATGAGAATTTTCCCCACAAAGGTAAGAAATATTTTGCAAAAACCTTATCTTTGCAGAGCAAGAAATGTTTTTTAGTTGTTATTAGAATATCATTGACAGACTTTGGCACAATTTTTGCAGCGTCTATTCCCAAGTTATTCATCAACACGCCAAGGGAGGCAGCGCGATGTCCCCGCTGAATCCCCCTACAATCCACCATTTAACAAGAAAGGTAAAATAAGATGGACACCGTTTATTCACAAAAATTCAGGGAAATAATCAACGACTCACCCAAGCAGGCAGCCCGGCACAACAACCGCTATGTCATGCCTGAACACCTGCTTCTGTCGTTGCTATCCGATATGGAAGGCGAGCCCGCACGCCTTATAGACCGTGGAGCCAAGGGCGCTTCGGCCTATGAACTGCGGGAGAATCTCGACAAGGCCCTTTTCAACGCTTCATCGGAAGCCGACTATCAGGGCACGGTAGGGATTTCGGAGGTGAGCCTCAGCGACCTCAGCGGGCGCATAATCAAACTCAGTGTGCTCGAGGCGCGCATGCTCAAGAGCAACGAGGTCGACGCCACCCACCTGCTCCTTGCCATATTCCACAACTCCGACGCACAGAACTCGGAATTCATGAGCGCGTTTCACCGTGCAGGCATCACCTACGAGGCCCTCTACCGTCTTGTGGCGGCCAACTCCGACATGGCGATGCCCATGAACGCCGATATCGCCGACGACGATGATGAGGACGACGAAATGCCGCCTCGCTCAACACCCCGCAGTTCACAGCAAGCAGGCCCCTCCGAAAGGCAGCGACAAGGCAGCCAAAGCGCACAGCGAAGAGGCAACGATACCCCCGTGCTCGACAAATATGGCAATGACATGACTCTTGCCGCAGAGGAAAACCGACTTGACCCAGTGGTGGGGCGCGATGTGGAAATCGAACGCCTGGCACAGATTCTCAGCCGCCGCAAAAAGAACAACCCGGTGCTTATTGGAGAGCCCGGCGTAGGAAAGTCGGCCATAGTCGAGGGCCTTGCCCTGCGCATAGTACAGCGCAAAGTGTCGCGTATACTTTTCGGCAAGCGCGTGGTATCGCTCGACATGGCGTCAATCGTCGCAGGCACCAAATACCGTGGCCAGTTTGAAGAACGCATAAAGGCCATCCTCGACGAGCTGTCGAAAAACAAGGACATAATCCTTTTCATCGACGAGCTCCACACCATCGTGGGAGCGGGCAACGCCGCAGGGTCGATGGATGCAGCCAACCTTCTGAAACCCGCCCTCGCAAGAGGAGAAATCCAATGCATCGGTGCAACGACACTCGACGAATACCGCAAGAATATAGAGAACGACGGTGCCCTCGAACGCCGTTTCCAGAAAGTGATGGTGGAACCTACCACATCCGAGGAAACACGCATTATCCTCGACAACATCAAGGACAAATACGAAGAGCACCACAACGTTAACTACACTCCCGAGGCACTTGACGCCTGCGTGCAGCTCACTGAACGCTACATCTCAGACCGCAATTTCCCCGACAAGGCAATCGACGCCATGGACGAGGCAGGAAGCCGCGTGCATGTGACTAATATCGCGGTGCCAAAGGAAATCGAAGAGCTCGAGCAGCATATAGAAGAGGTGTCGGCACAGAAACTGCGTGCGGCACAGAGCCAGAACTTCGAAAAGGCGGCGTCATACCGCGACCGCGAGCAGCAGCTGAAAGCCATGCTGGAGGATGCAAAAGCCAAATGGGAGGAGCAGCTCAACTCGCTACGCGAGACCGTCGATGCCGACAAGGTTGCAGAGGTCGTGGCCATGATGACAGGCGTCCCCGTACAGCGCATAGCTCAAGCCGAGGGAAAACGTCTGAAAGAGATGGCACCTGCACTCAAAAGCCTCATAATCGGCCAGGACCCGGCCATAGAAAAAGTGGTCAAGGCCATCCACCGCAACCGCATAGGGCTAAAAGACCCCAACAAACCCATAGGCACATTCCTCTTCCTTGGCCCGACAGGTGTGGGCAAGACTCACCTTGCCAAGAAACTGGCCGAATATATGTTTGACTCGTCCGATACACTTATCCGCATCGACATGAGCGAATATATGGAGAAATTCACCGTGTCAAGACTCGTCGGGGCACCTCCCGGATACGTTGGCTACGAGGAAGGGGGCCAGCTCACGGAGAAGGTGCGGCGCCACCCCTACTCCATCGTGCTGCTCGACGAAATCGAGAAAGCCCACCCCGATGTGTTCAACCTCCTGCTCCAGGTCATGGACGAGGGCCGTCTCACGGATTCATTAGGACGTCGCGTGGACTTCAAGAATACGATAATCATCATGACCTCCAACATCGGCTCCCGCCAGCTTAAGGATTTCGGCGGAGGCATCGGTTTCAACTCCCGTCCCGCCGACGACAAGGAATACAGCGCAGGGGTGCTCCGCAAGGCCCTCAACAAGGCTTTCGCCCCCGAATTCCTCAACCGTATCGACGACATAATCATGTTTGACCCGCTGTCGAAAGAGGCAATCTTCAAGATTATCGACATCGAGCTCGCCGGCTTCAACAAGCGCGTGAAGGAGCTTGGCTATACGCTCAATATCTCCGACGAAGCCCGGAATTTCATCGCCGAGAAGGGATATGACGCCCAGTATGGCGCCCGTCCGCTCAAGCGTGCGATACAGAAATATCTTGAGGACAAGCTTGCGGAGCTTATCATCGACTCCGAACTGAACCCGGGCGACGACATCAACGTGAAATATCTCAACGGCGCCGATGAACTGACCACAGACATACTCCACCAAGCCGACCGGGAACTCCCCGCCGGAACCCAGTCGAAGCTGATATCAGACGGCACCGCTACTCCCGAAGCCGACTCTGAGGATTGAGAGTCTATCCGAAACTGACCGCATGGATAACTGACACTCCCATGTCACAGAAATCGGATAACTGCCAAACATCACTGACATATTAGAAACAAAACCGGCTCTGTCAAATCGCGACAGGGCCGGTTCACTATTTCAGACTCAACTAAAAGTTTTTAACTTATGTCTAAAATTACGATATAGATATTAACTGTATGAATCAAAAGTCTACTCATAGTTAGGCGTAAGAGTTGGATTATGGATTGCGGATTCGACAGGAAATGGGAAAATCCATAACGGAGAATCGGGACGAAGTTGGACAGTGCCGGCATCTCCAAGGTCGCGTGTGATAGTACGTCTATAGTTTTCCTCGCTATTCCACCGTTTGAGGTCAAGATAATTGTAGCATGTCGCAAACATCTCCACCCTTTTGGCATCCTGCAAAAGTTTCATTGCCTGTGCTTCAGTCGACACATCTGTACGTTCGGCAAAAGGCTCATAACCGCCTATACGCTTTGCTCGGACTCGGTCAACCATCTTCAGGCCATCATTTATTCTACCGGTACGTATCAAACATTCAGCCGCAGTATATATCACATTTTCAGTACGTATACCATAAGCAGTGATATGGACACCGCTTCCGGAGCTTTGGAAAGAACCGTCAGTTCCATAACCTGGATTCATATTCCAACCGCCATGCTCATCGTCGAAAGTACGAAGGAGGTCATTAGGCTCAATCAAAGCTGCGGCCTCAGGCGTCAGAAGGAAACCGGAATAAATCCCAAGGTTGCTGTTGTTGCCACGAATCAGGAGATAATTGTTTTCCGCCATATAGTCGACGGTCCACGAACCGCTTGAAAGAGATTTGTTCCGATCTTCTATAATATCGTTCACATCAAGAGCCCGCTGTGCATATTCAAGAGCATCTCCATAGCGTTTCATCTGGAAAAGAATCAACGCCCTGACAGCATTACCGAAATCAGCGCCTCCGCGCCAAGGATTCTCCACCCGTTTCTGAGGCATCGCAGCGATATACTCGTCAGAACAGTCTTTAAGCATCTGCTCATAGACGTAGGCCACAGAGCGCTTAACTTTCAACTCCTGTGCATTGGTATTGTCGACATACGGAACTCCGCCTTCATTTTCTGCTGTTGACTCGTCATATTGCCCGGCATAGATATTCACAAGCAAAAAATGAAGCCACGCACGAAGGACATGCGCCTCGGCAATTATCCTTTGTCTGAGTTTTTCATCACCTGCCGCATCCGGAGCCTTTGATATGATAATGTTGGCATACTGTATATATTTATAAAGCTGATTATATCTGAATCCAAGGTCACCGATGGTAAGTGGAGCACGCTTCACTGATTCATCGCAGGCGAGGAGAGCATAGTTGACGGTATTTTTATTTGTCAACATAGCTTCCACTGTCTTATAATTAGTTGGATAGGTATTATTGGACAGTACTTCCAAATCTGTTGCACCGGTCGAGATACACCACGGTTGATTGAGAAGCGTCTCAAGGTCAGAGACTGTGTCGAGTGTGGTCTTGTCGGAGGGCGTGATATCAAGTTTGCTGTCGCACGATACCGACATCATAGCCACAAGCATAAATCCTATTATCTTTTTCATTTCTTCAGAATCATTAGAGGTTAAAGAACAGGCTCATAGTATAGCTGCGAGGAGTCTTGAGGCGCGGGGCCCCGCCGCTCCATGCTTCAGGGTCTATGCCATGGGAATTGCGCGCCCATGTACACAGATTGTTTACCTGAAAACGCAGACGCAAATCTTTCAGCCCTATGTGACGGCATAATTTACGGTCAAAATTATAGCTTAGAACTATATTGCGTAACTTCAAGTAGTCGGCATGAACGACATTGTCATTCCGATAGGAAGCATAGCTAAGCGTATAATTGTCAGAGGCAATGCCATTGCCGGGCACAGAACGGTCTCCACGCCAATAATTGAGGGCTGCGGCAGGAACCGCACCGTCGCCGAATGTCACTGCATAACCTCCCGCATTACCACCCGTATACCATTCGTTAGTGCCTATGCGCATCATATGCCCGGCATAGAAATTGAACATGGCTGATAACGTGAATCCATGCCATGTTATCTCAGGGGTGAAGGCCCCCACAACCTTAGGAGTCGCCGTTCCACAGTAGATTGCATCTTCCTGCTTAAATGCCTCGGTGTCGGAAATCGGGGTATCGTGAACCTCTCCGTTATGGTCACGCCAAGCATTGACATATTGTCCGTTTTTCTCTACAAGACCGACATAATCATAGGAGAAAATCGAATTTAAAGGATAGCCCTCTTTCAAGGAGAAGCCAAGGTATTCGGCCCCGCTGCTTGCGAAGGAGGACACTTTAGTGACCTTATTCTTATTGTAGGCAATGTTGAATCCAAGACTTATACCAAGGTCAGAGCGGCTTGAAGGCTGGAGTATACGCCCGTCGAGCTGAAGTTCGATACCGTGGTTCACCATGTTCCCACTGTTAAGAGTAAGCCCTTCCCATCCGGAGGTTCGGTCAAGGTCATTGTAGGTCAAAAGGTCGGTGCCTTTCTTATGGTAATAATCGAGAGAGCCGTTGAGACGGTAACCGAGGAAAGCAAAATCGACACCAAAGTTCCAAGTTGCGGTCTTCTCCCAACGTAACTGGTCGTTAGGAGGAGATATCAGGTCACCCATCATATATTGGTTTGTCAGTGGATTATTCTTAATCGAAGCAACGAGGACTGACTTGATGTCGGAGTTTATATTGCCTGTAAGTCCATAGCTCGCACGGAGTTTCAGAGCATTTAACCATTTATAGTCACGGAGTAAGGATTCGTTATGGGCATTCCAGCTTGCTCCAACTGACCACAAAGGACGGCCACGGAATTTAGGGTCGGTACCGAACAGGTCGGTTTTGTCAACACGATAGCTACCAGAGACGGAATAGCGGTCGGCATAGACATAGTTGCCTGTCATGTAGAGGGAGTAGAAGCGATGGAGCATATCCCATGTGCCGAAATATCCGAGGCTGCCAGCCATGCCCTGAGCGAGGACATTATCACCGAAAACACCATTGACGGGATTATTGAGATATTCCCAGTCCATAGCCATATTCTTATTTGACTGTCCACGGTTCTCATAACCGTAGTAGACATCGGCATTGCCATTGGAACGATTCTCCCTGAATTCGAAGCCGGCGAGAGCGTCGATTGAATGGCGGCCGAAAGTGCGGTTGTAGTTAGTCTGAGCTCTGAAAGTATAATATTTGCTCTCCGAGGTGTTGGTTGAGAGACATCCTCCGTCGGGGACATGATGCACCGTCGGGAGATGCTGCACCTCATATTTCTGATTTAGATGGAACCACTGGTCCTCAGGATAATTCTCAGGATGCATGAAGAGGTCCATCAGGTCAAAGTCCGGGTCGTCGACCCATACACCTGTAGTTCCGCCTGTGGTATAAGTGCTGTAAAGCCTGCGCATCATGTAGGAATCTGCTTCAAAGTGAGTCCTCGAAGTCGAGAATATGTCTTCATACTGAAATTGCGCTGAGGCAGTCCATCCCGGAAGAAGCTTAAAATTAGTGTGCACGTAAGCACGCGTGTTGGTGTAGCGGCGCTTGTTGAAATTGCGGTTCATCTCCTCGACAAGGTTGAAAGAACAGTCCTTGAGCTCAAGGTCAGGATTCTCGAAAGCCGCAAGCCCGGGATATACTTCCGCTTCCATGCGGGCAAGCGAGCCATCATCGTTATACATGCTCTGATAAGGGAGGAACGAATTTATGCCGCCATAACCGGAAGTCCCGAATTCATGAATCTTCGTCCGGGTGTTAAGCACGTTTATGCCAAGAGACACGTCAAGCCATTTGGCAGCTTTTATATCGCCACGATATTTGAACGTGAGGGAATTGGAATTTTCATTCTGAATCCCCATATTGTCGGTGGAATAGTTAAGGACGAGGCTCGAGCTGATAAGCTTCCCCTGAGAGCGCAGGGCAAGGTTGTATTGCTGGAGCACCTGAGAGCGGTCGTGAACTTCCTGATATTCCTTCC
The DNA here is from genome assembly GCA_021768245.1 of Bacteroidaceae bacterium. Taxonomy (GTDB): domain Bacteria; phylum Bacteroidota; class Bacteroidia; order Bacteroidales; family Muribaculaceae; genus Duncaniella. Next base: position 50,422 of record JAETNO010000006.1, on the reverse strand, counting down.
TGTAGTCATTACGGCTCCATTTGTCAAGCGTAGAATTGAGTTCGTCGTCGCTTATGGCTCCCGTATAATTCGCGAGCATCTGACGCATCACAGGTGAAATGCCACTGACACGGCCATCCTGCCATGTCTGAAGGATATTCGTGAGATTAACGTGATTAGGCTCGTCGAGCATCGCCTTGAAATTGTATTTTTCAAGTTCAATCATCTGTGCGGCATTAGCCCACTGCATGTTGCTATAGTCCTGTTTCTCACTTACGGTAAGGTCAGCATTGAAATCAATGGACAGACGGTTGTCCCTGGCACGTTTGGTCGTTATGACTATCACGCCGTTCGACGCTCTCGCACCGTAGATAGAAGCGGCTGCGGCATCTTTCAGGACTGTGATGTTCTCTATATCATAAGGGTTAACAGTGGACATGCCTCCGTCAATCGGAAGACCGTCGACTACCACAAGGGGTGCTGTGGCGGACTCAAAGGTGCCGACGCCACGGATAGTAAAGGCATCTTCATCCTTGCTCGATTTCTTCACACTCTTCACAAGCCCCGGAATCTTGCCTTCAAGATTGCTGCTGAGGTCACTGACACTGCGCTTGTCGAGGTCTGCCGAGGTCAGGACCTGATAAGAGCCGGTCGCTTCACTGCGCTTGATGTTCTGATAGCCGGTCACGACTATCTCGTCCATCATGTTTTTCGAAGGCGACAGTTTAATCTGGAGATAGGCAGGACTTTTTTCAACCTTAATCCTGGATGTCTCCATTCCAACATAAGAAACCACGAGAGTGGTTCCGGGCTTGTGTACGAGTAATGAGAAATTGCCGTCGGCATCGGTCGCCGTGCCTTCGGAGGTACCTTCAATCATTACGGAAGCACCCGGGAGGGGATCTCCGTTTTCGTCAAGCACGGTTCCTGTCACATTCTTTTTATCAATCTTGGAGATTGCGTTGCTTACAGTTGAGCCGCCCTTCGACTGGGCGAAAATCATCGCCGGCACAAACAGGGGCAGAGCGACTGTCAAAAGATAAAGAATCAGTCTGTTCATGTGATAATCGGTTTTTATAAATCCATTAACTATTTTTTCGCTATAGCTGAATCCAGAATCGAATCGATTTCCGAGTCAGAGGGACGCTGGGCATCAGTCTTTATAAACCGTCCATCACGGTCGATTAGCAGGAAACGCGGGATTCCATTAATCGACATGGCATCCATGAATTCGTCGCCTGTGGCCTTGTCAAATATATATTGAGGCCACGAAGGATTGTCGCGTTCAAGCTTTTTCAGCCATGCGTTGCGATTGTCATCGCGCGAGATGCTGACGAAGAGGATTCCGTCGTTGCCGTTGAAACGTTCCACAAGCTTTTCCATAAAAGGAATCTCACGGCAACACGGCCCACACCATGTAGCCCAAATATCAATGTAGACAATCTTGCCTTGAGCAAGGATGTCAGACAGGCGAGATTTCGTTCCTTCTGGAGAGATTAACACAGGGTCGGTCGGCACAGAATCCCCGTCCTTGACTTTCACAGCCATGCTTTGACGGATTTCCTCAAGGCGCTGCTTCACCATAGGCGCTTTGGCCAGCTGTGGCTCTACCGCCGCATAGAAGTCAGCAATGTCAGCATCGGAAGGCTGGTACATCATGAACATTGAGCCGAGAGTGTAGTAAAGACTTTTTTTGTTACCTTCGTTGACAAGGGCACTGTCGATTGCGGCATACTGTTCCTTGAAGTATGAAGGCATATCTTTCGCTTTCGAATTTCGGTGAATGTCAGCACGGTTATACCAATGGTTTATAAGCCCGGTGAGCCTGGATTCGTCTGCATCAGGGTCGATAGCAGCTATAATTCTGTCTATGACAGCCGAGGAGTCAGCCTGATTATAGGAGGCCTGCATGCCAAGAAGCATGATATGGGTGTTGTCGTAGTAGGCGTTTACGAGGCGTGTGGCCCTGTCCAATTTCTTCCCGCTGAGCGAGGCTGCCGCTTCGAGGGCTCCGCGACGTCCGTTGTCGAGTTTCTTCTTATAATCGTCATAGACAAAAGGGACATCCGGGGACGGTTTATACTGCATCGGATAGAAAGCGCGCTGATATGCATTGTAGAAGCGGCTTTCATCAGTATTGTCGCCCGAGAAGGCTGCAGCGTCCCCCTTGATATCAATTACAGTAGTCGAGCCCTCACTGACATATGCCCCATAGGCTGTACCGGCGACAAAGATGAGCACATCTGTCTCTCCACACGGGAGTTTGTGGTCGTAGATGAATCTTCCGGCGGCATCTGTGGTAAGGGTGGTCACATACTGGTCTCCATCGCAGTCAAAGACTATGGCCACTTCGGTTGGCTCACTGACGTCAATGGTGCCTTCAATCAAGTGAGTCTTTTCTGTGGCAAGCGTTGGGAACTGAATCAGAGATAAGGATAATAAGGTTAAAAACCTACGGGCATATTTAGTTACCATAGCACAATGTGATTTATGTCGCAAATATACCTTCAGCATATATAAATCACAAATTCAATCTTTTCGGAAACGTAAAATTGCAGAGAGAGGAAGCGTTTTTAACCTCAATGGCTAAAATTATAAAAGGATTTAACTACATCTTGAGGACAGAGAAGGGACGCCTACATGTTTCCAATCTGGGCGCGATATCTGGCAGGGGTCATACCTGTGGCTGCCTGAAATGAAGAATAGAACGTGGACAGCGACTGGAAACCCACGTCGAAACATATCTGTTTCAGCGGAAGGTTGGCTTCAAGGTCGGAAATAAGGGCCACGGCCTCGCGGATACGGTATTCATTGACAAGCTGGGTGAAAGTCTTACCGGTTGATTCGTTTATGGCTTTCGAAAGATAGGTGCGGTTTGAGCCGAGGAGTTCGGCGACGGTGCCTACCGTTATCGAAGGGTCACAGAAAAGTTTGCGTTCCATCATGAGCGAGGTGAAGCCCGCCATCAGGTCGGCAGCCTTGTCGGTCGGCAACGGCGGGGCCGATGCGGTCTCCCGCGATTTACGTGTCCTCTCAATCTGTTCGAGCAGGAGCTGCTCACGTTTGATGCACTCGCTGTTCTGAGTGACAATCGCCCGATAGAGCCTGTCTTTTTTCCTGTAATTGGAGTAGGTAAGCAGCAGGAGTCCGAGAACGGCTATCACACATATCACGAGCACCGCAATCTTATAGCGGTCACGCACGAGCTCGAGCCGCTGCTCATCAATCATGCGTTCGTTGGCATAGACCTCATGACGGATTCTGTTTTCATGAAGGGCACGCTCGCGACTGAGGCGGAAGACGCTGTCCTGATATTGCTGATAGCTGAGGCTGTAGTCAAGGGCCTTGTTCATATCACCGGCATCGCGGTAGCTGTAGACGAGTTCTCGAAGGAGTTCCGGTGTGTGGATTCTCATCTCGCTTGCGGTGTTGTTAAGGCCGTATTCAAGCACTTTTATCGCCGAGGCTGTCCTATGATCTTTTCTTAGCAGGCGGGCATAGGAAATATAGGTGGCTGTGACCTGCGACGGGTCGGAATCGCTGAAATTCTCCATTGCCATCGCATAGTTGCGGTATGCTTCCCGTATATCACCCCTTTTTTCAGCGAGCTCACCCCTTATGAGATAAAGGTTTGGCTCGTCACCGAAGCCTCCGTCACGGTAGAGCTTTTCAGTCTCGTCAACAAGCCTCGCCGCAGCATCGAGACTGTCGGTAAGCAGATAGAAATGGGCAAGGGTGTATTTGGCATAGTAGAGCGGAATCGGTTCTCCGCGTTTCAAGGCAATTTCATGAGACTGCTCAGCGAGTTTCTGCCCGGAAGCATCCTCCATCGCAAGATATGCTCCGGCAAGATTTGACAGGATTATGCCGTAGCGACGGTTGTCATCTATAGCCTTGGCATCTTCGAGAGCCCTATAATAATAGGTAGTGGCCGTGTAGACATCGTTCTGCACAAGCAGATAGTACATTCCGAAGCCGTTGTTGACAGAGAGCATGGCATCGTGGTTGCCGGTGTCCTCAGCGATTGCCCTCGCGCTTTCAAACTGACGGAAACACCCGTCATGGTCTTCGTCGAGTAAAGCGGAGCCGAGGGCTATGCGGCCATATAGCTCACTGAAGTCGCGGTCGCCGGTACTGCGCGCGAGATCGAGCAGGCGTCGGGCATAAAACTTAGTCTTTTCACTGTCGCCGATGTTCATATAGTAGAAAGCCACAGTCTTCAGCACGGCGCGGTCGTTGGGATTCTCTTCAAGCGCATTGAGATACTTCTTTATCGTGTCAACGGAGCCTTCCGCAGCGGCACACATATACTCCGGCATTGCAATAAGCATTGCCAGCAGGAGGATAAGGTTCCGGATATGTGTCTTCATGCGGTGTGGGCGGTTACTATAGTGCGGCGTGGGATTCAGGAATCGGCTCAGTCGAGTTTGAGCACGGCGAGGAAGGCTTTCTGCGGGACTTCTACGGAGCCTATCTGCTTCATGCGCTTCTTGCCTTTTTTCTGCTTCTCGAGGAGTTTGCGCTTTCGGGAGATGTCGCCGCCGTAGCATTTTGCGGTCACGTCCTTGCGCACGGCCTTGATGGTCTCGCGGGCGATAATTTTCGCTCCTATGGCTGCCTGAATAGCGATGTCGAACTGCTGACGCGGTATCAGCTCCTTGAGCTTCTCACACATGCGGCGTCCGAAAGTGACGGCGTTGTCGACATGGGTGAGGGTCGAGAGGGCGTCGACGCTCTCGCCGTTGAGGAGTATGTCGAGCTTGACGAGCTTCGACTCACGGAAGTCGTGGATATGGTAGTCGAAGGAGGCATAGCCTTTGGAGATGCTCTTGAGCTTGTCGTAGAAGTCAATGACGATTTCCCCGAGAGGCATATCGAAGATAAGCTCCATGCGGTTGCCCGAGATGTATTCCTGTTTCACGAGCTCCCCGCGCTTGGCAAGGCAGAGCGTCATGATGGGGCCTATATAGTCGGCGGCGGTGATGATTGACGCGCGTATGTAGGGCTCTTCGATATGGTCGATGAGCGTAGGCTCGGGAAGACCGGAGGGATTGTGAACCTCGGTCATGGTGCCGTGCTTGTCGAACACGCGGTAGGACACGTTGGGGACGGTTGTAATCACGTCCATGTCGAATTCCCTGCCGAGCCGCTCCTGGATGATTTCCATATGGAGCAGGCCGAGGAAGCCGCATCGGAAGCCGAAGCCGAGGGCCATCGACGATTCAGGCTGGAAGGTGAGCGAGGCGTCGTTGAGCTGAAGCTTTTCGAGGGAGGCGCGGAGGTTCTCGAAATCCTCGGTCTCTATCGGGTAGACTCCGGCGAACACCATCGGCTTCACTTCCTCGAAGCCGTCAATCGCCTCCTTGCAGGGAGTGTTTACATGGGTGATGGTGTCGCCCACCTTCACCTCCTTGGAGGTCTTTATGCCCGAGATGATGTAGCCCACATTGCCTGCGGAGAGCTCGGCGCAGGGCTGCATGTCGAGTTTGAGCACCCCGATTTCGTCGGCGTTGTACTGCTTTCCCGTAGCCACGAACTTGACGAAGTCGTTCTTGCGTATAGTGCCGTTGACAATCTTGAAATAGGCTATGATGCCACGGAAGGGATTGAAGACCGAGTCGAAAATCAGGGCCTGGAGCGGAGCCTGAGGGTCACCCTTCGGGGCGCGGATACGCTCCACTATCGCGCGGAGGATTTCGGGCACCCCTATGCCGGTCTTTCCGCTGGCACGGATGATTTCGTCGGGGTCACAGCCGAGAAGGTCCACAATCTGGTCCTCTACCTCGTCGGGCTTCGCGCTGTCGAGGTCCACCTTGTTTATCACCGGGATTATCTCGAGGTTATTGTCAATCGCCATGTAGAGGTTGGAGATTGTCTGGGCCTGTATGCCCTGGGAGGCGTCGACAATGAGGAGGGCCCCCTCGCAGGCGGCTATCGAGCGGGAGACTTCATAGGAGAAGTCGACGTGGCCCGGAGTGTCGATGAGATTGAGCACATAGTCCTCGCCGTCGAGCCTGTAGTTCATCTGGATTGCATGGCTCTTGATTGTGATGCCACGCTCGCGTTCGAGGTCCATGTCGTCGAGCACCTGCGCCTGGAGGTCCTTGGCAGCCACGGTGTCGGTATATTCAAGCAGACGGTCGGCAAGGGTGCTCTTGCCGTGGTCGATATGGGCTATGATACAGAAATTGCGGATATTCTTCATACTGACTGCAAATTTACGACTTTTTTACCGATATCCGAGAGGCTGCACGACAAAAAAAGTTGATGATTTTCTTGGTCGATTCAAAAAAACGTCTTACCTTTGCAACGCAAAACCCAAACATGGTGAGCATAGCTCAGTTGGTTAGAGCGTCGGATTGTGGTTCCGAAGGTCGTGGGTTCGACCCCCACTGTTCACCCTCCATCAAAGTAAAAGAGACTTGATTCATTCCGAATCAGGCCTCTTTTTTTGACTTCCCGTTTTTTATCATTTATCATTATCACTCAGAGGTGATAAAAATGATAGGATTATCACTTTATCAAAAAATGATAAATGATAATCCGCCCCTATTTCAGGTAGCGGTCGGAGGAGACCTCGAGACGGTCGGTCAGCTCCATCACCCTCGGTACGCCCGTAGGGATTTCCTCGCCTACTATTTCCTCGGGGCTCTTGTGGAGAAGCATCATCACGAGGGCGCGCAGCGAGTTGCCGTGGGCCGCGACAAAGACGGTGTCATAGACTGCCAGCGCAGGGGCTATCAGCTCCTCCCAGCAGGGACGCACACGCTCCACCGTGTCCTTCAGCGATTCCGTCAATGGGAGCGAATCCTTGCCCAAGGACAGATACCGCTCTTCGGAGCCGGGAAAGCGCTCGTCGTCGGGAGTCAGCGCGGGGGGAGCCACATCGTAGCTACGGCGCCAGATGTGCACCTGCCCGTCGCCGTATTTCGCTGCCGTGTCGGCCTTGTTGAGACCCTGGAGTGCTCCGTAGTGACGCTCGTTGAGATGCCAGTCCTTCACCACGGGCAACCACAGGCGGTCCATGGCGTCGAGGGCGATATCAAGGGTCTGTATGGCCCTGCGCAGGTAGGAAGTGAAACAATAGCGCGGTTTCAGGCCCGCTGCGGCTATCAGCCGTCCCGCCTCACGCGCCTCTTGCCTGCCACGAGGGGATAGCTCGACGTCGGTCCACCCCGTGAAACGGTTTTCAAGGTTCCATGCGCTCTGGCCATGGCGCAGGAGTATGAGCTTCTTCATCGCACAATGAGTTTTAAACAGTTTTGTAGTTATACATTAATTATATAGAAGGCAAACGCCCTCCGCAGGGCTAAAGTTCACCGGAAGCACCCTTCCCGTTAACATCCATTAGCACGCCGAACCTGCAAGAAGCCATATTCGTTAACGTCAGTTAAAATATCAAGATTTATTTGCACGGTAAAAAATAAGTCCCTACCTTTGCATCGCAAAACGGAAATGACACCGTTTGAACCAACAAAAAAAGAACGCGAAAATAGCTCAGTTGGTAGAGCACAACCTTGCCAAGGTTGGGGTCGCGGGTTCGAGTCCCGTTTTTCGCTCAAAAGAGAACATTAAAAATACTTGTCTGTCGAGCACTGCAACTCGCGAAAATAGCTCAGTTGGTAGAGCACAACCTTGCCAAGGTTGGGGTCGCGGGTTCGAGTCCCGTTTTTCGCTCTAAGAAAAAACATTCAAGCCAGCTTGGCAGGCATCTCTCACGTCCGGGTGGTGGAATTGGTAGACACGCTACTTTGAGGGGGTAGTGGCCGTAAGGCTGTGTGAGTTCGAATCTCATCTCGGACACCTTGAAAATCCCAAGCATTTAGATTCTAAGTGCTTGGGATTTTTCGTATCCGATTCTCATTTTCTCATTTCTCATAAGGAGGGGGGAGTGAGAATTTTCTCATTTTTCCCGGCGCATGGATGAGAACCTTCAGGCGGGGATTGCCGTTTTCATCTGTAGACACCCAATCAAGGGACATGCATGAAACAAGGCACAAATCAAGCTACATACACGATATGAAAAGAATAGTGATTATGGGCGCCACCTCGGGCATAGGGCTGAGGGTGGCCGAGATGTATGCCACGGCGGGATGGACCGTCGGCGTGGCCGGACGCAAGGACGGGGTGATGAAAGAGCTTTCCTCCCGCTTCCCGGGGAGGGTTGAATGGCAGCACATCGACATCACGCGCCGCGAGGCCCCGGCGAAGCTCAAGGAGCTGATAGGCAAGCTCGGCGGGATGGACATCTATCTCCACGTCTCGGGAATCGGCTTCGAGAACCCCGCCCTCAACACGGACCATGAGACAGAGACCGTGCGCACCAACGCCGTGGGCTTCACGCGCATGGTCGCGACGGCTTTCAAGCATTTCCGCGACAACGGCGGCAAGGGGCAGATCGCTGCCGTCACGTCCGTAGCGGGCACCAAGGGCATAGGGGAACTGGCGAGCTATTCGGCCACAAAGAAGTTCCAGCAAACCTATCTCGAAGCTCTCGAACAGTTAGCCAACATGCAGGGGCTGAGGATTTCGTTCACCGACATCCGCCCCGGATGGATACGCACACCGCTCCTGAAGGCCGACCGTGAATATCCCATGACGATGGAACTGGAGGCTGTGGCCCCGATGGTGGTGCGTGCCGTCCGCAAACGCATACGCGTGGCCGTGATTGACTGCCGCTGGGCCGTGGGCTATTTCTTCTGGCGCCTCATCCCGAGGTGGCTGTGGGTAAGGATTCCTGTGTCGGTCTCCAAGGCAGCAACCCTCCCTGAGACAGCCGCCAACACCGTCGAGGAGACCATGACAGCCGAACCCTGACAAAAGTCAGACGGCTGAATGAACTTCTGCCACGCCTTTTTTTCATCGGTAGCGGGATTTTTCGTATTTTTGCCTCGCAATCACAAAGAATCACCAGCTCCTATGAAAGGAATCGTCCTGGCGGGAGGGTCGGGCACCCGGCTCTACCCCATCACCAAGGGGGTCAGCAAGCAGCTGCTCCCAATCTACGACAAACCGATGGTCTACTACCCCATCTCTGCGCTCATGCTCGCGGGAATCAGGGAAATACTCATCATCTCCACCCCCACCGATCTCCCCGCCTTCGAGCGTCTGCTCGGCGACGGCAGCGACTTCGGGGTGAGGTTTGAATATGCGGCGCAGCCCTCCCCCGACGGCCTCGCGCAGGCTTTCATCATAGGCCGCGACTTCATAGGCGACGATTCGGTGTGCCTGATTCTCGGCGACAACATCTTCCACGGCGCGGGCTTCTCCTCCATCCTCCGCGAGTCGGTGGAGACGGTCGAGCGCGAGGGCAAGGCCACGGTGTTCGGCTACTGGGTAGGCGACCCCGAACGCTACGGGGTGGCCGAGTTCGACTCCTGCGGCAACTGCCTCTCAATCGAGGAGAAACCCTCCCGGCCGAAGTCCAACTACGCCGTGGTGGGGCTTTACTTCTATCCCAACAAGGTGGTCGACATCGCCCGTGCAGTCCGCCCGTCGGCCCGTGGGGAGCTTGAAATCACCTCTGTCAACCAGGAGTTCCTGCGGCTCGGGGAGCTGAAGGTGCAGACCCTCCCGAGGGGCTTCGCATGGCTCGATACGGGCACCCACGATTCCCTCGCCGAGGCCTCAATCTATGTCGAAGTCCTCGAGAAACGCCAGGGGCTGAAAATAGCCTGCCTCGAAGGCATAGCCTACCGCCAGGGGTGGATTTCACGCGAAAGGATGCTCGAGCTCGCCCGCCCCATGCTCCGCAACCAGTATGGCGAATACCTCATGAAGGTCGTCGACGAGATTGACGACAAGTCCACCCCCAACGCCCTAATCTGAAAGAGCCATGGAAGTGATAAAGACCGGGATAGAGGGAGTGGTGGTGATAGAGCCGAGGGTTTTCACCGACTCCCGTGGCTACTTCTTCGAGAGCTACTCCAAGCGCGAGTTCGACGAGAAGGTCGCAAAGGTCGACTTCGTGCAGGACAACGAGAGCCGCTCCTCGCGCGGAGTCATGCGCGGGCTCCATTTCCAGCGTCCCCCCTTCACGCAGGCCAAGCTCGTGCGCTGCGTCAGGGGCGCGGTGCTCGACGTGGCGGTCGACCTCAGGGCAGGCTCACCGACCTACGGACGCCACGTGGCCGTGGAGCTGACGGAGGATAACCGCAGACAGTTTTTCGTGCCACGCGGCTTCGCCCACGGCTTCGCGGTGCTGTCTGAGACGGCAGTGTTCCAATATAAGTGCGACAATTTCTACTCCCCCTCCTCCGAAGGGGGCATCTCCATCCTCGACCCCTCGCTCGGCATAGACTGGCGCATCGACCCCTCCGAGGCCATCCTCTCCGACAAAGACCTCCGCCACCCCCCGCTCAGCGATTTCACCACCCCATTCAGCTATTAGGAGCCACCCCCTACCAGCCCCATCAGTCCCATTCGCCCCATTACCCCAATTACCCCCATTACCCCCCATTAATCTCCTAAAAAATGAGAATCCTCGTCACCGGAGGCGACGGCCAGCTCGGCAGAAGCCTCAAGGAAGCCACCCGCGACTCCGCGAATGAATATATCTTCACCGACGTCGACGACATCGACATCACCAACCCCGAGGCAGTGGACCTCGGAGTGAAATGCAACGACTTCCAGGCCATAGTCAACTGCGCCGCCTTCACCGACGTAGAGCGCGCCGAGGAGCAGGAAGACATCGCCACGCTCATCAACGCCACAGCCCCCGCCTACCTCGCCAAAGCCGCCGTGGAGTGCGGAATCCCCCTGATTCATATCTCGACCGACTATGTCTTCGGCGGAGACTGCGTCTCGACCCCGCTCACGGAGGACAGCCCCGTAAGCCCCATCGGAGCCTACGGACGCACAAAGCTCCTCGGAGAGCAGGCGATACAGGCCAGCGGATGCCGCCACCTCATCATACGCACCGCATGGCTCTACTCCGAATTCGGCCACAACTTCCTGAAAACCATGCTGAGGCTCACGGCTGAAAAGCCCTCCCTCAACGTGGTCTTCGACCAGACAGGCACCCCCACCTACGCCCGCGACCTCGCCGAAACCATAGCCGGCATCATCGACAGCGGACAGCTCGCCGACCACAGCGGCATCTACCACTACACCGACGAAGGAGTCTGCTCATGGTTCGACTTCGCCAGGATGATAGCCGACACGGCAGGCCACCTTTCCTGCGACATCCGCCCCTGCCGAAGCTCCGAGTTCCCCACCCGCGCCACGCGCCCGTCCTACTCCGTGCTCGACAAGTCAAAGATACGCCGCGACTTCTCCCTCGCCATCCCCTACTGGGTCGACTCCCTGCGCAGATGCCTCGCGGCAATGGCAGCCAACAACCAATAACAACCCCACCCCGTCCCCCCCGACCATGAACATCCTCATCACCGGCGGAGCAGGCTTCATCGGAAGCCACGTCGTCAGACTCTTCGTCAACAAATACCCCTCCTACCGCATCGTCAACCTCGACAAGCTCACCTATGCCGGCAACCTCGCCAACCTCCGCGACATCGAGGACAGGCCCAACTACAGCTTCGTCCGCGCCGACATTGCCGACATCGACGCCGTGCGCCGAGTCATGGCCGACCATGACATCGACGCCATCATCCACCTCGCCGCCGAAAGCCACGTGGACCGCTCCATAAAAGACCCCTTCACCTTCGCACGCACAAACGTCATGGGCACCCTCTCGCTCCTACAGGCCGCACGCGAACGCTGGGAAGCCTCCCCGACAGGCTACGAAGGCAAACTCTTCTACCACATCTCGACCGACGAGGTCTACGGCGCCCTCCCCCTCACCCATCCCGAAGGCACCCCCTCACCATTCACCACAGCCGCCTCCTCGGCCACACACCATCAGGCCTACGGCACGGAATTCTTCACCGAGACCACACGCTACACCCCACACAGCCCCTACTCAGCCTCCAAAGCCTCGAGCGACCACTTCGTACGCGCCTACCACGACACCTACGGCCTCCCCGTAATCGTCACCAACTGCTCCAACAACTACGGCCCCTACCAGTTCCCCGAAAAACTCATCCCCCTCTTCATCAACAACATCCGCCATGGGCGCCCGCTTCCCGTCTACGGACGCGGCGATAACGTGCGCGACTGGCTCTATGTCGAGGACCACGCCCGCGCCATCGACCTCATATTCCACCGTGGCACCCCCGCCGAGACCTACAACATCGGAGGCTTCAACGAATGGAAGAACATCGACCTGATACGGGTAATAATCCGCACCGTCGACCGCCTGCTCGGAAACCCCGAAGGCCACTCCGACCGCCTCATCACCTACGTCACCGACCGCAAGGGCCACGACATGCGCTACGCCATCGACTCCCGCAAGCTCCAGAGCGAGCTCGGATGGGAACCCTCGCTGCAGTTCGAGGAAGGGATAGAGAAAACCGTCCGCTGGTACCTCGACAACCCCGAATGGCTCGACTCCGTCACCTCCGGCGACTACCTCCGCTACTACGACGAAATGTACACCCGCCGCTGACCCTCTCATTCCTTATTGTCGACAGGATTCATACCATACTGGAAGAAAAAGGACTCAGGCAGAAGGACCTGGCCAATATGCTTGACAAAAAGGAATCCGAGATAAGCAAATGGATGAGGGGAACACATAACTTCACCATTGAAACCATCTCAGCCATAGAGAACGCATTAGGAACACCTATCCTACAGATAGCGAACGCCTGACGTCAGTTCCCTGCCTTTACAGCTTATAACTATTTATAATTATCATTTTATCATTTATCACGGGGATGATAAAAGTGATAAAATTATCATTCCGCCCCATAATGATAAAATGATAAAATGATAATTTGATTCTAAATTGACTTAATCCATCGGTAGACCGTAGGGGCGGGCAATCCGGTCTTCTCAGCTATCGCAGCCACGGCCATCCCCTCGGAATGGAGGCGTGTCACAGTCTCCCTGACCTCCCTGCGGCTATCGGAGGAGCGCGACGCGGAGCCTGCGGTCGGCTGCGCGAGATGGTTGGCCTCGCGGTCGGTATACTCCGACGTGAAACCCACGAACTCAGGGCTCGTGCGCCCGATGGAGCAGACTATCACGCTCGAATCGCCATAGACCAGCTCGCAGTTGCGCTGCTTTATCTGCTTGATGTAGCGCAGCCCCTTCGCCTGGCAGCTCTCCCCTATCGCAAAGGCCGAATCGGCGAAATTGATGAGCATCTTCGAGCCCTGGAGGTCGTTGCGCGTCAGGGGGTTCGACAGATTGCGCTTCGGAGTGTGGGCGAGAAGCAGTATGCTCAGCGAATGGCGCTTCTTCAGCGAGGTCAGCTTCTTCATCAGCGGCATAGCGTCGGCAGCCGTCTCTGTGCCCGAGGCCATGAAAGTGATATTATCTATTATCAGCACCTTGGCCATGGTCTCCTCTATGCGCCTCTCGAGGTCAGAGATGATTAGGTCGGCAAACTCCTTGCCCGCGAACAGCTCAGGGTCGGCATCGTCGCCATAGCAGAGGTCAACGCGGTGGAACATCTCCGAAAATCCATAATAGTTGCGCGTCGCCATCGAATCCCCGTCGCCGTCAGGACCCGGACTGGAATAGCGGCGGGCGAACTGGGCCATGCTTAGCTCGAAATCGGCATAGACCACCGGCTGCCGCATGGTCTCGGGACGCAGTTCGGGCAGAGTGGTGTCACATTCGGCCCCGTGGCTGATCATGTCGGCAATCTGCACTGCCAGCAGCGACTTCCCCACATTGGTGTCGGCGAAAAGTATGCATATCTCCTGCTCGAACCACAGAGGCCCGCAGAGCTTGCGCTGCATCCCCGAGGCCATGGCGAGCATCCACCATTCGCGACCCGAGACCATGCGCGTGACCGACGCCTTTCCCCTTGCGGCCTCCCTCACGGACTGCGCCTTACGGGCCGAAGCCCCGGCCACAGCGGGCCTCCCCCCGGGAGCCACTGCCGCGCCATCGTCGGCCGCGCCGCAGGCGAGGGCCTCCCTCAGCGGAGCGAGATTAGGCTCCAGTTCAGTCAATCCGTCGATTACCGACGAGATATGTCGGCTCTCTCCACTTCTCTCCGAGAGAGCGGCTTTGATAGAGAACTTTGGCAAGTCCTTGATATTTATAGGCATTATGTCTTTGGTGCGGCGGGCTAAGGTTTCTCCCGCCCACAATGCAAAGATAATCCCCGCCCGTCGCCTTCCGACTGCGATTATGAAAAGCATCCGCAAGGAAAATGAAAATCCGGGAGTCCCACCCAAATTATCATTTTATCATTTTATCATTATAAGGCGGAATGATAATTTTATCACTTTTATCATTCCCGTGAGAAATGAGAATTGAGAATTCCATAGTCGGCAATGATTCGCTCTATGTCCTTTTTCAGCTCAGGGATATGGCGTATCACCAATCCCCATAGAAATTCAGTCTCTACACTGTCATAACCATGTATTATGCGGTTACGCGTATTAATAATCTCCTTGGCGTTCGGAATCTCAAAAGTAGGGTCTTTCTTCCTTATGCGGTTGATTGCTTCACCCATTATTTCCGCCTTTCGTTCAACTGCACAAATCCTCAATCCGTCTTTTTCAAACAAATCAAAGCGCTTGGGAAAGTCTGCAAAGAATCCCTCCAATTCATTTATCGCATCCAACACATCTTGAAGATGCTTCAGGATATATTCATCAGCCATAAATCATCTGTTTCGTACGGTTGACATTGGCAATGAAGTATTTGTTCTTCAAGCCCTTCTCCACCACCAAATCCACCTTTCTGCCGAAAATTTTTTCCAAGGCTTCCTGAAAATCGAAATAGTTCGTAACGTAATCCCACTTCTCATGGTCAGTGGTATCGAAATTTACAAGCAAGTCCACATCGCTATCATCATTGAACCTATCAGTAAGGATAGAGCCAAAGACAGCTAAAGTCTTGACCTTATGCTTACGGCAAAGGTCGATTATGCGTTGCAGATTCAGTTCAATCAACTTCATAGACAGGTGTGTTACGATTGCAAAGATAGGGATTCTTTCTGATATCTAAACGCTTGAGCCTGAAAAATCGTTGAAAATCGCCCCTGCCGCAGACAATGAGCTGCAGCAGGGGCAAATCTTTCAATCCATGCGTTATTGTACACCCTCAACGGATGTCAACGGACGCGGCTCAGTCGGGGAGGATTTCGTAGGAGATGGCGTCGAGATAGTAGAACGACAGATATGCCTTCCCCTCCTTGGCCTCGCGGGCGGCAATCTTGGCGCGGTAGTCGGCCATGCGCCCCTCGAAGGAAGTGATGTCCTTCTGGCCCTTGGCGGCACGCTCGGTCGAGCAGCCGTTCTCATGCTCGGCAGCGCTCTCGCCTGCCGTGGCGGCCACTGAATCGGCCTGCGCCTTCATGGCCTCGGCATACTGTGTCTCCATCTTCCTTACGGTCTCCTCGTCGATGCGTTCCTCGCGGACCACTCCACGCACCGCGAGCGGATGGCGGATAGTCGACTTGGGGAAAGGCTCGCCCATGAGCGGATAGGCCTCGCAGCGGACCATCACACTGTCGGCGCTCCCCACGAGGAAAGCCTTGCGCCCCCCGTGCTTGCACAGATGGGAGCATACACCCTCCACCGTCACCGTGTCGCCAACCATCGAGGCGGCATCGGCCATGAGACGGTCGACACTGACTGTTTTGTCAGAACCCGAGTCTGACGAAGAAGAGCCCCCGCAGCTCGCGAGCCCGAGGCAAAGAAGCGCGAATAGCGCGAATAGAGATAACTTTTTCATTTCCATTGTCTGTTAATTATATTTCGATTAGTTTTTAGAGATTATCAATCCTTTATGAGTGCCATCGGAATGAAGGAAAACATCCCGAATATGAGTGTCAGGGCCGAGCAGGAAGCCACCGTGGCTCTCCTCTCGCGGCGTCCCGCCATGATGAAAGCGAGCGCGGCGGCAAGCACTACATTAAGATATAACGCACGCGCAGAGACGTTTATTATCCTCGGACTTGCCAGACAGTCAGCGGTGTCGGTGAATGTCAGGCGGAAAGGGAAGAGCCATGCGGCCACCCTCCGGGCTCTTGACACCCCGTAACTGAGCTCATACGCCCCGAGCAGGCTGTAGTCGTCGGAATCGAGCGCATACCATCTCGCCCCCTCCCCGTCGGAGAGCTTCACCACCCAGTTGAAAAGGTTCTTCACCACCGAAATCCTCTCCCTTCGGGGGTCGACCCTCCCCACAGGCAGTTCCGTGAGGCGGTAGCCCTCCCGCTCGAGCACATACATGCGCCCCTCGGTGTCGGTCATGAGGCCGAGATGGCGGGTCTCGGGATTCTCCATCACGAACACGCGGTCAAACTCCACCGACCCGGGCCCAGGAATCCGCTCCATGTATGGACGTCCCGCCTGCATCTTCATGTGGAAAGCCGTCCCCGAGGCGTCGACGAGCAGATAGCCCTCGTCGCGGGGCTTACGGGTGGTCACGTTGGCCGACCAGCTGTGAAGCGGATACTCGAAGCCCCGCTCACGGAACACCTCGTCGAAGCGCTGGCTCCTGCGCCGGTTGACACGGTTGGTGGCCATGTCGGTGAACTCCACCCTATCGTGGAGCGTGAACACTTCCGAAGCGTCCTCAAGGTCGAGGCGCGGGGGCATCGACTCCATGATGAGATAGACCTCGGGCATCACGCGGTTGATGTCGCGCGGAAGCGACGAGAACACCCATTGCCCGTGTTTCAGCCCCGCAATCGTCACCTCTTTTCCCTTAAGCGAATCGGGCAGCGTCTCGCGGGCCATCAGCTGATTGAAATAAATCTGCGGAAGCAGCGAGTCGCGCTCCTCCTTGGTATATTCCCTGACAGGACGCCCCAAGGCATCGACCGAACATATCCGCGTCTTCCCCTCGGCAGAATTGTCGCTGACTATGAAGCAGTCACTCACCGGCGACCACGCCACGAAGGGGTCGGAGACACCCGAGGGAAACACCATAGAATAGAGCCATGGCAGGAACCACGACAGCACCATGACACCCAGCGCAATCAGCACCCCCCTGTAAATCCTTTTCATATTCAGTCCCATAATCAGTCCTGACGGCCCTCCCTGAACCGCGCTATCGAACCGTAGGAAAGGCTCAGCAGCCCCACGGTCAGTATCAACATGAACGGAATCATGCCATTGTAGGCCTCCATGGCGGGCTGAAGGAAACAGGCCATCGCCACCGCCACGCCGAGCAGCCCGAGCATGACCCTGCGCGAGCGCGTGCCCTCAAGGCATATCGCACTCACGAAAAGATAGCCCGCAAACCCCGCGAAATACCACGGGAGCATCGTCAGCACCACACGTCCCACAAGCTCAGGCGGGAGAATCGTGAAGTCCCACACGGCAATCACCGCCGTCTGTGCGGCGAAAACCGCCCCAAGCTCCACCAAGCCCGTAGCGAGCATCAGCCCGACGAGCCTGCCGTGGCCGCAAGGAAGATGAAGGGTCAATTTCAGACGCTTCTGAGCCATCTCGGGAGCCATCTGCGCCACTCCGACGGCAATCCCGACGGCAAGGGGAAGATACTTCAACACGTCGACAAACGAATTGTCCTTCAGCAGCATTATCAGCCACAGATGCTCCACGCCCTTGAGCTGAATCAGACGGTTCATCATAATCACCGCATAGCCCCCGACGGCAAGCGTCACGGCAAGGCACGCGAAGAAAACGAGGCGCGTCTTCAGCCACTCTTTCATTATTATAGCTTTATCCATAAACTTTGTAATCATTATTCATTATACAGGCTGGACACACTCGCTGTGCATCCTCCGTCAATACTTTCCCGTAAGCCCGATGAAAGCGTCCTCAAGCGACATCGGGGTGCGCCGGAAATCCCCGTAGGCGATTCCATGGCTCCGCAGGGCGGCTTCCACCTCTGCGGCAGGGCTGAAACTGTAGACCTCGGCCTCATCCTTTATCTTGCCCGGATTCACCACCCCTCCGACGGAGGCAAGTGCCGACGCTTCGGCCTGCGTGGTGAAGGTGTAGCGTCCGAAATCGCGAAGAAGTCTGTCGACAGGCATCTGTGTCAGGATTTTCCCATAGTCGAGCACTATGCAGTCGTCAATCAGCCTCTCCAGGTCCTGAATGATATGGGAGGTCATGAACACCGTCTTGTCCTCCGCCTTGGCAAACTCCCGCAGATAGTCGATGAAGAGACGGCGGTAGCCAGGGTCGAGTCCGAGCGAGAAATCGTCAAGCACGAGGAGGTCGGCGTTCTGAGCCAATATAAGCCCGAGGGCCACCTGCGACCTCTGCCCGCACGACATCGACGATATCTTCTGCCCCGGGCTGACATGGAGCTTCCTCATCAGCTCATAATAGGCCTCGCGCCTCCAACCGGGATAGAACGCGCTGTAGAACCGCTCAATCTGCCCTATGGTCATGAACGAATACTGCACGTGGCCCTCGATGAGAAGCGCGATTCTCGCACGTGTGGCGGGCGACAGGGCCGTGATGTCCTCGCCGAAGATACGGCACTCCCCCTTCTGGGGACGGAGATAGCCCATGAGGATGTTGATTGTAGTGGTCTTGCCCGTACCGTTCTTGCCCAGCAGCCCGAGGATGCGCCCTCGCGGCACCTCGAAACTCAGGTCGCTGTAGATTACCCTCCCGCGTCCGTAACGCTGGGTGAGATTCCTGACCGATATGACCGGACCGTCATTGTTTTTATCCATTTATCGAGTGTTTTGATAGATTTTCATATAAATAGAGTCAGAACGTAGCCCCGAATGAAGCTGTCACCCCGTGGGCGTGGCACTGCCCGCGATAGTCGCTCACACCGTAGCCGACACCGAAACTCAGGCTCACGCCGCAGCTCAGGTGCCGCGAGACCTTGGCGGCCACCCTCACCTCGGCCAAGTCGCTCGACTGCATTGCGAAATTGGCCACCACGCTCCGCCCCAAAGGCTCGGATTCGTCAAGCCCCTCGAGCAGGCAGTCGCTTGAAAGAGTGAGACCGTAGCTCGCCTCCACCTCAGTCTCTACCAGCCACAGTGCGGAAAGCCTGCCTGAGTAATTGAGAGCGAGCCGTGGAGTCAGACGCTTGACCTCAAGAATCCGTCGCGGGTCGGCATAGCTCTCGCGGCTGCCATGGCAGTCCACACCGGGGATGAGCGTGAAATAGCTGCGCCCGTGTCTCAGTGTGGCGGGCAGTGAAAGCCCGAAGCGGCTCACGCGGTGGCGGTAGGGGCTGCGGCTGCCTATCTTGTCGTAGCTCGCGCCCGACGATGTCCCGAAAAGGTTCTCCGTGCTGCGGCGGCTGAAAAGCTGACAGTCGAGCGAGGGGGAGAGAGTAAGCGATTCCGAGACGTCGGCGACATAGGCAATCCCGGCACTGACGATAGAGTTGTCGCTGTAGCCGAGCGTGAGGTTGTTGAAGTTGCGCAGACGCTGCTCCATGCGGTAGCCATGGTAAAGAGCGTGGACATACAGCCCCGTCCTGCCTGCGGGCTGCCACTGCACTCCCGCGCTCCATCCGAGCGATTCATAGCCGCTGTTTTTATTGGTGTTGCCCATGAACCGTCTGTAGTAGGTGCCAAGCCCCGTCAGCGTGAAGGTATTGATGTCGTTGATTGGGTTATAGAAATCGAGGTCGCAGTTCTGGCGGTAGACATTGACTCCACCGGTCAGCCCGATTACAGCCCCGGAGCCAACTCTCAGTGAAGCCCCGGCGATGAGGTCGAGGTCTGAGACTACTGTCTTCACCCTCGGGTCGCGCTTGCGGTAGGCGATTTCAGCGCGATAGCGGGCCTCCACGCCGAGAGTCCATCTCCGCAGCCGTGCGGCATAGCCTCCCGAGAAACGGTAACGCCTTGTGTCGAGGTCTCCGCCCGTGGCATCGCCGAGCACGTAGGGTGCCACCCTCATATAGTCGAGGCAATTGTTCCAGCGTATATCGCGGTAGGTGCCGGTAGTGAAGTCTGCTCCTCCCCACACTGCTCCTCCACCCTCTAATCGCATGTAGGAACGCGCCGAAAGCGAATAGAGGCTATGGCCGTCGCCAAGCTGCTCCATAACCGCTTTCCCCGAGTGTGCCCGGTCCCAGCGGGCTTCCGCCGACGAGATTGACACAGAATCCCTCAGCGTCATTGTGGCAGGATTCAGCCCGCGCTCAACCTTGAGCTGACGCGTAAGTGGCAATCCGTCAACCTGGACATTGTCAAGCGACAGTCCGGAACGGGCAAAACCCGACAAAGCACATGTGGCCACCACGGCAAATGCAAGAACTCTCCTCATCTACAATTGTTATTTGACGCTTACCACCTCGAAGTCAGAGGCGGAATTGTCAGTGTCCATCAACACGGTGTTGCCCTCTGCCGACACACCCGCCCGCTTCCTCACTAACTTGCGCCCGAAGCGTTTCTTATCGGCTTTCTTATCGGAAATAGCGGCATAGCCGGCGTCGATACGGGCGGAGAGAGCCGTCTCGGTGAAATCCTCGGTAGTGCAGAGGTTGACACCGTCGATAATCCAGGCATAGTCTATGAGATAGGCGTTGGTGCCGTTGAGGGTCTTGCCGGTAGCTGCGTTGACATACTGGTATTCACCGTTACGCTCGCTCAGGAACTTCTCCGCAGTCATTCCCTCAGGGAAACGGACAAGGGCATAGGAACGGTTACACTGGTTCGACGGCAGCCATACGGTCTTCGAGTAGCTGAACCATTTGTCGAGGTTGGGCACGGCAGGATTGTCGGTGTCGCGTATTGTGCCGGTGGTCACCTCGTCATACCATTCGAAATCCGCGTCAGTATGGTCGAGTGCACCGCCCACCTGCGCGCTCCAGTCAATAGCCTGGTCAGCAATCTTGATTGACTCCCCGGGGCTTACGGCCACATCGCGTCCGCTGCCCGGAATCACATAGACGGTCTGAACCGTGAAATTGGCCTCGCGCCGGTTGGCCTCTGTCAGTATGCGGTCAGTCGTGGTGTTGACAAACTTGCTTTCAACGATAGCCAGCCCGTCGGCATACTGCACCTCGTCTGAATTGTTGTAGACCGTGAAATAGGTGTCGTAGAGACCGTTGGTACCCGTCGCATTGGGCGAGCCGGCGAAATAAATCTCTCCGAACACGAGGGTGTTCCCGGGATTGTAATGGAACCACGCGAGCGTCACGCTGTGCTGCTGTGCGCTGACCACCTGCTGCGAGACCACGGCACGGAAACTGTGCTCCGCATCATTCCCAGGATAGGTCACAGTCATTGTAGCGGACATATTATATGTACCTGCGGGCACCCTGAGCCCGTTCGCGAGGGGAAGTATGAAAGTGTAGGACTTCCCCGTGTTGAGTTCCTCGCATGCCAGCTGCCCTGAAATCACGGTGTAGCCCGCAGGAACTCCCTCAGGCATCGTCTCGACAGTCTCCACGCTATAAGTCTCCGTGACGTTGTCGTCGTCGGAGCATCCGGTGGCCACGATTGCCATCCCCGCGCAGACCATGGGGACAAGCAATGATTTCACGATAATTTTCTTGAATGTCATGATGATTTTATGGTTTTATTACATTATATGGAATATTCATTTCAAAAACTCAGATTTTTATATTCACCTCCATGCCGAAATAGGGCGACGAGTAGCGGCGTATGGTGATGCCGTAGCGTTTATAGTCAGGCTCTATGGTGATAAGACGGTTGACGTAGACGGCAAGGGCCACGCGCTCGTTCCAGAAGCTCTTGGTGGCCTTGAAGTTGAATGTGGTCGACGACGGCACCTTCATCTCATCGAAAGTAGCCTCCGAATAGTGGCGCACCAACTGCTTTAGGTAAGGATCAGCCAAGGCTGCCTCGTCATAGTCATGGATTGTCCCGCCGGAATCCATATACTTCACGGGCACTCCGTCGCGTCGCATGGTCTGCCGCGATGTGAACCAGAGGTTCTGAATCCCTAATGAGAAATTGAGCCTTAGCTTCGGGATGTCGGTATCGAAAAAGAAATTGGTGTTGAAACTGCGGTAGCGGCTGCCGTCTACATCGTCGTAGAGCCCCACATACTGTAGCTCACGGTTATTGACTATAATGGACGGCTTATACCATAGGGCCTGGCTGTTGCAGTTTGTAGTGGCGAAATAGGCTCCCGACACGGTGATTCGGGTATTGACAATAGGGAAACGGCACGACTGCAACGTATACTCTACCCCCTCCTTCAGTGTACGGCTGCCGTTGGTCACCTTGCTCCTTATGGCGAGATAGCGCTCCTCCGTGAAAGGCAGCTCCCCGATGAGCGGTCCACGTCCGGCTGTGTAAGGGTCAAACGCCGAAGCGTCATAACGATTGTAGGTA
Organism: Bacteroidaceae bacterium; assembly: GCA_021768245.1. Taxonomy (GTDB): domain Bacteria; phylum Bacteroidota; class Bacteroidia; order Bacteroidales; family Muribaculaceae; genus Duncaniella. The sequence continues at coordinate 28,161 of JAETNO010000006.1, read as the reverse complement.
TAGCTGTGGACAAAACCCGTGTTGCGGAAGCCGTCTTTCATGTCCTCACGGAAATATGTCACCGAAAGGCGGTTGCCACGCCAGCTCACGTCGCCTCTCACCTCCCATTTGAAATTCCTCGCGGCCTTTAGTCCGTAGTTGGTCATATCCTCGACATATGTCCTGACGTTCATCACACGGAAAGCCTCCTCACTGTGGTAGTAGTTGAGCTGCTCGAAGTCACTGTAGAGCCTGTCGGGATAGAGATATGCGGCGACAGGCATCTTCGTATGCCATCCGAATCCTCCCGCAATCTCATAGCTCACCGCGCTTCCACCTGCATAGCTGCTTCCCGGATTCCATACAAGGTTCACTCTCGGGTCGAGGTAGGGCTTGCCATGGAGGACATAGCGGCTGTCGAGGTGCAGCAGTTGTGTAGCCCGCAGGCCCGCTGTCAGAGTCAGGACGTGGGCTCCCGCATATAGCTTCGCTTCATCCTCCACATAGGCCGATAGCTGGTGCATCGCGGGAATCTCTTTGAAGGCTCTCGGACGTGAATTGTTCCCCGCCACGAGCGGACGCTCCACGTCGTAGACCGCTCCACGGCCATAGTTCTTGCTCACAGTCCACTCCACCCCGGCCTTGAAGCCGTTGGTCAGCGCCCCATTCCCATGAAGAAGTCGCAGCGAGCCTTTCACGAATGAATTTAAAGGACGTCCGTCGACCTTGTAGTCGGCAAGATAGAGCATCGGCAGATAACCAACATAGTTGCTACCCTCTTCGGTCGAGACGGGAAGCGGCATGATGCGTTGCGGAGCCACATGCTTGCGCTGATGCAGCGTTTCGTCGCCGTAGCTAACTCCCGAGACGAGGCTCACCTCCCGTAGCAGAGGATGCGCGGTAGGCTTTAGGGAAAGTGTGCTGTTCCAGGCAAAGCTGTGTCTGTCGTTTCTGTAGTAGTCTATAGTATTGTTCACCGTAAGGTCAGGGTCAGCCTCGTCGTGCTCGAATGTCCCCGTATAGTTCAGCGACGCGTTCCACGCGAAGTTCCATCCCTTGACAACCCAACGCTTGTCGCTCCTGAGCGAGGCGTTGACACGCTTGAAATTCTCGCGGTTGTTTCGCGGGTCAATCTTAGAGTCAAGATAACTGACACCCGTATTCAGCACCCAGCGGTCGGACGGCATACGGAAGCCCTTGCCTACATAGAATAGCTGACTTTGGGTGTCGGCCTTGAAACGGGCTTCCAGACGCGATTCCCCGCTCTTACGCTTGATGTTGACGAGACCCGAGGTAAGCTCGCCATACTCCACGGAGGGAATCCCGCGCACAATCTCCACGCGCTCTATGTCGTCGGTGGATATCGACCGCATGTCGACCCCCTTGCCGGTTCCGAGCCTGTCTGTCCGTGATGCGTCAGGGCTCGTCTGCATATTCGCCCCCGTCGAAATGGGGACTCCGTCAATCATGAACGATGTGCCGAGTGCGGAGGTGGCATAGTCGGCATCGGGACTCATTCCGGCAGCCTGACGCAACCCTATGGAGTTGAAACTGCCCATCACAGGGTCTTTGCTCACTCCCCCGGGAAGAAGCTCAAGCAAATCGGAGAAACTCGACGGCTGGAGATGCCTCATGGCCATGCGTCCTATGAGTGACGCGCTTGTGGAATGACGCACTTCCCTCGCGGTCACCACAACCTCCTGAATGGAATCTGTCATGACGGAGTCAGCCATCAAAGCCGATAGGTTCGCCAACGGGACGGAACAAGCCCCTGAACCGTAGGCCAATGCGACAGCCGTGCAAAAGCAGGCAGCCGTCAGTGTGAATCCAATCCGTATTTGTTCAAGTTCCTTACCCATTTCGGGGTCTATTTTTGCACTGATTTTTCTCGGTGCAAAATTACCCCTAAAGTCTACAGCAGGAAATACCCAATTTCAATGATAAAGGGAGCCTTTCAGCCCCCTTCCCTAATCATTTACGGGTAAAATCAGCCAAGCCATGCAGCCACAGCGGCAGCTGCACGGTCGCCGTCGATAGCCGCAGAAACTATGCCTCCTGCATAGCCGGCACCCTCCCCGCATGGGAACAGCCCCTGTAGCCGCACATGCGAAAGAGTCTCGGGGTCTCGTATGATTCTCAGGGGCGAAGACGTCCGCGTCTCAGCACCAATCAGCACAGCCTCATTTGTCAGGAAGCCCTTGTTCTTAAGGTCAAAATCCTTGAACCCCTGCTGCAGTCTCCTCGCGATTCCCTTCGGCAGCAGCCGGTCTATACGCGCGCTGTGGATACCCGGGGCATAGGATGTAGGAGGCAAGTCCTCAGACTGGCGTGACGCAACAAAATCAGCCATCCTTTGGGCGGGAGCGTTCTGACTTCTCCCCGCTTCCTCCCAGAACGACCTCTCTATCTGCTCCTGGAAACGCATCATTTTCATCACATCGGGAGTCCCGTCTATATCCGGGATATCCTCGGGCAGAATCTCTACCACCATCCCCGAATTGGCCCAACGCGTGCCACGGTTAGACGGAGACATGCCATTGACCACAAGCTGCCCCTCATCACTCGCTGCGGGGATGATAAAACCGCCCGGACACATGCAGAACGAATAGACAGCACGGTCGTCGACACGCGTCAGCATCGTGTACTCCGCAGCAGGCAGATACTTGCCTCTACCATCCTTGGAGTGGTAGCGCAGGCAGTCAATCAGCTTCTGCGGATGCTCCAGGCGCACACCTATCGCAAGCCCCTTGGCTTCCATCTCGACTCCCGAGTCATGGAGCATACGGTAGACATCACGTGCCGAATGGCCGGTAGCGAGAATCACGGGGCCATCCACTTCCGAACCGTCGGCAAGCACAACTCCTTTCACCATGTCGCCCTCACATTTCAAAGCGGTAACCTTAGAGCCGAATCTCACTTCCCCGCCACAGGCTATAATCGTCATTCTTATAGCCTTGATTACCTCGGGAAGCCTGTCGGTACCTATATGCGGATGGGCGTCGACAAGGATATCCTCCGATGCACCGTGCTGAGCGAATATGTTGAGAATCTTTTCAACTGGCCCACGCTTCTTAGAGCGCGTATAGAGCTTTCCGTCTGAATAAGCTCCTGCCCCACCCTCTCCGAAACAATAGTTCGAGTCGGGGTTCACCACATTTTCGCGGGCGATGGCAGCCATATCCTTGCGGCGCGAATCAACATCCTTTCCGCGCTCCAGCACCACGGGCTTCAGCCCGAGTTCAATCAATTTCAGCGCGGCAAACAGACCTGCAGGGCCGGCACCGACCACAACGACCTGTCTGTCACCCTCAACAGGACGATAGGCTACAGGCTCCACAAGCGACTCCTTAGCCGGGAGTTCGTCTATGTAGACCCTGACCGAAAGATTGACCACCACCCTGCGTTGACGGGCATCGATTGAGCGGCGTATGATTGTAATATGTTTTATCCTGTTGGCGTCCACGCCCATAAGCGTCGACACTTCTGCTTTGAGCAGCATAGGCTCAGCCGCAGTGCGCGGACTGACCCTGAGTTCTAATGTTTCTTGCATTTAATTCTGTGCTTTTAATTCCATTTGGCGCATGGTATGACGCATCCACCACCATAAAGTGATGAGCGACACGAAAAAGGCTATTATATCCGACCCCGCCATAGAGGCCCAGACTCCGTCCACTCCCCAGAAACGCGGAAATACAATCAAGAACGGAATCAGGAACAGAAGTTGACGCGTCAATGACAGGAATATCGACATCTGTGGTTTGCCGACACTCTGAAAGAAATTCTGAATCACAATCTGACATCCCACCACCGGATAGCATATGAAATAAATCCTGAAACCGTCACGGGCAATCCTGACAAGGGTCTCGTCAGTGGTGAAAAGCGAGGAGACAGTGTCAGGGAATCCTTCGCTGACAATCCAGCCTACACACGTAATCGCAGCCCCTATCCATATGCCGAGGCGCAACACCCTCTTGACCCTGTCAAAATGGTTGGCTCCTATATTGTATCCGAGAATCGGCTGCATGCCCTGAGTCACACCAAACACTATCATCACAAAAAACATCGTAGTGCGGTTGATAATGCCATAGGCACCCACAGCAAGATTTCCGTCGGAAGCACCGTAGTCGAGCAGCGCGCGGTTGATAAATATGACGACCACACACGCACACACGTTCATCAGGAACGGCGACAACCCTATGGCATAGATATGCTTTATAATAGACCATGTCAGCCACCGGTTGCCACGCTTGAAATGGATGGAACTTTTTGAGGAAAGGAAATGGGAAAGCACCCATACGAAAGCTGCAAACTGGCCTATGACCGTCGCCAATGCTGCACCCCTTATGCCCCACTCAAGAGTGAAGATGAATATGGGGGCAAGAACTATGTTGACCACCACCGAAATCAAGGCCGAGACCATAGCCTTACGCGGATATCCCGTAGCCCTCATCAGATTGTTAAGTCCGATGAACACATAGCTTATCGGCGTACCATAGAGAATCACCTCCATGAACTCCCGCGCATAGCTGATGGTGTCCTCAGTCGCACCGAAAAACAGCAATATGGGGTCTATGAAAATAAGTGTCAGCCCTCCGAAAACCACCGAGTGAATCAGGCAGAGCGTGAAGACATTGTTGACCACGTCTGTCGCACGGCTATAGTTCTTCTGGCCGAGAAATATTGAACTGATAGTGGCACCGCCTGCAGCGATAAGCATACAGAAGGCCGCCACAAGATTCATCAGCGGAAAAGTGATGGCAAGACCGGCTATCGCCATGGGGCCGACGCCACGGCCAATGAATATACTGTCTATAATATTGTAGAGCGATGTGGCGACACTGGCTATAATCGCAGGAACGGAATACTGCGCAAGAAGTTTGCCAACGGACTTGACCCCTAAATCTTCAGTAGATGTGCTTGCGCTGACTGCCATTGATGATTCCCTTTTTTGTTAAAAAACGTGACTGCAAAATTACTAACTTTACACCATACCGTCTAAATATGTAAAAACTATTTAACAAAAAAGTTCACATTGATTAAATTTTAACAACTTCCCGCTATTGGAATCAAGATGTCGCTCATGACACAAGCTGGCGTGACCTGTAGAAACGCCTGGTGAAAAACAACAGCAGTAACGTGCCTGAAATCTGGGATATTGCAGTAGCCCAAAATGCAGCCGAGTAGCTCACATATTCCGCCAGGACACCACCGATAAGTATTCCGATTCCCATTCCGCAATCCCACGATGTCAGAATTGAAGAATTGGCCGTGCCTCGTTGGTCATGCCTGGCCACATTGATAAACATATTTAGAAATGCCGGAAACATACGCCCATTCCCAAGGCCTATCATTATAGCCGACAGATAATATGCCCACACCCCTGGGGCTATGGCGAAAAGTGTAAACCCAACCGCGCTTATGCTCGCCCCCTGAAGGGCGTTTTCTGTCAGTTTTCCCTCTCGTAGAGACTTGGCCCCGTAGAGCCGCGAAATGAAAAGCCCGCTTGAAAGCAAGGCGAAAAACACGCCTGTCCCGTCAGTGATGCCAAGCACCTCCTTACTGTAAATCGCCACATAATTACTCATGACGCCCCAGCAAAGCCCGAACAGGAGAATATTGATTGCCATGAGCCATGCACGGTTCAAAAAGAAATGGTCCATGCTGAGCTTGGGCTTCCCCACAATAAGTTCTCGTTTTGGAATCTTAATCGTACTGACGGCATAAAAACCCACAAAAGCCACTATAAGCGAAATCCAGAACAAAGTGGAAAAATTATCTGTCAGCGAATAGATATATATACCTGCTGAAGGCGCAATCGCCATAGCAAGATTATTGCTGAGCCCATAGAACCCCACTCCCTCATTCCGTCGCGATGATGGAAGCACATCTATAGCCACGGTGCTGTTGGCCACGGTAGTAGCCCCGAATGGCAATCCATGGATAGTGCGTATTATGGCAAACATCAATATGCTTCCCGCCCCTATATAGCCCGTAAAACAGATGAAGAACCCGAAGAAACACAGCATCAGCACCTTCTTTCTGTTAAAACTGTCGACGATGAAACCGCTGAACGGACGCACAATCAAGGCTGCGACAACATAGCCTGAAAGCACGAAACCAATCAAATCCTTATCGGCCCCGAACTGGGAATCAAGATAGATAGGCAGCAGAGGCGTCAGAAGATAAAATGAAAAAAACAGCATGAAATTACCGACCATCGCACGGCAATAGTTCGAATTCCAAAGCTTTTCCTTAGCCGGACTTGACGCCGGTGTCAATTCTTTTTCCATAATTTCATTTACGCCCGCAAAAATACGAAGAATTTTTCGCAAATAACATCTCCTCTTCTCCAACTTTTCAAATCAACGATATGTTATAAATATAACCACAGGCAATATCGCAAGCAATACGATTCAGCCTTAAAATTGAAGTGGCCTTGAAACATGAAATCTCATAAAACTAATCAAACTATAAAATATGGAATTTTTGACCGATGAAAAACTGGTCATTGTCGGTGCTGCCGGCATGATTGGCTCAAACATGGCTCAGACAGCCGTGATGATGAAACTCACCCCTAACATCTGCCTCTACGACCCCTATGCCCCTGCACTTGAAGGAGTGGCAGAAGAACTTTTCCACTGCGGATTCGAAGGCGTGAACCTGACATTCACTTCCGACATCAAAGAGGCTCTTACCGGAGCAAAATACATCGTATCGTCAGGCGGAGCCGCACGTAAGGCCGGAATGACACGTGAAGACCTCCTTAAGGGCAACGCTCAGATTGCCGAGCAATTTGGCAAAGACGTGCGTCAATACTGCCCGGATGTCAAACATATCGTAGTCATATTCAACCCTGCCGATATCACCGGACTTATCACCCTGCTATACTCAGGAGTCGAACCGTCAAAAGTGACGACACTTGCCGCACTCGACAGCACCCGTCTCCGCAGTGAACTTTCGAAGTATCTCCATATTCCGGCCGATGAAATAGTCAACAGCCGTACCTATGGCGGCCACGGAGAGCAGATGGCAGTCTTCGCTTCCACCACGACTATCGACGGAAAACCGCTGACCGATATCATCGGAACTCCGAAGCTTCCGCTTGAAGACTGGATTGCCTTGAAACAAAGAGTCATTCAAGGCGGAAAGAATATCATCGACCTCAGAGGACGCTCTTCATTCCAAAGCCCTGCATACCTGTCAATTGAAATGATTGCCGCCGCAATGGGAGGAAAACCGTTCCGCTGGCCAGCCGGCACCTATGTAAATAATGACAGATTTGGTCATATAATGATGGCCATGGAGACTACAATCGGGAAAAACGGTGTGGAATGTAAACCTATAGACGGAACCCCCGAAGAACAAAAAGAGCTTGAAAAGAGCTATGAGCATCTTTGCAAGCTACGCGATGAGGTAATTGAAATGGGAGTCATGCCCCCTATCTCCGATTGGCACCGTCTTAATCCATACATGGACGCCAAGACTTGCTAAAAGCAATTATATCAACCTTTAAGTTATTCGCCGGGATGACAGTATAAAAAAATTACTCGTCGTCTCGACGAATAACTTTTTTACCTTAAATCTAATACCATGAAAAACTTGTTACAAAGATAAGACAAGCATTGTGTTTTTACAAATAAATTTGTAAGAAAATCCGTTGTCTTAACAATATTTAACCAAATATTATTTTCATGTAATACTTTTATACCCTGTCAGCGACTTCATTTTGCGGATTTAGAAATAATTGGTTAAATTTGCACCAAGGCTGACCATGCCGACGACCAATAAAAAGTCCGCACAAACGGCATGAATCAAGCGTTTAAGATATAAAAATCATCAATCATGGGACAAATGATAGCTATAGTGGGACGCCCCAATGTAGGGAAATCCACACTTTTCAATAGACTGACTCAGTCACGCACGGCAATAACCAACGAAAAAGCTGGAACTACACGCGACCGTCAATACGGGAAGGTGGATTGGAACGGCAAAGAGTTTTCAATCGTCGATACCGGAGGCTGGGTTGTCAACAGTGAGGACATCTTTGAGAATGAAATCAACAAACAGGTCTACCTCGCTATCGAACAGGCTGATGAGATTCTGTTCGTTGTCGATGCCACAAACGGAGTCACCGACCTCGACGACCAGGTGGCTGAAATCCTCCGACGTTCGACCAAACCGGTGCTACTCGTAGCCAACAAGGTTGATGCCGGTTCTTCAATCTACAACATCTCCGAATTTTACAGCCTCGGTCTCGGTGACCCGATAGGAGTATCAGCAGTCAGTGGCTACGGCACAGGTGACCTACTTGATGAGGTGGTGGCAAAAATGCCTGAGAAGGACGATGACGATGATGAAAAGCTCGACGATATCCCCAAAATCGCCATCGTAGGCCGGCCAAACGCCGGAAAATCATCGCTAATCAATGCATTTATCGACGAAGAACGCCATATCGTCACTGACATAGCAGGAACTACGCGTGACTCAATCTACACACGGTATAATAAATTCGGTTTCGACTTCTATCTTGTTGACACCGCCGGCATCCGGAAGAAAAATAAAGTTACTGAAGATATTGAATATTACTCTGTCATTCGCTCAATACGTGCGATAGAGGCCTCGGACGTGTGTATCCTTATGATTGACGCCACCCGTGGTATCGAAGCACAGGATGTCTCAATATTCTCATTGATTCAACGCAACAAAAAGGGACTCGTCGTAGTGGTCAACAAATGGGATCTTGTCGAGAACAAATCAAAGGAAGCCATCAAGCACTATGAGGATGCAATCCGCAACCGCTTCGCCCCCTTTGTCGACTTCCCGATCATATTTGCTTCGGCTTTGACGAAGCAACGCATATATAAAGTGCTCGAGATAGCCCTCGATGTATATAAAAATCGCAAGAGGACTGTTCCGACATCTCAGCTCAACACCGTAATGCAGGAAGCGATATCTGCATACCCCCCACCTGCCAACAAAGGAAAATTTGTGAAAATCAAATATATCACAATGCTTAAGGACGCTCCGATTCCAACATTCATTTTCTTCTGCAACCTTCCGCAATGGGTAAAGGAGCCCTACCGACGTTATCTCGAGAACAAAATCAGGGAAAATTGGGACTTCCACGGAACGCCTATAAACGTATTCATGCGTGAAAAATAACAATCCTCTCCCTATCTTCCCTTAAATCATCCATCACACAATATACCATGAAACGTTTTTTATTCTGTTCATTAAGCTTATTATTAATATATCTCAACGCTCTCGCCTTCTCAGGCAGGAGCGTTGAACCATGGAATTTCGGATGGCTTTTCCATCGTGGAGACTTGGCCCAGGCTCCTGTAACCCTGCCTACAGGTAGCGGATGGACAAACGTGAATCTTCCGCACGACTTCCAGATAAGCCAGCAGTGGGTTGAACCGGACAAGAATGAAAAAGCTGACCTAAACAATCCTGCGGCCAATGTGAAAAGCCGCCTCAGTTCAAGAGGATTTAAGGAAATGGGGTGTGGATGGTATTGCAAAGCCTTGACACCTGACTCCACATGGAAAAACCGCCGTGTCATTCTCGACTTTGAAGGAATCATGCTGGTCGGAGACATCTATCTAAATGGCAAACGGATAGGAGGTACAGATTACGGATATCTTGGGACAGAAGTTGATTTGACCGGTAAACTTGACTTCGACAAACCAAATATTATTGCAGTAAAAGCTGACACTGGTAAGCCGGAAAACTCAAGATGGTATACAGGAGGCGGTATCTTCCGTGATGTAAATCTCATAACCACCGACCAAAAGCACTATTTCACCCGTAATCCACTCCGAATCACAACGCCGGTGGTTTCTCCCGAGAAATCAATCGTCGAAATAGAAGCGGAAATCGCCTCTTTCAACCGGCCGGATAGCATAAGGGTAGGAATCACAGTGCTTGCCCCTAACGGCTCAGAAATATACTCCGAAAAGAAATCAATCCGCAACTACCGTTCACAAAAAATTCGTGAATCCAAACTCGACAGCATCACTATCTCTGATGCCAAACTTTGGGATACAGAGTCACCGAACCTCTACACAGCCATAATAAAACTGTATAATAAAGACGGCTCCATTACCGACAGCATAAGCGAACATTTCGGAATCAGGAGCATAGAGTTCTCTCCTGATTTTGGCTTCAAGCTCAATGGGAAAAAGACTTTGCTCAAGGGGATTGCAAATCACCATTCACTCGGAGCGCTCGGAGCGGCGGCTTATCCTGCTGCCATGGAAAAACGTATAAAACTGCTGAAAGAATTCGGGTTTAACCACATCCGCACCTCACATAACCCCTATAGCAAATCATTCCTCGACCTATGTGACCGCTATGGCATCCTTGTTGTCGATGAACTTTACGACAAATGGAAGGCTCAATATGCCGGTGGAAGAAAAGACTGGGCCGACCAATGGCAGCACGATGTCTCAGAATGGACTCGCCGTGACAGAAACCACCCTTCTGTAATCCTTTGGAGTCTCGGCAACGAGCTGCAGATGATTTCCGACTTACCTTTCAACGACTGGGGCGTCACCCCCTACCGTCTGCAAAAACAGCTCCTTGACCGCTATGACGGGACACGCCTATCGACCGTCGCCATGCATCCGCGTTATCGCAATCATTTCACAGACAGCCTTCCCGCACCCCTTGCCCTTGAGACGGACATAGCATCCTATAATTATAGGTATATGTATTTCCCCGGCGACTCGCGGCGTTTCCCAAACATGATTTTCTATCAAAGCGAAGCCAACGCCTCAGGAATGGGTCCGAATTATTTCGATATGAACCTCGACAAAGTCGTTGGACTGGCTTATTGGGGCATGATTGACTATCTCGGCGAATCTCAGGGATGGCCTGCCAAAGGCTGGGCTCAGGGCGTTTTCGACATCTCTCTCGAACCAAAACCCATGGCATATTTCCTTAAAAGCTTCTTCAAGCCAGAAGAACCTGTGGTAAGAATCGCAATCGAGGACTCCAAAGACAATACTGAATGGAACGGAGTCAACGTAGGCACCACATCATTCTCCTCACACTGGAACAGGAAGGATGGCTCTACCTTGAAAATCTACACATTCACCAACGCAGACGAAGTAGAGTTATTAATCAACGGCAAATCCATTGGGAAACGGACAAACGACAGAAACGACTCCTCAAAACGAAACCGCATCCTATGGGACAGCATCCCTTATTCAAGAGGCGTAATCGAAGCTATAGCCTACAACTATGGAGAGAAAAAGCCGATGAGTCGTCACAGAGTCGAAACTACCGGCAAAGCCGTCAAGATTAAGGTCTCTACGGATAACCCATCCTGGAAATCCGATGGGACAGACCTACAGCACATAAGCATCACTGCCCTTGATTCCAAAAACCGAGAAGTGGCCAACTGTGAAATTCCATTGCATTTCGAGCTCGAAGGCCCGGCGGAGATTGCAGGTGTAATCAACGGAGACATAAACTCTGAAGAACTCACCGTAGGCTCCACACGCAGACTTTTCAACGGGAAAGCTTGCATTATCCTCCGCGCAGGAACCAATCCTGGAAAAATCACGCTGAAAATTTCACCGGAAAGTCAAATAAAGCCTTACAAACTACAACTTGAAACCGTGAAGTAAAGTTTTGTCCCATATTTTGACAAAAATTTAAAAAATTATATCTAAATTTATCCCTCATAATACCAATGAAAAGATTCGCATTCAAAATGTATCTAAAACCTGGCTTCGAAGAAGAGTATGCGCGACGCCATGCCGCGATATGGCCTGAGCTGAGACGCAGGATTGCCGAGTCAGGAGTCAGAAACTACTCCATATTTCTTGACAAAGACACCAACATACTTTTCGGATATCAGGAAGTGGAAGGAGAGAACAATTCACAGGACGTTGAAGCCGCCGATGAGATTACACGCAAATGGTGGGATTATATGGCGGACATAATGGAAGTCAATCCCGACAATTCGCCTGTCACTGTCCCGATTGAAGAAGTTCTGCACCTGGATTAAACGGCAAACAAGCAGTCAATAATTTCAATATATCGAATCATCATAAAAACCATGAAAGAAACAGAAACCACCTATTATATAGCTGTCGACCTCGGCGCTACAAGCGGACGTCTAATTCTCGCGGCGTTCGACGGTGAGAAAGTGACAACCGAAGAGCTGCATCGTTTCAAGCATCCTATGCTCCCTATCGCCGGACATATATTCTGGAATCTCCCCGGCCTCTACAATGAAATCCTGACCGGTCTGAAGATTGCCGCCGGCAAACTTGAAAAACTCGGAGCCAAAGCTAAATCCATAGGCATTGACACCTGGGGCTGTGATGTAGCCTATTTCTATGCCGACGGAACTCTCGCCGGACTACCCTACTGCTACCGCGATACCCACACCGTAGGCGCTGTCGACAAATTCTGCGAGGAAATGCCTAAGGAAACAGTCTATGACAAGACCGGAATACAGTTCATGGACTTCAATACTCTTTTCCAGCTCTACACCTTAAGCAAGGACAGCGCGAACGCCCTACATCATTGCGATAAAATATTATTCATCCCGGATGCCTTGAGCTATATGCTGACAGGCAATGCCGTGACTGAATACACCGTAGCATCCACGTCACAGATACTCAACCCTACAACAGGACAGCTTGACGGAGAACTGCTTGAAAAAGTGGGGCTCACCGCAGACCGCTTTGGCAAACTCGTCAATCCGGGTCATATCATCGGCACTCTCACCCCTGAAGTCCAGAAGTTCACAGGATTCGATGCCATACCGGTCGTAGCTGTCGCAGGCCACGACACGGCATCCGCAGTAATCGGAGTCCCTGCAAAAGACGAGAAATTCGCCTATCTGAGCTGTGGCACCTGGTCTCTGCTCGGTATCGAAACACCTGAACCGATTATAAATGAAAAAGGCTTTGGATACAATTTCACAAATGAAGGTGGCCTTGACGGGTCAATACGCTATCTGAAAAACATCTGTGGCATGTGGCTCTTCGAACGCGCCAGAACAGAATTTAAGGATGCTCCCGAAAGCGTGGCCGAGCTTTGCGCCCTTTATACCCAATCCGATATCAGCAGCGTTATAAATCCCGATGATTCTTCATTTGCAAATCCAGTCTCCATGACTGAGGCTATCGCCGACTATTGCAAGCGCACTGGCCAGAGAGTGCCCGAAACGCCAGCTGATTTCGTAAGAGTCATATTCCGCAGCCTCGCCCATCGATATAAAGAAGTGCTCGGATGGCTGCGCGAGCTCTCTCCCAAGGAAATCAATGTTCTCCATGTCATAGGTGGCGGTTCACTGAACGCCCATCTCATGCAGCTCACAGCAGATGCCCTGCAGATGCCGGTTATCGCCGGCCCCACGGAGTCGACGGCTCTCGGCAATGTACTTGTGCAACTCCGGGCCGACGGACGTGTAAAAGATTTGAACGAGATGCGCCATGTGGCAATCAACTCAACAGAAACAACAACCTATCTTCCAAAATAAAAACCAATCAACTTACCAAAACAATACCTAATCATGAAAGAAGAATCAGTAAAAAAAGCGTATGAAATCGCAAAAGAACGTTATGCAGCAGTAGGTGTCGATACCGACAAAGTGCTCGAACAGATGCAGGACTTCCATCTCAGCATGCATTGCTGGCAGGCTGACGACGTAGCCGGCTTTGAAAACCAGGGTGGCTCGCTTACCGGCGGTATTCAGGTTAACGGCAATTATCCCGGCAAGGCACGCAACATCAACGAACTTCGCGACGATATACTCTATGCAATGAGCCTTATTCCCGGCAAGCACCGCCTTAACCTCCATGAAATCTACGGTGACTTCGGCGGTAAGTTCGTTGACCGCGACCAATGCTCCGTAGAGCATTTCCAGAGCTGGATTGACTGGGGTAAGGCCAATGACGTGAAACTTGATTTCAACTCTACATCTTTCTCCCACCCCAAGAGTGGCGATCTCAGCCTCGCCAATCCCGACAAGGGCATCCGCGACTTCTGGATTGAGCACTCGAAACGTTGCCGTGCGATTTCCCAGGCAATCGGCGAAGCTCAGCAGGATCCCTGTATCATGAACACTTGGGTTCACGACGGCAGCAAGGACATCACAGTCAACCGCTATCTCTATCGCGAACTCCTCAAAGACTCCCTCGACCAGATTTTCGAGCACAAATATGACTGGATGAAGGACTGTGTGGAATCAAAGGTGTTCGGTATCGGCCTTGAAAGCTACACTGTAGGCTCCAATGACTTCTATACTGCTTATGCCGCCAAGAACGACATGATGATTACCCTCGACACCGGTCACTTCCACCCGACAGAAAGCGTTGCCGACAAGGTATCAGCCATGCTGCTTTTCGTTCCCGAACTCATGCTCCATGTTTCCCGTCCCGTTCGTTGGGATTCCGACCATGTTACCATTATGGACGACCCGACAATGGACCTTTTCAGCGAAATCGTTCGTGCAGGAGCCCTCAACCGTGTTCACTATGGACTCGACTACTTCGACGGCACACTCAACCGTATCGGTGCTTACGTAATCGGTAGCCGCGCAGCCCAGAAGTGCATGCTCCGCGCCCTTCTCGAACCAACCGCCACTATCCGCAAATATGAACTCGACGACAAGAAATTCCAGCGTCTTGCCCTTCTCGAAGAGTGCAAGAACCTTCCCTGGAACGCAGTCTACGATATGTTCTGCCTCAAGAACAACGTGCCCGTCGGCGAAAGCTTCATTGCCGAAGTGGAGAAATATGAAAAAGACGTAACATCCAAGCGCTAATGATAATTATCGGTTTATTAATCATAGCCATAGGAGCTTTCTGCCAATCGAGTTGCTATGTGCCCATCAACAAGATTAAATCCTGGAGTTGGGAAAGCTACTGGATTGTGCAGGGCTTCTTTGCTTGGCTCTTGCTTCCGTTTTTAGGAGCACTTCTGGCCGTTCCTGAAGGGCACTCTTTAGGAGAACTCTTTGCTGCGGATCCGAAGGCTACGTTCATGACAATCTTCTATGGTGCGCTCTGGGGTGTCGGAGGTCTGACATTCGGCCTTTCGATGCGCTATCTCGGAGTCGCCCTCGGACAGTCCATCGCCCTCGGCACTTGCGCCGGTCTCGGCACCATCCTCGCTCCGCTCTTCACCGGACAGGCCTCATCGATTACTACAGCCGTGATTATCGGTGTTGTCGTGACACTTATAGGCATCGCAATCATCGGTGTGGCAGGGTCAATGAAAGCCAACTCCCTCAGTGAGGAAGAGAAGAAGAAAGCTGTAAAGGATTTCAACTTCCCCAAAGGCATAGCCGTTGCACTGCTTGCCGGCTTCATGAGCGCATGCTTCAACATCGGCCTGTATCAGGGTTCTGAAATCCATTTCGACGGAGTCAACCCGATGTTCACCACTCTCCCTGCCACTTTCCTCGTGACTCTCGGAGGCTTCATAACCAATGCTGTCTACTGCTTTTACCAGAACTCCAGAAATTCCACATGGGCCGATTACTCAAACGGCTCCGTATGGGTCAACAACCTGATTTTCTGCCTGCTCGCCGGTGCATTGTGGTATAGCCAGTTCTTCGGCCTCGCTCTTGGCAAAGGATTCCTCACAGAGTCCCCCACTCTGTTCACATTCGCCTTCTGCATACTAATGGCACTCAACGTTGTGTTCTCAAACGTATGGGGCATAATCCTGAAAGAATGGAAAGGATGCTCGCGCAACACAATCACAGTGCTCATAATTGGTATAATCGTTCTCATTGTTTCATCATTCCTACCTCAATTGATTTAAACATTCAATTAACATGTCTTCAATTCTTGACAACCGTCCCGCCCTCGAACGGGAAGTAAATAAAGTGGCTGAAGTTGCAGGCTACCTTTGGCAAAAAGGCTGGGCCGAGCGCAATGGCGGCAATATCACAGTAAATATTACCGAATACGTCGACGACGCTATCCGCGCCATGCCGGCTATTGCCCCCGCTGCTCCAATCGGAGCCACACTCCCTAACCTTAAAGGATGCTATTTCTTCTGCAAGGGAACCAACAAGCGCATGCGCGACCTTGCACGTTGGCCCATGGAGAACGGTTCCGTTATCCGCATCACAGACGACTGCGCCCACTATGAAATTATCGCAGACAATCCCGTGAGGCCTACCTCGGAACTTCCTTCCCACCTTGCTGTCCACGACTATCTCATCGGCAAAGGCTCTAATTACAAAGCCTCGCTCCACACTCATCCCATCGAACTCGTAGCAATGTCTCATTGCAAGAAGTTCCTTGAAAAGGATGTGGCCACCCGTCTTCTTTGGAGCATGATTCCTGAAACCAAGGCTTTCTGCCCGCGCGGTCTCGGCATCATCCCCTACCAGCTCCCAGGTTCAAACGAACTGGCTCAGTCCACCATCCGTGAACTTGGAGACTATGACGTGACTCTTTGGGAAAAACACGGCGTATTCGCTATCGAAGAGGATATAATGCAGGCATTTGACCAGGTCGATGTCCTCAACAAATCCGCTCTTATATACATCGCTGCGAAAAACATGGGCTTCGAGCCTGACGGCATGAGCGATGAACAGATGCGTGAAATGACAATCGCTTTCAATCTTCCTAAATAATTAAGGAAAGTTATCCGGACGTTAAGACGGGATATGGCACTTTGACAACGGGCCATATCCCGTCTTCTATGTTTAGGGAATCTTATCCCGATATTATTTCTGTCTTGTATACTATTATACTATATAAATCCACACAGATTTTATTTCTTGGTCAATTCCCAAAAGGCTACCGCTGCGGCAGCTGCCACATTGAGCGAATCTACGCCATGAGCCATCGGGATACGAACCGTATAATCCGCCTCATCAATCGTCCGAGCAGCGAGCCCGTCGCCTTCAGTCCCCATTATGATTGCCAGCCTCTCTTCCGATTTAAGGCGTGGGTCGTCCAACGCGATTGACTTATCAGTCAAGGCCATCGCCACTGTGCGGAATCCATATTGATGTAATGACGATATCGGAGCTTCAAGCCATGCCCACGGGACAAGGAATACCGTCCCCATTGACACTCGGATTGCACGCCGGTTGAGAGGATCGCACGAAGTCGGAGTCAACAAAACAGCATCAACCCCCAACGCGGCAGCCGAGCGGAAGATGGCTCCTATATTCGTAGTATCCACTACACTGTCAATCACAACAATCCTTCTCGCGTCTTCCAACAACTCACCGACAGGAAGAAAATCCCGCCTTCTCATCGCGCATAATACACCTCTCGTAAGGGTATAGCCTGTCAGTTCGGCAAGCAGCTCACGCTCCCCCGTGTAAACGGGAATATCGCCACAAGCCGCTATTATATCTGCTGCGTCTCCTGTGATATGCTTCTGTTCGCACAATAATGCCAATGGCTCGTAACCGGCTGACATTGCGACCCGAATCACCTTAGGGCTTTCAGCTATAAAAATTCCTTTTTGCGGGTCAAGTCGGTTGCGAAGCTGCGCCTCGGTAAGCGAGCTGAAAATTTCCACTCCCGGATGATTGAGAGAAGTGATTGGTTCAATCGACATATATTATATCTATATACTTTATCTTTGGCATTAGTTGACAATTGTCTGCAAAAGTAGTCATTATGCAACAAAAGCATGGCAAAATCAGGCCAAATTTTCTAATCCCGCGAAATCTGCGTAAATTTGCAGCCGAAAACTAATCGAAAACGAAAGAAACATCTATGTCTTACAATCTTTTGAAAGGAAAGCGCGGCATCATATTCGGCGCGCTCAACGACATGAGTATTGCCTGGAAAGTAGCTGAGAAAGCTGTGGAAGAAGGCGCTGTCATAACTCTGTCGAACACGCCCGTTGCCGTGCGCATGGGCGATGTCAGCAAACTTGGCGAAAAACTCGGTGCCGAAGTAATCCCCGCTGACGCAACCAATGTTGAAGACCTTGAAATGGTTTTCCAGAAATCAATGGAAATTCTCGGAGGTAAAATCGATTTCGTGCTACATTCAATCGGAATGTCACCAAACGTACGCAAAAAACGCCTCTACGATGATATCGACTACGATTTGCTCAACAAAACTCTCGACATTTCCGCGATCTCTTTCCATAAGATGATTCAGGCAGCCAAGAAACTCGATGCCATCGCAGACCACGGCAGCATCGTTGCCCTTTCGTACATCGCCGCCCAGCGCACAATGTTCGGTTACAACGACATGGCAGATGCCAAGGCACTTCTCGAATCAATAGCACGCAGCTTCGGCTACATCTACGGTCGTGAAAAACAAGTGCGCATCAACACTATCTCGCAGTCACCCACTCAAACCACTGCAGGAAGTGGCGTGAAAGGCATGTCGTCACTCATGGACTTCGCTAACCGCATGTCGCCGTTAGGAAATGCCAATGCCGATGAATGTGCTGACTACTGTATCGTCATGTTCTCCGACCTCACCCGCAAGGTAACCATGCAGAATCTCTACCACGACGGTGGATTCTCAAGCATGGGCATGAGCCTCCGCGCTATGGACCAGTATGAAAAAAGCTTCGACCAATTCCGCAACGAAGACGGCACAATCCAATACGGCTAATTAATCCCTAACGACATTTCAGCTCGTATAGAATAAATCCTATAACCATCTATAAACCTTATAAAAATAGCGCAAATTTCATGATTTGCGCTATTTTTTATCTTTCACAGTCGTTGAGCTTCTTTATGTCCAGCTCGATACCGAAGCTCTTTAATTTATTTTCGACCTCTTGCAGTTCTTGGTCGGTAAAGTTCTTGATATGTAGCTCATAAAAGAGCGCGCCCAAATTTGCCATTCTTACAGAAATTAAAAAGAGCCTACCCCGATTGCTCGGAATAAGCTCTGAATGGCTTTATTAGGCTCTTATGTTAAACCTACTGCAAAGATAGTTGTTTTACAGGAAAATCAAAGCATATTGTTGATTGCATCCTTGTCTTTCTGTATTTCTTTTTTACGTTCATCCGAAAGAATGTCGCCTTGCTTGCTTCTTATTATCCACTTTTGCTTAAGCGACTTATCTCGCATACAGATTGTATATTTCCCACCAAAAACAGATTCATTATGTTTCTCTATGGCAATTTCCTGATTAGCGAACTCCCAAGTCCTCCACTTATATTCATTCAGATAACTTGATTCCTTGCCATACTTATTTTCAAAAGATTCCGTAAAATAATCTAAGGCCGAATCTTCGCTAAAAGATATGGATATTTCAGCTATACTGTCGTTATATAAAAGAAAACAGAGTCTTGCTTTTGGACTTAAAGTTATAGGCAATTCCAGATTCGCAAATATGCAAGGTTGGCTTCCCTCAAAATAATTTAAATTCCACAAGCCTCGTTCTTTTGCCTTTTCAATGGAATCTTTATGGCTCCCAAGTGATATGTCAAAAAATGAGAGGTTGTTTGTAACTTGTTTCAAACTATCTATCGGAGAGATGTTTTTTACTTCAAAAGCATTGTTCTCGATTGATGATGGCTTACTGCGGTTACACCCTGCTAACGCGCATCCGATAGCAAGTGTTACAACTAACAACGTATGCTTCATAATCTATCTTCTATAAGCGTATTTTGCATATAATTTTTTATTCGCGCTATCGGCGCGTTGCATATAGTATCTATATTCAGCGTTTACCTCATCATCTTCGCAAACGCTGTCGGGAGGCATAAGCTGTGCATGATTGAATTTATACACAATATCATCATATAGCGAGGTGAGATTGTGTGAAGCAAGTAAAGTCTTGACACACCCAAGCCATGCGACGATTTCATAAGCAAAATTCCCAGTCAGACAATGAATTTGCGCCAATCTTTTATATTGTTTAATTGGGTCTTCTCCTTTTACGATTTTTTCAGTTAACTCGTTAATTTCTGCTTTAAAAGCAGACTTTTTTAAATATTGTGGTTTAGCTTGTTTCGTAGTGCTTGACTTTCTTTTGGATGGAGTATTTGTATTAACAGAACTTGAAGCCCTAACAGTTACATTCGTGCGTTTATAATCATTATATAGTGTTCTGCCGATTTTGTATGATACAGTAAAGAATCCATACCTACCAAACAGGTCTCTATCCAACTGTCTCAACGCCTTATCCATTTTAAAGACATCGGGGAAAACGCTTGAACGCCTTTTGCCGAACCAACCCATAACACTTAGTTTTGTTTCTTTATAATATTGTTAAGAATGTTGATTTGCTGCATGGCAAGCTCATAAGCCTGCTTGTAGTCGGCGTTGAGGTCGCCGCCGGGGAGTGTTGTCATCGCCCCCTCGCCGATGCAGAGCCAAGCAAGATTGAGCTGTGGGAATACACGGATGATGCGTCCGAGCATTTCCGTTCCGATGTTGCCCTTACCAGTGTGCATATTGTTAGTGATATACTTATTGCACAATCCGCTCTTTCTTTCAAAGTCGAACTCTGAGGTGCACAACCGCCCACTTCACAAACTCTCGGAGACGTTGAATGGGGGTTGTTTTTATTTCATTTTCGTTTATCATATTCTATAAATAATTGGGTTTGCATATACATAGGATAAATGACGTAAGAGGAGTATAAAATAATATACATTTGGGGGGATATTCTCATCCACAAGAGCTCAATTAAGGGACCTATTGATTATGATTTAATCCTGCTTAGGCAACTCCATAATCACATTGAACTTTATAGAGTTTAGCATTGTGTCTTTATCAGACATGATATGCTTACCTCCGATTCCAATTGCTCCGAACAACACGCTTATGCCAGAACCAATTGAGGTTGAGGTATCGTTGGTAAGGGCGACATTAAACTCCACATCGCACAAAACCTTTGCAGGACGGTTCGTTGCTCCAAGACAATGAGGGACATTACCTTGAAAACTCGGCACATTTGCCGGATTTACCTTTGCACCAAGCTCTGCGACATTACTCTGTGCGTCTTTGACTCCCTGCGCTATCTGTGTAAGAGTCTCGCTTATAAATTCTTTCAGTTCCATTTGTCTATGGGTAAGAGTTAGCCTTACACTTCCTTAGCTCTTGGTTGAAAATGCTACTACGAAGTGATTCATTGCTTTTTATTCTATTGTATGGAAAAAGAAGCCATGTCGTAACATTAGATAAACACTTTTATCTTTTCAACTCAAATTTCAGCAAAAACTTTCAATTTAACAAAGATTCTGGCCATGTTATAAAACACAAAACTGAAAATCAATCACCATAAGCGACTAATTTTCAGTTTGTCTACATTTGAGCCGCGAGTGGGACTCGAACCCACGACCTTTTCGTTACGAATGAAATGCTCTACCGACTGAGCTATTGCGGCTTGGTATGTCCGGAAATAATGGGTTAATCCTCTATTTCCGTGTGCAAAGGTAATGATTTTTTCTTAAAATACATGTCCCTTACGGGAACTTTCTTTATCCCGCTATGAAACATCGCATTTTTCGACAATCATTCACCACCCGATTCCACTCAGGCATGCCCATTCAGAATCAATGTCCGAGAGTCTGCTTGGAGAATGTGAACTTTATCTTCGCCTTACTGAAATCAAGGGCGGCCATCACAGGTTCTGTCACATAGGGAGTGATTGAACTTACCTGCTGAGAGGTGCTGTTATAACCGTAGTAGTAATAATAGTAATCCGAATTTGAGTTAACATAGAATGACACCAAAGCCGGACAGATTACAAATTCCTCATCCTCAGCCGTCACTTCATCCTTTTTCACAAGGTCAAGGATATAGTCTCGCATCGATGAGAAGTCATAGCTTTTCGTAGTTGAATTATAAGTAGCGTAGAATGACGACAAGTTGTCATTGACCTGAGTCCCGGAGAAGAATTTGGCTTTATCTTTCTTCTTGACCATTAAAATATAAGGTGGAGGAGTCAGGCCGTAGTCATTTTCAATCTTTGTCGCCGGCAAGGAGAACGACAGGGTGTTTATCACTGATAAAGCCCCGCTCTGCTCTTTGTAGCGACGGATAATCTCCCGGGCGGGAAAAGTGAATTCAACATCATAACCGGTAGGACCGACAAGGACAGCCTTTCCTGACTGGGCATACTGCTTCAGCTGATCGGACATCTTGTAGGCGAGGTTATTGTTGGTAATAATCTCGGGAGTTACAGCCATGTATGAACCAACCGCGTTGAGCACGGTATCGCGAGCTGGATTCGTGTCAGGAATGGGTTGCGTCTTGCGGTAGTATACATTAATCATATTGCTGACGATACGGGTCACACGCCCCGAGCCGAATGAATTGGCAATATACAGTCCAGGGAACCATTCGGCAAATGCCTGCGGAGAAGAGAATGTAGACGGTGAAGATTTGAATTGCTCATACAAATCTACGCCTATCTCCCTCGGCAGAGTGACCATGATATCTTTATAAATACTACCGGAGGCGTCGGCTCCCACCCCCTGTGCGCCATCAATCAATGCCGAATACGAAGTTGACCCGATTTTATTCGAAGGATTATAATAGTCCGTTGGGTCAAAATCGCTATATATCGGAGACGGAAGCTGACGGTCAAGCCTGTAGACCGAAAGCCCCATAGGCACTACCGAGTCACCCGCGAAACCGCCCTTGAACATAGTCAGTATCAGCTTCACCGAGTCAATAAACTCTTCGGTAACACCTTCTGTGACAATCGAGGCAGCGGGCATATATTGACACACGATATCGCTTTTCAGACTACCGTAGCCTTGGGCGTCGATATTTCCGAGAAGCTGCAAAACAGTGCGTGATTGAACCAGATCATTGTCGACTGAACGGCCACTGACCGTAAAGGCCGAATCGACTATGATTTCCACTTCATCCTGCACCAGACTACCGCCCGCAGTGCTCACATTCTCATCGCAAGAGAACATTGACATAGCCACGATTATTCCGGCCGGAAGCAGAGCTATTTTTTTCATTTCAAAAGGTTTGTAATTCTAATCTTCTTCATCGCCCAGCAGGGTGCGATAAAATTCAGTGTATTGTTCGGCCCTCGCATCCTCTCCGCCATAAGGGAGGAACGGTTTGCCCGAAGCCTTCGCGTATTCCACGAGTGAGGCATCAACATCGTCAGACACCTGAATCACAGCATCTGCGTAGTCTATCGCCAGACGGTTGAGAGCGGCAAAATCGGCAGCCTCTCCGCCGAGAGCCGCTATATCTTCCGGGCTAAAGTCGCTCATCATGAGCTTGTCGGCGAAACGTGAATCCAACTTACCGTCAAACTTTTCAGGATGAAGGGCATATATGATTTTTGAATCACGGAATATAGGGTCGTCGGCATATTTCTTACGGAGATAAAGAGGCGTCAATGCCGACACCCAACCACTACAATGAATCACAGCAGGCTGCCAACGCAGCTTTTTCACCGTTTCGGCCACCCCCATGGTGAAGAACATAACTCTTTCATCATTATCGGCGGGGAGCAAGTCTATCTCAAGCCCCTTTTCAGGCAATGGCTGAAAGAAGTCGTCGTTATCAATAAAATAGACCTGCATCCTCGAAGGGAGAAGCGTAGCCACTTTGATGATAAGCGGATGGTCGGTATCGTCAATGATGAGGTTCATCCCTGAAAGACGAATCACCTCATGGAGTTGATTGCGACGTTCGTTGATGCATCCGTATTTAGGGGTGAAAGTCCTCACTTCAAATTCCTTGCCGTGAATACCTTGTGGAATATCGCGTCCAAGCACCGACATCGGGGTGTCAGGCAGATAAGGGGCTACTTCCTGTGAGATGAATAATACTTTTTTTGACTCCATGCAGGGTAGATAGTCTTAAGAGAGCCGGCTTTTCGGGAAGGCTTACCCCGAACTTTGCATGCCGATTCATTGTTATGTGATTTGGATTGCAAAGTTACGAATTATTTTTTATTTTTTCCACCCTTAACGCGCTTTAACAGCAACTTTTCGACCGACCTACCCCGTGAGGGCCGCAATTAAAGATTTTTAATTTTGAAATCAGCCGGAAAATCGCTACCTTTGCACGAATTATCTGCCATCAGTAGACATGAGACAATTAAAAATCACTAAATCTATCACCAATCGTGAAAGCGCATCGCTCGACAAGTTCCTACAGGAAATCGGACGAGAGGAGCTAATCTCAGTAGAAGAGGAAGTAGACCTCGCACAGCGTATTCACCAAGGGGATCAAAGAGCTCTCGACAAGCTCGTCCGTGCCAACCTACGCTTCGTGGTGTCAGTAGCAAAACAATATCAAAACCAGGGTCTCAGTCTCCCCGACCTCATCAACGAAGGCAATCTCGGCTTGATTAAAGCGGCACAGAAATTTGACGAGACACGAGGATTCAAATTTATTTCCTATGCGGTGTGGTGGATTCGCCAGTCCATCCTTCAGGCTCTCGCTGAACAGAGCCGCATAGTGCGCCTGCCGTTAAATCAGGTAGGCTCCCTCAACAAAATCAGCAAAGCCCTGTCGAAATTCGAGCAGGAGAACGAACGCCGCCCTTCACCGGAAGAGCTCGCAGAGAAACTCGACGTTCCGGTCGACAAAATTGCCGACACCCTGAAAGTCTCAGGACGCCACATATCAGTCGACGCGCCATTTGTCGAAGGCGAAGACAACAGCCTCCTGGATGTGCTGACAAACGACGATTCACCAATGGCCGATGCGACACTAACTCAGGAATCGCTCTCAAAGGAAGTGGAACGCGCCCTTAAACAGCTACATGACCGTGAACGCGAGATACTCAAAATGTTCTTCGGAATCGGATGTCAGGAAATGACTCTTGAGGAAATCGGCGCTAAGTTTGACCTTACGCGTGAACGCGTACGACAGATAAAGGAAAAAGCCATCCGCAGGCTCAAAGGTCAGAAAAGCCATCTCCTCAAAGCATATCTCGGACAATAAACGAATCAGGCGAAACGCAGGGAGAGCTCCCGTATCAGACAAAAAGCATTAAGACCGCAAGGACTCTATCAGCCACAATCAATGGAAGTTGAAGCAGAGCCTTGCGGTTTTTAAAATTTAACCTATATTCCTAAAATCACAGTAAAAATACCATGCTCCCGTTTTCACTATTATTATCATTGACAGTTACAGTCAGCAATCCGCTGAATGTCCAAAGAGAAGCAGTGCCCGTGGTCGTACCCGTAGGACAGGACGGCAAGGAAATCAACTCAGCGAATTTCAAAGGCCACCCCGAAATCACCTATCAGCTCGATGACCTTAACGATGATGGACGCGCAGACGAACTCGTGTTTCTGCTCGACATGAAGCCGAACGCCACCGAAACCATCACAATCGACCTTTCGTCAGCTCCAAAGACCGCAGACTTCGTTCCGGGCACAAATGCCTATATAAAGCTTAACGATAAGAACAAAAAACATCCGCGCATACAAGCCATTTCATTTCCGGGAACAGCTGACAACCGCCAGATGTATAACAGCATTTATGGCCACGGAGCCGTACTCGAAGGCCTTTATAATGCAATCCGCATCTATATGGACAACCGTCAGAGCGTCGACCTCTATGCCAAAAACACGCCACGTCTCGAGCTCGAGGAGACGGGTTTCTACACCACACGCGAACAACTCGAACAGGGATTTGGAAGAGACGTGCTTTGGGCAGGGACATCTGTAGCATTAGGTTCGTTCCGTGGCTACCAGAATGATTCGCCGGTCACTATCGACACCGTCGCCACACGCACACAGAGAGTGATAACAACCGGTCCCGTGCGCTCGATAATCGAGGTTTCAGACCGAGGATGGATTTATAACGGGAAGCCGGTTGAGATGCGCCAACGCTACACCATCTATGACCGCCATCGCGATATCGATGTGGAAATCACGCTATCCGGAGCGCCAGAGACAAACACATATTGCACAGGCATACAGAAACTTGCCACAGACAACGTCGGTTTTATCACCCCTGACGGACTTGCAGGCAGCTGGGGCTCCAATATACCGGATAAAGGGATGAAAGACATCAGCGACACCATTGGCTTAGGCATATATGTCCCTGCTCCATACCTGAAATCCGTAAAAGAAGACGATGTCAATTACCTCACCCTGCTTCGCGCTGACAAATCCGGCCATATCCGCTACAGCTTTATCTCCGGAGCGGAACGCGACAGCGCCTCCCCGCATGATTCGGAAGCCTGGTTTGACTACCTCAAATCATGGCAGAAACTCAAAAAATCGCCCGTGAAAATAAAGGTGAAATAAGCATCTCGAAGCACAACAAATTGCCATACAAAAGACGATTCCCCGCGCGGCAGCAGTAAACTACAACGCAGGGAATCGTCTTATTAATTTTTCCTACTAACCCTTATCAGCTATCTGATTACGATCTTTCTCGTTTTGCCGTCAACCGTAAGCAAATATACGCCCGGGACATCAGGAGACTTAACGGAACGACCCATGAGATCATGGTAAACCGGAGCTGAATTTTGATCAACCATCGGTATGTCAAGACCTGTGCTGGTATCGCGAAGCTGCAAAGTTTTAACCTCACTTGGCTCATATCCGTCCCTTACCGCAACATACCTGATATCGAGGGCCGAGCCATCGAAGATTATAGGACGTACATCAAGGTCATAAGTGCGCCCCGCATGCTCACTATCAGGATTTCCTGTCGGGCCGGAAGGCTCATCACCCTCTTCAGGCACATCGGAATCATCATCAGCACTGCGCGAACCGCCCACAGTTGGAAAATCCGCAGCGGCAATCGCCTTTTCAGCATTAGCAATGACAGGGTCACGTCCGTCAAGGGTATAATATATTTTCACATCATCACCCTTCTTGAAATCCACGGCCTCCCCTATTGCATAGCCTTTCGATTTGGGTTCGGTAAAAATCCCGGCGCCGTCGGAGGTGACACCTTTTGACTCACGCAATCTGACACAAAGGATATCGTTGAACGAACCGCTTCCGGCATGTTCGCGACATACCCACAACACCTTGTCTCCACCGGGATATGTGAGAGCCACCTCTCCAGTAGCCTCATAGTCCGACTGCTGAAAGGACCGGCTTAGATCAAAGATGTCATCGGGATACAATGGCGAATCATCGTCAGCGAAAATATAAAAAAGATACCCTTTCGAATTAGGGTCAGACGCATCGAACACATTTACATGAATCTTTATCTTGTCGCCACTACGATAGACATCCTTTGGCTCTACAACCCGAAGGTCATAGATATCTTTGCGGTAAAGTTGCAGTCCATGGGCATTTATCGCGTCGGCCGACAATGGCAATAGCTCATATCCGCCTTCATCCCCATCTACAAATCCCAACGGCTTATTAGCGTGCCCGGAATAATTGCTGAAGACAATCGACGCTTCATGACTCGTCGGATTAATACCTATTTTTGTCAGAAACGTATAATTCTTATCATCCTTACTTGGATCCTTCACAGCCTTGGCCGGCCCCTTTACCAAAACGCCGCCCGTATTCAATGAAAGCAGCATGGAGCCACGGCCATCATCGCAAAGTGCCCAATTATAACCAGTGAACATCTCAGCCGACACATTGGAATAATCATAGTAATTCGCAAGAATTTCAAGCATGTTGCCTTTGTCGGCATCACTGACACTGATAGTCGCTCCATCATCACTGCGCTGCGCATCTATGGAATAAATCCTATTGTCAGCTCCCATCTTTGAGGCCACGATATCCCGGTCGGAAGCAGCAATGACATAAACGCATCCGCAAATGATATCACTATCGTCATTCACAAGCCTATAGCTCGTCTGAGCACTTGATATTGAGGGAAAGAGGAGGATGAGTCCGAACATCCCGGAGACTATACTCCGAGGAATAAAATAGTTACCCATGGTCAGGAAAAATGTTAGATTTGTAGGGTTATTTGTTAAAATTGATGATTAGCTAACGGCATTAAAAATTTGAAATGCCAGTTACTTTAAGGAAGAGTTAAGCCTATGAGAGCTTAAAGGGTTCGGTTCATTGAGAACGATTTCATTACTAATGTGCGACAAAGCGACCATATTTGCATTAATCGTCATTCGCAAAATTAAATAAATTTTATTAACCTCCAAACAGAAATAGTAAATTTAACATATTTTTAACAAATTCTATTATATCTCAACTCCAACAATAAATCTTGGCGATGTGGACATTTGGGGTGATATTTTATCATAACAAAGTTCCATGTGGACATTTTGGGTGATGAATCAGGGGAAATCAATAATTCCTTTTGATGTATTCGTCCAACAGTTTCT
>JAETNO010000033.1 GCA_021768245.1 Bacteroidaceae bacterium | reverse complement strand
GTTGTCGCGCACGATAAAGAGTATATCGACGGATTCGTCTCCAACAGACCTTAGTAGGAACCATTCTCCGATATTATTACTCTTTTTCCGCATTTTTTAATATAGTTCGTAATTCTTCATTCTAATCGATTAATTATTAAAATCCTACAGGTCAGCACCCACATCTCCACCGTCTATATCGTTCCACTTTGCAATGGTGGCTTCGCTGACTTCAAGGACTTTGTTGCGTACCTTGACGGTATAGGTATAGTTGTTGCCCGCCAGCAGTGCGCCTTCGGGCATGGTGAGTGTGGCATGATATTCCTGACCTTTGTAATTCACAACCAACGGCAGGGATGCAACTGTCTGCGGGAAGAGGATGATCGATGACGTGAGATTGCCGTCTGCCAGATTCATGGTCAGTTCTCCGGTCTGTAGTCCGTTGTCTGCGGTGGCAATACCGTCGGACGTGTTGAACGTACCGGTGAGTAACAATCCGTCCAGCGTGTAACGTTCAGGCTTGACCACGCTGAAATTCACGCCGTCGCCCGCCTCGAAGGTAAGGGTTATCTGGCTCATGCGGTGGTGGAAGGAGTTGTCTTCACCGCCTTTGGCGGTTTTGTCGGTGAAGCTTACTACCGGGTTGTTTTTGTCTCCCGTGGCTCCTGAAGCAAAGAGGAAGTCGATGGCAGGCTGGTTCTGCTGCGCCGTGGCATCGGTCGTGGCTGCGAGGATGCCTCCCGCCGCGTTGTACGGATAGTAGGCGCGGAAAGTATGGGTCTTTGTATCTTCGATATAGATAACCTTTCCTTCTGCCTCAAATTTCCCGTTTTTCAGGATGAAAGGCACGTTGCCGTACTGGGAATCGTTGCCGATGTCGGTGATGCCGATACGGTCGCCGCCAGTCCAAGTGGTTCCGCTGGCGCGGGTGGCGGGGGCGATGTTGGCGGTAAACTGGGCGGCCACGGGGGCACCGTTCAGGTTCTCGTTGTCGTTGTTGCAGGCTACCAGTGCGAGGGCGAGCGCTGCAAGTGCAAAAAATCTTGTCTTCATTATATCTATAATTTTATTATTTACAAATCGGCATTTACATCATCACCTTTCACTTCTTCCCAGCCGTTGATTTCGGCTCCGTCCACTTCCATGCCTTCGGGAGTCTCAACCAGCGTTCCGCCGAGGGTCAGCGATGCGCCCTTTCTGGTATTGAACTCCTTGAGAGCTTCTGTGAGGTCGCTTTTCAGCGTGGTGGGGCTCGGGTTGCCGTCCGCATAGCGGATTTCACCCATCAGCAGTTGTTCCGTGCCGGTCACACCCAGCAGCCGCACCGTGGCTTTCCACTTGCCGGCATCGTCACCTTCGGTTATCTTGGTGAAGGGCAGCACGACGTTTGAAGCGGCTCCGTAGGTATCGGTAGCGAAATCGAGTGTTCTGGCTGCACCCGTCAGATGGGCAACAATCTCCGTGATGCGTCCGGCGGCATCACCAGTAGGTTCGGCGACAAGCGTCAGTTCGCGTACCTGCTGCTTCATTGCGGCGGTCAGCGGATAGTCCTTGTCTTTCTCGATGGTCACCTGTTCCGTATAGGTGAAGAACCATCCCGGGGCATTGTTCACAAAGGTATCCGTGCCTACCCGGGTTCCCGTGGCTGCGGCAATGGTGGCTGTGGTGCCGTTCACCGTGATTCCTTCAGCCGGGTTCCACACCGCAAGGGTGTAGCTGCCCGGAGCAAACAGATGGTCGGGGGCATGGGTGACGGAAGTCTCCGTACCCGTATAGTCACCCATGGTGACCGTCCATGTGGCAGGTATGTCGATACCCTCACCGCGGGCCGACCAGTCGGCTGTCACCGCAATCTTCCCGTAGTCGGGGTGCGGCGTGTCATAAAGCGTGTCCTTCACGCAGGAAGAGAGCAGCACGGCGGCTGCCATTCCCATCATATTTATATATTGTCTTGCTTTCATATTCTATTCCTCCGTGTTAGAATAACTTCCATACCAATGTCACACCGGCATTGATGGGACCACACCAATCTTTTGTCTCGTTGCCGCGGCGTACACGTACACCGTCGATGACTTCATATTTTTCGAAATCGGCATTCAGGTAGCCCAAACCGAGGTTGAAATCAAGAGCCAGTGCCTTGTTCAGCCGCAGCTGATAGCCGGCGGTGATGCCGCCACCCATCAGGTCGCCCTGCTTGCCTGTTTCGGAGAGCTTGTAGTTGAACTGTCCGGCCTTGAACATCGCGCCCAGATACCAGGCTTTCTTCTCACCCATATAGTAACGCACTTCCGGAGCCACTTCCCAGAGTGCATAGCGGTGGTCCTTGTCGCTCCACGTCCATGAAGTCCACGAGCCGTTTACGGCAATGCCCCACGATGGGCAGATGCGCCATTCCACGCCAAGATCTGGTGTCAGGGTAGCCCAGCGCAGCAGGTTGGCACGCAGGGAGAGATGATAATCAGTTGTGATTTTGGTTTCCGACGGCGTGTCGGCAAGTGTATTTTGTTGAGCGGCTTTCTCGGCTTCTGCCTTTTCAGCGGCAAGTCGGGCTTCTTCCGCCTTGCGCTGCTCTTCGGCACGCCGTTCCTGTTCGGCACGCGTCTCGGTTTCTAAGCGTTCGGCTTCTGCCCTGCGTCGCGCTTCCGCTTCCGCATCCATCGCGGCTGTTTCCTTTGCGGGTACCGTTAGGCGCACGATCACAAAATCACCCCCTGTCGCATGATTGTGGGTAATGAAGTTTTCTTCCTTGATTTTCGCGCGTGTAATCAGTTCTGATTTTACTCGATTGGCACGGATCTTCGCCGTTGCAAGGTTCTCGGCTTCACTGCCCAGTGAATTACAGTAGCCGTCAACCAATAGCGGCAGCTTGCCGTCAAGAATTGTGGTTTTGTTGTTTTCGATACATTCCAACAGACGGGCAAGTTCCGTGTCATTGCCATTCCAAGGCACGTAGAACATGTCCTTCTGCGGAACGAACCGGAAGGTGTAGGTCGTGTCTGCTTTCTGCTGCGCAATGACAGGAAAAGTTACCGTCATCAGCCACAGAAACAGGGTAAGAAAAGTGATTTTTCTGCTCATATAAACTTGAATTTATTATCTTTGTCTTCTCCAAAGGTAATAAATGCCATTCAGCGCCCAAAATATTACAAAAACTTTTTCTGTTAAAATACAGCGTTTTATAAAAATTGTCGTTTGAGCACTTTTCAAATTGTCGTTTGAGCACTTTTTTGTCGAATTAGCACTTTTTTGTCGCTTGAGCACTTTTTGAAAATGGGCTTCTGAGACCTTTTTCATCGGCTTTTTACCACACAAATTATTCCAGATTTGCTTTTTTCCACTTGCCAGGCGTACATCCTTCCTTCTCGGTAAATGATTTGATGAAGTTACTGCGGGAAAGAAAACCGGAAGACTCAGCCAGCTTCTGTATATTGATTTCCGGATGCTCCTTCAGTATGTTTTTCGCATACTCCAACCGGAGACCGGTTATCCATTCGCGGAATGTCATTTTATACGTAGTCTTGATATAAGCGGAAAGATAGGTACGGTTCGTATGAAGTATTTCGGACAGTTCTTTTATGGTAAGTCCCTGCTGGACATAGCCGTCTGTCTTTATCCAGTTGGCCACCTTCTCTATAATTTCTGTATAGGACACTGGAACTTCCTCTTCTGAAACCATTTCGGGTTCAGTTCCCGAATTTGTCAGAAGTTCTTCTTCAGATTGTATATCCTGCTCAAACGCATTTTCCACCTGTTCATAGAACAGCAGGTAGTTCTGATAGCTGTAGAAAAGATAGCTGTAGAACGGTATTGACGACAAAATCCAAATAAAAACATATTTGTTAGGCAGGAATGTCAGCAATCCGCATCCGACACCGAAGATAACAGTCCAATAGGTAAAGGTGGACAGCCATTCTATATATGCCCCTATATCATCTGCATGCGTGTCATCGAAAATCCTGACGGCTCTGCGGTATGCGACAATGACCCTGCGGGCCAGCACAAGCCCGTAAATCACCAGCCATGCTGCCAAAGCCAGCAATGCAACATTCTGCACGGCGCCACCCGGCAGCAGCAATAATAACTAAAACTATTCGGCGTAGAGCGTATTTCCAACTTTCAGATACTTGCAGATACTTTTGAAAGAGACGAAACCATCGACATCGCCAATCTGTTCAAAGACTGTTTCGGCATTTGGAATCAGGAGGACATTCCGGTAGAGGATATAGTCCTTTCATACAGTGCTCTCGACGGTCGTTTCCTGAAATCGGTTCCGCTGCATCATTCGCAAACCATCCTTACCGATACGGAAAATGAATTCAGAATAAGCGTCCGGCTTCGAATTACAAACGATTTCGTGATAGAGTTACTCTCCAGAAGCACTTCGTTAACCGTTATAAAACCCGCTTCATTACGCCGCAGAGTCGCGGAAATATATGAAAAAGCATTGCATCGCAATATGGACAAATAATATGCAACAGCCCGAAAAGGGGACACTTAGTTAGTATTATGTTTCGATATTTTTGTTATCTTTATCTTGTACTGCCTGTTGCAGGCAATGCAGACATACATAACACGGGAAAGTGTTTGGCTTTATTCTCAGGTAACGAATCTGACAATTCAAAACAAGTAGAGAATAAGCTGATATCCTTACGTCTCAAACAGGCGTGGGCTGTTGCTTATTTATACTTGTGGGCTTTGTCAGAGCCTGTTACCTTAATTCCACACTTGAACCAATAGCGTGGAAGGAGTTGCTCTTTACAGTTATCGCCGGTTGTCAGCTGCAAACAAGGAGGATGGACGGGGAGTCAGGGCGGGCAACGAGATTGCCAAGCATTTTGCCGGTAACAACGTGGACGTCATCATCTATGCCGTGGAGAAGTCGCTTGACAGCTACAAGTTCAACCTGCTGCACTGCAAGCAGACGTTCATCTCGCAGTTGAAGTCCGGCGCGTTGGGAGCGCGTACCATCGACGAGGGGGCTATGGACGAGAAGTCGGGCATGAACTTCTCGGAGTACATGGCGTTGCTCTCCGGCAACACCGACCTGCTCGACAAGGCGAAATTGGAGAAGAAAATCGCATCGCTCGAAGGGGAACGCAAGTCGTGGGGCAAGGGCAAGCGCGATTCGGAGTTCAAATTGGAAGCCAAGACGGGGGAACTTCGCAACAACACGGCGGTCATCAATGCCATGACGGAGGACTGGAACCGTTTCCTTTCCGTCGTCAAGACCGACAAGGAGGGCAACCGCCTGAATGCGGTCAAGGAGGACGGCGTTTCTTCTTCGGATGAGAAGGTTATCGGAAAGCGTTTGCAGGAGATAGCCAAGAACGCCACGACGGGCGGACTGTACAATCCTGTCGGAGAACTTTACGGTTTCCCGATAAAGGTGGTCAGCGAGAGGATGCTCAAAGAGGGGCTGGAGTTTACCGACAACCGCTTCGTGGTGGAGGGGAACTACAAGTACACCTACAACAACGGGCATCTGGCGATGGCTGACCCGGTGGCCGCCGCACGCAACTTCCTGAACGCACTGGAGAAGATACCCTCCACCATTGACCAGTACAAGGCGAAAAACGAGGCATTGGAGAGGGATATTCCGCAGTTGCAGAAAATAGCGGGCAAGGTATGGAAAAAAGAAGATGAACTGAAACAGTTGAAGTCCGAACTTGCCGCGCTCGACCGCAAGATACAGTTGGAGCTTGCGCCGCCCGTGCCCGAAGTCGCCGAAAAGGAGAATGACGGGCAGGAGGTCAAGCCGGATACGGAAGGTGTACGGAACGTACCGTCACAACCAACCGAAGATGCTCCGCAGATACGCAGCCCGGCGAATGACCGAAGTCCGTCTGGGAATTTCATTGCCGATCATATCGTTATCGGACGGGCGGGATTCGTATGCAAACCGAAAGGAATAAAAATGTGAACAAGTGTGCGGATATGTGTGGCAGGATTAGGGATATATCATCCCTTTTCCTGCCTTTTTTCATCAATATGCCATAGTGGCAAGGGAAATAGGGTGTTGAAAGTAAATCGTCACGGCAAATCCGCCATATTTTCAGTATTTTTGCTAATTTTGCAATAAAATAGTTAGGCATAAAAAATGGAACCATCTATATACAGTTATTCACTTTGCATTGCGCTACCGTTGATGTCGTTCTTCGGCTTTTATTTTTTGCTGGCTTCAACCCCGGGAAAAGCCATTTTCAATAATTATCTGCGTTCCCGGCGAATTATGGGGGTAGCCATACTGTTACTTGCAGCCAACTATTCGGTACATTTCTTTTTTGGAATCAGGTTCAAGAATACCGATGCCGCCATCCTGATGAACCTGTCCACCTATTTTTTGTGCTACTGGCTGTTCAGTTCGGCCCTCACCACTCTGCTTGACCGCTTTTATATCACCAAACGTAGGTTACGGACACATATCTGTCTATGGATACTGTTTTCCATCCTTTCCGGCATCGTTCTGCTGTTGTTACCCAAAGGTGGTTTACAGACAACGGCGATGTTTGCCTTGGCCGCATGGTTGGTTATCTATGGGCTGTTCCTGACCCGTAGGCTTCTCCGGGCCTATCACAGGGTCATCCGCATTTTCGATGACACCCGTGCGGACGATATCGGTGCCTATATCAAATGGCTCTCCATTTTCACCTACTGGGCTATCATATTCGGTGTGGGATGCGGACTGCTTACTTTCCTGCCTGATGAATACATCTATATCTGGATTCTGTCATCGGTACCGTTCTACATTTATCTCTTCCTTTGCTATCTGAACTATCTGCTGTTTTACGAACAGGTGGAAAACGCGATGGAGGATGGCATGACTTCTGAAGAGGAAGACCTGTGTGACACACACAAACCGGGAACAGGCACAGAGGCAGGATACCCCTTTTTCCATGCCGAAATAGCGAAAAAAATCAAAGGTTGGATCGATGCGGACGGTTATATCCGGCCCGGCCTTACCATAAAGGAGCTTTCAGATGTGCTTCATACCAACCGCACCTACCTGTCCGGGTACATCAAAACTACGTATGACATGTCGTTCCGCGATTGGATTACCGGACTTCGTATAGAATATGCGAAACGTCTGCTTGCGCGATATCCGAGGTTGACGATAGCCGACATCTCCGAGAAATCCGGTTTTTTGTCACCAAGCCATTTTATAAGGCTGTTCAAGGAAAATGCAGGCTGTACCCCTGTTAAATGGAAGAAAACAGAGGCGGAATAATACGGTGTGTGTGGATGGGGAAAATAGCCCAAGCGACAAAAAATAGCCTGAACGACAAAACCCAAAACGTTCTAAATCACAAAGATGTGCGATTCTGACAATTGAGACATTTTTTATAGGCAAGAATCGGGCTGAATTTAAATCTTTTCGCTTATTTTGTATGTCAAGTCTGGATTGGAAATTTAAAAAGCATATAAAAAATGAGCAAAAGAATCCTATTCTTCATTTTGTTTTCGTGGCTGGCATCGGCAGCTTTTCCGGCTTTTGCGCAGCAGAAAACAGACACAGTTTACACCTTCCGCTTCGTGCCGCAGAAGGACATGTTCTATGTGCCATGGAACGGTAATGGTCAGGAACTTACGCGCCTTCTAGAGTGCATCGAAAGTAACAAACCGGACATAGTGGAGGGACGGCTGCCTCTTTACGTGGACGGATACTGTAACTCCGGCAAGTCGGAACGGGCAAGCCTTGCCATTGCGAAGATACGTTCCAACCGTGTGAAATCAGAGTTGATTACCCGGAAAGGACTGCGTGAAAACAACTTCATCACCCGTAACCATGCCTCGGATGGCGACTTCGTGACGGTGCGTATCATACTGCCGAAAGAGAAAGTGCCGGCTATTGTGGAGGATACACATCCCGGTTACGAGGAAGAAAAGGAACAGTCACTCCGTGAAAACGACAAGGCTACAGAAACAATCCAAGACGCAGAGGAGACAAAGGCATCCTTCGGACAGGAAAATCAGCCTGAATCCGTACTGCCGGCATCATCCACAACTTTGGGATTATCACTGCGTGCCAACCTGCTGCGTTGGGCGACGTTCACGCCCGACCTCGGCATCGAGTGGCGCATCAACCCGTCATGGGGAATATCCGTGAACGGATCGTGGACTTCGTGGTCGTGGAATGAAAAGGACAGAAGATACGCCCTTTGGGAAGTGGCTCCCGAATTCCGCCATTATATAGGTAAGGAGAAGCGTGGCTACCTTGGTGTAATGTTCAAGACCGGGCAGTTCAATTATAAGCTCTCCGCGACAGGCAAACAGGGAGACCTTACGGGTGGAGGCATCACCGGAGGCTACCAACTGAAATTGAACAATGCCCTCTCGATGGACTTCTCCTTAGGGTTGGGCTATATCCATGCCGACTATGACAAGTATGTGGTCATCAACGGCGTGAGGGTAAGGCGCGGCAGCGAAACAAAGAACTGGTGGGGCCCCGTCTCGGCGGGTGTCACCCTGGTGTGGAACATCTTTTAGCGGAAAGGAGGAACAATGAATACAACGACAATCATACGACAGATAAAGGAATATATGGGAGCATACGGAAAGGCTTATGCCTTATTATATCTAATAGGTGCGGTGACCATACTGACCTCGTGCGTGAAGGACGACCTCTATGACACGCCGCACCCCGACCGTGGGGCGGTGGTCGTAACCACGGACTGGAGCGGAAAGAGCACCGAGGCGGACATACCGCAGGCATACACACTGCGCATCGGCGGGAGGGAACAGAACGTGAGCGCGGCGACCAACGTGTTCGACGCGCTGCTCGCGCCCGGTGGCTACGGTCTGACGGTGTACAACTCCCCGAAGGGGATTAGTATCGACGGAAACAAGGCAACGGTGAATCCGGAGGATCTGACGGGTGCAATAGAGCCGCACCCCGGCTACCTCTTCGCCTCGCACCAGGACATCAGCGTTGTGGCGGACGACACCCTGCACGTCACCGCCCCGATGAGACAATACGTGCGCAGGCTCGACATCGAACTGACCGCCACGGAAGGCGACTACAGCCGTGTACAGTCGGCTACGGCAACGCTCTCCGGCGTGGCTTCGGCAGCGGATATGGCAACAGGCGACCGGAGTGTAGCGGCACAAGTAACAAACGCTTTCAGGCAGGACGACAACAAGTTCACAATCTTTTTCCGACTGCTCGGCATCGTCCCGACGGAAACGCATACGCTGACGGTGGACATCACTTTCAACAACGGTGACACGCAGCGGGTAGTGAGCGACCTTACCGAGGCCATAAGGGACTTCAATAACGGCACCAAACCGGTTAAACTCACGGGTAATCTGCTTTTGCCCGTAGAGGCCGGGGTAACGGGCGCAACCATCACGGGCTGGAACGAGGTAGAAAGCGGCAATGGGGATGCTAACTGACGATAAATATTTTAATCAAAAAAACAAGATTATGACAATGAACATGAGGTTTTTCATTATTGCAGCAGCGGCAACGCTATTGGCTGCGTGTACACAAGAGAACGAGGTACAGAACAATCCGGTGGAAGCACGAATCACGGCAGGCGTGAGCGGGCCGAAGACCCGTGCTGTGGACAACGGGTGGAACGCCGACCGAATCGGCGTGATGGTGGTGGATGCCCCTGGCACGACCACGACCATGGGCGGCAAGTACAAGAACGTGGGATACGCGACCACGAGCACCGGCACCAACGCGGACTTCACCCCGATGACGGCGGGTGGCGGCATCTTCTTCGAGGACGCTTTCCTCGAGTTTACTTTTGCCGCCTACGCGCCTTACGCATCGGGCGCAAACGCCTCCACCCTGCCTGGTACAGACGGGAAGATTACGGTAAATACAAGCAACCAGCCCACGACCACGGAACAGGAGAAGGTGGACTACATCCATGCCACGGGAGCCAAGGCCGATAAAGACAGCCCGACCGTCAGCTTCACGGACAACACCGCCGCGGGCGGCAGCGACTGCTCCTTCAAGCACAAGATGGCCCGTCTTATCCTCAAGGTGCAGGTGTCGAACACCGACGGTTTCGACGACACTGCCGTGCTGGAATTCGCCGACTACAAGCTGGGCGGCCTGGTTCACGAGGGAACGTTCGATGTGAAGACCGGTACCGCCGCGACCGCGGGCAGCGTTGTGAGCGACTGGATGTTACGCCAGTGCACCGGTGCCCCGAAGACGGCCACGGACAAGTGCGTGGCAACCTTTGACGCCGCCACGGGCGTGATGACTTTCACCATGATCCTGCTCCCGCAGACACTCGCCAACGCTTTGGTGCTTGAGATATCTCCCGATGACGGGGAATACCAGAGCTACTCCAACAAGGACATGATCAAACCCGCGTTGGAGGCCGGTTATTCTTATACCTACACCATCACGGTGAAGAAGACGGGGCTGACCCTTAGCGGAAGCACCATCGAAAACTGGAACGACGGTGGTAGCCATGCGGGTGATGCAAAAATGTAGTGTGTCTGAAAGCCACTGCCGTGCATCAGGCGTAAGCACGGAGGCACGCCATATATAATAAATGGTGCGGCAGCCCGCGTCGCAACGGGCGGTGGCACAAAACGAAATAAATAAAGACAATATGAAAATAATAAGGAACATAGCGAGAAGGCCGTGGCCGCGCATCGGCGGCTGGTTGCCGGTTGTGATGCTCATCTGTGGGATGCTCGCTTCATGTAGCAGTGAGGATGAAAGCACCACGCCCCTGCCCTACGGCAAGTACCCGCTGCAACTGACGGCGGAGGTGGCGCAGCCGCAGACCCGCGCCGGAGGTAAGGATGCGTGGACGGGCGGCGAGGAGATTAGAGTGTCACTGGAAGGCGTGTTTGGTAACAAAACATACGTGATGGACGCATCGGGCAATGCAAGCCCGAAGGATGCCGATAATGCCTTCTATTGGAAGAACACCGATGAAGCCCGCGTCAGTGCATGGACCCCGGACATAGAACCGGAAACGGATATTTCCGACCAAAGTGGCGGGTACGCCGCTTTCGATGTCCTGTACGCCAGTGCCATAGGGCGTTATGACCAAGCCATAAATCTCCGTTTCATCCACCGCATGGCGAAAATCGAAGTAATTCTCAAAGCTGGCGAAGGCATTACGGAAGAGGAGTTGGAGGGTGCGACCGTCACCATTTTCGGAGACCCGCTAACGCACTCAACCGCCGGCTTGGTATCACCGGGTGACCAATCGGACGGCGAGATAAAGCCCTATTACGATGCCGCAACGAAGAAATACGAGGCGTTAGTGCCGCCGCAGGATATGACGGGCAAGCCGCTCATCCGAATCAGCATAGGCAGCAATGACTTTACCTACACTCCCGAAACAGAAGCTGCCGGCAAATTTGGGTTTTTCGGTGGCAAGCGGTATGCCTACACCATCACCGTGAAGGCAAGCGGAATAGAGGTACAGGCGGTGACCGGTGGCACGTGGGTTGCATGTGGCGAGGAGAACGTCACCTCCAAAAAGGTAAAGCAAAGTTTCACAGCTGACGAACTTAAAATCGGCGACTACTTCTATTCCGACGGGACTTGGAGCGACGGCGGCCTGCGCAAAATCTATACTGATGGCAGTATGAAGATAGCAAGCCCCAAGCCTGCTCCCGTACTCCAAACAAAAAGTGAAATAGAAAGAAGAGTCATCGGTATCGTTTTCCAGACGGACCCGAGCCGTATCGGCACTGCCGAAAAGTCCAAATTGGGCGAAGGGAATGTGCATGGCCTTGTAATGGCCTTAAAGAACACCGCAACAGATATCCAATGGAGCCATGAAGAGAATAATTTGGAAGACGTGAAAGACTGCTGGTCCAAGTCTGAAATCTACTCTGACATCAGCGGTCTGCACAATTACACCAAGATTCTTGACCATGCAAATAGTATCGGTGGAATTGAGGCATATCCGGCCTTCGAAGCCGTCGAGAAATGGAATGATATGTACAGTATAAATGAATACCGCCCACCTCGTAATACCACAGGCTGGTTTATTCCTTCCTCCGGTCAGTGGTGGGACATCCTTCAGAATCTGGGCGGTTGTCCGGCTATGGCGGATAAAGGTCAGCAAACCTCGTCGGATTACGGTGATTTCCGTTGGCTAGGTCAAGGCGATGTTCCAGCTGCCTTGAATGCTTGGATGAATAAAATTGCAGCCGACAGCAAGAATGATTTTACCACCGGTGACCGTTTTTGGTCGTCATCGGAGTTAAATCAGTTCCGCGCACGGAACTGGAACGTGTACTCCTCTGATTACGTGTGCTGCGACTATGTCTATAAGAAATGGAGTAACGCTGTCCGTCCCGTCCTTGCTTTCTGAACTATTTGCCTATTTAGTCCTTTAAGAATATGAAGATACAAAACATATACCACCTCTTGCAAGCTGCGTTGCTCCTGCTGCTTGTTGTCTCCTGCACACAAGAAGAGTTCCCTGCCGCACAAGACAAGGCGCTGCAACTCACCATCTCCGTTACCGACGGGGGATATACATCGACTGAGGGTAAAACGACCCGAGCCGTGGAGAACGGCTACACCACCGAGTTCACCGAAGGCGATGCCTGCGGTCTCTACATGGTGCGCGGCGGAAAGCCGGTTTATTCAAACGTGAAGCTGACAGCCGAAAAGGATGCCGCCACGGGCGGCATCATGTGGAAAACCGACGGTACGACGCTTGCCGCCGGAATGGATGGAGAGAGCTACTACCTCTACTATCCTTATCAGGCGGACATGGCGGGCAAGACTGCCACACCTGCGGAGGGGGCGGTCATGACCGATGCCGAGTTCTTCAAGCCGCTCATTGATGGCTGGCAACCCGGGGACGACCAGAGCACCCATGCCGCTTACACCGCCTCCGACCTGATGACAGCCGGAGGCTCAACGACAGGGACGGGCAACACCATCCACCTCTCTTTCGCCATGAAACACCGCATGGCGTTGGCCGTCATCGAGATGCCGAAGACCGTTTACAAGTTTATCGACGCGAATGTTCCCGACTACACCGTGGGGGCAGAAGCTACGTTCACAGGCACCGCCAAGCCGCTGCGCATGGCTGACGGCACTTACCGCTACTTGGTGCACTCGTCCATGCCGACTATCGAGGGATGTTATGACGGGGGGAACAGGGAGTTTACCATCACCACGTCCGCGTCCCATCCTGTCGTAGGGGAATACAAGAGATACAAGGTGGACGGCGCGGCGGAAACCATAAAGAACGTCACCTATGCCGAATCGGGCATTGCCCGCATCGGAGACTTCTACTGCACGAAAGATAACGGTACGACGGGTTATCTGATTCCGAAAGAGGCGGACGAAACGACGGTGCAGGCGGCTAAAGTCGTCGGCATCGTTTTCCAGACGGACAAGAGCCGTATCGGTGCAAAGGAAAAAGAGAAGTTAGGCGGAGAAGGTAATGTCCATGGCCTTGTCATGGCTGTGAAGAATATCGCGACAAGGCAAGCGTGGGGCCTTTTCGGTATGGATGAGGGGCTTACAACATGCAGGACGAAAGCCGATAACTACAACGACATCAGCGGTTACGGAAATTGCGAACATATACGAGCCAATCGCGGCAGCTTCGCCAACTATCCCGCATTCAAGGCTGCCGACGGCTACAACACGACCTGCCCTGTTCCAGCGACCACTACCGGCTGGTATCTTCCAGCCTCCGGCC
Source organism: Bacteroidaceae bacterium (assembly GCA_021768245.1). Lineage (GTDB taxonomy): Bacteria > Bacteroidota > Bacteroidia > Bacteroidales > Muribaculaceae > Duncaniella. The sequence goes on along the minus strand of JAETNO010000033.1, from coordinate 7,894 downwards.
AATGGTGGGACATCCTGCAAAATCTGGGCGGTTGTCCGGCTTTGGCGGACGTTACCCAGCAAACCTCGCCAGACCCAGACATCGCTGAAGGATTCCTCTGGAAGAGCCAAGGAGATGTTCCCGCCGCTTTGAACAAATGGATGGAGAATATCGCCGTTGGGGACAAGGATACATTCAACAACCTCGTCTCGTTTTGTTCGTCTTCGGAGCACTCGAAGTATCACACATGGTACTGGATTTTGAACAACTTCCAAGGCATGGTGCGCTGCATCTGGGCAGATAAATTCGACGGCAGTGACAATGTGCGTCCCGTTCTTGCTTTCTGAGAAACCGGTGTACTGACGACTGTTTCCAAAAGCTGTTAGGACAGTATCCGGATAAAGAAAGGAGGAAGTGTTGTATGCTCTTCCATCTGTTGGGAGAAGAAGGATAGAAAGATTTTGTTGAGTCTTGTGGCAGGTCGAGCTTGCAAGGTCTGCCGTGGTAAGAAATTGCATTTTGAATAAGAAGTGATACGTATGAAAAAGAAACGAATGCCATTGCAGCATAAAATCATTTTCGGATATACCATCTTAGCGGCGGTCATAGGCAGTATGATCGCCATTTTGATATATGAGCGGCGGCAGATGCGGGAGGTGGAAGGCGGCGTGGCACGGCTGTGGAGGATGCACGAGGACATACACACCGCCCATCGCCACGTCACCGGGCTTGCCCTGCAAGGCGAGGCTGCGGCAGGATGGAGTGATGCGGAAAAGGACAAATACCATACGCATCGCATGAGAACGGACAGCATGCTCGGCGTACTCGGACAACGGTACTCTACAATCATACCTGGCGGCGAAATAGACGCTCTGCGTCGCTTTTTTCTCTAAAAAGATACGATGCTCGTAACGATAATGGAAACGCATAGGTAACAGTGGAAGAGGGCTGCCATGGGCAAGCGGCTGGCAAAAGATCTACCCGGAGCGGTGAAAGAAGCTACCCGCAGAGGCAGTGAAAAAACGGAAGTACTCATCGCAACGGTCGCAGAATCGGAACTCTCCGGCAGCGTCATCACCGAGCCCGGCTAGACGGAACCAGCAAAAACGAGGCTTACCGTCCTGTACGACCGTATCCCGAAACGCTGTACGACCAGCGGGAGAGGAAACTCAAAAAAATGGTTCTCCTCGAACAGTCGAGGAGAACCACCTATCAAAAGTACAATATTCTATCTTCTCTCACCTCTTTGTGTTTACTTTTACGAGAGTAGTAGCGCATTTTTATCCGCTTTACGTTTATCTGCCCGGCAGTTTGCAGATCCTGTCAGGAATTTGCGCGTGTACGCCTTGGCGTCGGATATTCATCTGTCTATTGCCTTTTTAGCCGCTTTCTTCGTTTTAGAAAGTCTTGATGGAAACACCATCAAAATAATCCTGGAAGATGATAGGTCCTGTGATTGTGCGCTTCGATGTATAGACGAACTTCCGCACAGGACGGAACCACTCGGCATCCACATACAGAATCTGGCCGGTGTACGGCTCCAAAATCGGAAGGGATTTCGATGACCCGCCCAAACGCGGTCCAGTAACCCAAACCCTCTCACCCGGGGCATAGGTATGGTTGGTACTCATTTCTTGGTGAGGTATATAACAGACATTGCCAAAATAGGATCTGCCGTCACCTTCGCCCCACGACCTTGCCTGATACCAGCCGAGCTGGTGGGCGTGCGTGCACTTCTCGGTCAGGTCTATGGCTTCTTCGATGGAGCAGGTCTTCTCTGGAAAGAGGGTACCGCCGGAAGAAGCGTTCATAAGCCCGAGAGCCTCCATAAATGCCATGGCTTCCTTGGCCCAAGGGGCAATGCGGATGTGATCGGAGTATTTATCCAACCCAGAAACGAACTCCGTATATGAGTATACTCCGCACTCTTCTATATACCTAAGGGCACGGTACATCACGGCGGCCATCTCTTGGCGGGAGACAGGGGAGTCGTCTGCCGGGGCTTTTCCGCCAAGAGCCTTGTCCAGGCCAATGGAGGACGCCGTGGCCTCGCTGCCGGTAAGTTCTTTCACGAGATGCTCGGCCAGCGAGTTGAGCTGGCGGTGATTCAGGGGAAGTGTATAATCATTGCCAAGGACACTTTCATCCAAGAGGTTGTCATTGAGGGCGAAGTTCACACTACTCTGGAAGGCAGGACTCATCTTTGAGTCCGACTTTTTTTTGAGAATGAACATCCCCGGCTGTGCCGTGGTCTTCAGAAGGGCACTCTCCTCGAACTGTTTTGTCATGTCGGCCATGGCGTCCCTATAGCTCTCGTATGTTCCCTCTGTGCCGCTTGCCTGCCATTCTGCTTTGGTTATGTGCCTCTGGTCATAGCCTTCGGAGTGTCCGCACCAGATGCAACTGTACCACCATACATGCTGCCCGGCGGAGTTGACTCCGACATAAGCCTGGTCATCAGCAACAGGCTGATCATACTGATGAGCCCGGACCTCCCACGTTGGCCTGTTCATACTGAACACGTGTTTGTCATTGTGTTCGCACTTTCCGCAGATTTTGCAGGAATAATAATATTCCGGCCAATTGCTACAGGTGCCGTACCTGAAAACCTTGTCTGCCGCAGCTACCTTGTCGGTGAATACGTGGCTTGTGCAGAACGGTTTGGCTGCCGTCGCACCGGCTCCCTGTGCGGAGTGCACGTCGCCGGAGTAGGTTTTCAGCGAGAACAGTGTGCGGAAACTCCAGGTCGGACGGCTGAACATCGCCCTTACATCGGCTACAGCAGTCTCCGGGATAAAGAGCGTGGCACGCTGGGCATGGAAGAGGTAACTGAACTCGGGGCAGTAGATATCGCTGTGTTCCGGTGTATAACCCTGCATTACTGCGAATATGGCGCGTATGAACTTTACCGCATCGACTTTGTCGCTGAGCCAGACTTCCCTGATGTTGAATGGGCCTTGTATGGTATTGTTGACGTCCGATGCCACATCTCCATATATGCGCTCGTCATCGGTATCTACGATTACCTTGGTGACAAGCATATTCTTATGCCCGATGAACTCATCTCCGAACTCGCGCATGGCACGGAACGCCGCGTGATACGTATTATTGATGGTTATCACGTCAAGCGGGCTCACATCCGGGCAAGCAGCATCGGCCTCGGCGATTGAATACGCTTTCTGCGATGCGCGGTATGAGTCCTTGTTGAGCTCATAGTCCGTTGGGCTGCTCTGTGCCAGATCACGCATCGAGCCTTTTCCACCGGCTCCAACAGGCATGGATACCTCAATGTCGATGAAGTAAGGAGCGCTGCGCTCGACCTTGGCCTGCACTCCGTTGACTGTGGCGCTGATGCGGCTGCCGTCGATGTAGTAGTCGTTGTCCTTGAATATGTAATCGGTGTCGTACTTGCCCGAAGGGTCTACCATGAACTTGATCCGGGCCTTGTATATGAACCCGTCCTTGAAGAACATGTCCCCTTCATCGTCCTCGCGGAAATCCCCGATCCAGTCAATCTCCTGGACTTGGATGCCGCCCGTGGCGGCAAGGTCTCCGAACTCGGTCTTCGCAGATGTGAACTGCATCTCGCGTGCATCGAAAAGCGACATCCCCGGGGTCGGAACCTGTATAGTGAAATCCACTGACTTGATCTTCGGCTTGCTCTGGGCCGAACTATCCAAAGGCAGCAGCAGTGCCGCCACTGAAAGTAGAAATAATATCTTTTTCATGACTCTACCTGCTGCCGTCTACGAAGATGAACCCTTCCGGGAAGACATATTCGTTGTTTATGTACTTGACTTCCAGTAACGGACATTCCGTGAATTCTTGATAGGTCTCCATAAGGAAATTCTCCTTCAGGCTGGAGTTCAGCTTGACAGTCTTGAGCGCTTTGCATCCGGAGAAGCAGAACCCTTCGAATTCCTTGACATTGGAGAGGTCGAGCGAGGTGATGCCGCTGTCCGAGAATGCGCTGTTGCCGACCTTGGTCACGCTCGCCGGGATATCCACATTCTTGAGGTTCTTGCAGCCACTGAACATGGATGAATAAATTTCGCTCAGATTCTCCGGAAGCATCACTTCTGTGAGATTGACGCAGCCCTCGAACATATCGTAACTCATCAGTCCGACGCGGCGTGGGAACTTGACGTTTTTCAGATTTATGCACTTCTGGAAACAGCCGTGGACTTCATCCATGACGTCGTTTTCGAAGACTACTTTCGTGAGGTTCTTGCAGCCGTAGAAAGCCGAACCCTGAACTATCTTGACCGAGGCCGGGATTACTATTTCAGTTATAGGAGTCTCGCGGAATGCCGAATTGGAAATCTCCGTCAACGTGGACGGAAGTTTCACGGACTTGATGGCGGTGCCGGAGAAAATATTGCCACGCATTTCCGTCACCGGATATTTTTTACCGTTGTATGTGACATAGTCCGGGATCACGATGTTCTTGCCGGCAACGGCCGTCTTCGCCACTTCCGAGATGAATGCGTGGGATGCGCCACCGTTGTTGGAGTTGTGCAGGACATACAGGACTCCCTCGATGTCAACCGTAGCACCTGCCCCGACCTCCTCAATCACTTTCCCGGTCTGGCCGGACGCTGATGTCGTGATGCTTTTTTTGTTCGGCTGCGGATCCCAGACGGTCCAGTTGGCTTTGTGGGCGTTCTCATAGCCTCCGTGAGCATTGAAATATGCCTTGGTCTCATCACTGATCCACTTGTCTTTAAGTGTGAAGAGCGGAGTGAGGGATGAGCGGATCAGGGTTTTGTACTCGCGAGAGTCAAGCACGGAGGCGATTTTGTTGTGGATGCCGTTGATGACCCACTGGTAAGTGTCGGCGCCGTATTCTTCTTTGGCTTCGTTGTATTGCTCGACCATCTTGTTCAATGCGCCCACGCGAGCCCAAAGTTCGCCCTTGACGATCTCATCGTATCTCCAATGTGCCGGGGTGAGGGTTTTGATGTAGCCGTCGGCAAAGCAGTCGTCGAGCATCAGAAACTCGGCTACAAGGCTCTGGTTGTCGAGCTCATAGACATTCGGCTGTTTTTCACTCCAGTTCACCTGATCGGATGCCTCTCTCGGCGGCATCACCGGCTTTACCGATTTGATCCCATACGTTGCCTCGACAGGGTATCCGAGTGGCGCAAAAAGAGCAGTGTGGGTCTCCGGCAACCTGACGGTGGGAGCTTCGTCTTCAGCGTTCTTATTGTTGTCCGGCCCCACCATGGCGTCGTGGCGCTTTTGGAGTTCGCTGTCGAGACTTGAAGTGTTACCGGACTTTTCCGGAAGTTTTTTTGGGCGCTACTTCCTGTTTGACTTTCTGTTCTATCTTCTTTGCGGCGTTCTTGAGTCTTTCCTTGAAAGACTGCGCAGATGCGCATGGCGCTCCGGAGAGGACAACCAGACTAAGAATAAGAAGTGTACGTGGAATAAGAAGTGTACGTGCGTTCATAAAATATTTGGTATTTAAAAATCCGTTGGCGGAATTAGATTGATAAAAAAATTTATGTATAAAAAGTTGTGCATATTGTTGATATTTAGCAAATTAAAACTTTTCAATAGAAAATATAGTAACACAATATTAGCAAAAAATCCTAACCCATACAAGCAAATAGTCGGCAATTTGGTCAATGAATCAGAGGAGTAGTTCTCAGACCTTGAAATAGAGGCATTGAACATGACATCAAAGGCTGTTGGCATTGACAGTGAGTCATTGTTGTTTGCAAAGTTACAGGAATATAGTATTGAAATTCACAATCTTATATTCCGCAGACAATACAATGACAGACGTAAAATTACTTTGTCCCTATGTAATACAATCCGGGAAAGAATAGCCGCAGAAATAGATGGAGGCGAAGATTATTTCTGCATTGATTCAAAACCGATAGAAGTATGTCGTTTTGCTCGTTCCAAGCGTTGCAGAAGGATGATGACGGATAATGAGTTATAAAGGTATGGAAACGGAAATGACATCCACCATGCCGCAGGAAATATACAACCAGCACCTGATGCAGCGTGGAGGAAAATAAGCTTGGGAGGCTATGGCGAATTCCGACCTTAAAATATCCGACCTTGACGAACATGCCGTCATGGGCGCGGTACCTGGGGGCATCAAATGCGGACGTTTGCCCGAAGCGACCATAAGGGAGGATTTGCCGACCATCCTCGAAAAATTCAACCTGTTGCATGAAGGAAAACTTAACAACGCTTCTGCGGTTTTGTTCGGACGTGATTTTTATTATTATCCCCAATGTCTGCTTCGTCTGGCGTGTTTCAAAGGTACGACAATATTGGTATGAAGTAGTAATTTCGTTATTGGATATCGAGGTGATATTTTTTCTCGTGCAATAATTTTATTATTTTTATGCTAGTTATTTGAGATTGTGAACGCCAACGCAAGCAGCAGCAAGTGGAATCGTTGCCTTTTCGTTGCCTCGTCCTATTATATATAAAAAATACAACAGCCCAATTTTTCAGACTATTGCCTTTTTTTAAGGGTCCTAATAGGGTGCCTTGTATCTTATATTCCCTGCCCCTGTGTCGGTAGCGACCAGCGCAGCCAAGGTGTCGGAGAGGTAGGGCGTTGTGGCGCGGGGATGCAAAAATAGCCCTGGAAACCCGAAAAAACGAAGTTTTTTATTTGCTTTCTCGGATTATTTACTATCTTTACTTCAGTTATTTGAGGTGGTGAATATCGGCGTAATATGCGGAAAACAGAGCCGTCGCCTGATCGTTACCTTATCCCATCATAAACCGTGCAAATTTCTAAAGTCCAACCAACTGTATGGATTTAGGGCTAAACCATATAAGAATTGTGTGATAGGTTAAATGTGAGCATATACTCTTTCCCTATGAAATGCCACCCAATCCGTCGCACTACGGATATGGGTGAAGATTATTCTCACAATCGGGACTATATTGGCAAATATTGGAATCGCAAGTATATTCGGGCTATTCAAGCTGTTCTTAATAGTACAAAAGGTAAAATAGGCAAGGGAACATCTTTTTTCAGGAAAGCCTTTGGCGAAAATATCGAAGAGTACCATAAACTCCTTGAGATACCTGAAACCATGATTATTTATCGCTATTTCTTCGAATGGCTTGGGCTTGAAAATGGAGGAAAGAAAATGACTATTGAAATCTTAGGAAATGATTCAATATGCAATGCGTCAACACATTCATGGTGGAAAGCCTTTTGTGATTGCAAAAAATGTATCACCCAAAGAATGGGAAATGACATTGAATATTATTCACAGAAACGATTTTAGCAAATCATACTTACCGGAAACCTTTACATTGATACATTATAGGATATTACGTCAATTATCGACAAGCTATTATCGAACCCAATACGGATCTATATAAACTCAAACAAGTATACAACCAGAATCCGCTAAAAGAATTAAAGCGGAATCAGAAAATAAAAGGAAAGTAAAACTATGTAATACTGTCTGGTATTATAAATGCATGACAAAAGAAAATAAAAGAAAAACCGTCTTACAACATGCTGTAAGACGGTTTTAGTGAGGTCTGAAGCAGACCCACCAGCCCTCGCCGTGGATCAACGACTACGGGCAGTTCTCCATCATGCCCGTACGCGGACGCGACAAGGTCGATGAAGAGAGCCGTCAGAGCTGGTTTTCGCACCAGTCGGAGGAGGCACGCCCCTACTATTATTCGGTATACCTCGCCGACCACGACATCAAGGCCGAGATCGCCCCGACCGAGCGGGCTGCGATCATGCGTTTCACGTTCCCCGAATCGGACGAGTCGGGCGTGGTGATCGACGCTTTCGACCGCGGATCGTACATCAGGGTCATGCACGACAAACGGACTGTCGTGGGATACACCACGCGCAACAGCGGAGGTGTGCCCGACAACTTCAAGAACTGGTTTATCGTGCGCTTCGACCGGA
>JAETNO010000002.1 GCA_021768245.1 Bacteroidaceae bacterium | reverse complement strand
GGAAACATGGGGGCTGCGCGCCCCCAAACCCCGCGATGTGTTTTTCATATATAAGAATACGGGGGATGAAGCCCCGTATAATACAATATCACCAACCATTTTTGGCCACGTTACCTAGATTGTTAGTATCTTAGCGTAAAATCATTAGTTATATGAGAAGAATTGCATAATAGTAAATGTGTTTTTATGTTAGGTTTGTAGAGTCTTATTGCTAAGACAACAATACGACTTCTCCGGGAGGAGAGGTCGTATTGTCGTTTATGGGTTTTCTTTTTGGTGATAAGATGAAATCTTTGTAACTTCGCGTGGTATATCTCACCCTTTCAGTTCCGCTCATGTTTCATCCTTTTTCATTAAACCTCAAAGGCCGACTGCTTGAAGTTTCCAGACCAATGGTGATGGGGATAGTCAATGTTACCCCGGATTCTTTTTATTCAGAATCACGGACAATGGATGAACGTTCTATAGGGAAACGGATTGAGGAGATGATATCTGACGGGGTCGACATTATCGACATGGGAGCATACTCCTCCCGTCCCGGAGCCTCCGACGTCGCTATGGATGAAGAGCTTTCGAGACTTCGCATGGGCATGAAGATTTTACGCTCGATTGACAGCTCGATTACCGTATCAATAGACACATTCCGGGCAAAGGTCGCCAAATCCGCCGTTGAAGAGATGGGAGCGGACATCATAAATGATATCTCAGGAGGGAATCTCGATGATGAAATGTTCGAAGTTGTGAGCCGCCTTGGTGTCCCTTATATCCTTATGCACATGCGCGGCACCCCGGAGACCATGCAGCAGATGTGTGATTATCATGATGTAACGGCAGATGTCATAAAGGACCTATCGGAAAAGCTTCGAAAACTTCATTTGCTTGGAGTCTCTGACGTAATAGTAGACCCCGGATTCGGATTCAGCAAAACCATTGAACAGAATTTCGAAATCATGAAGCACCTCGACTCTTTTTCCGTACTCGATTCTCCGCTTTTGGTGGGAGTGTCACGGAAATCCATGATAACAAAGACCCTTGGGATAACGGCGGACGAAGCTCTTGCGGGAACTGTCGCACTTGGGGCCATAGCCTTGACCCGAGGAGCATCTATCCTGCGGGTACATGATGTAAAGAGTGCGGTTGAGTCGGTCAGACTGTATGAATTATCAACTTTATAGCGAAATAACCATATGGATCATTTCGGAATAAAAGACGCCTTTGACATAGCGATTGTAGCCCTCCTGCTTTTTTATCTTTACAGGATAATGAAGGAAAGCGGGACACTCAATATATTTTTCGGTGTGCTCGCTTTTATCGTCGTATGGGTGCTTACATCCCAGATACTGGAACTCAAACTTTTGGGGTCAATTCTTGACCAGTTCATGGGTATAGGCCTTCTTGTTCTCGTAATCCTCTTCCAGGAGCAGATAAAGCGTTTCCTTGTAGAGTTGGGCGACCATAAGCGATGGCGCTTTCTGAAAAACCTTTTCAGGCATGACAAGGGGGATGGAGCATCTGACACAAGGAAATATGTGCTGCCTATTGTGTATGCATGCATGAACATGTCCAAGACTAAAACCGGGGCCTTGATAGTGATCCGTCAGGAGATGCCTTTGGAGTCATACGAGAAAAGTGGAGATATCATTGACGCAGACATAAATTCCCGTCTTATTGAAAACATTTTCTTCAAGAACTCGCCCCTCCACGACGGCGCAATGATTATAGACAATGACCGCATAAGAAGCGCAGGCTGTATCCTTCCTGTAAGCCACGACCGCAATGTCCCGAGAGCCCTTGGCTTGCGCCACCGCTCAGCTCTTGGCATATCGCAGGCTACTGACGCTTTCGCAATAGTGGTATCGGAAGAAACCGGCAATATTTCAATAGCCCACCGAGGGACATTGACAACACGCCTTAGCTCGACAGAGCTTGAGCACCGTCTCTCTCTCGTCATGGCCAATGATTGATAGCCCCCTATTAGGCAATTGCTAAAAGCCCTTAGGGGGAATTTATTGCGCGATGCGCTTGCCTGTGTGCGGAAATATTAGTAATTTTGTAAACAAATTTAAGAGAAATATTATAATATAGATTATGTCTGAAGACAAAGAACGCGAAGAAGTCTATAGCGCCAGTAATATCCAGGTGCTTGAAGGCTTGGAGGCGGTGAGAAAACGCCCCGCCATGTATATTGGCGACATAAGTTTCAAAGGTCTGCATCATCTTGTCTATGAAGTTGTCGACAACTCGATTGACGAGGCTCTTGCCGGCTATGCCACTCATATAGAAGTAACAATAAATAAGGATAACTCCATCACCGTGGTCGACAACGGTCGCGGTATCCCGGTGGATATGCACGAGAAGGAGCATAAAAGCGCCCTCGAAGTCGTGCTGACCGTGCTCCATGCCGGTGGTAAGTTTGACAAGGGCTCTTATAAAGTGTCAGGTGGTCTCCACGGTGTAGGTGTATCCTGTGTAAATGCCCTTTCCACTTATCTTAGAGCCGAAGTACGCCGCGACGGTAAGATATACATGCAGGAGTATTCTTGCGGTAAAGCCACATCCGAGCTTAAAGTAATAGGGGAGAGCGACACTACGGGTACTACAATCACATTCCTCCCCGACAGTTCGATTTTCACGGTGACCGAGTATGATTATGACACACTTGCTAACCGTCTCCGCGACCTTGCATACCTGAATGCAGGAATAACGCTCATACTGACAGACCTGCGCAAACTCGACCAGGACGGCAATCCGCGTCAGGAAACGTTCTATTCACGCGACGGACTCCGTGAATTCGTGCAATATCTTGACTCAAACAAGGAATCCCTCATCAACGATGTAATCCATCTTAACACCGAGCGTCAGGGTATTCCCGTCGAAGTCGCGCTTACCTATAACAACACTTACAACGAAAACGTATATTCGTTTGTTAACAATATACACACCATTGAAGGTGGCACACATCTCACAGGATTCCGCCGCGGTCTCACCACGACCTTGAAAAAATATGCCGAGGACAATAAACTCCTTGACAAGGTCAAGGTGGAGGTGGCCGGCGATGACTTCCGCGAGGGCCTTACAGCAGTCATTTCAGTAAAAGTACTTGAACCTCAGTTTGAAGGACAGACCAAGACCAAACTCGGAAACAGCGAAGTGCAGGGTGCGGTTTCAGCCGCTGTAAGCGAGGCTCTCCGCTACTATCTTGAAGAGCACCCCCGACAGGCAAAAATCATAGTTGAAAAGATTGCACTTGCCGCTCAGGCGCGACACGCAGCGATAAATGCACGACAGAAAATCCAGCGTAAGTCGCCCCTTGCAGGCGGAGGTCTGCCAGGCAAGCTTGCGGACTGCTCTTCACGCCATGCAGAGGACTGCGAACTCTTCCTCGTCGAGGGTGATTCGGCAGGCGGAACAGCCAAACAGGGCCGTAACCGTACGTTCCAGGCTATCCTTCCACTCCGAGGTAAGATTCTAAATGTCGAAAAGGCTATGGACCATAAGATTCTCGACAATCAGGAAATCACGAGCCTCTATCGCGCGATGCGTGTAACGATAGGTACTGAAGAAGATCCTATGGCGATAAATATTTCCAGACTGGCATATCATAAGATTATCATTATGACCGATGCCGATGTCGACGGCAGCCATATCGCCACTCTTCTAATGACATTCTTCTTCCGTCGCATGCGTCCGATTATCGAACAGGGCTATCTTTACCTGGCTACTCCACCGCTTTTCAAATGCACACGTGGCAAGGCAGAGGAATATTGCTGGACTGAGGCCCAGGTACAACAGTTTATCGCCATCAATGGCGACAAGACCAAAGTACAACGCTACAAAGGTCTCGGTGAGATGAGCGCGGAAGAATTGCGCGACACCACAATGGATCCCGAGCAGCGACTTTTGAAACAGGTGACAATCAGCGACGCTGTTGAAGCCGACCGTATATTCTCCATGCTTATGGGTGAGGATGTAGGCCCGCGCCGTGATTTCATAGAGTCAAATGCCAACTATGCCAATATCGATGCATAATCATCAATAAACATCTATCTACTAACCCTATACACATTGACACTATGGCTAAGAAAACATCAGCATCAAGAAGTGGTCTCGCCCTCGCGAAGAAGGTGGAAGACTTCGTCATGCAACAGAAAAACAACACATATAATTATAAGCAGGTAGCACATGCTATCGGCGCAAAAACCGCAACACAACAGCGCAACATAGCGCTTCAATTGGTCGAGATGGCTTTCAACGGGGAGATTATCGAAGTTTCACCCGGGAAATACAAATCGCCCCAACGCGGAAACGAGGCCATAGGTGTCTTTGTCAGGAGGAGTAACGGAAAGAACTCCGTGATAACCGAGACCGACGGAGAGACGATATTTGTCGCGGAGCGCAATTCAATGCGGGCTCTTAACGGAGACCGTGTCCGTGTCAGTATCGCCGCTCATCGTCGCGGGGCTGAGCCAGAGGCCGAAGTTATCGAGATTATCGAGAAAAAGGAGCAGACTTTTATCGGCACGTTGAAAGTGGACCGTCATTTCGCTTATCTGCTTACGGACTCTAAATTCCTTGCAACCGACATTTTCATTCCAAAATCGAAGCTTAAAGGAGGTAAGACGGGAGACAAGGCCGTGGTCCGCATCGTAGAATGGAAGGAGGACACCAAGAATCCAAGCGGCGAAGTGATTGATATTCTCGGGAAGGCAGGTGAAAACAACGCGGAAATCCATGCGATTCTTGCAGAGTTCGGTCTTCCGTATAAATATCCGGCAGCCGTAGAAAAAGCGGCAAACAAGATTGATGCCGGCATAACAGAGGAAGTGATTGCCCAGCGTATAGACATGCGCGATGTGCTTACCTTCACAATCGACCCTGCCGACGCAAAGGACTTTGACGACGCGCTGTCATTCCGCTGTCTTCCGAACGGACATTATGAAGTGGGAGTGCATATAGCCGATGTCACCCACTATGTACATCCCGACACCATAATTGACCGGGAGGCCCAGGAAAGAGCTACATCAGTTTATCTTGTGGACCGTGTAGTGCCTATGCTTCCCGAGCATCTGTGCAATGGCATATGCTCTTTGCGTCCTGATGAGGAAAAACTCGCTTTTTCCGTAATATTCCATATGGATGACGATGCGAAAGTGATAAGTTCCAAGATAGCCCGCACGGTTATAAAATCCAATCGCCGATTCTCCTATGAGGAGGCGCAGGATGTAATCGAAACCGGGCTCGGAGACTGTGTCGAGGAAATCCAGAAGCTTGACCAGCTGGCGAAACTCCTGCGCAGGCAACGTTATGAGAACGGCTCCGTTGAGTTCGACCGCGCGGAGGTCAAATTCCATATCGATGATAACGGAAAGCCTTTGGGAGTGTTCTTCAAGGTGTCGAAAGACGCCAATAAACTTATTGAGGAATTCATGCTCCTCGCTAACCGTACTGTCGCCACATTTGTGGGGAAACCCGCAGACAAAAAGAAGCCTAAGGCCTTCGTTTACCGTGTACACGATGTGCCGGATCCGCAACGCCTGGCAGATCTTGCGGCGATAGCGAGAGCGTTCGGATATAAGGTGAAGGCTTCAGGCACTCCACGTGAGATAAACAGGTCAATCAACCGCATGCTCAATGATGTGAAGGGTAGGGGTGAAGAAAACTATCTTTCGACTCTTGCAATACGCTCTATGGCGAAGGCCATATATACGACTGACAATATCGGACACTACGGACTTGGATTTGAATACTATACACATTTCACGTCTCCAATACGCCGATATCCCGACATGATGGTCCACCGTCTGCTCGAAAAATATCTTGCCGGTGGCAGAAGCGCCAACTTGCAGAAACTTGAGAATCAATGTAAGCACTCAAGCGAGATGGAACAGCTTGCAGCTACAGCAGAGCGTTCGTCGATAAAATACAAGCAGGTCGAATATATGCAGGAACATCTCGGTGAGACGTATTCAGGAATAATCTCAGGAGTAACCGAATGGGGGCTGTATGTTGAATTAAACGATAATTTATGCGAGGGACTTGTGCCGATGCGTGACCTTGCTGATGATTTCTATGATTTCGACGAGAAAAACCACTGTCTTGTCGGGCGCAGGCACAATCATCGCTACCGTCTTGGCGACAATGTTGACATCAAAGTGGCACGTGCCGACCTTGAAAAGAAGCAGCTCGACTTCGTATTGCTTGACGACAAGGGCAATGCTCTTCGTAGCGAGGATGATATGGGCTATAAGATGTCGGTTTCGCAGGCCCTATCCCAGCAACCCGGCAAAAAGAAACGTCGTCGCAAATAGGCAGTAAAAAGAAAAATGTCATTCAGTGAATGAACTCATAAGATGAAAGAATTTGACGAATATCTGTCAATGGTCAATGAAGCCATTGCCAACCTAAGACTTCCGTCTGAACCTTCGGGCCTTTACGACCCAATCCGATATACCCTTGATTGCGGGGGCAAGCGTCTGCGCCCGGTGCTCACGCTCGCCGCATGCGAGGCGATGGGTAAAGAACCTATGGCAGCCATCCATCAGGCGGTAGCTATCGAGATATTCCATAATTTCACGCTGCTTCACGACGATGTCATGGACAATGCCGACGTGCGCCGTGGCCGCCCGACAGTCCATAAGAAATGGAATGAAGAGACCGCAATCTTATCCGGTGACGCCATGCTAACGACGTCTTCGATGCTCCTCGGTATAAAAGCAGGGGAGAGACTGTCGCAGGCCATGGAACTTTTCAATGGGACCGCGATGAATATCTACGAAGGCCAGCAATATGACATGGACTTCGAACACCGTCTTGATGTCAAGGTGGAGGAATATATGGAGATGATTCGCCTCAAGACTTCAGTGCTCCTCGGATGTGCATGCGGAATGGGAGCTTTGATGGCAGACGCACCATTCGAGACACAGGTGCAATTCTTCAATTACGGCGTGAACCTCGGCCTTGCATTCCAATTGCAGGATGATTATCTCGATACATATGGAGACCCCGCTACATTCGGGAAAGCAATCGGAGGAGATATCCTTAACGACAAGAAGACATGGTTGCTCATAATGGCCCTGCAGGAAGATACCTCAGGTACTATAAAAGGACTTATCGGAGATAATTCCCGTCCTGAAGAAAAAATCGGGACGGTACGTGAAATATATAATAAATTAGCACTTCCCGACAGAATCCACGAACTTATACGCGCGTATATCGACACAGCGATAAGTTGTCTTGACCATATTGAATTGATGCCGGAAGCCCGTGCATTTTTCATTGACCTTGCCCTGAAATCGGCGACACGAAACAAATAGAGCCGTATAGATTATATTATGTTCGTCGATACCCACACACATCTCTACCTTGATGAATTTTCATCGGAAAGCAGCGCCACTGTGGACAGGGCTATTTCCGCCGGTGTAAGAAAAATGATATTTCCGAATGTCGATTTATCGACGGTTTACGGAATGAAGGCCCTGCATCAGAAATTTCCTGAAAATACCTACATGGCAATGGGCTTACATCCGACTGAAATTGATGAAAAGTGGGAAGAAAAAATAGCTGAAATCAAAGCTGAAATAACAGACTTTCCGAAAGAATATGTGGCCATCGGAGAAATCGGCATTGACCTATATTGGGACAAGACATATCGGGAAGAGCAAATGAAAGCTTTCAAACTACAGTGTGAGTGGGCTACGGACTATAATCTTCCAATAATCATACACTGCCGAGAGGGGCTCAATGAGACACTTTCGGTACTCGACGAACTCAAGACAAAGCCACGTGGCGTTTTCCATAGTTTCGGAGGCAGCGTGGAGGATGTGGAAAAGATACGTCGCAGAGGCGACTATTATTTCGGAATCAATGGGATTGTCACTTTCAAAAATTCACGTCTCACAGACACACTTCCGGCCATAGGGCTTGAACGGATAGTGCTTGAGACAGACTCACCGTATCTCGCTCCGGTTCCCTATCGCGGAAAGAGAAACGAGAGTTCCTACCTGCCACTTGTGGCGGAAAAGATAGCTGAAGTATTTGGCGTCAGTGTCGAAGAAGTTGCAACCGTAACTACAGCCAACGCTGAAAATTTATTTTCAATATAAAGATATGTGGCAGAAATGCCAGAATGGGAAATGTCGATAATGCTATTTTTCAAATACATATTAATCTCTTTATCCGTGCTGATGTCGCTTACGGCTGCATCACAGGATTCATGCTGGGTACAGGTCAGAATTCCTGTAGCCTGTATCCGTGACGGGAAAGGACACTCCACGGAAATGACATCGCAGGCAATCATGGGGATGCCGCTGATGCTCCTGGAAGATGACGCCGAGTGGCTCAAGATAAAATCTCCTGACGGCTATGAAGGATATATGAATGTGTCGAGTGTAAGCCGGAAAACGAATGAGGAGATGGACGCATGGAAAAAGGCAAAACGTTTCGTGTCGACCTCTCTTCCGGAACTTAAACTTTATTCCACTCCTGATATGCGCGGTTCCCGTAATGTCGTAAGTGAAATCGTTCTCGGCTCTATCCTTGAGGGACATGAGCTAAATGATTCCGTGCTGAGCCTGAAACTTCCAGACGGACGCATGGGATACGGATATTCCAAAGATTTCGTCGATGCAGAGACATGGGCCACACAGATTTTAGATATGGATGAGATTGTCGATAAGGCATACAGCCTGATGGGCACACCCTATCTATGGGGAGCATGCTCTACAAAATCTGTCGATTGCTCAGGACTTGTCAGGGTGACATATTTTTCAAATGGAGTATTGACCCTTCGCGATGCACGTCAACAGATTGAGATAGGCAAACATATTGCTCCCGACGATATCGACAGACTCGAACGCGGGGACCTATTGTTTTTTTCAAACACTCCTGACGGCAGAATTTCACACGTAGCCATCTATGATAATGATAAACGTTATATCCATTCTTCCGGACTCGTCAAGACCAACTATATGAACCGGGATGATTCCGATTTCAGTAAAAGGTTCTACCGTGGTGCAAGCCGGATAAAAGGAATGGAAGACACCCCCGGAATAATACGGATGATTAATCATCCATGGTATTTCAACACTGACAGCAAAATAAAGTAACGAAAAAATAAACAGTAAACCATGATTTCATTTTTAATATGCCTCACTCTTTTAGTGGGAGCCTATTTCACTTACGGACGATATCTTGAAAAACTTGCAGATATCGATGAAAAGCGCAAAACCCCGGTCGACCGTATGGAAGACGGCGTGGACTATATCAAACTTCCGCGTTGGCGTGTATTCCTGATTCAGCTGCTGAACATCGCAGGTACGGGGCCTATTTTCGGAGCCATTCTCGGAGCCTGTTTCGGTCCTATAGCTTTCCTTTGGATTACACTCGGAGGTATTTTCTTCGGAGCGATGCATGATTTCCTGTCCGGAATGATGATTATGCGTCATGACGGCAAGAGCCTCCCTGAGATCATCGGTATATATCTCGGTTTACCCACACGCGCGATAGTACGCGGATTTTCCATCGCACTCATGGTTCTGGTAGGAGCGGTATTCATCCTTAGCCCTGCGGAACTTTTGGCCAATATGGTTCCAGGCATAACCAAAAACATATGGGTATGGATCATCCTTGCTTACTATATTATCGCCACCATGCTCCCTGTAGACAAAGTCATAGGCAAGATATATCCCGTATTCGGTGTGGCATTAATCGCCATGGCCAGTGGACTGCTGATTGTACTCCTATCGGGGACTTATGAAATACCTGAACTTACCACACTCCACAATTTCCAGCTCAATCCCGAAAAACTTCCGATTATTCCAACACTGTTTATCACGATTGCATGTGGTGCCATATCCGGATTCCACGCCACTCAGTCGCCGCTTATGGCAAGATGCATCACGAACGAAAAGAAATGCCGCTCAGTGTTCTACGGCTCAATGATTTCGGAGAGTGTCATAGCTCTCATATGGGCTGCGATAGCGATGGCATTTTTCCATGGGCCTACCGGACTTGGCGAGCAACTTGCCGAACATGGAGGCAATGCAGCGTGGGCCGTAGATGTAATTTCAAATACCACTCTCGGTAAGGTCGGAGCGATACTTGCCCTCTTAGGGGTAGTGGCGGCTCCTATAACCTCTGGCGATACCGCGTTCAGGGGCGCAAGGCTCATTGTTGCCGACATGTTCAATATAGACCAGCGTACGCTAATGAAACGCTTTGCCGTGTGTATCCCTCTGTTCGTAATAGGCTATGGTATCACATTGGTCAATTTCGACATCGTATGGCGTTATTTCGCATGGGCTAACCAGACTTTGGCAGCCGTAGTGCTATGGTCCATTTATGTCTGGCTGGCCCGCAGGAAACGCAATTACTGGGTGGCATTGATACCTGCGGTAGCTATGACATTCGTAGTGACATGTTTCGTTTTCGTCTCCCCGCAATTTATCGGAATTGAGAACAGGGTCATCGCATTCTCTCTCGCGGCAGCGACTACATTGATGTTCGGATTCATGGCCAATCTCAGGGTGAATCACAAAGTCATGATTTCCGAAGAAAGCTCAGCGGTGTAAATCATATCAAGTCTCGTTTCGGCATGTATATACTTAACACGACATTTCATGTCCACAAAAGCATAGATAGCGATTTCGTAAAGTGGGTAAGGGACGAATATATACCTTCGGCAATCAAAACCCGAAAGCTTACGCAAGCCGGATTCGCACAGCTTATGCTCGAAGTACAGGAAGATTGCTCAAGCTATGCCGTCAGTTTAAAATCCGTCAGACTGGAAGATGCTGTGGACTGGCATGACAATTCAGGAGCCGAGTTGAGAAGGGAACTTTATAAGCGTTTCGGAGAAAAAGTAGTATTTTTCACCACTTGTATGGAAGAACTTCCATTAGGCTGAGGATGCACGACAAAATTATAATAGGTATTGACCCCGGAACCAATGTGATGGGCTATGGGATTCTTGGCATATCCGGCAAGAATCCCGAGCTTATTGCCCTCGGTGTCGTGAAGCTAAACAAGTATGACAGCCACTATCTGCGCCTGTTGCGTATCCACGAACGGGTGATAGGACTCGTAGAGCAATTTCTCCCCGACGAGATGGCCATTGAGGCTCCATTTTTCGGGAAAAATGTTCAGTCAATGTTGAAACTCGGGAGGGCTCAAGGCGTAGCCATGGCCGCAGCCTTGTCGAGAGACATACCTATAACGGAATATGAACCCAGAAAAATAAAGATGGCAATCACCGGCAACGGAGCTGCGAGCAAGGAACAAGTGAGGGAAATGTTGAGAAGAATACTTAAGATATCTGACGCACAACTTGAAATAGAGCTTGATGCCACAGATGCGCTGGCGGCAGCCCTTTGCCACCACTATGAATCATCGCGTCCCGTAAAGAGTTCCGGACCGAAATCATGGAAAGACTTTGTGGCAAAAAATCCTGATAGGGTCAAATAGAATCCAAAATATATCATTTACGGTATTTGCGACGCAGATTCCTTATAAAAAATCCTATATGCCGCAGGATTGTAGGAAAGACGCCATAGTAGTGACACATTATCCGGAACCTCTCCCAAAGAGATGCTGCATGATTAGCTGTCGTAACCCCCTCGGCAAGATAGTCGATGAGGATTTTGTCTATATAAAGATTTCTATGGGTGCGCTGTAGGCAGCGGATACACCATTCGTAGTCGGCCGAAAATTTATAACGGGTATCAAAATTATCGACAAGTTTTCTAAGGACGATGAAAGCCTGATGGCATACCACCATACCGTTTTTGAAACTGTCAAGAGTCAGTACTGATGGCGCGGTCAGATGTCTGTCGCCAATTCTTTTCCTGTTTATATCCACAATCTGGGTCTGCCCGTAAACGATTCCCGGATAATCATCGTCCATCACGGCATCAGCTATGGTTTCAAGTATCTTAGGGGAATGGAAAGAATCGCCCGCGTTAAGAAATATCACATAGTCGCCCTTGGCAATGCCAAGCCCCTTGTTCATGGCATCATATATTCCCCGGTCTTTCTCTGAAATTATCGTCATGGAAGGAATCCCGGAGGCCTGAGCGAGCTCGACCGTACCATCGTCGGACGCTCCGTCAATAAGCAGATACTCATATAACCGGCATGTCTGCTCCTTCACACTCGCCAATGTCGACGGAAGAGTCGACGCCGCGTTGTAGGTCACGGTAATAATGGTAAACAGGGGATTCATAAAACGAAAATCATTTGGAAATATGAGAATGAACCATGCGATTCTAAATATGCAAAGATAGTATTTCCCTTGAAAACCACAAAGAGCTTTATATGAAAAACTCCCGCTGCTTCATATAAAAATGAGCGGCGAGAGATATGATTGGCTTATCGCTAAGCGACAAGATGGAATCAATACAGTAAGGATTATTTATCCTGAACGAGAGAAACGATAAGTTCTTTCCCGTCTTCGGCATCCTGGAAGTTGACCTTACCTTCACGTGCAAGCCATCCAAGCGCAGCAAAAAGTTCTTTATCAGTCTTGATTTTTGCAATCTTTTTAAGTTGCTTGGTGCCAAGAGCTTCCGCTTCGTTAAGCGCGGCCCATACGCTGCCTGCGTTCAAGCCGATAGTGTCAGTGTTCATTGTCTAGAGGGTTTAAATAAATTACACAAATGTTAATATCAGATTCGATAATAGTATATGTTTTGTAGGCGATATTCAGTTGTTTTTGTTATCAATACGCCACAAATTTACGATTATTTTTAAAAATTAATTACTATTTTGCTAACAAATTTTGACAATAAAAAGTTCATAAGGCATCAATACACTATGTATTAATGCCTTATGACGATTCTATAATATGCTTTTTATTTCGAATATAACAGATATGATTTGAAAGGAGAAAGATGGCCGCTGACAGCGCCGTTGGAAACAGTAAATGACTGCTGGTTCACCTTATCAATGTATGTCCCGTCGGGCAAAGTTGTCGGAAGATTTTCTATGTCCTGTTCCGAAGCCGAGATATTTATGAGGGCTACACCGGCATTTCCACGTGCCACTTCAATAACGGCCCCATTGTCGGTCGCACTGACAGTTTCAGGCTGCCCTTTCATATCGCGACGGAAGCGGTTGACAGCTACAACCTCCGGATGTTTGAATTCGTCGTTGCCACGCGCTCCTACACGGTTGTTGCCCCAATAATTCTCACGTGTGCTTCCGGCGGGACGGCTGAAGAATAGGGGAGTGCCATTCTGACGGGCGGCAAGGAACACCCATCCCATGCGAATCTGTTCGTCTGTAAGCCCGGCAGATTCGTGCTCATTGGCATATGTATCATGTGATTCGACCCATGTGACAAGATGTTTACCGTCGACAGGATGATGCCAGTTAAGAAGGGAATCGGCCTTGAAATCCGATTTATCAAGGACTGACCTGAGAGCATGTCCATAGGCACTTGCCGTCAAGTCCATGTATTCGGCATATTCCGTCTCCTTAACGTTCTTATCCTGCAACACTTCTCCATAAATGAACAGGGAATCAGCCGGAACAGCAAGTCTAAGTCCTTTCACGGCTTCACGACCTGTGGCCACGTCCCAGAAATTATTACGTGTAGCGAGGCTGTCAAGCGGATCTGACGGCAATCCGATATGCTTGGCAGTGTCATAGCGGAAACCTTTCACACCAAGGCTCAGAAGGTCGTTGACATATGTCATATAATAGTGTTGGAAATCGGGATTCTCCGTATTCACATCAGGAAGGCCACCCATCTTTCCGGTGGTACACTGATAACGGTCATTATAATCTATGATATCATTGAAACCATTGGCATGGAATAGTTTTTCGTGACCACCGACAGCAGCGTCAAGGTCGGGAAGCACGGCTGTATGGTCGACAGCAGTATGGTTTGGCAGTACGTCGACAATGACTTTTACATTATATTTTGCGGCGCTATCCATCATGGCTTTAAACTGGTCACGTGTGCCAAGCAAATAATTTCCTATTTTCCAGTCAGTAGGCTGATAATAATAATACCATTTTCCTGTCACTGAATCTCCGGGATTTGAATATAGTGCCATACCGCCGTTTTCACCGACAAAACACGTATTCGCCGGAGAGGTCTGGACATAGGCATAACCTGCGGCGGCAATATCTTTCATATTTGCAGCGATAGTGTCAAAAGACCATGACCAAGCATGGAGAATCACATCATCATTGGTATCGGCGGCCGCCAATGAGTCTTTCGACGGTGTGCAGGCCGACAATAGAGCAACGCCGGTAAAGGCTAAAAATAAAGTTTTTTTCATGAAAAGGAAGTGTAAATAATAAAGAATGTAAGTATGAATATAATGATAATCTCAATCAAGTGAAGAGCACAAGTGCTGTCAGATATAGAAGGGAGGCAGGAATCACAAGCAGAAGCGAATCTATACGGTCAAGGATACCTCCATGGCCGGGAAGCAGTTTACCCGAATCCTTAACACCGAGAGTGCGTTTGATAAGTGATTCCACAAGGTCGCCCCATGTGGCAAAAGCGCCTACAACAGCCCCCATTCCGGCAAGTCCGAAAATAGAGATGTTCTCAAAATATGATGGGAAGCAGTATTTAAAGACAAACGATGAAGCGATTGCAAACACAACGCCGCCGATAAAGCCTTCCCAAGACTTATTCGGTGATATACGCGGGAAAAGTTTATGTTTTCCAATCATTGAGCCTACAAGAAAAGCGCCTGTGTCATTGAGCCATATCATGATGAACATTGCTAACAAAAGGAATTTCCCATCAGGAAGGGTATAATACATTGACATCAATCCCAGCGGGAGGGCAATATACATCTGACCCATATATGAATAGGCGATATTTGTCAGAGGGGAGCTTTCCTGACTGTAGAGCTGCATCACAAGCCTGAAGGTCAGATAAAGCAGATAGACGGTAAAAAATGTCCCGCCGAGCACCGCTGTTGTAAACGGCGACATCAGAGACAGGTTAACGCAACCAAGGCCTACACAGAGAATCAGACCTCCGGCCACATCGACAACCAATGTCGTAACATTCTCACCACCTGTCGAGGAATTACTGAGACTATAGAACTCCTGCAATGCAGCAATGGCTATGAGAGCAAAAAAGAATATGAAATACCAACCTCCGGCGAGTACGGTAGCACAAATAAGTCCTACATATACAATACCGGTTATAGTGCGTAATATGAGATTTTTCATCACGTAAAATAGTAAATTTTTGCAAAAATAGTCAAAATAAACTTATATAGCAATTGTACTGACTAAAATCGGCGCCTATTTGTCGATGTCACTCATTATTTTTAATACCAAACACGATATTTTAACTTTTGGAAGTATTTTTAAAACAATTGTAGTACTTTTGTGGTTAATAAATCATACTGAGAAGGCTTGTTAACAGGCTTTCCGGTCAGTTCATCATAAGTCAGTCTAACCCGATTAAATAAATTAGTGCATTGAGCCGCTCTATAGGAAGAAAACTTTTGAAAGTTTTACTTTGGTCTGTTTTAGGAGTCGTGTTGCTCGTTGCGGCAATACCGTTTCTCTTATATGTGCCTTTTGTGCAGGATTTCGCTGTCAAGATAGCCACAAAGGAAATCGCGAAATCTACTGGAATGAATGTAAATATAGAACGGCTACGGCTTTCTTTCCCATTAAAGCTTGAAGTTGAAGGTGCCACCGTAATTCAGGAAAACAGCGATACAATGCTTACTGCATCACGCCTTTCTGTAGACGTCAAATTAATGCCACTGTTCAAAGGCCAGATTGAAGTCGGCGGAGCGCATCTTGATTCCGCTTTCTATCAGCTTGGAAACAATGATTCCATCATGTGGCTTCGCGCCAATATAAATCATGCGGATATCGACGGGACAGACATTGATTTGAAAAGCGGGAAAATAAATCTGTCTACGGCGGATATTGACGGTATTCGCGTAAAACTCCGCATGCTTGAAGACAGTACTGCAACTCCCGTTGACACAACGGCATCTACCCCATGGAATATAAATGCCGATAGAATACGGGTAAAAGACCTTTCATATTCCATGGAGATGCTACCCATCATCGACAGCCTGGGCTGTAATGTAGATATGATGGAATTGTGTAACGGACACGTCGACATGTCAACAAAAAGAATCTTCGGTCGAAGTCTTAAGGTGGATAGTGTCTCCGCTACATATATCTATCCGGCTGTCATGGCAGCTCAAGAGGAAAGCAGCACTGATAGCGTAGCCCCTGAATCAGACTCTGAAATGTGGACTATTACGGCTGACTCACTAAAGCTTACTGCCCGAAGGGGCGTTTATGCGCAAAAAGGAGTAATCCCGGCAGCCGGGTTCGACCCATCCTATATCGAAGTCAGGAATGTCAATATAGAAGTCGATTCATTCTATAATAAAGGAACCAATATAATCGTACCTTTAAAAAGGCTTGATGCGACAGAACGATGCGGCCTTTATATTCATGCCGATGGCACATTCTCGATGGACAATGATAAAATGTCGGCCAAAGATTTCATTGTGGAAACAGTGAAATCCTCTCTCCGTTTCAATGCCGAAATGGGAGTGGGAGATTTGACGTCCAATCCATCTTTGCCTATAATGCTTAAAGCTTTTGGCCGAATCAGTCCTGAAGAGATCGCAATGGCATTTCCTGACATGCGCGCTATGCTCAGACCGATGCGACCATTGTCGGTATCTGCGGATATAGACGGTACGGCAGCTCTGCTTAACATATATAAACTTGATTTCCGCATGCCTGAAATTGCGACTGTAGCGCTCCAAGGCAGCATAAACAATCCTTTAGACCCCAATAAGATAGGAGGAGAACTGAGCATCGATGGCCGCTTGGCTACACTTTCTGACAAACAATTTTCATTTCTTCCAATAAAAACACTGCCGGCACTGGCTATGAACGGCAATGTCGATTATCAGCCCGGAAATGTGAGTGGAGATGTGGAGATTACTACTCGAGACGGACGTCTGGCTGGTGTCGGTCGATGGAATGGCCGAGCTGAATCATATGACGCAACGATTCAGCTGGATAAATTTCCAGTCGACGCATTTATGCCTGAATTCGGTGTAGGCCGCGTGACAGCTTCCGCAACTATCGACGGTCGCGGCTATAATCCCATGAAAAAAACTACCTATATTGATACCGATATCAAAGTAGGTAGCGTTGAGTACAATAAAGAGACATACCGTGATATCGCACTTAATGCATCTCTCCACGACGGTAACGCAAAAGGACGCCTTGACAGCTATAATCATGATGCTGATGCTTCTGCTGAATTTGATGCCGACCTACATGGCGACACAGTTCGCTGGAACCTTTCAAGCGAAATCAGGAATCTTAATTTACTGGCATTAGGACTGACTGATACCATAAACCGAGGCAGTCTTGATCTTACCACAAATGGATATTATAATATAGCTAATTCCGAGATTGATGCAAAAGCCGATGTGACCAACCTCACGTGGAATCTTCCCGGAGCGGACATAGTATCGCCAAGTCCGATAAATCTCTCCATTGAATCAACGGATTCCTTGCTTAATGCAGATTTAAGTAATGGAGACATGAAGCTGAACCTCTCATCAAAATCATCTTTGTTCAGTTTCGTTGAAAGGCTATCGGGCGGAATGGAAGAGGTAAATAGTCAAATTGACAGTATGAGAGTGGATGTCAACCGATTGCATCAGGCGTTCCCGCGTTTCGACATGATGCTCGATATGGGGAGTTCAAATGTTGCATCAAAATTTCTCAGCGAAACATCGAAAATAGATTTTAAAAATCTGACGGCTGGCTTACACAACGATTCCATTCTCGCAATGAGTGCTTTCATTAACGGTTTCAGAATGGGTGACACCAACCTTGACTCGATATCGTTTAATGCCATCCAACATGGACAGTATCTCGTATACCGTGCAGCAATAAATAACCGTCCCGGCACCTTCGATGATTTCGCCCACGTAACGCTCAATGGTTTTGCCGGAATAAACCGCCTTTCGGTGTTCCTCAAACAACAGAATATAAAGGGCGAAAAAGGGTTCAACTTAGGTCTGTCAGCTATGCTTGAAGACAGTATCGTCACTGTCAGACTCGTGCCACAGAAACCCACTATAGCATATAAGCCATGGACGGTGAATAAGGATAATTTCATCAGTCTCGACCTTGCGAACAAACATCTTGATGCCGACCTGGCATTGCATGGTGACAACAGTTTTATCAAAATCTTCACCGAACATCCGTTGTCGGGTGATTCCATAGTCCATCATCACGACATGAATGAACAACAGGAAGACCTCGTGCTTCAAATATCCCAGATTCATTTGCAGGATTGGCTATCAATAAATCCATTCGCTCCCCCCGTCAAAGGCGACCTCGATGCAAACCTCAGATTCAGGTATGACCAGGGTGTATTGACAGGCAAAGGAAATGTAGGCCTCCGTGAATTAACCTATGGCCGTGATAGGGTAGGAACCTTCGACCTCGATGTCGATGTGGCAAACTCTCCGGGAGGCAAACTCATGGCCGACGTGAGCCTTATGGTTGATTCCGTCAAGACTATAACTGCGCGCGGAGTGCTCAACGACAGCACGGCATCGAGCCCATTCCTTCTTGACTTCAGAATGATAAAATTCCCGTTAAGGGTAGTGAATCCTTTCATTCCCCAGGGAATGGCCAAACTGTCCGGAATGTTGAACGGTGAAATGGAAATCACTGGCGATATGGCAAAACCAGTATTCAACGGATATATAGACTTTGACACCACTGAAGTTTCCGTCAAGATGCTTGGCACATCGTTCAGATTCTCGGAAGAGAAAATTCCTGTTGACAGTGGCATCATTTCATTTGATAATTTCGAGATTTACGGATGCAACAATAATCCTCTTGTGGTCAACGGCGCAGTCAATGCCCATAATATCGCAAACCTTGGACTGAACCTTTCAATGAAAGCGAACAATATTCAAGTGGTCAACAGCCAACGACCACATGGAGCCGATGTCTATGGTAAAGCATACCTTGACCTTAACGCTACGGCAAGGGGAGACATGAGTTTCCTGAAAGTCAATGCCGATATGAGAATTCTGGCAGGGACTAATGTCACTTACGTCATATCCGAAGCCCGTCAGTCACTCGCATCGCAAAGCAACGAGGATATGGTACATTTTGTCCAGTTCAACGATACTGCAAAAGTAGCCGCCGCAGATTCCATTACCGCTACGGGCATGGCTCTTGACCTTGATGCGCAACTACACATTGACCAAGGGGCAATAATCAATGTCGACCTTTCGGCAAACGGATCCAATAAGGTCCATCTTCAGCCTTCGGGCGATGTGGTCTATACCATGTCGGAATTCAATGGCGACAGAATGACAGGCCGCATTGATATTAACGGAGGCTTTGTCCGATACACCCCGCCATTCATGAGTGAGAAGCAATTTGAATTCCAGGAAGGCTCTTACATAGCTTTCAATGGAGATGTAATGAATCCAATGCTTAATATTCATGCCGTAGATGTTATGAAAGCGAATGTGACTCAGGAAGGGCAGAATTCACGACTGGTCAATTTTGACATAAAATTGTCTGTCACCAACACGCTCGATAATATGAACGTAGCTTTTGACCTTTCGACCGACGACGATATAACCGTTCAGAATGAACTGGCCTCAATGTCGGCTGAGCAAAGAGCCAATCAGGCCATGAATATGCTGCTTTATAACGTCTATACAGGTGCCGGAACCAAAGGAAATGCCAATCTTTCGGGTAATCAGCTTTATTCATTCCTGACATCAAGGCTCAATTCATGGGCAGCAAACAATATACGCGGAGTCGACATATCCTTCGGAATTGACCAATATGACAAGACTTATGGAGGAGCCACATCAACGACGACATCATATAGCTACCGTGTCAGCAAGACATTCTTCAACGACCGCTTTAAGATTGTAGTAGGTGGAAATTATTCTACAGACGCTGATGCAGATGAGAATTTCTCTCAGAACCTAATCAATGATATCTCGTTCGAATACATGCTCAATCAATCCGGCTCAATGTACATCAAGATTTTCCGTCATACGGGCTATGAAAGTGTGCTCGAAGGAGAAATCACCCAAACAGGCGTTGGCTTTGTGCTGAAAAAGAAACTCAATTCCCTGTGGGAGCTTTTCGGTATACGCCGAGATTGAATCTTGTGACAGTAAATCCTTATCAATTCTAAATTCTTCTGAACAAATGACTTTTAGAAAGATATTCATATATATTACTGCATGTATCCTTGTGGCATCATGTTCAACCACGCGACGGTTAGG
Source organism: Bacteroidaceae bacterium (assembly GCA_021768245.1). GTDB lineage: Bacteria > Bacteroidota > Bacteroidia > Bacteroidales > Muribaculaceae > Duncaniella. Next base: position 229,736 of record JAETNO010000002.1, on the reverse strand, counting down.
CAAGGATGATATACTATACACGGGACTTAAAGGCGTGGACATCTCTACTCCTGAAGGTGAAAAGTTCCCGGATGATGTCCGTTCGTCACTCACTGAAGCCGTAGCCGTAAAGCCCAATAATTCACTGCTTGGCTCTCCCTCCGTACGCTATCCATTTCCTCTGGGACTATGGGTATATAACAACTGGCCTAATCCACCTAAAGGATTCAAGCATTGGATATATAATAAGCTGGTTGCCGAACCGGTGCTCGTAGGAGATGTACGCCCGGAGGTCAGAGTCCATATGCTTGACCAGATTCTTGACAATAACGGATATTTTTCAGGAACATCAAGTTTTGAGTTGGTGCAGAAAAAAAATAAGAAAAAAGCATCCATACTATATCGAATCGAGGCCGGTAAACCATATATGCTTGATTCGATAATCCTGCTTCCTGATTCCATCCACCTTTACCATGTCATTGACTCGGTCGCAAAAAGGTCTAAATACCTTCAACAAGGCTCGAGATACTCGACAGATTCTCTCTCGGCATTACGAGTCCACATAGCAAATGTACTCCGAAATCGAGGTTATTACTTTTTCCGTCCGGAATATATCCAGTATCTTGCTGACAGCACCATTTCAAAAGGTAACATAGCATTGAAACTTGATATTGCCGACAATACTCCGAAAATGGCTCTCGACCGATTCAGGACTGGAGAAATAACCACTTATATCTACCGAAACAAAGGTGGAGGGACACCCGATACAACCGAAACTCACCGCGGGACCATAATCCGTTATCTCCCGTCAAAACTTCGGGACGGACTGATTCCATCATGCATATCCTTCCGTGAAGGAAGAATATTCTCGGTACGTCAGATGAATAATACGCAAGCCAGGCTTGCGCGACTGGGTATATTCAACAATATCAATATAAATGTAAGTCCCGATACTCTTCATATCGGAGAGCGCTTGCTCAATGTCAACATCGAATGTACCTACGACAAGCCTCTCGAGGCCTCGGTCGAAGCCAATGTTTCATCAAAATCCAACTCGTATCTTGGCCCGGGTATAACCTTGGGACTTACAAACAGAAACCTTTTCGGCGGGGGAGAGTTGCTTACCGTATCGTTGACCGGAGCATACGAATGGCAGACCGGTCGGGGGAAAGGAAATTCAGTGTTCAATTCATACGAGGCCGGGCTCAATGCCACGCTCGCATTTCCCCGCTTGCTTGCTCCTCGCTTCATCCCGAGATCGCGACGGGAGGTCAGCTGGACCCGTCTCTCTCTCGGCGCCGACCTGCTCAACCGTCCGCATTATTTTAAACTGAGCCAGTTCAACGCAAGTATATCTTACGACTGGCAATCTTCAAAATACATATCAAACACATTCACACCTCTTAAATTTACATACAACAAACTTCAGCATACAACCCCCGAGTTTGATGCCATTATGGAGGAAAATCCGGCAATCGCTTTGAGTTTCCAAAGTCAATATGTGCCTCAGATGTCATATAGTTTTGTATATGACAGAGCAATGAACCGTGACAATACAATAAACGTGCAGTTCACTCTACAGGAGGCTGGAAATATCTTCTGGTCAATCTACGAACTCTGCGGTAAAAAAGGTGAGAAAACCCTGTTCAAGACTCCATTCTCCCAGTTTGTCAAAGGGTACGCACAGATTGTATACGGGCGCAGGCTTTTCGGCAATCATTGGCTTGTGAGCCGTCTCGGATCAGGAGCAGCATATGCCTACGGCAATTCATCGCAGGTTCCATACAGCGAACAATTCTATTGTGGCGGAGCAAATTCTGTCAGAGCCTTCACCGTCCGTTCAATCGGCCCCGGCTCTTATCGGGCCCCGGCGGATCAGATTAATGGATACTTTGACCAGACGGGAACCTTTACATTCATCGCCAACATGGAATATCGTTTCCCTATACTCGGCCCGCTCCATGGTGCATTGTTCCTTGATGCAGGCAACGTCTGGACTCTTAAAAATGAAGCCTCCCGGCCGGGAGGTCAATTAAAGGCTAACAGCTTCTTTAAAGATCTCGCTCTCGGAACCGGAGTTGGCCTGAGATTTGATATATCCATGCTTATTATCCGTGGAGACCTTGGAATTGGCATCCATGCTCCATATGACACCGGCAAACGGGGGTATTATAATATGGAGTCTTTTAAAAAGTCTCTCGCGTTTCACCTTGCAATAGGCTATCCGTTCTGATTTCAACCGATATAAAACTTTTAAGGGTTTGAATTGTCTTAACTATAAGGACACTTCAAACCCTTAATCATGAAAAAGGCAATAAGCTATATCTTATTTTTCATAGCTGCGGTTCTTCTCATATCGGCATATTCCGAAAGAGTCATAAAGGCCGAGGAAGGATATTCCGCCCCGGAAATCGAGATGCTCGCAAACGATTCGGTCAACGTATCCTTAGACAATCTTAAAGGGCATTACGTGCTCGTGAACTTTTGGGACTCTTCCAATGCAGTATCAAGAATTGCAGCCGGGGAATATGACCGTTTCTTTCATCGAAGCTCCCATCGTCCCTTCGAGTTACTGTCAGTCAATACCGATGCCGACCCGACACTTTTCCATGAGGTTATCAAGAAAGACAATCTCGACAGGACTACACAATTTCACATCTCCGACGCCAAAGCTAAGAATATGACGTCGAACTATCGTCTTGACTGCGGTTTCTCATCATACCTGATAGACCCGCAAGGAAAAATCGTAGCCATAAACCCATCGGTCCAGACTCTCGAAGAGTTCCTTTCATCAAGATAGGTTGTGGTCTTTATTTGTTAAACTTAACTATTCTCACTAAATTTGCATCATTAATTCATCATGAAAAGACTATCTCTAACCATTGCATCCTGTCTGTTTCTTACACTGCCTATAATAGCTAAAGTCGTAAGAAATTATGAATCGGCATCAGACAATGTCCTGACATTCAAAGTCGACAGCATTGACTATCGCAATGATTTGACAAGGGTCTATGGAAAGCTAATTGGCCGTCCGCACACATCTAACCGTATCGACGGAGTCAATATGGTCGGCAATAACTATTCCGTGGATGCCAACGATATTGACGGAGTCGATTTCCGTCGGTATTTCCAATGGGAAGACGACGGAACAATCCCTATTGAACTCGACTTCCCTTCAGTCAAGGTGTCAAATGGTATTCAAATTGTCTTTTCAACTGCCCATGGTCAATCGACCACGACAGTCAAAAAGATTTCGGATAGACATAAATGATACTCTGCATAACAGAGAAACCGAGTGTAGCAAAGGATATTGCAAAAATATTGGGCGCGGACGTGCGCCGTGAAGGATATTACGAAGGCGGAGACTATAAAGTCACCTGGACCTTCGGACATCTTTGTACCCTCAAGGAGCCTGGAGACTACGAGGAACGATGGAAACGATGGGCTCTTGGGGTCCTTCCTATGATACCGGCCCGTTTCGGCATAAAAATCATTCCCGACAAAGGCATAGAACGGCAGTTTGAGGTAATTGAAACTTTAATCGCACAGGCTGATGAAGTAATCAATTGCGGTGATGCCGGTCAGGAGGGAGAACTGATTCAACGGTGGGTGATGCAGAAAGCTTCTATCAAGTGCCCGGTGAAACGCCTATGGATATCGTCTTTGACCGATGAATCAATCCGTGAAGGATTCGAACGGCTACAGTCACAGTCTGATTTCGACAACCTTTACCATGCCGGCCTATCAAGGGCGATTGGCGATTGGATTCTTGGGATGAACGCTACCCGCCTTTACTCCCTTAAATATTCTTCGCCCGGAAATGTTCTATCAATAGGCCGCGTCCAGACTCCGACGCTCGCTCTTATAGTGCAACGCCATTTTGAAATAGAAAATTTCAAGCCGGAAGATTTCTGGGAGCTTAAAACCATATATCGCGGCGCTACTTTCAATGCGACATCAGGCAGGTTTAGCTCGCCTGAGGATGCACAGACCATTTTAGATGAGATTGCCTCACATCCGCTGACTATCACTGATGTTCAAAAGAAGAAGGGTAGGGAAGCACCGCCACGTCTTTTTGACTTGACTTCACTCCAGGTGGAGTGTAACAAAAAATGGGGCTGGACGGCTGATGAGACCTTGAAATTGATTCAGTCACTCTACGAAAAAAAGGTGACCACTTATCCGCGTGTCGATACGACCTATCTATCGGAGGATATATACCTCAAAGTGCCTTCAATCCTGAGAAACATGACTCCGTATGCAAATCTTACGGCATCGATTCTCGGAGCGAAATTGCCCAAAAGCAAAAAAGTGTTTGATAACTCCAAAGTTACAGACCACCATGCCATTATTCCCACCGGGCAGGCACCAAGCATACTCGTGGGGAACGAACGACAGCTTTACCACCTTATAGCCCTTCGATTTATCGCAGCCTTCTATCCTGATTGTAAGTTTATGACTACAACAGTGATAGGTCAAGTCTGCACTACAGGATTTAAAGCTACAGGAAAAGTGATTGAAGAACCCGGATGGAGAACGCTTTATGAAAATGGCAATTCATCTGATGTTCAAAAAGATGGGGATGCAGACGAAGACCGTATTCTTCCTGATTTTAAGATAGGGGAGAGCGGCCCTCATGAACCCGCGATGCAGAAACGTACCACACAGGCACCCAAAGCATATACGGAGGGCACCCTGCTCCGGGCCATGGAATCAGCTGGTAAGACTGTTGACGATGAAGCCTTGCGGGAAGCTATGAAAGAAAATGGTATCGGACGTCCGTCAACAAGAGCAGCCATAATCGAAACGCTTTTTAAAAGGCGTTATATACAACGCAACCGAAAGTCAATCATGCCGACTCAAGCAGGAATAGACTTGATAAATACAATAAACGAGGAACTTCTTAAGAGCGCAAAGCTTACTGGCCTATGGGAGAATAAGTTACGGCGGATAGAAAGAGGCGAATATTCCGCAGCCGAATTTATTGACGAATTAAAAACACTTATTAATCAGATTGTTATCAACGTTCTTAGCGATAATTCCAAATCAAAGATAATTGTAGACAATTATTCCGCCAATGGAGAAAAATCTGCTGAGACCACCAAAAGTGACAATAAACCTGCTTCTAAAAAGACTTCAAAGCCACGCGCTCCGAGAATCAGCAAATATGAACAAATCATTTGTCCGGTCTGTGGGCAAGGTCATATCCTTAAAGGAAAAACAGCGTTTGGTTGTAGCCGTTTCCGTGAAGGATGTGAATTACGATTAAATTTCACAGAATATCCCGAAACCTTAACACCGGCAAAACTTCGCAAACTGCTTGACACGAAAAAGAGATGAAATTAAAGACGTAATCTCATCAACCTAAACGATTGGCAATCGTTAGAGACGCGAGAGTTATCGGGAAAGTAGGGGCGACAATAACATTTTACTAAATAAAGTCTCATAAAAATCAGTTAGAAAATAAAGATATCTCTATTTAACATAATATCGATTATGAGGAACACATAGTGAAATAATCGAAGAATATCAAAGCTACACTTGCTTAATGTTTTTTTAGTAAAATGTTATGTTAAACAGCCATTATCCAATTCTTATTGGTTAAAAGCGTTAATGCTTTAGCGAATAAGAGTTAAGGCTCTTGTTATAACGGTATTATATTAATAACTTTGCATTGAAAAACCAGATAATACACTGCAAAGACATAAAGTTTTTACATACAAAACATAAAACGCAAACCATTCTTATCCTTTTCTGAATTAAATTTTACCGCTAATTTTCCTATCCCTTATCAATTTTAGCAGTTATCGTTCAAAATGCACAGGCGAAATCCCCAAAAGATTCCGCCTGTCACGAAGAACAAGAGTTTGTGAAAACGAATACCGATAATTAGAATTGATGATTATAATTTCGAGCGTTCGCTACGTGATGTAGCGGGCGCTTTTTTATTTACGTCCTATTTTCTTAATCTTAGAGACACCACGTTCTCAACATGCTGAGTATGTGGGAACATATCAACCGGCTGCACGGCCTCAACATCATATTTGGCATGAAGAAGCGCCAAATCCCTTGCTTGTGTCGCGGGATTGCAACTTACATATACTATCCTTTCAGGTTCAGCCCCAATTATTACATTGACCACATCCTCGTGCATGCCGGCTCTTGGAGGATCGACAATCATTACATCCGGACGGCCATGCTCCGATATAAAATCTGATGTCAAAACATTTTTCATATCTCCGGCATAGAATTCCGTATTGTCCAGATTATTTACTGCCGCATTTATTTTCGCATCTTCAATCGCCTCGGGAACATACTCAATACCAATCACATGACGGGCTTTAGGTGCGATGAAACAAGCTATTGTCCCTGTACCAGTATAAAGGTCATAAACAAGTTCGTTGCCTGTCAAGCCGGCAAAATCCCTAGCAACAGAGTACAATTTGTAGGCTTGGATGGAATTGGTCTGATAAAAAGATTTAGGTCCAATACGGAAGCGAAGATTTTCCATACTTTCCTCGATATATTCCCTACCCTTATATAGAAGTATTTCCTGGTCTGAGATAGTGTCATTGACCTTCGTATTGATTACATACTGAAGCGATGTTATTTCAGGAAATTTCTCAGAGACAGCATCAAGCAACCTTATGATGTCGTCCCGCTTATCTTCCCCGAATACCATGACAGCCATTACCTCTCCGGTAGAAGCTATGCGAATCATCAATGTGCGCAGAAAGCCATGCTGTTCACGTAAATCATAGAACGAGAGATTATTTTCAATTCCATATTGCTTTATAAACAGGCGCAACTGATTCCCAAGATTATCCTGAAGGTGACATTTATTTATATCAAGAACCTTGTCGAAGGCACCCGAGATATGAAATCCGGCAGCACGCCTGTCCGGGAATTCCTCCCCGGAACGCAATTGATCGAATGTCAGCCATTTTTTATTGGAAAATGTATATTCCATCTTATTCCGGTATTCCCAGATAGATTCCGAGCCTAAAATTGGAGACAATTCAGGAATCGGGATTTTGGCGATACGCTGCAGCGCATCCTCCACCTGCTGTTGCTTGCATTTTAATTGAAATTCATATGGCAGATGTTGCCAACGGCATCCGCCACATACGGTGAAATGCTCACATTTAGGCTCAACCCTTATCGGAGATAGGCTTATAAGATTCTCTATATGACCCTCAGCGTAATTACGCTTTTTACGGTCTATTTTCACGTCCGCAACATCACCCGGCGCACCAAAGGGTATAAAAACGACAAAATCATCGACCCTGGCAATAGAGTTACCTTCTGCCGCTACATCACTTATATTTACGCCACTTAAAAGTGGCAATTCTTTTTTCTTTCTTGCCATATGCTTATAAGTTGTCAGTCCCCTACTCTATTCAGGATTATCAATTTATAACCTACAAAAAATTTTCGTCGGTAATGGATTTAATCCATTGACCGACGAGTGATTATTTTTAGTAAGTTAGGTTAAGATATTCATATAATTTGAAGCCAAAATTAGCAATTTTTCTCCAAAAACGATATCTTGCCCCTATTTAATTAATACTAATTAACAGTGAGGAGTGAAATCTTTAATCTATAATCAAACCTTTTAAACCCTACGATAACGGTACATATACCGGAGAGTAAAAAACGTCATAATTATCGAAGCCAGTATAAGGGTCGGTGAAGCCATTCCCCAATTGTCTATAGCTTCCATTGTTTTATCCCCTTTCACCTCACCGAGCCACATAGTGAAGACTACTAATGAATTATTTAAGGTATGGGCAATTATCGGCAGCCATAGCGATTTTGACCAATATAACAGATATCCGAAATAAGCTCCTAAAAGCAACCTGGGGAAAAAACCGAAAAATTGCAGATGGAAAGCACTGAATATCAGTGCTGAAAGCCAAATGGCACAATGAGGATTAATCGAAGATGTCGCCAATACACGTTGAAGTGCTCCTCTAAAGAATATTTCTTCACTTACGCCAGCCAATACTCCGACAATCAATAAGTTTATGATAAGAGAGAGCACAGATGATGTTCCCAAAAGAATCTTTACTGAATCCTGTGCCTTTGTCTCAGCCTGTCTCATCCATTCTTCAAGACCGCTTAGAGCCTCAGGCAGTGACAATTGCTCATTAAGGTTTACTATCAGATTCATCACTGGCATTGACACAATCATGGCTGTTAGCGCAAGCAGAAACATCGGGAACCTGAATCCGCTGTTAATACAGAGAAATCCGGCAGGAATCACACTGATTAATACGGCTGTGGCTATAGCGGGAGCAATAAATATGACACAGTCCTGCACGATAGTCGCAAGCCGAAGTGATTCAGTCGTTATGCCGTTGCGCGTTAGTAAAGCGACAAATACAGAACCAATCAGGGAGAATATAAATAGCGATATAAGAAGTATTATAATACGTTGAGCGAACGTAAAGCGAAGTACAATATTATCCATTCCAAATAAAAACATTAAATCTCATAATACTCAGCACCTCTATCCTATTCTTCTATAAACCCTGGCGAGTCATTCGCAACGATGTTAGGGCGTTTGTCCGGGGCTGACGGAATAACACGAAGATTTTTTATACGTATTCCCTCCGTATGGTTAAGCCAAAAGCCTTGAGCCGGAAGTATCCCCCACATTGTCGATTCGGGATAATCAGCAATTTTCTCATCGTCAGGAACTGCGGTTTCATCTTGACCACCTGCATGACGGATAGTTATATTGCGTAATTCTACATCACGTACAGGATTATTCTCCATTCCTGTTATGGAACATCCTCCGGGACCTGCCTCATCAATCATTATGTCTTGTAAGAGAATTCCTTTAATTTCACCCACATGCCCGACCGGTTTATCAGGAGTATACGGCCTTGCCCGATTGGCGAGGCGTATGAATATCGGTGATTGCGTGCCACGGATAACGATATCAGCAATATCGACATTAGTCATAGTCCCCCCGTCGACAATCTCCAACGATATGGCGGAATGTCCGATTCCTCCCTCATATCCAAAGAACTGAGTGGCTTGGTCTTCCGATGGTTTAACGGTCACACCCCGGATTATTACATTACGGAAACCACCATTCGTTTCAGTACCCAGCTTAATTGCATTGCAATGGGATGACACCGTGCAATTGGATATCGTTATATCCTCACACAGGCGCGGAGAAGTTGATTTAAGAGTGATGGCATCATCATCAGAATCAGCAATCATATCACTCACAACAACGTCATGACATCCATCCAGGTCCAATGCGTCGTTATTATAGTTATTTCGGTTATATACCGTTATACCATCAATCCTTACGCGGTCACATGCAAGATAATGCTGCATCCAGCAACCTGAATTCCTCAATGTCACTCCACACACTGTCACATCCTGGCATTGAATAAACCTCATGAGATGCGGGCGAGTTATACCCTCGTCATTCCACGACAGTTTAGGAAAAGCCCGACCGCGACCGTCAATTGTCCCCAACCCGGTTATTGCGACAGATTCGGCTTTGTCCGCATAGATAAGTTGAATGGTGGGCGTATGTGTGCGCAACGACACGTAATCTGTCTTTACCGGGATATAATCTTTAATGTCAGTGCTCCCATAGAGAATCGCACCATTTTCAAGATGAACCGTGACGTTACTCTTCAGGAAAATGCTCCCGGTCTTGAAATTTCCTGCCGGTATTAACACCGTTCCGCCTCCTTTAACGTGGCAATCATCGATAGCCCGTTGTATCGCCGACGTTGAGAGTTTAGTTGTGTCACTGACAGCTCCATAGTCAATAATGTTGTATTGCGCAGCAAACACGTTTCCGCTCCATGCGATAAGCAAGCCAGCAAGTATTTTTTTCATATTTAATCCGATTTATCATTTATCTAAGTAGAATTCAGATGTGAGTTCCATATATTCATCTGTATATGTGTTATCAGGGTTACGTATGCAGAGTGTGTCGTGGATAGATTCACCGTGATATGGCTCCATCACTACCTGCCATAATTTTCGCAATGGTGACTTACCTTTTTTGGAATAAACGACTGTTGTCCTATATGGCGTAAGCCTGTTGAGACTAAGCATAAACTCAATCTCGTCATTTCTGTTGACAGGAGCGATAAAGGCAAGAGAATCCAATGGATGTTTTAAAAGGCGCCCTCCGATTTTAATCAATGCGTCAACATCGAAATTATCGCCATGACGCGCAAGAAAACGGGATTTATCAGGTGAATGAAGCGATTCTATAAAAAATGGAGGGTTGGACACTATAAGCAGAGGACTCTCTACACGAGGAAATGATTCCATAATATCACAGCATCTAATGTCTATCCTGTCTTCCCATGGAGAAGCACACACGTTGAATCGGGCATCCTTACATGCACCTTCGGATATGTCGATGCCTACAATTCGGGCTTTATCCGTACGTTGGGCCATCATCAGGGCAATTACACCGGAGCCACATCCTGCATCAACAATATTCTCAACATGCGACACATCGACCCAACTACCCAACAATACAGCATCTGTGCTCAGCCTCATTCCACAATTGTCATCCGTAATGCTGAACCTTTTGAAATCGAAATGCCCCATATCAATATCCGAATCCTACATTATCAATATAGAGTGTCAGTCCTTCTGTCCCTACATAGGGGTCTCCGTTACCTGCCGAAAACATCACGATAACATGTGTTGGAGTAGCATTGGCCTCATCCCATCCCTCTTCAACAACCGGCACCATCTTCCCTTTGGAGTTTTTTGAATAGTAGCTGTTATTCTTGTTGCGTAGTTGCAGATATTGCGGGACTGAGCCCTTTTCAGATAAATCGCCGTATATTATCGGTAATTTAAACCCATTAACCCATTGGCTTGAAGAAGTAAAATGCTTCCCCGCCGACCCGACACGCTTTGCATGTATATTGCCCTGCGCATCCTCCCAGCGACGCTGCAGCATTACAAAAACTACAGCCTGATCCCTGCCTGGAATCTTTTTTTTCGAACCGAATCCTGAAGACTTTATGCGATAGTCCACATCCGGCATATCTACCTTGTAGTCGAAAACAAGAGATTTTGGCCGTTTCTCAAAAGGAACTCCCATTTCCATCTTCGCATAGGGATTTTTTGTAGAAGTGATGGGTTCAAGCATTTCTCCGAGAAACATTGATCCTGCTACCATTACATCCATATTTATAAGACCAAGCACCTTGACATTTTCTATCTGTGTACAAAGTTTGGCACACTTATTTCCGTCTCCTCTCTCCGCAGGATAAACCGCATTGGAAGTTTTAACCACACCTGAGACCTTTGCATATACATTGCTTGTAGCCCATGGGGAACCACCAAGATTATTATAGGGTTTATTCCCATCAATCGTTTGAGACGGACCAATTTCATAAACCGTCTTATCATGGCCTCCGATAACAGCTGACTCATGTATATGGCGCGTGACCCAATTAGAGAAATCGCCATATCTAATCTTCTCAACTTTCTGGGCTTGCATTGAGAATGAAGCCATCGTCAATATCGAAATTATATGTAAGATTCTTGAATTCATAATTATGTATTTTTACGTGGCGATAATAATCAAAGGGCGGAATCCTCATCTGCCGTTTCATGCAAATAAAGTTCGGAAGGCTTCTTCAACTTTCGCAACCTCCACTATTTTTATTTTCAAGTCAGAAACGTCAATCCCTTTAAGATTGTAGCGCGGAATTATTATTGTATCCATACCGAGTTTTTCGGCCTCTCGTATCCGTTGCTCAATCCTTGTCACAGGTCTGACCTCACCCGAAAGGCCAACCTCCCCTGCCATACATGTACGGGGCGGGATGGTTATGTCAACGTTGGATGATAGAATTGCACATATTACAGCCAAATCAAGAGCCGGGTCATTGACTTTCAGTCCACCTGCAATATTCAGGAAAACATCTTTGGCAGCAAGCTTAAAACCAACCCTCTTCTCAAGCACGGCAAGGAGCATGTTCATTCGCTTGGAATCGAATCCGGTCACCGAACGCTGCGGAGTCCCGTATGCAGCCGTGCTGACGAGAGCCTGGACCTCAATTAGAAATGCACGGATTCCCTCCATAGTGACTCCGATTGATATGCCTGACAAATCCTCACCGTTTTGAGAAAGAAACATTTCAGACGGATTAGTCACTTCTTTCAATCCTTTTTGGCACATTTCATATATTCCCAACTCGGATGTCGACCCGAACCGATTCTTTATAGCCCGGAGAATACGGTATATATTCTGCCTGTCCCCTTCAAATTGAAGCACGGCATCAACAATATGTTCAAGCACTTTCGGCCCTGCAATACTCCCCTCCTTAGTGATATGACCTATAAGAATCACCGGAACGGATGTTTCTTTGGCATATTTAAGCAATTGTGCGGCACATTCCCTGACCTGAGACACACTACCCGCCACTGACTCTATTTCATCAGAAGCTATAGTCTGGATAGAATCGACAATCACAATCCCGGGCTGCACAGATTCAATATGGTCGCGGATATTCTGTAGGGATGTCTCACATACAATATATACATTGTCATTGGGACGTCCGATTCGGTCAGCTCTCATTTTTAGTTGCCGAGCGCTTTCTTCTCCTGAAATATATAAAATCTTACGTGACCGTATCGAAAGAATATTCTGAAGCACCAGTGTAGATTTGCCTATGCCGGGTTCTCCACCGATAAGCACCAGGCTTCCGGCTACGAGCCCTCCGCCAAGCACACGGTTGAGTTCGGCACTCGGCATTTTTATGCGAGGTTCCTCCGAAGAATCAATTTCATGAATCAGCTGTGGTCTGACAGAAGATGTGCGTCGGCCCGAAGGAGTTAACGTGCGTGATTTTTTATCAGGCACTACCCTTTCCTCTACGAAAGTGTTCCATTCGCCACACACAGAACATTTTCCCTGCCATTTAGTTGATTCGGCCCCACAATTTATACAAAACCAGGCAGTCTTACTCTTCATATATGATGCCAATTTAGTTTATATGCCACGAAACTTTGCGAGAGTTATCGCTGTCGCGATTGCAGCATTGAGCGACTCTCCCGTTTCCTGTCCGAATGGATACGATGGGATAAAAAGTTTTTCAGTAACCGTCAGGGAGACTTCTCTTGAAATACCGTTACCCTCATTCCCGATTATGATGATACCTGAATCTGACAATTTACAATCTCCGATTGGTTTACCATCAAGAAAAGTACCATAAACCGCACAAGGATTCAACTTGGTTATAATTTCGGGTAGATTTCCGTAATGGACTCTCACCCTTGAGATTGAACCCATCGTCGCCTGTATAACCTTGGGGGCGAAGCAATCAGCCGTCTCCTGACTACATATTATATCCCTTATTCCAAACCAGTCCGCAACACGGATAATAGTCCCTAAATTGCCGGGATCCTGAATCGTATCGAGGGCAAGAATCAGTCGACCGTCGGCATTAAGACCCGTTGTATCGTAGTCTGGGATATCATAAACCGCTATCACATCCGAAGGAGTTGTAAGACTTGACATCCGCATTATATCAGAGCGTTTCGAATCAAAAATTGTATCTGATTGCAGCCTGCCCGTAACTTCATCATGTGTCTCAATCCATTCTTCAGTAGCGAATAAAAAACGCAACTTAAAATGTCCGATTGTATCAAGCACACATTTAGAGCCTTCGGCTTTAAACATGTTCTCTTTACGGCGATATTTACGTTGGTCAAGCGACTTTACAGTCTTGCATATGTTGTTCGTTGGCTTGTTCATCAATTCATTAATAAGAATCAAAGGTACGGATTTTCATAAAAATACACAAAACTATTATCGTCCGCAATTACTGATTAGGATATTTTGACTAATTTTGTGGAAACGAATCATCAATGCTTAAAGATTTATACCATAAAATATATGGCTCCTACCCATCAGAGATTGTGGCCTTGACAAAGGCCGGGAGCAACCGCCAATATTTCCGGCTTTTCGGGCATCAAACAGTGGTTGGTGTAGTCGGGACATCCGTGGATGAAAACAAGGCTTTCATATATCTTTCGCGTCATTTTTCTGATAAAGGGCTGAATGTCCCCCGAGTATATGGAGTTTCATCTGACATGCGATGCTATATCCAAGAAGATTTGGGCGATACCTCTCTTTTTGATTTGAGACAGGATGAGACACTCGTTGAATCAGCTGTCGCGCTTCTTCCACAGATTCAGTATCTCGGTGCTGTAGGGCTGGATTTCAATCGATGCTATCCGGTCAGCGATTTTGATGGACAATCGATACTTTGGGATTTAAATTACTTCAAATATTGTTTTCTTAATACGTCCGGTGTAACATACCGTGAAAACTTTCTTGAAGAAGAGTTCCATAAGATGGCAGCCAGGCTGTCTGCAAACCCGGATAATACATTCATGTATCGGGATTTCCAATCGCGGAATGTGATGATAAAAGACGGAGCTCCCTATTTTATCGATTTTCAGGGAGGACGACGCGGGCCCGCCATATATGACCTTGTATCATTTTTAAATCAATCAAGAGCCGCATATCCTGATGGTTTGAAGAAGAGGCTTATTTCATCTTATATCGCAGCGGCATCAAAGTTTACAGAAATTGATTCAACAAAATTTCATGAAAGTTTCATGGAATTCTCTCTCCTACGTAATCTCCAGGTGCTGGGAGCATATGGCTTCCGTGGCCGTTTCGAGCGGAAGCCTCATTTCCTGAAAAGTATATCTCCCGCTGTTTCAGACTTAGCACGACTTATCGCCGAACCCTTCAAGGATTATCCTTATCTTATGGAAGTTCTGAACGAAATGATAAAACATGAGAATAGGGTTGAAGAAAGTTTTAAAAAAGCCAAAAGCTCACTGACAGTCTATATAAGCAGTTTTTCTTATAAAAAAGGGATACCGGCAGATGCGTCAGGGAATGGTGGTGGATTCGTATTTGATTGCCGTGGAATGGAGAATCCAGGAAGATATGATGAATTCAAAACCCTTACAGGCCTCGACAAACCGGTAATAGATTTTTTAGAGCAGAAAGGCGAAATCATAACATTCCTTGAAAATTGCTATGGCCTTGTCGACCCATCCGTAGAGTGTTATGACAACAGAGGCTTCACATCCTTAACTGTTAGTTTCGGGTGTACGGGAGGGCAGCATAGAAGTGTGTATTCCGCCCAGAAAATGGCTGAACATATAAAGAAAAAATATCCTCACGTGAACGTAAAACTCATACATCGTGAACAAAAGATAGATAGGATTCTATGAAAGCAATGATATTTGCCGCCGGTCTCGGCAGCCGCCTCGGTGAAATAACAGCCAGAATACCCAAAGCTATGGTGGAGGTCGGCGGAGAACCTATGTTGAAACGTGTAATTCTTAAAATAAAAGAAACAGGAGTTTCAACCATAGTCATTAACGTCCATCATTTCGCATCGCAGATAGAGGACTATCTCAAAAAAAATGACAATTTCGGGGCGGATATCCATATCAGCGACGAACGTTCGCTCCTACTCGATACGGGAGGTGGACTACTTAAAGCCAGGCATTTATTGGAAGGCAATGAACCGATTTTAATTCATAATGTCGACATCCTGACAGATTTCGACATCAACCGGATGCTGGCGGTGCATGAATCGACAAAAGCTGATGCAACTCTACTTGTAGATGAACGCAAAACCTCCCGCTATCTTCTTTTTAATAGAGAAATGCGCATGACCGGATGGAAAAACATTAAAGATGGCGAAATAAAGTCACCATGGGACAATAGCATAATTCAGACATCTCATCCCTTGGCATTTGGCGGCGTACACATTGTCAGCCCGAAATTGTTCCTGCCATTGAGTTCATACAGCTCAAACTACGTTTTTTCAATTACTCCATTTTACACGGATATGTGTGCATCGCTGAACATTATGGGCTACAGACCCGATGAAACATATGAATGGCATGATATCGGAAAGCCGGAATCGCTCAGCAAGGCTCAAAATATCGTTTCAAAACTTCGGCAGAAGTTTCGGGAGGAGTTTTGACGGCAAGTATCGCCGGAGAATCCTGACAGTTGAAAAAATCCTGTAAAGATTTACTTAGTTCACGTTCAGATTCAGCTTCAAAATAACTGAAGCCATATCCCGTCGCGAGTTCTTTTAGCGGCAAGCGTGTGCCTACAGCAAAATATTTCTCAAGTTCAGGCAATGAGGATGTTGAACTGATAAAGCGGAATATACCTCCTCCGGCATTACATATTACTATAATTTTAAATTTAGGAGACAACAGCGTAGAAGAAAGAGCGGCAATGTCATACTGGCAGCTCATATCCCCGGTAATAAGCAGTGTAGTCCCATTGTAATTTACCGAGGCCCCGAGAGCAGTCGACGTACACCCGTCAATTCCGCTCACACCTCTGTTGCACTCACTTCTATGTATATGAGAGCAATCCATGAGTTGAGCGTAGCGTATTGGAGTGCCGTTTGAAAGATGGACATTATATTTCTTAGGTATTTTGGGGATTATTATCCCGAAGGCTTTCATATCCGACCATGGACATCCGGATATATAGGCATTATGAATCAACTCTGCCTTTTTTAAGACTGACATCCATCTTGAAGCATAATCCGACGGAGAATTATATATCTGAAGAGCGGAAGCTATCTGGCGCATAAAAATGGCAGGGGGCATCTCAACCCTCAGTGACAGATGTTTAAAACAATCTATAGTCGTATGAGAGATTCCGACATGCCAATGCTCTAACTTGGACAATCCCCTTAGCCAATCCTTGATATGTCGTGAGACCAAGGCACCTCCGAGTGTAATGACTAAATCCGGAGCCATAGCCTCCCTTTCGTCAGGTGACAACCGGCATAACGTGGCATCAATCCTACTGATAAACAAGGGCGAATGAAGATTGGCTATAGTCTCAGTCATTACAGCCACGTTAGGGAGCTTTGCAATCTTAATCAGCGCACGGTTAAGCCGTTCATCAGGTTCATGAAAACCGACTATTATAAGCACCTTTTTAGGGGATGCGAGAAATTTCCCCAACTCACGCGCTTCGTTTGTCGGCAATTCAATCTCCGACTTAAGCATTTTAATTACGCGGTTATTGTCAAGGTTGATATCCTTTATGCCATTAAGAGGGGCATCGAGTCTTATGTTTATGTGAACCGGCCCACGCCTGCCGTTCATTGCCTCGAGGATTAAATCATTTATCATCCTGTTGCACACCCATTGACCATTGTCAAATTCAAGATGTGCTCCTATATCGCAACTGCGTTTGACATAAGGCGCCAACGCATTTTGCTGCCAGATAGTCTGAGAATCGTCCTGGTCAATCCATTCTTCGGGACGGTCTGCCGAAACTACAATCAATGGAACGCACCTGTAATATGCCTCTGCAATTGCCGGTGCATAATTCAACAATGCGGTTCCACTCGTACAGACCAATGCTACAGGCTTTCCACTTTGCAATGACATCCCAAGAGCTATGAAAGCGGCTGAACGCTCATCAATTACCACATATGTCTGCATATCTTCACGTCGGGAAAGAGCTACAGTCAAGGGAGCGTTACGGCTTCCCGGAGAAATGACTGCCTGCCTTATCCCGTGGGCGCAAAGGAGGTCGGTAAGTACGTTACATGAGAGCTTATCTGTGGTCAGCATCCGTATCAAACATTTTTCTGTATACATAAGAATAATACAAAATTACAAATTATGATTGAAGTGTCAGCCAAATTATAATTGAAAGTGTTAACTTTGTGAGTTCCTACTGACAAATATTATGTATATCGCATCACAAAAGCACAAAGAAAATATTGCCGAATATCTGCTATATATGTGGCAGATAGAAGATGTTATCCGCGCAAACGGACTTGATATAGACAAAATCAAGACAAATGTAATTGACCGGTTTCAACTTGACGACGCGCAGAAGAAAGAAATGACCGAATGGTATGAATCACTCATTGATATGATGCGCCGTGAAAATGTGGAAAAGAATGGTCACCTGCAATTAAACAAAAATGTGATAATCCAACTCACCGATTTGCATCTTGCATTGCTAAAAGACCCGCGATTTCCTGAATATACCGCTGAATTCTATAAAGCTCTTCCGTTCATAGTGGAACTTCGGGCTAAGGCCGGCGAGAATCCGGCCGGCGAAATCGAGACATGTTTCAATGCCCTCTACGGCATGTTGATGCTCCGGCTACAAAGTAAGGAAATCAGCCAGGATACACAGAATGCCATCACTCAAATTTCCCGTTTCATAGCCCTTCTTACCAAAGACTATCATCTTGACAGAGAGGATAAGCTCTTCCCTCGGGAAGAAGATTAATATCACTCCATTTATAACGCCCGATAGCATCACAATGGGCATAACTCTGAAATTCAAAGTTATGCCCATTGTGATACTATATTTAAAAGGCCATTTACTTCGGAACGGCAGCTTTAACTATCTCCGAAAGTGTGGGATGGGAATGGATAGCGTCTGCTATAGTATCAGATTTCAAACCGGAAGACATTGCAGTTGCAATCTCCTGAACGAGATCCGCAGCGTGGGCTCCGCAAATATGACATCCAAGCAACTTGTCGGAATCCGCATCTACTATAACTTTCACAAGACCGTCTGTCTCACCCATGGCCATGGCTTTCCCATTTGCCCTGAAAGTGGAACGTCCGATTTTTACGTTCTTTCCCATCTCCGTGCACTGTTCCTCGGTTAATCCAACCATTGCACACTCCGGGATGGTAAATACCGCTGAAGGAATCACATCAGTGAGGCTACGGCAACCAAGAGCTACCTCTCCATGCATCGTCGCCGCATGTGCAAGCATACACCGGCCGTTTACATCACCGATAGCATAGAGTGTGACATCGTCTGGTTTCAGATTCTCCTTGAATTTAACCTTCATGCAATCATCAACGACAACAGCTCCACGTGAGATTTCTACCCCGAGATTTTCCAGACCGGCTGGAATCAAAGGCTTGCGTCCTACCGCCATCAACACTTTTTCGGCCTCAAGCGACTTCTCCTTGCCTTTGACAGAATAGTTGACACTGATTCCAGGTGAAATCGAAATGACTTCAGCTCCGGTTATTATATTTATACCTCTGCGCTTCAATGACATCCTTAGTCGCTTGGCTATTTCGCCATCGAATGGGGGCAATATCTCTTTGCAATATTCAATGACAGTCACAGCGACACCCATCGCAGCGAATATTGACGCGAATTCCATACCTATTACTCCCCCTCCAATGATGGCAAGACTATTCGGAAGGGAATCCGTTGACAGGATATCGTCACTTGTGAGTGCAAGTTCTTTCCCGGGAATGTTCAGCGATGATGGAACGGAACCGGTGGCAATTATAATCTCGGGAGCAGTATAGGTTTCTCCATCGACCTCCACTTCAGCCGGAGTCCTGAAAGAAGCCTCACCCTTCACGATTTCAACACCTTTTAGAAGCATGGACACACCTTCACGCAACTCTGCAACCACTCTCTCCTTACGCATCATTATGTTTGGGAAATCTATGGTACAGTCACATGAATTGATGCCGAATTCAGCTGCATCTTTAATGGTCATGGCCACCTCTGCCGACCGACAAAGCGTTTTGGTCGGTATGCATCCACGGTTCAAGCATGTGCCACCGAGTTCGTCACGCTCTATCAAGGTCACCGTCTTTCCAAGTTCACGCGCCTTTATCGCGGTCTCATATCCACCCGGGCCGGCTCCTATTATCAAAATATCCGATTGCTTCATGCCATAGCGGTATTTTGAAGTTCAGTGAATGTAACTATAGGATTCAATGCGGCAGCCGTATCGTCAGGTTTACGGACAGGAGTCTCAAGAGGTGCATTTTTAACTGTCTCGGGACTCTCTACAGCTTCCCGGGCTATATCACGCATTACGGCTATAAAATCATCCAAAGTCTCCTTACTTTCCGTTTCCGTAGGCTCAATCATCAGTGATTCATGGAAAAGAAGTGGGAAATAGATTGTAGGAGCATGGAATCCGTGGTCAAGAAGCCGCTTCGCAATGTTGAGCGTAGTCACCCCGCTTGATTTATCGGCAAGTCCATCAAACACGAATTCATGTTTGCATACGCGGTCTATCGGCAGCTCATACAAATCACGCAGTGATTCCTTAACATAATTTGCATTGAGAGTGGCAAGTGCTCCGGCCATTTTAAGGCCATCACGGCCAAGCGAAAGGATATATGCCAAAGCCCGCAGTTCGACGGCGAAGTTTCCTAACCATGCCGAAATACGTCCGAGAGCATGCGGACCTTTTTCAGTCCCGAAATCCAGTTCGAAAGTGCTGTCACCTGAAACGTTGCGTTTAACCACACGCGGATTAGGCAGGAACTGCTGCAATCCATCGCGCACGCCTACAGGCCCTGAACCCGGTCCGCCGCCACCATGTGGGGTGGAAAACGTTTTATGTAGATTTATATGCATTACGTCAAATCCCATATCTCCGGGGCGTGCCACACCAAGCATCGGATTGAGATTCGCTCCGTCGTAGTACATCAATGCACCGCAGGCATGTACCATCTCGGCAATCTCGGGAATCGAATGTTCGAAAATTCCCACTGTGTTAGGATTTGTCATCATGACAGCCGCTACAGTCTCATCGAGCAATGGGCGCAACGCGTCAATATCGACCGTCCCGTCAGGAAGACTTTTCACTTCCACAACCTTCAGCCCTGCTACAGCCGCAGATGCAGGATTAGTACCATGGGCAGAATCAGGGACAATGACTTTAGTTCTCGCCATATCTCCACGACTCTCATGATACGCCCGAATAACCATAAGACCTGTAAGCTCCCCGTGGGCACCGGCATATGGATTGAGTGTAAATTCTGCCATTCCCCCAATTTCACTCAGTTTCGATTGCAGCATGTAGTATGCTTCAAGAGCACCCTGAACCGTTGCTGACGGTTGAAACGGATGTAATGAAGTAAATGCAGGCAATGAAGATATTTCCTCATTAATCTTAGGATTATACTTCATTGTACATGACCCCAATGGGTAGAAACCCGTATCGACGCCAAAGTTGTTTGTCGACATGTTGTTGTAATGTCTGACTACTGTCGGCTCATCCACTTCAGGTAGCACTGGGTCCGATGAACGCATCAATTGCTCAGGAATTCCATCCAAACCGCCATCGCAGCCATTTTTAGGAAGACTATAGCCCCTGCGTCCATGACGAGAGAGCTCAAAAATTACTTTTCCGTAATATTTTCTATTCATTGCTTCCGGGACTTTAGTCGTTAATATTTTTAGGGTTATTGAATGACGGCACGGTGGCTTTTGAGAAAGTTTCGGCACGCCATACATATCTGTCGATTTCCGCCTTGGTTCTCATCTCAGTGACGCATACCAAAAGTTCATTTTCCGAAAGCATCACTCCCGGCAGACATCCACAGGCTGTACATACATCCATGAAATCAGCGAGCTTCACTTCCCCTTTAAATTTAACCACGAACTCATTGAGGAACGGCCTGTTAGGATATTTCAATTCAAAAGCTCCTGTTTCTTCGAGACGACGGGCAAGATAGTGTGCGCCTGAAGCTGAAATTTCATTGACTTCCCTAAGTCCTGCCGCACCCATCAGAGACAGATACACCGACGCATACAGTGCCATCAAGCCCTGGTTTGAACAGATATTGGAAGTTGCCTTATCACGACGGATATGCTGCTCGCGCGCCTGAAGAGTCAGGACGAACACTCTTTGACCGTCAGCATCGGTAGTAGCCCCGACGATTCTTCCAGGCAATTTGCGTATCAATGACTTCTTACAGCACATATAGCCCAGATAAGGGCCTCCGAAATTCAGAGGCATGCCTAAGGATTGAGCCTCACCCGCTGCAATATCCGCTCCCCACTCTCCCGGAGTGCGGATTACACCAAGAGCCGAAGCCGGAGCAGTCATAATCAAAAGAGCCTTGGCCGCATGGACAGTGTCAGCAACACCGGTATAATCTTCAAGAATACCATAATAATTCGGTGTCGGAAGTATCACACCTGCAACATCGCCCGAGCCAAGCATCTCGGCCATGGCTTCCAAATCAGTCACTCCGTCTGTCTCAGGTATAGTGTCGACAACTATTCCGTGATAGTGGGCATAGGTATCGACAACTTCTCGATATATAGGATTGAGGGTAGCTGATGCCAACACCCTGTTTTTTTTACGGGCATTGGCAACCGCCATCATCATCGCTTCGGCAACAGCTGTCGTGCCGTCATACATGGAGGCATTTGACACTTCGAGCCCAGTAAGTTGCGACATCATTGTCTGATACTCGAAGATATATTGGAGAGTTCCTTGCGAGATTTCTGGCTGATAAGGGGTATATGCGGTAAGGAACTCCGAACGGGAAATGATTGACTGCACTACCGAAGGGGCATAGTGATCATAGAATCCGGCACCGGCAAAACATGTCAATGGCTGATTGCGCAGGGCAAGTTCTTCAAAAAAATCACGCACCTCCTTCTCACTCATCTGCGGCTCAATGTCATAGTCGCGTTTGAGTTTCAGGCTGTCAGGCACATCACTGTAAAGTTCCTCAAGGCTATGCATGCCGCAGCAATCAAGCATAGCGGCAATATCCTCTTGAGTATGAGGGAAATATCTATGTATCACCTTGTTGTTTCGGATAAATTATTGTTTCAAGGATAATTTATATCAATGTTGTTCAGCCTCACAATGAGCCTTATAGGCTTCTTCATCCATGAGTTCTGATAGTTGCGACGGATCAGAGATTTCAACCTTGATAATCCAATTTGCCATCGGGTCTTCATTGATAAGACGGGGGTTATCGATAAGCTGCTCATTTATGTCAAGAACGGCACCGCTTACAGGAGCGATAAGGTCACTTGCTGCTTTGACACTCTCCACAGCTCCGAAATCCTCTCCTGCTTCAATATCATCGCCCTGTTCCGGCATGTCTACATACACGACGTTTCCGAGCGCTTTCTGTGCATAGTCGCTAATTCCGATGTAACCGATATTTCCGTCAACTGTAATATACTCGTGGGAAGGAGAATAATATGTCTTGCTCATGATAATTTTTATTTAATATGTTTTATATGATTATTTCTTATATGATTTTTTATAGAATTTTTTTGCCACGACCCGTGCCGGATATGTCTTACGGCGAATTCTCACTTTCAATTCGCTATCCTTAACGGCATATTCCGTATCAACGAGGGCAGCGGCAATACTCTTGTCGACCGAAATTCCACGATAACCGGTAGTCACATATCCAACTACTTCATCGGCATCGTTAAGGACTTCATAGCCATGCCTTGCTATGGCCCGGTCAAGAAGTTCAAGACCTATCAATTTACGTGGAGCACCTTCAGCTTTCTGTTTCGCAACCACTTCGCGGCCGATGAATTCAGGTTTATCAAGTTTTACAAACATAGAAAGTCCGGCCTCCACAGGAGAGATATCGTCGCCGAGCTCATCTCCATAAAGCGGAAGACCCACTTCAAAACGGAGAGTGTCACGGCAACCGAGACCGCATGGAGCCACGCGTTTCGATGCCATCAGACTATCCCACATATCACATATGATGTCAGAGCTTGCGTATATCTCGAATCCATCCTCTCCTGTATATCCGGTGCGACTGACAAGGATATCCTTTCCATTATAGGAGGTTCCCTTAAATGTATAGAAAGCAAGCTCCTTGCAACGGATATCAAGCACCTCCTCCATGACGGATTCCGCTTTCGGGCCCTGGACTGCAAGTTCGCTCAGCATCTCACTTAAATGCTTGATTTCAACATCATAGCCGTTTGCGTTCTGACAAATCCATTCGAAATCTTTATCAATATTGGAGGCATTTATAACAAGGAAAAAACGGTTGATGTCTTTCTTATAGACCAACAAATCGTCGACAACTCCACCATTGGGGTTCAACATCATCCCATACAGAATGGCACCGTCAGCCAAAACGGATACGTCATTAGAGAAAATATGATTCACATATTTTTCAGCATCAGAGCCAATAATTTCGACCTCTCCCATGTGGGAAACATCAAAAACTCCACATGAGTTCCTGACTGCATTATGCTCTTCGACTATGCCTTCATACTGAATGGGCATATCAAAGCCTCCGAAAGGACTCATCTGTGCCCCAAGAGCCACATGGCGGTCATGCAGACATGTTTTTTTCAATTCGTCCATTAATAATTTATGGTGTTAGGTGGTTTAGAATATAAGGTTAATGAATTTTTCGTTATTCAGGCCAGGAATGAGAGCGGATATGTCTATCGAATCCAATGATGATTCAATATGCTTCCTATCATAACAGACTCCGGTCATAACATCTGAAATCGCACGCTGGGCATCACTGTTTTCAAGATAATCCCCTGAAAGTTCAATTGAAGAAACAATCCCTTTCGAAAGGCAGATATCAACAGTAAGCTCACCTACTCCGTCAATCCTGTCAGAAGCATGTATACTTCCCTTTGGATTTTTACCATAAAGCCAGGATTGTGAATGGTATTCCTGCTCAATCTCTTCAATCCCCTTTATGTCAATCTCGGTCAGGACTAACGGATTACGCCCTTGTGGCACATATCGAAGCATGTGTGCCATAAAATCAGCCAGAGCTAAAGCCGGAAGATGTTCTTTAATAGTTGTCACACGGCTACGAGTGGATGTAACGCCATGGGAAGCAAGCTTCGTTGTCGGGGGTCGGAGCGCGTTCGACATCAATACAGGGTCATAATCATATAGCATTGTCCCATGGACTATGCTGCGTCCAGGGATATGATAATATGAGTTGCCCGATACCTTACGGTCTCCTATAAGTATATCGTTACGTGTATTGTCCGTGGCATCAAGGCCAAGGGCACATAGAGCCTTAGCCACCATGTCCGTATAACTACTGAACGTAGCGCAGACATTGTCCGATGAGTTTATGTAAGAAAACATGATGTTGTTCATGTCTGCGACAACCGCGCCGCCTCCGCTCTTACGGCGTACAATATCAACTCCGTTTTCACGACAGAAACTGACATTCACCTCCTTTTCGAGCAATTGATTACGCCCGATTATAACCGTTGGTTTCACTTGCCATGCAAAGAACAGCTCGCGGTCGGGATATTTACGCGCTAAATATTCTTCCTGCGCAAGAAAGAATGATAAGCGGCGCTTAGTGGATTCGTTGTTTATCACTAAATCCATTATCAGTTTTTCATGAAGGTTAAGGGTCACCGAAATGAAATGTGGGTGACACTGCAAATGTAATAATTTTTTAAATACAAATTTAGAAACTATTTAAAATTAACGAGAAATTTTTTAACAGTTTATTCGTCAGCCTAACAATAAAAAGCATCCCACTGACGTTCTTACGATAAACAAACCATTATATTTATCCACATTCGTCACGAGTTTGCCTATGAATAAAGATTTTACTCCAACTTCCACATTAACTCCAACAAAAGAAAAGATGACAGCACGTCCCTCTTCTATGACCATTGCAAAAATAAAGCAGTTTGCACGTGCCTATTCATTTTCACGTACACAAATCCCCTCTTTAGGCGGAATAGTTGCAAATTGATTAAACAAGACGATTGATGTTTGCAACAATCCTACTCCTTATTGCCGTGATTCTAATCACGGCTTTATCTCTATGGTGGTTTCGCAAATCGGCAATCCGCATAGAATCTCTCAGGAAAGAAAATGTCGATTTAAATCTCTCGCTTGAAAAGCTCAAAGCCGAATCTCAATCCGCACAAGCGGCTCTAAATTCCTCGCTTTCCGAAGCAAAATCAAACAATGAGAAACTATGCGCACAGATTTCCGACCTTAATATAAATTTGGGTAAAAGCCGCGAAGAGAACTCTTCGTTGTCAACACGGCTATTGTTGCAGCAACAGGAAAACGAAACGCGCGAACGTCGCCGCGAAGAGCAAGAAAAAGCCATGGAGGAACGGTTCAAAAATCTTGCAAACGAAATTCTACGCCAAAACACAGCGGACCTGAAAATTCAGAATGAAGAAAGACTCAATGAGATTCTTTCGCCATTAAAGAATAATATCGATGAATTCCGCAAGACCGTCACTGATACCTATAATAATGAAGCGCGCGAACGATTCTCGCTTTCCGAACGCATCCGTGAGCTTGTCGCTCTTAATCAGACAATCTCAAAGCAGGCGAAGGATTTGTCAGACGCACTTCGAGGCGACAGCAAGGTGCAAGGAGATTGGGGCGAAATGGTTCTCGAATCAATCTTGGAAAAATCCGGACTGCAAAAAGATGAGGAATATTTTACCCAGGCAACAACCGATGAGAATGGTAATACCCTGCGCAACGAGGACGGTTCGTTGTTGCGTCCTGACGTGGTAGTCAAATACCCCGACGGCCGTTTCGTGGTTATCGATTCAAAGGTCTCGCTTACCGCGTTTGTTGATTATGCCAATGCCGACGACGAGGATGGCCGCAATGGAGCCGCCATTCGCCACATACGTTCTGTAAAGAAACATGTCGATGAACTGGCAAAAAAACGATATCAGGAATATATCGGTGAGGCCAAACTTGACTTCGTGATGATGTTCATACCGAATGAGCCCGCCTACATAGCGGCCATGCGCCTCGAACCTACACTATGGCAGGACGCATATGACCGCCATGTACTCATCGTCTCCCCTACACACCTTGTCTCGGGGCTTAAACTTATCGCCCAGCTTTGGAGCCGCGACCGCCACACAAAAAATGCAATAGCCATAGCCGAGGAAGCCGGCAAAATGTATGATAAATTTGCCGACTTCACAAAAGATATGGAGAGAATTGAAAAAGCGCTTGGGAGCACACGCAAGGCCTACGATGATGCCATGACCAAACTGACTTGTGGCACCGGCAATCTCATAAACCGCGCTAAGAAATTACAGGAACTTGGAGTCAAGGCCAACAAGCAACTGGCAGCATCATTGGCTAAAGCCTCCGATTCCGATGATTGACATTGACATCAATCCTGTTTTCCAATGGAAAAACCGGCGTTCTCCACGGCTTCATTAATCATTTCAGCCGGGACATTCCCTTCCACTATGGCTGTGCCTGATGCAAGGTCAACTGAGACCTTTTCAACTCCTGCCAATGCAGATAATGCTTTACTTACCGATGCCTGGCAATGCGGACAGGACATTCCTTCGATATGATATACTTTAGTCATATTATTTATTTTATTTTGAGATAGTTGAAGTTCATGACGGTGTTTTGACCCGTTCATACGATAACGGATTGCCGAATATGCCAACAAAGCTATAAGCAAGATACTGCATGCGCTTTCAAATATGCCAAACGACCTATGGCAGGATGCCTTAAAGTCTGTCACTGCCGGCATGAACCATTCACGCGGAAGCAAATAGTCAATAAGCAGTCCGAAAAATATAGCCGTAATGACAACGGAAAGCACGTAGAATACAGTACTTCTCTTCCCTATTGACTTAGATAGAATCATCATTGATGCAAAATTCGCAGCCGGCCCCGCCATTAACAATACAAATCCTACTCCAGGGGTGAGCCCCTTACATATTAGAGAAAGAGCGATTGGGATTGAGCCGGTAGCACATATATACATAGGCACGGAGACGATTACCATCACGAGCATTGCAAGAAGCGGATATCGGCTTAGGCTGAGAAACAGTTCGTCAGGGACAAGCACGGTTATCAATGCAGCGACAACCAATCCAATTACAAGCCATTTACCGACACTCCCTACCATATCGACCAATCCATAACGCACAGCCTCGGCCATCTTTTGCAGGAATGATTTCCGTGGAGAGTTTTCAGATGAACATTCGGAGCCACAGCAATCATTCGGCACAATGGATTCAGATGCGGAAGCCACCTCTTCTTTTTCGGAATATCTGTCGACTAAAAGGCCTCCGAATACAGAGCCGGCCAAAGCTCCAAGAGGACGCAGAATCGCGAACGGAAGTCCCAGCAAAGAATAGGTGGCTGCGATGCTGTCAACTCCGGTTTGAGGGGTTGCGATAAGGAAAGATGTAGAAGCTCCCTTCGAAGCCCCCTGCCTACGGAGGGAAACCGCAGTCGGAAGAACCCCACATGAACATAAAGGTAAAGGTATACCTAACAATGCGGCCTTAATCACAGGCTTTATACCATGTCCCGACAAATGTCGTGCCATGAGTTCCGGCTTGACAAAAACATGCAGGATACCTGCAATGATGAAGCCGAGCAATATATAAGGCGACATCTCGTTTATAATCGCAAGTAAGGAAGTGAAAAAGTGAGATATTGACATAATCTTTGCAGAAAACCAATTGATAATTTAGCTATGATTCTCACTGCAAAGTTAACCACCGGAATGTCACCCCATGTTATACAATTTCGGAATAATATTGCATAATAGCCCCCTACACTTCATTTATCGCCCGTCGTTCACGCATCCCTTTCAAATAATCCGTCGGAGTCATACCTGTGACATTTTTGAACTGACGTGAAAGATGTGCGACACTTGAATAGTCTACCATATCAGCAATCTCACTCAATGTATATTCCCCGTGCTGAAGAAGTTCTTTTACCCGCTCTACTTTCTGTGCTATATGATATTTTTCAAGCGTACGGCCCTCTTTAGATGAAAACAGACGACTGACAGTGTCATAATTCATCGCAAGCTTACGTTCGATACATTCCGAGAGGTTATGAGGACGCCCGTTTTCCTCCCGCACGTGTTGCATGACTATATGTTTGGCCCGTTCTATAACCCGCGACTCTGCATCGTCAATGATTTCAAAACCGTTGTCCTTAAGAGCACATCGAATCCGGTCGAGCAGTCCGGCATCAGGGACTGTCCGCAAACGGGCAATCCCTAAACCGACATTCTCGTATTCCACGCCAAGCTCATCAAGACAAGCTTTGACTGCCTGAACGCAATGGCGACACACCATATTTTTTATAAACAAATCGGCCATATCCTACACATATAACAAAATAGCACCTAATAAATCCTATTTTTATTCAGCGACATAGGTCAATTCTATCACTTTCTCAGAACCAGGCTTTACCTCATACAACCGAGAGGCCCTCATGCCGACAACCCATATTATCTCTGAATTCCGCAATAGGATTCTCACTTTTGTTTTATCAGCCACCGATAATTTAGCATCGCTCATTATGTCACTCACCAGACGGCTTCCTGCCATCCCGAATGGCTTTATTCTATCACCTTTTTGCCAACCTCTCAATCGAAACTCTGGATTCCCTTCCAATATGGAAGAATCGAAATATATCTTGTTTACCGATATCTTTCCGTAATTCCTGATTCGGGAAAATTCATCATAGTCCATCTCTCTATAACTGAAAGGGGCGGTATGAATATCTACGACAGAGGCTTCGGGACACAAATCCACATGCCTGTCATCTTCTATTGGTATCAACATTCCTCTGTCAAGCAGATATGACATCGTTTGTGACCTGAAAACCTTTCCGGAAGCCGGACACCCCTTATCTCCACTCATTGCCGACAAAATATTCTCCGTATGGGTCATATTCAGCCCTACTCTTGACAAAAGTTCGTATAAAACCATTTTGGGATGCCGTTCCTGCATGAGAATTGATGATATATCAATCGCGCCATTAGCTCTTATATATCGGTCACACAGCTGTCCGACAAAATCATTATACAGTTCAAAATTTCCCCTGAGATACCCTACGCTTGCCGAAATTGAGCGCATCGCCCCCGGAAACAGCTTTTCAATCGAAGGGAGGATGATATTGCGCAAACGATTTCTTTTATAGTCGTTCTCCATATTCGAGGAATCAGTGACATATTTCAAGCCGACAGATTCAAGATATGTCTCGATATCCTCCCGCGACACGTCAAGCAGAGGCCTTATGATATTCCCGCGTCTCGGCAACATGCCTTTCAATCCGCTCAGGCCACTACCGCGAAGCAGATTCAGCATCAGTGTTTCCACATTGTCTTCCATATGATGGCCAACTGCGACAGCACGGAATTCCCCTGATGACAACAATGATTCCCACCATTCATATCTTAACGACCTACACGCCATCTCAACCGATTCACCGCTTGACTTACATCTGGCATTGACATCGAAATCCATGACATTGATTGCGATGTCGAGACTTTTGCATAGCTCACGGCAGAATTTCTCGTCGCGGTCACTTTCAGGACCCCTTAAATGGAAGTTGCAATGTGAGGCCTCACATTTATAGCCAAGGGACTCCATGACATGCAACAAAGCCACTGAGTCAGCACCGCCACTCAGACCGACTATTATCCTGTCGCGGTCTTGCAGCAGATGGTAAGAGTCGATAAACTGTGCTACACGCTGGCTGAAACTTACTGACATAACAACAGATGTTTGGCGCAAATTTAGTGAATTTGCGCCAAACATCACAATTCTTTAACAGATGATAATATACTGTAAAAACGTTCTCGGATTAATCTTCTATCGCAAGAAACACGCCGTTGGCATCAAACAGATAAGTGTCAGGGTCAGGGATTGAAAGTTCGACTTCACATACCTTCTTGCGGTTAAACTCTATTGATTCAACCCTATTGCTGAGACCGTCCTTTTCAAGACGTCCATACGCCTTTGCGTGCATGACGTCTTTTACGACTGCGGAGGGAAGCGTGTTGTTGTCAGGAGCGTCAATCTCTATTACCTCACCTTTCATATTAAATTCAATATCGACGCCGTTCATAAGTTCCACTTCATATTTACCTTTGGCAAAATATTGTTCACAGGCACGTACTCCAACATTCTTAAAATGTTTTTCTATGAAAGAGCGCGCTTTCTTTGGCAACTGTGAATAGTTCTGTGAGCCGGCCATCACTATACCCGGATTTCCCCCTGTAACTGGAGCCTGTGCCACAGCATCGGCTACACCTAAAAGCATTGCCAACGATGTGACAACCGACATAATACTTTTAAACTTCATAATCATAATACTTTTTGTTTATAAGTGTAACAACCGCAAGAGTTAAATGTTGCCCTTGCAGCCCACGCAACACGGCATAATCTCAACCATAGCAGTGACAATTTACATTATCAACTCCTTACAGCTTTATTTGAGGTTTGGCCAATATTCCGTAAATTTGCAAAGCAAACTGCTTTATTTAGATGATTTATCCTGATAAAATAGAAGAAAAAATAGGTTTCAGCACCATAAGGGAAGAAATTGACAGACGATGCCACTGCGAAGGGGCACGCCGTCGCTGTGCAGACATGTCCTTTATGAATGATTATCACTCTGTGCTCACGGCGCTTAACGCTGTTTCCGAAATGGTAGCTGCAAACCACAGTGACGAAGCCCTCCCTCTTGAAGGAGTCAGCGATATTGACAAGGACTTGGCTTTGATTAAAATTCCCGGGACATTCCTTGAAATCAAAGACCTTGTCAAAGTAAGACGGATGCTTGAGTGCTTTGCTAAAGTATCCTCTTTTTTTCAACGCCACAGCAATGATGGAGATTCTCCATATAGGACTCTGTCCGGCCTGAGCACAGAGCTTGACGAAATACCGCCTTCACTCGGACTATTAATTGACAGATCCATTGACGTTTCCACTGCAATGGTGAAAGATAGCGCGTCGGCAGCCTTAGCTGATATCAGATCGAGATTGCGGGGGATGTCGGGACGTGTCAACTCCATACTTCGCAAAGTGCTTAGCTCTGCAATCTCGCAAGGATGGCTTGAACCAGACACTACCCCATCAGTACGCGACGGACGACTCGTTATCCCTGTGCCACCGATGAACAAACGTAAGATTCAAGGCATCGTGCACGACGAATCTGCATCCGGCAAAACCTTGTTTATTGAACCTGCGGAGGTGGTGGAAGCGAACAATCTCACCCGTGAACTGCAAATGGAGGAGCACCGTGAGATTATCCGTATTCTTACAGCCATAGCTGATGAATTGCGACCGCATATCGGAGAAATACTTTCGGCAGCCGATGTAATTTACCACCTTGACTTCATCAATGCCAAAGCACTTTATGCCGATGCCGTAGGAGGAGTGATGCCCACACTCCATGACAAAGAGGAACTTGAATGGTATCATGCATGCCATCCGGTTTTGAAACTGTCGCTTGAACGCCATGGTAGAGAAATCGTGCCCATCGACATAAAACTTGATTCAGAAAACCGTATTCTTGTCATATCAGGGCCCAATGCCGGTGGTAAGTCCGTATGCCTGAAAACGGTCGGCACGCTGCAATATATGATACAATGTGGTATATTACCTTGTGTCTATGACAACTCCCACTTTGGTATTTTCAAGGATATATTCGTTGACATAGGCGATGATCAATCGTTTGAAGACGACCTTTCAACCTACAGCAGCCACCTCCGCAGCATGAAGTTCATGCTGCAACGTGGCCGTAAAGGCTCTTTGTTCCTTATCGACGAGATGGGCTCAGGAACAGAGCCTCAAATTGGCGGAGCTCTTGCAAGAGCCATCCTCAAGCAAATGAACGTCAAGAATATGTGGGGAATCGTAACCACCCACTATCAGATTCTGAAACAGTTTGCCGAAGATACGCAGGGACTTATCAACGGCTCGATGCTCTATGACCGCCAACGTATGCAACCTATGTTCAAACTATCAATCGGCAATCCCGGTAGTTCGTTTGCCGTTGAAATTGCAAAGAAAATAGGGTTGCAGGCAGATATAATAGCGGCAGCTGAGGAAATTGTAGGTAAAGAATATATAAATCTCGACAATTATCTTCTTGATATCACCAGGGATAAGAGATATTGGGAAAACAAGCGGACATCGATAAGGCAAAAAGAAAAGAAATTGGAGCAAATGATAGCCCAATATGCTGAGGATGCCGAACAATTGCGCGTCAAACGCCGTGACATAATAGAAGAAGCCCGCAACGAGGCCAAGAAAATCCTTGATTCGTCCAATGCTACAATCGAACGCACGATAGCTGATATCAAGCAGGCCAATGCCGAGAGGGAACGGACACTAGAAGCGCGTCGCAAGCTGAAAGAAGAGCGCATTGCCCTTGAACGTGAGGGGAATAAGTATAAAGACAGCAATAAACTCCTGTCAAGAGCCCCGAAAAAGAAAAAACATGACGGCCAGAACAACGCAATAGATTCTAAAAAAGAAAAAGATAAGAATGAAGTCATGCCTGGGGTCAATGTACGACTCGATGGTGCGGGAACTGTAGGGACAGTGCTTGAGATATCAGGTAAAAATGCGATAGTAGCTTTCGGGAATCTGAAAACGACAGTTAACATAGGACGCCTTACCGTCACAGCCGCACAGCCGAAAACAGCTACAAAATCATCTGTTTCGATGCAGACTATCGACTCGGGCTATGAACGTCAACTCAATTTCAAACAGGAGATTGATGTACGTGGCATGAGGGCTGACGAAGCGATTCAAGCTGTAACCTACTTCATCGACGATGCGATACGTTTCAGCATCTCCCGCGTAAGAATCCTGCATGGAACGGGAACGGGAGCATTACGTCAGGCAATAAGGACTTTTCTTTCCACTATCCAAGGCGTGGAATCCTTCCATGACGAAGACGTGCGTTTCGGGGGGGCTGGCATAACAGTGGTTAACTTAAAATAGCTCGTTTTTCGTTTGTCAATTGGAATTTAGTTCGTAAATTTGCCCTCTCCGACGGTTTCCGTCAATCATTTATAAACAGCAATCATCAAATCATAATTACATGGCAACCAAACCTTTTAAATATCAGGAAATGTTCCCGTTAGGGCCTGATACAACAGAATACTACAAATTGACTTCCGACTATGTTAAAGTAGAAAACTGGGGAGGTCATGAGTTTCTTGTGGTAGACCCTGAAGCCCTGACAGTGCTCGCACGTGCTTGCACCCACGACAATTCATTCATGCTTCGTCGCGAGCACAATGAGATGGTGGCAAAAATCCTTTCTGACCCTGAAGCTTCCGAAAACGACAAGTTCGTTGCCCTTACAATGCTCCGGAACGCAGAGGTAGCGGCAAAGGGTGCCCTCCCCTTCTGTCAGGATACCGGCACAGCTATCTGCCATGGTGAAAAAGGTCAGAACGTATATACCGGTTGCGATGATGAAGAGAAAATCAGCAAGGGCGTATACATTACATATACCACTGACAATCTCCGATATTCTCAAAATGCGCCACTCACGATGTATGATGAGGTCAACACAGGGTGTAACCTTCCTGCCCAGATTGACATCCATGCGACCGAAGGTGATGAATATAAGTTCCTGTTTGTAGCGAAAGGCGGAGGCTCGGCCAATAAGACTTACCTATATCAGGAAACAAAGGCGATACTTAATCCCAAGACCCTGGTGCCATTCCTTGTCGAAAAGATGAAGAGCCTTGGCACTGCCGCATGTCCTCCCTATCACATCGCTTTCGTGATTGGCGGCACATCCGCTGAAAAGAACCTTGAAACCGTCAAAAAGGCTTCGGTGAAATACTATGACTCCCTACCGGACCACGGCAATGAACTTGGCCATGCTTTCCGCGACAGGGAGCTCGAAAAAATACTTAAAAAAGAAGCTGAATGTCTCGGGCTTGGCGCTCAATTCGGCGGTAAATATTTTGCTCATGACATCCGTGTCATTCGTCTTCCGCGTCACGGAGCATCATGTCCTGTAGGCCTTGGCGTGTCATGCTCTGCAGACCGTAACATCAAGGCAAAAATCAATCGGGAAGGCCTCTGGATTGAAAAACTCGACAGCAATCCCGGCGAACTTATTCCGGAAGAATATCGTAAGCAGGGCGAAGGCGATGTCGTGAAAATCGACCTGAACCGTCCTATGCCTGAAATTCTTGCCGAATTGACCAAATATCCCGTGGCAACGCGCCTGTCTCTTAACGGAACCATTATAGTTGGACGCGATATTGCCCATGCAAAAATCAAAGAACGTCTTGACAACGGCGAACCCATGCCTCAATACCTCAAAGACCATCCCATCTACTATGCCGGCCCGGCAAAGACTCCCGAGGGTATGCCTTCAGGCTCGTTCGGCCCGACTACAGCAGGACGTATGGACTCATACGTAGACCAATTCCAGGCTGCCGGAGGTTCTATGGTAATGATTGCGAAGGGCAACCGCAGCAAGCAGGTGACCGATGCATGCCATAAGCATGGAGGATTCTATCTCGGTTCTATCGGTGGACCGGCGGCAATCCTTGCCCAAAACAGCATCAAGAAAGTAGAACTTCTTGAATATCCTGAACTTGGAATGGAAGCTATCTGGAAAATTGAGGTGGAAGATTTCCCCGCCTTTATCCTTGTCGACGATAAAGGCAATGACTTTTTCACTGAAATCTCACAGCGCTGCTCGGCTTGTCCGATTGCTGACGACAAGCACTGATTCAAGCTGTCAAAGGTTTGACTACTGATATATACGATATACGCCGCAAAGGCATCATCGGCTTTTTAATATTGTCGGTGGTGGTTGTCGGCGTATTTCTTTTCTATTCCGATTCTCTCGTCAAAGACCTTTCCGAGCAGGAACGAGAGAGGATGCAAATCTGGGCAGATGCCACAAGAGAGATTGTCAGCACCGGGTCAGGCGATGAAGCAGCAAACCCGGCAAATGTTGATTTCCTGCTGTCGATTATCGAAAGAAACCGCACAATCCCGGTGCTTCTGACCGACGACAGCGGAGAAATAATCATGCAGAGAAATTTCACTCTTCCTGAACCAATTGACTCGACATCTGTTTTTACCCTCAGTGACGCTAACCGTAAGTTCCTTATTGAAAAATATGAGGAACTCCGCCATTCTCCAAATGTGATTGATATCGAAATCGGAGGCGCGGGGAGACAGCATCTCTACTATGAGGATTCGAAAGTGCTAAAAAGCCTTAGCTTTTATCCTTATGTCCAGGTGCTCGTACTTCTTGCTTTCGTACTTATCGTGTACTACGCAGTTTCTTCGACAAAACGTGCAGAACAAAATAAAGTATGGGTAGGTCTATCTAAAGAGACCGCCCATCAGCTTGGGACACCGATATCATCGCTCATGGCATGGATGGACCTGCTTGAAGAGTCAGGCGTAAGTAAGGAGACCGTCACGGAAATGAACAAAGATGTCAAGCGTCTGTCGACAATCGCATCCAGATTTTCCAAGATAGGTTCACGCCCGTCAATGGAGATTGAGAACCTCAATGACATAGTGAGCCGTTCTGCAGAATATATGTCATCGCGTATATCAAGCAGAATCCGTCTTTCCGTCATTCAATCTGACAATGACATAACTGTCACTCTTTCCGCGCCTCTTATGGAATGGGTGATGGAGAATCTCATAAAAAATGCCGTTGATGCTATGGAAGGCAGCGGCAGCATAACAGTGTCTATCGGAACTGAAAGGAACCATGCTACAATTGAAGTGACCGACACGGGGAAAGGTATCGCCCGAAAAAATCAAAAAGCGATTTTCAATCCCGGTTTCACAACCAAAAGACGCGGCTGGGGACTTGGTTTGACACTCACAAAAAGGATTGTCGAGGACTATCACGGAGGAAGCATTTACGTGAAGAAATCGGAACTCGGAGTAGGCACCACATTCGCCATCGAACTTCCACTAGCCGACAACAATACAGACAATATAAACTCAAATAACTGATTGACATAATTATAATCATACAATCATGCTTAAAAACATCAAATTCTATGCCTTGGCCATCGGCGTGATGGCTCTTCCCGCGCTGAGTTCATGCAGCGACGATGATAATGACGGAGGAAGCGATATCCCGGGATATACAAAAGTAGGTGAAATCACATTCGAGAACACTAATATTGTGCTTGCAGGCCCCACCTCATCTGGTCAGAATCTATACAGCGAATATTCTGAGGGCACGAAATTCATCTCGGGGTCTATAAGTTTCAATAAAGGTGCCGATGCAATAAGTTTCGGTCTTAACACCCAAGGGCAATGGTATCCCAATATCCCCACTCTATATAATGGAGGTATGTTCCTGTCACAATTCAATCTGAGATCGAACCCAGATACTGAAACCGGAGATTGGTGGTATTCATATAACAACCAATGCAGCGTCTACAACACAGATTCAACAGACGGCGCGAACAAAGGTGCAGGCGACGACCATTCGAACACATTCGCAATCGTTAACGGATGGTGCAATGACAGTGAAATTTCCCAGGTCTACGGTTCCGGCAAGGAAGTCGGTCTTGGAGGATTCCATTTCGATAACAACGCTGAATTCCTTATCGGAGAAATCGAAGTGTGCAATACTTCATATGTATACGGCTCTATCATAAACGGGAACTCATTCACGACTCCCCTGCCTGAAAGCAACGGATGGTTCAAGGTGCTTGCATATGGTTATGATGCAGAAGGTAAAATCACCAATGGTGGACGTCCGGTAGAATATGTAATCTGCAACTATGGCAGCAACAGCCCCCGTAAAATCATTGATGATGATTGGGAAGACTGGAATCTTTCACAACTTGGAGAAGTCAACCGTATAGTGTTTAACTTTATCGGTTCGGATACCGGCGAATATGGCCTCAACACTCCGGCTTACATTGCTCTTGACAATATAGAGATATACGCCAAGAAAAATTAAACCATATTATAATTAATGGGTGCCCCAAAAGTTTTACATCAAACTTTTGGGGCACCTTCATTGTCTGTTATCATGGATTTCGTATCTTTGTAAAAAAGCAAAAGAGATAAATTCTATGACCACGCTGCGACAACTTATTGATGAATCCAAAGCATCCCTTTCCCCCATCTATGGAGATAACGAGGCTACATGGCTCATTCGCACAATCATGGAGCATGTCAAAGGTTGGAATCAAGTTGAACTTGCTATTCGTGCCAATGAGGAAGTCTCCGAGTTTATCTGCCATGAAGTAAAATCCGTAGTCGGCAGACTGTGTCAATACGAGCCAATACAATATATATATAGTGATACTTACTGGCATGGCATGACATTAAAGGTCTCTCCCTCGGTGCTCATTCCACGCCCTGAGACCTCCGAGCTTGTAGATATAATAGCAGGCGAAAACAAAGCAACGGATTTAAAGGTGCTTGATGTCTGTACGGGTTCAGGTTGCATAGCGGTAGCTCTTGCCAAAAGCCTAAACTTTCCGGATGTAGATGCTACCGACATATCTTCCGAGGCATTGGATATAGCGAAAAGCAACGCGTCACTTCATAAAGTGAAAATCAACTTCCGCATTGAGGATGCGTTAAACATGCCTTCGGATGATAACAGATATGACATAATAGTATCAAACCCACCTTATGTCATGGATAGTGAGAAAAAACAGATGGATAAAAACGTGCTTGAATATGAACCTGCGCTTGCATTGTTTGTCACAGACGACAATCCATTGGCGTTTTACAAATCAATTGCACTCTATGCAAAAAATGCGCTTAGAGATGAGGGAAAACTGTATTTCGAACTGAACCCTCTTACGGCCGATTCCCTGCTTGAGTGGATGAAACCACAAGGATGGGCCGACCTCAGGCTTATTCGTGACATGTATGCGAAAAAACGCTTCATGTTAGCGGTTAAGTAAATATCAAAGATAAATGAATAATTGAATCCATCATGTTAAGACGGAAAGCCCCTCTTTCGTACGAGAACGCCTTGCTTCGTGCTGCAACTCTTTGTTCACGGTGTGAACAATGTTCTCCTGACATAATTAAAAAACTTTCGGCATGGGGACTATCATCTTCCGATAGCGACAAGATCATAGAACGTCTTACAGAACTGAATTTCCTTAACGACGAACGGTTTGTAAAGGCCTATGCTCACGACAAACTATGTTTCAGTGGCTGGGGCCGAAAAAAAATCCAACAAGGATTATGGGCAAAGCGCCTGCCAAAAGAGCTTATAGAATTATCGTTTGACGAAATTGACGATGAGGAATATACCGACATTGCCTGTCAGGTAATCCGGGCAAAAGCCAAGTCTTATAAAGAATGGCCATTGAGCAGGGAGAACAAAATCAAACTCATACGCTATGCCATGATGAGAGGATTTGAATATCCTTTAATAGCGGATATCATCAGGAATCGTCTCCACTCAATATCCGACAACATTTAATCTGATATTTCATAATAGACCTACATGCCTTTCGACATAAAAACTTTAAATAAAAAATTCGTTGCAACCGTTGCATTATGGATAAATGACTTAATTGATGTCATTTTCCCGAACGTATGTACCGTCTGCCACCGACGGCTTGTAAAGGGAGAAAATGTCATATGCCTGCATTGTCTGTCGGATTTACCCCGCACAAATCTACATAAATACCGCCCTAACAAGATTCACGAACGTCTGATGGCAATCGGTATGCCTGTTGAGAAAGCGACATCACTTTTTTACTATTACCGTGATTCACCCTATGCTCGACTTATCCATGACACAAAGTACCGCAACCGGCCTACAGTCGGCCGAACTTTGGCAATGATGCATACACAGGAGTTGAAAGGGACTGATTTTTTCGACAGCATAGACTGTATCGTCCCCGTGCCGCTACATTTGTTGAAACACATAAAACGAGGATATAATCAAGCGGAAGAGATTGCCCGTGGGATAAATTCTGTGACAAGCCTGCCAATAATCAATGCGCTTTCCGCATCATATCATAAGACACAGACTCGCAAAGATTCACATCAGAGGCTATTGAATGTCAAAGGTGTATACAACGTAGCGGAAGTTGATGCCATTCAGGGAAAACATATACTGCTGATTGACGATGTAATCACGACCGGAGCTACACTTCTTTCCTGCATGCAAGCAATCCGTCAAGCCTCACCGTCGACACGTATAAGTGTCTATTCACTGTCTATCACTCAGCTTGGATAGTCACAACGGTTGGCAAGCATCATAGGATTCCCAAAATATCCAACATTTTGGATTTATATGCTAACCTATAAGCCTCCCATACGGCATTTTCATCCATAATAATGATGAAAAATGCGTAATTTTGCACCAATGTTATCCTTTCGACATATTATAGTATCACTGTTGTCGATTTTCATACTTAGCAATTCGACCGTTGTCGCTTCCGAACCTCACACAGTATCGGTTGACTCCGTGTCTCAAAGCAAGCGCAAAGGTATCATCCGCAGCCTAATAGATTATTTTGACAAATCCAACAAAAAAGATTTGACAACCAAGCCGGATTTCACGCCTCTCGGCGGTCCCCATTTTTCATCGGAAAAAGGACTCGGGCTCGGGCTTGTCATAGCGGGAGACTATTCTACTTGCCCTTCTGATTCTACCCTCCCTGCATCAAACATATCCCTCAAAGGAGATATCGCAACCAAAGGATATTATTCAGTCGGAATAACCGGTGCACATATATTTCCGTCCAATTCCCGCAGGATAAACTATGACCTCGATTTCCAGTCCTTTGCCACCTACTTCTGGGGCATTGGATATGATTGGGGAAATGACAATGGAAACAAAACAAAATATAATCTTTTCGACCTCACTCTTTCAGCAGACTATGAGTGGAGGCTCGCTCCGGGTCTCTACCTTGGCCCGGCAATCGAGATAAGCTATACCAATGCTCACAACATTACGGACTATACTCCGTGGCAAGGTCAAAAGACTCATTATATTATTACCTCCATAGGTGCCCGTCTCCAATATGACCTAAGGGACAATCTTACATTTCCCCACCGAGGTGTGCTCCTTGAACTGATTCAATTATTCTCTCCACAGCTTCTCGGCAACGGCAATCGGGCATTTTTCAGCACGGAAGTGGCCTACAATCTGTATACACCAATATGGAAAGGTGCGGTGCTTGCGACACGCCTCCACGCAAAATGGACATTCGGGCATACACCGTGGAGCAAACTACCTTTCCTCGGAGGAAATTCCATGCGCGCCTACTATGAAGGACGCTATCGTGACAAATGCGCTACGGACTTAACCGTAGAGCTAAGGCAGCACGTCTACCGTCGCTCCGGGATAGCCATCTGGAGTGGAGTCGGCACTGTCTACCGCCACCTCTCTGACATCGCATGGAAAAGGCTCCTTCCCGAATTTGGCGTTGGATACCGATGGGAATTTAAAAAGAATTCAAATGTCAGAATCGATGTCGGTTTTGGGAAACACTCCTCAGGCTTTATGTTCGGTCTGAATGAATCATTCTGACATCATACGATAATGCCCATTCACGGCATTTATAAAAATACGAATCAAAATGTCCAAATATTACATATTTTTCATTTTTCTACTGACCCTCCTTATTCCGAACATCATACTTTCAATCACCGAACCTCTATCAATAATCGGTGCCGCGACTAATATCATTCTTCCCGCAGGTTTTATTTACTGCCTGATCAGTCTCTCGCCTAAATTAGGCAGGACCATATGGTTGATGTTTCCACTGATATTCCTGGCCGCCTTCCAAATTGTGTTGCTGAGCCTTTATGGCAGGAGCATAATCGCAGTCGACATGTTCCTAAATTTAGTCACGACCAATACTGCAGAAGTCGCAGAGCTATTAGGTAATATGTTTCCTACGATAGCAATTGTCGTGGTGATCTACGTCCCGATTCTTGTTTTAGGAGTCATATATATTCGCCGTAAAATAAAACTTTCACAACATTTCCTCTCGACAAACCGACGGGTTTCATATCTAATTATCTCAATCGGCATCGTCACCCTTGGCATTTCATATGCCTCATCACCGACATACTCCGTCAAACGCGACCTCTATCCTGTCAACGTATTCTATAATATATACCTTGCCTTTGACCGCACAGCCAAAACGGCGGACTATGCCGAAAGCTCCGCAGAATTTAAATATAACGCTACGACAACTCATACGGATGGCCAACGGGAGATTTACTTATTGATTATAGGCGAGACCGCAAGGGCTGCAAACTGGCAGATTCTCGGCTATGGACGACCGACCAATCCCCGACTATCACTCCGCGACGATATCTATGCAGGTGCACAGTCATTCAGTGAAAGCAACACTACGCATAAAAGCGTGCCAATGCTGCTAAGCCCTGTCAACGCAATTAACTTCAATAGCGATATATATAAAGTAAAAAGCCTTGTAACCGCATTTAAAGAAGCTGGATTTAAAACAGCCTTCTTCTCTAATCAGCGATATAACCGCTCATTCATTGATTTTTTCGCTGAAGAAAGTGATACAACTGTATTCATAAAGGAACAATCAGGATTAAAACTTTCGCTTGACATTAACGGGAAATCCGACACCGAACTGCTCCCTTATCTCGACATGATTCTACAAAAAGAGGCAGACAAGCAACTTATAGTCCTCCATACCTACGGCTCACATTTCAACTACAATGACCGCTATGAAAGCGAAGACGCTAAGTTCACACCATATGATTATGACAAAGCGACAAAAAGCATGTGTGACAAGCTGATAAATGCATATGACAACACCATTGTCGCTACCGACCGACTGATAGCTGACTGCATTGAACGTCTGGATTCAATCGAAGGAGTAAGTGCAGGAATCCTGTATACCTCTGACCATGGAGAGGATATTTTTGACAACAATACAGGACGTTTCCTTCACGCATCCCCCCGTCCCACCCGATATCAGGTTCATGTACCATTCATTGTATGGCTGTCAGAATCATATACGTCACTCTATCCCGAGAAAGCGCACGCAATCCGAAAGAACATAATCGAACTGATTTCGACTTCCCGCTCATTCTGTCCTACCGCACTCGACATGGCCGGGATAAAAGTCAGCGGCAATGCCAAAGTTGACACTGCCGCTTCGCTCCTTTCTCCAGCCTACACGCCCCGCGAGCCACTATACCTGTCGGACCACAACGAGGCAGTATTACTGAAGGATATTATTCTATAATCCAAAAGGGTTTATCCGCATCTTGAAGAGCCACATGAAGTGCAAATCAGACAACCTTCCTGATAAACTAAAGTTTCCTGTCCGCAATTCGGACATTTCTGTCCTGTCGCCTGGGTTCCGGAGGGAAGATATTTCTTCAAGGCCCTTTCAACACCCATCTTCCATGTGTTTATCGATTGAGAATCAAGTTCAAGGCCGTTAACAAGCTTTATCACCTGATCAATAGGCATACCGTAGCGCAGCACACCGGATATCAGTTTGGCATAGTTCCAATATTCAGGGTTGAATTTATCTGACAGTCCCTCAATAGTGGTTTTATATCCTCGCTTATTAATAAACTGGAAGTCATAGCGTTTATTTCCTTTTTCGTCGGTAGCCTTTATAATTTTACCTTTTGACACCGATTTTGGACAGAAAATTCCATCTTCATCATCGGCAAGACCGGTGAAAATCTCATAAGGGCGACCATCCTTAAGGCCAACGAAGGCAATCCATTTTTCCTTATTGTTCTGGAATCTTACCACATCGGCTTCAAGTTCAATCGGACGCTTACCGACTGCGTGAGTGCTGAAATAGTCAGCAGGAGAAAGCTGTATTGATTTTGATTCCTCGTTCCCTGTATCCACGCCCTTCTCACGGTCTTTTTTCTTATTTTCATCAGCAGATATAAGAACTCCAGACCGACAGCCGTCACGATAAATCGTACATCCCTTACAGCCGGCTTTCCATGCTTCTAAATACAGACGGTTGACGAGTTCAACACTCGTGTCAGCCGGAAGATTTATTGTAACTGAAATCGAATGGTCAACCCACTTCTGCACGGCACCTTGCATCTTTACTTTTTCAAGCCAGTCTATATCGTTTGCCGTAGCCTTGAAATAAGGAGATTTTTCAACCAACGCATCAAGCTCAGCCTGAGTATAGTCATCACGGCGCTCTATACCCATAATTTTCATCCATTCAAGGAATTTGGGATGATAAACCACGAATTCTTCAAAAGCGTCACCCGACTCATCCACAAAATCCACATGGACATCCACATCATTGGCATTAACCTTGCGACGACGCTTGTAGACAGGCATGAATACAGGCTCTATGCCGGATGAAGTCCTGGT
The DNA here is from genome assembly GCA_021768245.1 of Bacteroidaceae bacterium. GTDB lineage: Bacteria > Bacteroidota > Bacteroidia > Bacteroidales > Muribaculaceae > Duncaniella. Next base: position 185,814 of record JAETNO010000002.1, on the reverse strand, counting down.
CATTAAAGACGTGGTGCCGGTAGGAGCTATTGTCAAACAAGCAATATTACGTCGGCCGTGAGCCTCCATGTCTGCGACAAGAGACGGATCCGCTTCACGCAGACGGCTTATATACGGATTATTACGTTCCCTCTCTGCATCATAGACTTCAAACGCACCTCTCTCCTTGGCCATCTGTACGGATGAAGCAAATGCCGCAAGAGCAAGGGCCCTGTGTACTTCGACTGACTTTGCAGTAGCCTCCTCGGTTCCGTAACGAAGTCCGAGAGCCGCAAGCATATCACCTTCTGCTGTCGTACCAAGGCCTGTACGACGGCCTTTGAGCGTTTTTGCCCGTATTTTCTTCCAGAGATTCAATTCAGTCTGCTTTACTTCAGCACTCTCCGGGTCAGACTCTATTTTAGAAATTATGGCATCAATCTTTTCCATTTCAAGGTCGATGATATCATCCATAAGACGCTGGGCTTTGGTGATATGGTCGCGGAAAAGGTCAAAATCGAAATAAGCATCGGGCTTGAAAGGATTCCTTACGTATGAATATAGGTTTACCGCAAGGAGGCGGCAGCTGTCGTAAGGACATAGAGGTATTTCTCCGCAGGGATTCGTGGACACAGTCTGAAATCCCAAATCCGCATAGCAGTCAGGAACGGATTCTTTCAAAATAGTGTCCCAGAACAGGACGCCGGGTTCGGCTGATTTCCAAGCGTTGTATACAATCTTGCTCCAAAGCGCTTTTGCGTCTATCTCATTTTTAACCTCCGGTTCATCGCTGTCGACCGGGAACTTACATGTATATGCGGAGCCATCCTCCACACATTTCATGAAATCATCATCGATTTTAACCGACACATTAGCGCCTGTTATTTTCCCCTGTTCAAGTTTCGCGTCGATAAAGCGTTCGGAATCAGGATGCTTTATAGCGACCGTGAGCATCAACGCCCCACGACGGCCATCCTGTGCCACCTCTCTTGTAGAATTCGAATATCGTTCCATGAACGGAACAAGACCAGTTGATGTCAGGGCAGAATTTTTCACAGGCATACCCTTGGGCCGCAAGTCACTAAGGTCGTGTCCCACCCCTCCACGTCGTTTCATGAGCTGTACCTGCTCCTCGTCAATCTTAATGATACTGCCATATGAATCAGGATGACCATCAAGACCGACCACAAAACAATTGGACAGAGAACCTGTCTGGAAATCATTACCGATTCCAGCCATGGGACTGCCCTGTGGAACTATATAGGCAAACTTGTCAAGAAGCTCGAAAATCTGGTCCTCGCTCAACGGATTAGGATAAAGCCTTTCTATTCTTGCAAATTCAGATGCCAACCTATGGTGCATATCGGCAGGAGTAAGCTCATATATATTGCCATATGAATCCTTTAGGGCATATTTGCTCACCCATACTTTCGCGGCAAGTTCATCGCCGTCAAAATACTTCACAGAGGCCGCGTAGGCATCTTCAAACGTATATTTGTTTCGTTCCATTTCTTAGAAGCAGTTCATGATATGTGATATGGTTTTTATTCCATGCAAAGTTGACCATTTATTTCCTATATTGCAAGAAATTTCACCCCAAGTTATCAACATCCCAAAATAAAATTGTAACTTGCAGCAATATTCCACACATACCCCGCATACCATAAATAGCATAGACATATCTGAAATATATAACGACATGAATATCAACGAATATTTCTCGACAAGACGCACAATCCGTAAATATGACAGCTCCCGTCCTGTAAGCCTTGAAATGCTCAATGAGATGCTTGATCAAGCTGCTCATGCAGCCAATACAGGCAACATGCAGACATATTCAGTAATCGTGACTGCAAAACCGGATGCAATTGCGGCTCTCGCACCCGCCCACTTCAACCAACCCGCGATAAAAAATGCTGCCGCCGTATTGACTTTTTGCATTGATTTCAACCGATTCAACCGTTGGTGCCGGCTAAACAATGCAGAACCGGGGCTCAACAATATGCAAGGATTCACTTGGGGAGTAATAGACACTTCGATATTCGCACAGCAATTCTGCACTATCGCGGAAATGAATGGCCTCGGGACATGCTATCTCGGAACGACTACCTACAATGCCGAACAAATCGCCGAGGCCTTGAAACTTCCCTCAGACGTCGTCCCTGTTATAACTGTAACAGTCGGTTATCCCGATGAAACGCCTGACATACAGGAACGCCTGCCAATCAAAGCAATAGTGCACGAGGAAGAATACTGCAATCCGACAGACAAAGAATTGCTTGATTTCTACAGCGAAAAAGACAATCTGCCATCATCCAGACAGTTCATCAAGGAGAACGGTAAAGAAAATCTTGCACAAGTCTTTGCGGAAGTACGTTACCCACGTTCTTCAAATGAACAATTTTCAAGAGTCTATCGTGAATTCCTGAAAAATCAAGGTATCCCATTATGATATGATATCCCTACGTGAAATTATACTGTCAGAGAGAAGCTGATAGATAATCCGCTTATCTCCTTCAAGTAATTTCATGTGGGAATCAATGACACGCTTATCGCCACGCGCGGCAGGGCCAGTCTGTCCCTCTGCAGGCGAAGTCGCGAATGCTTTTTGCATGGTTTCCTCCAGTAAAGGGCGCAAAACATCAAACGGAAGTCCCTCCTCCGCGAGAATCTCTGATGCAAGAGTCCAAAGATGGTTGGTAAAGTTACATGCGAATACCGCAGAAATATGCATCATGCGGCGCGTCCTGCTGTCCGCCTCATATATCCTTTTAAACGACGGGATTGCAAAGGCTTTTATATCTTCAAGTGTTTCTCGTGAGTTTCCCTCGATAAACAGAGGAACCTCAGATACATCCAAATCAACATTCTTCGAAAATGTCTGCAAAGGATAGAACACTCCGTATCTGGAAGAAAGTGATGAAAGAGCCTCCATGCCAATCGAACCTGACGTATGAAGCCACAGAGGACTATTATCAGCAAGATGCTCTCCATATAATCTTTCCCGGCCTTCCCTGGATTGGAACGCCTCTTTAATTTTGTCAACGAGTGTGGCTATCGCATCATCCGCCACACTGATTATATAGATATCGGCATCATCAACAATCAATCCTACCTCGTCGACCGGACATGCATCATGCAATTCAGAAGCAAGGAGCCGCGCCGATTCAATAGTCCTGCTATATACCTGAACCACCACGCCCGCACCTGATTCCTCAAGCGCGGGCGCAATATGGGAGGCGACATTGCCTGCCCCTATGAATACTATTCTTTTCAACATCGCCGATATTGATTATTCAAATAGCGATAATATGATTTTCATTAAAACTTGCCTATATGGACATTCTCCCATTTAAGCTTATCGATGTCCTGCGACTTACGCTGTTCATCTTTATGCCCGAAAGTGAGTATGCACAACACGGGGCAGACCTCAGGAATTCCAAGAAGCTCCTGAACGTATTCTTCCGACGGCGTACCGTCCGCCGTGAAACGGCCATGCACCTGAATCCAGCATGACCCCAATCCGAGAGCCTCAGCTTGAAGCTGCATATATGATGCGGCTACAGAACCATCCTCGACCCACGGCTCAGTAGCGGTAGAGTCTACTGCTACCACTACAGCCAACGGACAGCGGGCCACAGGGGCTGCACCCATCGGTTTGCACATGCTCAATCGCTCAAGCATGTCAGCATCCTCCACGACCACAAACTGCCAGGCCCTGGCACTTTTGGATGTCGGAGCAAGAAGCCCTGCCTCAAGGATGAGTTTCACTTGTTCGGGGTCAATTTTTTCAGTTGTATAGCGACGTATGCTCCTACGTGCCACAAGCAGTTCGTGGAAGTCCATAAAACTTATCTAAATTTTTCTAAAACGATAATCAAAGGGGAAACTCACCGGCGGCATACCCAAACTGTAGGATAGCGCCCCGATAATGAATCAGCTAACTTTCGCGCGGAATTAATATCGGAAGCGGAAGCCGCATACACACGATAGTTACCGTCCATTTCCATAATATTCAACGAAGAATCCCCGATAGCCTGAATATGTCGTTCTGCCGCACGTTTACTGGGATAGGACGCGACAACCAGGATATAGCGACCGGTCTTTTTCACAACCTCGGGACTATAAGACTCATTCACAGATTGCTTCTCATCCGGAATCGCTATATTAAGCAGGATATCACGTGACACGACATCAGTAATCGAAGCCTCAACCGAAGCGGCAGGTTCCATTGTGGAGCTCAATCCGGTATCCAATGACGCGAAATTCATACACGGGCCATTGACCAGACTCGTAGTCGAATATAAAATTCCGAGAGCAACCATGATAACTATCACGGATGCCACTATTTTCAGTGGCAATGGTATAGTGACAACATGATGTGCTTGAGCCGCCCTTTCTTCAGTCTCTTCCTCAGTTTCCACTTTAAGCGGAGTTATAGCCAACGGACGCAGTCCATCATATCTACGGGCCGGAAGGGAATCGGATGAAGGTTCAAAAACAGGGAATTCAGGGTTTTCACCACGGAAAAGTATACCGAGCCGACCAAAAGGCACTTCTCCGGAGAGCTGTAGCTGATACCGCAGTGACGACACCTCCGTATCAATCCGGGACCGGGCTGCCTCATACGAAACTTTCAGTAGACGGGATATACTCCCTGCAAGCATTGCGTCATTGTGACGGACTTCAGGATTAAACCCTATGCTGCGTCGGGGCGGAATGAATTCCTGATTGACAGAATCATAGCGCGCAGGTTCATCGTTCGTCATAAACGAGCCCAAACCTGGCACCACGACACAATCGTGGCACATCAATAAATATTCAATATGTTGCGCTATGTTAATCACTCTGCAAAGTTACTAAACTTATCCCGTCCGTGCAAGGACATGTCAATTCTTATCTCTCATTATTTTTATCCAAATCTCCCGCATCGTAGTTAAGTTTATCTTTCATTTCTTCGTCTGCGGGAAGAACCACCGGGGCTTTTCCGTTGACAGTGACGTCAATCAACCTCACATCTTCTGCTGGATAGTTACAACGGAACACATCGGATTGCGCTTTCACATTTACATTCTCTATCGTAAAATTCTTTACACTATCGTCAACATTTGCTGCAATCACGCCGAGACTGCCGCATTTAAGATTGATATTCCGCAGAGTCACATTCCGGATTAAACCCACGGGCTTTTCGTCGGTACCTTCAAGGGTGAAAAACTGTTTCCATGGAAGGATTTCAATCATGGTGCCACATTTCCCCGTAACATTTTCAACCCTTATATTTTGATAGGTCTGATATGTGTCGGGGCGCATCTTCAAACGAAGAAGCGCGCAATCATTGTCTACCCTGCAATTACGCAGTGTCACCCTATCGGCAAAGAAACATTCACTTCCGAGAGTGAGTGTGCCGTGAAGATTCGGGCCAAACACACAGCCTTCCACAAGCACATCGGTCACACTGTCGTTTTCGTGGGACTTATGCGCGAAAACACCTTTTCCTCCTTTAAGACACACGCCATCATCATCACAGTTGAGGTAACATCCCCTGACCACTACCCTATGACACCCGTCAAGGTCAATGGCATCGCTGCTTGGAGCACGAACCGGCTCCCGTGGAGCCTGAACTTCGCAATTCTCTATTATCAAATCATTACACAAATAGAAATGAGAAGTCCAGAAGGCAGAATTAACCATCCTGATTCCGCTCAAACGGGCATTGTCGCACCCCCACAAGAATACAAGACGCGGGCGACGCACCTCAAGATTTGTCCACGCACGGTTATCTTTCCGTGCTTTTTCGACATTATCCCAAAACTTGACCCAGAACTTATATCCATTGCCATTGATTGTACCCGGGCCTGATATTTCAAAATCATCAACATGGTATGCGTTTATCAGAGCGGCATGGTAATATATGCTGCGACCTTCCATGCGAGAAGGAATCAGGGGATAATCAACGATATCATCACTTCCTTTTATCACAGCCCCTTCTTCCAATATTAATTTTGTCCCTGGTTTAAAAAACAGGGCACCTGTCAAATATGTCCCTCGTGGAATCACAATCTCGCCACCGCCTACCGTTTCAGCACGGTCAATCACAGACTGGATTGCCGCCGTCTGAATCAGAGTGCTGTCGTTAACCGCTCCATAGTCCGTTATACGGAATCTCCGTGGAAGAGTTCCTTCTCCGGCTTTAAACATACGGTCAAGGAATCTCGTGGCATAATCAACCGTGGTGTCCATCCATGGATAAAAAAACCAGAACGGATGGACGTCTACCGGAATACGGTGGCGTTCGCTATAGATTCCGATAGAATCATAAATTTCTACAAGAGCATCCCGTCCGTCGCTGTATCGAGGCAATCCACTGCTGATGAAACATACGGGGGCAGATTTATCCGATATCCACAACAAGGACGAAGCTTCCTTCCAATTCTCGGGAGAGTCCTCATAAAGCCCTCCAAGCCACAATGAGTTAACCGGTAATTTCCCTTTTGTCTCGAAACGCTGACGGGCATCGGCAATATTCGATTCTGAAACAAATGTGGCTATACCGTCCATATTGACCACCGCCTGCACATCGCTTGAGGTTTTACGCCACTCTCCTTTACCTTCATGACGCTTCGAACCGTTGGTAACCCCGACGAGAGTGGCAAGCTGCGCACCGGCACTACATCCTGATATCGCAATCCTGTCAGGGTCAATTCCATATTTTTCAGCATTAGCCCTCGCCCATCTGACAGCAGTCTTTACGTCATGGAGCCCTGCAGGATAGACAGCTTCAGGAATAAGACGGTATTCAACCGGTATTGTCACATAGCCTTTTGCCGCAATTTGCTGAGCCATGGGAACCTGCAGGGACTTGTCGCCCGAATTCCATCCTCCTCCATGCACCATCAACAAGGCCGGATAGACCTGTCCATCATCAGGGCGGAAAATATCCACATGTAAATCACGGTCTCCATAGGAAGTTTTATGGATTGTCGTATACACTACATTTTCGTAAGCCTTAATCCCTTCAGGAAGTTTTGGCTGCGCCAATACAGCTTCTGGATGCTTCTTACGCACTTTTATAGCGGTAGAATACGCAGTGAAAGAAGTGTCACGAGGGATATCATTCGCCTTGCCATCAACAGCGAAAGGCAAAATCAGAGCGGCGGCAATAGAGACAATGATTTTTTTATTTATCATCACAACTGGATTAAATTTAAGGACAAGTTTTAATACTCTCTGCAAAAATAATCAATTATGGTCAATAATCGCCAAATTAACGACACCATAATATTAAAATATAAAATTATAAAACCTCATTACTCTTGACAGATATCCGATAAAAGAGTAATTTTGCGGTGAGAACAATCACTTCTTCAATTATAATAACAAAGCAAATAACCCCAACACAGTGAAACAAGTCAAAGACTTTACTATAATAGAAAATCTCCACATCAACGACTGCTATTCACGCATGACTCTCACTCCCGCCGATGGCGCCCCCATGCCTGAGATGAAGCCCGGACAATTCGTCCAGATTGCAGTTGAAAAGCCGGGAGTGTTTCTGCGCCGTCCAATATCAATAAATGATGTCGATTACTCCTCAAACCGCCTTACCCTCCTCATACGCAAAGCCGGGAAAGCAACTGAATGTCTGATAGGGATGGAAGCCAATCAGACACTCAACATTCTGCTGCCTCTCGGAAATGGATTTTCGACCGATGCTCCTGCAGGCTCACGCTTGTTGCTCATAGGAGGTGGAGTCGGAGTCGCCCCTTTGCTATATCTCGGCAAAGAATTAAAATCAAAAGGATTCAACCCTGAATTTCTTCTTGGGGCACGAAGCGCCGGTGACCTGCTGGAACTCGAAGATTTCCGTGCAATCGGCACTGTTCATATCTGTACGGAGGACGGTTCGGAAGGCATAAAAGGATTTGTCACTGCCCATCCCGCGCTTAACTCACCGTATTTCCGCTTATATTGCTGCGGGCCTGCACCAATGATGAAAGCAATTGCATCAATAGCCCGAGACAAAGCTGTAGACTGTGAGGTCTCCCTTGAAAACATGATGGCTTGCGGCCTTGGAGCCTGTCTCTGCTGTGTCGAAAAAACAGTCAAAGGCAACGTATGCGTATGCACCGAAGGCCCAGTATTCAATATCAAATCCCTAACCTGGAACTAATATCTACATATGGCCAATCTATCAGTCAACATAGGCTCACTCAGACTCAATAATCCGGTACTCACAGCGTCCGGCACATTCGGCTACGGCGAGGAATTCGCACCTTTTATAGATATAAACCGTCTCGGAGGCTACATAATCAAAGGGACCACACTCAATGCCCGCGAAGGCAACGATTATCCGCGCATGGTAGAGACACCTTCAGGGATGTTGAACGCCGTCGGTCTACAAAACAAAGGTGTGGACTACTTTATAGAGCATATCTATCCTCGAATCCAAGTCTATAGATCCCACCTGATAGTAAACGTCTCCGGGGCTAACATCGACGACTACGCGGAAACCGCACGGCGTCTGCATGCGCTTGACAGAGTAAGTGCTATAGAAGTGAATATCTCCTGCCCGAACGTCAAGGAGGGCGGAATGGCTTTCGGCACTACAACTCAGGGCGCAGCCTCAGTGACACGGGCCGTACGCTCTGCGTATCCCGACAAACCTTTGATTGTAAAGCTCTCCCCCAATGTCACATCGATTGCTGATATCGCAAAGGCTGTCGAGGCTGAGGGAGCCGACTCTGTATCCCTGATCAATACGATAATGGGAATGTCGATTGACGTCGAACGTCGCCGTCCGCATTTATCAACGATTACCGGAGGCCTTTCCGGCCCTGCAGTCCGCCCGGTAGCCGTCCGTATGGTATGGCAAGTAGCCAAAGCTGTAAAAATTCCTGTGATTGGTCTTGGTGGCATAATGAACGGACGTGACGCTATTGAATTCATGCTCGCGGGAGCCACCGCCATAGAGATTGGGACTGCTAACTTCATTGACCCCGCCGTCACGATGAAAGTCATAGACTATATGGAAGATTACTGTTCCCGTCATGGCATTTCTGACATCAATGAAATCATAGGGTGCATTTAGGCTGAGTTTCGGGAAAAATTCGTACATTTGCATAAAACACATTACATATGAAAAGTTTTCGACTAATCGTATTGGCCATCTTCACAATATCACTTTTCGGGTGCAACAGGCTCAGCAAGGAGGCAAAAGAAATTGTAGGCACATATTACAACCCTGAAATCTCACAAACCGAGCCGGTGATGCAACTCCATAAGGATGCTTCATGTGTGATTACCGCGATTAAACCGGGAGTTCTTACATATAGTGTAAATGGCAAATGGAACGTTGAAAACGATTCACTGATACTGGAGCTCGACCCCTCGACCCTGACCCATGAAGGTGACAGCACGCTTATTGGAGATATTCCCTCCCGTGTGGCACAGCATGTCGTAGGACACAATGACTTCTCGCTCCAGCTTGAAAACGGAGGAGTCACCTATCTTTATCAGCGACGTAATGATTAAATATTATATATGAGACACACCCTTATATCCATTATCCTGTCTGCCGCTGTAATCACTTCTGCCTGCAATGGCTCAAATTCAGTGGCCGACGATATTGCCGCAGCAGAACTCGCACTGGCGAATGAGGATGTCACAACCACCCGCGATTTATGTAACGGGATTCTTTCACGTGAGGAAAAAGAAGGCGTGGAAGCCTCACAATTCGCCCGCTTGTCAATTCTATATATGCAATTAAACGACCGCACTGACAATCCTGACGATATTGAACTTGCAGCACGTTGTTTCCGTGAAGCCTATAAGATAAACCCGGATTCGGCATCAGCCTTCTATCAGTCGCTTCCCGTAGACGAGGATAAATATGCAATGACACTTGCCGCCATAGTTCACACACTTGACAATCCTAAAGAAATCCCTACGGACCACGACCGGGAAGTCCCACTCGATGAAATAGGCAGGATTGAAGATACGGTCTGTGATTCAATCTATTAATAAAATCGCAACCAAACACGAAGATGGATTGGAAAGACATACTGTCTCAAAAAATAAATTCCGGAGAAATCGAGCGTGAGGAATACGTGGAAGAAACGCCCTCTTCTCCGTCCGAAAGCACGGACTTAATAGAAATTATTCTTGACAAAAAAGGTCGCAAAGGCAAAACTGCCACCCTTATTGTCGGTTTTACGTGCGATGACAACCGGCTCAAAGAAATCGCATCCATTCTAAAATCGAAACTTTCCACTGGAGGCTCTGCCCGCGGAGGCGAAATTCTACTGCAAGGCGACCGTAAAGCAGATGTAGCTAAAGTCCTTCGCGAGCTCGGCTTCAAAGTAAAATAAATGATTAACATTTACAAAGCTTCCGCCGGCTCGGGAAAAACCTTCACTCTTGCCCGTGAATATATAAAGCTTCTCCTTGGACATAAAAAGGAGGACGGTTCATATTGCCTCAATCGCGGCAAGCGCAATACCCATCGCTCCGTACTTGCAATCACATTTACCAACAAGGCAACGGAGGAGATGAAAAACCGCATCATCCACGAACTTGCAGTCATTGCGGGACTTGAAAAAGGTTGGTCAAAGGAAAGTCCGTATGCAACTGAACTTTGCAATTCATTTTCCTGCTCCGGAAAAGAGTTGAAAAATGCGGCATCCATAGCCCTTCACGACCTTCTATATGATTTCAATTTCTTTGGAGTATCCACTATCGACTCATTCTTTCAGACAATATTGCGCGCCTTTGCCAGGGAAGCGGAAGTCTCAGGCAACTACGAACTTGAACTCGACGACAGGGCGATAATAGCCATGAGTGTCGATAAATTGCTTCAGGACCTTAACCACGGCGAACAGACCAAACGCACCTCCATGCTTATCAACTGGCTGTCAAACTACATGACAGCTTTAATTGAAGACGGCAGGACTTTTAACATTTTCAACCGCACATCCTATATCCATCGCGATTTAATCTCATTCATTGCCGATATAACCGACGATGTCTACAGGGAGAATGAAAAAGAACTCCTCACCTATCTGTCGGACGAGACAAAATTCAATGAATTCAAGAACCGGATATTCCGGATGTCGCGTGAAATCACGGACTCGACAGTTCAAGCGTGCCGTAAGGCCATCCTCGAAATAGACAATCTGGACGGGAAAGATATTGTATCGTCAAACATATACAAACCGATATCCAAATGGGCACAAAACGGCTATGACTCCAAGCCTCTCTCAGCAACAGTACTGAAATCGTGTGACGATATCGACAATGCCTATGTGAAAAAGGGCAAGACCTCTCCCCTCCGCCCGGACTTCGACCCTGTTATCCACAACGCCTTAGAGGCAATGAAATTCAGCAGTGAGAATGTGCGTACACTACGCATCATTTCCGCGAATCTATATCAGCTCGGACTCCTTTCGACCATCGCCACATATCTCGACCGATATCGTAGGGAGAATTCCACCATACTTCTAAGTGACACCAATGCCCTTATATCCAAAATAATCGGCAATGAAGACACTCCGTTCTTATACGAACGCGTCGGGACATGGTACAGACACTATCTTATAGACGAATTTCAGGACACCTCCCACAGCCAATGGTCAAATCTCCGTCCGCTAATAAAGGAAAGTTTGGCCTATGACCACGACAATCTCGTAATCGGCGACGAGAAGCAATGCATCTATCGCTTCCGCAATAGCGACCCGTCATTGCTACATAACCTTCACAACGAGAGTATAACGCAAGGCCGCGTTAAAATAAGCGGAGATACGATTTCAGAAAATACCAATTGGCGTTCATCTGCCGACGTGATTCGTTTCAACAATGAATTCTTTTCATCTCTCGTAAAAAATCTCGGCTTCGAAGACATATATTCCAACGTTGTGCAGCAAGTATCGCCAAAGCATACCGAACATCATGGCTATGTCAAAGTTTCAGTCTACCAAGGAACTAAAAAAGAGGAATGGACTGAAGAAGCCCTTGCGAACCTCACAATCCAGCTGCGCCGCCAACTTTCATCAGGCTACCGCCCCGGAGATATAGCAATCCTTGTCCGTAGATGGGATGAAGGAAACATGATAATAAAGCACCTTGAATCAGTAAAACTGACAGACCCGGACTTCCCGCCGTTTCGCATAGTGTCTGACTCATCACTTATGTTAGGGAACTCCCCCTCTGTTTCCCTAATCATAAGCCGTCTGCGTCTTATATCCGCTACAGACTTCACCCCTGATTCAAGAAAAAAAACACGTCGGGAGGTAGCGGCACTAATCAACCGTTTCGAAAGCCTACGCAGCCATGGAGCATCCCCTTCTTGTGCCCTCGTCGATGCCCTTAATCCCGGAACAGATTCGTCTAATTCCAACCCGACAGGACCCGGTCACCGGTCAACTGCATCAGAAGCGACAATATCGGATTTCTCAATCGACCTTATTTCATTGGTCGAGAATATTATCTCTGAATTTGTCCCTATTGAAAACCTTCATGGAGAAAATTTATATATAACAGCTTTTCAAGACCTTGTGACTGAATATGTCAACCGGGGACACGGTGATATCCGTTCATTCCTCAGATGGTGGGACGAAACGGGCTCCAAGACTTCCGTGGCAGGAGCATCTGACGACAGTGCCTTAAATATATTGACCATACATAAATCAAAAGGACTCGAATATCCATGCGTGCATATCCCATTTGCCCAAATGACAACAGGGAACCATTCAGAACTTGCATGGTTCCGTCTTAACGAAATCCCGGGCATTGATGGGAATGTTGTTCCACCTATGATACCGCTGCGCCTTTCATCAGCAATGGACGGCACGCCATTTGCCGACCGATATACAGAAGTCTGCAACCAGAATAAACTTGACACCGTCAATCTTCTATATGTAGCATTCACACGTGCGGTCGATGAACTGCACATAGGACTGCCTTCGGCTTCAGGACGGAGCGCCGGGATGTCAGCCGATATAATTGACGCAATAAAGCTCAACCATCCTGGGTTTGAAACTGAACTTACAATAGGCACTCCGACAAAAGCGGTTGAGAAGCACAAATCAGACAAAACAGCCCTTACACCGTCGTTGCTTCTTGACATGAAAACGTACTATACATGTCCACATAGAGAAATCTGGTCAAACACAAAGCTTGAAGAAAGATATTACAATATCGAGAACGCACGCGACAGAGGCATCCTTCTCCACGATATAATGGCTGATATCCGTATAAAGGCTGATGTACAGGTGGCCATCAATAACCTCCGGCATGCACGCAAGGCAAAGGAACTTACCGAAGACGACATCAACGAAATCCATTCAATAATCCTAAGCCGTGTAAACGACAAACGGGCCTCCAAATGGTTTGAGGGTTACAGCAGGGTCCTTATTGAACGTCCTGTCATAACAGGCCCCGACAAGTCATATCGTCCGGACCGGGTTGTATGGACCTCTGACGGAGCTATCGATATAATCGATTTCAAAAGTGGCGTGCAACCTCCGGCACGCTACCGCAAACAGATTCGCGGCTATGTCGACCTCCTGTCTTCAATGGGATATAAAAATGTATGCGGCTATCTTTATTATCTGGATTCAGGAGATATAATTTCTGTATGATAAATTAAAATTTGTAATTTTTTCGGCATTTTATTTGGCGCTTATTAAATAATCCGTAACTTTGCACTATAAATCAAAAGTAAATTATGACTCGATTTTACGCATATTCGTTTTCTTTTTATTTTTATTTTGACAAAAAATAAGAACAGGGATTTGCGCGCATAATTTATCAAATAGAAGCAAATAAAACATCACAACGATACACAAATCCCGTTCTCCAATGCGAAAACGGGATTTTTTAATGTAAATAACGATGAAAAAGGTCACCATCCAAGGAGTAGCAGGATGTTATCACGACGCAGCGGCCCACCTCTATTTCGGGCCGAATGAAGAAATTCAGACCGTGGCGTGCGACACCTTCCATTCGATGTTCGACACGCTTGCAAACGATGCGTCACTAATCGGTATCGTAGCGATTGAAAACACAATCGCAGGCAGCCTCCTGCAGAACCATGAGCTTCTACGGCAAAGTAACCTCCGAATATTCGGAGAGCTGAAGCTCCGCATATCACACGTACTGTGTGCTCTTCCCGGTCAGGATATCGATGAACTCACTGAGGTTAACTCCCATCCTATGGCCCTCATGCAATGCGAACAGTTCCTGCGTCGCCATCCGAACCTAAAAATTGTAGAACACCTCGATACGGCCGGCAGTGCCAAAGAGATTTCAGAAGGCTCGCTTACGGGACATGCGGCTGTGTGCGGTGAATACGCCGCGGAACTCTACGGGCTGAAAATCCTTGAAAGAAGCATTGAAACTAACAAGCGAAATTTCACTCGTTTCCTAATCATAGCTGACCCGCTTCTCGGCTCTGAAATCGGACCGGCAGAGTCAAGCATCAATAAGGCATCGATAGTGTTCACCCTGCCACATACACATGGAGCACTCTCGAAAATATTGACGATACTTTCGTTCTACGATATCAACCTGTCGAAAATCCAGTCAACCCCGATAATCGGACGCGAATGGGAATATCGCTTCTACGTCGATGTGACATTTGACAGTCTTGTCCGCTATCATCAGGCCATAGAGGCTGTCAGACCACTGATAAAAGACCTGAAGATACTTGGAGAATATGCAGAAGCGCATATAACCCATTAAATCCACCATCAATCACTATATTTTCATATGGAAATCAAACCCTCCAAAAGAGTCGAAAACATAAAGGAGTATTATTTCTCCACAAAGCTTAAAGAAGTTGCCGTGATGAAGGCTGCCGGGCTCGATGTGATATCCCTCGGCATAGGTGGCCCTGACAGACCTCCACATGACTCGGTAATATCAACTATGACTGAGGCGTTGAAAAAGCCCGACAACCATGGATATCAGCCTCATGTCGGAGTTCTGGAATTGCGCGAAAGTTTCTCTAACTGGTATAGGAAATGGTATGGTGTTACACTCAATCCAAAAACTGAAATACAACCTCTGATAGGCTCGAAAGAGGGAGTCACACATATATCCCTCGCCTTTCTCAACCCGGGCGACGGTGTTCTCGTCCCAAATCCCGGATATCCCACCTACTCCTCGATAAGCAAGCTTGTAGGCGCTGAAATATTCAACTATGACCTTACCGAAGAGAGTGACTGGCAACCTGATTTCGAAGCACTTGAAAAACTCCCGCTCGACAGGATAAAACTCATGTGGCTCAACTATCCACATATGCCGACAGGAGCTGCCGCACGCATGGAGACATTTGAAAAGGCAATCGCTTTCGGCAAGAAGCATGGAATCGTAATCGTAAACGATAATCCCTATTCGTTTATTCTTAACGACAAACCGATGAGTATCCTTCAGGTCGAAGGAGCCAAGGATATAGCGATAGAGATGAATTCTCTGTCAAAAAGTCACAATATGCCTGGATGGCGCGTGGGAATGGCCGCATCCAACCCTACCTTTCTTTCATGGATACTGAAAGTCAAGAGCAATATCGACTCAGGACAATTCAAGCCCACAATGCTCGCCGCAGCAAAAGCTCTTGAAGCGGATAAGAGCTGGTATGATGAAGTAAATGCCGTTTATTCATCGCGACGCAAGGTGGCAGAAGAAATAATGACGGAACTTGGATGCAGCTTCGACCCAAAACAGCGCGGGCTCTTCCTTTGGGGCCGCATAAACAATCCGGATATAAGTTCCGAATCACTCGCTGACCGTCTGCTTCAAGAAGCGAAAGTGTTCCTGACACCGGGATTTATTTTCGGTTCAAACGGAAACCGCTACATCAGGATTTCACTATGCGCCACACAGGAGCGGATGGAAGAGGCTCTTGAACGCATCAAGGCCCTGAAATGATGAGGCCTCCCTATCTGTAATCACATTCATCGATTAATCTAAAAACTCTATATCTCCCAGATTATGGAAAATATTCAGCCACTCGCAATCAATGGAGTGGAACTAACCAAGCCCATTGTGATTTCCGGCCCATGCAGCGCGGAAACAGAAGAACAAGTCATGGAAACAGCGCGCCAGCTCGCACGCAACGGTGTCAAAATCTACCGCGCCGGCATATGGAAACCACGCACAAAGCCCGGTGGCTTTGAAGGTGTCGGAGTTCCCGGACTCGCATGGCTCAATAAAGTCCGCGAAGAAACAGGCTTGAAGGTTGCCACGGAAGTTGCAAACCGTGGCCATGTGGAAGCCGCATTAGAATATGACATAGACCTTCTTTGGATTGGAGCCCGTACATCTGCAAACCCGTTCGCCATGCAAGAAATTGCCGACGTTCTGAGAGAAAGCGGACGCGATATTCCCGTACTTGTCAAAAATCCCGTGAATCCAGACCTCGAACTCTGGATTGGAGCACTCGAACGCCTCTACAATGCAGGAATCACACGGCTCGGAGTCATACACCGGGGATTCAGTACCTATGGTGAGCACATCTACCGTAACCATCCGCAATGGCGCATCCCTCTGGAGCTTCGTGTGCGCTATCCGAATATCCCCATAATCTGCGACCCAAGCCATATCGGCGGTAAACGTGAACTGATTGCCTCCCTATCCCAGCAGGCTCTCGACATGGGCTTCGACGGTCTGATTATAGAAAGCCACTGCAATCCCGACTGTGCGTGGAGTGACAAGAATCAACAGATTACTCCTGAAGTACTCGGCGTAATCCTCGACAATCTCGTTTACCGAGATGTTCCTACTTCTTCTGAGAGCCTCGCCCAGTTGCGCAGACAGATTGACCAACTCGACAACGACCTCCTTGAAATCCTCGCCAAACGCATGAATATTTCACGTGAAATCGGAGAGTATAAAAAGAAACACAACATGCCTGTAGTGCAGCCGGGACGATACGGCGACATTATGTCGACACGCGTAAAAGCCGCATCACAACTTGGAGTAAGCGAAGATTTCATGCGCGACATACTATCGTCAATCCACGAGGAGTCCGTGCGCATACAGGTAGAACTCAACGAGAAAAAATCATGAAAATCCTGATTCTCGGAGCAGGCAAAATGGGTAGTTTCTTCTGCGACCTCCTGTCATTTGACCATGAAGTGGCAGTTTACGACCCTGATCCGCAACGCCTGCGATACACATTCAATGCCTTGCGTTTCAAGGGACTTGAAGAAATCGACGCCTTTGAACCGCAGCTTGTAATCAACGCATCGACTGTAAAATACACACTCGACGCCTTCAATACCGTCCTGCCTCACATACCGCAGTCATGCATCATCAGTGATATAGCATCCGTGAAGACCGGCCTACCCGAGTTCTATGCCAATTGCGGACATCCTTTCGTCAGCACCCACCCGATGTTTGGCCCGACCTTCGCATCATTGAGCAATCTCAGCAATGAGAATGCCATTATTATCTCAGAAGGCGACCATCTCGGAAAGGTGTTCTTCAGAGACCTCTACTCACGCCTCCATCTTAACATCGTGGAATACACGTTCGAACAACATGACGAGACAATCGCATATTCCCTCTCAATACCGTTTGCAGCCACACTGGCCTTTGCCGGAGTAATGAGACATCAGGAGGCCCCGGGGACGACATTCAAACGCCATATGCAGATTGCACGGGGCCTGATGTCTGAAGACGACTATCTGGTCAGTGAAATTCTGTTTAATCCCAACACTCCGGAACAATTGGAAAATATACAGAAACAGATGGCCGAACTCCTTGACATCATCCGACGTCATGACAGCGACGCAATGACAGCCTATTTAGCACGCGTCAGGGAGCATATTAAATAATGAATCCTCACACAAACAATACAGGTCACGTCAAAAATTGACGTGACCTGTATTGTTTGTAATCTGTTGCAAGGGACTGACTGAAAGTCATTGAAATCCATAATATGACCGAGTCACCAATCATCTCTTTATGAAGGGATGCAGTGGAGAGCCTTCATAATCCAGGCTTTCGATTATACCCTGTGCATTGAGATGGGCACCTTTCAACGAACTATGGCTATGGTCATTCTTGAAATAAGAATTGACGAGCTTCAGTCCGCTCTCATCAGCCATCTTTTGCAGTTTCATACCTGAAACACGGTTTAGGTTCACGTATGGCACATTCTCCATCTTGGCAACCTCCTCCGTCCATGCACCAAAACTTGAGGCATTGCTTTCAATCAGGCCATTATCGAATTTGTTTCGAGGCGTATGGCTTATCACTACAGGTATAGCTCCCTTCTCTTTCGCATCCATTATAAACTTCCGCAGATACCACCCGTAGGTATAGACAACCTTATACCGTCCATCGCTTTTCATTTTAAAGACCTTGCTTTCACCTCCGGTCCCTGGAAGTTCCGCCCGCTCCTTACCGCTGTCAATCGGTCCGGCATCATTATGGCCGAATTGGATCAGTACAATATCGCCGGGATAAAGGGCATTGTAAACCTTATCCCATCGGCCCTCGTCAAGAAATTTACGCGCACTCCTTCCGGGCATTGCGTGATTCTCGACAGTTACATTGTCGCTATCAAGATATTCACCGAGTACACTTCCCCATCCCCACATGCCGTCGGGCGAGGAGTCCTCATTTTTAACAGTGCTGTCTCCGATGGTAAAGACAACCGGATTATTCCCTTTACGGGATTGTCCCGTGACGCTGTCTGCCTCAACCGGTTTCATATAACTTGCGAGCTTCAAGCCTTTACAGTTTCGTAGCCCTTCAGCCGCAGACTCAGCATTGGCTCTCGCGCCGAATTCACTTGAATGTATACGGTCAAGATAGAACATGGTTTTCACCTTCTCCTTGCCATAACACTCAAACTTATCGCCTGAAATACGGTTAAGGTCTATAAAAGGAACTTTGGTCTGCCGTGCGACCTGACGCGCCCATAGGCCGAACGTGTCATCAACCCTTTCGATTTTCGTACTGTCCGCATCGAGCCATGCATTTCGTGGAGTAAGAGACATCAATATAGGATAAGCCCCTTTAGCCTTGACCTCATTGACAAATCTGCGCATATATTCTCCATAAGTATAGACAATCCGTTTATCACCCGTTTCCTTAATAACCACATGGAGTGTATCTTTTCCAATTCCGGGAATCGAAGCCCTGGCACGGCCGCTGTCATAAGGGCCATTGTCATTATGTCCCAATTCAATTATGACCCAGTCACCTTTCCTCACACCCTGTAGGACTTCAGGCCAAAGGCGTTCATAGAAAGTACGGCTGCTCATTCCTCCAAGGGCATGGTTTTCGACTGTTATTTTATTCTCGTCGAAATACTCGGGGAAATAATATCCCCAGCCCCATTGCCCGTTGTTCCCATTGCCTAACGTTCCTGTACGCATGGTGGAATTTCCAACAAGAAAAAGCACCGGATTGTTCCCCCTTCGGCTTGAACCGGGAACAGGACGGGCCGTGCGGGCCTTGTTTAGGCTGTCGAGAGTGTTATCAATAACGTTGTTGCGGTCTTCCATAGGAGACGCGACTTTCGGCTTGACTGCATATAGAGATTCCGGCATCGCAAACACTATGGAAAGGAGTAAAATCCTTACTATATGGTTCAAATTACACGAATGTATCATGGTATTACACACTTTGACAAAATACTTTAGAATGAATCCTCGATAAGGATATCAACCGGATTATCTCCCGCTTAATTATAGCGTTGCAGACGCGCAAGCGAAACATTGTAGCGATATAGAGTCTCATGGTAGTCCCGGTGGGCGGCAAGGAAATAATTAACCTCCTGCATATAGGTCAGGAAATTAATCTGACCGCCATCAAGAGCCTTTTTCAGAAGCGTTATATTTGAATTGTCGTGCACTACTCCGTCATATTCCTTAATCAACGACTGCAACGCACACGCATTTTCATATTCACCGTCCAACTCGCCAAGTAATTTTATAAGCGACATATCTTTCTCAATCTCCATAGCCTTTACACGCTGCTTCGCGGCTGTCAACTTTTTCTTACCAGTCAGGAATGGAAGTGTCATTGACACGGAAAATCCATTGAAATTATCTCCCATCTCCCACTCGTGTATATAGCCTAACGTAAATCCGGGCATCAAGGAACGGTTTTCCACTTTAACCAATGACTTTTGAGCCTCAAGAGAAGCCGCAGCCGCAGCTTGCGATGGATCGTTCAAACGCAATTTCTCTGCATCCGGACGGAGCGTTGACAAATCAACTATTGGATAATCGTCACCGAGTCTTTCAATCAAAGCATTGACATCGGCTCCACCGTTCAAGGCCTTAAGCGAGGAAACAAGTACGGCATATTCGCCTTCAATTGCTTTCAGTTCACGCTCTGAGGTGATTCGCTCGATAACCGCCTTATTATAATCAAGACGGGTCTCGTTTTCCTCCTCCATCGCCTTCTTAAAGGTAGACGAGAGTTCCGCCATACCATCGCATATCTCCTTAGTGGATTGCAGACGCTGCTTAGCATAGATTATATCGATTAGCAATAGCCTTACCTCCATCCTTACATCAAGCAACTCTGACTCCCTTAGGAACTGCATCGCTGTCTCGGATTTCTTTATAGCCTCCCTGCGTGCCATATAAATACCGGGCCAATCAAAAGACTGCGAGACCGAAAAGTTACGCTTGTCACCAATCCCTTTTGCACCCCATAGATTCTCATATGACACCTCAGGTGCTTCAAGAGCATTGTCAGCCTTCATTTCAGATATTGACGCCTGCCTGTCGGCATCACCATATTTCATGGCAATGCTATTGCCTACTATTGTATTAAGCACATCATCAAAATCTGATGCACAAACACTTAGCGGTAAAAGGGAGAGGATAGTCAATCCGAGAGACTTTAACATAGAATTATATTGTTGATTTTTGAGTTATTATGATTGCTTTTCTTTCTTTTTAAAGACATGGAAATATACCAGCGGGACTATAAATACATTAAGCACCGTAGAAGTCAGAAGACCTCCGAGTATCACAATCGCAAGCGGAGACTGAATCTCATTGCCCGGCTTGTCTCCATTGACGGCAAGAGGTATCAGGGCCAAGGCCGAACTTAGAGCGGTCATAAGTATAGGATTGAGACGGTCGGCAGAACCGTGCATTATTCGCTCCATCAATCCGCTTCCCTCCTGACGCAGATGGTCATAGCGCGACATGAGCAACATGCCGTTGCGAGTGCTGATGCCAAGAAGGGATATAAAACCGATTATGGCTGGAATATTGAGTTCGCCTGTAGTAAATCTCAGCAATATGACGCCACCTATAACTGCCAAAGGCATATTCAGAAGGATAATCAATGATTGCGGGATGCTGTGGAACTGGCCATATAGCAGGAGGAAAATTATTATAAGCGATATCACCGATACGATTGCAAGCGTAGCCGATGCCTTGGCCTCGTTCTCAAACTGACCGCCATAGCTTATGAAATAACCTTCGGGCAGCTTGACATTGCTTTCTATCTCAGAGCGGACATCATTGACCGTCCCACGCAAGTCTCGGTCAGAAACATTGGCAGATATAACGATTCGCCTGCTCACGTTTTCGCGGTTGATTGTATTAGGGCCTGTCGCCGAGACAACTTCAGCCACTTCACTCAACGGCACTCTTCCCTTCGAAGTATCAATGGATAAATTCTTTATATCTTCAATCGAGCTTCGGGCCGATGGAGCCATGCGGAGAGTCATATCGTAAGGATAGCCGTTTTCATATACCTGCGACACTTTTTCTCCTGCGAGAGCCACATTTATAAAATCGGCGAATTGATTCATGGGAATACCATAATATGCCAGCACTTCGCGTTTCGGACGTATATCAAGCTGGGGACGCTCCACCTGCTGCTCAATGTTGACATCAACCACACCCGGAACTTCCGAAATATGCTTGCGGATTTCTCCTCCCAACCGATAGAGTTTAGATAAATCGTCTCCGAACAGTTTGATTGCAATCTGAGCCTCTGTCCCAGAAAGCATTGCATCTATTCGGTGAGAAATAGGCTGACCGATTTCTACATTCACACCCGGAAGATGGCCGAGCTCATGTCGGAGATCGGCAAGAAGTTCATTTTTACTTCTTCCGTTGTCGAGCTTATAGGGAGCTTCTATCTCGGAGACATTTACGCCGAGGGAATGTTCATCGAGTTCAGCGCGCCCTGTCTTTCGTGCGGTCAAGGAGATTTCCGGCATTGAAAGGATGATTTTCTCAGCCTCCCGTCCAAGCCTGTCACTCTCCTCAAGAGATATTCCAGGCAAGGTACTGACATTTATCGTTAGCGAACCTTCATTAAATGGAGGAAGGAAACTCCGCCCGAGAGTGAAGAAGATGCCGATTGCTATTGCAAATGCAATCCCGGTGGCAATGAATACCATACGTGCATGCCCGAATGACCATGACAGGCCACGGCTATATGCCTTGCGCAACCATACGGTAAATTTAGGCTCTTTTTCAAGCGTCTGCATAGCCTTCTTACTACCTAAAAGATAGGAACATAGCACCGGGGTGACAGTGAGGGCGACTATAGTCGAAGCGATAAGGGCCACAATAAAGGATATGCCTAATGGTTTCAGCATCTTTCCCTCCATCCCGCTAAGGAAAAAGAGCGGCAGGAAGCTTGCCATGATAATCAAGGAGGAATTAAATATTGGCAATCTCACCTCCTTTGATGCATCATAGACTATTTTTATCACTGACTCTCCGTTCCGGTGACGTTCGCGCAACCGTTTATATACATTCTCTACATCCACTATGGCATCATCGACAAGAGAACCGATAGCGATGGCGATACCGCCAAGGCTCATGGTATTTATAGTCATACCCAATAGGTCAAGCACGAGTACGGTAACTATTATCGACATAGGAAGAGCCACAAGAGATATCAATGTGGTGCGCAAGTTCATCAGGAAGAAGAAAAGCACCACAATCACAAAAATAGCGCCAACGAAAAGCGACTCCTGCAGATTGCTTATAGAAGTATCTATGAAATCAGCCTGACGGAATATATCTGTGTTTACATTCACATCCGATGGCATCGTGGATTTCAAGGAAGCAAGACAGTCCTCGATTTCATCAGTAAGATTGATAGTGCCGGCACCAGGTTGTTTCGTGACAGTAAGGAGTACAGCCGGCACCCCTTTAACCGAAGCAGTGCCCAATCTCGGTTCGGAGGCTCCCACCTTTATCTCCGCCACATCCCTCAGCAAAACCGGACCTTGAGGAGAGTTTAGTATAAGAGTGTTCGATAATGCATCGAGATTATTGGTGGAAATGTCACCCTTTATCAGATATTCGTTCCCGTATTCATATATGACGCCTCCCGACGCGTTTGAATTCATCTGTGACACAGCATCCCTCACTTGTTGCAGTGACACACCAAACTGTTGCAAGGCCGCCGGCGACAGAAGCAATTGATATTCCTTCGCGTCACCACCAATGACAGATACGGACGACACTCCTGACAGCGAAAGCAGACGTGGGCGAATCTGTCGGTCAGCTATAGTACGCAGTTCTTCCTGAGTGGTTATTGAATCGGACGTCAGCCCGATAATCAGTATCTCACCAAGTATTGACGACTGAGGCCCGAGAGTTGGTTTCCCGACGCCCGGAGGCAAATCCCCCTCTATTTCCGAAAGTTTCTCAGCCACTATCTGACGGGCGCGGTAGACATCGGTCCCCCAATCGAATTCAACCCATATGGAAGAGAATCCAGCTGCCGACGACGAGCGCACACGTCTTACGCCCGTAGCGCCATTGACAGCGGTCTCAACCGGATATGTTATCACTTTCTCAATCTCCTCGGGAGTCATTCCCGGGGCTTCGGTCATGACAACAACGGTCGGAGCGTTGAGGTCAGGAAAAATATCGACCTCTGTACGCAAAAGAACAATCATACCGTAGACGAGCAGTACGATTGACAGCACGATTACAGCAATACGATTGTCGAGCGAGAATTTTATTATCCTGTTCAGCATAGTTTATCCAATCGTTATGAATCGTGTTAATGTGAATGGGAGTGTCCTTCGGGCACTACAGTGGAAGTCTCAGCCAATCTGACGAAAGTGCTCCCCTTCGTCACCACGGAATCACCGACATTGACACCGGATAAAATCTCAACCCTATTGCCGTCGCTGCGGCCTGTCTTCACGTTTTGTTTCCTATAGGCATGGTCGTCCACACGTATATACACGAACTTTTCGCCCTGCTGTTCGGAGATTGCGCAAAGAGGCACTGACACGGCCTCGTTTTTGGCGGTTCCCGTAAGATAAATTTCAGCAGGAGTCCCAGGCACGACATCTCCGTGATTATCAAAACTGAAATATACCGGTATATATCCCGGCGTAGTGCTACCGCTCGATGCAGATGATGAAAGCAGTTTCCCGTTGCGGTTACCGAGTTCGATAAATATTTCGCTATTGGCGGCCTTTATATTAGCACATGAAATCTGAGGAAGGAAATCCACATAGCGGGCAGGCAAAAGGGCCTTGAGCGTGAGACGTGAACTGCTCGCCACCGTGGCAATCGGCTGTCCGGCATCAACATACCCGCCATCATTAACCAGAAGGTTTGAAATAACGCCCGATATGCCTGCCACAGCCCTGCCGGAAGCGGCTGCCGGACTGTAGGCACTTTTAGCCGCTTCATAAGCGGCAAGAGCCTCATTATAGTCCTTCTTGGTGACAATTCCGTCTTTCAATAAAGGCTCAAGGCGGTCAAGTTCACGCTTGGCCGATTCCATGGCAGTCCTGGCCGATTTATTGGCATCACCTCCAACCATGCCTGATGAAGAGATTGTAGCTATAAGCTGACCTCGTGACACTTTTTCGCCAAGTTCAGTGGATTTTGCGAGAGTGACAATCCCTGAAGTAGGAGCGCTGACTACAGCCTGGTCAGAAGAGGCGGGAAGAATTTCCCCGAATACTTTTACAACATCGGAAAAGGGCGCCCGCCGGATAGCCTCAACCCCGACTCCGAAACGTGAGGCATCAGCCACCGACATGACTATATCATCGTGATGGTCATGGCCCTCGGCCTTTTCTTCATGATTTTCGGAATGATTATGTGCACAAGAAACCAATGCTCCTGCCAATATCAGAGACGGGAAGGCTTTTATAGAGTCTTTTAATCTCATAATCGAACAAACAGAATATAATTTTAAGTAATAGTAATCAATGAATTCAATAATGATATGCAAAATTAGTCACTAATCAAACATCTGCCATTACCAAATTCCGCTAATTGATTGCAAAATTACGAATCATTTGCCAACACGACAAACTTTTTAAACAGCCGTTTGCATTATTCCAACGGTTTTTCATAATTTTGTAGGTCAATTAAAAAAGATGGATAAAGAGATTTCAATCGACAATCAACGCCTGCACTATACCGATTCGGGAAACGGCACTTCCGCCATCATATTGATGCACGGCTGGGGTTGCGACCACACTACCCTCGCATCAATCGAGAAAATCGCACTGTCGTGTGGATATAGGGTCATTAATGTCGATTTTCCTGGATTCGGACAGTCTGCTGAGCCGTCAAGCGTATGGGGCGTCGAAGAATATACCGGACTCATCGAGGAACTCATTAAGACTCTCGGAGTTGAAAGACCCTCGCTCCTCGGTCATTCCTTTGGAGGGCGCGTCGGAATCCTATACTCCTCGCGCAACCCGGTCGACAAACTCATCCTCGTTGACGCCGCAGGTATAAAGCCGAAGCGTTCCATCAAATATTACTGGAAAGTATATTCATTTAAAACCGTCAAGAGGCTCATGTACCTGTTCATGGGCAAGGATAAAGCCGAACGCCGTCTTGATGCCCGCAGAGCCAAGGCCGGGTCGAGCGACTACGCTTCAGCCTCCCCGATGATGCGCCGCATACTGTCAAAAGTAGTCAATGAGGACCTTTCCGACCGCCTACCGATGATAAAAGCCCCCACTCTACTCATATGGGGAGAGAATGATACGGCCACACCCATTTCCGACGCCCGTAAAATGGAAAAGCTGATACCCGATGCGGGCCTTGTAGCTTTTGCCGCTTGCGGACACTATTCTTTCCTCGACAACCCGATGCAATTCGCCGCCGTGCTCAGGAGTTATCTCTCTGACAATGCCGCTACTACAGAAGCAAAGAACCAATAAAATTCAACATACGACTCTTCAACTATGCTAATCTGCAATATAATAGCCATCATCCTGGCTCTAGCCACAGTCTATTTCGAATTCAAGCGCGACCTGATGATGCTCCAGCAAAACTCCTACCGCAATGAGCGCTATTCACGTTGGCTGACAGCTTCGCAGGACACTACATCGACTATGCGACTTGTCACAGGAGCCGCTGCCCTCGCCTCACTCTCCACCCTGACAATCCCGATGATTACAATAGGGCTCGTAGCGATAGTATCAATAGTCGACATATTCAATCTTGCGGGAAAGAAATACAAGAAACCGTTGGTAATGACCAAACGTGCCACACGCATATTCTGTGTGATGGCACTTATGGCAATCCTGATTATTGGTGCCACAGTGTGGATTTGCCTTTCAAAAGATTACTCGCTTGACATAGTCGCGGTCACCGCACTCCTTATCTATTGTTTCTCCCATGTATTCACAATGTTGGCGAACTGGCTGCTGAAACCGGTAGAGAAGCACATAAACGGGAAATACTACAAGGACGCCGAGCGTATCCTTCGCTCAATGCCAGACCTTAAAATCATAGGGGTGACCGGGAGCTACGGAAAGACAAGCACAAAGCACTATCTCAATCGCATACTTTCCGAGAAATATGACGTCATGATGACTCCCGGGAGTTTCAACACCACTTTAGGCGTCATACGTACAATCCGTGAATACCTGAAGCCTTACAATGAAGTGTTCATTGTGGAGATGGGGGCCAAACAGATTGGGGATATAAAGGAGATTTGTGACCTTGTCCATCCCGAAATCGGGATAGTCACAGCGGTCGGCGAACAGCATCTCGAATCATTCAAGTCGATTGAAAACGTACAGCGTACTAAATTCGAACTTATCGACTCTCTCCCCTCAGACGGCATCGCGATTGTCAACGATGATTTCCCCTACATAGCCAACCGTCCTGTCTCGAATGTGGAATGTGTGCGTTATGCAGTCTCCGAAAAGGGTGCGGCCAATTACACGGCAGAAGATATTACATATAGCCCTGACGGAACATCTTTTACCGTTGTCACTCCTGAAGGAGAGCGTATGGATTTCTCCACTAAACTCGTCGGCGAGTGTAATGTATCCAACTTGTTGGCAGCCATAATAGTCGCACTGAAACTTGAAGTTCCTGTTGAAAAAATCAGATATGCGATTGCCAACATAGAGCAAGTTGAACACCGTCTCAACATGAAACGTACCGCCGGAGGTGTCACAATCATCGACGACGCTTTCAACTCCAATCCCACCGGTTCGAAAATGGCACTCGACGTACTCAAGATGATGAACTCCGGGCGCCGTATCATTGTGACCCCGGGCATGATTGAGCTTGGGGAGCGTCAGGCGGAACTCAACGAAGTTTTCGGGAAAAGAATCGCCGTTTCGGCCGACATTGCCATAATCGTAGGAGAATACAACCGCGATGCGATTGTGGCAGGAATAGAAAGCGTCGGTAGCAGCAGTCTTAAGCTGCATAAGGTCGACAGTTTTAACGAAGCCCAGCAATACCTCGCCACTGTTTTGAAATCAGGTGACACAGTCCTCTATGAGAATGACCTTCCTGATACTTTCAAATAAACGAATCCACTGAACAACGCATATAAAAACATCATAAGTAACTCAAATGAAAACCAACATCGGAGTCTTTTTCGGAGGGCGGTCTACCGAGCATGAAATCTCGGTCATATCCGCATCCCAGGCTATGCATGCCATCAATCGTGACAAGTACGACGTCACACCTATATATATAACCAAACAAGGTAAATTCTATACAGGCGAAGCTCTCTTCGACGTGGCCAACTACCGCGACATCCCTACGCTCCTTTCAAAGTGCACAGAGGTGTTCATGCGTCCTGTCTACGGCGATTATAATCTCTACCGCGCGCAGCCATCCGGGATTTTCGGTCCTAAAGGACCTGTTACGACCCTCGACGTAGTCATACCGGTGCTCCACGGTTCGAATGTTGAGGACGGTATCTTCGAAGGAGTCCTTGAGACTATCGGCATCCCGTATGCGGGTTGCAACACCCTTGCAAGCGCCAATGGCATGGACAAGATAACCATGAAAATGATTCTACGCGAGTCCGGCATACCGGTCATAGACTATATCTGGTTCACCGACAAACAGTGGTTTGCCAAACGTGATGAGCTCATAGCAAAGATTGAAGAAAAAATCGGCTATCCCGTAATCGTCAAGCCGGCGAATCTCGGCTCAAGTGTCGGCATAGGCCGCGCCGCCGACAGGCGACAGCTTATCGAAAAGGTCGACAACGCTCAGAAATACACCTCCCGTATAATCGTCGAACATATGGTCGACAATCTGAAAGAGATTAACTGCTCGGTGCTTGGCGACTGCGACGAATATCAGTCATCAGTCCTTGAAGAGCCCATCAAAAGTGCCGAAATCCTTTCTTATGAAGATAAATATATGGGTGGCACCAAGGGGGCCAAGGGCATGCAGGCATCACAGAAACGAATTCCGGCAGAGCTTCCTGCCGACATGACCGAGAGGATTCAATATCTCGCCGGAGAGACATTCCGGGCATTGAGCTGCCATGGCGTCAGCCGTATAGACTTTATAATCGACGATGATTCAAAAGAAATTTTCGTCAATGAAATCAATACGATTCCGGGCTCGCTCTCATTCTACCTATGGGAAGCTACCGGCCTTGGTTTCGACAAGCTTATGGACAAACTCGTGCAGCTCGCCCTGAAACGCAAGCGCGAACAGGCTTTGAAAACCGTAAGCTACGACCAGAACATCTTTTCGATGTCAGGAGGAGTGAAAGGCGGAATCAAGGGAGCTAAATCGCCCTCGGGAAAATAACGGAATATTTTAACCATTATACATTATTCGGAAATCAATGGGAAGCGTCGGCTTTTGGATATTTTACTGCATAGGTTTCGGCATTATTGGCGGAGGCCTCTACACCTACATGTCAGGACGGAAGACAAAACGATGGAGCCTCTTTCTCAGGAGTGCGGTAATCTATACCCTTTTTGCCCTCGCTTTCGTGTGGTTCCTTTACAGGATTGCCTAATCGTGGTGATAGGGCTCACCCCTCATGATGGTCATGCTCCTGTAGAGCTGTTCGGCAAAAAACAGTCTCACCATCTCGTGGGTGAAAGTCATGCGTGATAACGAAAGTTTAGCGTCGGCCCTTTCATAAAGCTCCCGTGAGAAACCGTAGGGGCCTCCTATCACGAACACAAGGCGCTTCACACCCTGAATCATCCGCCGTTCTATCAGCGAAGAGAATTCCCTCGAGGTCAACTCCTTTCCTCTCTCGTCGAGAAGAGTCACTATATCGCCCGCTTGCAGCGAAGCGAGTATCGATTGCCCTTCGCGCTGCTTCTGAACCTCCTCTGTGAGACCTTTTGCCGACTTGACATCGGGTATAACGGTCAGTTCTGCCTGGACATAGCGATTTAGTCGCTTGAAATACTCGGCTACACCCTCCGAGATATATTCCGTAGTGGTCTTCCCCACTGCAATCAATACGATTTTCATGAATCAAATTTACAAATAAAGTATGAAAACTAAAGACGAACTTATCGACGACCTCCTTACGCTCGCCTTTGCCGAAGATGTTGGCGACGGTGACCATACGACTTTGAGCACCATTCCCGCCGACGAAAAAGGGAAACAAAGGCTTATTATTAAGGAAGAAGGCACCCTCGCCGGTGTGGATATCGCACGAAAAGTGTTTGAGAAGTTCGACCCTGAACTCAAAATGACGGTCTACATCAACGATGGTGCCCATGTGAAACCCGGCGACATCGCTTTTGAGGTGGAAGGAAGTGTTCGTTCTCTCCTTCAGACCGAAAGGGTGATGCTCAACATCATGCAACGCATGAGCGGCATAGCCACTCAAACCGCCAAGTATCAGCAGAAACTCGAAGGACTTAAGACCAAGGTGCTCGACACCCGCAAGACCACTCCGGGCATGCGCATGCTCGAAAAAGAGGCAGTGCGCATCGGTGGAGGCAGCAACCATCGTATCGGTCTTTTCGACATGATTCTCATAAAGGACAACCACATCGACTTTGCAGGAGGCATCCCGCAGGCTGTCGAAGCGGCGCGAAAATACCTCGCTGAAAAAGGCAAAGACCTGAAAATCGAAGTCGAAGTACGCAATACCGATGAAATCAAGCAAGCGCTCGCGCTTGACATTGACCGTATAATGCTCGACAACTTCACACCCGAACGTACGCTCGAAGCCGTAAAACTCATCGATGGACGTGTCGAGGTTGAATCGTCGGGTGGCATCACACTGGACACCCTCAGGGATTATGGAGAATGTGGCGTCGATTTCATCTCAGTCGGAGCGTTGACCCACTCGGTCAAAGGTCTCGACATGAGTTTCAAGGCCGTGAAGTAATCTCCAGCATCATATCGACAGTGAAGCCTGCAAAATCATCAATGATTCTGTGGGCTTTTCCTTTAAGTCTCTCACGCGGATTGGTTGTGGCGAGGCCTATAACGGTTGCGCCCGAACTCATTCCGGCCTGCAATCCCTGTAGCGAGTCCTCGAACACGAAACAGTCCTCTATAGGAATCCCGATAAGCTCTGCGCCTTTAAGATACCCTTCGGGGTCGGGTTTACTCCTCTCCACCATCGAACCTGTCACCAATGCGGTTATCGCTTCCTTAAGTTCCGGTCTGGCCTTAAACAGATAGCCCATTTTCACATTATCGCTGCTCGTGACTATGGCCATCGGGATACCGGCCCGCTGAAGCTGGGCTATAAATTCCGCCACTCCATCTATCATCGGATAGCTCATGGACTGCTCGAAAGCATGAAGCTCGGCTACAATCCCGTCGCGGGCATCCTCAGGAAATCCGCTGAGGATTTCCCCGAGCGTGGTTCCCTTGATATCTGCCGCGAAGCTCTCTCCACCGACATTGAAACGGCGTCCGGTTGCGCCCCAAAATTTAGTATATTCCCCCTCGCTGTCCACAAGGACACCGTCGAGGTCAAATAAAACTCCTTTTTTTATATTCATTTTCTGTTGTATTAATTGCCGGAATCAGACTCTTCCGGTGATAATGGCCGCAAAGTTACGACAAATAATCTAAATAGCCTCCGACTCTTGGTGAAATGGCATATTTATCGTAACTTTGCTGCGGGCTTGGTCTTGCCTTAAAGACCCGGTCTGAATCCGACTCACGAATTTTATACTCCATTCATTGACATATTTCACTCATGGTCGTATTTTTTAAGAAAGGTGCCAACCTTATTTATGCAGTAGAGACTAACCATAGGTTTTCCGACAGCGAAAAGGGAAAGCTACAGTGGCTTTTCGACGGGGCAACCCCGCTTGCCTCAACCTCGGTAAAAGGCCGTTTCATCGGCCCGCGAAAGGAAATGATTACCCCCTGGAGCACTAACGCAGTGGAAATTACCCAAAATATGGGCATCGAAGGAATCACGCGTATCGAGGAATTCCATCGTGTGAATTCCGATGAGCCGGCCTTTGACAAAATGCTCTCGCGCTTCTACGACGGACTCAACTCCAAAGTGTTCACGACAAGCAATATCGCAGCCCCGATTGAGCATATAGCCGACATCAGCGAGTATAACAAGCGTGAAGGTCTTGCCCTCAGTGCTGAAGAAGAAAACTATCTCCGCGACCTAAGCAAGCGTCTCGGACGTCCACTCACCGACAGTGAAGTATTCGGTTTCTCTCAGGTCAACAGCGAACACTGCCGCCATAAAATCTTCAATGGCTCTTTCGTGATTGACGGCGAGGAGAAGCCTCTTTCTTTATTTAAACTTATAAAAAAGACCTCTCAGGTCAATCCGAATAAACTCGTCTCCGCCTATAAGGACAATGTGGCCTTTGTTGAAGGCCCCACCGTGGCTCAGTTCTACCCTACCCATCCCGAACGGTCAGACTATTTTGAAGTCCGTGACCTGCCGACAGTCCTTTCCCTGAAAGCAGAGACCCACAATTTCCCCACGACCGTAGAGCCCTTCAATGGCGCGGCTACCGGCAGCGGAGGTGAAATCCGCGACCGTCTCGGCGGAGGCCGTTCGAGCCTGCCCCTCGCGGGAACAGCTGTCTATATGACGTCCTATCCCCGCCTCGGCAACTATCCCTGGGAACTCATGATGAATCCGCGCGCATGGCTCTATCAGACCCCGGCAGAAATTCTTATCAAGGCTTCAAACGGAGCCTCTGACTTTGGCAATAAATTCGGACAGCCCCTCATCTGCGGCTCGCTCCTGACATTCGAGCATGATGAAAACGGCAAGATGTATGCCTACGACAAGGTCATAATGCTTGCTGGAGGTGTGGGCTACGCCGCTTCAAAAGATGCCATAAAAGGTGTTCCCGAAGCCGGAGAAGCTGTCGTGGTGATGGGTGGTGACAACTACCGCATCGGTATGGGCGGTGGCGCGGTCTCCTCGGTTG
This sequence comes from Bacteroidaceae bacterium, assembly GCA_021768245.1. Classification (GTDB taxonomy): domain Bacteria; phylum Bacteroidota; class Bacteroidia; order Bacteroidales; family Muribaculaceae; genus Duncaniella. Next base: position 153,230 of record JAETNO010000002.1, on the reverse strand, counting down.
AAACAGGGCAGTATGCTTCCGGCATCGAGCTTAATGCCGTACAGCGCGCCAATCCCGAAATGCAGAAGCGTGTCTCCAACGTGATTCGTGCTCTTGCTGAAAACGACAACAACCCCATCGTATCTATCCACGACCATGGCGCGGGAGGCCACCTCAACGCCCTGTCGGAACTCGTAGAGGAGACCGGTGGAAAAATTGAAATCGGAGCCCTTCCTATCGGAGACCACACCCTTTCATCAAAAGAAATCATCGGCAACGAAAGCCAGGAGCGCATGGGCATGGTGCTCAAGAAAGAAGACATCGACTATGTGCGCAGCATTGCCGAGCGCGAACGGGCTCCCATGTATGTCGTCGGAGAGACCACTGGCGACCATCGCTTCGTCTTCGAACAGACCGACGGTGTGAAGCCCATCGACCTCGCCATGAGCGACATGTTCGGCTCCTCACCCAAAACTACCCTTACCGACACCACCGTCGAGACCTCCTACTCCGACGTCGAATATAATGAAAACGAGATTGATCGCTATGTTGCCGCCACACTTTCTCTCGAAGCTGTAGCCTCAAAAGATTGGCTCACCAACAAGGTCGACCGTTCAATCACCGGCAAGATAGCCCGTCAGCAGTGTCAGGGCGAAATCCAGTTGCCGTTGAGCGACTGTGGTGTAGTCGCTCTTGACTACAGTGGTACCGTGGGCATCGCGACATCAATCGGTCATGCTCCTCAGGTAGCTTTGATTGACTCCGCAAAAGGCTCGGTAATGGCCGTTGCCGAAGCTCTCACCAACATTGTGTCGACCCCTCTCAGCGATGGAATCAAAGGTCTTTCACTCAGTGCGAACTGGATGTGGCCATGCAAGAATCCCGGTGAGGATGCGGCTCTCTACCGTGCGGTTGAAGCCTGCTCTGACTTCGCCTGCCGTCTTGGCGTAAACATACCTACCGGCAAGGATTCCCTCTCAATGACACAGAAATATGGTGCAGACAAAGTCTACGCCCCGGGCACCGTCATTATCTCTGCTGCAGGCGAGGTTTCCGACGTGAAAAAGACCCTCTCTCCTGTGATGCATAAAAAACCTGCCTCCACCTTATATTATATCGACTTTTCTTCCGACTGTATGAAGCTCGGAGGCTCCGCTTTCGCACAGATGCTCGGGAAACTCGGCGCCGAAGCCCCGACTGTCACCGACCCGGATAAATTTGTCAACACATTTGGTGCCGTGCAGGAGCTCGTGAAGAAAAAAATGCTTCTCTCTGCCCACGACGTCTCCGCCGGCGGTCTCGTCACCACCATTCTTGAAATGACCTTCGCCAACGTAGACGGCGGCGTCGTTCTCGACACATCATCATTCGAGGAGCGTGACCTCATAAAGATTCTCTTCTCCGAAAATCCCGCTCTTGTGGCACAGGTTGACTCCTCAAAAGTCGAAAAGGTCGACGCCATCCTGTCAAAAGCAGGCGTGAAATTCTACCACATCGGAACTCCATCCGACGAACGTGCCCTCATCATCAGACACGACGGCACTGAACGCCTGCTCGGTATCGACTATCTGCGCGACGTATGGATGCATACAAGCTATCTCATGGACGCATTGCAGAGTGGTGAGAAATGTGCCCTCAGCCGATACGAGAACTATAAAAAACAACCGATTCGCTACCGTATGCCCTCCGGCTTCGACGGCAAGCTGTCGTCAAGGAATATCACCCTCCGCCGCGATGGCCACGGTGACCGCGTAAAAGCGGCTATCATCCGCGAGAAGGGTGTGAACGGCGACCGTGAGATGGCCTATTCGCTCTATCTCGCAGGCTTCGATGTAAAGGACGTCCATATGACGGACCTTATGAGCGGGCGTGAGAACCTTGAAGATGTCAATATGATTGTATTCTGCGGCGGGTTCTCCAACTCCGACGTTCTCGGCTCTGCCAAGGGATGGGCTTCAGGCTTCCTCTGGAATGAAAACGCCAAGCGTGCCCTCAAAAACTTCTACGACCGCACCGACACACTCTCGCTCGGCATCTGCAACGGTTGCCAGCTTATGATTGAACTGGGCCTTATCAATCCCGAACATCCGAAGAAAACGCGCATGCTCCATAACGACAGCCATAAGTTTGAGTCGCAGTTCCTCGGTGTAAGCATCCCGCAGAACAATTCCGTGATGCTCGGCTCGCTTTCAGGGAGCAAGCTCGGCATATGGGTGGCCCATGGCGAAGGCAAGTTCTCGCTTCCTATGCCTATGGACAGCTATAATGTTGTTGCCAAGTACAACTACAGCGCCTATCCGGGCAATCCCAACGGCTCCCGCGCATCCGTAGCCGGCATATGCTCGGCCGACGGTCGCCATCTGGCCATGATGCCCCACCTCGAACGTGCCATCTTCCCCTGGCAATGCGGATTCTATCCCGCAAGCCGTCGCACCGACGAGGTGACCCCGTGGATTGACGCCTTCATCAATGCCCGCAAATGGGTCGAAGCCCACGTGAAATAAAGAAATAAATTACCTATCTAATAACCCTACAAGTATTAACTAACCGATTATGAGTCTAAACATCATCGTGCTCGCAAAGCAGGTGCCCGACACCCGCAACGTGGGTAAAGATGCAATGAAGGAAGACGGCACAATCAACCGCGCTGCGTTGCCTGCCATCTTCAATCCCGAGGACCTAAACGCCCTCGAACAGGCGCTCCGGCTTAAGGACGCCAACCCCAGTTCGACTATCACACTGCTTACCATGGGACTTCCGCGTGCCTCTGAAATCATCCGTGAGGCAATCTATCGCGGTGCTGATGCCGGCATCGTCCTCACCGACCGTGTGCTCGGTGGCGCCGACACACTTGCTACATCCTATTCACTCGCCCAGGCCGTGAAAAAGTTCGGCAAATTCGATATTATTCTCGGTGGCCGTCAGGCTATCGACGGTGATACCGCCCAGGTAGGTCCACAGATTGCCGAGAAACTCGGTATTCCCCAGGTGACCTATGCAGAAGAAATAATTGAGTTGAAAGACGGATACGTGACAGTGAAACGCCGTCTTGAAAATGGAGTCGAGACCGTTAAGGCCCCGCTTCCCTGCGTTGTGACAGTCAATGGTTCCGCTCCGGCATGCCGTCCGCGCAACGCAATGCGTGTCCAGAAGTTCAAATATGCCGCATCTCCGAGCGAGGCAGCCAAACTCTCCGACGAGCGCAAGGCCCTCCTCGAAAAGCGCCCCTATCTCAACCTTCAGGAATGGAACGCCGCTTTCGTCGAAGCTGATCCCGAGCAGATTGGTCTTCCCGGTTCTCCGACAAAGGTCAAAGCTATTGAAAACGTTGTGTTCACCGCCAAGGAAAGCCGGCAGCTCGACGACAGCGATGCCCAGATTGAAGAACTCGTGAAGGAACTTATAGCAAACCACACAATCGGCTAAGCATCCGTGACCTCACCTAACTCAAAAGAAAATTATCACCATGAACCAGAATAATTTAATAGTATATCTCGAATTTGAGGACGGTCGTGTAGCTGATGTCAGCCTTGAACTGCTCACGAAAGGCCGAACCCTCGCCTCAAAGCTCGGTGTCGAGCTCGAAGCCGTGGTCATTGGCGACAATCTCGACGGCGTGGAGGAGCAGGTGTTCCCCTACGGTGTCGACCGTCTCTATAAAGTGTCCGACAAGCGTCTCGCTCCCTACACCTCCAATCCCCATTCCGCAGTCCTCATCAATCTCTTCCGCGAAATTAAGCCTCAGGCCTGCCTCATGGGTGCCACATGCATAGGCCGTGACCTCGGCCCCCGTGTGAGCTCATGCCTCCACAGCGGTCTGACCGCCGACTGTACTGCCCTCGAGATCGGTGACCATACCGACCCGAAGACCGGTAAGGAATATAAAGACCTGCTCCTTCAGATCCGTCCCGCTTTCGGCGGCAATATCGTAGCGACAATCGTTAACCCCGAATGTCGTCCGCAGATGGCCACTGTGCGTGAAGGCGTGATGAAAAAAGAGATTTTTGACCCGAACCACAAGGGAGAAGTCATTGAACTCGACCCGAAGAAATATGTATCCGACGAGGACTTCGTGGTAGAGATTATCGACCGCCATATCGAAAAATCAAAAATCAACATCAAGAACTCCCCCATCATCGTGGCCGGCGGCTACGGTGTCGGCTCAAAGGAGAATTTCCAGCTTCTCTTTGACCTCGCCAACACTCTCGGAGCAGAAGTCGGTGCATCGCGTGCCGCTGTCGACGCCGGTTTCACCGAACATGCACGTCAGATTGGTCAGACCGGTGTCACCGTCCGTCCGAAACTCTACATTGCCTGTGGCATTTCCGGCCAGATTCAGCATATCGCCGGCATGCAGGACAGTTCAATCATAATCTCAATCAACAATGACCCCAACGCTCCTATCAACACTATCGCCGACTATGTAATCACCGGCAACATCGAGGACGTCGTGCCCAAGTTGATTAAATACTACAAGAAAAACTCTAAGTAAGGAATTCCAAAATGGCTAACTTTTATACTGACAATCCCGATTTGAAGCACCATCTGACCCATCCCTTGATGGAAAAGATTGTCGCTTTGAAAGAACGTGACTATACCGACGCCGAAAAATTCGACTATGCACCCCTCAACTATGACGACGCACAGGACAGCTACGACAAAGTCCTCGAAATCGTAGGCGAAATCTGCGGCGACATCATCGCCCCGAATGCTGAGGATGTCGACCATCAGGGCCCGCGCGTGGAAAACGGACGCGTAATCTATGCCGATGCCACAAAAGAAAATCTTGAAGCATGCCGCAAAGCCGGCCTTATGGGCATGGCTATGCCCCGTCGCTACGGAGGCCTTAACTTCCCTATCACTCCCTATATAATGGCAGCTGATATCGTGAGCCGTGCCGACACAGGCTTTGAGAACCTTTGGGGCCTTCAGGACTGCGCCGAGACAATCTATGAATTTGCTGACGAAGAACAGAAGCAGAAATTCATCCCCCGTGTCTGCCAGGGAGAGACAATGTCGATGGACCTCACCGAACCCGACGCAGGTTCCGACCTCCAGAGCGTCATGCTCAAGGCCACTGAGCAGCCCGACGGCACATGGCGTCTCAATGGAGTGAAGCGCTTCATCACCAATGGTGACAGCGACATCCACCTTGTGCTCGCCCGTTCAGAAGCAGGCACGAAAGACGGACGCGGCCTCTCGATGTTCATCTACGACAAGCGCGACGGCGGTGTCAATGTGCGCCGCATCGAAAACAAGATGGGTATAAAGGGCTCCCCTACCTGCGAACTTGTCTATAAAAATGCCAAGGCTGTCCTCTGCGGTTCCCGCCGCATGGGTCTCATCAAGTACGTGATGGCCCTTATGAACGGAGCCCGTCTCGGCATCGCCGCACAGTCGGTAGGTGTCAGCGAACTCGCCTATCGCGAAGCCCTCGCCTATGCGAAGGACCGCAAGCAGTTCGGAAAGGCTATCATCGAATTCCCTGCTGTCTATGAGATGCTGTCAGTGATGAAAGCCAAACTCGACGCTTCACGCTCTCTTCTCTATGCCTGCGCGCGCTATGTCGACCTCTATAAAGTCTACGACGATATCGCCAAAGAGCGTTCCCTCACTCCCGACGAGCGCAAGGAATCCAAGAAATACAACCGTTACGCCGACGCCCTCACTCCACTTGCGAAGGGCATGGGCAGCGAATATTGCAACCAGAATTCCTACGACTGTATCCAGATTCACGGTGGTTCAGGCTTCATGAAGGACTATGCCTGCGAACGCCTCTATCGCGACGCACGTATCACCTCAATCTACGAAGGCACTACCCAGCTTCAGGTTGTAGCGGCAATCCGCCATGTCACCACCGGCACATATCTCAACCTTATCAACGAATACAATGCCGAGGAAGTGAAGCCCGAACTCCAGGCTCTCAAGGACCGTCTTGTAGCCATGACCGAACGCTACGCAAAGGCTGTAGAGACAGTGACATCTGTCGACGATGCCTGCTATGGCGATTTCATGGCACGTCGCCTTGTGGAAATGGCCGGCGTAATCATCATGAGTTATCTCCTTCTTCAGGACGCGAACCGCAACGATGCCTTCAAGCGTTCAGCGGAAGTCTATGTCAACCTTGCACAGACCGAAGTTACCAAACACTCCGACTTCATCGCCAACTTCAAACCTTCTGAAGTTGAGCTCTACAAGGTAGACTGATTGACATCAACGGACTATAAGATTTAAACAAAATCAGGGCGCATCCTTTTCGGATGCGCCCTGACGCTTATATATCAATCTGTTTATATCAATTCGATAAACCTTACATCACACCGCGCTCACGCAATTTCAGCTGCCAGTTCCAGGCCGAACGCATGGTGTCCTCCAGCGAACTCGTCGCCTTCCATCCCAACACCTTGTTGGCGCGCTCAGGGTCAGCCCACACCTTCTCGATGTCGCCGTCCCTGCGTCCTACAATCTTGTGCGGAACCTTCACGCCTGTAGCCGACTCAAACACATTGATGAGCTGGAGCACTGACACTCCATTGCCGGTGCCGAGATTGAAAATCTCAATCTTGTCCTCGCTCTTGTCCTGAAGCATCCGCTCGACAGCTGCCACATGGGCTTTAGCAAGGTCTACGACATTTATATAATCACGGATACACGAACCGTCGGGAGTATTGTAATCATCGCCAAACACACTCAATTCCTTGCGGATTCCTATAGCGGTCTGCGTAAGATAAGGGATAAGATTCTGTGGAACGCCGTTAGGAAGTTCGCCGATTTCAGCCGACGGATGAGCGCCGACAGGATTGAAATAACGCAGAATCACGCTCTTGAACCGCGCACCTGAATTTATTACATCCGTGATTATCTCTTCGGAAATCTGCTTGGTGTTTCCGTATGGTGAAGTAGCTTTCTTGATAGGCGACTCCTCTGTGACGGGATTCTCGTCGGGCTCTCCGTAGACAGTACACGATGAAGAGAACACGATTCCCTTGACACCGTTTGGCTCCATAAGATCAAGAAGATTGAGAAGGGTATTGAGATTGTTGCGGTAATACAGGATAGGTTTGTGGACACTCTCACCCACAGCTTTCGATGCAGCGAAATTGATTATCCCCTTTATGCCGGGATAATCGGCGAAAAGTTTTCTGAGAGTCCCGATATCCGTGCAGTCTCCTTCCACGAAAGCCGGACGCACACCTGTGATGCGCTCAATACCGTCGACCACATCACGGTTGGAATTGGAAAGATTGTCGATAATTACAACCTCATAGCCTGCCTGCTGAAGCTCAACCACGGTATGTGAGCCAATATAGCCGGTGCCGCCTGTTACTAAAATCCTGTCCATATATTTTTAAGCATTTTGGAGTTTTTTGCGATTTGAAATTTCCCGACTGACGACCTTTACATCATGCTCGGTTCGGCCTCGGGATGATAGGAGCCTATATGTCGCTGCTTCTTCTCCTCGAAAATATCCGAGATGGCGAAGAAAATACCGCTCTCCTCCACATCGCCGAACTCATAGTTTATCGCCGTACCAAACATTTTCATGGTCGGCGACAGACTCATATATGAATTCACCAACGGAGGAATATTGAAACCGAATTCCCTCACCGCATGGTTGAGGATTTTGTAATCCTCCTTGAAACTGTCGCCAGTAAAGAGTTTCTCCATCGCCTCCACATCAAACTTCTGCTCGAATGGTATGATTGGACGCACGAGCTCATCCCTGTCAGGAAAATGCTTGTGAAGGAAATACAGTATCATGTCGCGACACTCTCGGTGGTAGTTGGGATACATTGTCATTTTCCCGAAAAGATATTTGATTTCGGGATATACCACAGTCAAAGCGCCGAGACCGTCCCAGAGATTGTCAAGAGCGAATATGGCCTTGGCGCCCGCCTTCGACGACTGATATTCCACCCTCACAAATGAACGCCCGAGTTCAATCGTGCTCGGAAGATATTCCTTTATGAATCTTTCCGAGAATTTAAACATATGGCTTGTGGCGATGCGCGGACGTCCTTCTGCGTCGATTCGGATATCCGAACCGATTATGAATCTGTAGCCGCCGAGTATCAGCTTTGTCTCCGGGTCCCATACTATGAGCTGACGGCATGGAGGATCCATAAGGTCGAACTCATCTATGTCGCAGTCCTTCCCGGTTCCGCCACCGGCCATTCTGAAAGCCATCTCTCTCAATCGGCCGATTTCCCTCATCGTGTTGGGACACTCATGCCCGTCCACGATATATATATCATTATGGCCTTTGTTTGTCGGGCGCAGATATTTATCCCGAGTCAGTTCTGCCTCGATAAGCGCCGTGTCAATAGGGTCAATAATCTTGCTGGTCATTGGTTAATTATCATTTCACTTGTTTCCATCGGCCTCCGGAGGTCTGCAAAGCTCATAAACGGCTTCACGGAGCCTGTCGGCCTGAGCCTGTGAGTCTTTCCCTCCTTTAAGTTCATGCCATGGAATCGGCTTGCCGATATGAATATCGAAAGTCGACCCCTTGCTTCTGACTACCTCCCTGGGGAGATAAATCATCTCGATGTTGAACTTTAGGCCGATTAGAGTCCTAAGACGTGCAAATTTATAAAAAAACTGCGAATTATGACCGCCAAAATGGACAGGAATTACATTTCTTTTCGACGAGATGGCTTTGTTGACCACCATTTTGTGCCATTGCAGGTCAGCAATCGTACCGTCAGCCCCTTTTCTCGAAACAAGGCCCGCCGGAAACATCACCATCGGACTGTCCCCTTCAAAAGCCTTGTCAAGACTGTGTGCTGCCTCCCTCGACTGCGCTCCATGCTTGTTTACCCCCAGGAATATAGGTTTCAACGGCTCGACAAAAGTCAGAAGGTCGTTGACCACGAATTTCACATCCTTCGTGCCCCCATATTGTTTCGAAACCATATCAGCGAGAATCATCCCGTCGAGGCCTCCGAGAGGATGGTTTGACACGACTATTACCCTCCTGTCGTCGGCAGGGAGCGAACCGTGCACACGATAATCGACCTCCAGGTCACTGACCACACCGCTGCAGAAATCCACACCCTCCCGCGATGCATTGTTTTGCAGCAGGGAGTTTAGCTCGTCCTGACAGATAGTCCTTTCGAGCCAGCGTATGGCAAACTTCGGGATGAATCGATAATATCGGGACGCACGCAGCCTCAACACTTCGTCGACATCAATTCTCATACGGCAGGAATATCTTTAAACGCCTGCCACAAAGGCTCGTCAGGAAGCGGAGCCGTGACGTCTATCATTTTACCAGAGACCGGATGTACAAACTTTATCCTTTTGGCCATCAGTGAAATCGACCCGTCGGGATTACTGCGCTTGTCGCCATATTTCAAGTCCCCTTTTATCGGACACCCTATCGCCGAAAGCTGCACACGGATTTGATGCTTGCGCCCCGTCTCAAGCTTCACCTCTATCAGATTATATCTGTCGGAAGCACCGAGAAGCTTATAGCTTAGCACGGCTTTCTTCGAACCTTTCTTCTCCGTCACCGACGCATAGCTCTTATTGTTGCGTTCTGTAGTCGTGATATAGTGCACGAGTCGGCCCTCAGCCTCCTCGGGACGGTTTCTCGACAAAGCCCAGTAAGTCTTGTCGACCTCCCCTTTACGGAACATCTCGTTCAGACGTGTCAGAGCCTTTGAGGTCTTCGCGAACACCACAAGGCCACCGACCGGACGGTCAAGCCTGTGAACCACCCCGCAAAACACATTCCCGGGCTTGGCATACTTCTCCTTAATCCACCGTTTAAGGGTTTCCACAAGAGGCTCGTCGCCAGTCTTGTCACCCTGCACTATCTCTCCGGGAGACTTATTGACTATTATAATGTGGTTATCTTCGTAGACAATCTGCATGCTGTTTTATGACATTGTAATAAAACGCAAAGTTAGCCGATTTTCAAAAAACATGAAAGCCCTCACCAAAACTTTTCATTGATAATCTCAAAATAACAACTACAATCTTCCGCTGTCCATCGGATTCAGTATGCCTCGTGTTATTCCTTAGTTATTGAAAATTTCACTTTTTGAAGACCGTAACCTCTGAAATTAGCGATGACAAGACCGTATTCAAGCGTCTTGCCACTTTCGTATTCGTTTACAATCTCGTCAAACAACTCCTGCGAAATCACATCTTTGAGATATAGTGCGGCTCTTGTCAGATATACCTTTTCAATCTTGTCGGTTAACGGAGAGAGGACGTAGGCGTAATAAGCCATCATGTCAATTCGATTGAAATCGGAGAAATCCGGAGAGGTATTTTCAATAGTATGTTCCAACCGAACGGCTGCGATACTAAAATCAAAGGCAGTAGAGCCTTCCCCATAATTGGCATAGTGCATTTTCCCTTTGCTGTCAACTACAAAAGCGTCTTTATAAATGTCATAAATGTGATAGGGACATTTATCGGCGTAAGGGATGTCTTCTTCACGAGTGACCACTATTTTGTTATCATCCGGCTTTGGTTCCGGCCATATTCTATCCTCAAGAACTACGAGCAGTTTGTATGTATATGCGCTTGCATCTGCCGGAGGATTGGCAAGGATTGTACGACGCACTTTCAACGTATACATATGCCCTGGCTCGTAATTGAAACCCTCAATGGCTTCCATTGACAAATTCCGCCACTCTCCGGGAAAATCCTCATCCATGACACGCATACACATCATAGGATGCTCCCTCTCGCTATCAAAGAGGTCATACATTATTCCCGGCTCTTCGGAGACAGACATAATGATGTCTTTCGTCCTGTCTTTTGGTTCATCATCATCAATACACGATGCCACAAAAAGACAGGCAATAAAAAGGAATGAAATGATTGGAAACTGTTTATTCATAACATATCTGCTTCTCTGTTGGCTCAACAGAGAGATTAATTATAAAAAGGAAACGTGAGCCAACTATGCCATTTCTGAATTGAAGGTCCTGAGAAAACCCTTAGCACGAATATGGTAATAGCAGCCCACGCCGTATGCGTGAGAACCGCTATGCCATCCCTTGTGCCATTTTTGAAAGTTTCTCAGGTTTTCAATTCACAAGATGAGCATAACGCTTCTTATTCTTATATTCCAAAATGTCGTGAGCCAACCGCAGCCAGCCCGGTTACAAAAGTAACCATTTTTGTGCTGATATCAAAATTTAAGTGCGTGAGATTTCCAGCTTACCCAATCGCATCACGATTGAAGTTTGACTTCTACCCATTTTGGCAGCAATATATTTTACACTTTTACCCTCACTATGAAGCTTCAATAAAAATTTGTCTTCACCTCCTGTCCATCTCTTGTTGGCGTTTGGATGCCTCAAATAACTTTCTTCCGTGACTTTTTCAGGGTGCAGGAATTCGTCAACGAAAACGGACGGGAAGCGCCTGTCATACATCACAAATGTTTTCACCTTAGCTCTGGTAATGGCTACATAAAACAGTCTGCGCTCTTCTCCGTAGGGATATTCATCACTTTTTGTAAGGACATAGCCAAGCACGGGATCATCGCTTACCAAAGACGGAAAACCATAGGTGTCCTTGTTGCATTGAAGAATTATCACATAATCCGCTTCAAGCCCCTTGGATTTATGAGCCGTAAGAAACTCTATCTTGCGGTTACCGATAAAATAAAAAAATCGGTTACCCTCTTTCGTAGATTTATAATTGTATGACAAATAATAATCATCAAAAGAATAGCGTCCTAACAGGAATATGGATTTATCCAAAGGGATTGACGCCACCAATTGTCCGATAACATTACAGTAATTATTCCGCTCATATCCACAGAATTGCAAGTCAGTTTTAGTCTTTGGATTAAATGGATGAATATCCTTTTTTATTTGAGCTCCGTTCTGTTGGATGAATCGCGATGACAGGCTGACTAGTGGCTCTCCGAAGCGATATGTCGTTTCAATCTTGTTAATGTCTGTAGGGCCGAAGTAATCCGCGAACTGATTGAAAAGAGCCATGTCACTCCCTGAGAAGCGATAGATGGATTGCCAATCATCTCCCACACAGTATAATTTGGCCGGTGGATTGCCGTCTCGAAGCGCCTTCAAAAAGTTGTAGCGGTCTAACGAGATATCCTGAAATTCATCAACTATAATATAGTCGTATCTAACGGGTCTTAATGAACGGCAGATATCGGTAGCCTGCAGAATCGCATCCGTAAAATCTATCTGATTGAGATTCTGCAACTCCTCTACATACCGTTCATAGACAGGCCGGAAAATGTTTTTTATAATGAATTCGCTGCGTTCATCACCTGCGTTTTTGGCTTGCCTTATTATTTCATGTACGGACTTACAACTTGACTTTATTAAGGTTGCAAAGGTGACGACAAGACGGATAAACGATTTTTCCTGTTTACTGTTTGGCGGAAGAACCATATCATATAATTCTGCATCCGTTTTTTCGTTAATGGGGACACCCGCAGTCTTTAATAGAGTTTTCAATTTATCCCGGATATCGAAATAATGAAAGTCTGCGCTTGAAGTCGTCAATAATTTCGTGCCAAACTTCTCATGAGCAGCCTTCTTCCATGTAATACCATCATTATATTGCTGATTGGCTTCCTCATAAGTAATGCCTCTGTCTTTAGCAAACCATACAGGGACAAGGCTATGTTCATCCACGCCAAAATGTTCCAGATATATTCGCTTGGTTTCTCCTTCTTGTTCAAAATAAATTGAGAAATCCGGTTTGTACTGCGAGTGAATCTCATCCGCCAAAGGATGTTCGTAAGGTTCTTCATATCTGAATCTCACCCCAAGCAATGACAGCGCGAGGCATATTCTCTGTTCCTGTTCACTTCTCACATAAATAATCTTTCCGTCCATATCCGGGAATCGCGCTTTCAAGTGTGTTGCTTTTTGCTCCGAAAGCTGTTGCCTGCGTTCATTCTTTTCCCGCTCACTTTCCGATTCTTGGATTTGATAATCAAAAAAGTATTCGACTATACTCCTTTTAAATTTCTTGTCATTTAGCAGTTCTTGATATATCTTCAGAAACAACGCATCCGGATTGCTGTATATCGATGGCTTCTGACCTGTTACTTGTCCGATAATATCAATAGCAAGTTTATGGAACGTGTATCCCCTCAGTCCCTCAATGCCCATTCTTTCTGTCAGTTCTGCAGCAGCCTTGTTGGTATAGCTTATAAGTAAAATATTTTGAGGTTCAATATGCTTGACTTCAATAAGATACCTTACTTTCCCAACAATCGATGATGTCTTTCCACTCCCTGCACTGCTGACAACCAGACAATTGTCCTCGTCTGACACAATTGAGCGTCTTTGTTGACCGTCCAATGGATATTTTAGACAGCGGTCGAAAAATTCCTCATTGATAGTCAATTCGTCTTTGATATACCGCTCATTATGACTTTTGACATGCCATTGGAGGTTCTCAAAATCAAATGCGAATTTTGTAATTATTTCTGAGGGCTCTACATGAAACGTTTCAACCAGTTTTAAACACTTGCTCACCTCACGAAACATCTCGATATAATAATCCGTAAATTGTTCAGCTTCCCGAAAAGTTATGAACTTCCCGGCAAAACTCCGCTCCAAATCGGCTTCGATATCACTGAAAAAATGTTCGTTACCTTCCTTTTGTATTTCTTCTTCACCTTCTTGTAAGACTGAGGCTTGGAAAGGGGTAATACCCTCTAACCGTAAAGACAGTTCATGGGATTTCTTTTTTAGTAATAAGCGTATCGCCAAAATTATAATAATGGCGAGAGCAGCGGCAAACAAAACCAATACGAACAATGGACGTGCTTCCACAACTTCTTTCTACAAAATTAAAAATAAGCCTATTGTTTTAGATATCCTCTAAATCATTTTGGATTTTAGTTTCAACATTTTGTGAATCACGATAGCGAATCATTACCATACCTTCATAGACTCCAGACGATTTCTCTATTGATAGTTGTATATCTCCACCGGTTACTTCCCATATACTGCCGTATAAGACAGTTCCCTTATCAACTTCAGCCATTAAAGCTATATTGGAATTCGAGTTGGCTGGATTTTCTTCTTTGGAAAATGTCGGGCGTCCGTACTTACGAGTATATAAATCCTTATAATAGTCGTAAGTACTAACAAGGATATTCCATTCTTCGCTTGAATCAAATAAAACAATAACAGCGAAAACATTTTTTCCATCTCCCGTAGCTTTCACGCCAATTGTCGCTTCTCGCCCCGTGAAATCCCCCCTAAACATTGTTATATTATTATCACGACCAATTGATGTAAAACCTTTTGCTTTGAGCTTCTGACAGAAAGCGGTCATATTTCCTTCAATTGGAATACCCTTGAAAGAAAGGTGTTCTTGAGCCATAACACAAATTGCCACAAGGAACAACATTAAGGTTACTGAGATTCTTTTCATGTTTATTCTTTTTTAATATTGATTTCCTATTGCCCAGTTCAGTCCCGATTGAGCCGTTAATTACACAGAAGCGTGGAACTGCAATGCCACGTTCTGAATTGGAGGTCGTAGGAAACCTATACACACGAATGTAGAAATAGCAGCCCACGCTATAGCGTGAGAACCACTATGCTACCCCTGCGTGTAATTGTGAAATTTCCTACGTTTCCAATTCACAAGATGAGCATAACGCTTCTTAATTTCATCAATGTCTTGGAAAGATCTCTCTCATTCCACGTGCAAATTTACTAATTTTTTCAAACAGTTTATAAGATTGGTTCATAATAAAAACCTAACTTTGCCGGAAGCAAATAAGATTTTAGACAGTCTCTTAATCAAAACACGAAAATGTACGAATATATAAAGGGGATTGCGACTGAGATTACCCCTACCTATGTGGTCATAGAGGCCCATTCTATCGGATACATGCTAAATATCTCGCTGTCGACATTCGAAGAGATACAGCGTTCGGCAGGCGAACTCAAGATGCTCGTCCACGAGGTGATTCGCGAGGACGCCCATCTGCTCTACGGCTTCCTTAAAGCCGAAGAGCGCGAACTTTTCCGGCTCCTCATCGGGGTCTCGGGCGTAGGGCCCAACACGGCAATGCTAATCCTGTCGTCGATTCCCGTCGCCGAACTCGAAGCCGTGATTAATTCCGGCGACCACACGAGGCTGAAAAATGTCAAAGGCATAGGCATAAAAACCGCCCAACGCATAATTGTTGACCTAAAGGATAAAATAAAACCCACCGAAGCCACGTTATCTCTACAGTCCGACACTCCAAGCTCCTACAGCGAGGTCTACGAGGAGGCCCTCGCGGCGCTCACCGCTCTCGGATTCGCACGCCAGCAGTCGCAGAAAGCCTTGAAACGAATTTTCGACGCCGACCCTGCGGCAAAGGTTGAAACGGCGATTAAAAAGGCGCTGAGCATGATGTAAAGCCGGAAGTCTCGGGCGCGATAACAACACTTTAGCCAATCGACAGCCCTGAAAAGACGGCGCGACATATTAAAATCTTTCAAACTTATCGCCGGGACAAGCCTCGTCGCGGTGATAGGTGCTTTTTTTGCCCTTGCCGACACCGTCACTCCCGATTTCAATCCTCCCGCTCCGGTGATGTCCGCCCCTGCCCGTCCGGCGAATCAACCCGACTCAACGGCGGTACCCTTCAGGGTCAAGCAACCCATACCACAAAGCTATGAGGACTTGATGTCACAGGAGTACTCATCCGACCTCTCCACGCCGTCAAATATCTCCACGGTTGCGGAATATGACCCTCAGATGGGTTGCTACGTAATCCGCACACGCCTCGGCGAGCAGGATATCGTCACCCCCTTCTATCTGTCGTCCGAGCAATACAACCGCTGGCAGACACGCCGGCAGATGGAGGAATATTTCAAGCAGCGCAACTCCGAAGCCCTGACCAAACCCGACAAGGAGCCGTTCAACGTGCTCGACATGAACTTCGCCCTCGGCCCGCTCGAAAAGATTTTCGGCCCTGGTGGCGTCCAACTCAAGACCCAGGGTTCGGTCAATATTTCAATGGGAGTCAAAACCAACAAGACCGACAACCCCGCGCTATCGCTCGACTCCCGACGGAAGACTTATTTTGATTTCGACCAGAAGATTCAGGCTACTATAGCCGCAAACGTGGGCGACCGTATGAAATTCAATATGACCTACAATACGGACGCCACATTCGACTTCGACTCCAAGAACATCAAGCTTGCCTACGAAGGAAAGGAGGACGATATTGTCAAGGCTATCGAGGCCGGTAATGTCTCAATGACCACCGGCTCATCGCTCATCCGCGGAAGCACAGCCCTTTTCGGAATCAAGACCCAATTGCAATTCGGTAAACTCACGGCTACCGCGCTCGTCTCGCAACAGAACTCCCAGTCGACATCCGTCAGTTCAAAAGGAGGCGTACAGACCACCGATTTCAGCATCAACGCCGATGATTATGACGAAAACCGCCATTTCTTCCTCGGCCACTATTTCCGCGACAACTACGACCAGTTCGCATCGCGCCTCCCCTTCGTGTCGTCGGGCATAAAGATTACACGCATAGAAGTGTGGATCACCAACCGCAACTCCCGCTTCGACCAAAGCCGAAACTTCGTCGCCTTCATGGACTTAGGCGAAAGCAGACACCTTGCAAGTTCATACTGGCAGACCGACCCGGCCTATCCCCAGCCGTCCAACCTTTCCAACAACCTCCTCTCAACGATTAAGGAAAACTATCCCGGGGCAAGAAACATCAACACCGTCACCCAGGCCCTCACTCCTCTTCGCGCCTATGGCATAGAGGGTGGCATGGACTATGAGAAAGTGGAGTCGGCCAGACTCCTCTCATCGTCGGAGTACACCCTGAACTCAACCCTCGGCTATATCTCCCTCAAAAGTGCCCTTGCCGCCGACGAAGTACTTGGCGTGGCCTATGAGTATACCTACAACGGCAAGGTCTATCAGGTGGGAGAATTCTCCGCCGACATCACGACCACCGACCAGTCCCTCTATCTGAAGATGCTCAAATCGACCACTGTCGACCCCAAGCTCCCGATGTGGGACCTCATGATGAAAAATGTCTACTCACTCGGCGCATACCAGGTGCAAAAGTCTAATTTCAGACTCAACATCAAGTATCTAAGCGACACCACAGGCACGCAGATTAATTATCTACCCGTGCCGGGAATTTCGAATGTGCCCTTGCTTCAGGTCATGAACCTCGACCGCATCGACTCCAACGAAGCCTCCACCCCCGACGGATTCTTCGACTTTATCGAAGGCTACACCATCCTTTCATCGCAGGGCAAGGTCATATTCCCCGTAGTCGAACCATTCGGTTCCAACCTTGAGAAGAAAATCGGGAATCCGGCTCTGGCAGAACCATACGTCTACCAACAGCTCTATGACTCCACGCTTATAGTGGCCCGTCAATTCGCCGACAAAAACAAATTCATCCTCACGGGACGCTATCAGGCCTCAAACGGCTCCCAGATCAGACTGAACGCCTCCAACGTGCCGCGCGGTTCTGTTATTGTGACTGCCGGAGGTGTCACCCTTACCGAAAACAGCGACTATACCGTCGACTATGCCATGGGTATAGTGACCATCACCAACCAGAGCATCATTGACTCCGGACAGAGCATCAATGTCACCCTCGAAAACCAGTCGCTCTTCTCCACGCAGCGCAAGACACTCCTCGGCCTCGACCTCAACTATAAGTTCAACAAGGACTTCAATATAGGAGCCACAATAATGCACTTCTCCGAGAAAGCCCTCACGGAAAAAGTCAATATCGGAAACGAGATTGTCAACAACACAATCTGGGGACTCAACATGCAATACAACACCCAGTTCATGTGGCTGACAAACCTCCTCAACAAAATCCCGACGGTCAACGCCACCCAGCCGTCGACCCTCAGCCTCCAGGCTGAATTCGCCAACCTTATCCCCCACAAGCAGAAGGGCGGCAGCAACCAAGGCTCATCGTATATCGACGACTTCGAATCGACACAAATCGGCATCGACCTGCGTTCACCCTACTCGTGGTTTCTCGCGTCGACACCCTACGACCCCTCAGGCGACGCGCTTTTCCCCGAAGCGGCGCTCTCCAACGACGTGACCTACGGCAAGAACCGCGCGCTCCTCAACTGGTATTTCATCGACCGCATGTTCACCGCCCGCAATTCGTCGATGTGTCCCGGCTATATCAAGAACGACCCCAAGATGCTCAACAACCCCTATGTCCGCGAGATTACCTCCCGCGAGATATTCCCGGGCCGGCAGCTTTCTTATGGAGAGTCAAACACAATCCAGACTCTCAACCTATCCTTCTATCCCACCGAACGAGGCCCATATAACCTCGACGCTACCAACATCGACGACCAGGGCAACCTTCTCTATCCCGAACGCCGTTGGGGTGGCATCATGCGAAAGATGGACAACACCAACTTCGAGGCCTCGAATATAGAATACGTCCAGTTCTGGATGCTCGACCCCTTCCTTGACCCCGACAACAACAACCTTGAAGGAGGTGACCTGTATCTGAATTTCGGTGAGATATCAGAAGACATACTCAAAGACGGTCTCAAAAGCTATGAAAACGGTATCCCCGTCGACGGCAACGACCAATATCTGCAATCGACAGTCTGGGGACGCGTCTCCTCGCAGAACTCCCTGACATATGCCTTTGACAACAACACCAACTCCCGCCTCCGGCAGGACGTAGGTCTCGACGGTCTTATAAACGATGATGAGTTCGGCTTCCCGTCCTACAGGGAATATCTCGAAGCCTTGAAGCAGAAGCTCAGCCCCGCTGCCATCGAGAGGATGCAGGCCGACCCCTTCTCGCCCTTCAATGACCCCGCAGGCGACAACTATCACTTCTTCCGTGGCCATGATTATGACCGGGAGAAACTTGGAGTGCTCGAACGCTACAAGCGCTACAACGGAGTTGAAGGCAACTCACTCTCCCCTTCCGACGCTCCCGATCCGCTCTACCAGTCGTCACGCGCACTTCCCGATGTGGAGGATATCAACCAGGACAACACGCTCAATGAATACGAACGTTACTTCCAGTACAAGATTTCAATCCGCCCGCAGGACCTCGAGGTAGGCAAGAACTATATCACCGACAAACAGGTCTCAATTGTCCCTAACAACGACAACACGACACAGCAGGTGGTGTGGTATCAATTCAAGATACCCTTGAGTGACTACCAGAAGGTGGTAGGCAACATTTCGGACTTCTCGACCATACGCTTCGCCCGCATGTTCATGACGGGATTCAAGGCCGTGACCCATCTGCGATTCGCCACACTCGAACTTGTCAAGGGCGACTGGCGCACCTATGATTTCAACCTCAATTCCCGTGGCGACGCCCCTGCGGAAGGACAGCTTGACGTCTCCGTGGTCAACATCGAGGAGAACGCCGAGCGTGAGCCCGTCAACTATCTTCTTCCCCCGGGAGTGACCCGCATCGTTGACCCGGGCCAAAGCCAAGCGGTGCAGCTCAACGAACAGTCTATGTCAATGAAAGTCGTAGGACTTCAGGCTGGCGACGCACGCGGCGTATATCGCAACATGCACCATGACCTTAGAAACTACAAGCGCATGCAGATGTGGATTCACGCCGAAAAACTCATCGACGACCTCACCAACCTGCGTTCGGGAGAGATTTCAGTGTTCGTGCGTCTCGGATCCGATGTCCGCAGCAACTACTATGAATATGAGGTACCGCTCGAGCTTACCCCCCATATCACTGCATCCAACCGCTATCCCGACGATTCAAGCGGACGTAACGAAGTGTGGCCACGCAGCAACTACCTCAACTTCGAGCTCCAGACCCTCGTTGACCTCAAGAAACAGCGTAACCGCGCCAAGAACGACCAGCAACCGGGAGTGGGATTCGGCACACTCTTCACGGGACGTGACCCTGAGAACGAACGCAACCGCATAGCCGTGATAGGCAATCCATCGCTAAGCGATGTCCGCGTAATGCTCATCGGCATACGCAACAACGCGAGCACGACGAAAGACGCCATCGTATGGCTGAACGAACTGAAGGTAACCGACTTCAACAGCGAAGGCGGATGGGCGGCCAAGGGTAATCTCAACATCGGAGTGTCGGATATCGCCACCCTAAATCTCGGTGCCCACGTCGAGACCGCAGGTTTCGGCTCTGTAGACCAGGGGCTGAACTCAAGGCGCATGGACGACTATGAGCAATACAATTTCGCCATGCAGGTCGACGCAGGCCGCTTCCTGCCGGAGAAAGTGAAACTCCGCGCCCCGATATACTATTCCGTATCCAAGGAGAAGATAACGCCAAAATACAATCCCCTTGACCTGGATGTAGAGCTGAAAGACGCTCTTGACGCCTGCACTACAAAGGCGCAGAAAGACTCTATCGAAGCCTATGCCGTGGAACATTCAACCGTGAAGAGCTTCTCTATCTCAGGGCTGAAATTCGATGTGAAATCAAAGAATCCCATGCCGTGGGACCCTGCTAATTTCACCATCAATTTCTCGTTCAACAAGCAATCCAAGAGTGACCCGACGACGGAATATGAGTATACCAACGACTATCGCGGCTCCCTCCAGTATTCCTACACTCCATATCTGAAAGGAGTGAAACCATTCTCGTTCATCAAGAGCAAGTCAAAACACCTGAAATTCATAAAGGACTGGGAATTCAACTATCTCCCGACCAATATCTCCTTCCTCACCACCATTTCACGCTACTACTACGAGATGCAGACCCGCTCGGAGACCGATGTCGATTTCCAGCTGCCGGTGTCTGTCAGCAAGAACTTCATATGGGACCGACAGCTCGCGCTGACATGGAACCTCACGAAATCCCTCT
Source organism: Bacteroidaceae bacterium (assembly GCA_021768245.1). GTDB lineage: Bacteria > Bacteroidota > Bacteroidia > Bacteroidales > Muribaculaceae > Duncaniella. Next base: position 132,442 of record JAETNO010000002.1, on the reverse strand, counting down.
CCGTCAACTTCAACAGCAACACGTCGGCCCGCATCGAGGAGACGATGGGAGCCGTGAACCGTAAACTGTTCCCCGACAAATATAAGGAATGGAAGGACACCGTGCTGCAGAGCATACTCCATCTCGGGACTCCGTGGAGCTACAATCAGAGCTTCGTGGTGAGCTACCGCGCCCCATTCAGCCGCATACCGGTCCTCGACTGGCTGTCGGGCAACGCTTCATACAACGCCACCTACCGTTGGGACCGTGGCGCGGAAGTGGACGGCGTCGAGATGGGCAACTCAATCGCCAACCAGGCCGCATGGAATGTCGACGGACGAATCAATTTCGAAACGCTCTACAACAAATGGAGCTATACGAAGAAAGTCAACCAACGCTTCCAGGCACGCCGTTCACGCCCTCAGGCAAAGAAACCCAAGAAATTCGAGCGCACTTTCACACTGCTTCCCGACACGACCCTAAACATACGCCACAACCTCAAGAACGCGAAAGTAAAAGTCAAAGCCACAACCGCTGATGGCCAACCGTTCAGGATTACCCATAAGGTAGTCGATGCCAATAATATACAGATTCTCACACGAGGAACTGAAAATATAAAATTCACCATCGAGGAAATCCTGAAAGAGGATAAGTCCATATGGCGCGAGGTGGCGGAATACGGCACACGCCTGCTGATGTCACCCCGTTCGGCAGCCATGCGCTTCCGCACGACACAGTCGCTGTCCCTCCCCCTCTTCCGTCCCTCGATTGGCAACGTATTCGGACAGTCACGCAGCTACGGCCCCATGTCGCCAGGCCTTGATTTCGCTTTCGGTTTCACCGACGAGAGCTATATCGACAAGGCCCTGCGTCGCGGATGGCTGATTACCGACGACGGGCAGACATCCCCGGCAATCTTCGCCAAGACCCAGGAACTGAACCTTGAGCTGACACTCGAACCGATAAAAGGGCTGAAAATAATGCTCACGACCAACCGCACGGACAACCGCACGCGTTCGGTGCAGTTCATGTATGACAACATGCCGACATCGCTGGCAGGCTCATATACAAAGACCCACGTAGCCCTTAAAACTGCCCTCAAACATTTCAAGGCCGACAATGGCTATGAATCCGACGCCTTCAACCAGTTCCTCGAAAATATCCCCGTGATAGCTTCGCGCGTACGCGGTCAGTACACCGGACTGAATTATCCCATGGGAGGGTTCATGGACGGAAACGTCAACGCAGGCAATCCCTTCAATCCTACCGTAGGCGACGTGAGCGCAACCAGCTCAGACGTGTTGATTCCCGCCTTCATCGCGGCTTACTCAGGCACAAATCCCAACAAGCAGTATCTCACTCCCTTCCCGTCATTTGCCAACGCCCTGCCTAACTGGCGAGTGACCTACGATGGTCTGATTTATCTCGGCAACCTGCGCAACATATTCAAGTCATTCACCCTGAGCCACGCATACCAGTGCACCTACTCCGTAGGCTCCTACTCCTCATATCTCAACTGGATGAGCGCCGACGGAGGCGAGCTTGGCTTCACGATTGACGAGCTCACAGGCAATCCTATCCCGACGTCGCCCTACAATATTTCGTCGGTAGCCATCACCGAGAAATTCGCTCCGCTTATCGGAGCCGCCGTGACAATGAAAAACGACCTTACGGTGTCCGCCGAATACCGCGACGCCCGCACCCTGACGCTCAACACATCGGCCGGTCAGGTAGTGGAGGCAAACCAGCGCGGACTGACCGTGGGGCTTGGATATAAGATTGTGGGCTTCAACACCGTGCTCAAGATGAAGGGCTCGGGACGCGGAATCTCCAACGACCTCAGCATCAACGGCGACTTCTCGTTCTCAGAAACCCAGGCCCTGATTCGCCGAATCGAGACAGCCTATACCCAGGCAACATCAGGCACGAGGACATTGACAATGAACTTCACGGCCTCCTACATAATGTCGCGCCGTCTCACACTCGGAGCATTTTTCGACCATCAGATAAACACCCCGATTGTCTCGTCGACATCCTATCCCACCACCAACACCTCATTCGGATTCAACATCAACCTTTCCCTCGCCCGTTAGTCAAGGCGGCATCCAGGGAATCACGTATCGGAATCCCGGAGTCAGTATCAGCTATCCCGGAGGGACGGGAGAAATTTTCCACAACAGTTTCCGGCTCCACGGCCTCGTTTTCAGCCACCTCCTTGGCCTGCGCCTCAGCGATGGCAGCCTCCTTGCGCGCCTTGCGCTCGGCAGCGCGTTCACGGCAACGGCGCCTGCGCTCTATAGCCGCATCTATATCAGACTGGACTGAATAGAAAAAGGAGAGAATCCATTCCCATTCCCCATAATGAGGCTCCTTGCCCTGAAGCAGATAAGCGTCAATAACCTTCATCAGGTTGCATATAGCACTGGAGCCGCATCCGAGCTTGCGCACGGCATACTCCCCTTTCAGACGAATCTTTTCATAAAAAGCCTTCGTCACCGGCATCAGCCACGGCTCTTTCTTTCTCTTCCCGGACTTGCAATCGTCAGTCGTTTTCATAAGCTTGTTCCATAAGATTTAAACTACCCGCAAATTTACTGTCCCCCACCCCCGCCTCGACTGCGATTATGAACACAATCCACAATAAACATGAAAAACATCCGGAGGATATTTAGGAGTTATTAGACGGCTTTTTATATTAGATGGAAAAATCTTTTAAACTAAGCCAAATGACTTCGATAAAACTTAATTTCCGTCCCTCGGCAGTCGCGGACCATGAGGGGACACTCTACTACCAGATTATCCATGACCGGAAAATGCGGCAACTTATCTCCGGCTACAGGATATTTCCCGATGAATGGGACGGCAAACATTCCGCAATCATAGTGCAGGACAGAAACGGACGCAGGGCATCAACCCTGTCAATCCGTAACGGGGCAATGCATGACATCAACCGGCTTAAAAGGATATGCCTTCAACTTGAAGCAATAGGCCAGCCATATACCGTAGATGATATAATAGTGACTTTCACCCGTTATATGGATGAATATTCACTGTTCAGCTTCATGAAAAAGCTTATCTATAAACTCCGGCGGAACGGAAGGATAAGGACATCGGAAACCTACTCCGCCACACTCAGCAATTTCAGGAAATTCCTCGCATGCCAATCATCCATAATCTCCCACAACGCGCCCAATGATATAATGCTTGACTGCCTGACGTCGGAAATAATGGAAGCATATGAAGCATGGAACCGCAGGAGAGGCATCACATCCAACACGATATCATTCTACAACCGTATCATACGCGCGGTCTATAACCGCGCGGTCGAAGAAGGGATAATCGAAGACCAAAAGCCTTTCAGACACGTATATACCGGCATAGACAAAACCGTGAAACGGGCATTACCCCTGAAAATAATCAGGAAAATCAAGATGATGAATCTGTCACAGTCCCATGGACTTGACTTCGCGCGCGACATGTTCATGATGAGCTTCTATCTGAGAGGCATGAGTTTCATCGACATGGCCTACCTGAAAAAATCTAATCTAAGAGACGGCCATATCACCTACCGCCGCCGCAAAACAGGCCAGCAGCTGACAATCAAATGGACGGAAGAAATGCAGGAAATCCTCGGCAAATACCATGAAAACCAAAGTGATTTCCTTTTGCCTATAATCAGGACATCAGATGCCGACGAAAGATGCACATATCGCAACATGAGCTACAACATCAATCACAACCTCAATCGAATAGCCATGCGACTTGATATCGACTTCCGTCTGACAATGTATGTGGCACGCCACAGCTGGGCATCGGCAGCCAAAGTCAACGGCATCCCCCTTTCCGTCATAAGCGAAGGGATGGGACACGATTCCGAAACCACCACCCGAATCTATCTCGCAAGCCTCGATACCTCAGTAATCGACAAGGCAAACACCATAATACTTAAAAGCCTGGAATAAAGCCTCTGAATCCGTTTTGAATCTGAGGCATAGCTATCATACAAAAATCCAAATCTCTTGGGGAGAGATATCTGATTAATCACAAAGTTATATAAAATATTTGGAATTGATGGTTTTTGCTGAAAATTTTTATATGAATATCTGTTCATTATTTCAAAATTGTTTAGCAAAAATATGAATAATCATTGATAAATGCTTATGTATCAGGACTATTTTCTGCCATAATATCTCTCCCCAAGAGATAATACAATCTCCATTATCACAAATTTCAAATCAGATGGATTTATTCAACCCATTCAAAAAATCAAACCGAGAGCCCGGCAAAAACCATCGGCCCCAACCGAAAACGCCTCCACCATATAATGTTTGCGAAAATCCGGACCGGCCATCGCAAAAAGCCATCATATACCAAAGCGAACTCGATTTCATTTCAAGATGTATCCTTGACTATCCGGACATCGAGACCGGAGGACAGATATTTGGATATTGGACTTCGACTGGTGTTCCGGTTGTGATGTATGTAATTGGGCCGGGAAGAAATGCGCAGCATAATCCCACATCGTTTGTACAAGACCAGCGATATTTGCAATTGGTCGGCAATGAACTCTACAGGAAATTCAGACTCCAGCATATTGGCGAATGGCACTCTCACCACCAACTTGGCCTCGCTCATCCCAGTGGAGGAGATGTCAATACAATGCAATACGGAGTCGGCCAACCCGGTTTCCCAAGATTGTTGCTTTGTATTGGAAATTGCACCCGTACCCATACGACAGTAAATCCATTCAATTTCCATGAAAATACTCCACGGGAATACTCGCAGGCGATATGGGATGTTGTAGATATCGACAGCCCATTCAGAGAGATTGTCGACAGAGAGTTGAATGGCATACTGATTCATCCCATGACCAAGAGTGCTTCGCACGGGGAGCTCAGGACTCTGAAAAACATCCCTCAGGAAACATCCCCGCATAGAATACACTGGTTGACAGAGCAAGCTGAAAATGTTGAGACCATGAAAACATTCGTTTCAATGGTGCAATCAATGTATCCGCATATTACTGTAAAAGCAGAGATTCTTGATAGTGGTGAGCCATTGATTTCATTGACGGAACGCGGAGTGTCGATAAAACTGCCATATGGATTCCCGACAAAAAGTCCGGTTTTATCTTCTTCCGGAGTGGATAACCTATCATGTGGTAATAATTGGGCGATTGGTGAAGAGTCTTTGACAGCCACATTCGGTCGATGGATATCTACTTCACTCCCAAATGTAATTAAGGATCCAATCACTGAACCACAAATATCAAACGAGGAAGTTTTTGATGTTCCAAGACAAGAACCGGAAAAGAAAAAGTCTATTAACGAAAAAACTCGTACCGAACGACTTGCGCTTGAGAACCAAATACTTTCATATTACTTCCATGATGCAGCTTTCGTATGGAGCAGTATCACCGAATCCGCAGTCGTGAGCATCATGGCATATCCTTTTACCAAAGGGAAACAATGTGTGATCCGTATTACCGCATCACCCGACTTCCCCAACGCCGAACCTGAAATTCAAGTCGGATATTATTACGAAGATGATTCTCCCAAACCTACCCTGCCGAAACATATCTCTGAGATAAAATATAAACGACTATCAGATTTATTTGACGGTGCCGATGTATTTTACTCAAAGATGCTTGACTGGACTAAAGAAACCTCAATATTCAAGGCCTACATCATCGCCTGTTTAATTGTACATTACAATGATTTAGCGCACAAAGAGTGGCGCGATGTCAGAGACTATCTGAATCCACTGCTTGAAGACGGTCCAATATTGAGTAATTTAATAAAAAAAATATCTGAAAAAATAAACGAACAAAAATAATAGACCTATGGACTATCAGCGTAAGCAACTTGAAGAACAAGTAATCAGTCATTATATGGGTGGGACACAGTCTTTTGCATTTGGAGACCTGAACACCTCAAAACCATATCTGCGAATTGCAGCCAAGACGAATAGCGGTCAAATATATGTACTCCGTATCGAATTAGCCGGCTATCCCAATCAGAAGCCGAATGCCTATGTGGAGTGCACTCTGCGCGACCGTCAAGGCAGACCGATGACAGGAGGAAGCACCACAAACCATACCCTTCCCTCACATCCCTCATACGGCTGGACGCAGATCTGTCACTATCACCCCGATGCATGGAAACCGGACATGTCTCTCTGGATGGTGTACGTCCGCTGCGTGCTTTGGCTAAATATCTACGAGCAGACTCTCCGGACCGGCAATGACATGGAGTATTACCTCAAGCACATGGGTTCAGACGGCTCCACAATAGGATAAATTGTATATAATGATTAATTTTGAATCTTTCAGTAACGGATTACAATAATTTGGTAAACGAAAAATACCCGACATTCTGATATGGAAAACGGAACTAACTATGACGAGTCTTATTTGGAAAATGCCAAACTAATATGGGACAAAGATAAAATGGAATTTGTAGAACTGACCGAAGAATTGAAAGAGCGACTGAAAGAAGAAGCACGACAGAGGCAACTCTTTGAATTTTTAAAAGCAAAATCATCAGGGACATATTATTGAATACATGCATATCATTAAAGCAAATATCAATATAAAAAACAGCAATACAAAATAAAAGCATATGGCACAAGAACTAAATCTTGACCAGCTCGCAGAAGCTATGCGCAATCAGCGACATCCATGTCTTAGATGGGATCCGACGGTCTACGATCGCCCCTCCATTCATCCATTAAGCATAGATTTTTGTAATCTCATGTTAGCAATAGAGAAATACAACAACGAAATTCGGCAAGGATGGAGTCTCAATGAAGAGATAAAATTTGATGAAGAACTGCTTCGTAATGCCATCGAAGAATATAACAATTCAGTTGTCAGGAAATATGGCAGATAACAAATAAAATAAACAATTAAATATGGCACAAGAACTAAATCTCGACCAGCTCTCCGACGCAATGCGCAAGCAGCAGGAAGGAAACACCAACGGCAAAAAAGTCGTGTGGGATAAAAACTCAATGACATTCATTGAACTAAACAGCTATGAGCAGGCTAATGACACTCAGAGTGTAGTGAATGACGTATCAAAAAGACCTTTCTATTCAGCATGATTACAGAATCAGATTTCGGAAAGCCTGTTTATTATATTGACGGTGAACAGCTAAGTGACTTTGTCGCATCATCCGACATGACACGGAATGGGTTTGGTTATCAATGGGAGAACGAGGGAGTGACCCACCTACACTTCTCTCCTTTGGACCATTCGTTTGGGAAGGCCCTTAAAGTTAGCTTTGCCAAAGAGGATGGATGCCACCTCCCGGATGCAGATGTCAAGGTTGACATCGCCGCAGACGGTTCCGCCAGCGCGGACGGAACAGATGTCACCATAATCCCCTCCCGTGAGAACCTCTACAAACGCAACAAGGGGTTGATTGAGCTTGACATCCTCTCCAACAAACGCGCGTTGATAATCGGTCTTGGCAGCGGAGGCTCCCCTATAGCGGTAGAACTTGCAAAAGCCGGTGTAGGTCAATTTGCCTTGGCTGATTTTGACCGCGTGGAACTACATAATCTCTCACGTCACATCTGTTCGCTCAACGACCTGGGACGACTGAAAACAGATGCGGTGGCCGATTGCATCAGAGGGAAGAATCCCTATGCCATTATCGATAAACTACCGATAGATGTCAGCAAAAATCTTGATATCCTTGAGGATGAGATAAAGAAAGCTGATATAGTATTGTGTTGCACCGACAACAACTCCTCTCGCTTCCATACCTCCGAACTTCTCGTGAAACATAAGAAAGTAGGTCTATTCGGACGTGCTATCACCAGAGCCGAAGGTGGCGATGTGTTCATATACCGTCCGGGACAACCTTGCTATTTCTGCTTGCTCGGAAGCGACTGGTATGACCAGAGCGACGAAGAAATCACCAATGAAGCATCAGCACGCAGGGCCGGGCATATTCCCGCCTACGTTTCAGCCGAAGATGCGGAAGCATTTGTCCAGGTGGGTCTCGGCGCAGACATCGAGCCTATAAACAATATGATGGTAAAATTGGCTCTTGTTGAGCTGTCACGTGGGACAGAATCAGGCATTTCATCATTAGAGGATGAGTTCCAAGCCAATTACTATATCTGGGCCAATCGCCGTGAACGCCAGTACACCAATTGGGGCAGTTTCCATAATACCGACGGTATGCCTACCATCATGAAATGGTATGGAATAAATATATCAAAAGATGAAAACTGTACTCTATGCGGGCATAAAGAAGCCCTGGCAACTGACGAAACATATCTCGAATCATTAAAAGCGATGGGTTCCGGCGATTTCTCAGGACTTAACCTCGATGATATTCCCGGTACCGATTCGCCAATCGAGTAGACAACTAATCTTCATTCCAACCAAAAACATATGCAGGGGATAGACTTTTCTCGTTTTACACCGGAGGTACTTAAAGCCATTGAAACCTCAGCGCGTCTTGCGGCAGGATTCAACAGCAATATTGTCATGCCGTGCCACCTTGTGGGCGGACTTGCATCCGTCAATGGTGAAGAAGTGTGCTCTGTATTGCAAAACAACGGTTTTGACCCTGATTCATCCATGGAAGCTGTAGCCCAGGGGATGTCGGATATTCCATGGGCCCAGGAGGGGGATGATGGTGTTTCGTTTCACCCTGACGTTGAAGATATCTTTGTCAAATCTTCATCTCTGTCAGAACCGGTCACCATACCTTCGATAATGAATGAATTGCTCGCCACAGGCAATGATTCAATCTATTCATATCTGGTAAAATGCCCGAATCAAGGCGAAGTGGACACTTCTGTAGCCGAGATGCCCGGCATGGGACGGGACTATCAGGATGATGATTCTTCAACAGGAGACACTATTAAGAAATTTTGTGTCAATATGCTTGAACTTGCGGCAAACGGCAAGTTTCATCATGCTATAGGGCGCGAGGAGGAAGTAAAGCGCGTGCTTCTTATTCTTGCCCGAAGCACTAAAAATAATCCTGTGCTTGTCGGAGAACCCGGAACCGGAAAGACTGCTATCGCAGAAGAATTGGCGATTAGACTGCTCAACGGTCAGGTCCCTTCCGATTTGGCCGCGCTAAAGCTCTACAGCCTTGATTTTTCATCAATCAAATCACTCCCCGATTCTGTCGGAGTGATGAAAAGTATCCTGGAGGAAGCTACCAATGACCCGTCGCTTGTGCTGTTCATTGATGAAATCCATATGCTGATAAGCACATGTAACTGTTCTGATAATGACATAGCAAATCTCCTGAAACCGGCCATGGCCCGAGGTGAAATCAAGATATTTGGCGCCACTACCCTTGATGAATATAAACGGATTGAAAAAGACCCTGCTTTTGAGAGGCGTTTCCAAAAAGTCATAGTCGATGAACCGGATATAGAATCCGCAATCAAGATACTTCAAGGCGCAAAAGGGAAATATGAAGCTTATCATAATGTTTCAATTCCTGATGATGTCTGTAAGTCAGCCGTAAATCTGTCGGCCCGCTATATCACCAACCGCAGACTGCCTGACAAGGCGATTGACCTTATTGACGAGGCAGCGGCTAATCTGAGAATTGATGGCGGTCAACGTCGCGAACTCGAAGTAAACGATGTCATGAAGGTGGTTACAGCTTGGACCGGAATTCCGGTTGACGACATGGATGCAACCGAAACGCAGAGACTTCAGAACATAGAGCAGGAACTTCATGCGTTTGTGGTCGGTCAGGATAAGGCTGTCAAGGCGGTTTCAGATGCCATAAAACGCAACAGAATGGGCTTCGGTGACGCATCGCGCCCTATCGGCTCGTTTTTGTTTCTCGGAACCACCGGGACAGGAAAAACGGAGCTGTGCAAGGCGATAGCCAAATTCCTTTTCAATGACCCGAATCAGATGGTCAGAATTGACATGAGCGAATATCAACAAGAACATTCCGCACACCGTCTCTTCGGTCCACCCCCCGGATATGTAGGATATGAGCAGGGCGGCCAGCTTACCGAAGCCATATATCGCAAACCGTTCAGTGTAGTCCTCTTCGACGAAATTGAAAAGGCCCATCCAAAGATTTTCGAGACATTGCTCCAAGTTCTTGACGATGGTCGCATGACAGATGGCAAGGGGAAAGTTGTCAATTTCAAAAACACTATCATAGTGATGACCTCCAATATGGGGCAACAGGATATCCTCAGTGCTTTATGCGGTCGACAGGCTACTGATGAAGAAATAGAGAGATGCACTCAGAGTGTCATGCAACAGTTACGTCTGAGAGTCGCGCCCGAGTTCATAAACCGCATTGACAATATCGTGATGTTCATGCCCCTTACAAAAGACGATGTGTCAAAGATTGCAGAAATGAACCTCAAGAAAGAACAAAAGAAACTTAAAGAAAAGAATATTACGATAATCATAGATCCGACAACAGTCAAATTCATAGTTGAACATGGTTACCAGCCTGAATATGGCGGTCGTCCGGTCAAACGGGCGATAACCGATTATATCATAAATCCGTTGACTTCTGAGATGGTCAATGGAACGGTTGACAAGAATAAACCTATCTACATTTCTGTCGGTAACAATAAAATAATCTTTAGAAATGGCTCTACCAGCAGGGTTTAATCCCAACGATATGTCGTTTGGTAACATCACTAAACGAGCACCTGTAATCGAGATTCCTCGTAATACATCAACTTACAGCTCTTATGCAAGTTCAGGCTACAGTTATCACGAATCACTCTGGTCGCGGTTCAATAATGGAGTGGCGAGTATCGGAAACTGGTTCGCTGAAAACGCAGAGAATGTACTGGGATGGACTACAATCATTGCGACGGCGGCAATCGTGATTACAGGCTTGATTTATATTATAGGGGCATGGATTAATGAAGGCTTCTGGATTGCCTTGGTTATGGCCGTCGTGGCGTGCATCGGAGGTGTTATCGCATGGTATATAGCGGCACTTGTAATTGTAATCGGTGTCAACATAATCATGTATGGATTCCGCTTGCTGTTCTGGAACGGATGGACGTTGCTGATTGCGCTGGCGCTGGCGGTGGGAGGATGGCTGTACGCGGCAAACGCTTCCAATGGCTATAATTACCAGCCGCAGACCGAGGTCGTAACACCCGTGACCCGGACATACCGATGCACAGCGAAGGTGTTGAATATCAGGACTGCCCCAAACACTTCCAGTACGGTCATAGGCACTCTCAGGAAAGGGCAACAGGTAGAAGTCTACGATACTGACAACGGGTTCGCTCAAATCTCCTACAATGGACGCACAGGATATGTCAGCCTGAAATACCTGGACCGAATGTGACGAATATACGAATTTATTCACTGTATATGATTATGAAACTGAATGTGTTTTGAAGATATAATTGACCCGATATACAAACCATGCATTAAGATTATAAGCTGGGGATTAATCCTGCTCTTATTTATCGTTGTAATCATGAAATTTTTCTTAGGCTCCATGAAGAGAATTATGAAGCCATTTGGCCTAAGACGCAGTAATATAGTAATATTTTAAGTAAAGATTATGGAATGGATTTTTTACATTATCGGAGGATTCCTGCTCATCGCGTTCCTCTGGGGTATCGGTTTTATACCGGAACTTCTGACCATGGTGTTCATGGCCCTGATAGCGGGAGTCGTCACAGGCGGGATTTCGTCGCTCTTCAGCTGGGGATTCGCAGCCGGATTTGACGTGGGAATCATAATCGGGCTGGTGATGTATGGCGTATATTGCATAATGCGGTTATGCAGTGACAACTATACGATTACAGTCTTTTCCGACGGTCGTCAGGAGAAAGATTTCGAGAGCTACAACGGGCTTATAGGTCTGATTGTGATGATAGTGTGTGGAATCTATTACGCCATCCAACGTTTCGGATAATAAACCAATCAACAATAAATTCAATCATGGGATTTTTTAATCAGCTATTTTTCGGAGGCAAGAAATGCTACCGTTGCGGTGGCACCTCTACAGACTTTATTTGCAATGAGCACGGCTTACGCAATCTGCGTGACGATGTCCGCAATCTGATAGAAGACCGTTGCTGGAAACCCGGGCGCACAGAATGTGAAGTCCTCTATTGTACGGACTGTGGTCATTATATCGTGGACTTCCCTTCAACTTCCTATGAACGTGGTACCCAGTATTATTTCACATACAGAGGAAATATCAGGAAATAAAGAAGAATCGTTAAAGTAAATCAAACATCCAAAATGGCAAAAGACGGAGACATTATCGATACGATGTTCGGTTGGATGGTCAGCCTCGTGGGCTGGATCCTCGGCGGTATCGTGAAACTGATTATAGCTATAATCGGTGGACTGTTCACCGCCATCATCGGGCTCTTCAAGAAAAATCCCGAGACGGCGGAATGAAAAAAACGGCGGATTCAGAAAAGCCTTGACAGAGTATGAAGTGGTGAAACCGAACGGCCAATAAACGGGTAGGACCTAACACTTAATAAACATGAAAAGCTATGCTTACAGAAGTTTATTCAGTAAATGAAAATGTGAGCAATTCCGCATCGGGTTGCTGCGACGTTTTCGGCTACGGTTGCACTTGTGCTTGCAACAACAGCTAAACTAAACCTGCATCTGCATCAGAAATGACGGGGGAACACGCTGTCAGTGTCCGATGCAGATGCATTTTCTCTTTAACCATGGAACAATACTTTCTAAACAGTCACAATATATATTCCATCCCGGTCGGTCACTATTTCGACGTCGAAACGGAGAGATGCCAGCTGGTCTATTCTCCCTTGGCGAACCTGTTTTTTCTTTCAACCCCCGAAGAGGCCGGACGGCTTGAAGAGATGGCCAAGGACGGAAATCTATCGGACGCGACTCTCTCGCGACTGATGAATCATGGAGAATTTCCGGAGCGGAACGCGGAAGTATCAGCCGATACTTTCTGCACGCTTCATCTGCTGCTGAATGAAAAGTGCAATTTCAAATGCAAGTATTGCTACTCGGCATCCGGACGTTCGACGGCAGAGCTAAATATGGAAACCATAGCCCCTATGCTCGACTATTTCCTGTCGAAAGACCGGAAAGCGGTGAAAGACCGCACTGTAATGTTTATGGGCGGCGGAGAGCCTGCACTCTCCTGGAATATATTGAAGGACGCGACGCTATATGCGGAAAAAGCGGCCTCCCGGAACAGGATAAAGCCCCATTTCGCCATCACGACCAATGGCTCAATCATCAACGATGAAATGATTGAGTTTTTCAAGGCTCACGACTTCACCGTGCAGCTGTCTTTCGAAATCCTACCCGACGTGCAGAACGAGCAGAGGGGATTTTTCGACATCGTGGCCGCCAACGTGAAACGCCTGATAGAAGCCGGAGTCAAAAACTACGTGCGTTCGACCATAACGGAGAAAAACGTAGACCGCATCCCGGAAATGGTCGAATACTGCCACCGACAGTTCCCCTTGGTCACAAAACTGAGCTGTCAGCAGGTCGTGGACCCTTCATATTTCACCTCTGAGGAAATTGTCAAAGACTTCTTTGACCGCTACTTCAAATCGTTTAAGGAAGGTGAAAGACTCGCAGCCGGATATGGCATCACATTGAAATCATCCTCCTCCCACCTCATAAACTACTCGAAACGGGAACGGTTCTGCTACAATCTTGTCTGTCTGACCCCCTACGGGACACTGACAGTATGCCCCGACGTGTCGTCGCCCGTCGAGGCGGACTATGACGCGGCAGTGTTCGGAAACATAAACGACAATTCCGTCGAGATTGACAAGGACAGGTTCAAAGAGATTACAAAAGGCAGCATCCATACGATAGACAAATGCCGCGACTGCTATGCGAGATGGAATTGCGGAAGCGGATGTCCGAGCAGCAGGAGAGTCTATAAGGCTGAGATATTCGACTCAATCTGCGACCATTACAGGAAAATGCTTACCGACAGCCTCGTCAACGCTCTCGCTGACCGCCATAGGAACTCAACAGGCAGAGACCTTTTCAATGACATCTCCTCAAAGTTAAAATCATTATGAGCCAAGACATCCTGACAAAACAAAACATCTTTACAATCCCCGCCGGTGACATTTGGGAACTGCCGGAAGAAAAGGTATACATACTTTATGCCCCCTTAGGCGGCCATATCTCACTGGCTACCGACGAGACAAGGGACGAACTCCTGAGATGTGCCTCAGGCGAGGATTCTCCGGAAGCAATCAAAAAAGCCTTGGCTACATTCCGGGCCACGGGGTCTGTGCCGGTCCATTATCTGCCGAAGTCTCCCGACGAGCTTTATCAGATTGACATACTCTGCAACTACACTTGCAATTTCAAGTGTATCTACTGCTATTCCGCAGCCGGACGCTCCCAGGGAGAAGTGAAATTCGAGGATGTAAAGGCTGTAGTGGACTATCTCTTCAAGTCAGGGCGCAAGCAGACCACACCCTATATCATTAATTTCAGCGGAGGTGGCGAGCCTCTTCTAAGTTTCCCGCTGATTCAAAAAACTGTGGAATACATCCATGAGGCGACGGAAGGCACGTCATATAAATACAACATAGGACTTGTGACCAACGGCAGCCTTGTCACGCCCGAAATAGTCGACTATTTCATCGCCAACAAAGTCGACATGGCGGTATCATTCGAGATACTCCCCTATCTCCAGAACAAAGAGCGAGGCAGCTATGAGAAAGTGGCGGCTAACATCGACATGATGCTCGCCAAAGGTTTCCCCTTCGGGATAAGGACGACATTTACCCCCGAAAGCGTCGACCGAATGTGTGAGATGATTGAGGAGGTCCATCGCAGATTCCCGAAACTACGGAAGGTGGTGTTCGATGTCGTCCTTGCTCCAAGTCTGTTCGACAGCCCGGAAAAACTTGAACGCTATTACGACACCTTCCTTACCGAATATTACAAAGCCAAGAAGCTTGCCGCCGCCTACGGAATAACACTTGAAAGCATCGCAGTGGAGACCATCTCAATGCTCCGCGACCGCACATGCGAGGGCAAGATAGTCCTTACACCCTCGGGGGCGATATCGTCCTGCGCGAGGGTTTCGTCACCACGCGAAAAACTATACGACGACTATATCTACGGGGAAATCAAGGACAACAAGGTGGCCTTCAATCAGGAATCATTCACATCAATCCTCAACACCCACAACATCTACACGCAGAAAGAGTGTGAACACTGTTTCGCGAAATGGAATTGCGGTGGAGGATGCCGTCTTTTTCATGATTCCTTTGAAGACAGTTTCAAGGAGGCAAGATGCAACTTCGTGAAAAAAGCATTGAAACTCGAACTTATCAATATTCTCGCTGACAGATTTGAGAGACAGACAGGCAAAAGCCTTGAATCCCACATAAAAGACTGTCTAAAAGGAAACCTTCAGAACCGATGAAAAATGTTTTGCTTCTAATACCACGCTACAAAACCTATGGCATGGAGGGGCATTATGTGATGCCGATGGGGACACTCTACGTCTCAGCGTTCCTGAAAAAGGCTAATGTCGCAAACGTCCATACTCTGAACCTGAATCACCGTCAGGGAAATGAAAGGGATATACTGAAAGAAATCATCAGGGACAAGGAAATAGATATCGTAGGTTTCGGAGGCCTCTCGGGAGAATACAGAGACCTTGCACGCATGGCCGAATATGCGAGGGAAATCAAACCCGACATAGAAATCATAATGGGAGGGGGAATAGTGACGGCAGACCCTGAAACGGCCATGCTGGCTATTCCCGAAGTGGACTATGGAATAATCGGCGAAGGAGAACTTACAATCGTAGAGCTTGTAGACGCACTTACAAATGGTGGCAATCCGCAGAGTGTCGACGGACTGATATGCCGCAACGACGACGAAAGCCTTACCGTTACAGGCCGGCGCGCTGAGATAGAAGACCTGGACTCGCTGCCGTTTCCCGATTATGAAGGTTTCGACTACGGAGAGTATCTGCTCTGCAATCCCGACATGAGCGACGAAGGAAAGAAATATTCCCAGGTCTCGGTCATAGGCGGACGGTCGTGCAAATTCAACTGCACATTCTGCTTCCATCCCTCCGGGACAAAATACCGGCAGCGTTCGCTCGATTCAATCTTCAAGGAAATTGACTGGCTTGTCAGCCACTACAACATTTCATACATAGCATTGCGCGAGGAGCTATTTGCTACCGACAACGAACGCGTGAGGGAATTCTGCCACCGCATAAAAGACTATGACTTCGACTGGTCAATACAGCTAAGAATCGACAATGTGAATCAGGAATTGGTCGATTTGCTGAAAACCACCCGATGCCGCTATATATTCGTCGGTGTCGAGAGCGCAGTCAACGAGATACTCAAGAGCATGCATAAAGGCATCACGGTAGAACGCATAGAGGAAGCCTTGGAAATGCTTCATCAGGCGGGATTGAACTCCCGGTCGGGGGTGATTATGGGCGACACTATGGAAACGAATGAAACATCGGAAGCCACAATCGAGTGGTTTATGAAAAACCATGAGAGATACCGCATGTTCCTTGACATGATAATCGCATTTCCAGGCTCGATAATCTACCACAGGGCCTGCTCTGAGGGTATCATTCCAGACAAGGTGAAATTCCTGAAAGACGGCTGCCCGATAGTGAATCTGACCAGGATGAATGAAGAGGATTTCTGCCATATGATGAACAGGGTGGAAAAATTCAACTACAGGAAATATAACTATAAAAACTACCGCAATGACTGCAAGGCTATCTGATGAATCAACCACACGTCTAACGGCCCTCCTGGACATCATCTCCCCCTCCATGCAGGAGCATGACATGGTCAGATATCTGGCAAAAGACTGGACTTCAGTATTTCCTGATGGTAAAATCAAGACAGACGCCATGGGAAATATTGAATTCTCCGTCATCAGGGACGCAAAATATCCGACCGTGGCTCTTATCGCCCATACAGACACCATATGCATACAGATTACCCAATGCACCGGCAACGGGAAATATCGTTTCCGCTCAATCGGGGCAAGCCCGCATATGCTGCTCGGGCAACCCGTCACAGTCGTAAACGAGGACGGGAAAAGGGCCGACGGTGTGATTGGATTTGACGCCACATCGCAATACGGTCAACCCAAGGGGCTGGTTTTTGAAGATATGTGGATTGACGTCAGTAGTCAGGATGGCAACTGTCCCATCTCCATAGGAGACCTCGCGGTGTTGAAACCCCGGTGCTCGATTAACGGCGACATAATATCGGCCACGGCTCTTGACGACAGACTGGGACTGTTTATTATCGGGGAGACAATACGCCGTTTTTCCCAAGCAGCGGATTTGCCTGTAAACCTTATCTGTGCGGGAAGCGTGCAGGAGGAGGTAGGCCTGAGAGGATCGGCAGGATTTGAATTCTCTCTGACGCCCGACGCAATCATAGTGCTCGATGTTGACTACGCAACCGACATTCCTACCCCCCATGAGGACCAGATGGGAAGATTATACCTCAATAACGGCCCCGGACTTCAGCGGAAAGCCGACAACTCTCCGATGTTGAGACGCTTGATTAAGAACGTATCGGCAAAAATGGACCTCCCGATACAGACAAGCCTCGGGCGTTTTATATATGGAGGCACCGATGCGACTTCACTTCAGACCGCACGCAAGCCCGAAGGCAATCATGTGTGCAACCTGACAATCCCTTGCCGCTATATGCACTCCCCTATTGAAACGGCCTCATTGCAGGACGTGGCAAACGCAATTGAAATAATCTACGGCGTACTTCTGGAAATGGGCAATAATCCGGATATGAATCCAAGAGTTCTATGAAAATCGCGTTTCTGACCCATCGATATTCGGAAGTACTGAATTTTCTGTGCGCTTCATCATGGTCCAGGAATCTAACAATCATAAATTTTTCATCAGACGGCAGACTTGAGCGCATAAAAGATGCCTTCAACATCAATTACATCCGTTTCGCTTCGTGGGAGAGGCTCCGCATTGATTTGCAACAGACAGACTTATTGATTTCATATAAATTAAACCGTATAATCCCTGAAAGCATAATTTCATCAAGCCGCTATGGCGGAATAAACATCCATCCCTCGCTCCTGCCCCATTATCCGGGGATAAATCCTTGGTTTGAAATGTACTATAACATGGAGTTGAAAGGGGGAGTCACCATCCACAAATTGACCGAAAGGCCTGACGCAGGAAACATCCTCATCCAGAGCCCATTCGACATTGAGAAAGGGGAACCTCTCGCTGTGGCGATGGAAAATGCGGAAAATACCGCTATCAGACTGTTAGGCGAGGTCCTGAACAATGATTTATACCTCCAGGAAGGAAGCGCACAAACACCTTTGCCACAGAATCCCAGCCCTTCAATAGATTACGACACGCTGATGAATTTTGAGACAGGACGGCTGTGGCATCTGCTCAGAGGCTTCCCTAAGCTCATATATCATCTCTTTCCCGAACTTGAGCATAGCTTCTATGAGGTCGGTGAATATGTCGAGGCTAATACGGGCCATGATTCAAGAGGGATAGTAATCAGAAATGACGGCAGACCATTCATCTGCTGTAAAGACGGATACATATCCCTATACGATTTCAGCCGTATGCCTATGGCATCAGACTATATAAGCGCGATAGAGAATGGCGCCATTGTCAGCCCTCAAATCATCGGGGCTGAGTTTGAGAGAAACATAGACGGCTGCTACAGATATCTGCAAGGACGGGAAGCAATCGTATTCCCTATCCATATAAACGGCCGAAAAAAGGCCTTGCGCTTCCTTAAAAATATCTCAACAGACAAGATTGAGCCATATATCGAGAGACTTACAGCTACCGCACAGTATCTATCCGGGAACAATATAACGCATTTCGCCCGATTCGAGGTGCTTCCATCGGCTATAAATACGCCCAAAGGACATATGCCGGCCATAATGATGGACTGGGACGATGGCGAGAGCCTGTCTGAATATATCAATCACCATCTGGGAGATAAAGAGGCATTGTCGCGCCTAGCAGATGAATTCATACGCATATGCTCAACCAATCACTGTCACGGGATTGTACATGGCGACATACATCCGGGGAACATCCACATTGATTCAAACGGAAAGATTATCCTGCTTGATATCGACCATTTATGGATTCAGTCTTCCAGACCGGTTAAAGACTATGGAGGCAATCGGAATTACCAGCACCCTCTGAGGAAAGACAATAAATACCTGTTAAAAGAAGCAGACTATTTTTCCGAGCTAATAATATATGCCAATATCTATATCGCCCTTAAGTCGCCTGAGCTCTATAGCGAGCTTTGCACGGATGGCAATATCTTCACGGAGAATGATTATATCTCCCCCGAATCATCCCCGGTGATGAAAAGACTGGAAGAAAACAAAGATTTCGCCATCCTGCACCACCAAATCCAAAAAGCCTGCCAATCCACAGACCTAAGAGAGATATCCCCGTTAGAACAGATTTTTTACCCATTAAATATTACGTAGGTAATCAAATTATGAAACAAAAAAATATCATAACCCGTTTCGCTGCCACTGATATTTCAATCCTATGCACTGGTCTGGCATTTATCGCATTAGCATTATGTCTGATAATAACATCAGGAGACCGAATAACTGTTCTCGTAAACAAATTGCATTTAAATCTTTGGGACTGGGTGGCGATTTCCCTTTCGGTAATATCACTGTTGTTTACGGCGTTGAATTGGTGGGCACAAAGAAAAACCATGCAAAACACGTCACGTATGGATACCGATTCATTCTGCGATATGCTTAAAAGCAGCTATTATAATATTATAAAAAATACAGTAAACCTATACTCCCTCGATTTCACACTACAAAGTAAATTCACAAAAGAATATCCCTCTGAAGAGTATTTACAGAAAATGAAATTATATCTGTTCGAAATGCAATACTCCACAATCCAAAACATACCGGAGAGCTATTATTATAGATTGCAACGTATTGGAGAGTTATGTAGATTCTTTAATATTCACATTGATGTCACACAAAGCCATCTATCATCCATCAGTATAAGCGAAGACGTTAAAAAGCGTGATATGGCCAATCTCAAAGCCATGCATTGGCTCATAGCGATGCAGATATTATCAACAATGGATTTCATAAATCCGAAAGGAGCAAAAGAACCAAACAGGCAACTGATAAAGAATTATATTTCAAATATAGTAAGAGAATTAAGCGGCACCCAATCCAGTTTCCTCGATTCCGTTATTAAATATGCCGAAACACATAATGGGCAAATGCCTTATATAGACAGGAACGATACACATTTCCTTTGCTCTATTTTCCCTGATAATGATATAGAATACCATCAATTCATAACAAAACTGAATTCTTTAATAGAATTACACTGCGGAAATCTGAAAAACGGCTACGGGCGTATCCCCATGATACAATTTAACAACGCTATATGATAAATCTGTAAGCACTATTTATAGATATTTCGTAATTAAAGCGAAAGAACAGCCCTCCAAAAGTTTTAAGCTAACTTTTGGAGGGCTGTTCTTTGTCAAATAGAATGAATTTTTACGGTAAGATATGGATTATTTTAGGCTATAGGAATCACAAGCATTAACATATCAGGGGCCGAGAGTAAAGATTGATTAAATTCCAAATAATTATAGTTAATATTTGCTAATAAAATTATTTTTCTTTCTATTAATATGTTATAATAGTGAGCATCAATAAGATGTCATTTATTAGTATTTAAAATTTATATTTCTGAGTTTCGATTTGTAAATATAGACGATATTCGATTTACAAAAACAAATACATATTCTAAATTGCAATATTATATTTACAAATGAATCCGAGCAATTCAATAAATTATTAATTGAGAACTGCAAACTGTGAATTTACAATCTAAATTTAGATATTCAACTCAATTCGCAATTTCAAATACATCCTGTTTTAATTCAAATTTGCGTTTCAGACTCAATTTTCAGACAGTTTCAAAATTAGAATTTTAGGATTTATTTGCAAACTTAATTTCATTAACATCATATATAAACACTTAATTATCACCATTATTACGCTTATTATATAAAGTATTTATCCATATATCATAGCCACTTTATGACCTCTTTTACCCTTAAGTCATGGTAGGGGAATAATTATCATGTAATATGCGGTAATTATTATATATTACGTTCTATATCTATAGTTATTCTATAAGCAGCATGTTTGCGATTAAAAACAGATATTTCCGTTTGCAAAACAAAACACTTTAAGGCCTCTATACTTATTTCATTTGCAAATTGTCATTTCCAAATACCAAATTCACAATTTCATTTTTAGAATTTGGAATTCTGAAATTATATAATTACATTTGCAATCGAATTACAAATTGAAATTTTCAAGAATTTACATTTATGGACCTTGTTTCTCGTCTAAAAACCTTCCTTGATTCCCGACAAATCAGTGTGACTCAGTTTGCCGACGAATGTGGGATACCCCGTCCAACCGGAAGCCAGCTGCTTGCAGGGCGAAATAAGAAAGTCAGTGACGAAATAATCGGGAAGATTCATAACGCCTACCCAGACCTCAACGTCGTGTGGCTCATGTTTGGCGAAGGAGATATGGTGAAGAATGTAAATATTGAAATCTCAGAGCCTCAAAACAAGCTAAACCAGCAACAAACATCCCCACAAAGCACGCCAAATCAGCCGGTTGCCCCAACAATAAACTTTATTGAAGAATCTGAGCCAGGCACCTCAGAAAAATTCTTCGAGGGAAATCAGGCACATGCCACTGAAAATTCAGGGCCAACAATTCCCGGATTCGGCTTTGACAACACCTTCACATTCGCATCACCGGCTGAAACGACCCAGGAAGGTAAAAATCCTACCACTCCGGATAAAAGCGCAGCCACCGACTCCATCACCCTGACCCCGGGCAAAGGCAAAAGGGTTACAGGCATAGTAGTGTATTACGATGACTGTACATATGAGTCCTTCATTCCCGACCCCACACATTCCCATCCGTTCATGAACCGATAGCCCCACGCAAACTTCCGCTTATTTGGCCATATGCAAGATTCTGACTAATTTTGCAGCTCACAATTGACCGACAATGAGCATTTCAATCAATAGCCTGAAAGTAGAGTTCAGCGCAAAGTGTCTATTCGACAATATATCCTATATAATAAATCCGAAGGATAAAATTGCCCTCGTGGGGAAAAACGGAGCCGGGAAATCTACAATGCTTAAAATTATAGCCGGCTTACAGAAACCGACCTCAGGGTCAGTCGCCCTCCCTCGCGATACAACAATCGGCTATCTCCCCCAGCACATAACGGTAAGCGACACTTCAACGGTAATCGACGAAGTGCGCAGCGCTTTCAGCCATGTTGACGAAATGCGTTCACGCCTCGATGAAATCAACCGCCAGCTATCAACGCGTACCGACTATGAAAGCGATGAATATCAGCAACTGATTGAAACAATGACATCTCTTACCGACAGGCTATCCATGGAGGAAAGCGAGAACTTCGAGGCGGAGATGGAAAAGACGCTTATCGGTCTTGGTTTCCTAAGAAGCGATTTCAACCGTCCGACGGCTGAATTTTCAGGAGGCTGGCGCATGAGAATAGAATTAGCCAAAATCCTGTTGCGACGGCCGGATGTGCTGCTGCTTGACGAGCCGACCAACCACCTTGATATAGAATCAATCCAATGGCTTGAAAATTTCCTGATAACAAAAGCCAACGCCGTGATGCTCGTGAGCCACGACAGAGCGTTTATCGACAACGTGACAAACCGCACGATTGAAATCTCTCTCGGGAAAATATATGACTATTCGGTTAACTATTCAAAATATCTCGTGCTCCGCCAGGAACGCCTCGAACAGCAGATGCGTGCCTATCAGAACCAACAAAAGATGATTCAGGACACGGAAGATTTCATCGAAAGATTCCGATATAAGGCCACAAAGAGTGTCCAGGTCCAAAGCCGCATCAAGCAGCTCGCCAAAATCGAGCGCATAGAGGTGGACGAGGTCGACACATCGCACCTTAATCTTAAATTTCCTCCTGCACCTCGCTCAGGAGACTATCCTGTCATTGCGGAGAATGTAGGCAAAGCCTACGGTGACCACCAAGTGTTCGACAATGCGACATTCACAATCAAACGCGGAGAAAAGGTTGCCTTCGTCGGCAAAAACGGAGAAGGAAAATCAACCCTTGTCAAATGCATCATGGGCGAAATCCCTTTCACCGGCTCACTTAAAATCGGGCATAACGTGAAAATCGGATATTTCGCCCAAAACCAGGCTACACTGCTCGACGGAGAAATCACAGTGTTCGACACGATAGACCGTGTTGCCATAGGCGACATCCGGACTAAAATACGGGATATACTCGGGGCCTTCATGTTTGGCGGAGAAGCTTCCGACAAAAAAGTGAAAGTGCTTTCAGGAGGAGAAAAGACACGGCTCGCAATGATCCGCCTGCTGCTCGAACCGGTCAATCTGCTGATTCTCGATGAGCCGACAAACCATCTCGACATGAAAACCAAGGATATCCTCAAGCAGGCTATCAAAGATTTCAACGGGACGGTCATAGTGGTAAGTCACGACCGAGAATTTCTTGACGGCCTTGTAGAAAAGGTCTATGAATTTGGCGGAGGGCAGGTCAAGGAATGTCTCGGAGGCATCTACGAGTTCCTTGAAAAGAAAAAACTTGCCTCCCTTTCGGAGCTTGAGCGCAACACTGTCAGACCGACAGCTGAGGCCCAGGCCCGCAACAATGCAGCAAACGGAGGGAAGAAATCCGGTTCAGACGGGCCGACCACTACGAATAAGGCAGACAAGCCCAATGAAGAGCCTGACGGGAAAGCCAGCCGCAAACTAAGCTATGCGGAACAGCGCGAGCATGAAAAGCTTGTCCGAAAGGCCCGCAAGAAAGTTGAGGAAGCCGAGGCGGAAATCGCGCGTCTCGAAAAAGAGGTGGCCGATATCGAAGCTATTCTCTCAGCCGGCAATCCACCCGCCGATATCTACGACCGCCATGCATCTACATCGAAACGGCTTGAAAACGCCATGTCCCTCTGGGAACTCGCCTCAATGGAACTCGATGAAATCAGCAGATAGCATCATCCAAGAGGCTATTTTACAATCCGGATACCACCATCTGTCAGAAGGATTTTACGCTCGCGGTAAAGATGGCCTATGGCTTTTTTGAAATCCTTTTTCGAGCATTGGAATGTCGCGCGTATGGCTTCGGGTGAGGTCGAGTCGGAAATGGGCAGAAAACCGTCAGGCTCGGAACCAAGCCGCTTCAGAATCTTATCCATAAGGGCATCGACACGACCGTCATTGCTTCCCGACATCACAAGGTCAATCTTGCCATCGGGCCTCACCTGTTTTACATAGGCATGAATGGTCTCACCGATTTCAAGCGGGGCATAAAGCGAATTCTCATAAATCATGCCGTTAAAAAGATTGTCGACGACAGCCTTGTAGCCTAAATCGGTACGTTTATAGACCAAGGCATCGACACGTTGGCCAATTTTATAATCCGGATAACGGTTGCCAAGAAATTTTTCAATCTTAGCCGACGCGACGATACGCTTAGTTGCATCATCGATATATACATAGACGAGCACCACCATGCCCCGCGAAAGTCTTACAGTCTGCTCACTGAAAGGAACGAGCAGGTTTTTCTTGGGAAGCCCCCAGTCAAGGAAGGCCCCGGTCCTGTTGACATCAGTGACCTGAAGAAAGGCAAACTCTCCTATCTCGGCAAAGGGATGTTCGGTAGTGGCAACCGGACGCCCCTCAGAATCCTTATAGACAAACACTTCAAGTTCATCCCCGGGTTGAAGCGGAGCGCCTATATAGCATGCCGGGAGCAGAACCTCCTCGCCATCACCTCCATCGAGATAGGCTCCAAAATCAACGTTTCTCACCACTTTCAGTGAGTTATATTTTCCTAACTTTATCATCTTAATCTCTTAATTATTTCACAAAAGTAACCAAAATATCACAAATTACCGTTAAATTTGCATACCTTATATAAAATATATAACATATAAAAGAGTCGGTTGTTAATAAACAACGACACCCTGTTATCGTCAATTCTGATTTATGGAAGAAATCCTGAAATATTTCCCCTCGCTTACACAGCGACAAATAGACCAATTCACCGCCCTTGGCCGGCTCTATCCAGAATGGAATGAAAAGATAAACGTCATATCACGAAAGGATATCGATAACCTATATCTACACCATATCCTCCATTCCCTCGCAATAGCAAAATTCATAAGCCCCGTGGATGGCACTCAGTTTATCGACCTCGGCACAGGCGGAGGTTTCCCCGGCATACCATTAGCCATAATGTGGCCAGACTGTGGTTTCCACCTGATTGACCGCATAGGAAAGAAAATAAAAGTAGCCACAGCAATCGCCAATGAAATCGGGCTGACAAACGTGACTTTTCAGCACGGCGACATGGGCGAATGTAAACTCAAAGCCGACTACGTGGTATCGCGCGCCGTCATGCAGCTCGATGAACTTGTGAAGATGATTGGCAGAAACATCTCCGGGAAGAATCAAAACCGAATTCCCAACGGCCTTATATGCCTGAAAGGAGGAGAACTGGGCAGCGAACTCGGACGTGTGACCCGACCGGTGCTCGACGTCCCTATCAGCGACTATTTCAGTGATGAGTATTTCAAGACCAAGGACTTAATCTATGTAGAATTCTAAACGACTATGAAGGTAAGCAGATTTATATTCAACATGTTCGGGGTCAACACCTATGTGTTATGGGACCCGGAATCGCTCGAAGCCGCAATAGTGGACCCCGGAATGATTGACGGGAGAGAGAATGAGGCTCTCGACAATTTTATCGGAAAACACCGGCTGAAAGTCACCCATCTCATAAATACACACAGCCATCTCGACCATATATTCGGCAACGCATATGTGAAAGAAAAATACGGACTTGAAATCAAGGCTCATCCCGAAGATGAATTCCTGGCAACCGACCTTCCGAACCAGGCAAAACGCTTCGGGATTCAACTTCCCCTGACACCCCAAAGGACAGAGGTGGAACTGCATGACGGTGACACCCTTTTCCTCGGGAAAGAACGCATCGAGATAATATCCGTGCCCGGACATTCTCCGGGGAGCATAGCCCTCTACTGTCCCGAGTCAAACTTCGTGATAACAGGCGACGCGCTTTTCGCCGGCTCGATAGGCAGGACAGACCTGCCTAAAGGGAATCAGGCAACGCTGATTGATTCGATACAGAAAAAACTCATGACATTGCCGGACTCCACCGTGATACTTCCCGGACATGGCGGAGAGAGCACAATCGGACGAGAAAAACTTGCGAATCCTTTTATATAAGAGATTGTCTAAATTTTATAACTAAATAATCATGAGATTTCTAAATCAAATTCCCGGCCATATTTAAATGCCTTATCGGCTGATTTTGCCAAGCTTCATCGGTCATAATGCCCGCATTATTCCCTCTTCGGCTCGCAAAATCATCTCGATAATCCATTTAAATCTGTCGCGGATAAAATTTAGACAATCTCTAAGAATTATATAAGGAACGGCTTAAAATAATTAAAGAATTTTTTCTTTAATTAAACAAAATGTGCTATTTTTGCCAACGTATCCCACAAACCGCAAAAAAGACGAACATTCTATCTATTCTGAAAACCATAAACGTTTAAATCTCTTAAACTGTTATGACACGACCCAAACTGAAAATCCGTGACCTTACGCTGCGCGACGGACAGCAGTCGCTTTTCGCGACCCGCATGAATCAGGCTACAATCAACAGGCTACTCCCCTTCTATGAGGATGCCCACTTCCACATCATGGAGGTATGGGGCGGAGCCGTGCCCGACTCAGTGATGCGTTATCTCGACGAATCTCCCTGGGACCGCTTGCGCTCGTTTTCAAAAGCCATGGATTCAAAGAGCGAGCATCCGAAATCGCTTCTCTCCGCGCTCTCCCGTGGCCGCAATCTCTTCGGCTACGTACCATATCCCAACTCCGTGCTCGAAGGCTTCTACAAGGAGGCGATTGACAACGGGCTCAATGTCATGCGCATATTCGACGCCCTCAACGACATCGACAATGTGAAAGAGTCGATACGCCTTATCAATGAGCTCGGAGGAATCGCCGACGGAGCCGTATGCTACACCGTCGACCCCAAACCTGAAGCACAATCAAACGAAGGCTCCGGAATATTCGGCAAGCTGAAATCAATCTTCGGCGGCAATTCCGCCCCTGAGGCCATATTCACCGATGAGTATTTCGTGGACAAAGCCAAACAGATGGAGGCTCTCGGCGCAAAGATTATCACGCTCAAAGATATGGCGGGACTTGTCAACCCGATGCGTGCGGCCTCTATAATCTCCGCGCTGAAACGTGAGATAAAAGTGCCCGTTGACTTCCATACCCACTGCACTCCGGGCTACGGTCTCGCATCATCAATAATGGCAATCCTTAACGGAGTCGATATCCTTGACACGAATATATGGTGGTTTGGCGGAGGCTCAGCAGCCCCTGCCATAGAACTTATCTATATGTTCTGTCAGAGAATGGGGGTAGAAGTCGAGGTTAATATGGAAGCCGTAGGGCGAATCCGCAACGAACTTCTCGATGCCCGCAAGGAGCTTGCACAGTTTGACCTCAACCGTGACAATATGCCACGTCCGTTCGACCCGCTCGCCGACCAGCTGCCTCCCGAAATCCTCGCCCTCTTCGACAGCGCGATTGAATTTGCGAAAGCAGGCGACGAGGCCGCCCTTCTTGACGCATGCCACAGAATCGAGGACTATTTCGGATTCCCGAAACCAAACGAACTCGTGAAAACTGCGGAAGTGCCCGGAGGAATGTACTCCAACATGGTGGCCCAACTCCGCGAGCTGAAGAGCGAAGACCTTCTTGAGGACGCCATGAGGCTAATCCCTATGGTGCGTCGCGACGCCGGCCTCATCCCTCTCGTGACCCCTACGAGCCAGATTGTCGGGAATCAGGCTGTGCTTGTGGCCCTCGACCGCAAGAACGGCAAACCGGACTATACCAATAAGTCAAACCAGTTCATTTCTCTTGTCAAAGGAGAGTATGGCCATACACCGGTGGCTATCGACCCCGCTTTCCGCGAAAAAATCACAGGCAGCGCGGAAGAGAAGCCCTATGACGTCACCGCTTACCGCAAGCCGGAAAATCCCGAGATTCCCGAACTCGGAGGGAAGAAGCTTGCTTCCAACAATGAGGAGTATCTGTTGCTCGAACTTCTTCCTGCCGTAGCCAAGGGATTCCTGCGCCGTCGCCGCCAAGAGGAATTCGACAAGGAAGAGGCCGCAAAAGCTCCGGTCGAAGTAGCGGAGGTGAAGGCGGAAGCCGCAATCGAGCCGATTACCGGCCCGGTGCTCGCCGCTCCGATGTGCGGACGCATCGTGGCAATCGAGGTCAAGCCCGGGCAGCAAGTGAAGAAGGGCGACAAGCTTCTCGTTTATGAGGCGATGAAGATGGAGAATGACATCGAGGCCGAAAGCGACGGGACTGTCAAGCGCATACTTGTGAGCCTTGACGAGCAGGTGGCCAACGACACTCCGCTCATTGAATTCGAAGGATAGTATTAATCTTTTAACTAACTTAGTTTATGAAATCAATCAAAGTCATTTTTCTGACACTGATCATGGTGCTTGGAGCGTCGGCTATCCCCGCTCAGGCCCAGTTTAAATTCGGCCCGAAGGTGGGTCTTACGGTCAATGACCTTCATTTCAACAAGAGTGTGTTTGACGGTGACAACCAGACGGGATGGACAGCCGGCGTGATGGCCGAATTCACGGTTCCCGTAGTCGGTATCGGGTGTGACCTCTCGGCAATGTATGTGCGCCGCAACACCAAATTCCTCTATGAAAACAATATTTCCGGTAAGGACAACCGCGACTATATCGAAATCCCCCTGAACCTGAAATATAAATTCTCACTTCCGGTAGTGAGCAAGATACTTGTGCCCTATCTCGGCGTTGGCCCGAGCGTATCGTTCCTGACAAGCCGTAAAAACATCTACGGTGCGTTCAAGAACAAGTCAGTGGACTGGGCCTTGAATTTCGGCATCGGTGTCCAGCTTTTCAGCCACCTCGACGTCAATGCCCGCTACGGCCTCGGCCTCACCAAGGCTGTGCGCGCCGTAGACGATGAATTCGGCACCGGTGGCATCGAAGGCAAGAACCGCTACTGGACTATCTCCCTCGCATATCTGTTCTGATTCCGCAAAAGGACATATCAGATAAAACCATAACAGCCCGACCGTTGAAATTAACGGTCGGGCTGTTATGGTTTCTTAAATACGGTTGGAATTTGATATCAGCACTTCATCGGGAGGATTTTTGAACGGGCAATCTCACCTATTTTATACAGATACCGGCAACCTTCAAGGATGAAATTGGAGTAATTTATATTCATCCGTTTTTAATTCTCCATTCATTTAAAATCAATGATGGTAAGGTCCTAATTATATGGAAACATCGAAAAAACTGTTTTTTAGGCTCTTTAAAAAGACGATGTACAAATTCAAGATGAAAATCAATCATCCACTTTGGAGCTCTTTTAGTATCTACTCCACTAAAGAACTTAAAAGCCGCCCCCACAGCAATCATTACCCCATGGCTTAAATGAGGTTTTAAGAAATGCATGAACCATTCCTGTTTAGGGGCGCCAAGTGCTATCCATATAATATCTGCTCCATCATTCTCTATTTCTTTTGCTATTTGAGGATAATTGAATTCTTCGACATTCAAGAATGGAAGCTCAACAAACAACATATTTGCTACGTCCGGATTTAATTTACTTAAATTAGTCCTTAATCCATCTAAAACATCTTGTGAGGCACCCAAAAAAGCCATTCGATATTTTCTGCTCTTAACAATATCCTCCAATATTTGACTGCCACAATATTGATTATATCTTACTCCGTAAATCCATTTAATATACAATGGAACATAACTACTGTCACATATTGAAAACATGCCTCCATTTACCACTTTTAGGTATTCAGGATTACGGTTGACATTATCTAAAATGACACCATCAGCAACACAAATATAATCACTGCCAGGCGTTTTACATTGCTGATTTATGGCATGGCTCACCGCACTACGGTCGAACTCGTAGCGAATATTAAAAAAAGTATTCATACCTGAATTTTATTTCAGTCCGTTGACTTTTTGGAATATTTCTTTCCCAATAATAAAAAAGAAAGTAAACGTGATTTTAAAATTAAGCTTATGATTAATAGGCAAATAGCAATAATTAAGAAAGACCAAAGCAAATAAATAGATGTTGCATAACTGGATATGTTCCCAAATAGCACCCCAAACACAAGAGGGTCATAAAACAAAGCATGGAGACAATAGATGCCCAGTGATATTTGCCCTATCCATGATAAAAAACAAATTGTCCTGTTTTGGGATGTTTTATTAAAAATCCAGTTAAACAATAAAATCCAAAATAATGATGCAGAGGCTCCCATGGCAATAAATTTGCAGTAGTCAAGCACACCGTCAGCTTTAAGGTAAGTAAATTTATACCAGCCTAAAACGTAGCAAAAGACCATTATAATTAAGAACAGTACCCCCCCCAATTACTAATCTTCTGATTTACAATACTGTAACAAAAGCCAAGCCAAAAAAATACAATCATCATTCGGCTGAAATTCACATTTGGTAAGATAATGAATATTGAACATGTTATAATAGCCGAAATATATACGTTTTTTAATAATTTAACTGCTATATATCCGATTATCAGATACAAGAAAAGGCATTTTAGATACCAATATCCTCTTAACGGGCCTCCGGCAATAATCCACAATTTAATATTCCCAATCCATTCATTTAAGGGCGTTACTGTAACGAGTTGGAATCCAAGTAATATCAATGACCATGACACAAGAGGGAGTAGCAATGTCCGACATTTTAATTTAATCATCAGTCCAAATGGCTTATCAAGCGTATATTTAAAGAACATTCCACTAAGCATCATGAAAAGAGGCATATGGAACGAATATATCCACAAGGCAATTGGAGCATTATAACCTCTCACATCGTAAGTTGAAACCACATGTCCAATGACCACTAATATTATTGCAAATGCTTTTAATAGGTCAGGCCACTGGATTCTTTGTAAAGACATAGTGATAGAATTTTAATATATTTGATGTTATCAAACTTAATATCATCCCCCCTATAATTGAAATGGCAAAAACGCATATTGAAGCTAACCATACCGGCATATAATGTTTTAAAGAATACTCACCTAAACAAAAAGGATGATGTATAAGATAGATTTCAAATGATATAGTAGAAATAAATAATATCGAACGAGATATTCTTGTAGTACTGAATATTATAGGTGCTGTAGCAATCCATAGACAAGCATTTACAAGGTTAATCCAAAAAATAGCAACCGGATATCCATAGCCCCCTAACAGATAGTATAGAATCCCGCATATATTTCCTATAATAAGGAGCACGATAAGCGTCACGGAATTGATTCTGCGTATACGAGACATTATTTCTCGCCCTCTAAAAAAGAGCAAAGTAAATGCCAACAACACTGTAAATGGATAAACCATGAATCTTACTTTAAGTGTTGCAATAGTGGCTAGCATCGCAACGACTCCCAAAAAAATAATCCAATTCTTACGGATATTTAAAGTTGGCATTTTTCTCAATATCTGAGAAATTACCAACATTAATATATAGCTAAACATTATACAACTCATAAACCAAAGATGTCCAAGCTGAGGCAATGGTGACGAATACACCTGTGAGGAATTCCAAAACCAATTTAAGAATAGATAATGGCCAAAAACTTGTTTTATCGACAATGCATCATATCCAATGAAAATAAATATGATAATAAAAGAAAGCGTTAGAAACATATAATAAGTTGGAATCAATCTTTGAGTTCTCTTTTTCAAAAATTGAAGCGGATGAGAGCAAATCTTATCTCTCGAGCTAATTCCGAGAAGATATGCCGAAAGTAATAAGAATACATCTACATACGTCCCTCCAAGATAATATCCCAATTCTAAACTTATGCCATAACCTTGACATATATGGCATATCACAATCATAATTGCAGAAAATGCTCTCAGATAGTCATAGCAATAATCTCTTGCGTGTTGTTTCATCTCAACAACTTATTATAGATCTCAATTACTTTTTGAATCTTGTTCTCCCATGAGAAATTACACTGCTGCTTAGCACAATTTAATTTCATTTTTAAAAGGATTTCCCTATTATCTATAAGATATGAAATTGACTTTGCAAAATCTATAGAGCTTTGTCTTGAATTTGATAATGGTATTTTAATACCTATATTTTCATTAACAATATCTCCTTGTCCACAAGTATCAAAGCAAATAACCGGCAAACTATTCTGTATGGCTTCAAGAACCACATGTGGAGTTCCTTCATCAATGCTTGTAAATAGAAATATATCTGACTCTTGCATTATTCTATAAACTTCAGAGTGTGAGACTTGTCCATACCATATAATATTTTGTTCAATACCCAAGGATTTTGTCAAATTAATAAGTTTTTTGTTGTTCTTATCTCCACCAACAATTTTCAGTTTTATAAATGGATAAGTTTTAACTAGATTTGCCACAGTATGTATGGCCAACACAATTTGCTTACGATAATCAAATTTTCCAACCCATAGGATGTTAAATTCTTTATCACAAAAATCAGACTTAATCAATTCACACTCCCTTTCATAGCAGCCAGTTTCATTCAATAAAATAACATCTTCCCGTAAATTTCTCTTAATATACTCATATACCTTTGAATTTGCAGCTAAAACACAATCAGCTCTTTTCATCGCTTTTTTAGATAAGGGATAGTACTTTTGCTGAATTAAATTAATAGAATCCTTAATAATCTGTTTTAACTTAACACTTAATGGATATCCAGATAAATATTTAAGACTTGTCCAACCATATGCACCGACAGGGCCCCATACAAAAGGTATATTTTGAATTTTCCATAAATCTCCAGGTTCTCTATAGCCAATCATATTTAACTGATGAATTATATCTATTTTATGATTTAGCATTATCTCACGAGCAATATTAAGAGATTTCTTTTGCCATTGCCGATAATAAATGTAAAATCGCCAATCACCCTGCCGATTACACATCTTTCGAACATTATCAGGAAGAGGGTTATAATAAAAATGGATATTATCTTGTTGGGGAAGTGTTTTTATTGTTTTTTCTATTTTATCACGCCATTCTCCTTCCGTGATAATAAATAAATTACAATGTTTAGATAGATTTACAATCCAATTCCATCCTAGCCCAGGTTCGCTACCACTATCAGGCGAAACAGCATAAGCATTAATAAGTACGTTTATCATAAAATTCCGTATAAAATTCAAATATTACCAAACAAAACTTTAAATTTTAATTTATCCGAATCCATTCCCTGGGAATAATATCTTTAAAATCATTATCATTCATCCATATTGAAGGAGCAATAACAATTTTGTCAACATTTGTATTCAGCCATGCACCCCACCAAGAAAAAGAGGAATTTGCAATAATATTATGGTTACAGTTACTCATTAACTGCATGTCTCTATAACTATTTTGAGCACTATTCCAATCTATAAATTCAGTAGGGGTTTCGTCAAATATATGTCTTAGATTACTCTTACACCATTCTATATCATCTGAAAATACAATAAAGATTGACGGAATAATATATTCTTTCAGTTTCTTAATTGCATTAATATAGTATTGAATAGTACAGATGCCTTGAGTCGATGAAATATTTATATAATCACCCCGTCTGATATGAATTGAAACTGAATTTTTTCTTTTTATAAGATTATAAATATGCTCATTATTAGTGTTATATTCAAATTTTGGGAAAGAAAACTCTCTCAAGATGCAATCTCTACATTCTTTAAAATAATTCTCATTCTGCCAATACCCATCAAAAAGATAATCTCCTTCCAATAATATCGGATTTTGATTATATGATTTTAATAATCGTTCAAAAACAGTGCGTTTTCTTTTAGGAAGAATCCGATTTCCCAACTGCCAGAGCTTATAATGTGGGAATGGATAACCGACTTTGATTATTTCACGAAAAGATGCTTGTTTCAAACTTAAATTAAATATTTTATCTAATTCAAATTGATTATGCAACTTATACCCTTTCATGCATGATGCATCATATCTTACCACCTCCTGTCTGTATCTAAACTTTAATGCTATTGCAAATGCATATTGGAACATCTGATTCCCCAACCCACCGAAGATTCTAACGATTCTCATTTTACTATATTATTTATAGACTTTATATAATTTAAATGTGCAGTCTCGTCATCCGGATTTTCGAATCTTTTCCGTAATATTTTCGCCGGATTGCCACCTACAATAGTCAATGGGGGGATATCCTTAGTCACTACAGAACCAGCCGCGATAACGCATCCATCGCCAATATGTACGCCTCCAATTATTATCGAACCATGTCCAATCCATACATCAGAACCAACAACAGTCACTTTGTCTGCTCCACGGGGAGATTCCCAGATTGTTTTACCCAGAATATTGTATGTATGTTCATTTTTCCCAATAAATGAAACGTTTCCAGCACAAAGCACATGATTGCCCAAATGCAAATCGCAACTCACATGACATCCAGGTCCTAATTGAACTTTATTCCCAATAGTAATGTCCTTGTTTGGAGAACTCAAATGCACACTACCGTGGATACGTGTCATGCCTGAAACTTTAATCCAATTCTGACGAATTTTGAAGCGGTAAAAACTTCTTATTTGATTAGCCATCTGCCTTAATTCGTATATTATGCGCGAACGACCGGGAGGATAATTATCTAAGATTTCTTTCATGGTACTATCTACGTCCATAGAATACTATATTTTTAATAATTTATCATGGATATTTTTAAATATTTTATTTAATCCCATCATTCGAATCCGATAGAAATCCTTTGACTCAATCTTCTTTATTTTTGGAGTAAGACTTACTTTCTGGGGATGATGTATAGGGTATGATAGCCGTCCTAACTTCAAATGAGAATAAGGATCTTCATCATTTTGCGTATAATGAGTACCATCTGCACTGTTACAGCCGACATTTATTGAAAGATTCGTATACGGAGAAACACTCAAGCCTTTTAGTGCTGCCATATTAAAAGCCCATCGAGTTGCCCATGAGGATATTGAACCGCCAGAACTAATCGTTTTGTAGTCATGACTCCAGTATCTTGCCAACATTATGCCCTTTAACAATCCGAACCGTCGAATCAAATCTTTTACATGGACATCCGGCCATCTTGAGAATGACATATCCATTTTTTCCCAGGCTCGCGCCCATGTAGCCCAACCCCATATCATCGCCCACGGTGAAAATCCATAACTTGCATCATTCCTGTCATTTTCAGGTCCTAGATATTGCGATGCAACCATCATGACACTTTCATCATCTTTATATCTGATACTTATATTTTCACAAAATATAAAGAAATCCGGAGCTAATATTATATCATCCTCTATAATAATTCCAAATTCTTCTTTTTCAAAGAACCATGAAATAGCCTCATTAACAGCATCCGCGCAACCCAAATTAATGTCACGAAAAAGAGTTAATACCTCACATGGCCAATCAATCATATTCAAAACGGCCTGACGAGTTTCCTTGCATTTCTCATCTTCTCCCGGTCGATTTTCTCGTGGTCCATCCGCTGCTATATAAATTCTTTCAGGACGATATTCACGAATTGAATGAAATGCCGTTCTCGATACATCAGGTCTATTAAAAATTAAAAATAATATAGGAATCTTATTCATAAGGGAATAACCAAATTTATTTTATGTCAAATATTATTTAATAAAATAATGAGGCAAAGTATTTAGAATTAAATCAGAAATTGGAGCATATTTAAACGTCCCAACATTATGATATATGAAAAACCTTACAATAAAAAAAATACAGATTAGAGGAAGATAAACGTATTTAATTACATTTGTTTTATAGAATAAATATGGAATTATAATTGGAATAAAGGTATAACTCATCATCGCAAAACGATATTGAATAAGAGGAGCCCCAGACATGCCCAAAATGAAACCACTCAGTATTATAAATATATATGCTATCGGATAAAATGGAGACGTTTCACGGCCATTGCATGATACGAGTTTATAGCGATTTCGAGGGAGGTCAAAACAAACGAGTTTTAATGATATGAATATCATGGGCACTAAAATAATAAGAAGAAGTAATAACGATACTTCCCCACTTCCATCGGTTGCATCATCCTTCATTCGGCTAAATGCATAAGATGTTACTCCCTCTCCGGAATATTCAAGTAATAATTTACCGATTGTACCAAACAATAATATAAACAATACCAATATTGTCGAACATATCATAATCTGCCATCTTTTCAGCTTATTATAGAACCACGGTATACAACCTAATATCGCCAAGAAAGCGACAGATGTATGCACTAATACAGCGCATAAAATAACAACGTAATGTGGTCGTCCATCAATTGCCCTGAGAACTATACCGTATAACACAAGTGTACAAGCGATTATCTGCCTTACTACATGCAGGGTCAACGAGAAATACTGTGTAAAAAAGGCACTTATTATAATGCCCGTAAATGCGTATATGAATCCGGCATTAACGGCCTTAGCCAGTTTAGCTGTTGTAATAAAAAGCAAAACATAATTAATTAAAGAGAGAAAGAAGAAATATATTTTAGATTGTCCAGCAAAAAAGTATTGAGAAAAATAAGTAAACAAATAAAATAAAGGCTCCTTCATGCTTCCGCCTGTTACTTCCCGCCACCATAAAACCATATCCATATCTCGGGCTTGATTGAAATATTGCAGATAACCCAATTGGTCGCCGGCAGGAATTTTTGTGACATTTATAAGTGAAAGCCATACACTTAAAAGGATAAAGAAAGGATTCAACAAGTTATCCTTATGGTTCGAATATAACAGCAATAAAGCGGAAACGATAATACCTATCGTCGGATTAATAATAAATACAGGAAGTATAAGCATTAGATATACTTTATACTGATTCAGTATGTCACAATTAGCTTCCATTAGCCTATTATTATCGTTACATGCTATGTATCTTTCCATATATGTATCTTACAACATATCCTCTTTCTTCTTTATTCATTCCGAAATAATATATTATAGGCAATACCAATCCAATGCAGCCTATCGAATATATGATAGCACCGACAATATCACCATTATATATTATATGTCTCAATAAGAAACATAAAAAGAAAGAAAGTATCCCCGTTTTTAATATAGGCACCAATACGGATAACGAATATTTCTTATATGGAAATTTGATAATGTTTTTCAATATTAATAATCTAACAGGGATATCGACAACACTTATAGCAATAGTGATATAATATGCATAAATTGCGGACATCCCCAATTTATAAAAAATCCATGTCCCAATGACAATTATCCAAAAACCGATAGAGACTGCTATTTGATGCTGCACGATATCCCCATCTGCCTGTATAATAAATGATAGAGGAGTCGTGACACTATGTATTAGCAGATTTACTATTATCAATTGGGTAAATATGATAGCATGTTGCGGAACATTTTCCAACCACACGGATAATATAATATCAATATTGTATAATATAGGTATTGCTAATATAAGCAATAA
This sequence comes from Bacteroidaceae bacterium, assembly GCA_021768245.1. Lineage (GTDB taxonomy): Bacteria > Bacteroidota > Bacteroidia > Bacteroidales > Muribaculaceae > Duncaniella. The sequence goes on along the minus strand of JAETNO010000002.1, from coordinate 94,720 downwards.
ATAGAATGAGAATTTTGTTGACATAAAGACAAGTTTAAATGATTTTTCAATCTCATTCTCCGCATAGTTTTTTATTATCGATGGCCTCACCGCCAACATAAAATTAGATGAAAATGAATTTATGGCCTGATTTACTTGCTCCGATATAGCTCTTGCCGCGTTCAATACAGGGCCAAAATATAAGTTCATCAAAATATTTATTCCCTGCGTAGATGAAAAAAAGGAAAAATCACCTAAAAGAATCCATCCTGAAAATGTGAATATCTTTTTATATAAAATCTTATCCCATATCCATTTTAATTTACATGCCGGGAATCGCATTGAACAATAGTATATATATATAATTCCGACAATAGCACTGACTCCCATCATAAGAAAAGCATATAACCTTAGCTTGTCATAATCGGTATACGAAAGTATTACAATAAGGATTAGTTTTAATATCACTTCCGAGATTGAGAGAATCGCAAAAAATGACATCTTTTCATATGCAAGAATCGCTGAATTATATGGGACTATAAATAAATTTATAATAAATGAGACAATAACCGTTTGATATACAAATATAACATCATCAATACTTGCTCCTGATATAACTAATTTATTTTTTACGAACCATAAACCTATCGTTTCGGCGATAATTATAGTTATAATAATTAGGAATAAATGCCCTATTACCGATGCGGAAAAAACATTTCTAACTCCTATTGGGTCATGTTTCCCCATCGAATAGTTCATATATCTCTGTGTTGCGATACTCATGGAGCTTCTAAAGAAGCCTAACATACCAATAACGCCACCAATAACATTGTATATACCAAAATCATTTACGCCAAGAACCGAGAGGACAATACGAGTCGAATATAAGGTTATCCCCATTTGCAGGAACATCCTAAAATACATAAACATTGTATTTTTTGCTATTCGCTTATTGTTATCGGAAGCCATATATTTTCACCGTAAAAGAATCGATTCGTTGTCAATCCCTACCGAACAGGTCGCGGGTATATACTTTATCGGATACTTCGGAGAGGCTGGCGTCGGCGCGGTTGGCGATTATGACGTCACACATTGATTTGAATTCATCGAGGTCACCAATCACACGGCTTCCGAAAAATGTGGTACCGTCTTCAAGTGTTGGCTCGTAGATTACTACCTCGGCACCCTTCGCCTTTATGCGCTTCATCACGCCCTGAATTGACGACTGGCGGAAGTTGTCGGAGTTGGATTTCATAGTGAGTCTGTAGACACCTATCACACAATGCCGTTCTTTTGATGCCCCGTAAGAGTTTTCCGTAGCGTAATCATAGTAACCGGCCTTACGGAGCACCTGGTCGGCAATGAAATCCTTCCGGGTATGGTTGCTTTCGACTATCGCGCTAATCATGTTCTGTGGTACGTCGGAATAATTGGCAAGAAGTTGCTTGGTATCTTTAGGAAGACAGTAGCCACCATAACCGAATGACGGATTATTGTAGTGTGTACCTATACGGGGGTCGAGACTGACCCCATCGATAATGGCTTTTGAATCGAGGCCTTTGACCTCGGCATAGGTGTCAAGCTCATTGAAGTAGCTTACTCTCAGTGCAAGGTAGGTGTTGGCGAAGAGTTTCACAGCCTCAGCCTCTTTCATTCCCATAAACAATGTGGGTATATCCTCCTTTATTGCGCCCTGCTGAAGGAGAGTGGCGAAGAGCCGGGCAGAGGATTCAAGTTTCTCTATATCGGCGATAGCACGTATTGCCGCGTTTTCTTCGGCAAACTGCTCCCGTTCGATTATCTTAGGTATACCGACTATGATTCGCGATGGGTAAAGGTTGTCGTAAAGGGCTTTGCTTTCACGCAGGAATTCCGGAGAGAAAAGGAGATTGAGCCGCTTGACACCTGATGCAGCATACTTCATGTATAGGGAGCGACAATATCCTACGGGGATAGTTGATTTTATCACCATCACCGCATCCGGATTTACGTCTAAAACAAGGTCAATCACCTCTTCGACATGGGATGTGTCGAAATAGTTCTTTACAGGGTCATAGTTAGTTGGCGCTGCTATGACCACGAAATCAGCATCACGATAAGCAGAAGCACCATCAAGTGTAGCTGTCAAATCAAGCTCCTTTTCAGAAAGATATTTTTCAATATATTCGTCCTGAATAGGAGACTTCTTCTCATTTATAAGTTCGATTTTTTCAGGAATAACGTCCACTGCAGTCACATGATTGTGTTGAGAGAGCAATGTCGCCATGCTCATACCGACATAACCGGTTCCTGCTACTGCGATATTATACTTTTCCATATGCATATATTATTTTTATCAATAGTTCATTCATAATATTTCCATCATCAGCCCGAAGGCTTGGCGGTCGTAGGGGTGGAGGTCGGGGCGGGTGGTGAGGAGGGTTATGATTTCGCGGTCGCGGGTGGCGGATGGGGATGTCGCTCCTTTTGTCAGATGGCCCGTGCGCATGGCGAGGTGGTGAGCTTTGGCGTCGAACACGCGGTAGTGCATGAGCGCATCGGTGGAGAGCCGCGATAGGTCGCCGACCTGGTTTGCGTCAATCCAGGCGAGTTTCATGGCCGTCTCCCTGTCGCGGTAGCGATATCGGAGTGGTTCGTCAAGAAGGAGCGAAAGACGATGGCAGTTTTCCGCCTCCGAGATTCCGATAAAGCGGGAATCCGCCTCAAGGACCTTACACCATTCGTCTCTCAGCGAGCAGTACGCGCTGAGCTGGCGGGAATTGACCTTTGCCGGGTTGAGGCGTGCTTTTGGCGCTATCATGCCGTAGATGTCGGCTTCCGAGATAGCAGGATTCCCGTCGAGCCATGAGCCGAAATACCGTCCAAACCAGTCCTCCTTCCTCTTTTGGTCGGGTATCTCATGATAGCCTATGCGGTGAAGGAGTTCGTGGTTGCTGACTATGTCATACAGGTCCTCATCGCGATATCCGGGCATATGGTTCCTTATCCTGTCGGCAAGAACGCGCATCGACATCCTTATTTCTGTCTCCGCAGCGGTCGGGCGGTGTCCGTCAAGATTCATGCAGCCTTCACGCCGGGCATACATCAGAAGCAGCCGGCTGAAAGCCACGGTCTCACGGGCATCGGCTATATCGATGTCGCGCGCATCGGGTATGGGCCATTCCGACGGTTTTATCTTAAGCGCTCTCATTTGATACTTTCCTTACAAGACGCGGGTCGGTGTCGACAATCCATTCTATGCCGTTGTTGTCGGGGAGCAGGAGGCGGAATAGTGTGCGGGGGCTTGAAGCATTGCCTTTCCGTTGTTCAACGACTGTATTGAATATTCCCTCACGGCCAAGAAACGGGCCTCCTATGATTTTCACTGTGTCACCTTCCCGGAGGTCGACTGTTCCTGCCGGATACAGCCGGGTCTCAGGGGTGAATATGCCGATAGCGGCTTGATATACTTCCATCTGCGACTGAGGAATCACGGCGTAGGATTCGCCGTTGCGATAGCACCACGCGAGGTCACCTATCCGGCGGAACATAGTGGCGATTTCCGACATTCGGCTCCTAAAGAATATTAATCCGGATACCACGGGGCGGTTCTCATAGACGAGCTTGTGACCGATTCGACGGGCAATCTCCTCGCAGGGATAATAAATCTCGGGCTCACGGAGTTCCTCGCGATAGACGCGGAAACGCTCTCGGAGTTTTTCGATATCCATGCCGGGACGCAGGTGCATGGCATGCCATTGGGCAGGGTCGTCGCTCAGCGTATGGCCCACGAGCGAAATGATGTCGGCTCTTTCCTGTTCCGAGACCTCACCCGGGCTGACCATGGCGAAAACGGGGCTTAGCAATGGCCTACCGCTCAGACATCCTGCCACCGTTTCATGACTCACACTGCAACTTAACGCAACGTTGCTCCAGAGCCATCGGGCCGTATCTTCCGGGGGATTGAATTTACGGAGGCCCACTCCTGTCAGCGCATCTGCAAAAAGAGCGCCGAGTGCCGCACGAAGCTGCCGTGGCGTACGCTCCGACTGCCGAAATGGAAAGAGATAGCTGTTTTTAGGCTTGGCATATCTTTCTGCGATTTCTATTATTGCAGGGTCGTCACCCTTATATCCATCCTTTCTAAAATGCGCTATGCTGTCGAAATCAAGGCCTCCGCAAAGCACCGCAAAAGCCACGATATCCTCACCAAGACTACTCTTGACGGCAGGATTCATGACTTTACGCACAAGTGACTGGAGTTTCTTGACGACACAATGGTCAACTTCATTTGAAAACATGAAATCCGGCAGCTCTCCGACTCTCTCCCTGACGCTGCTGAAGATACCGTTATCCTTTGCAAGTCCTTCGGAGACAGCACGGCCATAGAGCGACGACAGGTTTTTCAAATAGTAGAGGGAAGTTTTCTTGGTATAATCTTCATAAAAAAGCCATCCCATCCATCCGCGAAGAAGATTCTCAGTAAATCCTTCAAATCCAACGGTGCGTCCTCCGAGATAACGCTCAAAGGCGGAAAGCGCTTGCCGCTGGCTTACGGCACTCCTCCCGTTTGGTGTCGCGTCGATTTTCATCCGAAAAAAGACACACGCATCAGACAATCCAATTATTTGCTGCACTGAATCTTGCAAATGATGGCGACGGTTAATATGATGAATTTCCAAGGCAATTCTCTCCGACCCCCTATTCAGCTAATAATCAAGCAAGAACAGAGGCAAATAGAGCTTATACCTTGTATGGATTCCACTACTAAAAAAGCAGAAATTTTACGCAATTTTTAAGTATCTCTTAGTAAGAGAGGCTTAAATTCGACAGCAAAATTAGTAAATAACTGTGAAATAAGCAACTTTTCATCGTTTGCGTTTGACTCAGAAAGGCCTTTTGCTAAACATTTGCTAAAAATGTTTAGCAAAATCTGTTTATTCAATCAAGAATAACCCTGAATATTAGTGAATTACAAATTTTTAAGCCTCTCTTACTAAGAGATTGTGAAAAAAACGATGCGCGACATGCCTTGCCGGCAATATCGCGCACCATTATTATTTCGGTATTGATATTTTATCCCCTCACGGAATTCAAGCAGGAATCGCTATTATTTTTATATAAGCCTAAAGCCCGGCGGAATCCGTCGGGCTTATAAGTTTATTGGCCTAAAGAGAGATTTTTATTTACTTGCCACCGATTGAATCGGAAACAGTGAGGCGGGCACGGCCTTTGGCACGACGACGTGCAAGCACCTTGCGACCGTCGGGGGTGGACATGCGGGCACGGAAACCATGCTTGTTAACTCTCTTTCTGTTAGAAGGTTGAAATGTTCTTTTCATTGCCGTATATTTTTATTCTTTTGTTATTCCACATTTTGAGGTGCAAATTTAAGAATTTTTCCCGACAACGTCAAAACATTTTCACATTTTATAACACTATTCTCATGCTTTACGCAGTGGATTTCCTTCATTCAGGCTATTTCCTTTTTAATTTCTTCGACCCACGCCTTTATGCGCGCAGGAGTTTCATCGGGATGGTTGACATTGTCGATACACAAACCGACAATCATCCCGTGGACATCGCTCTCGGAGTGACTGTAGTCATAGCCGTCGTTGTTGAACGGAGCTATGAACATCGCTTTCGTGCCATGGAGGCGATGATATATCTCCCCCACCGAATTGCAGAAAGTGTCGGACATGGAATCATCTCCGCAACCGAATATCGCCACCTCCTTGCCTTCAAGGTCAAGAGACGAGACCCCATCGAGGAAAGTCGCCATATCTTCCTGGAGGTCGCCTGCACCCCATGTGCTCGCCCCTATGACAAGCACGTCATAATCGCCTACCGACGAAGGGGCTGCGGAGGCCACATCGTGGACATCGGCCGGACTGACACCGAGCTGCTTAGCTATCTCCTCTGCCACACTGAGCGTGGCGCCGGTTGTAGAGCCGTAAAATATACCAATCTTTTTCATCGTTTTATATCGTTTTTTTAGATTCGTCTATAACTGTTCCCGATTTATCTATAATAAATAGGTGTAACTTGATTGCCTATAATGCAATTTCCAGGCTATATAATCCTAACAGACATCCACAAATGATGGTTCAACCCCATTATTGACAAGCCTGTTGACGTTTTTGCAATTCTGCTGAAAATATGCTAACTTTGTCACCCAAATATCAATTTATCACAATCTTATTTTAACTTTTAATCTTATAGCATGAAGAAAGTATTCCTATCGTGCATGGCACTGCTCGCGTCGTTAGGCTTGTCGGCGCAGTATAGCCACACCATCCAGGCTGAAAAGCTCGACCGAGGCGTGGTTGCCGTGAAGACCGATGGCGGGGTGTTCGTCTCCTGGCGCTCGCTCATCGACGACGACAAGGCTATGACCTTCGACGTATACCGCGACGGAGTCAAGGTCAACGCTGAACCGCTTAAATCAAAAACCAATCTCACCGACGCCGCCGGAACTGCCGGAGCGAAGTATACGGTGAAAGCCATTGTTGACAACAAGGTGGTAGACACCTCCAAGGAAGTGGCCGCATGGGAGACCCCCTATATGCGCGTCCACCTCGACCGCCCCGAAGGGGGAATCAGCCCGGCTGGCGGAGCAAAGGAACAGCGTGAATACACTTATACGCCTGATGATATCTCCGTAGGCGATGTAGACGGCGACGGAGAGTGGGAACTTATAGTAAAATGGTTTCCCACGAATCAGGCCGACAACGGAGACCAGTTCCGATTTACAGGCAATACAATTCTTGACTGTTATAAACTTGACGGCAGGAAACTCTGGCGTATAGATCTCGGTCAGAACATACGTTCAGGCAACCATTATACTCAATTCATGGTCTATGACTTCGATGGCAACGGAAAAGCGGAACTTATCTGTAAAACCGCCCCCGGAACCATCGACGGCAAAGGCAATGCTGTCCTCCTCGGCGATGCAAAAGTCACTGACGACTATCGTAAGAAAAGCGGAAATACCGCCGGCATCGTAATTGACGGGCCTGAATACCTCACGGTTTTCGACGGTATGACAGGAGCTGAAATCAATACTATCGAATACAATCCTCCCCGCACCATAAAAAGTTTCGACAAGAGTGGCTGGGGTGACGCCAACGGAAACCGCTGCGAACGCTATCTTGCCGGAGTGGCATATCTCGACGGAGAAAAACCAAGTGCGGTTTTCGTCCGCGGATATTATACCCATGCATATGTATGGGCTGTCGATTTCGACGGAACTCAACTTAAAGAAAGATGGCTTCATAAGTCCGAGAAGAAAGGCGACAAGAGTTTGTATGGGCAAGGCGCTCATAGCCTGACCGTCGGGGATGTAGACGGTGACGGACGGGATGAAATCGTATTCGGTTCCGCATGTCTCGACGACAACGGTGAAGTAATGTACTCCACCGGTTTTGGACATGGCGACGCCCTCCATCTCGCCCACATGCTTCCTGACCGTGAAGGTCTTCAGGTCTTCATGCCCCATGAGGATTATAAAATCAGCAAATACTGCACGCACTTAAGAGATGCTAAAACCGGAGAAGTGCTGTTCACTGACCCTGGTGTAAATGACGATAACGGACGCGGTTTAGCAGCCAACGTCTCTTCACGCTATCGCGGATATGAATGGTGGTCAAGCAAAGGTTCCCTTTGGGTCGATCAAGCAGCCTCGACAGAACTTAAACGTCCATCCGTTAACTTCCGTGTTTACTGGGACGGAGACCTACTTGACGAACTCCTCGATGGGACACAAATAACGAAGCCAAACGATGCCATGACAAGCATATCGACACTTGTCGATTTCAACCGATACAGCAACGCAGCATCTTGCAACGGGACGAAGAAAACACCGAATATTCAAGCGGACCTATTCGGTGACTGGCGTGAGGAGGTGATACTCCATGACGGCAGCACAGAATCAGATCTGCTGATTTTCACAACAACCATTCCATCTGCCTATAAAGTCCCCTGCCTGATGCAGGATCGTCAATATCGCGTAGCTATAGCCTGGCAAAATGTAGCATACAATCAGCCACCTCACCTTTCATATAACTTAGAAGAACTCTTCAATACCAAGGGAGCTGTAGCGCTGACATCAGGTTCGCTCAATCAGGTAATCTATCTTGGCGATGAAATCCAACCGATAGAATTCACAGTCAAACGCGCCACTGGTGTGGAGGCTTCAAATCTACCTTCAGGCCTCAAGCTTGATTTCGACCCGTCAACTCTCATCGGAAGAATTTACGGCAAGGTCTCCGCTGTCGGAGATTTCACCTACACACTCACTACCACAGGCGCAAACGACGATGAAAACACTTCTGTAGAAGGCACAATCAAAGTCCGCCAAAACACTTCGCTCCAGCTCCTCGCGCATTATTCGTTCGAAAATGCCGGTGAGACAGTGAAAAACGACCTGAATCCCGAAGGCGCTGCTGCCAAGAGTGGCCAGGGCACAACGGTTGAAGGAAAAATCGGCAATGCCCTTTCCCTCGATGGCAAAGCATGCTATGTACAGAAGCCCTATGACCTTATCGACTTCGCCGACAACTCTTTCACTATCGAATATTGGATGAATTCATCCGCGACAGCAGCCTATATCCTCCACAAGGGCAGCATCTCCGCAAACAAGACAAACGGAGACAGCGGCCACTGGGTAGGCATGGAACTCAAGAACGGTGAGCTTCGCTTCGCCATTGACGACAATGATGAAGAAGGCGGAAAAACACAGCTCGGATGGTCAGACGGACAGTCTGTATTTGACGGCAAATGGCATCACGTCGTTGCCGTTCGCGATGTGGCAGCAAAGATGCTCTTCCTATATGTAGACGGACAGCTCGTTGAAAGCTGCAACGACAACACCGGCACACTGAAATGCGGAGCCGAGGACTTTGTTATCGGCAATGTGAATGTAGGCTTTGACAATCCATACAAAGGCCTGCTCGATGAGCTCTCAATCTATCGCGGAGCAATGAGCGCATCGAAGGTCGCAGAGCATTTCCAGGCTACAAATTCTGAATACCTCGCCTACTTCCCCATGGACGAAATCGGTGAGACTACACCCAACCTGGTAACAGGCGAAGCTACAGTGAAGGGAGAGATGGTGCTCTCAATCGACGGCAAGAAAGCCGGCGCGATTGAACTTGACGGCACTAATTCCCTCGTTCAGCCTATGTATGACAAAATCAACATGGGAGAGCGAGACTTCACCGCTGAAATGTGGATTAAGACCACCGACTCTGACGGCTATGCATTCTGCATCGGCTCTCACAACAAGACAAATGTTGAAGGAGGAACCGGCAACTGGATTGGCCTCGAAATCAAGAATGGCACACACTTCACTATCGATGATGACAAGACCAAGACCGATTGCGCGGCAGGCGACATCAATGACGGTGAATGGCATCATATAGCCTGCGTGCGTGACTATGCCGCGAAGACAATGCGCCTTTACATCGACGGCGAGGAAGCAGCCGCGAAGGAAGGAGTCGCCACTCTTGGCATAAACTGTTCCGCAACAGAACTCCTCTATATCGGAGCTGACGATGAAGCCAACCGCAATCTCTCCGGAGCTATCGACGAATTCATCATCTATCCCAAAGCCCTCTCCGCAGAAGAGGTTGCCGAACACTATCAGCTCTATCGCCTTTCTGAAATCGAAGATATCATTATCGGTAGCGCCAATGCACGCTACACAGTGGTAAATGCGATGAACGGAATGATTATGCGTACGGCTGTGGGCGCTGACCGCGAGGATATCCTTGATGGCCTTGCACAGGGCATCTATATCCTTGTCGTTGAAGACGGAAAGTCAATCGAATCCTACAAGTTCGTGAAACGCTAAAACGGCAGATACCTGAATAAACTTTGTAAGAAAGTTCTTTCCCTTAAAATAAAAACGGGGGCCGGTCTTGATTTGACCGCCCCCGTTTTTTTGTCATTCACAGACCAATCACACGTAATGTTATGTTTGAATTTAAATTCTTTATTCAGTTCAAATCCAAACATACTATAATAAACTGAAGCTAAAAATGGCCAATTCACCCTGTTTATCTTTTACCGAAATTTTTTATTGTGATTTTATCTTCGAAATTGAAATTATGAAATAAAAATTGTAATTTTGTTATCTGTTTTCATTTGAAAAATCACACTGTCTCTACCTATGCCCACACAGTATTCCCCTATAGACGAATCTTCGTTCACCGACACCGCGTTCGACGCGGAAGCCATGCTCCATGACACCTATCACGGGCAGAATCAAACGACGTATGCAAACCCGCAGACGCCATATGCCCAACCGGCAAATCCCGGCTACAATCAGGGGATGAACACCCAGGAGACAAATGGACAACAACAAGCTCCACAACAAACTGTAAGTGAGGCGACCGAAACGCGCCAGACAAGAAGTAGTGGGAATTCAGCCTTAAGAAAAGCAATCAACCTGATACGCGATTCCCGCACGGTAATGTTCCTCGGACTTGTGCTTGTAGTAGTGGCAGGCTATTCACTTATAGTGACCATATCCTATTTCGCCAATATCGGCACAGACCAAAGCGCGATGCTCAACTCCGACTTCGACCCATCGATGATAAAAAATGCAGGAGGGCCTGTCGGAGCATGGATGGCACATACGCTTCTCTACAACTGGCTTGGTATAGGATCTTTTTTTCTGATATATTATACAGCAGTATGCGGCCTGTCAATGCTGAAAGTGTACCGGCCTCCATTCTGGAATCTGACCATGCGCTGCCTGCTTACGGCTGTGGCCCTTTCAATCATATGTGGACTTGCCACATATGAATTTGCCTCTCCTATATATTGGGGCGGACGACACGGCCATCTCCTTAACGAGCGTTTGATAATCCTCTCAGGTTTTTGGGGAGCTTTGGGAGTAAGCATTGTCATGAGCGGACTGGTCATATTCCTGTACTTCTATGAACTAAAACAGGTATATGCGACGGCTGCTGCCGGCATAGGAGCTTACAGAGCCCGTCAGGCTCAACGTCGCGAACAACGGGAAGCACAACGGCAGGCAGAGGAAGCTCAACGACAGGCGCAAGAAGCGCAGAGGCAAGCGGAAGAAGCCCAGAAACAAGCCCAACGACAGGCGGAAGAGGCTGAACAAAGGGCTCGCGCTGAGGCTGAAGCAGCCCGCTTGGAGGCTATACGTAAGGCAGAGGAGACGGCAACAGAAACAACACCTTCATATGCCGTATGCCAGACAGAACAAACAGAACTTTCCCTTGCGGAAACGATAGCGGAGCGCCCGCAAGAGCCGGAGGCTGACGACTCGCTTATAATGCCCCTGTTCAAATCTGAAGATATCGAACCACAGGACGAGACGGATAATGAGCCTGCACTGTCTATGTCTCTTTTCAACGATTCCCAGTCCAAGGAAGAGACCGCAGCAGTAGTGCGCCAGACACCTACAGCCGATGAAGTGCTTGCATCAGAACCTTACGACCCACGTGCAGACCTCTCCAACTTCAAATTCCCGTCTGTAGACCTCCTGCGTCCGGCAAAAGACAATGGTCCGAGTGTCGACATCCAGGAAATGGAGTTAAATAAACGACGTCTCACAGAGACTCTACGGACTTTCGGTGTCGAAATCTCAAAAATAGAAGCTACAATCGGCCCCACAGTGACACTTTTTGAAATCACCCCTGCCGAAGGCGTGCGCACCCGTTCAATAAAAAGTCTCGGTGAAGACCTGCAGCTTCAACTCGCAGCCGAAGGAGTCCGAATTATCGCTCCAATACCCTCCAAGAGTGCTATCGGTATAGAAGTGCCAAACAAAGACCCTCAGGTGGTGTCAATGCGTTCGGTTCTTGACAGCGAAATATATCGCAACAGCAAGATGGAACTTCCGATGGCTCTTGGAAAAACCATCTCCAATGAGATTTTCATGGCCGACCTCGCCAAAATGCCTCATTTACTTGTGGCAGGTGCGACAGGCATGGGTAAATCAGTCGGACTCAACGCGATAATAACATCTTTGCTATATAAGAAACATCCATCCGAGCTGAAATTCGTACTAATCGATCCCAAGCGCGTCGAACTCAGTCTATACCGTGAACTTGAACGCCATTATCTCGCCTCCCTCCCCGGGGAAGAGGCTATCATCACGGATATGTCAAAAGTAGTCACGGTTCTCAACTCCTTATGTATTGAAATGGACAACCGTCTCTCTCTGCTTGAGCAGGCCGGAGCACGAAACATCAGGGAATACAATGATAAATTCATCGCCCGCAAACTCAATCCTGAGAAGCACCGATTCCTGCCCTACATAGTGTTGATTATCGACGAATTCGCCGACCTCATCATCCGTCAGGGAAAGGAAATAGAGAATCCCGTGTCACGTCTCGCGGCGGTAGCCCGTGCCGCCGGCATACATCTAATCATTGCTACCCAGCGCCCGACCGTCAATGTAATCACCGGTGGCATCAAGCTTAATATTCCGGGACGTATCGCCTTCCGAGTGATTCAAGGCAACGACTCGCGCACTATTCTTGACCAACTCGGAGCTAATCAGCTTATAGGCCGTGGCGACATGCTTTTCTCGATAAACGGAAAACTCGAGCGCGTGCAGTGTGCGTTCATCGACACTCCCGAAGTCAGCGCGATATGCGAATGTATCGGTTCTCAGGTCGGATACTCCTCAACTTACGAACTACCTGAATATACTCCCGAAGGTGAACCCGGCAGCATAGCCTCGATAGGCGACCGAGACCCCTTATTCGAGGAATGTGCGCGGCTTGTGGTTCAGAGCGACAATGCCTCCACCTCATCGCTACAGCGCCGCTACTCAATAGGATATAACCGAGCCGGAAAAATCATGGATCAAATGGAAGCGGCCGGAATAGTAGGGCCTTCGCAAGGAGGCAAACCCCGTCAGGTGCTCGTTGATTCAGTCACCCTTGAGCATATCCTTGCAAACAATTAAACATACAATCCCCTGTGATTGCAAACAATAAACCGTTATAAACGTTCTACAATAGATGACACGCAAAGCGACTATACTTCTATTATTCAGCTTCTTGCTATTCGGCATTACCCGAATTGAAGCGGCGGAGACAGCGTCACAGATTCTTGACAGGGCTGCGACAAAAGTCCGCCAACAGAAATCTATTGTAGCCTCATATACGATATCGGCTGACGGACATAATCAGGACGGGACACTGACACTCGCAGGTGACAGGTTCACGCTATCATCCCCAGGACTCGCCTCATGGTATGACGGTAAGACACAATGGACCTACTCAGACCAAATCGGTGAAGTGAATGTGACGGAACCTACCCCGGAAGAATTGCAGCAGGTGAATCCGTTTGCGATAATCAATTCTTTCAAGAAAATTTACGCCGCCACACTTTTAAAATCGCCTGTAAATGAGAAAAAAATCGCACTCAAAGCCAATTCCAAACATAGCGACATCCGCAATGTAGTGCTGACGCTTGATTCCTCTACCCTCTACCCGAAACAAATCGTGCTGACTATGAGTAACAGGCGCACGGTTACAATCAAACTCAACTCCATACGACCGGGAGGGAATCTGCCTCTGTCATTTTTCCGCTTCGATTCTAAAAAATATCCGGGAATCCAAGTGATTGACCTTCGCTGATTATCAATTATAAATCTTCAATTCTAAAATATATGTCTGAAATAAAAACCCGTTGCCTCATTATCGGCTCAGGCCCCGCAGGCTATACAGCAGCCATCTATACATCCCGTGCCAATATCGCTCCCCTCGTTATAGAAGGACAGCAGCCCGGAGGTCAATTGACAATAACCACAGAAGTTGAGAATTTCCCGGGACATCCTAACGGCATTACCGGGCCACAACTGATGGACGACCTAAGGGCGCAGGCATTGAAATTCGGTGCCGACATACGCTCAGGGCTCGTAAAAGAAGTCGACTTCTCGAAGCGACCGTTCAAGGCTGTCACTACCGAAGGACTTGAAATCACGGCTGACTCCGTAATCATATCCACAGGTGCTACCGCACGCTACCTCGGACTCCCAGACGAACAGAAATATTCAGGCCTCGGAGTGTCGGCATGCGCAACTTGCGACGGCTTTTTCTACCGCAAGAAAAGAGTGGCCGTAGTAGGTGGTGGTGATACCGCCTGTGAAGAAGCCCTTTATCTTAGCAATCTTGCCTCAGACGTGTTCCTTATTGTCCGCAAGCCACATCTCCGTGCATCAAAAGTAATGCAGGAGCGTGTGCTCAACAAGAGCAACATCAAAGTGCTTTTCAACACAAACACAACAGGACTATACGGCGAGGAATATCTTGAAGGCGCACACCTTGTAGAAAATGTAGGCACATCAAACGAACAGCACTACGACCTCGCTATCGACGGCTTTTTCCTCGCTATAGGCCATCAGCCAAACACCGAAGTATTCAGCCAATATATTGACTGCGATGCCGCCGGCTATATAAAAGTGAAAGGAGCCACGACCCACACGAATGTCCCGGGTGTATTTGCCGCAGGCGATGTCGCCGACCCCATGTACCGTCAGGCTATCACAGCCGCCGGTATGGGATGTAAGGCAGCCCTCGATGTAGAACGTTTCCTTGCAGAACAAACCTTATAGCCCGGAGATGCTTACCGACGGCATCATAACTCTAAGGGCACTCGAACCTATTGACGTCGACACTCTGTTCAGATGGGAAAATGACCCATCCCTGTGGAGTGTCGGCGTCACTCTCGCTCCATATTCCCGAAAACAGCTTTGGGACTATGTCAACAACTACGATGGCGACATATATTCCGCGAAACAGCTACGGCTCATGGTCTCACTCTCCGATAGCGGGGAGACCATCGGAACTCTTGACTTTTATGATTTCGACGCGACAAATTCACGTTGCGGAGTCGGCATACTCATCGCAACGCCATACCAACGGCAGGGTTTCGGTCTCAGGGCATTACATTTAGGGGAAGAATTCTGCCGCAAACGGCTATCGCTTCACCAACTCTACTGCACCGTCGGAGAAAACAACCTACCGTCAAGAAATCTTTTCATCAAAGCCGGTTACAAAATCAGCGGACGCCTTCATTCCTGGCTCCGTACAGCCAACACCTACTCCGACGCCTTCATATATCAACGGTTCCTTTAAGCCTTTTTATTCCAATCACCGACGGATTGAATCTGAAAAAAGCGTGCGGTTAAGAATAGACCGTCCAAGAGTAATCTCATCAGTGTATTCAAGGTCATTCCCTACCGCAACCCCACGGGCAAGCTGAGTGATTTTAAGGTCAGGGAAAGCCGCGAGCCTGCGGAAAAGATAAAAATTGGTGGTTTCCCCTTCCATCGTAGCCCCAAGGGCGAGAATTATCTCATCGATTCCACCCGCCGCAACACGCTCCACAAGAGAATCAATAGCAAGCTGGTCAGGACCGATTCCATCCATCGGGGATATCACACCACCAAGCACATGGTACACGCCCGAAAATTGGCCTGTGTTCTCTATGCTCATCACATCCTTCACGCTTTCCACCACACAGACAGTCGAGCGGTCGCGACGTATATCAGAACATACGGGACAGACCTCCGTCTCTGAGATATTGTGACAGACAGAACAATACCGTATGCCCCTGCGCATATTTATTATAGCCTCACCAAGAGCGATTCCGGCATTTTCATCAGCACGAAGTATATGGAGCGCAAGCCTCAGAGCAGTCTTTCTTCCTATTCCCGGCAATCTCGACAGTTCGGTGACCGCTCCTTCAAGAAGCGCAGATGCAAATTCCTGTTGCATTTCCACGAATATTTATAAACCTACATACTTGTTTCTAACTACAAATATACGAATATCGGCGTAAAATCACAAACGGATGTCCATCATGATTAATGTATGGCTGAAAAACTAAGGATTCCGTCGACCTTGCACACAGATTTTTTATTTGCTTGTTTTTATAATAATGTGTAATTTTGCAGTCTGAAATTTCAGACAATATTGAAAATGGAAATAATTCGCAGTGTAGCTGAATTAAAAGCCAAACTTGAAGAGGCAAGAAAAAATGGCAGTGTGGGACTCGTGCCCACAATGGGAGCCCTGCATGCCGGACATCTTTCACTTATAGAGAGAGCAAGACGCGACAATGACACAGTCGTGGTCAGTGTTTTCGTCAATCCCACACAATTCAATAACCCTACCGATCTTGCGACCTATCCTCGCACGGAAGAGGCTGACGCAGCTCTTCTCCGTAAAGCAGGCGTCGATTACGCTTTCATCCCATCTGTAGAAGAAATTTATCCAGAACCGGACACAAGGGTGTTTGACCTCGGCCCTGTCGCGGAAGTGATGGAAGGGGCAATGCGTCCCGGACATTTCAACGGTGTGGCACAAATTGTCAGCAAACTCTTTGATTTCGTCCGTCCTACACGCGCCTATTTCGGAGAAAAAGATTTCCAGCAGATAGCAGTCATACGACGCATGGTCGAACTTGAAGGGTTCGATATTGAAATAGTGGACTGCCCAATAAAAAGAGAGGCTGACGGCCTGGCCATGAGTTCACGCAACGTACGTCTCAGCGAAGAAGAAAGGGCCATAGCACCTGCAATCCACCGCACACTCGAAGGGAGCCTGTCATGGGCTATGAACCATAACGTTGAGGAGACAAAACGTTACGTGATTGACGAGCTCAACTCGTTCCCGCATCTCAAAGTGGAATATTACGAAATCGTCGACGCACTTTCCATGCAACCTATCAAGGACTGGAATGACACCAAAAGCGCGGTAGGCTGTGCCACCGTGTTCTGTGGCGATGTGCGCCTCATTGACAACATAAAATACCCCGAACGGAAATGACACTCGAACTTCTCAAGTGCAAAATCCACCGTGTGACTGTCACGGAAGCCCGGTTGGACTACATAGGCAGCATTACAATCGACAGTGCCCTCATGGATGCCGCAGGAATCTTCCCCGGTGAACGGGTCTATATCGTCGACAATAACAATGGAGAGCGATTCGACACGTATGCCATTCCGGGTGAAGCCGGTTCGGGTGTGATTTGCCTCAATGGCGCTGCTGCCCGTAAGGTGCAGGTGGGGGATGTCGTAATCCTTATGTGTTACGCATCAATGACCCCTGAAGAAGCCAAAACCCACAAGCCGGTGGTACTCTTTCCCGACACCAAGACCAACCGTCTCATAAAATAAGCGGTGTCTATCTCTCTCCGACAGATAATTGAAGTTTATTAACCCCTCTATCCCCAACCATCAACCCAAGTGTTTGAAAATCTAAGCGAAAGACTTGAAAGAAGTTTCAAGATTCTTAAAGGTGAAGGAAAAATCACCGAAATCAACGTAGCCGAAACTCTGAAAGACGTGCGCCGTGCGCTCCTCGAAGCCGACGTAAACTTCAAGGTTGCCAAGCAATTTACTGATGAAGTAAAAGCAAAGGCATTGGGCATGAACGTTATCAACGCCATCAAGCCAGGTGAACTGATGGTAAAGATTGTCCATGATGAACTCGCCCGCCTTATGGGTGGAGACACTGCACAGGTTAACCTTTCAGGAAATCCCACAGTGATTCTCATGTCCGGTCTGCAGGGTTCCGGTAAGACCACATTCTCCGGCAAGCTTGCAAAAAAGCTGAAATCAGAGCAAGGCAAGCGTCCGCTCCTCGTTGCCTGCGACGTCTACAGGCCTGCCGCTATCGACCAGCTGAAAGTCCTTGCCGAACAGATTCAGGTGCCTGTCTATACAGAAGACGGCAACAAAAACCCGGTTGAAATTGCCGAAAATGCGATTCGTTATGCCAAGACCAATCATCTTGACCTCGTAGTAATCGACACCGCCGGACGCCTTGCCGTTGACGAGCAGATGATGGATGAGATTGAGGCTATAAAAAAAGCTGTCAAACCGCAGGAAACGCTCTTCGTCGTTGACTCAATGACCGGTCAGGATGCCGTCAATACAGCCAAGGAATTCAATGACCGTCTGGACTTCGACGGCGTTGTACTCACAAAGCTCGACGGCGATACCCGTGGCGGTGCTGCCCTCTCAATCCGTACGGTCGTCACAAAGCCGATTAAATTTGTCGGTACAGGCGAGAAACTCGATGCGCTTGACCTGTTCCATCCTTCACGTATGGCCGACCGTATTCTCGGCATGGGTGATATCGTATCACTCGTTGAAAAGGCGCAGAACGCTTATGACGAGAAACAGGCCCGCGAACTTCAGCGCAAGATAGCTAAAAACCAATTCAATTTCAATGACTTCCTCCAGCAGATTCAGCAAATAAAGAAAATGGGCAATCTGAAGGATCTCGCCTCGATGATTCCGGGAGTCGGAAAAGCCATCAAGGACATTGACATCGACGACAATGCGTTTAAAGGCATCGAGGCAATCATAAGCTCCATGACCGCTCAGGAACGTGAGCATCCCGAGATTCTCAACGGTAGCCGCCGCAAACGAATAGCCAAAGGCTCCGGCACAGATATCCAGGAGGTTAACCGCATGATTAAACAATTTGACGACGCGCGCAAAATGATGAAAGCTGTGTCGGGAATTAAGAACCCCATGGCCATGATGCGTGGCATGAAAGGAATGAGAAGATGACACTTATAGACGGTAAAAAGACAGCTGACGACATAAAGCGCGAAATCGCTGCGGAAGTCGAGCGGATGATTGCCGACGGCAAACGCCGTCCCCACCTCGCGGCCATTCTCGTAGGCCACGACGGCGGCAGCGAGACATATGTCGCAAATAAGGTGAAGGCATGTGAGGCTTGCGGTTTTAAATCCACCCTCATTCGCTACGAGGACGATGTGACAGAGGAAAAGCTCCTTGACACCATAAAAACGCTTAATGAAGATCCAGAGGTGGATGGATTCATAGTCCAGCTCCCCCTCCCCAAGCATATATCCGAGCAGAAAATCATCGAGGCTATCGATTACCGTAAAGACGTCGACGGCTTCCATCCTGTCAACGTAGGCCGTATGTCAATCGGTCTTCCATGCTTCGTTTCCGCCACCCCCTCAGGAATTCTTGAGTTGCTGAAACGCTATGGAGTTGAGACCAAGGGAGCTAAATGCGTGGTGCTCGGACGCAGCAACATCGTCGGCAAGCCGGTCGCTACATTGATGATGCAGAAAGCCAATCCGGGCAATGCGACTGTCACAGTGCTTCATAGCTCTTCAACCAATATAAAGGAAGCATGTGCCGAAGCAGATATCATAATAGCGGCGCTTGGCAGTCCGGGATTCGTAACCGCCGATATGGTCAAACCCGGTGCGACAATCATCGATGTAGGAACCACCCGAGTCCCTGATGCCACACGAAAGAGCGGTTTCCGCCTGCGCGGCGATGTAGATTTCGAAAATGTCGCTGAAAAGTGCTCTTTTATTACTCCGGTTCCCGGAGGGGTCGGGCCTATGACCATCTGCTCGCTTATGAAGAACACTCTTCTTGCAGCCAAGAAAGAGATTTACAGTTAATCTTATCGACAAGGTTACTATAATATATAATATAATGTGTATTCATTAAAATTGAGACTGTAAATGCATTATATTGGGCGCGGAATGAACTGCGCCCAACTTTTTAACCAATCAGACAAGCGTGAGTATGATTTCAGTGTTCCTGTCGCTACTGTCACTTCTAATCCCGACGGACAGTGCCGAAATAGTCTTTGCCGGAGACGCCATGCAGCATCAAAGGCAGATTGATGCCGCACGCCAACCCGACGGGACATTGAGCTATGACACATATTTCACCGCAATCCAGCCCTATATCTCCTCTGCAGATTTTGCTGTGGTCAACCTTGAGACTCCGCTCGGGGGAGCCCCCTACTCCGGCTATCCGATGTTCTGCGCCCACGATAATTATCTCATCGCAATCGCCGACGCAGGATTCGACCTCGTGCTGTCTGCAAACAATCATATACTCGACCGAAAGGACCGGGGACTGCGCCGGACCATCGAGACATTCGAAAAAAACAATATGCCTTATTTGGGCATCTACCGACATCGGGCTCACCGCAACTCCGTGCTTCCGATGATTCACGACATCAATGGATTCAAAATCGCGTTCCTCAACTACACTTACGGCACGAATGGCATCTCAAAAACCACAGACGTGGAAATTGACTATATCGACAGGGAACTTATAGCATCTGATGTCAGGAAAGCACGCGAAAAAGGAGCCGAGCTTATCGCCGCATGTATCCATTGGGGTGACGAATATAAACTGCTGCCTAACGCATCACAGAAGTCCCTTGCCAAGTATCTGGCCGGACTTGGGATCGAGATGATAATAGGCGGGCATCCCCACGTAATCCAACCGATGGAACTGAAAAAAAATCCCGACACCGGCCAACCATATTTCATCGTCTATTCGCTCGGCAACTTCATCTCGGCAATGCGAACCACCGATACCCGTGGAGGGGCTATGGTGCGCATAAGAATCGCACGGGATGTTTTCGGGCATGCATATGTGAAAAGCGCGTCCTATCGGTTGGTCTTTACAGAACCGTCGATGCGCCGGGGTGACAATTTCAAGATTCTACCCGCAGAGAGCCGTAATCTCGACCCCTCTATGGAAAAATTCCGTAATGGATTCATCCGAAATGCGGAAACTATTTTCAAAGCGCATAATATAAATGTGCCACGCGACACCACGGATATCATAAAATAAATAGTATCCTGCCATTTTTGCAGTATTTTTAACAGAATTTGTCAGCATTTTTATCTGGCATTTTATTTGCTTGAATGTTATATAGTGGTAGGGACATGCCCTGTCAATCTATGTAATAAATTAAACTTCATATATACTATGCAAAAAGGACAGATTGGAGTAACGACCGAAAACATATTCCCGGTCATAAAGAAGTTCCTCTATTCAGACCATGAAATTTTTCTGCGCGAGCTTGTGTCAAACGCCATCGATGCTACACAGAAATTAAAGACTCTTGCTTCTTTCGGAGAATTCAAGGGTGAACTCGGCGAAATGAATGTCAGCGTAAGCATTGACAAGGAAGCCGGAACCCTCACGGTCAGCGACCATGGCATCGGCATGACAGCCGAGGACATTGATAAATATATCAATCAGATTGCATTCTCAGGAGCTGAGGAATTCCTGAATAAATACAAAGACAATGCCAACGCTATAATAGGTCATTTCGGCCTTGGTTTCTATTCGGCCTTCATGGTAGCCAAAAAGGTGGAAATCCGCTCGCTAAGCTACAAAGAAGGTGCCGAAGCCGTGCTTTGGCAATGCGACGGCAGCCCGGAATACACCATGGAAGCCACTGAAAAGTCGACACGCGGTACGGACATCGTGCTCTATCTCGATGATGACAATAAGGAATTCCTTGAACAGTCCAGGATTGACACTCTGCTGAAGAAATATTGCCGCTTCCTTCCGGTGCCTGTGGTTTCCGGCAAGGTACAGGAATGGAAAGACGGTAAATATGTGGATACCGACAAGGATAAGGTGATAAACGACACTGAGCCGACGTGGACTAAAAAGCCTTCGGAATTAACCGACGAAGACTACCGCAAATTCTACCATGACCTTTATCCCGGTCAGGAAGACCCCTTGTTCTGGATTCACCTCAATGTCGACTACCCCTTCACCCTCACCGGCATCCTTTTCTTCCCCAAAATCAAGAGCAATCTTGAAATCAGGAAAGACCGCATCCAGCTCTATTGCAATCAGGTTTTTGTCACCGATTCTGTAGAAGGCGTGGTGCCGGAGTTCATGATGTTGCTACAAGGTGTCATTGACTCCCCCGACATCCCTTTGAACGTATCGCGTTCCTATCTCCAGAGCGACACGGCTGTGAAGAAAATCTCCGGTTATATTACCAAGAAAGTCGCATCCCGTCTTGACGAACTTTTCAAGGAAAACCGTCAGGACTTCGAGTCAAAATGGGATGACATCAAGATTTTCATCGAATATGGCATGCTGACCGATGAGAAATTCTGCGAGGCCGCGATGAAATTCACGCTATTGCGTGACACCGAAGGGAAATATTTCACGCTTGAAGAATATCGCACTCTCGTAGAGGCTTCCCAGACAGACAAGGATGGAAATGTAGTCTACATCTATGCCACTGACCCTACCGCTCAGTTCAACTATATAAATACAGCCAACGAAAAAGGCTATAACGTACTGTTGATGGACGGCCAGCTCGACGGACACTTCATTTCCATGCTCGAAAGCAAGATTGAAAAGACTCGTTTCGTGCGGGTTGACAGCGATGTAGCCGAAAATCTCATCCCGAAGGAGGATAAAAAAGACAGCGGACTTACCCCCGACCAGATTTCGCTCCTCACTCCCCTCTTCCGTAGCCAGGTGCCCGAAGTGGATAAAGCTGATTTCCTTGTTTCCTTCGAAAGTCTTGATCCGGCAGCCAATCCTATCCTCATAACCCAGAATGAGTATATGAGACGTATGAAAGACATGGCCGCAACTCAACCGGGCATGAGTTTCTATGCCGAACTGCCTGACAACTACAATCTCATAGTAAACACGTCCCAGCCTGTAATCAAGAAAATCCTTGAAGAAGCCCAGGAAGCTCTTGGCGGAAAAATAACTCCTATCAATGAAGCTATCGATAAAGCTAACGAGCGTATAACTTCTCTACGCGCTGAAATCAAAGACAATAAACCCTCTGACGAACAGCAGGCAGAAGAAAAGACATTGATGGACGAAATTGAAGGCAAACGCAAAGAGAAAGATGATATAATCAAGGATTATGCATCTGACAGACCATTGGTAAAACAGGTTATCGACATAGCCCTTCTTGCCAACGGACTGCTCCGTGGCCGTGACTTGAGCGAATTCATCAAGCGCTCTGTAGCCATGCTTTAATCCGCAAAATAAAAACAAGTTAAAAAACAGGTATGCGAATCCAATCGGTTTCGCATACCTGATTTTTATCATTAACATATATTATTTAGCATGTGCAAAATTATAGCCCATATCTGTAGTTATCTTTGCAATGTCAGTCATAGCTGACACAGCCAACACTCCTCATCAAAATCATCATACCACAGACATGGAAACTTCAGTAATCATCAGTCCCCGCGTAATCGACACCATCAATTCACTCTCGGCCGATGACCGTGGCCCTATCAGCAGTGCATTGAGCATGGAATTTATATTAGGGAAAAACCCTGAAGAAATTTTGACACCCATGCAAATGATAATATATGCTGTAATACGGTTTTATGTCACACAGGATTCCGAACGATTTTTCAGAACGCCCAAGGTTAGCTGAACACCCCGGAAGCACCGATAAACAACCGGTTAACAAACTATATCCCAAGCCTTATTTTAGAAATATCGGAGCCGATTCAATCGAATATCCCGACAATGAAGTCACAGCGAAATTGAAATGACCCTTGGGCACATTGAGCTCTGTGCCGTATACCACACGAAACAGATACTCACCCTTTACTCCATCTCCATTTTCATCCATCACTTCATCCTTTGAAAGATTGGACGGGAAAGCGTAGACGACATACCTGCGGGGATGGCACACAGCTTCACCACGTGATGTTCCCGTATCCCCGCTGCCCCATTGGAGCAAATGGCCTTTAAGCCTAAGATCCTCCGGAGAGGCAATTTCTCTATCGTCGTCAGCGACTGACATTGCATGCCTCAGCTCCGGAGACAGGGACTTCCCTTTAAAATGAGCCTTCATCAGATCCGGGGCAAGCTTATGGATAAATTTCGCACTATAAAGGACCGTACCGTTATATCCCCCGATGCCGGTAGAACGGTTTGTGTCAATCTGCCTTAAAAGTTCGCCACGTTCAGCGAGGGTGTTACGTTTATCCAAAGGCGCAAGAGTCATGCTGTTATACAGATGGCAACCGTAATCGTTGGAAACCCCGCTCCACCATGACGCCAGTGGCTCATATGGAGCGGTCTCATGGGTTGTAGGCCAATAAATCTGCGGAGAAATGAAATCGACCGTACCTTGATATAGCCACCCTAAAGGATCGGAATAAATTTCCGCATACTGCCAGTCATCCGCCTTGACTTCAACTGGCTCACTCCCCCATTTCGACGCCGAAGTGCGGGACCTCGCAGCGACCCCGGCCGGTGAAATCCCGAATCTGACCTCAGGTCTCAAATCCGATATCATGGAATGTACGTCAGCGATGGTCTTGTGAACATTTGCCCTGCGCCAGTCTCCAAACGACATCCATGGAGCCTGAGCCTGCCATAGGCAGTAGTCTCCGACAGTACTGTCCTCAGGTATTTTGTTCGGATAAAAATAATCGTCAAAAACGAGACCGTCAACCTCATAGCCGCTTACGATTTCCCGACAGATATCCACCACATGCTGCCTCACCTCATCGAGCCCCGGATTGAACACGGTATACTTGCCATAT
This sequence comes from Bacteroidaceae bacterium, assembly GCA_021768245.1. GTDB lineage: Bacteria > Bacteroidota > Bacteroidia > Bacteroidales > Muribaculaceae > Duncaniella. Next base: position 70,399 of record JAETNO010000002.1, on the reverse strand, counting down.
GTCAGCAACCACCCTTTCTCTTTCCATTTACGGTCAGGAGCGGAATCATAATCCGTGCCTGAACTCCAGCGGAAAGGATTGACCCAGGCATAACATTCAAGCCCACGCCGATGGCACTCCTCGACTACGAACTTCAACGGGTCCCATCCCGGCGACACTCCCCTCGTTCCGGATACGAATGACGACCATGGTTCCAACTGAGATTTATACATGACATCACCCATACACCTTACCTGGAAAAATACCGTAGTAAGATTCATGGCTTCGCAACGGTCAAGCAGAGCGGCCATCTCAATCATCTGCCTGCGCCTTATATCATGAGAATTACCCGTTACCGACGGCCAGTCGATTCCCCAAACGGTTGCAAGCCAGACTCCACGCATCTCACGCTTGGGATTTACGGACGAACCCGTCAATGGAGATAAAAGAGATAATAGTATAAAGGTTATTAAAATTTGGCGACCGAATATTCGATTCATAGATGTTCTATTGATTATGCTCCGCAAAGTTACATCAATTATCGCTAAAGTCATTAATATTATACCCTATTTATATATCCGATAGTCTCCGTCAAGGCGACGGATTTACCCACAATCAGCAGAATTAACATTAATTTATTCGCCACCTATAAAATAATTTCGCCCCATATGATAAAAATCGGTGAAAAAAGATTAACTTTGCAAGTTGAAAATCAATTCACACTTTTGACGACACATTATTGCCGTGATTAAGAACATAAGGAAATATATAGTCATACTCGCAGCCTCGACAATCTTTGCTTCATGTGGCGAATACCAGCGTGTGCTGAAGAGCCCTGACGTCAACTATAGGCTCGACTACGCCAAGCGCGCTTTCGAGGAAAAGAAATATACACAGGCCGCCACAGTCCTTGAAGATGTGGTTACTCAGTTCAAAGGGTCTGACAAAGCGGAAGAATCCCTCTATCTCCTTGCCCTGTCAAACTATGAAAACAAGGACTATGAAACAGCGGGACAATACTTCAAAACATACTATGCCCGCTATCCCAAAGGGAAATACACGGAATTGGCCCGTTTCTACACCGGATATGGCTACTACCTTGACTCCCCGGAGCCACAGCTTGACCAGTCAGGAACAATAAAAGCTATCGAAGAGCTCCAGGCCTTCCTCGACTACTTCCCCAAAAGCGACAAGGTGTCAATCGCACAGAACTGCATATTCGAGCTTCAGGACAAACTCACTTTAAAACAGCTTGAAAACGCACAGCTCTACTACAACCTCGGCTCCTATCTTGCAAATAATTATGAAAGTGCGGTAATAGTAGCGCGCAATGCCATCAAGGACTACCCTTATTCAAAATATAAGGAGGACCTTGAACTCCTGATTCTCAAAGCGCGCTATCAGGAAGCCCGCGAGAGCGTCGATGAAAAGAAAGCGGACCGCTTCCGAGAAGTAATCGACGAATACTACTCCTATATAAACAACTATCCTGACACCCCCAACCGCGAAGAGGCCGACAATATCTTCAAAATCGCCCAACGATATGTGAAGGATTGACGCCCCACACGACACGAAGAAACAACGATAAACCAAAGAGATATAATGGACTACAAGAAGACCAACGCACCTCTCAACACCCAGACCCGCGACCTCATCTCCATGAGCGAGGATACCGGCAACGTATACGAAACCGTCTGCATCATCGCCAAGAGAGCAAACCAAATCGCAGGGGAAATGAAACACGACCTGGAAAAGAAACTTCAGGAATTCGCATCGCTCAGCGACAACCTTGAGGAAATCTCCGAAAACCGCGAGCAGATTGAGATTTCACGCTTCTATGAACGCCTTCCGAAGCCTACCCTCATCGCTACCCAGGAGTATCTTGACCATAAAATCCACTTCCGCAATCCCGCGAAAGACAATCTCAATCTTGATTAAACGTTTGGAATTATAAAAAATAATTCCTACCTTTGTGCGCTCTTTTGAGCAAACATATCATATTTTTTATAAACACTTTAAACATCTGTATCAATGCACTTGAACTCTGATGAAAAAGTAGAAATCTTTGAGAAGTACGGTAAGGGTAAGACTGACACTGGCTCGCCTGAAGCCCAGATTGCATTATTCTCTGTCCGTATCGCTCATTTGACCGAACATCTTCGTTCAAATCACAAAGATTATACGACTGCGAGAGCGCTTAAGGCGTTGGTAGGTAAGCGTCGTCGCCTGTTGGATTATCTTATCCGCAAGGACATCAACCGCTACCGTGCCATCATCGCCCAGAAAGAGCTCGGTATCAGAAAGTAATTCGCCTTCGATAATCGAAGCGATTGCTTGAAGATTACAACACAGCTGCCATGATTCAATTGAATCATGGCAGCTGATTTTTTAATTATATATTTTTACAATTATTTTTTTGAGCAGCGGACAATTACTTGGATTTTTATTTAAATTAGTGGGCATTTTTCACTAACTTTGCACTCTCAAAAAAAGATTATTATCGCATGTCTGACAACAAACGAATTAAAACCGCTCTCATCTCAGTCTTCTACAAAGACGGACTGGAAGAAATTTTGTCGCTGCTCCATGCCGACGGTGTTAAGTTTCTCTCTACAGGTGGCACCCGCTCCTTCATCGAAGGCTTAGGCTATGAATGTGATGCAGTCGAAGACTTGACTGGATATCCCTCAATACTCGGGGGACGCGTGAAGACCCTCCATCCAAAAGTGTTCGGTGGAATCCTCAACCGCCGTGAGAACGAAGGAGACCGCGCTCAGATTGCCCAATATGAAATCCCGGAAATCGACCTCGTAATAGTCGACCTCTATCCATTCAGCGCCACTGTCGCCTCAGGCGCACCCGAAGCAGACATAATCGAGAAAATAGATATAGGTGGCATATCGCTTATCCGCGCAGCCGCTAAAAACTACAATGATGTGATTATAGTCGCTTCAAAAGCGCAATATAAACCTTTGGCTGAGATGCTTAAACGCAACGGCGGCGCAGTGTCAAGTCTTGAAGAACGCCGCTGGTTCGCCTCTCAGGCATTTGCTGTATCGTCAGGCTATGATTCCGATATCTACAATTACTTCAACCGTACTGCTGTAGAATCCCCTATCGAGCAGCAGGAATCCCTGCGCATAGCCATCGATGGAGCCAAGCAGATGCGCTACGGTGAAAACCCCCATCAGAAAGGAACATTCTTCGGCAACTTCAGCGAGATGTTCGACCAGCTGCACGGCAAAGAGATTTCCTACAACAATCTCCTTGACATTGATGCTGCGGTGACCTTGATTTCTGAATTCTGCGAGCCTACATTCGCCATACTCAAACACAACAATGCCTGCGGTCTTGCGACACGCCCGACCATCGCCGAAGCATGGAAGGACGCACTTGCCGGCGACCCCGTCAGTGCATTCGGTGGAGTGTTGATTACGAACGGGACAGTCGACGAAAGTGCCGCCGAGGAAATCAACAAGATATTCTTTGAGGTTATCATAGCTCCCGAATATACCGAAGCCGCTCTTGAGATTCTCAAGCAGAAGAAAAACCGCATCATTCTTGTCATCAAAAAGGCACTCGAAACCAAATGTCAATTCCGTTCCATTTTGAACGGCGCATTGGTCCAGGACCGTGACTTGAAAATCGAGACCGTTTCCGACCTGAAGCAAGTGACTGAAAAAGCCGTAAGCCCGGCTCAGGCAGAAGACCTCCTTTTCGCAAACAAGATTGTCAAGAACTCAAAGAGTAACTCTATTGTACTCGCCAAAGACAAAATGCTGATTGCAAGCGGAGTCGGCCAGACATCACGTGTCGACGCCCTCAAGCAGGCCATCGAAAAAGCCCATTCATTCGGATTTGACCTTCATGGAGCAGTGATGGCATCCGACGCATTCTTCCCCTTCCCCGACTGTGTTGAAATCGCAGGTAATGCCGGCGTCACAGCAGTCGTACATCCGGGAGGCTCTATCCGCGACCAGGAAAGCGTCGACTATTGCAATGCCCATGGCATAGCGATGGTGACAACAGGCTTCCGTCACTTCAAGCACTGATAGATTCCTCATCCGAATCAACTCTATATTCATATAGCCCCCCTCCGGGGCATCATACAAACCACATAGTTTTAGAAGTCTTAAACCCACAACGCAAAATGGGATTATTTTCATTCACTAAGGAAATCGCGATTGACCTCGGAACGGCCAATACGATTATCATACACAATGACAAGATAGTCATTGACGAACCCTCCATAGTAGCCTTGGAAAAGCGCACCGGAAAGCTTATTGCCGTAGGACGCGAAGCCAAACTCATGCAGGGCAAGGAAAATGACGGCATAGAGACAATCCGTCCTCTGCGCAAAGGCGTTATCGCCAACTTCAATGCCGCCGAAATGATGATTCGCGGACTTATCAAGAAAGCAAGCTCCAAGAGCAACTGGTTCTCCCCATCCATGAAAATGGTTGTCGGAATTCCGTCCGGCTCAACAGAGGTTGAAATCCGCGCTGTCCGCGACTCTTCAGAACATGCAGGCGGCCGCGACGTCTACATGATTTATGAGCCTATGGCTGCCGCCCTCGGTATCGGTATCGATGTGCTCGCGCCTCAGGGCAATATGATTGTGGATATAGGCGGAGGTACTACGGAGATTGCCGTGATTTCTCTCGGAGGCATCGTCTCGAACAAAAGTATACAGGTGGCCGGCGACGACCTTACCGACGACATCATGGACCACATGAGCCGTGTCCACAACGTGAAAGTCGGAGAGCGCACTGCCGAGCAGATAAAGATTCATGTAGGCTCCGCCCTCACTGAACTCGAGAATCCGCCGGAAGATTTCATTGTCCATGGCCCCAACAAGATGACAGCCCTTCCTATGGAAGTGCCGGTAAGCTATCAGGAGATTTCCCACTGCATCGAAAAATCGATTTCACGTATCGAGGCGGCAGTGCTCCAGGCCTTGGATGAAACTCCGCCTGAACTGTATTCCGATATTGTCATGAACGGAATCTTCCTTGCGGGCGGTGGCGCAATGCTTCGCGGACTCGACAAGCGTCTTTCAGAAAAAATCGGCATCCAGTTCCACATCGCAGAGGATCCGCTTCTTGCCGTTGCAAAAGGCACAGGAGTGGCACTGAAGAATATCGAGACATTCTCATTCCTCATCCGATAATATTCTGACTGCATAACAACCGGCTTATAGCGGGAGTGAGATATCGCATCCGCTATAAGCACGGATTTTATGTGAACAACAGTCCCCTGAAAAGTTAATTTTTTACCAGTATCATTAGGAATTGAGCGAGCTTTTAAAGTTTTTTGTCAAATATAGCTCATGGTTTCTGTTCGTCCTCTACTTAGTCGCAGGACTGGCATTGCTTTTCTCACGCAATCCCTATCAGCACCATGTCTATCTATCGTCGGCGAATGTGGTGGCTTCAGGTGTCTACAGGGCAACCAACAACATCACATCCTACTTCTCGTTGCGCGACATAAACGAAGACCTCCAGCGACGTAATTCCGACCTCGAACTTGAAATCTACAAGCTCCAGGATGTGATACGTAAATATCAGGAAAAGGTACATGCCGACACAATGACTACCGACCCCGCCCTATCGCGATATCAATTCCTGATAGCCCATGTGATAAACAATTCAATCAACCACTCGCATAATTATATCACTATCGAGAAAGGGCGCCTTGACGGCATCGAACCCGAAATGGGAGTCATTGACCAGAATGGCATTGTCGGTATCGTCAATATTGTCGGCGACCATACGGCACGCCTCATATCAGTGCTCAATCCCTATCTTCGCCTTTCATGCAAAGTTAAAGGCGAAGCCCAGGTAGGCTCTTTGGTTTGGGATGGCCGCGACCCGGGAGAAGCAATCCTCGAAGAACTTCCGAAACATGCCAAATTCGCGAAAGGCGACACTGTGGTGACAAGCGGATACTCCTCAGTATTCCCTGAGGGTGTACCGGTTGGAACGATTGTCTCCGGCTCACGCGACCGTGAAGACAATTTCTACACCCTCCGCATCAAGCTTTTCACTGATTTCTCGACTCTATCTACGGTAAGGGTTATACGCGACAGCATGAAAGATGAATTGAAAGAGGTTGAAAAAGAGCCTGAAATTAAAAACGTGAATTAATATCCGATAAGTAACTCTGAAAGATTCATTATAAACTGATTTTTAATAGTTACTTCTACAAAATCAGTCTACTCTCAAACATAATAAGCGATGAGCAAGACGACAGTCCAATTCATATTATTAGGCGTCATACTGGTGCTTGCGCAGGTGATTGTGTTCAACCACATATGCCTGTTCAACGTCGCTGTGCCGATGGTATTCATATATCTCATCGTACGTCTTCCAATCACGCTCTCCGTCAACTGGCTGCTTACCATATCTTTTGTGCTCGGACTTATTGTCGACATATTTTCCGATACCTATGGGATGAACACCCTTGCCTGCACTGTCCTTGCAATGGCAAGGAAACCCATTCTGCGGCTCTATGTGCCACGCGAGGAAGACCTGCCCCGTCCCGAACCGTCAATGTACACACTCGGGACCGCTTCCTATCTGAAGTATCTGTTGACAATGATCCTCCTCTATTGTGCCTTAATATTCTTAATCGAAGCATTTACCTTCTTCAATCCAATCAGATTATTGCTTCTCATTGTATTCAGTACTATTCTCTCAATGGCAATTATGGTTGGTATTGACAGCTTTATGACACCACGAAGTGAGAAAAGACTATAATCTCGAAAAACGGCGTTATGTTATAGGCGGTTTCATCGTGATTATCGCCTTGATATATATTGCGCGCCTTGTCAGTCTCCAGGTTCTTGACTCCAAATATAAGGAATTCGCCGACTCAAACGCATTTCTGCGCAAGGCCGTTTATCCGTCGCGCGGCATAATCTATGACCGCGACGGGCGTCTCGTCGTATACAACCAACCGGCCTACGACGTGATGATGATTCCACGCGACGTTAAAGAGTTTGACACTCTTGACTTTTGCCGCGCACTCAACATCACCCCCGAGGATCTCAGAAAGCGCATCGTTGACATGAAAGACAAACGCCGCAATCCGGGATACTCTTCATACTCCCCACAGAAGCTGCTGACCCACCTGACAGCCGAGGAGTACGGACGCCTCCAGGAAAAACTCTACCGCTTCCCAGGGTTCTACATCCAAAAAAGAATCCTTCGCGAATATAATTATAAATCAGCCGCAAACGTACTCGGAAATATACGCGAAGTCTCTCAGAAAGACATCGACAAAGACCCCTACTACATGCCCGGGGACTATATCGGAGACATCGGCGTCGAGCATACCTATGAAGAATTCCTAAGGGGCACAAAAGGGGCCGAGGTCTTGATGCGCGACGCTTTGGGACGCATCCAGGGACGTTATGAAGAGGGTGCCCTCGACCGCGACGCTGTAGCGGGTAAAAACATAAAACTTTCCCTCAACATCGAGCTTCAACAATATGCGGAGTCCCTGATGATGAACAAGAAAGGCGCTGTAGTAGCCATCGAGCCTTCGACAGGCGAAATACTATGTCTAGTGTCGGCCCCCTCCTACGACCCAAGCCTCCTTATCGGTCGTGAACGAGGAGCCAACTACAATAAAATGATGGCCGACCTCGACAAACCATTGTTCAACCGCGCTATTCAGGCCACTTATCCACCTGGTTCAACGTTTAAACCGACTCAAGGATTGATTCTCCTCGAGGAGGGCATAATCACTACCGGCACACTGTTCCCCTGCTATCATGGATTCATATCGGGAGGATTGCGCGTCGGCTGCCATGGCCACGGTTCTCCCCTCCCACTAAAGCCAGCCTTGCAGACATCGTGCAACGCATATTTCTGCTGGGGATTCAAAGCGATGATTGACAAGCGAGGCAAATACGGCTCTTCGGCCAACGCTTTCGATATTTGGAAGAAACACATGGTCTCGATGGGTTATGGATATAAACTCGGAATCGACCTTCCAGGAGAATACAGAGGCTTTATCCCTAACGTGGATTTCTATAATAAATGGTATGGCGCCGGCCATTGGAGTGCCAACACCATCATCTCTGTGGCTATCGGTCAGGGCGAGATTCTTGCCACTCCACTCCAGATAGCCAATCTGTGTGCTACGATAGCAAACAGGGGCCACTACATCACCCCACACGTAGTCAAGGAGATACAAGACACGGTTGTGCCGGCGCAATATCTTGAGCGACACGACCCGACAATCGCCGCCCATTGGTATAATGATATCGCGGAAGGCATGAGAATGGCGGTGACCGGCGGCACATGCCGCGCAGCCAACCTCCCTGACATAGAAGTATGTGGCAAAACCGGTACGGCCCAGAACCCCCACGGACGTGACCACTCCGCCTTCATGGGTTTCGCTCCATACAACGACCCCAAAATCGCAGTGGCTGTCTATGTCGAAAATGCCGGATTCGGTGCAACCTACGGTGTGCCCATCGGCTCTCTCGTGATGGAACGCTATCTCAGGGGATTCATACCTGAAGGCAACAGAAAAGATATGGAACGGAGGATGCTGACATCCAATACCATACAATATGCCGACACCAAGAAGCATTAGTCCAACTCATTAAGCTGACAGAAAAGTGCATAACGAAAAAAACGGCTCCACGCTGAAATATGTCGACTGGTTCACGGTCATACTCTATCTCATCCTCGTCATGGCCGGGATGGTAAGCATCTATGCGGCAAGCTATGACTTCGACCACGCGAACATGCTTAGTTTCACTGAATTTTCAGGCAAGCAGTTCAGATGGATAGGACTGTCACTGATACTGGGACTGGTATTGCTTCTTATCGATGTCAGGGTCTACGAAAACTATGCCTATGTGATATATGGAGGGGTATTGCTGCTGCTGCTAATCACCATATTCATCGCTCCTGACATAAAAGGCTCGCGTTCATGGCTCGTGATTGGCCCTATGAGCCTGCAACCGGCTGAATTCGGTAAATTTGCCACTGCCTTATGCCTTGCAAAGCTCTTCTCAAGCTATAATTTCGTGCTCAATGCATCGAAAATGAATTATATGCTTGCACTGCTTATCATATTCCTCCCCGTAATCCTTATTCTCGGTCAGAAGGAAACAGGCTCCGCCCTCGTATATCTGTCGCTTTTCTTCGTTCTCTACCGTGAAGGTATGAGCGGGCTGGTACTTCTCGCAGCGCTATGTGCCGTGACATTTTTCGTTGTTGCGGTTAAATTCACAGGGACTCTCCTTCTCGGGATTCCTGCCGGACAAGCTGCCGTCTTCATTATGATTATGGTGCTCATAGTCGCCATGCTCGCTATTTATTGCAAGGAGTTCATCGCCGCCCGCAATGTCCTTCTATGGTTCGCAGGCACAGGCGTAATTGTGACCGCCCTTGAATTGTGTGGCGTAAATGTTCCTGGCACGATATTCTTTCTGACAGTAATCATGGCTTCGCTGGCCTATTGTGTGGTGTTGATGTTCAAGACACCAGCAAAAAAACTTGTCATAACCGCAGGTACAGCCCTCGTAGCTATAGTCTTTCTCTTTTCCGTCAACTATGCCTTCACTTCCATACTCCAGCCTCACCAACAAATGCGAATCAAAGTGGCCCTCGGTATGGAAGAAGACCTTCGCGGAGCCGGCTACAATGTCAACCAGTCAAAGATAGCCATCGGTTCCGGCGGCATTTTCGGGAAAGGGTTCCTCAACGGCACGCAGACCAAGCTTAAATATGTGCCGGAACAGCACACCGACTTTATATTCTGCACAGTAGGCGAAGAAGAAGGCCTGATTGGCTCTGCGGGAGTTATTCTTCTCTTCCTCATCCTCATACTCCGCATCATAAGCATCGCCGAGCGCCAACCGACCGTGTTCGGACGTGTCTATGCCTATTGCGTCGCCTCTTACCTCATATTCCATATCTCCATAAATATAGGAATGGTAATCGGGCTATGCCCGGTAATCGGCATACCGCTCCCATTCTTCAGTTATGGAGGATCCTCGCTGTGGGGCTTCACATTCCTGCTCTTCATTCTCCTGCGTATAGACGCCTCAAGGCGCGAACGCTCATTCTAAACGCAATTCCATAGCAGTAATACCTAACAGGAATACATTGAAAGGAACACATAAAATTTGTGCCCCAAAAGTAGAACATAAATACTTTCGGGGCACAATTTATATTGTATTTCAGCCGAATTCACGGCTAAAAGGACAGCCTGATTTAAGCCTCGCCATCGAGACGTACATCCTCAAAATCTTCCTTTATATTAGGGTCTTCCAATCCATAATGATGAATCGAATTCATTGATTTAAGTATCACGCCGAATATCAGGGCCATTACGCCGAGAGCAGCGAAACAGCACATAGGAACCGTGTAATTATACTGCAAGGGATCGTTGACTCCTGGATTTGACCAGGTGATTACCTTACCTATAATAATAGGCACGAATGCAAGACCGATGTTCTGCACCCAGAAAATCAATGAATATGCGCTTCCAAGGAATCGCTTGTCCATAATCTTGGGAACGGAAGGCCAAAGAGCGGCAGGAACCAGGGAGAATGAGACACCAAGCACCACTATTGCAGAATATGTGATTACAGCACTCTTTGTCGCAGGCACAACAAAAGCAAAGGTAAGGTGACATACAATCATAAGAATCGCACCGAGGATAAGCATACTTGCGCCCTTACCCTTCTTGTCGAGGAAATATCCGAGAAATGGAGTGAGTACAGCCGCACCAATCGGGAACCAGCGGAATATATCCGAAGCCTGAGTCTCCGAAATGCCAAGATTACACTGAAGCATATTGGCGGCATAACGCTGGAAGGGGAAAATCGCAGAGTAATAGAGCACACAAAGCATTGCAATAATCCAGAAAAGCTTGCTCGAAAATATGGCACCGACATCAGAGAGTTTGAATTCCTCATCGTCAGCCGTCTCGGCGGCAATCTTTGCCGCTCCCATCTGTTTGTCAAGCTTCAAATCCATAAAGGTGAAAACGATAAAACAGAGAAGGCCTATGCACAGCAGACCGGAACAAAATGCAACCGGCACCACAACGGATGGGGGAACGACACTATCGGCAAGACGGGGCGAAATTGTGAAGATGAAAAACACGCCTACACGGGCAATCGCCATCTCAAGGCCCATGGCAAGAGCCATTTCCTTGCCTTCAAACCATTTTGCGAGAGTCTTTGAGACAGTGATGCCGGCCATCTCACAGCCGCAACCGAAGACCATGAACCCTAAAGCGGCGAGCTTGGCACTTCCGGGCATAACCGTCCACCATGAACTCAGCCATGAATCAAGAGCCGAACCCTGAAACATATCACTGATGGCATACAGTTTTACAACAGCACCTATCACCATCAACGAAGCGGAAAGAGTGCCGGTAAAACGCACGCCCATCTTATCAAGGATGATGCCCGCAAGGATAAGGAAACCGAACACATTAAGTATGTACTCGGCTCCGGCATAATATCCGAAAGCGTCAGGCGACCAGCCACGCTGAGTCTGGACAAGCGACTGAAGCGGCGACATAACGTCGACAAACATGTAGGCGAACAGCATCATTGACGCTACAAGCGCCAATGCCGTCCACCGCGCCCAGGCTTTATCCGACAACAGCTGCCTGACAGGCTGGACGAAATTTTGATTTACTTTTTCCATTTATATTTTGTTTGTAGTTAATTTAATTCACCTGTATAATCCAAAATTTAAGAGTTGCTCATTATTATTTGTATTTGTTGACAAAATTACGCAAAATAATGGAAAAGTGGAATTAAATGCGTAATTTCGTGGCAAAATAACATTGCCAGATACAATATGATTGTCCGTCAACGATATGACCTCGACCGCACAGTGAGACTTGTAATCAACTGTGTGCTGTTCGTCGGTGCGATATGTCTCGTGAACACACTTAAAGGCGTCCTGCTCCCCTTTTGCGTGGGATGCCTTATAGCCTATCTCTTCGAGCCTTTCGTGCAGTTCAACCGCCAGCTCCTCAACCTGAAAGGAAGGGTCATAGCCACCTTTGTCACATTGTTTGAAATGACATTTTTTTTCGTGGCGCTTTGCTATGTCTTCATCCCCATGATAATAGAGGAATCGACACAGATGGCATCGATGATGAAGGCCTATGCCACTTCCGACAAAAATATTCCGTTTATACCCGCTGAATTTCATGATTTCATCCGAAAGTATGTCAACTTTCAATCAATTGCCAACAAACTCTCCCATGAGGAATGGATGAGGATGATTGAAGAAGGATTTTCGGCCTCGTGGCATGTCATAACCGGCTCCATAGCCCTAATCATGAGTCTGTTCAGCTGGGTTATCGTTTTTCTCTACGTTGTCTTCATCATGATTGACTATGAGAAAATCTCACGCGGCTTCCGAAGGATGGTGATGCCGAAATACCGTCGTATCGTTTTCAAGATTGCCCACGATGTAAAAGTGTCAATGAACCATTATTTCCGTGGTCAGGCATTGGTCGCCTTTATCGTGGGGGTACTCTTCAGCATAGGTTTCCTTATCATCGGACTGCCGATGGCCGTAGTTCTTGGCATGTTCATAGGCCTTCTCAACATGGTTCCCTACCTCCAGCTAATCTCGCTTGTGCCCGCCACCTTATTATGTATAATCGTCTCGGTGAGCGGAGGGACGGGGTTCTGGACCCTATTCTGGGAGATGGTGGCGGTCTATTGTATCGTGCAGGCTATACAGGACTTTATCCTTACTCCTAAAATCATCGGCAAAGCCATGAGCATGAACCCGGCGCTGATATTTCTGTCGCTCTCCGTGTGGGGGACACTGCTCGGCCTCATAGGGCTAATCATAGCCATCCCTCTCACCACCCTCCTCCTTGCATACTATGACGAATATTTCATTAGTCCCCATGAAAAGAAAGGCCGACGGAGAGTCGAAGCGTAAATATTTTTAACGTTTAGGCATCCAAATACGCATGCATTGTTAAGCTCCGTTAATTTTAAAAGAATTTTAAAGAAAAATTTGGAGGCTAACCGAAAAGTACCTACCTTTGCATCGCTTTTGAAAAACAATCGGGGTGTAGCTCAGTTGGTTAGAGTACGCGTCTGGGGGGCGTGAGGTCGCTAGTTCGAGTCTAGTCACCCCGACAAAACAAAAGCAAAATGGCTGTGACTCAAAAAGTCACGGCCATTTTTTCAAAACAACCGGAACACAAACGGAACAGCGCCGCTTTTGGGGACAGCGGATATTTTGCAGCGTGCAACCCTTGACGGCTATAAATCCTATCTCAAGATAATGTGGGATAAGGCGGCGCTTAGTAAAAGACCTGTGTTCAGGCGGCACGCCGGCAAAACAATCACAAAGCAGGATGAATTATCATGCAGTTTTTGATTGTTATTCAAGAAAAATTTGTAACTTTGCAGCTGATTTAGCCGCAACGGGCCCAACTAAGCAGCGACAGATGGCCATAACCATTAAGCTCGCCCGCCGGAATAACCTGTAATCCAATTAATAACAGATGTACGCTATCGTAGAAATCCAAGGACAGCAGTTCAAAGCAGAAGCTGACAAGTTCTTGTATGTTCACTATCTCGGCGAAGCAGTAAAAGAAGGTGACAAGGTCGAATTTGACCGTGTGCTCCTCGCTCAGGCCGATGACACAGTTAAAATTGGCGCTCCCACCGTGGAAGGCGCAAAGGTTGTATGCGAGGTTCTTACCCCCCTCGTAAAAGGTGACAAGGTAATCGTTTTCAAGAAGAAACGCCGCAAAGGCTATCGTCGCAAAAACGGCCACCGTCAGTATTTCACCAAAGTGTTAATTAAAGAAGTTGTAGCTTAACCCCTTAAAATCTAAAAAGAAATGGCACATAAAAAAGGTGTCGGTAGTTCTAAGAACGGCCGTGAGTCAGAAAGCAAACGACTCGGAGTAAAGATTTTCGGTGGTCAGCACTGCAAAGCCGGTAACATCATCAAACGTCAGCGTGGCACCGTACACCACCCGGGCCTCAACGTTGGCATGGGCAAGGACCACACTCTTTTCGCTCTCATTGATGGTGTAGTTGTCTTCACACAAGGCAAAGAAGGCCGCAAGTTCATCAACGTCAAGCCTGCGGAAGCATAATATTCCGAACCCTGACGCGAGAAGGACTCCGCGAAGAAACACTAAACCTACAGTCGGTAAACAAAGTCGGACTTTGTTTACCGACTGTTGTTATAATAAACCCAAACCGGCCTTTCAATTACAAGACACTTACCCACACGATAGCAGCACAGCAAAAAACAGGGCACAAACGCATGAATTCACAAAATAATCCTTAACTTTGCTTATTGCGTATTTCCACAAACAACTCTGACAACAACAATGGAAAAAAAGAGCATCCGCGACCTGAACCGCACAGACATAGAACACTTCAAGCGGCAACCTAAGATGTCGCTCACGGTTGTACTCGACAATGTAAGGAGCCTTAACAATATAGGCGCGATATTCCGCACTTGCGACGCCTTCGCCGTTGAAAGGCTTGCATTATGCGGCATCAGTAAATGCCCGCCATCACCGGAAATCCATAAGACAGCCCTTGGGGCAGAAGATTCAGTCAACTGGACTTACCACCCCACAACAGAAGAATGTATCGAGGAGCTGCAGCGTGACGGTTATACCATATGCTGCCTCGAACAAGTCAAAGGCAGCATTGAGCTACAGGAATTTCTTCCACAACCCGGAAGAAGATACGCCTTAATCCTCGGACACGAAGTAGATGGCGTAGACCAAGGCATCGTGAACCAATGCGACATCTGCCTTGAAATACCGCAACACGGGACGAAACATTCCCTTAACGTGTCAGTCTCAGGCGGAATAGCTATCTGGCACTTTTTCGAAAACCTCTCATTAAGGAGTAATAAACCATGAAAAAATCAATCCTCCTCACCGCCATATTGTCCATTGCGACACAGCCGGACAGTTTTGCCGAAGTCAAAATCAATGAGCTGATGCAATCCAACATCGACTGCATCATGGACGACCTCAACGAGTTTCCCGACTCATGGGTAGAACTTTATAATGACGGAGAAAGCGATGTCAATCTTTCCGGCTACGGCATCAGCGACAAAAACAATTCGGACAAAGCATACAGACTGCCTAACCTGACCCTAAAAGCCAAAAGCTACATTATAATATATTGCGACAAAAGCTCAAAGGGCCGCCATACGGATTTCAGGCTCGATTCAGGCAAAGGCGCATCTGTCTACCTTTTTAAGGGCTCGGCCATAATCGACAAAGTCGAAGGGCTGAAAAAGCAACCTGCACCAAACATCGCCTATGGAAGAATCAACTCCGGCAGTGACACCTGGGGCTATCAGGAGACCCCGACCCCGGGGACAACCAATTGCGGCAAACTCTGCAAGGACATCCTCGAGGCGCCCCTGTTTTCAGAAAGCGGACGCGTAGGCGGCAACCAATACGTGGTGCAAGTGAGCCTCAAGCTCCCCGACTCGGCACCGTCAGGAGCGGAAATAAGATATACCACAGACGGGACAGAGCCCACACGCACCAGCAGGCTCTACACCGCACAGCTCTCAATAGTCCGCACTACGGTCCTGCGGGCGAAAGTATTCGCCGACGGCTATCTGTCACCGCGCTCCACATCCCATAGCTATATATTCCCCGACCACAGGGTTACAATCCCGATAGTGTCCATGATAACTGACAGCAGATATTTCTACGACAGCAAATTAGGGATATACCATGGAAGCCCCCAGGAGCCAAACCCCAACTACAAGCAAGACTGGCGTCGCCCCGTGAACGTCGAGCTGTTCATGGGAGAGGGAGAAAACAGTGTGATAAACCAGCTGTGTGAGACGAGGGTGAAAGGCGGAGCATCCCGCGACGCCGCCTTAAAATCGCTCGTGGTATATGCCAACAAGCGATTCGGAGAGAAACGCCTTAAACATGAATTCTTCCCCGACCAGGCTCCGGGACTCGACGACTGGAAATCAATCGAGCTAAGAAATTCAGGCAATGACTTCGACTACACCTACTTCCGTGACGCCTTGATACAGCGCGTAATGGGCACTAACGCCGACCTCGACTGGCAACCGTGGCTCCCGGCAGCATTCTATATAAACGGCGAATACAAAGGCATCCTCAATATCCGTTCGAGAACAAATGAAGACCACATCTATACATTCTATAATGGAGAAGAGGATATAGACCTGATTGAGAACTGGTGGGAACTCAAAGAAGGCTCATGGGATAATTTCAATGCCTTCAGGGACTTCTACAGCAAGACCGGCCAGAGTTTTGACGGCTTCAACGCCCTGATGGACTGCGGAGAGTTCGCCAACCTCATGATAATGAACCTCTTCTATGACAACAAAGACTTTCCCGGCAACAACATCGTTTGCTGGCGACCGAGGGCAGAGGGTGGAAGATGGCGATGGATTGCAAAAGACACCGATTTCGGCCTCGGACTCTACAATGCCCCTTATGACTACAAATCACTGACATGGCTTCACGACAACAGTTTTGACCCGGGCCATGCATGGGCCAACAAAGAGGAGCATACACGGCTGTTCCGTCGCCTGATGGAAACCCGGGAATTCCGCGACATGTTCATAGACCGCTGCGCTGTCTATATGGGTGACTTCCTCAACAGCAGAGGCACCCTTGAATGTCTCAACCCCATGTATGATAAAATCAGGGAAGAATATCCCCACCACAGGAAACTTTTCAACCAATGGTGGCCAAACCATAGCGAAGAAGTGGGGAAAATGCGAACATGGGTGGAGAAACGCACCCCGTTTTTCTACAATCATATCGCCGAATTCTATTCCCTCGGCAAGCCCCGTGATTTAACCGTAGATGCCGACCGTAGCGACGATGTGGAAATCGAAATCAACGGAATCAGCTTACGGCATCGCGATTTCAACGGCAAATTTTTCGAAGGCCGCGAACTCACTATAAGCGGCAAACCGTCTGACACCGGGTTGAAAATAAGCGGATGGTCAGTAGAGACGACGGAGGGGAATACCACTCACCGGACCACATACGACGGCGATGTCCTGAAGCTCACCATGCCGTCATGCACCTCGCTCAGAATACAGTCCATCCTCACAACAAGCGGAATATCTGACATCACCATCGACCCTGACACCTCAAATATAAATCCGTCAAAGCCGGTGACCGTATTTGACCTCCGGGGAAGATGTCTCGGAGAGTTCAATTCCGTCAGCGAGGCTTCGTCATCGATATCCAAAGGAATCTACATAATCCGTCAAGGCAAGAACGCCGCCAAATGGATGATAAGATAGAATCATAAAACGAAAAATTTTGTCGTAAAAAAGTTTTTTTGTAACTTTACATTACAAAATTTGCGAAAAATAATACACTACTATGAATAAAGACTTTAGGAACTATGCCGTGCACCATCTCGGGATGAACGGCCTCGCACTCGACCAATATGCGAACGCTGCGGCGTCTCAAATCACCTCTTCATATATCTCTCCCACCATCATCGAAGAGCGCCAGCTGAACGTGGCTCAGATGGACGTGTTCTCACGTCTGATGATGGACCGTATCATTTTTCTCAGCACCGATGTGAACGAATATACCGCCACAGTAGTTCAGGGACAGTTGCTTTATCTTGACTCGGTCGACCCGGGTAAAGACATATCAATCTACCTTAACTCGCCCGGCGGGTCTGTAATAGCCGGCCTCGGCCTATACGATACAATGCAGCATGTCAAGAGCGATGTCTCCACTATCTGCATAGGCATGGCTGCGTCGATGGCGGCAGTGCTCCTCGTTGCCGGAGCAAACGGGAAGCGCATGGCTCTCCCCCACTCACGCGTGATGATTCACCAGCCGATGGGAGGCGTGCAGGGTCAGGCATCCGACATCGAAATCACTGCCCGTGAGATTCTTAAATACAAGGCTGAGCTCTACAGAATTATCTCAGCCCATTCAGGAATGTCGATTGAAAAAATCGAAGCTGACGCCGACCGCGACTACTGGATGACAGCGGACGAAGCCAAGGAATATGGCATGGTTGACCGCGTGCTGTACCCGGAGAACAAGTAAGAACGACTAATTCATAAAGAAACGTCACCCCCTCTCCTTTCCCAAAACACAGGAAATGGCAAAAAAATCCAACAATAATTCAGGAGTGAAATGCTCGTTCTGCGGTAAGGAACCATCCTATACCGACATACTCGTGCCGAGTCCTATCGGCGACACATATATATGCAGTGAGTGTGTTGAGCAAATCGAAGGGCTCCTGAAAGATTATTACCAAGAAAATCCATCATTAAAGCCTTCCGCCAACAAAGGTGGCGGAGAGGCTTTCGATGCGGGAACCGTTGAAGCGAAGAAGCTCCCGACACCCGCTGAAATACGCGCGTTCCTTGACCAATACGTAATAGGTCAGGACGATGCCAAGAAATATCTGTCTGTCGCCGTCTACAATCATTACAAGCGCCTTGCCCAGGACAAGGACGATGTCGATATTGAAAAGAGCAACATCATAATGGTTGGCCCGACAGGAACAGGGAAGACCCTGCTGGCCAAGACCATTGCACGCCAGCTTGATGTCCCATTCGCCATAGTCGACGCGACAGTGCTCACGGAAGCCGGCTATGTAGGAGAAGACATCGAGAGCCTTCTCGTCCGCCTGCTCCAGGCGGCAGACTACGATGTGGCAAAAGCCGAGCGTGGAATAGTGTTTATCGACGAAATCGACAAGATTGCACGTAAAGGCGACAATCCGTCAATCACCCGCGATGTCTCAGGCGAAGGCGTACAGCAGGGCCTGCTGAAGCTCCTTGAAGGCTCGATTGTGAACGTGCCGCCAAACGGAGGCCGCAAGCACCCTGAGCAAAAGATGATAGCGGTGGACACCAAAAACATACTCTTCATCTGCGGAGGTGCTTTCGACGGCATTGAACGTAAAATTGCCCACAGGCTGAATACCCATGTGGTAGGATTCACAGGGGGCAGCGTGAGGGCCAAGGTCGATTCCGATAACTATCTGAAATACATAGCCCCCCAGGACCTCAAATCCTTCGGGCTCATCCCGGAAATCATCGGACGCCTGCCGGTGCTCGTCCACCTCGACCCTCTCGACAGGGAAGCCCTCCTGAGAGTGCTCACCGAGCCTAAAAATGCCATTACGAAGCAATATGAGAAACTCTTCGCCATGGACGGCGTGAAACTCGTGTTCGCTCCCGAGACCCTTGAATTCATTGTCGACAAGGCTATCGAATACAAACTCGGAGCACGCGGACTGCGCACCATCGTAGAGACAATAATGATTGACCCGATGTATGAGACACCGTCGACTGACATAAAGGAACTCGTTATTGACCGCTCATATGCCGAAGATAAAATCCGCAAGGCCTACATAGGTTGACGGCCTGCAAGCCTCGCTCCTCAAATTTACACCTCACATTTCTCCCCTATCCGCTCACTCCTCCACCAACCTGAAAAATATCCCATGAACCAACGACTTCACGATGCACTGAAAGAGCACTTCGGGTTTGATTCCTTCAAGGGAAACCAGGAAGCCATCATGACAAGCCTGCTTGAGGGCAACGACGTTTTCGTCCTTATGCCCACCGGCGGCGGCAAGTCCCTATGCTATCAGCTTCCCGCCCTTATGATGGACGGAACCGCCATAGTGATTTCTCCGCTTATAGCCCTGATGAAAAATCAGGTAGATGCCATGCGACATTTCAGCGAGGCCGACCATGTGGCTCATTTTCTGAACTCCTCGCTCAACCGTGCAGCCATCGACATGGTCAAGTCCGATATTTCAGCCGGACGCACCAAACTACTCTACGTGGCTCCTGAATCGTTGACAAAAGAGGAGAACATTGAATTCCTGAAAACCGTACCCATCTCGTTCTATGCTGTGGATGAAGCCCACTGCATCTCCGAGTGGGGACACGATTTCCGCCCCGAGTACCGCCGCATACGTCCGATTATAAATGAAATCAACGTCCGGCCTGTAATCGCCTTGACTGCAACCGCTACACCGAAGGTGCAGCACGACATACAGAAGAATCTCGGGATGCAGGAAGCTACGGTGTTCAAATCGTCGTTCAACAGGGCCAACCTATATTATGAGGTAAGGCCCAAGACATCGAATATCGACAAAGATATCATAAAATACATCAAAAGCCAGGAAGGAAAATCCGGAATCATCTATTGCCTTAGCCGTAAAAAAGTAGAGGAACTTGCCGAAATGCTCGTTGTCAACGACATCAAGGCGCTCCCCTATCACGCAGGGATGGACGGAGCTACACGCTCTGCCAACCAGGATGCCTTCCTTATGGAAAGAGTCGATGTGATTGTCGCCACGATAGCTTTCGGTATGGGGATTGACAAGCCGGATGTGAGATTTGTGATACACTACGACATGCCCAAATCGCTTGAGGGTTACTATCAGGAGACCGGACGAGCCGGACGCGACGGAGGTGAAGGCCAGTGCATAGCGTTCTATGCCGCCAAAGACCTCCAGAAGATGGAAAAATTCATGCAAGGCAAACCGCTTGCCGAGCAGGAAATAGGCTGTCAGCTCCTGTTGGAAACCCAAAGCTATGCAGAGGCAAGCAGTTGCCGCCGACGCTCTCTCCTTTTCTACTTTGGCGAGGAATTCGCCGACGACAACTGTCATAACTGTGACAATTGCATTAATCCAAAGAAAAAAGTGGAAGCTAAAGATGATTTATGCGCGGTGTTGGAAACAGTCACCGCTCTCAAAGAAAAATTCAAGGCCGACTATGTGACAGACGTATTGCTCGGCCGGGCTACCTCAGACGTAAAATCATATCAGCACGACCAGCTTGAAGTGTTCGGCTGCGAACAGGGAGCTGACGAAAAATTAATAAGCGCTGTAATCCGCCAGGCCGTTATCTCAGGCTATCTCGAACGCGATATTGAGAACTATGGCCTCCTGCGCATCACTGCGAAAGGCAAGAAGTTCCTTTCAAAGCCTGAATCGTTCAAAGTCGTCGAAGACTCGGATTTCAGTGAAGAGCCGGAACCCGAAGTGATGAAAAGCGGAGCATCGTGTGCAGCCGACACCGAACTTTACAGTATACTCAAGGACCTCCGTAAAAAAATTGCCAAACACCTCGGGCTGCCTCCCTACGTAATATTCCAGGACCCGTCGCTCGAAGCCATGGCCACGACCTATCCTATATCCATCGATGAATTACAGAACATTCCCGGCGTAGGAGCAGGCAAAGCGAAACGCTATGGCGAGGAGTTCGTCAAGGTCATAAAGCGCCATGTCGAGGAAAACGAGATTGACCGCCCCGAGGACCTGAGGGTCAGAAGCGTGCCGAGCAGAAATTCCACCAAACTGTTCATAATCCAGGCGATTGACCGAAAGATTCCGCTTCCGGAAATCGCCAAGGCCAAGGGTCTTGAATTCTCCGAGCTCCTTGACCGCATAGAGGTAATAGTCTATTCCGGGACAAAAATCAATATCAATTATTACATAAATGAAATCATCGACGAGGATTCGCAAGAAGAGCTCTTCGACTTTTTCCGCGACAGCGAGACCGACGATCTCAACGAGGCTTACCGCGAACTCGGAGAAGACTATACGGAAGATGAAATACGCCTGATGCGAATCAAGTTCCTGTCCGAAATGGGTAATTAAGCACTATTTTAACTAAAAACCGGCTCTTAAAATGGCAAACGTAATAGACTATAGGGACGTTGAACTCCACCGTCAGGACCTGATAGCCCTTAAACACGTCAATCTCTCGGTTGGCGAAGGAGAGTTTGTCTACCTTATAGGCAAAGTCGGCAGCGGTAAATCGAGCCTCTTAAAATCGATATATGCCGACATTCCTATAGCCTCGGGTGAGGCCAGAGTGCTTGATTATGACCTGAACACTATTAAGCGAAAGGAAATTCCCTATCTAAGGAGAGAAATCGGAATCGTTTTTCAAGACTTCCAACTTCTGACGGACCGCAGCGCATATTCCAACCTCCGTTTTGTGCTCGAAGCTACGGGATGGAAGGACAAAGCGGAGATTGAAAAAAGGATTGAAGAGGTGCTCCGCGGAGTCGGGATGCTCAATAAGAGCTATAAGAACCCTCACGAACTCTCAGGAGGTGAGCAGCAGCGAATAGTGATTGCACGCGCCCTGCTGAATCATCCCAGGATAGTACTCGCCGACGAGCCCACGGGCAACCTTGACCCCGCTACCGGAGAAGCAATCGTGAGCCGGCTTCACGAGATTGCCCGTCAGGGGACAAGTGTGATAATGGCCACGCATAATCTTGCCCTTGTCGAACAGTTCCCCGCACGTGTCATCACCTGTGAGAACCGTACGATAAAATAAGTGGCCTCCATAGGCCATCAACACCAAAAACACAAAGAGTCATGGCAGCGTTATTATATCAAAGTATAATAACGCTGTTATTTATTTGTGATTATGGCATCATCCAAACCAACCATAGTTGTGCTCGGCGGAGGATTCGCGGGACTCAATCTCGTAAAGCGTCTCGATAAAAGGATATATAATGTGGTTCTCGTCGACAAACACAACTACCACGCTTTTCCACCCCTGTTCTATCAGGTCGCATCTTCAGAACTCGACCCCACAAGCATCTGTTTCCCTTTCCGGCGCGAGCTGCGTAAGCGGAAAGTGAGAGGCGTGGAATTCCATATCGGACAGGTCAGGGATATCGACATCAACAATCGATTGGTGATTACAGACTATGAGTCAATCCCCTACGACAAGCTTGTCATAGCTATGGGAACAACCAACAATTTTTTCGGGAACACGGAACTGAAAGACAACGTCTACACTTTGAAGTCGACCGACCAGTCCATACGCATACGGAATGAAATCCTTTATCGCTGCGAACGTGCGGCCGTAGAGCCTGACGCAGATAAAAGGCGCCGGATGCTTAGCTTCGTAGTAATCGGAGGAGGCCCTGCGGGAGTAGAAATCGCGGGCGCTCTCGGTGAATTGAAACGATATATCCTCTCTCGCGATTATCCGGAAATCAATCCCGGTGAGATGAATATAAACCTCTATGAAGGCTCCGGCAGGCTGCTGTCAGCCATGAGTCCGGAGGCTTCCGAAACAGCATTGCGCGACCTCGGACAACTCATGGTAACAGTCAGCCTCGGAAAACGGATGGTAAGCTACAAAGACAATATCGTCACGCTCAATGACGGCTCGACGATTTATTCCGAAATGGTTATCTGGACGGCCGGAGTGACAGGCTCACCAATAAACTTTATCGGGGCTGACTTCAAAGCGGGACGCGCCGGACGATTCGCCACAGACGGATTCTGTCGCGTGGAGGGCGTCAATGACATCTATGCCATCGGTGATATCAACCTGCTTCCGACAGACGATTATCCCAACGGGCTGCCACAGTTGGCCCAGGTAGCTATCCAACAGGGAAAATTCCTTGCAAAATGCTTCAACACAGACCGCTGGGACAAGACATTCCAATATAAAGATAAAGGCTCGATGGCCACAATCGGGCGAAACCGCGCCGTGGCAGATTTAAAGAAAATCCATCTTAACGGATTCATTGCATGGCTCGCATGGATGTTCATCCATCTGATTTCACTGCTTGGCATGCGGAGCAAACTAAGCGTATTGCTCAATTGGGTATGGGCATATTTCAGCTACAATACCGCCCTGCGACTTCTTCTTGCAGGCTCCAAGTATCCTCTACGAGGGCGCATGTGGGACAAAGACATAAAATAATTACAAAACATAAGATAATATATAAATCTGATTCAACTCTTTTGCATAATCGCAATCGGAACCGCGATACGGTGATATAAATTTGCAAGTAACATATAACGTTTACTCAAATTTCACGATTCCCGCTAAATTTCATGCACTGACATTTCGGCTTGTGCTATTTTTGTTGTAATTTTGTAGATTAAAGCGGAAGGCGCTGCAATTTGCCTATGCTTTAATGTTATATAGTAAGTAATCATCAGAAAACAGCAAATAGAATGTCTATTGATAGCATTATCGCCAAGTCTGTGGCTCAGGCCGTAAAAGAACTTTACGGAATTGACACCCCGGCAGACAAAATCACGCCCCAGGCCACCCGTAAAGAATTTGAAGGCAACCTTACAGTCGTTGTCTTTCCATGGGTCAAAGCCGCCAGAAAGTCACCCGAAGCCGTCGGTCAGGAAATCGGGGCATGGCTTGAAGCGAACGAACCGGCCGTGGAGAAATACAATGTAGTCAAGGGATTCCTGAATATAACCGTCGCTCCAAAATTCTGGAATTCGGTTCTGAAACATATCGCCGACACCCTTGACTATGGAATTAAACAGGCAGGCGCTGACTCTCCGCTCGTCATGGTTGAATATTCCTCTCCAAACACGAACAAACCTCTCCATCTCGGCCACATCCGCAACAACCTTCTCGGATTCAGCCTCGCTGAAATCCTCAAAGCGTGTGGCAACAGGGTTGTAAAGACAAATATTGTCAACGACAGAGGTATACACATCTGCAAATCAATGCTTGCCTGGCAGAAATGGGGCGAAGGTTCGACTCCGGAGACCTCAGGGAAAAAGGGAGACCATCTGATTGGAGATTTCTACGTAGCCTTCGACAAGCACTTTAAAGCCGAAGTCAAGGAATTGATGGACAAAGGCATGACCAAGGAAGAGGCCGAGGCTGCATCACCCCTCATGAAAGAGGCAAGGGAAATGCTGGTGAAATGGGAGCAAAAAGACCCGGAAGTCCGCGCCCTGTGGGAGAAAATGAATTCATGGGTCTATGCCGGCTTCGATGAGACCTACAAGCGCATGGGAGTTGATTTCGACAAAATATACTACGAAAGCAACACCTATCTCGAAGGAAAAGAGAAGGTGCTTGAAGGACTTGCCGCAGGGAAGATGTACCGCAAGGAAGACGGTTCCGTATGGGCTGACCTTACCGGAGAAGGCCTCGACCACAAACTCCTGCTCCGCAGCGACGGCACTTCCGTCTATATGACACAGGATATCGGCACGGCAAAACTCCGCTACGAGGACTTCCCCATCGACAAGATGATTTATGTTGTCGGCAACGAGCAGAACTATCATTTCCAGGTGCTCTCAATCCTCCTCGACCGCCTTGGATTCAAATGGGGCAAAGACCTCGTCCATTTCTCATATGGCATGGTCGAACTACCTGAAGGCAAGATGAAATCACGCGAAGGCACAGTCGTGGATGCCGACGACCTTATGGACGATATGGTAGCGACTGCACAAAGCGTTTCGGCAGAACTCGGAAAACTCGACGGCCTGACAGAGGAAGAGGTAAAGCGCATATCAGAAATGGTAGGACTCGGCGCCCTTAAATACTTCCTCCTTAAAGTAGACCCCCGCAAGAACATCACCTTCAACCCGAAGGAATCAATCGATTTCAACGGTAACACAGGGCCTTTCATTCAATATACATATGCCAGAATCTGCTCCGTGCTCCGCAAGGCGTCAGAAGAGGGAATGGATATCACGGATTTCAGCGACGTCACACCCGGCGAGCGTGAAATCACCCTAATCCAGTCACTCGCGGATTTCCCAGCCACAGTCGAGGCCGCAGGCCAAAGCTATAGTCCGGCACTTATAGCCAACTATGTATATGACCTCGTGAAGAGCTACAACCAGTTCTACCATGACTGTTCCATCCTTAAAGAGGAGAATCACTCCGTGCGCTCGCTACGCCTTGAGCTCAGCCGACAGACGGCACGCGCCGTGAAAACAGGCATGGCGCTTCTCGGCATCGAAGTTCCGGAAAGAATGTAATGATTCAAAGCCGGAATTTTAGACAAGCCCTTAAACTTTCATCCGACATTAATGTCCAATATATCAAACACGATAAACACTTAACTGAAATATGAACTACAACCAGCAAACACCTCCTCCCTATTATGGAGGCAACAACTACAACAATTACCACAATTCCCCGCAGCAGGCTATCCAGACCACTACGTCAGTGATGAAGCGGGTATATTTCAAAATGTTCCTCGGACTGCTCGTCACAGCCTTCCTCTCCCTGTTCTGTGCCAGTTCGGTCAGCTACATGAATTTCATGGCGATGAACTCATGGTTCTACTGGGGACTGTTCATCGCAGAGCTCGTAATCGTATTCGTGCTCTCCGCCCGTGTCATGAAGATGTCGTCAACGAGCGCCACACTCCTCTTCTATGCGTTCGCGGCAATCAACGGCATGGCACTCGCACCGATATTCATGATTTATACCGCCACATCAATAGCCAAGACCTTCTTCATCTGCGCAGGCACATTCGGAGCCATGAGCGTATATGGCTATTTCACTACCCAGGACCTCACCAAATGGGGTAATTTCCTGTTCTATGCACTTATAGGCCTTATCATAGCCTCTGTCGTCAACATCTTCACCAAGTCAACCCAGCTCGACTGGATTATCTCAATAGCAGGCGTGCTTATATTTGTAGGCCTGACGGCATGGGACACACAGAAAATCAAACAGATGGCATTGGTTACACCTCCGGCCTACGCAGGACACCTCGCCACCGTAGGTGCGCTTAGCCTATACCTCGACTTCATCAATCTCTTCCTCTATCTGCTGCGCTTCTTCGGCAGTCAAAGAGACTAAACAAGAAAAGACAACAATTAAATTACAATAAAACAAATGGCAAAAGTTGTTATCATTGGAGCCGGCGGTGTGGGCACCGTAGTGGCCCACAAGTGCGCCCAGCACCCTGAAGTTTTCACTGAAATAGTTATCGCTTCGCGCACACGCTCTAAATGCGATGCAATTGTCGATGCTATCGGGAAACCTAATATCTCGTCGGATGTTGTCGACGCTGACAGCGTGCCTCAACTTGTGGAGCTTTTCAACCGCCACAAACCTGAGCTCGTAATCAATGTGGCTCTCCCCTATCAGGACTTGACCATCATGGACGCATGCCTGATTTGTGGCGTCAACTATCTTGACACCGCAAACTATGAGCCTAAGGATGTGGCCCACTTTGAATATTCATGGCAATGGGCCTACAAGAAACGCTTCGAGGACGCAGGCCTCACAGCTATCCTCGGCTGCGGATTCGACCCGGGAGTGTCAGGAGTGTTCACGGCTTACGCCGCCAAACACTACTTCTCCGACATGGAGTATCTCGATATAGTCGACTGCAACGGAGGCGACCATGGCAAAGCTTTCGCCACAAATTTCAATCCTGAAATCAATATCCGAGAAATCACCCAGAACGGCCGCTACTATGAGGACGGCAAATGGGTGACCACGGGCCCGCTTGAAATCCATAAGACCCTTACCTATCCGAATATCGGTGAACGTGAGAGCTACCTCCTCTACCACGAGGAACTTGAATCGCTCGTCAAGAACTATCCGTCAATAAAGCGTGCGCGCTTCTGGATGACTTTCGGACAGGAATATCTGACACACCTCCGCGTGATTCAGAATATCGGCATGGCACGTATCGACGAAGTTGATTTCAACGGACAGAAGATTGTCCCCCTTCAGTTCCTGAAAGCCGTGCTTCCCAATCCGCAGGATCTCGGAGAGAACTATCATGGCGAGACTTCTATCGGCTGCCGCATAGAGGGCCTTGATAAGGAGGGAAAACACCTCACATATTATATATGGAACAACTGCTCTCATGAAGCCGCCTACCGCGAAACAGGCATGCAGGCTGTAAGCTACACCACCGGCGTACCTGCAATGGTGGGAGCCATGATGTTCATTACAGGCAAATGGGTAAAACCGGGAGTGAACAATGTCGAAGAATTTGACCCGGACCCCTTCCTCGACGAACTTGCAAAGAACGGTCTTCCCTGGAACGAACGGTTCAACATTGACCTTGAAGTATAGAAGACTTCCCTTCCGTTCTTAATTTATATCATTAGAGCGTGTGGCTTGAATGTCACACGCTCTAATTTCTTTTTTAATCATGACTCTTTTTTCCATCAAACTATTTTGCATTTAAAAAAAAGTTACTACTTTCGCAGTGGAGATCCATCATCTCATCCAATATTACAAAAAGCTATCTTACACAATATGATTTTCAATTTTCGTATAGTATCTGACGAAGTTGACAACTTCAAACGCGAAATCCAGATTGACGCTGACGCAACATTCCTCGACCTCCGTAACGCCATCTGTGATTCTGTGGGTTATGACAAGAATCAGTTCAGTTCATTTTTCCTTTGTGACGAAGGATGGGAACGGGACCAGGAAATCTGTCTCGAGGACATGGGCTCCGATTCATCGGAGGATGTTTATCTTATGGAAGACACTCCCCTGAGTGATTTTATTGAAGATGACGGGCAGCGTCTCGTGTGGGTTTTCGACTACATGACTGACCGTTCGTTTTTCATTGAGATGAAAAAATCAATTCCCGGTAAAAGCCTTAAAGATCCGCTATGCACAATTTCCATGGGCGACGCGCCGGCTCAATTCGTCGACCTTGACGACTTCGACGCAAAAATTGATGCAAAGGCAGCACAGACAGCAGCCTCGACTGACCTTGACGATGAGTTCTATGGCTCTACCGAATTCAATGAAGATGAATTTGATGCAGCAGGATTCGACGAAATGAATTTTGACGAACAATAATAATTATACTTATATAAAATAGAAGGCATGCATTTTCATGCATGCCTTCTATTTTATATATCCTATCTTTATATGTCCATCTCATATATATCATAGACCACGGAACGCCCTCCGAATTCCTCCTTATGTGCCACCATTCCCTGATTCAGGTAGCGACCTGCATCCTCATTTGAGATGCCGAAATCAAAATAACAGGACTGCGGGAAAATATTGAATATCAGTTCATGGTATATCACATCCGTAGCATACAAGTCCTTCCCCTGAGGGGTGCATGCAGCATACTGCAGATGTATCACACCTTTGTCGAGATATATGACAGCACCACCCACTATCTTCCTGGCGGAGGCAATACCCGCGTCAACCGCACCACTCCCGTCCTGCGAGGCAGGGACTGTGGCAATATAAATCCGTATGTTTTCAGGGAATTTGCTTTTAAGACAGTTCAGCTCATCGGCAGTATGTACGGGCCTCACATTATGACGTACCCTGCGGTCTTCCACAATTATATCCCAGAAAGAGCTGACGCTGTCCACCTCCTCAACCACGATATCATTCTGGCGCTGACGTTTCAATGCCCTCTTCCCGAGGCGTGATGAACGCATAGGCTCCCGCATCTCTATCGCTGTCGAAAGATTTCTGACAGAGAGAGTCGCGCCAAAACGGAAAAGAGCATACAAATCCTCTTCCGCTGGCTGACGATGATATATGTGGGGAATCGCCTTATAGACCAGTTTCCTGATTCCAAGTTCAGACAGCCGTTCCTTGAGCAAAGCGAACATTTCAAGAGGCTCTCCTCCCGACGTCCTGTCGCTCATTATGAGGCCCCCGTAAGTAAGGCCCTTGTGACTGTAGAGGACATCGCCTTCGATATTGGCAGGAAGAAGAGCCGTAAATTTGCCATCATTGTCGACAAAAACAAAAGAATGGTCCTTAAAACGGTCTGAATGATACTCCATATAATCCCTTTTAAGCAAAAATGTCCCATTCTTTGACTTATCCACGAAAGCATCCCACCGAGCCTTCATCGACGGTTCATATTGAAGTATCTCCATTCGGGTTCTTTATAAATTTAAGGGTATGTAACTCTTAAAAATTAGTTTATAATGAAATTTCAGGCAAGCTAAGGGCTAATTCATCTAAAGCAACTCTCCTTTGCCCTCGCGGATGATTTCGGGGGAATGACTGTCTGTAAGGTCAACAACCGTCGACGCCTGTGGCATGGAAGCCTCCGAACCATCGTCTATAAGCAACTGGGCTTTCCCTTCAAACGCCTCGATAAGCTCCTGAGGGTTGAATTCATGAACTTCATCATCAATCTTGACCGAAGCGGACAATATAGGATGTCCCAGTCTTTCGGCTATGGCTGTCGCTATCTCATTGCCCGGCACACGTATTCCAACCTCCTTGCGCCCTTTAAAAACTTTTGGGAGTGAGGTGGATGCAGGCAATATGAAAGTGAACGGCCCCGGAAGGTTACGGCGCAGCACACGGAAAGCCTCATTATCAATCCTCGCATATTCACTCGCCATAGAGATATCCGCACAAATGACCGAGAGAGTCTGCTTCTGAGGGTTCACACCACGCAATTTGCACAGGCGTTCAATCGCGCCGTTGTTTAGGGCGTCACAGCCCAAGGCATACAGAGTATCTGTAGGATAAATTATAATCCCACCCGAAGTCAGACATTCGACCACCTCATCGAGGAAACGGTCGTTGATACTCGTCGGATACATCCTAAGTGTTTTCATAAGCAACTCTTAAAAAAAAATTCAGCGAAGGCTATGGATTAAAGAAGGCTATGGATTAAAATAATTAACTTTTATGTCGGAAGCGTCAGCGAACTTCTCAAGCAACGAGACCGTAAGCCCAACCGTATCGTCGACAGGCATCTCCTCTCCATATATATTTATACACATGAGAAGACGGGTCGTGGATATGTCAAGCTTAGTCCGTTCGTTATCACTTGTAGGCGTACCGATTCCTCCTATAGAGTCACGATAGACCGGCAAATGCTCGATATTGAGCTCTCCCCTGCCGATTCCTTCAAAAGGTTCGTTTTCCTTGCCGGCGCCAAGCCTCAACACTTCGCCATCTATTTTGTCGATGTCGAAACCTCCGATGGAATATCCCGATTGCATGGAAATAAGGTTAATCAAATCGACAAGAGTGTTGATTCGATAAAGTTCCATCCCTTTCACTGCACGGCGACACAAAGCCTCTGCCGAAGGACGATAGCGGTTAGGCTCTTTGCCCAATCTCTTATATGCCTCCCTCGTAGCCTTTATCGCAGGACGCTTGTTGATATCGGAAAGTTCGGCCACTTCCCTGATATCATGTGCAGTCCGCTCTATAAGGCTCCACAATTCAGGCGAGGTGTCGGAATTTTTGACCCGGGCTTCTATAGCCACAACCTTCAAATCAGGCGCGGCCATGCGTATTATATCTTCAAATTCTATTTTCATAAATCAGTAAGAGGAATCTTCCATTTGCAAAATTAGCACAAAAATGTTGAATTAATTCAAACATTTGTAGTAATTTTGTGGGCTTAATTTACCCTACCGAGCCCACTCCTATGCTTCAGATATATGATTTTGGAATGAGACTTGGCCGGCGAGCGCTTGTTGCCATCGCAAAAGCCTCGCGGGCTGATTCGCCGTCAAAATTCATACGTTTCGCCAAAGGGCAGCTGAAAAGCAAATCATCGGTAGAGGATGTGGAAGGAAGCCTTGACCGGAATCGTCCCACCGTATGGATTCATGCCGCTTCGTTAGGTGAATTCGGCATCGCACGCCCGATTATCAGGCAATTAAGGAAAAGTTGCGACTGCAATATAGTGGTGACGTTCTTTTCTCCATCCGGCTATGAGGCCTTGACGACGAGAGGGCATGAAGATATCGACAAGGTGCTTTATCTACCCTTTGACACTTCGGAAAACGCGAAGCAATTCCTTGATGCCATACGTCCCGACTGTGCGGTGTTCATGGTGTCGGAATACTGGCACACCTTCCTGCACGAACTTCACAGCCGGGGGATTCCAGCCTATCTCGTATCGGCTGTCATCCGTGAAAACGGACCGTTCTTCAAATGGTATGGAAAACTTTACCGCAAGAGCATCAGCTATTTCAAGGAGATTTTCGTGCTTAACGACGAATCTCAGCAACGGCTGTCGTCAATAGGCATCGACAATGTGACCGTCAACGGCGACCCGCTCTTTGACAATGTGACCATAGTCGCCTCCACGCCGTGGGAAGACAAGATAATAGAAAAGTTCTCGAAAGGCCACAAAGTTTTCATCGCAGGGAGCATCCACAATGACGAAGACCTGAAGATGATTGCGGCCCTCGCCAACAAACATCGTGACACACGTTTTATAATCGTTCCGCACGAGACACGCACATCGACGCTGTCGCAGATTTCCGACGCCATCCGGGGAAAACTTAAATTCTATTCCCAATGCACAGACAAGACAAGTTTCTCAAACACCCAGGTTCTTGTCATTGACTTCGTCGGGGCATTGGCCTATATCTACCGCTACGGGACATGGGCTTATGTAGGCGGTGGTTTCACCAAACTGCTCCACAGTGTAATCGAACCTGCCGTCTACGGTCTGCCTGTGGCCTTCGGCCCGAATATCACACGCAAGGTGGTCACATCACAGATGATAAAACTCGGCATCGGGGCCGTCACGCCAAACTTCGACGCGCTCGACAAATGGTTCTGTGATTTAAAGGACAATCCACGCAAACTCCGCGAAATAGCCGGAAAAGCGGCCATATATGTAGCTAAAAACGCAGGTGCGACCCAACGTGTAGTCAATAAAATATCGGAAGAGATATGCGCGAAAAACTGACTTACGGATTATACCGCACGATTTTCGGGGCTCTCGCCCTGTTGCCCTTCCCCGCGCTGTATGCCATCAGTGACGTACTCTATCTGGTGATGTCAAAGGGATTGAAATATCGCCGTAAGGTCATACGCATGAATCTCCGCAATTCCTTTCCTGAAAAATCCGAAGAGGAGTTGCGCGAAATTAAAAAGGACTTCTACCACCAGTTTTGCGACAATATCGTGGAAACGGTCAAGCTACTCCACATGAGCGACCGTCAGGTCGACAAACGTATCGAAGTCATAGGCGGAGATATCGTTGACAGGCATTGCGCGGAAGGACGCTCCATAATCCTCTATCTCGGTCATTATGCAAACTGGGAATGGGTGCCGGCCATAGTACGCCATTTCAACGGGCCGGATTTTTGCGCGCAGATATACAAACCGCTTCGCAACAAAGCCTTCGACCGTCTGATGCTGAAAGTCCGCTCCCGTTTCAACCCCGTCTCGGTCGAGCAGCACAAAGCAGTCCGCACACTGCTTAAATGGCGGAACGAAGGGAAGAAAACCATCACCGGATTCATAGCCGACAACCGCTCGAATGTGAGCATCTCCCACCATCGCATGACCTTCCTCAACCAGACGACGCCATTCAATCCAGGAGGCGAGGAAATAGGGAAAAAGGTGGGAGCCGCAATCCTCTATCTTGATGTAGAGAAATTGAAGCGGGGTCATTACAGATTTACAATAAAGGAAATGACGCCTACAGATATGACGGTCGATTCACCATATACGCGCCTTTACATGGAAATGCTTGAGCAGACAATCAGACGCCGTCCGGGTTTATGGCTATGGTCACACCGACGCTGGCGCTATCAATAACGCAACCGTCATAATTTCAAGATTTAATATTTATCAATTCAGCTATCATAATTAAACATGAAAATAATCTGCGTGATTCCGGCAAGAGCCGAATCTACCCGTTTTTTTGAGAAACCGCTCGCACTCATATGCGGCAAGCCCATGATTCAATGGGTCTACGACCATTGCAAGGAAGTTGAGATGTTTGAAGAGGTCTATGTGGCTACTGATAGTGAAAAAATCAAAAATGCCGCTGAGAAATTCGGAGCCAAGGTGGTCATGACCCGTTCAGACCACGACACTGCAACCGAAAGGCTCTATGAAGTATCGACCCGCATTGAAGCCGACCTCTACGTGATGGTCAACGGCGACGAGCCTCTGCTTACACGCGAAGCGATTATCCAGTGCATCCCCGACGGACTTAAACCCGACGACTTCTTCGTGTCGAACCTCATGACCGACTTCTCCAATCCCGTAGAAGTCGTGGATGCGACAAACCTTAAAATCGTCACCGCCAAAGACGACCGCTGCCTGTTCATCTCCCGCAGTCCGATTCCCTACCCTAAAGGAGCCATGGACTATGTGTTCCACAAATTCGTAGGCGTGGGCGCGTTTACCCGCAAGGCTCTTGATTTCTATCATAACACCCCGCGCGGCCCGATTGAAAAGATAGAGGAAAATGACTCCTTCCGCTTCCTTGAAAATCATATGCCAATCTACTACTACAACTGTCATTGCAAATCGCTCTCAGTCGACAACCGCAAGGATATCGACGGAGTTGAAGCTTATCTTAAAAAACTCGGGCAATAGCAGAATAAGAAAAGAAAGTGATTCGATGAGGATTCGCACGGATTTCCGCTCCATAATCAAAGGCTACCAGCGCATTTCGTTCTTCACAGGCAACTTTACAAGATATTTCATGCCGGACGCGATATTCAAGTCCATCTTCCGGCACGAAGAGAAGAGGCTGAGTGATGAAGAACGCAATTATATTGCGCACCGTGTGGATTACTATGCGCGTCTGACTCCTGAATCCAAAGTCGACAGGCAAAAGTCGGTAAGTGTCGGAGAGTTTCATTTTCCATGGAAAGAAAAGCACAAATTCACCACTTATTTTTTTGACCTATACGAGTGTGTGCGCTGCTTCCCTTCGAAATGCCGATTTGAGTATCGAATGGGGGATATTGAAGAGACATTTGACTCCCCTACCTTTGCCAAAGCCCGTCCTATCACGGACAGCTACAGCAACACGGTGCTTCTGCCGCTCAATAAAGTGAGGCATTTCCGTTTCATCGACGATAAGCGTCAGTACGGTGAGAAACGTGACATGATAGTGTTTCGAAACGTCGTGAAAAGGCAGCCGTGGCGCACACTCTTCCTTGAAAAGTTTATCGACAATCCCATGTGTGACGTCGGGCAAATAAATAAAGACGCACCCGACCCCCGCTTTGTAAAGCCATACATACCAATGGAAGACATGCTCAACTTCAAATTCATTGCATGTATCGAGGGGCATGACGTGGCTACCAACCTGAAATGGGTGATGTCGTCAAACTCCATAGCCGTAATGCCGAAACCTCGCATTGAATCATGGTTTATGGAAGGAACCCTCATCCCTGACTATCACTATATAGAGGTGAAAGCTGACTATTCCGACCTTATAGAAAAACTCAACTACTATATTGCCCATCCGGATGAGGCACAGGCTATAATCGAGCATGCACATGAATATGTGAGGCCGTTCCGCAACCGCAAAAGGGAACTTCTGATTGCGAGAATGACCGCCGGACGCTATTTTGAGCAGACCAGCCAACTTTGAATCACCTTTTCCGGGAAGCAGCAGCCATATCGGAAGAGTATAATGAATCTATAGAGGATATCTTTAGGAATTAAATCATAGATCACTATGGAAACAATCGGCAAACGAATGATGGTTCTACGATTTTCAGCCCTTGGCGATGTAGCCATGACGCTGCCGGTTGTCTATTCCCTTGCCAGGCAATATCCCGAGCTCCACATCGATGTGGTGACTCGTCCGTTTTTTGCCAAACTCTTCATCAACCGTCCCGGGAATGTCAATGTCATAGCCATAGACTTCAAGGACTATAAGGGTGTTAGCGGAACACTGAAACTCCTGAAGATGCTTGGAGGACTGAAACCCGACTATGTTGCCGACCTCCATAACGTGCTCCGTAGCTGGATTATCGACCGCTATTTCAGACTTCGCGGAGTCAAGGTGGAGATGGTCGACAAACTCCGCGACAAACGGCGCCGACTTTTCAAAACCGGAGAGAGACAACCGTCGTTCATCGACCGTTACGCCACCGTGTTCAAACGTCTCGGCTATCCTGTGGAGCTTACATTCAAGAGCCTGTACAGTCCTGACTCAAGGCCTGCTGTCCCATTTAAAGTAGAGCATCCGGCAATCGGAATCGCCCCATTCGCCCGCTACTACAACAAGACCTATCCCGCGAAACAGATGCGCGAAGTAATTTCACAGCTCACCAATGAGGGTTACAATGTGTATCTGTTCGGAGGGCGTCGTGACGAAGCGGAAGCACTCAAAGCCTGGGCCTCACAATTCGACAGATGCGATTCGGTGGCAGGCCTCTATCCTCTCCACGATGAAATAGCCCTGATGAGTGAAATGGACGTGATGATAAGCATGGACTCCTCAAACCAGCATATGGCCGCACTTACAGGCACTCCAGTCATATCGGTATGGGGGAGCACAACGCCGGCATGCGGTTTCATGCCCTACAAACAGGACGAAGCCAATGCCATCTGCATGAACATCCCATGCCAGCCATGCACTGTCGGAGGCTCAAAAGAGTGTCCCAAAGGCCATTTCGACTGCATGCGCCGTCTCATGCCGGAAACAATCGTCGGGAAAGTGAAGCAACTGCTTCCAACGATTCCATAAACAAGACTACGGATGATTACATTCATTTTATATTCAGTCGTTTATTTCATGTACTGCACGTTGTTTTTCTGCATCGTGCAGAAAGTGTTTTTCGGCCTTTACAACCGGAAAGCAAGCCGGCAGAGATTGACATTGCATGACATAGCCGACATATATACCCATGGGATAAGGTCTGATTTCATAATTGCATCCTACATGACGGCCATCCCGCTCATTGTCTCAGCCCTATCTACCCTGATTCCCTTCATTAACGCCGGCACGGTACTGTCGATATATAATGCAATCATATCCTTAGCGGTAGCATTGATATGCGTTTCCGATACATTGTTGTATAAATTCTGGGGCTATAAACTTGATTCTTCTGCATTTGTCTATCTGCGCTCACTCAAAGGAACCTTTGCGAGCGTATCGACCACATATATAGTATGTGCAATGACACTCGTAGTCCTCTGTGCCGCGCTATTCTTACTCGGGGCCGAATTTATCACACTCAAATATGCGTCCCTGCAACAATCCCGCCTTTCTGAATGGTGGGAATATCCATGCGTGGTGTTTATGCTTGCTGTCGGAACAGGGATATTATTCGTCATTATCCGTGGATTGAAAATAAGGCCCAACAATCCGAGCGTGGTCTATTACAGCAAGAATTCATTCTTCAACCATTGGGCGCTCAATCCAGCCTACAACCTAATTTATTCCCTCAGCACAAAAGATGATTTCAAAGGCAAGTTCCGATTTTATGACGCGAAAGAGTGTGATGAAATTATCAACCATCTTTTTCCTACCTCAGGGGCTCCACAAAAGCAGCTATTGAAAACCAAACGGCCCAATATCCTGCTAATCATATGGGAAAGTCTCGGGGCGGAATTCGTGCCGTCGCTTGGCGGAAAAGCGGATGTGGCAGTCAACGTAGACCGCATCGCCAAAGAGGGAATTTTCTTTACCCGCTGCACAGCCTCAAGCTTCCGCACTGACCGCGGACTCGTGGCGATACTCAGCGGAGTGCCCGGACAGCCCACAACAAGCGTGATACGCTACACCCGCAAACTGCCGAAGCTCCCCGCTCTCCCACGCCGGCTGAAAGATGAAGGCTACACGACAACGGCAGTCCATGGCGGAGACCTTACGATAATGCATAAGTCCGACTACTATCTTGCATCAGGCCATGACAGGCTTGTCAGTCAGAAAGATTTCCCTGCCTCAGCGCCAAAATGCAAATGGGGAATCCAGGACGGATATGTGTTCGATTTCATACTCGATGATATAGTCAAAAAGACAGAAGCCGGAGAGAGATGGTTCACGACTTTCCAGACACTAAGCTCCCACGAACCATTTAAAGTGCCCTACAATCGAATAGCCGACGATGAGGTAGCAAATTCCTTCGCATATACCGACTATTGCTTCGGAGAATTCATCGACAAGCTCAAAAAGACTCCGGCATGGGACGACACGCTTGTCATATGCATCGCCGACCATGGATTCAATGCGACCAACAATCCGGCGTCGCGTAGCGAATATGCCCATATTCCATTGATATTCATAGGGGGGGCTGTAAATCATCAAGTAAAGGTCGAAGAGCTGATGAGCCAGACAGACCTCGCGGCGACACTGCTCGGACAACTGGGCCTCCCCCATGACGACTTCACATTCAGCCGCGACGTGCTCGCGGATTCCTACAAGGAAAAATTCTCTTTCCATACATTCAACAACGGCTTCATGCTGACCGACGAAAGAGGCGTCACCGTTGTCGACAACGTTTCAGGAGAGGCAATCGAAGGCCCGGATGAAAAGCGTGAGCGCCACGGACGGGCCATACTCCAAAAACTATATGAATATCTAAGCAAGGTATAAGCGATTATGATAAAATCAACCAAATGGTATCAATCAAATCCCGTGGGCATGATTCTGAATCTGCTCTGGGTCTATATATGCTATGAAGCATGCCGACTCGCTTTCCTCTTTGAGAACTGGGGAATTTTCGGTGACAGCATCACCTGGAGCTCGTTCCGGCACATAAGCCTCGGTGGTTGGAGATTCGACACCTCCGCGATTTTCTATACCAACGCCATTGTCATATTGCTCTATCTTTTCCCCCTGCATTTCAAGGAAAAGAGATGGTTCCACATGACGACAAAACTCATATACATAGCGGTCAACACCATCTGTATATTAATGAATCTCGGAGATTCAGTCTTT
The DNA here is from genome assembly GCA_021768245.1 of Bacteroidaceae bacterium. Taxonomy (GTDB): domain Bacteria; phylum Bacteroidota; class Bacteroidia; order Bacteroidales; family Muribaculaceae; genus Duncaniella. The sequence goes on along the minus strand of JAETNO010000002.1, from coordinate 32,014 downwards.
TTCGAATTCCGCAAGCGGCGCACAACCATGGCAATTTTCGAGGAATTCAAGGGTGACAGCAACCTTGGAGGCATCGTGGGTGGAGAAATCCTCAGTCACTGGTATTTGGTTTTGCTTGTCGTGCTCCTCGTTGTCTTCATGTGGAAATGCTACCGCTATCCCATGACTCCGACAAAGCCGCGTAAACGCTACTATCTGACACAGATTATATCACTCATAATCATCGCACCGATAGCGGTATGCGGTATGCGAGGCAACACTTTCTTCTCTGCTACACGCCCGATTTCCGCGAACTATGCCAATAAGTACGTCGATGACCCCATGCAGACCGGCATAGTGCTCAACACACCGTTCAGTATGCTGCGCACCATTTCGAATACACCGCGCCCCACACCGATATTTTTCAAAGACCCGAGGGAACTTGACGCAATCTACACTCCACTCCACACACCTTCCGATTCCCTGGTCAAAAGGAAGAAGAATATAGTGATTTTCATAGTGGAAAGTTTCGCTCAGGAATTTATCGGAGGACTCAACAAGGAGCTTGACAATGGTACGTATAAAGGATATACACCGTTCACGGACTCCCTGCTGACACAGAGCCTATATTATGACCAGACGTTTTCAAACACCGGTTTCAGCATCGACGCCCCTCCTGCAATCCTTGCCTCAATTCCGAGGATGGACCGGCCCTTCGTATTGATGCCCCACTCCACCAACCGCATCTCATCCCTCCCGGGCGAACTCCGCAAGATAGGCTACAGGACTTCTTTCTTCCATGGCGCAGACAATGAATCGCTCGGATTCAACGCTTTCGTAAAGCAGGCAGGAGTCGAAGAGTATTACGGGAAGAATGAATTCTTAGCCGACCCCCGTTTCGGCGGCAAGGATGAATTTGACGGCAAATGGGGAATATGGGACGAACCGTTCCTACAATTTTTCTGCGCTAAACTCGGAGAAATGCCCCAGCCTTTCATGGCGAGCGTATTCACACTGTCGTCGCATCACCCATTTAATGTGCCTGATAAATACAAAGACATTTTCGTGGATGAAGGCCTCCATCAGCTTCATAAATGCATACGTTATACCGATTATTCCATCAAACGATTCTTCGAAGAGGCGAAAAAGCAACCTTGGTATGCCAACACAATCTTTATCATCACGGCAGACCATGCAAGCAGCAAACGTACGCATGACGTCTACAAAACCGAAGTCGGGTCATTCCGTGTGCCCATCATAATATTTGACCCATCGGGCGAACTCCCGAGAGGACGCCAGCCGGGAATAATGCAGCAAATCGACATAATGCCGACCATGCTTAACTATATCGGCTATGACCGTCCCTACATAGCCTTCGGAAAGGATATGTTCTCAGTTCCCGCAGAAGAGACATGGGCCTTCAACTGGGACCTGGAGCCCCAGTATCTAAAAGGAGACTATGTGATGCACTCCGACGGCACAAATGTCACAGGAATCTTCAACTACCGCAGTGACCCGCTTCTAAAAGAGAATCTTCTCGGCAAATTGCCGAAAGCCAAGGAACGCGAGATGGCAAATCACATGAACGCATTAATCCAAAGCTATATGCAGCGCATGGAGGCCGACAGCGTGGCCGTAAGGTAAGACAGCGACCTATATTCAAACCGTTTAATCCGCAACATTGATTTAAATATGGCACTACGACACGTGATCCGCGATACAAAAAACTTTTTCAACATAGGCAAACTCCGCAAACAACTCGAATTTGACCGATGGAAAAGTATCATCGAGCAGGAGACACTGAACAATACAGAACCCGGTATCTCCGACGAACGCTATTGCGACAATGAAATCGTCGTATCGCTGACATCGTACGGGAAACGTGTCGAGACCGTCTATCTCGCCATCGCTTCGATGATGCGCCAATCACTGAAACCCAATCGCATCGTGCTTTGGCTTGGCGAGGAATTCAAGGACAAAAGACTTCCGGCAACCCTCGGGCTACTTCAAAAGAGAGGGCTCGAAATCCGCTTCTGCAAGGATATCCGCTCATACACCAAACTGATTCCTTCACTTGAGGAATTTCCGGATGCAGCCATAATAACAATTGACGACGACATGATTTATGACTTCGAGCTCGTTGACCGTCTCATACGTGCGCATATCATGGAACCTAAAACCGTATGGTGCTTGAGAATGACCGAGATTACATTCGGCAGCAATGGTGAGATCGCACCATACAAGCGATGGACTCCCGGAAAGACAGAGCATGAATCACCGATGAATTTCGCTACAGGAGTCGGAGGCATACTGTATCCACCGCATATCTTCACCGATGAGATTCTTGACCGTGAAAAATTCATGTCGCTCGCTCCTACCGCCGACGACCTATGGTTCAAGGCGATGGAGATTACCTCCGGAGTCAAAGTCAAGAAAATCCCGACCAAGAACCCTTCGGGCGAAGACTACATCTCAGGCATAGTGCCCCATTCCGAAGGTCTTGCCGGCCACAATGTGGACAACGGAGGCAACGACGCCACAATCCGCGCCCTCTCATCTTACTTCAACCTCCTCCCCCGATAAAATTGCCATTTAAAATGGGGCATTTGTGGAAATTTGAAATAAAAAGAGTAACTTTGCGAAAATTTTCACACAAATACACCCATATATGCTACGAATTGCCATCCAGGCTAAAGGCAGGCTCAATGAAAAGACAATGTCACTGCTCGCCGACGCAGGAATCTCCGCTTCGGTGGGCAGCCGCTCTCTGATAGCCCATGCAAAAGGTGCCGATGTAGACCTCCTGCTTCTCCGTGACGATGATATACCCCAGGCAGTTGCCATGGGCACGGCTGATATCGGAATCGTCGGCCTCAATGAAGTGGAGGAAAAAAACGCTAACGTGGAGCGGGTAATGGACCTCGGATTCGGAGGATGCCGCATAAGCCTCGCAGTACCGCGTGAAGCTGACTATAAAGGACTTGAATGGTTCAATGGGAAACGGATAGCCACCTCATATCCTGCAATCCTTTCACGCTTCCTTGACAAAAACGGGATAAAAGCTAAAATCCACACTATCACGGGTTCGGTCGAAATCGCGCCTGCAATCGGTATGGCCGATGCAATATTCGATATCGTATCATCGGGAGGGACATTGGTCCAGAACGGTCTCGTAGAGGTAGAGTCAGTTCTCGAATCACAGGCCGTGTTGATTGCGACCCCGGAACTTTCCGAAGAAAAGAGAGAGGAACTTGACAACCTTTGTTTCCGCTTCCGCTCAATCATCGAGAGCCGAGGGATGAAATATGTGCTCCTCAATCTGCCCAAATCCTCGCTCGACAAAGCACTGACCATACTCCCTTCAATGAAGAGCCCGACTGTGCTCCATCTCGCCGACCCCGACTGGCTTTCAATCCATGCCGTAATCCCCGAATCCCAATTGTGGGAAAGAATATCACGGCTCAAGGCAATAGGTGCCGAGGATATCCTCGTGCTCGTACTTGAAAACATAGTGAAATAACAATAGCTGTCATAATAATGCAATTTTACATCAATCCTCCGTCAGAGCAATGGCAGCAACTGACCGTCAGGAATATACCTGATGACCCGGCTGTAGATGAAGCTGTAAAAGCCATTATTGAAGATGTGCGTGTCAACGGTGACACCGCGCTACGCACGATGGCCTGCAAATTTGACCATACTGAAATAAGCGATTTTGAGGTCTCGGAAGCGGAAATAGCCGAAGCTTGCTCAAAAGTCAGTGATGCCGTGAAAGCGGCTATCGGTCTCGCCAAAGAAAATATCACAAAATTCCATGCCGCCCAGCGACCGGCAGAGGTTGATGTGCAGACTCTCCCTGGCGTCAGATGTGTGCAAAGGCCGGTGGCCATTGACCGCGTAGGGCTATATATTCCCGGAGGACAGGCACCACTGTTTTCAACAGTGCTCATGCTCGCATGTCCCGCAAAAATCGCGGGATGCAGGGAGATTGTGCTCTGCACCCCTCAAAGCCACAACAAGCCCATAGCTCCGGAAATTCTCTATACGGCATCGATATGTGGAATAGACAAGATATATCGTATAGGTGGTGCACAGGCAATAGCCGCCATGGCGCTCGGGACTGAAAGCATAGCTAAAGTCGATAAAATTTTCGGCCCCGGCAACCGCTTCGTAACGAAGGCAAAGCAGCAGCTCAGCTTAAGCGTGGCAATCGATATGCCGGCCGGACCGAGCGAAGTGCTCGTGATGGCCGACGACAGCGCCGTGCCGGCCTATATCGCAGCCGATTTACTTTCACAAGCCGAACACGGGCCTGACAGTCAGGCAATCCTCGTCTGTTCAACCGAGGATATCGCCCGCAAAGTCAACGACGAGGTGGAAAGACTTTCATCAAAGCTGTCGCGCGCGGAATCGGTGGAAGCCTCCCTTTCCCACAGCCGCCTGATAGTGATTGACGACGAGCAAAGGATGATTGACTTTGTCAATGCCTATGCTCCCGAGCACCTGATTATTTCGATGCGCGAACCATGGCGGATTGCAGACAGGATAAGGGCGGCAGGCAGTGTGTTCATCGGCAATTTTTCGCCTGAAAGTGCGGGCGATTACGCGTCGGGCACCAACCATACACTCCCTACAGGGGCATGGGCACGCGCTTATAGCGGAGTAAACCTCGACAGTTTCATGCGTAAAATCACATATCAGGAACTGAGCCGTGAAGGACTCGCGCTGCTGGCACCGACCATCACCACCATGGCCGAAGCAGAAGGGCTCGACGCCCATGCACTGGCTGTCGACATACGCACACAGGACAATCTCTAAAATCCACTCTCATGAATCCGTTAAAATTCGTTCGCCCGAATATCCTGGCACTTAGCCCCTACTCCACCGCACGCGATGAGTTCAAGGGAGGGGATATATCAGTTTGGCTCGACGCAAACGAAAGCCCCTATCCCTCAGGCCTTAACCGCTATCCCGACCCTCATCAGAAACGGCTGAAAGATGCTATCGCCAAGCTTAAAGGAGTGAGGCCTGACCAGATTTTCATCGGAGGTTCAGGCAGCGACGAGGCTATTGACCTGACCTACCGGATATTCTGCCGACCGGAGATTGACAATGCCATCGCGATTGCGCCATCCTATGGGGTCTATACAGTCAGCGCGGAAATCAACGATGTCGAATTGCGGGAAGTGAGACTTGGCGATGGCTACAGCCTTCCGGTCAATGCATTACTTAACGCGGCCGACGAAAACAGCAAGCTGATTTGGATTTGCTCTCCGAACAATCCGACTGGAAATGCCTTTCCACCGTCAGAGATTATAGAACTTGCCGAAAAATTTGACGGAATCGTCGTGGTCGACGAAGCCTATATAGACTTTTCGCCCTATCCCTCATTGCTTTCCGTGCTTGACAGCCATCCCAATCTCATAGTGCTCCAGACCTTTTCAAAAGCCTGGGGCATGGCTTCGCTTCGCATGGGCATGGCCTTCTCATCTCCTGAAATTTCCGACCTATACGGTCGCGTGAAATATCCCTACAACGTCAATGGCCCGACGCAGGAGGAACTTCTCCGCCGAATAGAATCGACCGACATAAGAGCCAACGTCGAAGAAATCATATCCGAACGGAAGAAACTTGCCGGACGTCTCGCCTCCCTGCCACGAATCAAGGAGGTCTACCCTTCCGACGCCAATTTCATATTGGCAAAGGTCGACAATCCCGATGAAATGTATGATTTCCTCATTGCAAACGGAGTGATTGTGCGCAACCGCAACCGAGTCAAAGGTTGCGAGGGCTGTCTCCGTTTCACGGTAGGCACTCCTGAAGAAAACACGCGCGTGGTCAATCTCCTGTCCAATTTTTAAGCACTTACACATGGCAAAAAAAGCTATTTTTATAGACCGTGACGGGACAATTATCAAAGAGCCGGCCGACGAGCAGATTGACTCGTTGGAAAAGCTCGAATTCGTCCCCGGCGCTATTTCAGGGCTACGCTCCCTGATGAACCACGGATATGAACTGGTCATGGTGTCAAACCAAGACGGACTCGGGACGGACTCCTTTCCCGAGGATACATTCTGGCCGGCCCACAATCGCATGCTGTCAACGCTCGAAGGAGAAGGTGTGGTTTTCGATGATATACTGATTGACCGCTCGTTTCCTGAAGACAATGCACCTACACGCAAACCCCGCACAGGGATGCTGACCCGGTATATGAACGGGGACTACAGCCTAAAGGACTCATTCGTTATAGGCGACAGGCTCACCGACATAATGCTCGCAAAAAATCTCGGAGCGAGAGGCATATTGATTGCCAATCCCGACGATGAGTCTTTCTCCGACAGCAAACCGGAAGGATGCGAACTTGTCAGCAACAGCTGGGAAGAGATTGCGCGCCATATACTTTCGACTGACAGGACGGCAACAATCGAGCGCAACACCTCGGAGACCCAAATCAGCATCTCCATCGACCTTGACGGACATCAACCCTCAGCAATCGACAGCGGATTGAAATTCCTTGACCACATGCTGTGGCAACTCCCCCACCATGCCGGAATCTCCCTCGGACTCAAATGTCACGGCGACCTGGAGGTAGACGAACACCATACGATGGAGGACATAGCCATAGCCCTCGGCCACGCAATTGACATGGCCCTCGGCTCCAAACGCGGTATAGAACGCTATGGTTTCGTACTGCCAATGGATGAATGTAAGGCAATGGTACTCATCGATTTCGGAGGCCGTGCCGATTTCATGTGGGATGTGGAGTTCTCGCGTGAGTATGTCGGGGACACGCCCACCGAAATGTACAGCCACTTCTTTAAATCCATGTGTGTGGCCATGCGTTGCAATCTCCACATAAGCGCGCGCGGAGAAAACAACCACCATCTGATTGAGGCGGTTTTCAAAGCATTTGCCCGCGCTCTCCGCATGGCAATAAGACGCGATATTTTCAGCTATTCACTCCCGTCAAGCAAAGGAATCCTATGATAGCGATAATCGACTATGAAATGGGTAATCTCCGTTCTGTCGGCAATGCCCTCAACCGCCTCGGCGCAGAATGGAAACTGACCGCCGACCCTGACGAAATACGCAAAGCACAACGAGTGCTGCTCCCCGGAGTCGGCAACGATGCCGAAGCCATGGCCAAGCTCAGGGAGAGGAAGCTCTGCGATGTGATACGCGAGCTGCGCCTCCCGGTGCTCGGAATCTGTGTAGGCATGCAGGTGATGTGCCGTCATTCGGAGGAAGGCGATGTGGACTGTCTCGGGATTTTTGACGCGCAGGTGAGACGCTTCCACGAGTCGAAAGACCTTAAGGTGCCCCACGTCGGATGGAACAGAATCAACAATCTCGAGTCAAAACTGCTCAAGGGAATAGACCGTGGCTCCTACGTCTACTATGTCCATTCATACTTCGCCAATCTATGCCCTGACACTATAGCCACCACCCGCTACGGCGATACGATGTTCAGTGCCGCCCTTAAATATGAAAATTTCTACGGGACCCAGTTCCATCCTGAAAAGAGCGGTGACGTGGGCGAACAGATACTCAAAAATTTCCTCAACCTATAATATTATAGCGATTCTGCCCTATGATTGAAGTTATACCCGCTATCGACCTCATTGACGGTAAATGTGTGCGTCTGAGCCAAGGTGACTATGACAGATGTACGGATTACGGAGCCGACCCGGTCGACATGGCCAAGATGTTTCTCGACAACGGTCTGAACAGAATCCACCTCGTGGATCTTGACGGCGCCAAGGCGAGCTGTCCGCGCAATCTCCATACCCTTGAAAGCATAGCGCGGCTCAACGGAGTGGAATTGGAATGGGGCGGCGGAATAAAGACCGGACAGGCACTCAAAGATGTGTTCAATGCTGGCACCACCTATGCTATCATCGGAAGTGTGGCTGCCCGGCAACCGCAATTGATGCAGGAATGGCTCAAGGAATATGGCGGCGGAAAGCTTATTCTCGGCGCTGACGTGCGCAACGGGAAGGTTGCCGTCTCGGGATGGATGGAGGACACTTCCGACACCATAGACGACCTTCTGAATAAATTCATCCCCTCGGGTCTCACCCAAGCCATCTGTACCGACATATCCAAAGACGGCATGCTCGAAGGGCCCAATGAAGGGATGTATACACGGCTGCAAAGCGAATTTCCGACTGTGGTATTCACAGTTTCAGGTGGCATCAGCTCAATCCACGATATCGAACGCCTTGACAGCCTCGGACTGCAGAAAGTAATAACCGGCAAGGCCCTGTATGAAAACCGCATCTCCCTACCCGACCTCAGGCGATATGTGAAATAGGAACTGATAGACGCATCAAAGCAACGCATCCCCACCGTCGACCTCCGCGTATCCATAATGTGGGCCACTCTCTCGATTGTCACTGCGGCGGCAGTGCTCATACTTGGCCTGACAACATACGCTCCCTCTTGAAAATTGTTTAATACCCGGTAAAATTTAGTATAAGTGTGACAAATGTCACACTTATACTAAATTTTATTTGCTAAATTTGCCATAGAGACTATCTTTCATAGAACTGACTGAATAAATATATCGATACCATGAGAAGCAGTCTCGCAAGAATCATAGGCATATCGCGACATCGACTCTCTACAGACGGTGACGGGGTCACGACGCTTGTGGCTTTCCACGGATGTCCGCTCAATTGCCGTTATTGTCTTAACCCACAGTCGCTCATTGACGGCAGCAGGTTCAAAGAATACACTCCCGAATCCTTATACCGGGAAGTTCGCATCGACGGGCTTTATTTCCTCGCCACCAATGGAGGTGTCACATTCGGCGGTGGAGAGCCATGTCTGCATCCCGATTTTATCAATAGCTTCCGAGAATTTTGCGGTGACGGCTGGCAGATTAATATAGAAACATCCCTCAACGTCCCATCCGAAAATATCAAGTCCTTGCTCCCGACAGTAAACACTCTGATTATCGACATAAAGGACATGAACCGCGACATATACCGTAATTATACCGGACAGCACAACACACAAGTCCTTGCTAATCTTCGGTTCATAGCTGACTGCGGGCGACAGGGCGACTGCATCATCCGCCTGCCGTTGATACCGGATTTCAATACCGAAACCGACCGCCACGCAAGCCGCACCGCGCTTGAACAACTTGGCTTTACCAGATTCGATTTATTCACCTACCATATACGCAAACATTGACTATGGCACGAGGAAAGCAAACCTGCAAGATACTTAAAGAGATACGACGGCAGATAGCCGAGGCGAACGGAATCGAGTTTATTACGTCGGAGTGTCGCTATAAGGGCGACTGCCTTGGCACGTGCCCCAAATGCGAGGCCGAAGTCCGCTACCTGGAGCAGCAGCTCCGCGCCCATCAACACATGGGAAAGGCCGTAACCCTCGCCGGTATCTCGGCGGGCATGATTCTCATGTCAGGGTGCAGTGGCTCATCTTCAAATCAATCGAGTTATACTTTACAGGGCGAACCAGTGGAGACAGTTGAACAGGTTGAGGCAACGGACACAATCGAGGAAGGCGAAATGCCCGCAATTGAAGATACAGTTGTCTTAAAAAAAGGAGAAATCGATGATACTGAACTTGTTGTTGCGGGGGAGATTATTGATTCTGAACAGGAAGATAAAGTGTATGAGACTATTGTAGATGTTCGCCCAACATTCCCCGGCGGCGATGAAAAACTTATGGAATGGATTTCTCAACATCTTCAATACCCTCAAAATGCTGACAACTCAGTTGTCCAAGGGCGTGTTGTAGTACGATTTTTAGTAAAAGAAGACGGTTCGGTTGGAGATGCCAAGGTCATAAGAGCTATACATCCGGCGTTTGATGCAGAAGCATTACGTGTGATAAAGTCTCTGCCAAAATTCAATCCTGCGATATTAAATGGCAAGACTATTGAATATTGGTTCACAGTCTCCGTACTATTCAGATTACAAGGACCTGATGAGCCGACTTGCGACAACATTACTAACATCATATATTCAGATACCGACAAATTGCCGACATTCCCGGGCGGTATTAAAAAATTAATGCAATTTTTAGCATCCAATATAAAATATCCCAAGGAATGGGATAACGCTTGTGTCAATGGGAAGGTCATAGCAAAATTGGAGATAGATAAATTGGGAACAATAGGCAATATTGAGATTCTAAGGTGTTCCTTGCCTGATGATTTTTCGGAGGAAGCAATTAATGAAGTACATCGTATTGTAAAACTTTTACCTAAGTTTATCCCTGCACAAAAAGATGGTAAGCCAGTGAAATCATATTACATTTTACCAATATCATTCAAATTATCAGATTATGTTTATATAAATGAAAGTAACTCCAATAGTTCTCTAAAAGTGGCAGGAATTAAAGAGAGAGTGGTGGTCAATGACTCGAATTTAGCCGTGACACAAGGTGAAATGCCGGATCAACGACCGAAAAATTCTGATGAGAACGAAATATATCTGTGTGCTGAACAACAACCGGAATTTCCAGGCGGAGCAGCTGAGATGTTACGTTTTATAGGCCAAAATCTCACCTATCCTGAAGAACAATTAAAAGAGGGTTTCCAAGGTCGTGTAGTTGTGAAATTCTATGTAGATACCTTGGGGCATGTATGTGAACCAACGATTGTAAGAGGCAAATGCTCTGCGTTAGACAAAGAGGCTTTGCGTGTCGTCAGTCTTTTTCCGGATTTCACTCCCGGCAGACTGAATGGCAAAAAGGTTAACGTCTGGATGACACTTCCTATTGTTTTCAAATTACCTACAGATTAATTATGGCACGAGGAAAACAGACCTGCAAGATATTGAAAGAGATCCGTCGGCAGATTGCCGAGGCTAACGGCATCGAGTTTATTACGTCGGAGTGTCGCTACAAAGGCGATTGCCTCGGCACATGCCCAAAATGCGAAGCCGAGGTGCGCTACCTTGAACAGCAGCTCCACTCGCGCCAGCGCATGGGTAAAGCCGTAGCCCTCGCCGGAATCTCGGCCGGTGCTATTGCGATGTTTAGTCCGTTATCTTCGCAGGCTCAAACACAGTACGATACGCAATTATCTACGGATAGTATCTCAGTTCAATCACGGATTGGTGCGGCGTTAATAAAGGGGCGTGTTACGGGAGTTTGGACAAAGCCTGGCGACTCTAAACAAGAACCCGAAATTTTGATAGGTACCGTCATTCAAAATCTTAATTCTAAGAAATCAATCAGCACTGATATTGACGGGAATTTTCAAATCGAAGCATGTTTAGGTGATTCTATTAAGTTTTCATATATTGGCTACAAACCTCTTACGGTGTCTGTGAATAATCTTGAAAATCCAATGAATGTTACGTTGGAGCAAGCAGATTACTTTATCGGTGAAATAGAAGGTGTGATAGCCCGTGAACCTGCAAAACCACGGGGGATGCTTGATTTATATTTTGTCGATGAAAAAGGCAACAAAATCAGTCCGTCTGAAGTAGATGTTTATAAGGTATTCATTGATGAAAATGGTGAAGAAGATTATGAATCTTTATCGTCAGACCATTTATATGATAATGACACTGCACTTAGAATCGAATGGATTAATGCCTGGGAACTTCAAGACAAGGACGGCAAACCTTTGAAAGAAGCCATCCTCCGTATCGAAGCCGACGGCTATGACGAACCGGTGATAATCAAGGTCAAGTATCCCAAACGCAACACCAAGAAAACCATCAAGTTCAAACACAAAAAGAAATAATATCCATGATTATGAGAACAATAACATTATATATCTGTCTGCTGATGACTTGCTCCATATGTGGAGCAAAGGAGATAACCATTATCCCTCAGTTTACGTTGGGCGATACTATCAGATATCGTGCCACTACAAGCCTTGTGATGTATCATGGGAAGGACTCGCTGGTTTCGACCACGAAACTGCTGCCCACACTTATAGTTGATGAGAAGAACGACAAGGGATTTGTAATTACTACATACAACAGACTGGAGAATTTCAGCGTAGAATGTTCCGACCCGGAAGCTGGAGAGACCTTGAAATCGTTTGACAAGTCCGATATATTGAATGATGTTGCTGCAGCGATTGTATTGAGAATCCAGTTGGGTGCGGACAGTCGGCCCGATTCGATTTTGAATATGAATGCTGTAAAGGAGCGTATAACTGATGCTTTTATCAATATGTCTGCAAAGCAACAGGAAATTGATGAAAGCAATAGAGAAGAATGGGAAAAAGAAACAAGACCTCTTCTTGTCGGTGCGGTAGATATGATTTACACCCCTACACATCTTATCGAACAGAAGTTCGGGAACTTGCCTTACTTCAATCTCACAGGCATACCGCTGAAATCGGGAAAAATCCCGACCTCAATGATTCTCACCGGCGACCTTCTGAAGATGTGTCACGGTCTGAAAGAACTGGATATGAAAATAACACCGTTAGATAGCAATACGGAATCAAGTATAAGTGCCGCCGATGGGATGTACTCCATAAGAATCAGTGGCAAGAAAGATGGAATGGAGGTAGAAGGCCTGCTGCTATACAGTGCCGGAGTAATGGCTCACGGCATTCTGACCGTCAAGACTGAATCGGACACCGAGCGCCTGCTGGCAACGTATGTAATTGACGCTATAAAGTAGAAGAACCTCGATGTCAGATTCTCTCCGATATAAGATTGCACTTTGGATGGTATTGGTGACAGCATCATCCATAATGTTTTGCGCTGCAATGGCTCCGACAAGAAATATCGAGAGCAATGATATGTCATGTAAAATATTATGGGTGGTTGACGGTGTGGCTCTCCATGATTCCATATTCACATACTCTATTGACCGGATGAGGAGTGACAGTGCGGCGGTCTATGTGGCACAGTCGTTGAGCTATGTTTATCCATCAGACATTGAAAGTATCTGTGTCATGGATTCGGTAGAGGCTGCGGATTATGGTTTTGTGAATTGTAGCGGGATTGTGAGAATTCAGACCTCCTTCCGTGAACCTTTGTTGCTTGTCGTGAATGACACCCCTTACAAAAGTCGTATCAAGATGACAGCCGGAGAAATGTTGGGAAAGCTGGATTGTATTGGTCGAATTTTAGTGAGCGAAATACCTGATTTGCAGGATTACGATCTCAAGAGTGTGGATATAATAAAGGAACTGGGTGTTACCTGCCACAAACAGCGGACTCCTTTTGTTGTGATAACAACGGGATTGCCTTATTATAGAGTGGATGATCTTGCCGGAGTTTATTTTGCCAAACATGGCAAGCAGAGTTATACACTTCACCTAAATAACGATTCGACATATGTATTCACACAAAGAATCCTTGATAAAAGAGCGATAGCTCCGAAGATTCGCAATTCCGGTACATGGAGTATATCGAAAGGTCGAATAGTTCTGAAATCAGGCAATAATACTGTGGATCTGTTATCATACGGATACATGACTCTTAAAGGAATGGTTCTTGACATAAAGAATCGCGATAAACTCACTATGCCGAAACAGGCATGGTATAACCGTAAACCTCTGACCTTAAAACGCCAGCGAAAATGAAGCCGATATGGTATAAAATAGGCATGGCGTGTGTGCTGATTTCTGCTATTGGCAGAATGGCAGATGAACCATTGGCGGTGTTAATCGTCATTGGGATTCTCGTCGTGATTTTCCTTATTGTCAGACTGTATGACAAAGGTAAAATCAGGATTCCGGAATGGGTTAAGACCATTCTGAAGAAGATCGGTGTCGGTATAGTTGTCTTTGTTGGTATCATATACCTTGTGGCGATGGCCGAATTTACCATATATAAAGTAGCGACTGCCGGCGAATGGTATGGGGTTATTGTCTTTGCCATATCCGGAATAGTTCTTGGCATATTGTGGTACTTAACACGTTGGCGCAGACGGTGGGTAAAGATCCTGAAAACTTTTATGCCCAAAGACAAGATACGACATGGCGACTGGAAGATGCGCGAAAAGTATTTCCAGACATTTGACTATGCCACCAACGCCCTGTATGGACTGCGTACCGCTGACGGTATTTTTGACGGACAGGTGAGAGTGTGGCTTGACCCCTCGGATGTCGATAAGGATGCTTCCGCACGATTGGATTCATTTGAGGGGATGTTTACGAGGCGTGATATTAAAGCCAAGTGCGCTCTGGCTCACATCCCCGGTTGTATCTATGCCGATATAGTCGCTGAAACCAATTACAAATCAATGAAAGGCAGCTGCATGGCTGCGTTTCGCGATGCGTTCCATGAACTTGACGACATGAACTTTCAGGGAGACTATTATGCCGAGTATCACGGAGAGTTGGGTACAATCTTTTTTGAAAGCAACGCTGGAAATGTTATAGGCCGTGCTATAAGGACTGAGCCAAGAGAAGAATATTATATAGACAACGATTGTGGATTTCAATCGGAAGAAGCCCATTATTTCATTGAGCGAGGCGTCGATTGGACTGAGGGCACTTACTCGTTGATTTCAGCTAAGGAGTTTTTCACTCTTTGGCGTGAGCTACTTGAATATGATAACAAAGACGACGCATATTCCTTCTTTGAGCAGGCATCGCTGATGTATTTCGCTGCGGTAGCCAACGGCGACAAGAAAGAACAAACCAATAGCCGATGGGATATTGAAAACGCCGCCAAATATCTCATAGCCCATGACGCGAAAGACGAAATGATTGAACTTCTGACAATTTATGAACAGTCTATGTATTGGGCCTCACGATTGTTTGTAAATTTCATTCCGGAATACGCCCACGATACAGCCAATCGGTTAGTTGAATACAGCGACAATCCCTATATAGTCTCTCGCGCTAAAAGACTTTTATCTCAATGGAAGAAAGGAGGTAACGCATGAAGAAGTGGCAAAAGATATTAGGAGTGATTGCGATAAATGCATTGATATTGGCTCATATCATGATATTATTGGATTATTGCCATTTAGCAGAAAATGCCGGAGCATGGTGTGCGGAAGTCACTCAAGAATCATTCTTTGATTGCATCTATATGAGTAAACTCCATTTTATGGGCTATCATCTTCTTTCATTGGTTGATTGCATTGTGATAATATTCCTGTTTATTTGCCTATGGCGGAAAGGAGGTAAGCGATGAGATGGACGGCTAAGAGATTTTGGATAATGGAGGCATTGTGTTCGTTGCCTTCGGTTTGTCCGATTTATTTGTTTTCTGAAAATCCTTGGTATTTGTTTATTGCAACATGCCTGTTTTCCGGAATTATCTCTGGTATTTATGGTTACGCTTATTCCTATGAGTCCTTTTCAAATTTGTTTTTAAGGACTTGGCTAAGTTATAACATTGCACTTGTTGCTATAATGTCAATTATATGCATATTTAGTGAATCACAATTATTGGGATATCTGATATTATTTGGCTTTATAGTGGCAATCTACACATTAGTCCCATTCTTGATTGTGATATGGTTATATAAACTGATTATTAAGAAGATGACATGAATAAGTGGCAAAAAATAACAGGCATCATGGCGTTAATAGTTTTGGCAATTCTAAATATTGCCAGTTGCATATTTTATAAAGAATATGCAACATCAATTTATTTTGAGCCTGGCGGGAACACTCAGGATGCTATTGAAATCATGCGAGCCTACTCACGGCAAGCTATAAAAGATATGGGTTATCTTGTGTATGTAAACTATGCAGTGGCTATATTTCTGTTTATTTGCCTATGGCGGAAAGGAGGCAAACGATGAATTTTTTATACAAAGCAAAATGGATTATCATGGTGTTATCCGCAATCGTGTGGGTAATGACTTTTGGCGTATTGTTTGTAGGAGGCACGGCATTTGTCAATCGCACGTTTCTGGTTCTCAACTTAATTCTGCTTTTGGCTCAGATCGCGAATGTGGTAAGGTCATTTCTGATTGGCAAGAAAGACATTGGCATCATACTTTCAATATGTTTGGCTATAACAATATCGCTATTGTGGGCTACATATATCTGGGGTTGGAATTATACTGTCAAGGCATTAACAATCGGATTTGAATGAAAGGAGCTAATTATGAAAAGTTTGATTAAAGTTATATTTCTTACATTTATCGTATCAATATTGGTTGTGGCTTGCAACGGAAGACGTAAGACCGACGATACTATACCACAATATACGATTGAATATTCTGTAAATGAAAACAAGTCTGAACAAATCAAAGGCAGAATCATTGAAGATACCGTTATAGGACACTGGGTTATAAAAGCGTTAAAAGACTCCAATGATGTAATCGTTGGGAGGCATGATTGGGCTGTCAGAGATTCATCTGTATTTCTTACTCTGTCGTATGACCGAAATATCGTGTACTCCGACAAGGAAATACGCACGAAAGATTTGGTCGGAAACGAGGGTGAATATATGATGCAGTGGGGAGGCGATGTCTTTTGGGCTTCGGACTCTGCCCTATACTTGTCGTTCGGTTGTTTTCTCCCCGACACGGACGATGGCTGGAATATGTTGTATCAGATTTTACCCGACGGCACATCAAATATTATTGTCATAGATGTTTACATGGGTGTCGATGGCTTTGATGCAGTAGCAGATTTCATGGCCCTGTATCTGAACGAAAGAGCAGTAGGTGCATCACCGGCAGACTTGAAAAGACTGTATGAGCAGTATTGCACCAAAGAACTTGCCGAAGAATTATCTTCCAGTGCTTTCCCGATTGTTACGGATGATACCGACTTTCGGCACGCCTATAAGACAATTCAAATAGAACCTCAAGACGGCTTTACGGGACTTCCGCTGGAAAAGTATTCATTCGAGGTTAAATTCAAACCTAACCCCAACGATGATAACGTGACCGATATCCTGTATATGGAAGTCGACGGTTCCACAAATAAGATTATAAAGATTAACAGCGGTGAAAGGGAAGTGATATGATACCGGTCTATAGGATATTTTTGATAACCTTGATAGTGATGGCGTATGATGCTGTTGCGTCCGCACAAACGGTTTTCTCTGTAGAGAAAATAAGCGAAACGGAATATATCAAAGCTGAAAAAGAGAGTTTGCGCTATAATATCATTCCGGCCGATACCATTGCCAACAATGATATCGTCTCAATGGTATTGAAAGAATCGCAAGCGAAATTTGAACGCCTTGATTCTGCTTCGCAACAAGAAATATACAGCTTTGTAGATTCAGAAGGATTTGGGTTTAATAAGCAACGGTTAATATTTCTACCGGAATTGAAATTGTATGGTTTCGTTATCCCTGATACGCCTTTTGACGATTCTGTATGGTGGTTTGACTCTGAGAGTGGTGAATATATATGCAGTGCAGCATCTCCAACAGCAATAAATATCAATGGAACGTATGTTTCACAGACCGGACATGATTGCGATTGGCCTTTGGAATTGAGATTTTTTCGCCGCGATGGAAATGTTATTTATGAATTTGAGTCCTATAAAAACACTCAATACAATGGAGAAACCATATTCTGGCAGGAAGAAGATTCTAAACTAAGTCCAATATTTTGGCATAATGACAATATGCTGTATTTGAAAACATATGACCATCAATTACGGGGATATGTATATCTGAAAATTAAAGTTCAGCAATCAATTAGGGAGATACAGGAAAATATGATGCCAAATGGGGCTATAAGACCTAATCCAAAACAATAGACTTATGAAGAAGTGGCGGAAAATATCGGGTTGCATTATTTTCGGATTAGGAGCTGTCATTGAATTGCTCTTATGGGCTTTTGCAATTACCGACTGGGAGGACACTCCTTGGTATAGTTGCATAAGCAGTCTTTCATGCGCCATGTGGATAAACTATTTCGTGGCACTCGGGCTGTTCATCTACTTGTGGCGGAAAGGAGATCGAGAAAAGAAGTTGCCCAAATATTCTTCAAGTGGTGGACTAAAACTTGATTGGGTGAATGGCTTTGAAATCAAGAGTAATGTAAGTGAGGAAGGTATAATAATAAAGTCGAACAAGGAGGGGTTGCTCTCATTGGCTAATCATCTTGCGAATTTGGCGCAGTCAGATGTTCCGCTCGGCACTCACATACATTTGGATTCATTAAACTCATTGGAAGATGGTTCGGACAACATAATAATTGAGAAGATATGAAACCGACTAATAGAAAGCTGAGAATGTATGTGGCAGGAATGTACCTTAACTATGGTTTCATTCTTTGGTATATTGTATTATTGACAACAGGTATGCTTTCAAACGACCTCGGAAATCTGATGTTTTCTCAAACATGGATATGGATTCTATTGGGCTTGCCGACAATAATTCTCTACCAAGTCAATATGGGAATCTGCATAAAAGAAGATACATTTCCCCAAATGTTGGCGTTAATCTTCGGTCTTGTATTCTACTCTCCTTTCTATTCCCGCCGCGTCCTTAAAAACAGCTGGCTATGAACAGCAAGTCATTGAAAAAAAATGCCCCTGTGATCTAAGGGTTTTGAAAGCGGAATTATCATAGAATCAAAGAATTTCGTATTTTTGCCATATGGATACCAACAATAAAAATCAACCGGTAGTATCATCAGTGGCAGATTTTATCTGTCTTTAATATTGTCAAGGCTTTTATTTTAAGTGAAGGGGGAACTAATTATGAATTTCTTTGATAATGCTACAAACTTGCAATTAATTAAAGGCTATTCACACAAATTTAGGGCCAATCATCATCATAACCGAAACTATTTATTAACTTTGCTTTTGGAATTCAATTAAAAACCACCAATATATCATGCAAAATCAAATAATCGAGCGCATAGTCGCGCTACGCAAAGAAATGAGTGAGGCAGGACTAAGGGCCGTGATTCTTCCACGCACCGACGCCCATCTCAGCGAATATATATCCGACCATTGGCATATCGTGCGCTATCTCAGCGGTTTTACCGGTTCGGCAGGGACACTCGTTGTAACCGATAAGGAAGCGTTGCTATGGGTTGACAGCCGTTATTTCCTGCAAGGCGCACAACAGATTGAGGGAACCGGCATAGAACTTATGAAAGAGGGTCTTCCTGACACTCCTTCAATAAGCGAATATCTTATTGAACACCTTTCAAAGGGAGATACAGTCGGTATCAACGGACTCCAGATGTCGATTGACGAAACAGTCTCGCTCCGCAAGCGTCTCAATTCTGCCGGCATCGGGCTGAATGTGGATTTCGACCCGATTGACAGGATATGGAACGACCGTCCGTCGCTTCCGTCAAATAAGATATTCATCCACGACGAAAAATATGCCGGAGAATCAGCGACATCAAAAATCAATCGTGTTCTCGCTGACGCAGCTGCCCAGGGTGCAAAATCATATTTCACTTCCGCTCTTGATGAAATCGCATGGGTATTGAATATCCGTTCTAACGATGTACCCTGCAATCCGGTAGCGACATCCTTCCTCTATCTTTCCCCCTCCGGAAGCACTTTGTTTGTCGACGAAGCCAAACTTACGCCGGAAGTCATAGAATATCTCAAAAAATCAGGAGTCGATGTAGCGCCATATTCCTCAGTGCTCCCCTTCCTTAAAGCCCTTCCCGAAAATGAGATGGTGCTCCTCGCAGGGTCGCGTGCCTCAGGAGCGATAGCTTCAGCTCTCGAGGGTCACTATGTTAACGGTTCCTCACCCATCGCGATGCCAAAGGCTGTGAAAAACGATGTTCAGATTGAAGGAATCCACCAAGCGCATATACGCGACGGAGTGGCCATGGTGCGTTCACTTATGGAAATCCAACAGACCGTCGCCGAGGGGAAACGGCTGACCGAGATGGGAGTTGCTGACATATTGCTGAAACACCGTTCGGCTACAGCGCTCTACTTTGACCTCAGTTTCGAAAGCATCTGCGGATTCGGCCCTCACGGTGCGATAGTCCATTATACCGCCAATAAGGACAGCGATGCAGAAATCCACCCGGGTAATCTCCTGCTGATAGACTCGGGAGCGAATTATCTTGACGGTACAACGGACATCACTCGCACAATCGCCATCGGAAATCCGACCGCCGATATGCGCCATGATTTCACCCTCGTAATGAAAGGACATATTGCCATCGCGACTTCCATCTTCCCTGAAGGGACGCGAGGCGCACAGCTCGACGCGCTCGCACGCATGCCTCTCTGGAAAGAAGGCAAAAGCTATCTGCATGGCACCGGCCATGGCGTAGGCCATTTCCTCAACGTGCACGAAGGCCCGCAGTCAATCAGGCTCAATGACACTCTCGCTCCTCTAACACCGGGCATGCTAACCTCTAACGAGCCGGGAGTATACCTTTCTGACCGATATGGTATAAGATGTGAGAATCTCGTGCTCACGATACCTTATGAGGAAACCGAATTCGGAAAATTCTACGCTTTCGAGACAATCACCCTCTGTCCCTTCGACCGTGAACTGTTTGACACATCAATCATGTCGGATTCTGAAATCGAATGGGTCAACAATTATCACCGCATGGTATATGACCGTCTCTCGCCCTTGATGGACGAAACAGAACGGACATGGCTCGCCAATGCTACAGCTCCACTAAGCAAATAGGCATAAACTATTTAACATTTCATACGTATTAAATGTTATCATGGCATTAATAATCCCCCTGCGCGGTTTCACTCCGCAAATCGGCCCGGACACATTTCTCGCCGAAAACGCCACTGTAATCGGCGACGTTGTGATGGGTTCTGAATGTAGTGTATGGTTCAACACCGTTATCCGTGGCGATGTGAATTCAATCAGAATCGGTGACCGTGTGAACATTCAGGATGGCTCAGTGCTCCACACTCTTTATAAAAAATCAACTATCGAGATAGGAAATGACGTGTCAATAGGCCATAACGTAACTATTCACGGCGCAAAAATCCATGACCGCGCGCTCATCGGCATGGGTGCCGTGGTCATGGACGATGCCGAAGTTGGTGAAAACGCACTTGTAGCAGCCGGTGCCGTTGTCCTCTCGAGGACAAAAATAGGCCCGAACGAACTTTGGGGAGGCGCACCCGCAAAATTCATAAAAATGGTTGACCCTGCGACCTCAGCCGAGCTGAACACTAAAATAGCCCGCAACTATCTCAACTATTCCCGTTGGTATACCGACCCTGAAAATGCCCCCGACGATTTCTAAACTCCCAGTGGCATAACAATAACAGCATAATTATCGAAACAGGCCCCCAACAGTAAGATACAACTTTTGGAGGCCTGTTTTTTATATCTTTTATACCCATTATAGCATAAAAACATGAATCATTTTAAACCATGAAATCCTCTGAAATCAGAGACTATTTCCCAAGCAGAATACTACACATAGACGGATAAAGATTGGGATTTGAGGCAAGCAGGGAATGATTTCGGTCTGAGCGGATGGATTCTACGATAACACCGGCTTCAAGCGCTATAAGTTGTCCGGCTGCCACGTCCCAACGGTTCAGATTCAATTCCCAATAAGCATCAAAATATCCTGCCGCCGTATAGCAAAGGTCGATTGCCGCAGACCCCATCCTTCTGATGCCGCGTACACATAATGCCATACGGCATATTTCAGCGAGATTGTTGTCCGGATTGTCGTTCCTGTCATAGGGCATGCCGGTAGCGATTACGGCTTTTGACAATTCCGATTTATCAGAACAATGAATAGGAATTCCATTAAGCCATGTCCCCATCCCTTTTACGGCATAAAAGCACTCTCCGAGATATGGAGCATAGACCACACCGATAATCGCTTCCTTATTTCGCTCCAAAGCTATTGAAACGCAAAATGGAGGCAGCCCCATGGCGAAGTTGGTTGTTCCATCCAATGGGTCTATGACCCAACGCCATTCCCTGTCGTCATGCTCAATGCCGGATTCCTCTGAGATGATGCCGTGCGTAGGGAAATGCTGATGAATAAAAGTCAGGATGGAAGCCTCGGCTTCCTTGTCGGCAATCGTGACGACATCACTGTCGTTAAGCTTGGTCGATTGTTCAAGGCCACTCTTACGAAAGTATTTCATATGTATGCCACCGGCGTTTTCCGCCATAGTGAAAGCCGCAGACAACAGATATCGATACTCTTCCAAAAGGTCAGGTAGATACTTTGATAAATTCATATGGATAATTTATGAGAACAGGTGCGGATTGTAAAAGTGTTCAATATGGGAAATATATGAGGCCATATACCCTATCCCCGTAGTCTTTTCTTTGAACGGATAAATTTTTCAGAAAGCCATTCACGCACAGGAATATCATAGACTTTGACACTTGCGTAGGCCACAGCGATTGACGCGAGGAATATGCTGACTGCAACCCAGATATGAGTGCCGACAGGCGCATCGGCATGTCGCGCCACCCAGTTCATATGGACATATATCATTGGGTAATGCGTGATATAGAGCGGATATGAGATTGTTCCAAGAAATTTGCAAACGGCTATCGTTTTTGTCCCTTTCAGTTCACTTCCCGCCCCGGCAGCGACAATGGCCGGATATACAAACAAGATTACCACTACACAATAGAGACCGTTGAGCCATTCGTAATTCTCGCCTCCGACGTGTGGCACAGCAAGGGTGACCGCCACGGCAAGAGAACAAAGCGTCATGCACCCTCTCCTGAGATTGATGCGCCATTTGCTCATACGATAAAGCAGCAGTCCTCCAAAGAAAGGATATAGCAAACGGGAGATGCCAATATATATCTGGTCAGGGGTAAGCCCGAAACCACCAATCACTGTATACCTCGCATAACTGCGGGCTTCCAGCAATCCGAAAGCGTCAATATCCATCGCGAGGTCTATAGTAAGGAACGCCGAGAGAAAAACAAAAACCGCAAGGACAACCGTGGTGAATTTCCTGACAAACAATGCATATAGGATATTGGCAATGTATTCCCAAAGCAATGACCATTGAGCACCGTTAAGTGAGTTGATTTCCTTCCACCCTCTGATATCCATCGATGGAGGTGTCGGAAACATTATGCAGCCGAGAACCATTATCAACAGCAGTTTCCACCACGGAGTTTGCATTACGAGCTCAAAACCGGGAGCCGCGCCGAAATAAAACCAAAACGCTCCTATAAGCGTGCCTAAAATCACCATCGGCTGCAGGCGGATTAAACGGCGTTTGAAGAAATCCCATGTCGACATAGCACCCCATCGGTCATCATAGGCATACCCAATCACAAATCCAGACAGGACAAAGAAAAAATCCACGGCAAGATAGCCGTGATTTATAATCTGTTCGCTTGGCCCGGGTGAATAGGTCTCAAAGAGATGGAATATCACAACAATCATCGCAGCGACACCACGGAGTCCGTCAAGTATTTCAAACCTCGGTTTTGATGCTAAAGGAATCGTAGTTTCTACCATAAAGTCATATTGTTTACGGCGCAAAATTAGCAAAAATACCTACAATCCGTCACTACTGTCCACAAAAAACCATTACCTTTGTGATATTTTAAATATATAAAATATGAAGTGTTCTTTCAATAAACTTCTCAAAATATTTGTGCTTGTCGTCACCCTACTTGTTTCACAACCTTCATTCGGTCGCCGTATGGTTTTATCAGCTACTACGCGAAAACCTATCGCATATGCGAGCGTCGGCATATTAGACCGTCAGATGGGAACAGTAACAGATAGCAGCGGATATTTCACACTTCAGACATCCGGTCTAAATCCCAATGACATACTGAAAATATCGTGTATCGGCTATGAGCCAAAATGCTATTCGATTGCCGATTTTGCAAATATGCCCGATTCAATATTCTTGACAGAGAAGCAGATACCTCTGCAGGAAATTGTCGTGAAACCTCAGAAAATAAAAAATCGTACCGTCGGACGCAAAAATGGCGGGGGATTTATTTGCATAGAAATCGAAGGTGACAGAGCGGCTGGGCAAGGCGTGGCGACTCCTTTGAAAGTCAAGAAAAGAGCATGGCTGAAAGAGCTTGGATTCTCGGTCATAAATAACAGTCATACATTGTCTTCAATGAAATTCAGAGTCAATATCTACCGCAAGGACGGCGACAGATATGAGCTTGACAATATTCCTCCTGTATATTTTGATTATTCCCGTAAAGATCTTGACAACAAGGGTCGCTTCCTATTCAGTTTTCCTTGCGAGATAATGCTCGAAAAGGGCGAATACTATGTAGAACTTGAGTTCCTGCATGACTTTAGAAACGAGTTTTTCGTAATGAAAACCAAACCGATGACAGGAAAGACACGTTACAGATATGCAAGCCAGTCCGGATGGAAGACTCTGCCGTTCGGAGCACCAATCTATATCAACTACGACAATGTGGAGTAATCTGTTGCATATAACTCGCCGATTGAATTACGTGGATTCGATACAAGGCAACCGCATCAAAATTTGAAGTTGTTTAGAAGTTGTAATAAATATTGAGATTTTAATGCAGCAATAGCCTCTTCCTGACACTGATTTTCTTGTCGGGCGTGGCTTTGGCAATCTGAAGGGCGAGTTTTCTCAACATTGAATGATTCTGTATGGAAAAGCCTTTACGAGAACGGCATGCATCCTCAATGGACTAATCCTCACCTCCCATCATGTAAGTGAGCAAAGCCACAATAAGGAGATCATTGAGCGGATATTAGAGTCCGTATTTCTTGTTAGAATCTAACAGGGAGGGTAACAGAGACTTTTTTAGGCACTCCGTTCTGTTTGCCCGGATTCCATTTCGGCATAATGGAAACAATACGGAGAGCTTCGGCATCTAAAGAAGGGGTGCAGCCACGTATAATGCGCGGGTTAGTTACTGTGCCATCTTTCTCAACATAGAAAGTAACTATTACACGTCCATGTTCATTATTTTGCCTCGCTTCTTCGGGATACTGCAAATTTGATTTCAAAAATTCCTGTAAAGCAGATTCTCCACCGGGAAAACTTGACTTAAGATCAGGATTGATAAAATCGGCACTGATTGAATCTCCTCTGATAAGGAGTTGTCCCGGGATGCGGTTTTGTTTGCCAATTTCCATACTACGATTATAATTCTCCAACACAGGAATCAAGAATCGTTTGGATTTGGTAGTGATGAGGACCACTCCGCCCAATCGTGGACTGAAAATTTTAGTGATAGTTTCGTCTTTTATGACTTCCACTTTCTCTATGTCTTCTGCCGGAAGGTCTTTAAGATATTGCGCTTCAACGTCTACCCCGTCAACTATGAATACAGGCATATTGATTGAATCGCAAACATTGACCTTGCAGCATCTTTCGAGATTGCAAGAATCCGGTATAAGTTCTTGTGCATAGACGCTGATAGTCAAGGATAAGGCAATAGTAAGTGTAATTAGTAATCTATACATCTCTGTAAAATTAAGAGTTAGTATTGCATGCCACCGAATTATGAAGCAAGTATATGGGTAGAAAAGACGCTTATTCTATATTTGTTTTGATACGGTCAAGAGGAATAGGATAGTTTATGCGAATATTGAATCTTACTTTTTTGGGTATACCATTAAATTTACCGGGTTCAAACTTTCCTAAACCTTTGATAGCTTCAACTGCGGCATTGATATAATCGTCCGGCACAGACCGGTTTCTCATCAGCTTTATACTATTAGGGTCGATAATTCCATCTTCTGAGATAACGAAACTAAATATGGCCCGGCCTTGTATGTTGCCTTGAGATAACGGCGCGGTTTTTGACAGAGCGGTATACAGGTCATTATCTAACCCATCGTTACCTCCATTAAGATAATAAGGGTCTTGATAGGGATGGGGCCATGTATATGAAGAATCGGCATTGATTGAGTCGCAATGGTTTGAACAACAATTATTCCCGCGAGTTGAACTGTTGCCGTTTACATTTAGGCCATTCCATGATATATCCACAATCTTAAACTCGCCATCACAATCACATGCCTTTACAGGAATTACAATTTCATCGCTGTCTGCGCTGAATCTATATTTAACCTGGTACCAGTCATCTTTAAGAGGCTCCACGGTCAATGATTTAATCCCGTATTGAGATACATCTTGCGCCATTAGGATGGCATCAGCATCTGTCCTTTCTGTTTCCTGTGCGATCTTGGCTATAAGTTGAGTTGACATGTACGCTTGTTTCAGAGCAATGTTGGCCCCGTCCATCATCTTTTCGACATTCTGCATATAGGCAATGTAGAAGTCTTTTATTGCTTTTTCACAAGAAGCAAAGGAGCTAATGGAAGCTAACGAAAAACAAGCGACGATAATGGCGCGAGTTATAGTGTTCAGTTTATATTTCATACTGACTTTGATTGATTTTGTGCACAAGTTCGGCATTAAATTCCGATTCCGGCTTAACAAATGTATAGTCCGCGCGAATTTTCGTATTATTCCTTGATTCCGGCAGCTAATTTACGCCTGATGCGGCTCAAATGATTGGGCGTTATTAAAAGAAATGAAGCAATATCTTTCAAGGCAACGGTCTTGACTATATCGGGATAAAGGTCGCAAAGCTCAATATATCGTTGTTCAGGGGTTTTACGATAGATATTGAGATGGCGTAGCAGAACAGTCTTGAATAAAGACCGATATTCAATCAAGAGATTGGATGACAGCACACCAATAAAATCTTTTAGAGACACCTTCAGGATTTCGCTGTCGGTCCCGGCTATAATCGACATTTCCGATTGTTCGCCATACAAAGAACAATGGAAATCAGTTATTAACTCGCCCGGAAACGCAAAGTTGACTACCGCCTCGTTGCCCGACGTGTTGGTAGTGGATAATTTGAAATAACCCGAAACAACCAATGCGGCATATCGCGCCACAGTTCCTTGTTGGATAAATATATCTTCTTTCTTGTAATGGCAAGTGCAACCTTTCTCGCGGAAAAAATCTGTTATTTCCGTGAGGTTTATGTTGTCGAGAAAAGAGTTAAAGCGAGCCATCGGATAAAATTTACACACAAAATTAGTGATAATCGGCGAGATAGGCAGCACGATTAGAGGAAAACTTCGAGGCCGTTTATACGGAAAATGCAGACGAAGCGTATTTTGGGGATTTGGTCAGAATACACCAATGCAAACAGGAATCAATTTTAGTACACCGTATAAAAAATAATGGCTGAAAACCATAGTTATTATAAACTGTTATCCGTACTCGGATATATTTTCTCACTCACAGCATCCTTGTAATCAAGGGTGCAAGGTTTCTCGACTTAACAACTCTATATATCAGAAATTTGTTGTATCTTTGTAATCTAATAAGCAACAAAGGAGTACAGACATGGCACGACCTATCAAAGAACCCCCCATATTAAGGGGCAAGGACGCTGAAAATTTCGCCAAGAGAATGGCGAACCCCGCTCCCGTCAGCAAAGCTGAAAAGGAAGCGGCGAGAAAGGCGTATGAGGCGTTCAAAGCCATAAGCACATTCCCGATGTAATTATGGACTTTGGCAAATTCACTTTCCGGCAGATAGATGCCGATACAAGGATAAAGTCATTCGATTGCGGCGATGCCGATTTGAATGACTTTTTAATTTCCGATGCCGTCAACTACTACAAGTCGATGATGGCATTGACCTATCTACTCGAAGATAACGAGGCGGACAAGACCGTTGCGTATTACAGCCTGCTAAACGACAAGATTGTTTTTGACCCCGATGAGAAGAAACTGTGGAACCGTCTTAACCGCCGCGTCGCCAACTCCAAACGGCGCAAGGAATATCCGGCAGTTAAAATCGGTCGTCTTGCCATCTCAAAAGACTATGCCGGAAAGCAGATAGGCAGGGCGATTCTCCTGCAAGTAAAACATATTTTCGCCACTATGCGCTGCAGTGCCGTTTCATCACGGTTGACGCATACGCAGCCGCCGTGCCATTCTATGAGAAATGCGGATTTATGTTCCTCTCCGAGAAAGACAAACATTCTCCTACAAGAGCGATGTATTTCGACCTTATAAATTTTCCCGATTAGTCGGGATATAATAACATACGCTATGATTTTGGGATTAATCGCAGTCGTTCTCCTGACTCTAATTCTTTGTTTTGCATGTAGAACAAGTAAGATAAGTGTATATTTGTTCAAAATAGTTTTAGGCATTTTTTGTGGGCTGGCTATTCTGATTATCTATTTCTTCTCATTGGGTCCCCAAATGCATATTGCACTGAATTGGCAGTTGAGGCCTTGGAGTATGCAAGTTCTCCCAAGACTGGCAGTTGCAGTATTATTTGCGGCACTTGTTTTAGCTGCATCACAATTACCGTTCTTATTTTCAAAGGCGTTTTCAAAGGTTCTAAGAAATAAAGTTATACTGATTGAAACGTGTGTCTATGTGGCGTTTTGTCTTATTGGTGGTTTGTTGTGTTACCATTCTACTGTCAATGTGCCAGAATCATTAAAACCGGGCAATGAAGTTGTGATGAGTATTGATTCATTTGAGAAAAAGCATAATAGGTTCCCCCGGAATCTGGGAGAACTTGATTTAAATATGAATCAATTGACGGAGAATGAATGGGAATACCTTGGACAGTATTTTCATTATCTTAATTTTGGGGAAGCATATTCATTGGTTTTCATCACTAATGAATATGGAGAAGAAGCGACCTATGAGAGTGATGCACATGAATGGATTGCTGGAGAGCTACAATACAATATTGAGCCTGTTGATACAATTCCCGAGTAAAAATTATATGAAAGATAGGTTTCGCAATCGATATTTGCAAATTCCGAAAAATTTTTGTAACTTAATATAGCAATCCGGGCAGAGGATTAGCCGATTTCAGTCAGTCGTTAGTCTATGCAAGACACAAGATGCTTAAAATTTGGATATTCCGTTCCGGGGTTGTAATTTCGTTGCGCCGACAAGGAAACGACCGCCGAGAAAAAGGCGTACGAGGCGCAGACCACCGAGGCACGGCAGGAGGCAGAAACCGCCATGCGTGAGCGTGATGAGGCCAAAGCCGAACGCGACGCACAGCGAAAGGAAGCCGTCAGCAATATCGCCAACATATTCACCGGGAGCAAGACCAAACGGCTTGAAGCCGAGGTTACACGGAAAGATAATGAAATCCGGGAGCTGAAAGACCGTGCCGAGGCAAGGGAGCAGGATTTTCGCCGTGAGATGTCCAACCTCTCCGACAGCCTACGCAGACAAAAAGAGAGTGAAGCCTCCACAATCCGGATACACAACTATCTGGAAACCGACCTCAACACATTCTTCCCCGATGTACTTCCGTTGTTGGAGGCGGCGAGGGAATGTCGGGATGTCGGTTTGTCGGACACTGTAACCCGTGCATTGCTTGACCAAAAGACGCGATATTTCAAGGAGGGAGCAACCATCCATTCGGAAACATACCGTCAAGATTTCGATGTATCCAATGCAGAGGTGCAAATCAAGCGCAGCCCCACTGACAACAAATTTCACCTCCACATCAACGGCACCCGTGTGTTCCAATGGCTCAAAGAGCAATGGCAGAAGCTGAAACAAATTTTAAGCCGAGGCATTAGACGCTGATATAACAAGACCGCCGAGAATAAATTTTTCTCGGCGGTCTACTATGATGTTTCGACAGAACTAAAAATAAGCTGCTCCATAATCTTGTGGGTTGTGGTGCCACAAAATTATGGAGCGAGTATACGGGGCGAAAAGACGCTTTATTTCTGTTGGCTAGATTCTTCAATTAGAACGTGATAAACCATATCGTCCGGGGCGCCAACGTAAGAGCGTAATGTTACGCCATGAGGGTTGAAATCTATATCTATATCAAATGGGATAACTGCAAATGAGGTTTGCCTTTTATCATAGCTAATAATCAAAGACTTGGTGTCTTCATATTCATATAAATACCATTCGCCGGTAAATTGCTCCGGCCATTTATATGAATCGGCAAAATCTATAAAGGAAAGATTCTTAACAATGCAAACACTGTCGGGAAGCAGTTCTATTCTTGCGCTGTCATTTGGAAAATCATTGCCGCGATAGGAATTAGTCGGCGATACGAATACTGCACCCTCCCAATTTTCCACATTGAAATTTTTGGAACACGAAAATAACAGTTGGATACAGGATATAGTCAAAATTATAATTACGAGTTTCTTCATAATCGGAACGAGTCTGGGTTATAAGTGAAGAAGTGATTTTATAAGAATATATGCCCTCGGTATAGGTTAAGTATGAGGAAAAAAGATAAGGCAAGCAGTATCAAAGCTCCCCATATTGCGATTAAATACCAGACGGCTTTGGCTTTGCCATTTTGTGTAAATGACTTATAGAAAAGATATAAGCCATATATAACGCAAAATGGATAAAGCAGTAACGGTATAGCAGTAAAAGCTCTATTAAACCATACAGCAACAAATATCACATAAGCGATGAAAGGAGTTGCAAAAAGCGGTAGAGCCGAAAAAATAGTGAAAGCAAAAAGGCCGGTAGGACAATTATATTCTTTTTTCAGCTTTATATAATACGGATAAGCTATTATGGGGAATACGAGCACCCATAATATTGAAGATATAAAAAAACATATCATAATATCCATACGCGAAGTTACGAAAAATCGGCGAGATAGATGGCACGATTACAGGAAAACTTCGAGGCCGTTTATGCGGAAAATGCAGACGAGGCGGATTTTACGGATTTATTCAGAATACACCAGTGCAAACGGTGTTCAAACTCTAACGATTGGATTCAAATTAACGATAAAAGATAGAAAAACAGCGACAATTAAATAGAACAAACAGCCATTAAAAATCCTAAAATCATCTCGGCTGTATCACTCGACTTTCGCAGATAGTACACTTTTAGTACACTTTATAAAAGAAATAATGACTGTAAATCAAATGATTGACAGTCATTATCAGTACCCGGACCCGGGATCGAACCGGGATGGATTGCTCCAACGGTGTTTGAGACCGTCGCGTCTACCGATTCCGCCATCCGGGCATCGCGTATCATAGACGGGCACAAAGGTAGTAATTTATTTTATTCCTTACAACAATGTAACTTTATTTTAACAGGACTTATTAATCTTATTCCAAATACGGAGGCCCCTATCCATGCTGAATAGAGGCCTTTTGAGATGTCAGTCAGATAATCAATCAGTCAGTTGTGGAGGCAGAATCGGCATGGCCCCCTTCTTTGTGCAAACAAATGCTGAAGTCTGTACGGCAAGGGAGTGGGATTCAGTGACACTCTTGCCTTTCAGGATTGACGATATGAAAGCAGCCGTGAAACTGTCACCCGCGCCAACGGTGTCAGCCACATCAACTTTCGGTGTCGGCTGGAATGACACATTGCCAGGAGTGAACACATAACTTCCGTTGATTCCGCAGGTGAGGATAAGCATTTTCAGATTATATTTCCCGAGGAGAATCCAGCATTTATCCTGCAGGTCGATTCCCGGATAGCCGAACATGCGGCTTATGGTTATCAATTCCTCATCATTTATCTTCAGTATGTTGCAACGCTTCATGGAATTGCAGAGGATTTCCTTATTGTAGAAACCCTGACGGAGATTCATGTCGAAGACAACAAGGCTGTCTTCATCCTTTGGCATTGCATCCAAGAAGCGATTGATAGTGTTGCGCGATACTACATTGCGCTGTGCAAGCGAACCGAAACAAACCGCCTTGGTCTTTTTAGCAAGCGACTCAAGATTTTCGGTATAAGGGATATTGTCCCATGCCACGTTCTCCTTGATTTCATACTGCGGAACCCCCGCCTGGTCAATTTCAACCTGCACTGTGCCTGTCGGATATGGCACTTCGGCAATGAGTTGGTTAAGACCTTTCGATGTGAAATTCTCTATGATTTCCTTTCCGAGGGCATCATCGCCGACCGCACTCACTACGCAGCTCGGCAGTCCGAACTGAGATACATGATAGGCGAAATTGGCAGGAGCACCGCCGATTTTTTTACCTTCGGGAAGCACATCCCACAAGGCTTCGCCCATTCCTACAACTATGTCATTCATGTCGATTGGGTAAGATTTTGTTAACTTATTATATTTTTCTAATTTTCAATGTATGCTGGAAAAACTCAATTAAATTAACCCCGTCGTGGTCAAAGAAACTGCCCCCCTAAAACCCAATTAAATTGACCCCGTGTTGCTCATCCAAATAGCCCCCCTGAAAAAGAGGAAAAA
>JAETNO010000032.1 GCA_021768245.1 Bacteroidaceae bacterium | reverse complement strand
AGACTTATTAATATTTTCCATGGCTTTTCCCTCCCAAAAGATATGTTCTTAATTATAGCATATCTTTCGGGAGTAATTCATCTATTTTGGCAAATTTTATTGCTCGTGAGTATATAAGGTGGGTCGATGCAAATACACTTGATCCTTCCTTCATAGCGTTTTAAGAGCGATGAAAGGGCAAGTAGATTGTTTCCCTTTATAACAAGATTATCATCATCGGTAATCGAAGATGCAGAGACGATTCCTTCCTTTGAATACGACTTTGCAGAAGCGAGAACCTTTGGAAAAAGAAGCCTATCAACCTCATCGGTCGCTAATGCTTCGTTATAAAAAATCTCATGGCGCTTTTGATCTTCCGTTGTTTGACCGCCTTCCAGAATGCAATCTTTGTAGGGAAAAACAAGTTCCACCTTACCAGATGCAGAAATCAGCGCACCAGTCTCATCGGCAAGCCCAATCTTATTCTTGAAACGGGTATAACTATCCGGCAGAAATTGCCGATTGTTGATTATCCAGGCAAATCCCATCTTGTCAAAGACTTTGACGCCATCGACTTCTGCGAAGAATCGAGTGCGTGTCTCGTCATTCGCAAGAAGGAGACGGATAAGTCCCTCGTCCATCTTCATTGCAGCCTCATAGACCGCATTACGTAGAAAAGTGCCATCCTCGGCAACAAATCTCTCGTCTGATTTTAGTACCGTCAGCACGGTTTCGTAAAAATTCGCCATCTTATTCTTCTCCTTCATCTATGAATAGCTCCGGTACATTGTACTGGATTTCTTCGGTGTCTCTTCTCACCAGTTCATTTGGACACTCCAGTAATGCCGTTTTAAGCAGCTTGGGATTGTCCGGAGTTCCTCGTACATACGTATTAGCATTTTTTCGGATATACTCCGTTGAGTCTCGCTTAAAACCGCTCCGCTGCAGAATGATTCGCAGGCGGTTTGTTGTCCCATACTCCACAAATTCATACCAGTCGTTCGTGAACGGTTCGTTAGGATGCTGACGCTTGTATTCCTCCGAAAATTTGAGGAAGTAGTTTGACAGCCGGAACAGAAGTACATCCTCGATTGCCTCCAGCGTATCGGCGATGATTATGTTCTTGTGTTTCTGAGAACCGTCAAATGGTTCCCACTTGTTGTAGTCAACTTTTACCTCTCGCTTTTTCTCATCGTAATCATCTATGCTTCGTCCGATGATGTAGCTGAGTCCATGTCCCTGCATCCATTGGATTAGGAGAACGGTATACCATGTCAGTTTGGTATAATTTCTTCCTTCTCCGGCTCCGAGAGTTCGATTTTCGTAGATGCGCCATTTGAACGCCACAGCCAGTTTGTTGAGGAATGCCAGCGTCTCGTAATAATCCGCTCCGCGTTTCGAGTCTTTGATTTCTGGGTAAGCCAGTCCGTCGCGGATGAGTTTTTCGATGCCCTGTATCTGGTCATACGAGACATTGATATCATCCTCAGGCTTTTTCTCTGGTACGGAAAACTGCTCCCGGATTTTTGACTCAGTCTCAGATGTCAGGTAAGGGGCAAATTCCCGCTTTATCCGGCTGTTCCTGCCGTCTACAATATCCCCAACAAGAATCAGCATCGTTTTTCGCATCAGCTCGTAGTTGTCTTCACTCTGGTTCTTCTTGGACTTGTGTATTTCTACGCTGCCGGAAAGAAGCGTGTCTACTATTAGCTTTTTCTGGTTCGAGTTTAGCTCCGCTTCTATGGATAGTTTCTGCGGCGGCACATCGTCCTTCAGCAAATTCTCAAACTTCTGTAGATCTTCTTCTCGTTCCTGCTTTTGAAGCCGGACGATAAAGACATTGCCATATAAATTGTACTTAGCGCGTCCTACACGCCCGACCAGGTTCTTGAAGTCTACCTCTGAGAAGTCACTCCTGCCTTTCTTATAGCTTGTAATAAACAGGTTCTCCGCAGGTAGATTTACTCCCTCCAACAAGGTGCTTGTGCAGAACATTGTCTTAATAAGACCTTCGCGGTAATAATCCTCAAGCTGCATTCTGATATTTGCCGGAAGATAACCGATATGGTATGCCACGCCTCTTTCAACCAATTCAGCGAGATAGTACTCCTTATGGACATCGTTGCGGATTGCCTCCGCAAATGTCTGTAGCTTTTTATCGCCGATCGGCTCCTGTGTGTCCGCATAATCTCTTGCAAACTGAATGGCATCATTCTTTGATTTGCAATAAACGATGTTGTGCCTCTTATCGCCGATTCGGGCAATCACCTCACTCAACGAGTACTGGCGACTCATTTCGTGTAACAATATAAATTTCTTCGAGTATGAGTCGAAGACGCGAATATTGCGTTCCCACAAGTCAACGATGTATTTTAGCTGACTGACAGGAGCATATCTGCACGCCACGATAGATCCTTCTCCAATGGTCGATTCTCCCATTGACAATGTATCGAGATAAATTCCCGGATTCGGAATGTTCGGCGATGCAAATATAATATGTGCGTTGCTATGCCGTTCTCCTAACTTGTTGATGACCTTGTAATAAAATGCACTCCTCTTATCTCCAGAAGATATTTTATGAGCCTCGTCCACAAACAAATAATCAATCTTAAGGTCAGGATCATCAATCAGAATATAAAGCATTCGCTCCGGTGTTAGAACGAAAATATAATTATGCTTCGTCTCTAATGCCATCGAGCCAGAGGATGTCACAATACGGTAATCTGTCTCTTTCAGTAGAGTGGTGAGACTCTCGATCAATTCACTTGTAACCTCGTTTATCAATGCCTTCGTAGGGATGAGCAAGGCGAAATTTTTCTTTGCACCATCCACAATCTGCTGCTTAATAAACGCACGCATCATAAAAGATTTCCCCATAGACGTGGGCGCGGAATAGCTGAAATAGGGTCTGGACAGGCTGTCGTATATCTCTTTTTGCGCAGGAAAGAAACGAGCCCCGCCATCGGACGGCACAGACAGATAATCCATGTTGAAGTGCATGAACACACGCTCGAGCAGAGAGGCATTTTCAAAATCTGGTGTCAGTTTATTCATGCCGAGGAAATTCCCCGTACTGGCAAGGACAGAACCGAGATAATACTTCACCTGCTCATCTTTAGGATACATATCGTAAAGCAGTGCTACCATTTCCTGCGCACGAGTCTTATGAATATCCGACAGGTTTGTGCCGCATGATTTTGAAAGCACATCTGCAAAGGTCAAAGCATCCCCAATGTTAACAGGCTGTTCCTCCATCTCATCCAAATGGAACAAACGCCTGGAATAGTTGATAAGGATATTGTGATACAGCTTTTGCAGATAAACGTTATCATCTATTCTCGAAAACAAATGCTCCCCGAAGGTGACATCTCTAAAATCGCTCATGCCTGACCTCCTCCGGATTGCAACAGCTTGTCCATGATATCTTTTTTGTCCTCGTCCGCATCAGCGAAGGGTAGCAAATAGATATACATAGAGTAGCCGTCAAGTCCATACTGCGTGATTTTCGATTCAATGAATAACACATTGTTTTTGATGTCATTTCTGACCTGCTCAAACACATCGTCCTGATATTCGTTTACTGGTTTTCCGTTTGCGGATACTCCGTTCAAACTATACCCCACGAACATACCAAACGCTGTGGCAGGCTTTTGACCGCCCGTTTCGGAAGGCAGGATTATTGCTTCAAGCTGATCGTAAATTTTCGATGGAAAAGAAGCCGCAAATATGTTTGATTCAACAAATCGCCGCTCGTCCTTCTTTCTATTCTTTAGTTTTTGTGCATCCGCAAAGGCTGAGTCTATTGCTGTTTGCAAATTCCCGTTTATCATTGATGTCCCGAGAATGACCTGACTAAAAGGGACTGTTTCATTAGCGGTAAGAAGGTGGATACCGGAACTTTCGCTCGTCATAAAACCGCCGTGATTTCCTATTTCGACCTTGCTCATTAATTTAGGAGCTACGAGAACCTGCTCCAGGAATATGTACAGCAAGAGTTCTCCGAGCTCATTGCCAGTCGGTAATTTCCCGTCAGCGATGGCCTTTTTGATATACGCTATTGCGTCGTAAGCAAGTGCAGAAATCTCATCATCTTCCATGTAAGTCTCAATCTGAGCCCTGGAATAGACGTAATACCCGATATTGTTACGAAGGTGTCTCCACAGACCATGATAGTCAAAATCAAAATCATCAAACTTCAAGCAAAAAATCTGAAGGTCGTGTTTTGCGGATATGGAAAGTGTCTCGCTTGATACGGGCGTAAAAACCTTGTCAAATTTGCCCTTGCTCGTCAGGGGGATTGCTGCCGCAGTTCTTGGTTTTGTTACTTCGTAAAATTTAATGGTATCTGCCATCAAATTGTAAGCTGTATAGAAATTCTTCTTGATAGATTTAGTGAATGCAGCCTCTATCATGTTATCTGTTTTTGCGACTGCATAAATGAACACATCTGTCAGGAATTCAGAGAGTACGAACTCATTTTTATTCCTAAGATCATTCTTGGTGAGGTTGCCGATTGTACCAAGCTGTGTAGAGTCGGCAATTGTGGCATCTTTCAGAATGACATTTTTCAATGCAAGCACAGCATTTTTCTTACGAGCCTCTTCCATTGCAGGGATGATGGTCTGAATAAAATACCGTTCGATTACACGGGCATCCTTCTTTAGAGCCATTTGCATAACCTCGGTTGGCAGGTTCTGGCTTGCAGAGTGAATCTTATTGAAATTAGTATATGAGTAAGTAACCTCATACCCATCGGCTGATGTATATGAAAAGACTGTAGAACCTACCGGACATAGCGACAACATGATTTTTTCGCAGAAGGGATCAAACTTGCGCTCTGCGGGAATAGCGCATGATGTCATAATTCTTACATATGAGCCAACGCAAAGATGCTCCATTTGATTACCTCCTTCTGCTATAGTTCCATTCACTTCAAATTAATCTTCTTTAATCACATCAACGATATCGCCTATATTACAATCCAAAGCTATACATATTTTCCCGAGAACCTCCATACTCACCGCTTTGTTTTTCCCCATCTTGGCGATGGTAGATGATGTGATGCCGGTTTTTTCCATCAGATCTTTTTTCATCAATTTTTTGTCTATTAACAGTTTCCATAGCTTATTGTAGTTATATTCCATCGGCGATCCTCCTTGCTTTAATGTACACTGATATCGTCAATAAAATATTATAGCACATACCTTCGTGTTTGTCAAGCCAACATTGAGAACGTTCGTGTTTAACTTTGACTTTTCAAAGTCAAAATCTATGTCTGATCGTCACCCAGCATATTCGCATCGTCTTGAACCACAACTTGCCAATACAAAACACCTTTTTATCTTTCCGGGGTTTCCGCAGTGAGCGGAAACCCCGTTTTTTCGTTCCGAAAATCTTCCGATTCCATTCTTTTTCCATTCGTTTTTTGCCTCTGCCGTTCTGAGTAAAATTTTAAGTACAAGCACAGCCAAAATCCGGATTGAAGCTGAATACGACAAGGAGGAGGAAAAGTCAATGAAAAATTGTGACAAGCAAAATCTAATCATCAGCATTGAAAGCAGCATCGATTTCATTGAGTCCCACCTGGATTCAGCTGATAAATCCATTGCGTTTATTCTAAAAAAGCATGGCGTTAGAAATCTTGAAAAAGCAAGCATCTATACGCTTCAAGATCTTTTCAGTGAACTGTACGCCATTGAAGCCGATCTAAGATAGTCAATTTGTCCTGAGCAAGACATTAAACTGCTCACCGCCCAATACCGCATCACCTGATCACTGATGGCTCAACGGCATCCGGCGGCACAACTCAATATCACAGCTGCCTTTTGAGCGGGTTAGCTGCAATCCGAAACGGAGAACTCCGTTAGGACTGCGGTTAGGTTTTTGCACCCTTTTTTGCGGCAGCGCCCTGAGTCCTCCGTTTCGAGAAATCGAAAATCGGAGGACTTTTTATGAAAAACAATGAAAATCAGAACACATCAACGATCTACTACCGTCCGCTCAAGCAGTGGATCGAGGTCACCCCGGAACAGAAACGGGACTGGGAGCGGTTCGTAGGAACTACCCGCAAGGCAAAGCAGAGAGCCGGAGCCTGCTGCATTCCGTACAAAAAGAGCTACAAGTGCGACGGTATTTGCGATACCTGCGAGTTCCGCTGTATCCCGAAGGACGCTCCCCAGCAGCTCTCCATCGACACGGAGATGGAGAACGCCTATGAGAACGGCGTCTCCCGCACCAGCTTTCTTGCGGACAGCAGGCTTACCACGGAGATCGATATCGACTCCCTGATCCTGAACGGCCTGCTCACAGAACTTCAGTCATCCGACCCGGAAAGCTACGAGATCCTCATGGCAATTGCGGACGGGCTTTCTGAACGAGCCGGTGCAGAGCGGCTGAATATGCCCCGGAACACCTTTGTGTATAAAAGAAATCAGCTTCTGAAGCGGCTCAAAGAAAAATTCTAAAATCTTTCGGCCAACCCCTCCTTTCCTGTCCAGATGGGTCTGTGAAAGGCAACACAAGACGCCTTGGGAAAGGAGGGACCGCTGATATGAGTTACAACGCAAACCATTATGACGCCCGAGCCGACGAGGACATTATTGATGTCTTGACCGCGATCAGCGTGGTGTCAAGGAGACTGGCAAGCAACCTGAACATCGCACGCCAGCAGAGCAAATCCAGGGAAGGAGGAAAATCACATGAGCAGAATGAGCGATATGGCACAGACCATCGAAGAACTTCGCAGTGCTGCCGCTGCTATTTCGGATGCCGTTGACTGGCTGACGAAGGTATTCAGCAGTGAACCGCAGGCAGAGGATGCTCCTGCTTCTCCTCCCGAACCGGAGCTGACGCTGGAGCAGGTCAGAGCCATGCTTGCGGACAAATCCCGCCAGGGACACACCGCCGAGATCCGCGCCCTGCTTCAAAAGTACGGCGCATCCAAGCTGTCACAGATCGACCCCGCACATTACAAGGCACTACTCGCCGAAGCGGAGGTGATGACGGGTGGCAGTTAAGCACGCAGTCTTATCCGCTTCTTCTTCAGAGCGGTGGATCAACTGTCCGCCCTCAGCAAGGCTGTGCGAAGCCTACGAGGACAAGGGCAGCGATTACGCCGCAGAAGGAACAGACGCCCACTCGCTCTGTGAGTTTCGTCTGAAGCAGGCTCTGGGGATTCCGGCGGATGATCCCATCGAAAACCTCTCCTGGTACAACGAGGAGATGGAGGACTGCGCCGCCGGGTATGCCGCCTATGTATCGGAGCTTCTGGAGACCGCAAAGCAGACCTGCGCCGACCCGCTCATCCTGATCGAGCAGCGAGTGGATTTCTCCCGCTGGGTACAGGACGGCTTCGGCACCGCCGACTGCATCGTCATCGCTGACGGCGTGCTGAACATCGTGGACTATAAGCACGGCAAAGGCGTGGAAGTCAGCGCCGTGGATAATCCACAGATGATGCTGTATGCCCTCGGCGCTCTGGAAATCTTTGACGGCATCTACGACATCGATTCCGTCCGCATGACCATCTACCAGCCCAGGAAATCCAATATCAGCGTCTGCATCATGGAAAAGGACGGTCTGCTCGAATGGGCGCAGAACGACCTGACCTATAAGGCAAAGCTGGCATACGAGGGCGGCGGCGATTTTCACTGCGGCGAATGGTGCCGATTCTGCAAGGCAAAGGCCGAATGCCGGGAACGAGCCGAAGCGAATCTCGCGCTTGCCCGGTACGACTTTGAGGAGCCGCCCCTCCTGACCGATGAGGAAATCGCCGGCATCTTGGACAAGGTGGACGCTCTTACCGCCTGGGCTGCGGATGTGAAGGAATACGCTCTTCAGCAGGCAGTCAGCGGTACGGCGTTCCCCGGCTGGAAGCTGGTCGAGGGCCGCTCCAACCGCAAATACACCAGCGAAGCCGCTGTGGCCACAGCCGTTGAGGGCGCCGGCTTCAACCCCTACGAAAAGAAACTCCTCGGCATCACCGCCATGCAGAAGCTGCTGGGCAAATCCCGCTTTGAGGAGCTTCTCACACCCTACATTGAAAAGCCGCAAGGCAGGCCGACGCTCGTGCGGTCGAGTGATAAACGGCCGGAATGGAATACCGCAAAAAATGATTTTATGGAGGAAATGTAATATGTCTAACAACACAAACAGAGTCAACAACCCTATGAAGGTCATCACCGGTCCCGACACCCGCTGGTCCTACGCCAACGTCTGGGAGCCCAAGTCCATCAACGGCGGCACGCCGAAGTACTCAGTATCGCTGATCATCCCGAAGTCCGACACTAAGACGGTGGCGAAGATCAAAGCCGCCATCGAAGCCGCCTACCAGGAGGGACAGGCCAAGCTGAAGGGCAACGGCCGCA
The DNA here is from genome assembly GCA_021768245.1 of Bacteroidaceae bacterium. Lineage (GTDB taxonomy): Bacteria > Bacteroidota > Bacteroidia > Bacteroidales > Muribaculaceae > Duncaniella. The sequence goes on along the minus strand of JAETNO010000032.1, from coordinate 13,787 downwards.
GCGTGCCTCCTCTCTCCGCGATCAAGACTCCATTGAGAGACGGCGATGTTGAAAGGCCTGACGATCCCGCCTATGCGAACGCCTACTTCATTAACGCCAACTCCGCCACCGCTCCCGGCATCGTGGACGCAGACCGCAATCCTGTTCTGACCCGCTCCGAAGTGTATTCCGGCGTGTACGGCAGAGCTTCCATCAACCTGTACGCTTTCAACAGCAATGGCAACAAGGGCATCGCCTGCGGTCTGAACAATCTGCAGCTCATCCGTCCCGGCGAACCCCTGGGCGGCAAGGCCAGTGCCGAAGCTGACTTCGCAACTGACGACGACGAGGATTTCCTCGGTTAAGACAAGGGAGGTAAACGGCCATGACAATGTTTCAGACAATTCTGCTTTTTGCTGTTCTCGCCATCTGGCTGTGCATCAGCGCAGTCATTCTGATCAGCAGCATCCAGTCCTTCATCTATGACCGCAAGCACGAAAAGCGTGAGCGTGAACAGGCGGCCCGTGACGCAGAGTATCACGAAAACCGCATGAAGCTGCTGGAGAAATAAAGTACCAAGCCCCAGGGCGGCGGAGCGATCTGCCGCCCTATTGGGGTATGGAAGGAAGTGACGAAATGCAAACCTTATCAATCGACTTGGAGACTTACAGCGACCAGCCCCTTGCTAAAACAGGTGTGTATCGCTATGTGGAGTCTCCCGATTTTGAAATACTGCTCTTTGCCTACAGCGTGGATGGCGATCCCGTACAGCAGATAGACCTTGCCTGCGGAGAGAAAATCCCACCAGCGATCCTTGCCGCACTGGAGGATGACAAGGTAACCAAGTGGGCCTTCAACGCCAATTTTGAACGCATCTGCCTGTCACGCTTTCTGGGCTATCCGACCGGCGACTATCTGGAGCCGGACTCCTGGAAATGCTCGATGGTCTGGGCTGCGTACATGGGTCTGCCTTTATCTTTGGAGGGAGCCGGCGCCGTTCTTGGGCTGGAAAAGCAAAAGCTGGCCGAAGGCAAAGACCTCATCAAATATTTCTGCCAGCCCTGTGCGCCAACGAAGTCCAACGGCCAGCGCACCCGCAACCTCCCAAAACACGCCCCGGACAAATGGCTGGCATTTAAAAAATACAACATCCGCGATGTGGAGACGGAGATGTCTATCCAGGCACGGCTCTTAAAGTATCCCGTGCCGGACAGCGTCTGGGAGGAATACCACCTCGATCAGGAGATCAACGACCGCGGCGTGGGTCTGGATATGGAGCTGGTGCGGCAGGCCATTCAGATGGACGGGCGCTCCCGCTCGGAGCTGACCCAGGCGATGAAGGAACTGACCTCACTGGATAATCCCAACTCGGTACAGCAGATGAAGCAGTGGCTTGCGGATAACGGCGTAGAGACCGATACCCTGGGCAAAAAGGCTGTAGCAGAGCTTTTGAAAACTGCGCCGCCGCAGCTGCAAAAGGTACTAACCCTGCGCCAGCAGCTTGCGAAATCCAGCGTTAAAAAATATCAGGCGATGGAGACCGCCGTCTGCGCCGATGGCCGGGCAAGAGGCATGTTCCAGTTTTACGGAGCCAACCGCACCGGGCGGTGGGCAGGCCGCATCATTCAGATGCAGAATCTCCCTCAGAACCATCTGGACGATCTGTCCGAAGCCAGAGGGCTTGTCCGGGCAGGCGGCTTTGACGCTCTGGAAATGCTCTATGAGGATGTGCCGGATACCCTTTCTCAGCTGATCCGCACGGCATTCGTGCCGCAGGAAAACAGGAAATTCATTGTGGCGGACTTCTCCGCGATTGAAGCCAGGGTGATCGCATGGCTTGCCGGCGAGAAATGGCGGCAGGATGTATTCGCCGAGGGCAAGGACATCTACTGCGCCAGCGCGTCCCAGATGTTCGGCGTCCCCGTAGAAAAGCACGGCGTCAACGGTCACCTGCGGCAGAAAGGCAAGATTGCTGAACTGGCTCTCGGCTACGGCGGCTCAGTGGGCGCACTTAAGGCTATGGGCGCACTGGAGATGGGGCTGTCAGAGGACGAGCTTCCAGCTCTGGTTTCCGCATGGCGTCAGGCGAATCCGAAAATCGTGCAGTTCTGGTGGGCGGTTGACCGCGCTGTGATGGAAGCCGTTAGCCGTAGGACTACCACGAAAACACACGGCATCATATTCTCCGCCAGAAACGGGATGCTGTTTATCACTCTGCCGTCCGGCAGGAGCCTTGCCTATGTGAAGCCAAAGATCGGAGAGAACCGTTTCGGCGGCGACTGTATCACCTATGAAGGCGTCGGCGGCACGAAGAAATGGGAACGCATTGACAGCTACGGTCCGAAATTTGTGGAAAACATCGTCCAGGCAACCTCACGAGATATCCTTTGTTACGCCATGAAGACCCTTCGCTGCTGCTCCATCGTCATGCATATCCACGACGAGGTGGTCATTGAAGCCGACCGCCGGATGTCCCTGCAGGCCGTCTGTGACCAGATGGGCAGGACTCCACCCTGGGCAAACGGACTGCAGCTTCGTGCAGATGGCTACGAGACTGATTTTTACAAGAAAGATTAACGAGGTAACACCTATGAGCATCAATAAATTCAACAGCGAGGGCTACTACGACCCTACCACCTATGAAGCCCTCACCAATATAGAAAAAGAAGAACGCGCCCTCCGCGCTTTCCGCCCTATCGTCTACATCTGCTCTCCCTATGCCGGAGAGGTGGCCGCCAATGTGGAGAACGCCCGGAGGTACAGCCGCTTTGCCGTGGACGCCGGATACATTCCCATTGCGCCGCATCTGCTGTTTCCACAGTTTCTCAGTGACGACAACCCGAAGGAGCGCCAGCTGGGGCTGTTCTTTGGAAACGCCCTGATGAGCAAATGCTCCGAGGTGTGGGTGTTCGGAGAATACATCTCTTCCGGCATGGAAGCGGAGATCCGCAGAGCCAAATGGAAGAACTACCGTTTGAGATATTTTACGACTACATGTGAGGAGGTAACCGACTATGCGTGAACTGAACATCGCCTACGGCAACAACCGGCAGGCAAAGAGATGGGTCAACAAGACCATACGGTTTGACGATCTGAAGGAACGGCTCCGAGTGCCTATCCGCACCACCGAGTCCGCCGAGGAATATGCAAAGATGAGCCGCGCCCAGCGCGACACTGCCAAAGACCACGGCGGCTTTGTGGCGGGTGTGCTGAAAGGCGGCAGACGCAAGGTCGATACCGTGGAGAGCCGCTCGATGGTGGCGCTTGACGGTGACCGCATCGACGCCGCTTTTCTGGAAGGCTATGAAACGCTCTGCCCCTATACCTCCGCGCTGTATACCACCCACAGCAGCACAGAGGAAAATCCCCGCGTCCGGCTGGTGTTCCCGCTGACCAGGGATGTGACCCCGGAGGAATTTGTGGCGGTGTCCCGCTATCTCGCTCAGATGCTGGGCATCGACTATTTTGACGAATGCTCCTACCAGCCCAATCAGCTGATGTACTGGCCGTCCACTCCGGCTAACGGCTCCTTTGTGTATAAGGAGACGGACGGTGGCTGGCTCGATCCCGATGCAATCCTCGCAAAGCACCCGGAATGGACTGACCCCACAAGACTGCCCACCTCTTCCAGGGAGAGCAAAGCGAATACCACCGCACAGCAGAAGGTGCAGGATCCTCTGACCAAAGAAGGCGTGGTGGGCCTGTTCAACCGCACCTATTATCCCATCAGCAAGGCGCTGGAGGCATTTCTCTCCGATGTCTATGAGCCGACCGACAATGAGAACCGCTGGCACCTGATTGCATCCTCCAGCATGGCGGGCGTAGAGGTCAAGGAGGACAAGTTCGTCTACAGCCACCATGCCAAAGACCCGGCTTACCTCAAGCTGTGCAACGCCTTTGACATCGTCCGTATCCACCGCTTTGGAGATCTGGACGAAAAAGCGTCGTACAAGGCGATGTGCGAGTTCGCCATGCAGCAAGATGAGGTAAAGCTGCTGGCGGCAAGCGAACGGATGGCGGATGCCGAGACGGATTTCTCCGGCAGCGAGGATACCGACTGGCAGAAGCGTTTCCAGTACGAACCCCGCTCTACAGTTCTGAAAAACAACCTCCACAACATCACGCTCATCCTCCAGAACGACCCACAGCTCCAGAATATCGTATTCAACCAGCAGCTGGACGGCATGGAGATCAAGGGCGAGGTGCCCTGGAAGCACCCATCCAAATACTGGAGGGACGCTGACGATGCCCAGCTGATCAGCTATGTGGATTCCCACTACGGCACATTCTCCCAGCGCAATTATCAGATCGCTGTAACCAAGGTGGCGGACGACCGCTCCTACCACCCCATCCGTAAATATCTGGCGGCTCTGCCGGAGTGGGACGGCGTTCCCCGTGTGGACACGCTCCTCATCGACTATCTGGGCGCGGAGGATAATTCCTATGTCCGCGCTGTGACCAGAAAGACCCTCTGCGCCGCCGTGCGCCGGGTGCAGGAGCCGGGTGTGAAGTTCGATACCATGCTGGTCTTGAACGGTCCCCAGGGCATCGGCAAAAGCACTCTTATCTCCCGCCTTGCCGGGGAATGGTTCTCTGACAGCCTGAACCTGAGCGATACCAAGGACAAGACCGCCGCCGAGAAACTGCAGGGCTATTGGATTCTGGAAATCGGTGAGCTGGCGGGACTTCGCAAAGCCGAGGTGGAGACGCTGCGCTCCTTCCTCTCCCGACAGAACGATATCTATCGCGCCGCATTCGGCAGACGGGCAACGCCGCATCCAAGGCAGTGCATCTTCTTTGGCACCACCAATGCCGAGTCCGGCTACCTGCGGGACACCACGGGCAACCGTCGGTTCTGGCCGGTCAAAACGCCGGGCGGCGGCGCAAAGCACTCCTGGGAACTCACCCATGAAGATATCAGCCAGATCTGGGCGGAGGTGCTGGTGCTTGTGGAGAACGGCGAGAAGCTGCATCTGGCTCCCGATCTGGAGACACTCGCCAAGAGCGAACAGCGGGAAGCGCTGGAGTCCGATGAGCGCGAAGGGCTGGTGCGCGAGTATCTGGAAACTCTGCTCCCTGAGGATTGGGACGGCATGGATCTGTTCGACCGCCGCTCCTTCCTCGCCGGGGTGAATAATATCGGCCGTGCTGGTACGGTCGCCAGAACACGCGTCTGCAATATGGAGATCTGGTGTGAGCTTTTTGGCAAAGACCAGGGCAGCCTTGGCCGCGCCGAATCCAACAACCTCACAGCCATGCTCACCAAGCTCGGCTGGGTACGCAAGGAGAAAAAGGAGCGCGTCAAGCCATACGGGCCCCAGTTCGTCTTTGTTCCCGGCGATGTTCCTGACTGATTTTTCGGGAACGGAGCGAATAAGGAACAGTTCCCGACTTCCGGCAGTGTTCCCAGGGGAGACTCCGGGAACGCCGCCAGGAACACACCGAATGTGCCGCCGCAAGGTAACTTTACAGGCTCCGTTCCTGTGTTCCTAAAAAAGCATATAAATCGGAAATGTATCAAAAAGACTGTACAGAACCCGTAAATCACGCATACGCACGCGCGTAAGGATTTTCAGGTTTTTAAGAACACGGAGGTAAATCAAAATGTCAATGTATGAAATAGACAGCGCATATGTCCGCAGGTGTCAGAAGCGGCTCCAGGAATGGGGAGCGCCCCTCTCCGGCTGGTATTGTGAATATATTTACGATGTGGCCGATGAAGAGGAAGATCCCGATCACATCGACCTGTTCACCTGTGAACTCTGCGATTGTTCACAGGTACGCTTTGTCCATGTGATGCGGCATGACGAGTATTTTGAGACTGTTTCAGTCGGCTGTATCTGCGCAGGGATTATGGAGGGCGATATCCTTGCCGCCAGAGAGCGTGAGCGGCTTATGAAAAACCGAGCCAAACGGAAGCGGAACTTTCCTCACCGTCAATGGCGGAAGAACTGGTACGGCAACTATCAGCTGACTTATCAGGGCAGAAAGGTGTTTATCAACAATAAGGGCGGCAATCGCTACAGCGTTTATGTAGATGGCAAGACATCTTGGAGTTACAAGGGCAAACCCCTCGACAATTTTGTCTCAGCCGCCTACGCCGCTTTTGAATTAGCCGACCCCATAGAAAGGATACGCCCATGAGAGAAAAAGAAATTGAAAAGAAACTGACGCAGATGGTCAAACAAGCCGGCGGCATCTGTCCCAAGCTCGTCTCTCCCGGTTTTGACGGTATGCCGGACCGCATGGTGCTGCTGCCGAATGGACGGATAGGCTTTGTTGAAGTCAAGACTCCGGGAGAAAAGCCGAGACCGCTACAGCTTTCCCGCCACAGGCTTTTGCGGCGGCTGGGATTTCCGGTGTATGTGCTGGACGATATGGAGCAGATTGGAGGGATACTGGATGAGATACGAACCTCATGAATATCAGAAATATGCGGTGGATTACATCGAGACACACCCCGCAGCCGCTATCTTCTTAGACTGCGGCCTGGGAAAAACCAGCATCACGCTGACAGCCATAGCCGACCTGCTGTTTGACAGCTTCGAGGTCCATAAAGTGCTGGTCATCGCACCCTTAAGAGTGGCGCGGGACACATGGACGTCTGAAGCGGATAAGTGGGATCACCTTCAGGATCTCATCTGCTCCGTGGCTGTCGGGACGGAAGCCCAGCGCCGGTCGGCATTGATGAGACGCGCTGACATCTACATCATCAACCGGGAAAACGTCCAGTGGCTCATTGATGAGAGCGGCATTCCCTTTGACTTCGATATGGTGGTGATCGATGAGTTATCCTCGTTCAAGAATCACCAGACAAAGCGGTTCAAGTCACTGTTAAAGGTCAGACCAAAGGTGAGCCGCATCGTCGGACTGACCGGCACTCCTGCGTCCAACGGTCTGATGGATCTGTGGGCGGAGTTTCGCATCCTGGACATGGGGCAGCGGCTTGGACGGTTCATCACCAAGTACCGCACCGATTACTTCACGCCGGACAAGCGAAACGGCCAGGTCATCTACTCCTACAAACCCCTGCCCTATGCAGAGGACGCCATCTACCGACAGATTTCGGACATCACCATCTCTATGAAGTCCGCCGACCACCTGCATATGCCAAAGCTGGTCAGCAGTGAATACACGGTTCGGCTTTCCGAGGATGAACAGAAAAAATACACGGACTTGAAACAGGAGCTGGTGCTGTCGCTGGGCGACGCAGAGATCACTGCCGCCAACGCCGCCTCCCTCTCCGGGAAACTCTCCCAGATGGCGAACGGCGCAATCTATGACGACGGCGGCGAAACCATCCGCATCCACGACCGCAAGCTTGACGCTTTGGAGGACATCATCGAAGCCGCCAACGGCAAACCGCTTCTGGTGGCTTACTGGTTCAAGCATGACCTGACCCGTATTTCGGAAAGGCTGCAAAAGCTGCATATCCCGTTCTCAAAGCTGGATGACGCCGCCAGTATCCGCAGATGGAACAATGGCGAGTTGCCGGTGGCGCTGATCCATCCCGCTTCCGCCGGGCATGGGCTGAATCTCCAGAGCGGCGGTTCGGCCATCGTGTGGTTCGGACTGACCTGGAGCCTGGAGCTTTATCAGCAGACCATAGCGCGACTCTGGCGGCAGGGGCAGACTTCTGAAACTGTGGTGGTACAGCACATCGTCACAAAGGGCACCATTGACGAACGCATCATGAAAGCCATCTCCAAAAAGGAGCATACCCAGACGGCGCTAATCGACGCCGTGAAAGCGGACTTGAAAATCTGAGACAATCTAAGAAAATCCGTGCCAATCCGAGGATCAAAATTTCGGAGGTGCGAATATGAGCAATATCACGATTTACGAGGACCTTGCGAACGCCATCATCCTGCAAGCTGTGAAGGATTACCGCATGGCGCTGAAAAGCCTGAAAGCCAACTCCCGTAATAGGACGGCACAGGCAGATAAAGCCGAAATTGAGCGGTTCTTCCGTTCGCAGTGGTACTCGGCACTCACAGATGTGAATGGCGAGATGCTGATCCGCTCCCTGCAGAAGGAGGTGGACGCATGACCGCAAAAGAGTATCTGAACCAGGCGCGGCACCTGGATGCCCTTATAAACTGCCGCCTGCGTGAGATTGACTACTGGAGGGATTTATCGAGCAGCGTCTCAGGCAGTAATTTCGAACCGCACTACAATCCAAATAAACCGACAGAAGCCCCTTTTGTACGATGCCTTGAGAAAATCGACGCCATCCAGAGGGATGTGGCGGAAAAGGTGGCGTATCTAATCAGCCTGCGGGACGAGATTAATATGCGGATCGATATGCTGGACAGCCATGAGGAGCAGATCCTTCTCCGCTACCGTTACCTTGACGGTTTCTCCTGGGAAGAGATCGAACACATGATGTGCGTGTCAAAAAGCACCGTGCATCGGATTCACGGGTCGGCACTTCAGAATTTTCCTGTGCCGAATTAAAAGTTGGCACACTTTGAGACCTTTTGGGACAGTATGGCACACCCGTCTGTGATATCATTACAATAGCGAAGTAGAATACAAAAACAGCCTTCATGGGAGCGATCCTGTGGGGGCTTTTTGTATGCCCGAAGGAGGTGAAGCGATGCCAAGAAAACCAAAGCGTCCCTGCTCCTACCCCGGCTGTCCTAACCTCACGGACGGTCAGTACTGCAAGGAGCATGAAGCCATTGCCCGTAGGCAGTACAACAAATACGAACGCAGTGCGGACGTAAACAAGAAATACGGCAGAGCCTGGAAGCGAATCCGTGACCGCTATGCTGCGGCGCATCCTCTCTGCGAGATGTGTCTCAAGGAAGGACGGCTGATTCCTGTGGATGAGGTACACCACATCGTTCCCATCTCTCAGGGCGGCACTCATGCAAGGGATAACTTAATGAGCCTTTGCCGATCCTGCCACACCAAGATCCACCACGACATTGGCGACCGGTAGGGCGGTCAAATCTCTGCGGGTCCTGTATGCGGGCAGCGGCCCGGGGCTTCGTGCGCGAAAAAGGCGAAATCAAAAGGGTAATTGACGGCGGCCTGTCAGGGCTGCTTATTTTTTACGGAAAAGAGGTGAGAAAATGCCGACAAAATCCAATAACACAGGCGGGCGCGGAGGTGCGAGACCCGGTGCGGGAAGAAAAAAGTCTGCCGTCAAGGAGAAAGCCGAGAACGGCAATCCGGGCGGACGAAGATTAGAAGTGCTGGACATTCCCGAAGTCGAGGGTGTCGATATGCCAAAACCCCATGAGTTCCTCTCTGCCGAGCAGCGTGACGGAAGTACGCTCCAGGCAGAGGAAATCTATAAAGAAACCTGGGAGTGGCTGAAGAAGATCGGCTGTGCCGCTAAGGTGTCCCCACAGCTTTTGGAGCGGTACGCCATGTGCAGCGCCCGCTGGATTCAGTGCGAGGAGATGACCAACCGCATGGGCTTCCTCTCCAAGCACCCGACCACCCAGAAGCCGATCCCATCGCCTTTTATCAACATCGGCATCAACTACATGAACCAGGCGGTGCGGCTCTGGAACGAGATCTTCCAGATCGTAAAGGAAAACTGCAGCACCGACTACGGCGAGGTATCTCCCCAGGATGATTTGATGGAGCGTCTGCTGCGGGCGCGGAAAGGATAAAGCTATGTTTGAAAAGGTAAATCCGTGCCACCCGGACAAGGTGGCTGACCGTATCGCCGGCGCTCTGGTGGATGCGGCGTACAGAAAAGAAGAAAATCCAAGGATCGCCGTGGAGGTTCTCATCGGTCACGGCGTTTGCCATATCATTGCGGAGACATCGGCACACATCTCTTTGGATGAAGTAAAATCAATTGTTCACCGCATTGCAGGAAATCTGCACACGGACTATGTGAAAGTGCCGCAGGACGGACACCTTGCCAATAACCAGGCAGAAGGAATCCGCTGCGGTGACAACGGCATTTTCAAAGGGGTGCCGGTTACGGAGGAGCAGAAAGCACTCTGCGAGATCGCCAAAAGTGTGTATCACACTTATCCCTATGACGGGAAGTGCATTCTGGACGGTGCAAGGCTAATTCTCTGTCAGAGCAACGCCAGGACTCAGCACCTCAAGGAAGTGTATCCTCACGCCGAGATCAATCCGCTCGGTGATTGGACGGGCGGCACGGACGTGGACACGGGTGCCACCAATCGCAAGCTGGGCAGCGACATGGCAGACTCCGTCACAGGCGGCGGTCTGCATGGAAAAGATCTCTCCAAGGCAGATGTGTCGGTCAATATTTACGCCTGGCTGAAGGCGCAGGAAACGGGAAAGCCGGTGGAACTGTGCTGCGCCATCGGAGACGATACTGTGGACGGCATTCCCTATGCGGAGATCGTGGAGACTGCCCGGAGATACATCCAGTCCCTCGGCGGCTTTGAGAAATTTGCGGAATGGGGGCTGGTGCGATGAAAACGACAACGGAAATGCAGCTGGTGCCAATCTCCAAGTTGGTACCCTATGTGAACAACGCCCGCACCCACTCCCCGGAGCAGATTACGAAGCTCCGCTCCTCCCTCCGGGAGTTCGGCTTTATCAACCCCGTTATCATTGACAGGGATTTCAATGTAATCGCCGGACATGGACGTATTCTTGCTGCCAAAGAAGAAGGCATCAAGGAAGTTCCGTGTGTCTTTGCCGACCACCTTACCGAAGCTCAGAAGAAAGCCTACATCATCGCCGACAACCGCATGGCGATGGATGCCGGATGGGATGAGGAGCTTCTGCGTGTGGAGATCGAGTCTTTGCAGGGCATGGACTTTGACCCTCTGCTCACCGGCTTTGATGAAAAGGAACTGGCAGCTCTGTTTGATGACGGCATGGAAGCCAAAGAGGATGACTTCGATGTGGACGCGGAACTGCAAAAACCTGCGTTCTCCCGGCTTGGCGATGTATGGACGCTTGGCAGGCATCGTCTGGTGTGCGGGGACTCCACGAAGGCTGAGACATACACCACACTCATGGATGGCGTCAAAGCAAACCTGGTTATTACGGACCCGCCGTACAACGTCAACTATGAAGGCTCGGCGGGCAAAATCAAGAACGACAATATGGCAGGCGAGAAATTCTATGAGTTTCTGCTTGCCGCATTTCAGAATATGGAGTCGGTCATGGCGGCGGACGCATCCATCTATGTGTTCCACGCCGACACCGAAGGACTCAATTTCCGCAGGGCGTTTGCCGATGCGGGATTTTATTTATCCGGCTGCTGTATCTGGAAGAAGCAGTCCCTGGTACTTGGACGCTCTCCCTACCAGTGGCAGCATGAGCCTGTGCTGTACGGCTGGAAGAAAAACGGCAGGCACCAGTGGTACACGGGCAGGAAGGAAACCACCATCTGGGAGTTCGACAAACCCAAGAAGAACGGCGACCATCCCACCATGAAGCCAATCCCACTGCTGGCTTATCCCATCGGCAACTCCAGTATGGCAAACTCGGTGGTGCTGGACCCCTTCGGCGGCTCCGGTTCTACCCTCATTGCCTGTGAGCAGACCGACCGCATCTGCCGAACCATTGAGTTGGACGAGAAGTTCTGCGATGTCATCGTGAACCGCTACATCGAGCAGGTCGGCTCTGCGGATGGCGTAAGCGTCCTGAGAGACGGTAAGACATACAGCTATGAGGAGGTCGCGGATGGAACAGAATAAACTGACCCTCGGCAGCCTGTTTGACGGCTCCGGCGGTTTTCCTTTAGGCGGCTTGATCTCCGGCATTACCCCTGTGTGGGCTTCGGAGATCGAGCCGTTTCCTATCCGGGTGACCACCAAACGGCTGCCGTTTATAAAGCATTACGGCGATGTCTCGAAAATGAACGGCGCAGATATTGAGCCGGTGGATATCATCACCTTCGGCTCACCCTGCCAGGACATGAGTATCGCAGGTCGGCGGGAGGGCTTGGACGGCTCCCGTTCCAGTCTTTTCTATGAAGCCGTCCGAATCGTAAAGGAAATGAGGTGCAAAACCAATGGCAGATATCCAAGATACATCATATGGGAGAACGTCCCCGGCGCGTTCAGCTCCAACAAGGGCGCGGACTTCCAGTCCGTCCTCGAAGAGGTCTGCTCGGTCAAGGGATACGAAATTCATACTCCTCGACCTGAGGGGTGGCCGACCGCCGGAGAGATCGTGGCAGATGATTTCAGTCTCGCATGGCGGGTATTTGATGCGCAGTACTGGGGAGTTCCCCAGCGCAGAAAACGTATCTACCTTGTCGCAGATCTTGCAGGCGGGAGTGCCGGAAAAATACTATTTGAGTCCGAAGGCGTGTCTGGGTATACTCCGCAGGGCTTCCGTTCGTGGCAAGGAGCTGCCGGAGCTTCTGAAAAAGGCTCTGGAGCGGCAGGCTGCGTCTGCCTGAATGACCAGGGTGGAAACCGTATGGATGTAACGGACGGCGTCACCTGCACTCTCCGGGCAGAAGCCCATCATCCTCCCTGCGTGATGGAATCGGCAGGATTTTGCACCGAGCATTCCGCACACAGCCGCTCCATCGGTTACGAGGAGGAAACCTCTCCCACCCTCCGGGCAGGAACAGTCCCTGCAGCAGTCTATGAGAACCATAGCCAGGACACCAGATACACCGGTCCATTGAAGACGGCACCAACGGTCATGTCTACCTACGGAACGGGCGGCAACAATCAGCCCTTCGTGGTGGAAACGCCAAAGACGCTGAAGATCCGCTCCGGTTGTGAGGGCGGCGGCAAGGGTGCATTAATTCAGGAGAACAAATCCGCTACCCTCGGCTGCAACAATGACCAGACGGTATTTGTGCCGAAGGTCTACGGCATCTGCTCCAAGCAGAGCCACGCCATGCAATCGGACAATCCGCACAGCGGTTTTTATGAAGCGGACACTTCCCGCTGTTTGGACAGGGGGGGCGGCAATCCCTCCTGCAACCAGGGCGGCATGGCTGTGGTGGCTGTGCAGGGTTCCATGATCGGAAGATCCGACAAGAACGGTCCCCAGGGCAGCGGCGTCAATGAGGATGTGTCCTTCACGCTGGATGCTACCGACCGTCATGCGGTAGCCTACGGAATCGACCGTGCCACATACAACATGGGACGGAATGCCAAGTTCGGAATCACGGTGGAAACAGAGATCGAGCCAACGATGGTGTCCAAAGGACCGGGAGCGGTCGGACAGCCTATCTATCATTCAAGCAAGAGTTCCTTTCACACCAATTTTACGGATGATGATGTGACGGAAACGTTGGTCGCTACAGATTTCAAAGATCCGCCTACCGTATCCAAGGAGCCTGACTACATTGTTCGCAGACTGACGCCTACCGAATGTGCCAGACTGCAAGGGTTCCCGGACTGGTGGTGTTCCAATTTAGAGACTGACGAACCGACCGAGGAAGAGATCGAGTTCTGGACGGAGGTGTTTGAGACACACCGGAGGGTCATGGGAGCTTCCTCCAAGCCGAAGAGCCGCAATCAGATCATCAAGTGGCTGAAAGACCCTCACTCCGATTCTGCGGAATACAAGATGTGGGGCAACGGCGTGGCGCTTCCCAACGTCTGTTTTGTGCTTTCCGGCATCGTGTACTATGCACAGTTATCCGGCGAATGATCAGGCAGCTATTCTAAAGCAAAATGTGCGGAAATCGCTTGCTATTTCAGGGGTTCAGAGCGAATATGTGACTACCAAAAACAAAGGAGGTTTTCGCACATGGAAATCAGATACAATGTTGTTGCTGCCCGTTTATTCTGACTTCTAATAAATCTGATTGATTGTCACAAAATTAACCGATATAATGACATCAGCATATAGAAAGAGAAAGTTCCAGAGCACTTACTTTT
>JAETNO010000031.1 GCA_021768245.1 Bacteroidaceae bacterium | reverse complement strand
CTGTATTCGGGCAGGTCTTCTTCCATGACGATACGCCCGGTGTAAGGTACGGCCGCCACGGTTACGGTGCCGTCGGACTTGAACGTGATGGAAGCAGTAGCGAGGAATACCGTGCGACCGCTGTCGTCCGAGGCCATGCGGATAGTATCGATCAATCCGGTGACGGCCGAAGCGGAAACCTCGGTGATGGAAACGAAACCGCTTATAGAATCTTCGATCTCCTGCACGGCGACATTTTGTGCGACCACAACGCATTTTTTGTTGGCGTTGATCGCCGCGACGATGTTTTTTGCGACTTGTCCCTGCGGGTTGAGTCCTTCGGTCGGTGGATGCAGATAAGCGTTGTAGTTGAAGGTAAATACATCCGCTTTCTCATTCCAACCTGTAATCTGGGCATCCGTCACAAGTCGATGCGAGGCATCGGCCATGAGCTGCGCAAGAGAGGTGACATTTGCCCAGCCGAGTGCCGACCAAGTCTTTGTGCCGTCGCCGACCTTGTATTTCAACGGAGATGTACCCCTTACAAGTCCGTACTCACCGTCGAGCAGGACGGGGTTTGCCTCAGTCCATTCGGCCTCGGTACCTGTTGTGAATTTGATGCGTGACTTGAGCAGGATTTCCTGTACTACCGCTAACGTTTGTTTGTCTGCCATGATATTGTATGTTTAATCGTTGCTTTTTAAGTCGGCGGGGCTGTATCCGCCGAGGATCAGACGGTCGGTTTTTTTGATGTAGTCGCCCGCGGATGCCACTGCGGGGAATCTATCGTATCGTTTCCTTGTTACGATGCCGTCGGTTCTATTTACCAGATAGTAGATTTGGTAAATTTTGATTGTTCCGTCTTCCTCCGATGTCTCGAATATTCCTGTAAATAACTGATAGCCTTCGTCTACTTTTTGAACCTGAATAATGGATTGTTGGGGGAGTTCCGCCCTTTCTTTTATGTAGATATTCGCCGTAATACCTTTTTCGAGCTTTTCCATAATCTTGAGACAGGTGGCCGGATATGCAGAACTCGTAAGGTCGATAATGTCGTATGAGGCATTGATTATCGTGGCAATTACCGCCTCCCCGTAGGCTGTCTGCTTAAAATTGTCTGATGGGCCAAACCAAAGGAATAGCCCTGTTTTGGCGGGGAAGCATATGCTTTTTATTTGATTTAAAAAATTGTCATCCGGTATTATCAAAGTGAGTTCCCGCCGAAGTTCTCCTTTGCACATGCGCCTGCGCGATAACGGGATGAATACTTCGAGCGAGTATTCATCAACCTGACGGCAGTCTTTGTAAACTCCGTCAATGCGGGACGCTTTGAAGTGAGTTGTACCGTCTGTAAAATAGTCGATGGTGAAATCGATTCCCGCGTCCGGAATTGCCGCTTTTACAAGGGTACCATCACCTTGCCGTTCATAGAATGTTTCTATGTAAGCAAGGTCGGTAAGTATGTTCCAGCGTCTATACGATGTCATGGTTCTTGTTTTATGCAAAAATATTTGATTGCTGTCGCTGCGGAAAGGACAACTTTATTCCAGCCGTATTGATGGAATTTGCCAGAAATCGGTCGGGAGTTCAGGTTCCGGAAGTTCTGCCCGGTCATAATAATTGGCTTCATCTTTTTCTGACAAATGGTATTTGAAGGTGTAGCTGTTTAGGGCGGCCTCTTTGTGTTTGACTTCGTACTCCGTGACGATTATTTGTTTCCACTCCCCGTCTGCGTATAGGTAGCGATTGCTGGAGTGCAGAAACTCCTGCCATTGCCGGGCTATGCTGCTCGAACTGATGTAACCTGTGTTTTGCTGCCAGATTGATGTGTAATCGTTGCTTAATTCCACTTCGCGGCCTTGATTGATGAACGTGTCGACCTCGCCTTCTGGAAGTAATGTCGAAAGTCCGGATGCGATTATCGTGTCGAATCCGCCGAGCGAGTTTTGGAATAAGAAACAGCGGTCTCGAAAGTTGCCCGACCGCAAAATATATCGCTGGGCGAAAGGGTAGTTCTTTGCACCTGCCGTATCGGGTTCAGAGACGGAGTTCAGTCTCAATCCGTAGATGTCGTATGCAATCGGCGTCAGTTCTTCCGAAACGCAGATATTACGCCAGAGTAGCTCGAACGAAACGTTGATCCGGACGATGCCTTCTTCGGATGCTGTGA
Organism: Bacteroidaceae bacterium; assembly: GCA_021768245.1. Classification (GTDB taxonomy): domain Bacteria; phylum Bacteroidota; class Bacteroidia; order Bacteroidales; family Muribaculaceae; genus Duncaniella. The sequence continues at coordinate 20,018 of JAETNO010000031.1, read as the reverse complement.
AAATGTCCTGTGTGCGCTCGATTCCTTCGGCCGTATATAGGCGCGACTTGATTCGCAGAAATTGCGGATCTCGATTGAGTTTTACCACCGATAACCATTGCGGTTGCCATGCCGGCATGGTGACGATTTGCCCTTGCCAAGTCAGAAAGTTTCTGGCCCACCAATCCAGCCCTACTTTGCGAGGAGCTGCGACCCCGCCGGCAATGACCTGAAAACGATATGTTTTGGTTGTTGCCGTGTCGGTCAGTGTTATAGATAAATATGTAAAGTCAGTAACGCCGGTTTGTCGTGGAAATTCACATTCCAGCAGGGTATGAACGATGTCCCGCAGGTTGATCGTTATCAAACTCTCTGCATCGTAATAAAGCGTCTGTTTGTCGCATATAGTTGCATCATCAAGTCTTACTGTCATGTAAACACAAGTCAGGCTTAAATTTTTGTTCCTGATGATCATTTTCCCCAAATTCTCAGAAAACTGACAAACTTCGGGCTTCTCGATTATTTCGAAGGTATCTACCATTGGCTCGGCTTCTATTCTCGGACAAAAATATCTACATGACGCGCGGACTGAAAGGACATTACACTTCGACCAACTCCGCATTCGAGTGAAGGATGTCGTGAGTGGTATTGCCGGTTATTTCAAGGGTTTTTATCAAATAACGCACGTTGAAGACCAACACTTTGACCCAGAGGCGTAGGTTTGCAATATCTGATGCGGTCAGGTTGAGATCGACTTTAAGCATTTCTTTGTCCCGTGCCAGCCACTCCGCGTAGGGTTTATGGAATCGGTTGTACAAACCATTTTCCCCTCCAATCGCAAGGGAGTACTCGCTTCGGTCTTCGCTGCCAGCAGAAAGGTCGGGAATGCCACCTTCGAAATAATATCCTTTATCCGAAAAATTATTTTTGATCAGTAAGCCGATATACACTTCTGACGGGCGATTGCCGCCTGCGGTGGGAAAATCTACAATAGGAGTTATGGCGTTCAGTCCAACTGCTTCTTCGATTGATCCGTCAGCATGTATTTGCTTTGACGGGTATACGGCTAAAGGAACGCATTTCGGACATGTGAAGTCGATCGAACAGTCGTAGTTTTGATCTTCCGAGTCGGCAGCCGGTTCCATTTTCGTAAACCCGGCTTGATGTACGATATCCAGAGTGGCTATTGGTGTCGTATATTTGTTCCATGCGGCACCGCGTCCTGAATAATAGAGCAGAGCGTCGATTTTCTTACCTGAATAGATATCCCCGGTTTGGGCCAGTCTGATATTTTTATAGTCGGGAGACACCCTGTATTTGTCGATGATGTCCTGCAGGGAATAGCTTTCGATAATCTCATCGGTCGGCTCTTGGCCCAAATCCTCTTCGTAGGACTTGGTGTAGTTGTCATCCTCGTTACGGAATGCGAGGGTATAGCCTTTCTTTTCATAGGCGGGGAGCGAATAATTGTCGCTGACTTTGGCCGTCCAGTCTACAAATTTATTGCTTGCGAGAATCGACTTGTTACTCATCAGGAAATATTTTTTCCCGGAAAAAAACAACGTGCAGCAAGGTATTTTGAGTAGACTGATAAGAAAATCGCTCAAGTCCATGTCCGGCATTGAGTCGGCAAGATCGAGCGTACATTGGGTAGGATATAACCCCGGTCGGGCACCGGGCGATGTATCTTTTATCCCGTATCGGTTGTCGTATTCGGAACTTTTGTAAAGTCCGAGGATCGCTAACATATTGAGGAGTTTTTCGAGTTCCGGTTCCCCCAGCTCTAACTCCGGAAGGATTTTATCGAGGATATAGCGTACCTTGATCGCCGGGACAACATAAGGGCGGGTGGTGTAAAGCCAGTTCGCATATTTATCGACCGTTGAGCATTCTGCTTTCGTCGGCCCCGACGTCACATACTCGATCGAGGCGCTCATTGCCTTGCGCATAATCTGGGGCAGGCCGAACTCGTCATATAGTCCTTTACGGGCGTTTTCTACCATCGTCGAGAATTTGATGTCCTCGAATCCGGAGAATGGGATGTCGGTCAGCTTTCCTGTGACGATGTGGTCGAATTCAGCCCCGACGAATGAGTATTGTAAGGACTTATCGGAGTAGTCGTCATATTTCAGTTCACCCTGAAATGCGACTATGCCATTGAATAACGCCTCGCAGGCGGCAGTCTTGCGTGACGGCCGCCGCCGGATGCCGGGTGTGAATCCGAAAAATTTGCAGTTTTTCGGCGACAGTTTGAATTCAACATTCGTGGAAACGGCCACTGGTACCCTGTCATCTTCAAAGATCGGATTGTCCAGCGTAAATGTCACATCCTGATCAGGCTGTACATCGAGGATTATGCCCTCGGATCGGAATTGTATCATCGTTTTTTGCCTCCAATTTGCCCACGTTCCCGCGTGCGGTTGTACTCTTTCATTTTCGCAACAATTCCGTTTTCGCCCAGCATTGTCACGTAGGCAAGAATCGGATTCTTCAGCACGTCGCATAGACGATCGACGGCCGCGATGAATTTGCCGGCCGTGCCTGCGTCCAAAGAGGAAAGCCCCGTGTCTGTTGTGTCGAATGACGGGATATCTCCTGTTGGGCCGCCGGATACGAATCCGGGTACCGGTGTATTTTGCCGGTATACGGCATTGAAATCGAAGCTGCCGAGTGTCCCTTGCCGGCGGGCCGCTTCGATCGTGTTCAGTACGGGAATCAACGAGGGGTTATCCATTGCGGCCGCTGGAACGACATACTCCTTTCCGTTTTCCGATACCAGTACCGTCGGCGATGAGATGAAGCCTCGTTTATCCGGAGAATAACGGGCGTTGAATTTTTTGCCGTCCTGCATCCGCTCGATGACTTGACCGCCCTCTTCGGCGCCAGTCGTTATTGGGGTTGATGCAATCATAGCGATTTGTGCGGCTCCCATAGCACCGACGATAGCGGCAAAGATCGCACCCAGAGGCCATCCCCATTCAGCCAGTGTTTTCGTGACACCAGTTGCCGTATTGATGATGGCGGAGGTGATGTTCATGGCCTTCTGGCGCTTCGCCTGTTTGATTTGCATCTCTTCTTGTTTGGCTTCGAGATCTGCGGCCATTCTCTCCTCCTCTGCTTGTGCTTGCTCTTCGGTCATCAGTCCTGCTTTGACACGTTTCTCGTTGGCTTTTTTCTTCTTATCCTGATTTTTCTGATATTTCTTTAATTCTGCGTTTTCCTTTTTGGTCATCATATTGTCGTAGGTAGTATATACCTGCAGCGCCGTTTCCGTAGCTGCGCCAATCGCTGTCATGGCGGCATGTACTGCTTGCAACGCTTCTTCGGTAGAAGCAGCCCCGTTCTTCAGCACGTCAAAAAATTTCATCCAGTCCGATTGTGGTAGGCCCATGAACGTTGGGTCGTTGCCGGCAAAAGAGAATGTTTTCTGCTGCCCGTCGCCGAGAACTTCCAATACGCCGATGATCGCTGTCCTGACATCTTCGAAACGATTGACGAGATTTTGCTTCTCTTGAGCCGAGAGAAGCTGTGTGTCGAGTTGGATGCCGTCGAACATTCCAGACTCGATGAGCGTTTTAAGTTGCGCAGAGAGTTGAGTCAGGTGTTCGAGTTCCAATCGGGACTCTTCTTCCGCTTGGGCTTTCCGTAGCTGTTTGCGTTCAGCGGCCGAGCCTTGGAAGTCGAGGAGTTCCTGCTTGTGGCGGTTCTTGAGCTGTTTCTTTTGCAGTTCATAGGTCTCCTCTTCCCGCTTCAGTCGATCGTCGATCTCGTCGAGCCGAATTTTGGTGATGTTGCGCTGGTGGGTTTTCTCCAGAGCTTCCAATGCCGCGGCGTTGCCTGCGTACCTCTTTTTCTTCAGTTCGTAGTCGGCGTTCTCCCGCTTGATCCGATCGGTTTCCGATTGCTGGAGAAGTTTGTTTATCTCCTCTTCTTTGGCTGCGGCCGCCTTCTTCTGCTCAAGTCGTTTGTCGGCGAGTTGGTTCTGGATTTTGAGCCGCGTAGCCCCTTCATCGATATTTTTCGCAAGGCGTTTTTCCAATGCCGCAATTTCCAGTTTCAGCAGCTCTTCGTTAAATTGGGACGCGGATACGATTTCTCCGTTCTGGTATTTCTCCTTGAGTTTCAGTTTCGCGGTCAGGAACTCTTTGTCTTTTTCGAGCGACCATTTGCCTGTATCGTCCGGGTCGGTGGGCGTTGTATTTGTGGTCGTGGTGGTGTTCAGATCGAGAGGTGCTTCGACCTTGCCGTAAATGGTGTCCAGCATCGAGAGAGCCTGCTGGCCTTCGTTCACAGTGTTGCTTAATTCTGTGGTGATTTTTCGTATTGCAGTATACCGGCCGTGAGGATTCCACCTCGAACCGCTGAAGTTCATTCCCAGATTCTGCAGTTCCTTGTTAAGGTCGTAAACTGCCTGACGTTGTTTTGCAGAATCGTCTCCGGCCGCTTTTATCTTACCCGTGAAATCGACAACTGCGGCGGCGATCAATCTCTGCTTATCGGCGGTGAGCGACGATTCGTCGCCCCATTCTTTATACTTGGTCGTGATTTCGGCGATCGCCTTTTTCGTGGCTGTCATCTCATCTCCGGCGATGCGTTCCGCTTCCTGCTGCCGGAATTTGAGCTTGATGTTCTTTTCCAATTCGGTGTTTACCGACTGAAGCGCAATGGCGATATCCTCGTTGGTACTTTTCTCGGTGAGCAGCTTCGGAAGGTACTTGCCGTACCTCTCGTTGATGATCATGATCGCTTCGGCCCGTTCGCGGCTCCCGGAGGCTGCGCGGGTCGCTGCGTCTTGCAATTCGTTGAGCTTCCGTTTCTCGTTGTCGATTTCGACCGCGGCTTCGGCGGCTATATTCCTGACCTGCTCGTGGGTTTTGAAAATCTTATCGCTGAACAGAGTTACCGCACCGATGGCGACTGAAATTGCTGTCGCAATCCAACCCCACGGCCCGGCCTTGACGACGCTGTTGAATACCTGTGTTACCAGCGTTGCCTGCTTCGTAATGGCGATATACGCAATATGAGCTGCTCGGTAAATCACCATCGCCTTGTGTGCAGCAAACATTATGGTTTTGTAGGCTGCGACGGCCGCAACGATTGGGATAATCGCTCCTTTTGTCTGGTATAAGAATTTCACAAGACCCGTCAGCGCCTTCAGAAAGGTTACGGTGATCGAGGTTGTCGAGGTGAATGCCGGATTCAGTGTTTCGCCGAGGATTACGGCCTGTTCATGGAGCGCTTTCTTTTGCTTTTCGTATTGGGCCGTGGCACTTTCGTTTTTGGTGTTGAACTCTTCGATGACAGACGTGCCAGTTTCGAATGCACGATTGGCGATTTCCTGCTGCCGGCGCAGCTCGTCGGTATTGGCCGCCAGAACGCCCAAGACCTGCACGCTACGTTGCCCGTCGAGTTTCATCGAGTTCAGGGCGTTTACGATCGACTGCATGCCTTGTCCAGACTTGCCCATACCCTCCAAAACGCGGATAAATGCCTCGTTCATATCTTCGCCCATGAGCTTCTGAAATTCGCCGAGGCTCATCTTGGCAATTTTGGCAAAGACCTCTGTCCGCTTGTACATGGCGGTAATCACCTGCCCGTAGGAGGTGCCTGCCGTTTCGGCCTGCTGCCCCAATTTGTCAAGGGTGCCGGCGAGGCCGAGGACGGACTGAATCGAGATATTTACGTTCGGCGCCGTACCGGCCGCCCTTTTTGCGAAGTCAACGACAAAACCCTCGGCCGCCGTGGAGGCCATGCCGATTTCGTTGATTGCCGAGCCTACCTTGAGCATACTCTGCTCGATGCCGTATTGTTCTCGGAGATGGAAAATATCGACGAGTTTTCCGATCTGTTGGATGGCCGCTTCGACATTTCCGCCGAGGTCGCGGGCCAGCGAAACCCCGATTTTGTCGCCGGCGCGGGCAAATTCGAGCAGGTTTTGTTTACCTTCGATACCGAGTTTACCCGCGACTCGCACAATGTCAAGCAGTGAGTTGTGGGTGGTGCGGGTGTCTATCTTCTTCAGTTCTTCCGATACTTCGCGGATCTCCGTTTTTGTTGTTGAAGTGGTCTTCTGGGCATCGGTTAGAGCTTCGTCATACTCCAGAAAGGCGGCACGGGCTTTCTTGGTGCCCATGACTGCAAACGACATTGAGGCGAATCCGGCCGTGATCGCGCCGAAGAACTTGCTGAACCCGCCGGCCATCCGTTGCACGACGTTCCCCGTGTCGCGTGCTGATCCTTTGAGAGCCTTGATGCGGACATCGACCTGACGCAACTCCATGCGGAGCTTCTCCCATTGTTCTGTATGGGGGACGGCATTGCGGAAAGCGTTCATAGTAGTTCTATGATGCTGCTGCAATTCCCGCAACGTCATCTTTTCGAGCGACTGCTGTCGGATCAGGTTCTGTAAACGGGTCTTTTGATCATCCAGTGCTTTGCTTTGTTTGTCGATCTCAGCCGTAAGCGCACGATATTCCGGGGTGTTCTTCTTCCCTTGTGCTTCGAGTTGTTTCTGGGAAGCGATAAGTGCATCAAGAGCGATCTTCCCATCGTGGGTGGATCGTTTGAGGTCTTCGATACTTTTGCGCCCGGCGTCGCCGTTGATGATGATATTGAGCCTTAAATCTTCATCCCGAAGTGCTTTTGCCATATTTCTAATCTGTCAGTTGTTGCTTGATTTCTGCAACAACATCGTCGGTCAGACCGTACATCAACCGGGAAGCAATCGACTCGTAGTGTCCGTAAGCAAAACGGGTGTGAATCTTGCGGGCACGCCGGACGAGCTTGGAACCATAGCGCAGAACCCGCATGTCGAGGAACCGTTCTTCGATCGTGTGCTGATAGGTCATTGTCGCCGACATCTCTCCCTGTTCGGAAACAGACATCGAACGCTCATTGACCAGTCGGCCGGTGCGGGAGTGGAGCTTCGTTGCCAGCACTGTATTCTGGTTCTTCAGCCAGCGGTTCGACTCGTCGAGCAAAGTGCGCCGTATGTACTCTCCTTTGACAGTCATTTGTTGCAGTTTGCAACAAAAGTAGCCGCCCGAAGGCGGCTACAAAGGACAGGGATATGTGAGCAAAATAGTTACTTTTTCACCTTTGGCGAAGATGAAAGATAGCTGGCCAGTAGCCACGCGAAAAGTAAACCTATGCCTATTGCTCCGAACATATCAGATCGAGATTTGTGTTAATTTATGTCCGAGGTCGTGCAGCGCGGCCTCGATCTCCTTCGCACGTTTTTCCGAGGGCTTGGAGTACCCGCATATATACTTTGCAAGCAGGGTTTCATTGATACCCATGCGCCGAGCCATCTGGCGGACATTGATTTCCGGGAACTGGGCGAAAGCCATTGCGACCCGGTTGTCCGACGTTTCCGCCGGCTGGTCAAAAAAGCCCTCGAAACTTAAATCTTCGTCCAGTTCGGGCCAATGAATACCCGACCGGGATAATTCGTATTTCATGCGCTGCTCATCGCTTGCCCGTGCCAGACGGGGAAAAGCGCGGAGAAGCAGACTGCCCGTCCGGCCGTCGTCGGTCGTCAGGAAAATACGACCGTTTTCGAACCATATCTTTTGCGCTTTCATATTCGTATTATTTATCGAAAAACTCCTTCCACCGTTCAATAATCACCTCTTTGTTCTCTTCTATCCCCATGAGGGCGTGTTTTAACTCCCGTGGCTTCAGACCGAAATTTTCTATCAGTTTTATCTCCGGTTCGATCATGAATTTTGCGTCACATTCTCCGTTGCTGACATGTACGTGAACTGGTTCGTGATCGTTCGAGTAAAAAAAGAACTTCAGTCCTAAATAGTAAAAAAGTATGGGCATTGTGCAGTTGTTTGGTTTCTGGTACAAATATAGGAATAAAATTATTCCCTTGCAAATAAAAAGGAATATTTTTATTCCTACAATTATTTTGCCGGAGTTCAGAATTCAATCTCAATCATCCAGCCGACCCAGCTCCCGAATACTTTGTATACCGGAACCGTATTTGCAACCTTGATTGTCATGCCGGCCAAACGGGGACAGGCGTTATATCCCAGAGTGTCCGCCCGTAACGTTTTCAAAATCATATCGACCGTAGCGAGCATCGACAGATATTGTTCGAGTTCATCTTTATCGGTACGCTGTCCGGCCATTGCCTTTTCGAGGACGAAGATGGCGGCCGGGAGTTGATCCTGATAGGAGTTCGATGTTTCTCCTGTTTGCCGTAGTGATGGATAGGCAATCACGACCTGACGGCCGTCGGCGCTCTTGAGCCGCTCGGTTCCGTGCGTGTCATCGACAACGGGGATTACCTCGTTCTCCGTTACACGCATATTGACCAGATATCGTAGTAGGTTAATGAGTTTTTGCATTGCGTTTTGCTTGCTTTACGTTGTGGTGTAGAATCTGGAATATAGTATATAGGCCCTCTTCGTCGATGTCGTTCAGCGTGCCGAGTGCCCGATCCCGTGCCAGTTCGTAGGCTACATCTGTCAATGTGAACTTCGGGCCGGTATCGTGGGCAGTTTCCTCGCTGCTGAAGATCGTGCGCATGTCGATCTGTTCCCCAGCCACAACTATCGTCCCGGTCTGGAGAAATTTGACGCAGGCGGAGAACCACATGAGAATCGTCTGTTTCTGCCACGGAGCTATCCGGCGGGCATGGCATACGTCCCGCTCAAAGGTCTCGTGACGGATGGGGACGATACACCGGCCGGCCCGGTTGGCTTGCTTCGAAGGCTGTCGATACAGGAAAGCGATCATCCGGTCGAGGGCCGCGGGTTGCCGGGTGTTCAAGAATTCGTCGCGGGCGATCAGGGCATTCCGAAATTCCACGAGAATCAGGTCTTGCAGAGCGTCGGCCGGCCCACGCAAACGATGGCTGCCGATATGGATTTCGGGCAGCGGATTCTGTATGGTGTCGAATGTCGGGAGCAGACCGTCCTCGGTGTCGGTAAACAGCCAGCCGAGGAGGTTTTCGCAAAGCAGAAAAATGTTGGCATTCTTCTGTTCGGCAGCGGCTCGATTGAGTTTTTCCCACATTACCGAACGCCATGTCCGTTTGATACCGAGGAGAAGATAGAGGACGCGCACATGAAACTCAAGCGGAGATATGAGGCCGGATTCCATATCCCAAAGCAGGCGCATCGTAACGCGGGCTTGTTCCGGTATCATCTCGCTCCATTTCGAGGGGATTTCCCTGCATACGCCGATAGCGGGTATTTCGATCGTATTCATTATTGAACAGAAAAGAATTTGTTTCGGGGATCGTTGTCCGGTAGAAGAGAGTATTTTTCCGCAGTAGCCGATAAAGCCTCGTGAAACTCTTCGAGGGCGGTTGCCGCCTGATGATCGAGGGCTGAAAGGTAGAATTTCAACGCATCAGTGGAGGGGGTCTTTCCGGCTCCTTTACCCTGAAATGAATCTGTAAACCGCTGCGAGATCCCAATCGGGAATACGGACACCGAAAGTCTCTGGACGGCTATCACCATCGCCTTCAAAGCTACAAAACGCCGCGCTGCAAGAGCCATGTCTGAATCTATGTCTGATAGGAGCGACATATAACGATCTCCGGCAATCGGCCTCACAAAGCGCTGCTGCACTTCGAGGATGAAGGGTATAAGCGTATAGAAGGTGTAGAACGAGCCATCGAGCGGGTAGATGCTTTCGAATTGGTCGAGGGTACGGAGAATCGACTGTTGTTGCTGGGTGCGCAGCGGCGAGTCCTTCCACTCTTTGATGTCCGTTTGCTCAAGGAAGAGATACAATTCGTCGAGCGTTCGGAAGAATGTATCGCGCAGAACCGCATCGTCCTTCTCGATCTGCCATGCCCACGGCAGTTTTTCGTTTTCGCTGATTTTTACCTTTCTGCCGCTGTCCTCATGGCTCACGAGGTTTCGCTGGTAGAAGTGATGCATGGCTTTATACGCCACCGGCAACTGAACCCGCCGTACGAGCATGTCTTCCGGATCATCGGATGACACTTCCGGATCATATTCGTCCGTCATATACCGGGAGTGTGCCCGGTCGAATGTAGCTTTCCCGATCAGTTTGATAACTTCGTTTTGGGCCAGCACGATATCCTCGCTGATCCCGGTGAAGTCATTCGCCTTGTACCATGTGCCGGTGAGATTGTATAGCTCTGCGGAGCCTTTTTTCGTTTTATTGAAAATCATGGCGTCAGTTTTTTATGCGGTCATTGGGGGATGTCTCGCTTTCGGTCAAAGGTTTGCTGTGATAGAAGTCGAGTTGTAAATCAGTGTCGGGGAAATTAAAGCGGATGGCTTGGTTGATGGGTTCCAAAATGTCGTATGTGGGTTTGGCGGTGTTCGACATCATGAAGAGTTTGTAGGCGTAAAGCATTTCGGAACCGGATGCGAGCTTCCCGGCAACCATGATGTTCGACAGAGATGCATGCAGACCGAGGCCGGATGTGATTGCCGAGCTGGCCGCCTCCATGACTTTGAGTTGCGATTCGATGAAGTCTTTAATTTTCTGGTCTATCGCCTCTACCTTCCAGATGTTGGTTTGTTGCGAGAGCGGGTCGAAAACATCCACTGTGTGGAAGAATTTTCCGGCATTCTTGGCCCCAGATAACACTTCGGTTAGCTTGGTAAGCATGGTTGCCGTGAGTTTGCCGATCTCCTCTTCTACCTGTTTATCACTCCATGCCGGATTGTTCTTGCGGATGTACGTGCGCTTCTTCTCCCAATATCCGTCTGGAGAATGAACATGATACGCAGCGTTGAACCCGTTGTCGGTAACGTATTTGAATATGGCCGGAACTTCGGAGCCTCGCATGATCCAGCGCAGAGTTCCCCAATATTCCGGAATCGAATAGAAATCCCGTGCGAACGAGTAAGACGAGTTGTAAGCTGCCGAAGCGGGGTATCTGGCCGGGTTGCTGCTGTCGAATACCGGGTAGGTTTGGATGCCGGTGTCGATGCAATCGTTCTCGAAGTTCCCGACGAAAATGTGCCTTACGTCCTCAAGACGACGGGTGTCGGCCCATTCGAGGCGGGCATTTTTCGCAGACACAAACTCCAGAGCTGCGATTCGCGGCCTTTGGCCGGAGATCCGTCCGCGGCGTTCGAGCAGCTTGATGTCAAAAAATCCTTTGAGATACAAGTAGTCGGTCATCGCCGCGTCGATGTACTTCAGGTAGTCCCAATCTTTCAACCATGCCATTATCTCCCTATCATCCTTGAACTCCTTCGTTATCTCGCCATTCTCGAAACGCAGGCTGCGCAGAAAGGGGCCTTCGCCGTACAGCAATCCCTTCTGACGTGCAAGAATACCGGGGGCGAGATTGTTTTCGTCCATAAGGTCACGGATTTGCACTGGCAGGCGGTTGTTGTTTCCGTAGGGTACGATCTTTTGTCCACCGACATACTGCGGCATATATTCCCAATTCTCCCGTTCTGCTTGCCATAGCAGAGTGTCGAGGTTGTTCGCTTGAGCCGTTGAGATCGTATAGACACAGTCATCGACCGGCAGGGCATATGAAAAATCCGAAATCTGGGTGGCTTTTCCTGTTTTATTCATTGCAAAATTACTTTTTGACCGTTAAAACTCATCAGCAATGGCTGATAAAAGCGCCGAGCTTGGCAGGTGTCGAGGTCAAGATATGCCTCGACGAATTCGGCATCTCGATGGTTCTCCTGTTTTTCACGTTTCAGCAGACGGGCATGCCGAACTTCGATCACTCCTTTGCTTGCGCGAGCCGTAGCGTCGTAGGACATGAACGTAAAGCCGAACGGAATCCCCTCGGCGGATAAGCGGCGCATCTCTTTTATTGCATCCCATAAATCCATAGCACAAAAATAGATTGTAGACCTGCGAAGCAAAGGACAAAGGCCCGGAGTGCCGGGCTGGAATGATATTGATTGCAGAAAGTTCGGAATGAAAGTCGAAACGGCTGATTGTAGATTGAAAATGCCCGATTTTTGCCTCTCTTTTCGGGGTGTTTTTATGATATTCGGTTGATATAGAGCACAGTTTGTCCGGTTGGATGAAAAACGATTTTTGTTGAGAGAAATTTAAGGCCGTCCCGCCCTCTCGGCGAGTTGCGATCGCACGACCCTCGAAAAGGTGATATATGACAAAAGACCTGCTGGGGTGGGGTTCGGGGCGGGGGATGGTTGCTTGCGGCTGGGCCGGGAGGTGTGGCTGGGGCGCAGCCGATCGCAAACCATGTGCGGCCGATAAGAGAAAGGCCGACCCTCTTTCGTAGGGCCGGCCCGATGTGTGTTGTAGGACTGTCAGCGTCGGTAAAGCATAATGTCCGTGTATCTGGAATTGTAGTTCAACTGCGCTCCCATTTCTTTCCGCACTGCGTTACGGAATGGATTCGCATTGACCTTTGCCTCGGAGATCCACTCGCATAGTTCAATGATCGAGGATTTGTTGGAGGTGAAATAGAAGTAGGATGTACTCGAAAGCAGGGTCAGCACGTCGAGATAGTCGGACAGCCGCCACCGACATTTATATACCCCTACCTCGGTCGATAGGTAGGGCGGATCGACAAGGAATACGACACCGGGGATATCCTTGTATTGATTGAACAATTCCCGATAGTCGGCGTGTACAACCTCGATCCCGTCGAGATACCCCTCACAACTATAAGGAGCACGACGAAGATTGTTGTACATTCCTTCTGTTTGCAGGCTTGCATAATCCGTAGCGTATTTGGATGAAAACAATAGACCTGACGAAAGCGTGATGTAATCGACAAATCCGTCCTGTTCGGCAGATTGTATAACCTCCAAAATATTCTTTCGTAGATTCTCCGGCAACATCTTTTTTTTCGGATACTCGCCGACAATTGTGCGAATATCTGCAAGGAGTGCATTTGTCTGGTCAATGTTCTCCAGACGTACATGGTAGTCGTCGAAGTCGTTGTAGATAACGCGGGCATCAGGTCGCTCCCGTTTGGTGACATGCGAGAGTAGGCCGCTGCCGCCGAAGAGATCCACGAATACCGTAGCGTGATCGAACTCCCGGAGTGCCTTGCGGAATTCGCGGATAAAGTGTTTCTTTTGGCCCATGAACGGCAGAGGGGCCGATGTGTAGTTTTTCATAGCTGAGTGAATTTTCAAGCCGCGAAGATCGCATGCAGAATTCATCCCGCAGCCGAAAATGCTGGGATCACACTGAAATATCCGTACAGTCCTTTTCAAACCGGGCGATGATCAGGTATACTTGCCGTTCGCACACTCCGTATTTTTCAGCCAGAACGGCCGCTATGTAGGTCATTTTACCCCCCCCCTCGCGGAGCTTACGATAGTCTTCATAAAGATCAATGTATTTGCAATCGTCCAGTCGGATACCGACGGACGATAGGCGTCGCAGGAGTTCGCGGTTGAACGATATAACCTCATAAAGTTTCATTGCACTCTGTTTTTTATTACCTTTGTCGTCTCACCTGCATACTGAAAGCAAATGCGTCATAAACGCGACAGAAGACTATCCAGCCCTCGGTCGTGCGTTTGTGGCGCATGCTTGCGTAAGTATGTAGGTGAGATGACTACTTGCGGCCGGGGGCTTTATTTGTACCCCCGAAACAGTTTGCAGGTTTGAATATAATGGCTACCTTTGCCATTGCATAGGATTGAGAAATGAGAATTTCTCTATTCCGGCGGAGGCGGAGACGTCTCCGCTTTTTTTATCCGAAAGTCGGTTCGTAGATAATATCGCTCCTCGGTGATCCTTTGACGATTTGGATCAACGGCGGCGTCATCATCAGGTACTTGAAAGAGTCAGACGGGTTGGTAGACCGCATCGGCAGTTCGGCGACCGGGAGATGCTCCGACCGTTTATCTTTACAGATTTTACCTTTCGAGACCCGTGTCCGAGCATTTTCGAGCGAAGCCTTGAGCGGTTTGCACTGGTAAGCATCGATGAGCACCTGCGGCAGATATTTATTGTGTCCGGCCAGCAATTCCTGCATGAAGATGTACTCGTCGCCCTGCCCGATATTCCCTTGGCCTATGGACATCAACTGTACACTCCAACCCGTAGGATGCTCGTTGCTGTCGAATTCGATCGCGTGTTTGAGCTGCGACGCGGTGTCGGCACCCATTTTCCGGTAGTTGTTGCCGGCGCGGTCGTAATACAGCATCACGTATTTGTTCCGGTGGTGCGCGAAATAGGTGACGAATTTGTCTGCCAACTGTCTAATCGACTCTGGGGAAAGGGTATAAATGAACTTCAATACGCGCAGTATCTGCGGTTCTTCTTGAGCAACGCACATCGAACACATATTACCGAAGTCCACGCCGAGCGATAGCACCCGCTGTGGATTGCAATACCGCAAGACACGACTGTCCTCTTGCTCCAGAAGTCCGAATCGTTCGTAGGCTTCTTCATCGATGCCATCGTAGTAAAAGTGCCGTTCTCCGAGGTTGGCATAAAAACGCTCTCCGCCCTCCAGTGTCGGTTTCATTGATAGGATCGCGGCCTTGTAGTCGCTGAACTGCTCTGCAAAGGCGTCGTCGAACCATTCGGCAGTCAGAATGTCGACATTGATATAGCTCGATGCAAGCATAAAGAAGGTTGCGGTTTCCGGTAGTCGGCGCAGCTCTACCCAGCGGCTCCGCCAAAGACGTGCCGTGCGTAGTTTGTTTTTGTACTCACGTTCGGCTTCCGGTGTCCGGGTTCGTTGCCATTCCAATTTTGCGGCGACATATTCATGAAGGGCTTGATTGTATACCAACCCAGCCTGCATGACCAGTGTCAGCCGCTCGGTATTCATTGCCGAGGCTCCTTTCAGTATCCAGTCATATTCCCCGATGTGGGATACATCAGGCATATCCGTGGTGAAGGAGTAGCCACGGTAAAACGGAGAGTTTCCATATTGCACGCTGTACCCGCGGACGGCTTTCATCAGGTTGGCGATCTTCTCTTCCTTGAAATACTTTACCTCGTCTCCAAACACATAGACATACGAACTGCCGGCCAGTGTCGAAGGTCGATCGAGGGAGCCGAATCGGATATTTGTACCGGTATGAAAAATGATTGTACGCTTGTAGGATACGAGACGGTTGAATGGCTTCCAGAAATGCGGTTTGAGCCATGTGGGCAGGTGTTCTTTCTCTTTTTCCGTGTATGTCGGCGGTTCCTTTTCGATTACGTAGTGGACGCCTTCATGCAGTCCTTTGCGTTCGAGGCCCTCAAGCACACCGGGCAGGATATTAGAGGTGAGGTTCGAGAAGGTATCGGCCACCCATACCAAAGGGGCACCCGGCATGTCGAAGATAATCTCCGCGAGTCGTTCGGCTTGAAAGTCCGTCGTCTTGGCCGAGCCGCGGCCCAAGACAGCGCGGAGCTTTCGCGGCATCAGCAACGATGCTACTTGGGCGTACAGGTTCTGATATTGTACGTCGATGCAGGGGCTGTCCCCGGCGTTAATTCTCTTCCTGTGCGACATTGATAATTTCGATAAAATCCACATCTTCGATCCCCGCTTCCATGCGCAGACGTTTTTTTACGGCATCCGGTGCCAGTACGGAATCGATCTGGCGCGATAGCGCGTCTCTGTTTGCCGGCGGGAGGCTGACATCCGAAGAGTCGAGGGATAGAAGACGAATCGGTTTGATATATTGTGAGGATGGGAGTTGTTCCGGGTCGGGTTGATCGAGACGGAGGATTTTTGCGGCCTTTGCCCGCATGTCTGCCGCCACGGCATAGTCGGCGGCACAGGTCGCTCTTTGGGCGACGATGCTCGACCATGCTTCGAGGTCGTCGGCGTATTTTTGCCGAAGCGCCTCTTTCGTTACGCGCCGGTTCGAGTA
Source organism: Bacteroidaceae bacterium (assembly GCA_021768245.1). Lineage (GTDB taxonomy): Bacteria > Bacteroidota > Bacteroidia > Bacteroidales > Muribaculaceae > Duncaniella. Next base: position 4,263 of record JAETNO010000031.1, on the reverse strand, counting down.
GAAGAGATTCACGGCTTCGTCATAAATATCGACGGCACGTGCATAGGAGAGTTTGAAGGGCGGCTTTGTCAGGAACTTGATGACATTTCGGCGGTCATGTTGTTTGGAGAGGGAGAATACGAGATTCAACAAGTCGATATATAACTGTTCCTTTGCCGAGAGATCGTCTTCGCAACCTTTGTCGATGTAGTCCATGATGCGCTGGTAGGATTGCTCGTCGGTGAATCCTCCGAACACATCCAGCTTCGTCATTTCAAACGAACGGTCTCGTTGTACTTTGTAGAGTTGTGTCGTCGCCGGAATGTTTCCGCCGAGAGCCTCATCCATGAGCCTTATTTCGAGTAGTGCGCGTTTCTGCAAGAGACCACGGGCTATCAGCACGGCAACGCGGCTGTTCGGGTCGTTGTACTCCTGCGTAAACTGCTCGACGTTCGCGCTGATGCTGCGGGCGATATCTTCCGGCGGCCAGCCGAGCGCACCGAGATCGACCAACCTCTGCTCCTCTTCAGGCGCGAGGTTTTCACCGATGCTCTTATGGTCGGATAGTTCGTTCATATTCTTCGATCATTTTATTGACGGCTGCAAGCTCGCGTTCTTTCGCCTTCAGACGGTTTCTTCGTTCGATATCCAGATGGGGCTTGCTGCCGCGGGTTATCTCGTGTTTGATCCGCCAGATGCTTCCTTTGAGATTCTTCTGTCTGGCGACAAGGGCAACAGGCCCCATTTTACGCAGGGTCGCCAGTTCCTGCATCTCCCTGAAGATCGAGTGCCGGCCGAGCAGCGCATGATGCTCGGCGTAGTATGTGAATTCGTAGAGAATTTTTCGATTTTCGGAAAAAGATTTTATAAGATTTTCGGCCGTCGCAAAACATTCGTCCAGTGTGGTACAATCGAATAGCCGCCGGTGCGCATCTACGTAATCTCGATAGGCTGTAATTTTGTCGGCTGCCAGAATTTTCAATTCGGGCGGACAATCCGGTTCAGAGAGAAACGTCCATTGCTCCCGGAAGGCCGGGCGGGAGCTGGGCGGGGGCGTCGTGAGTGGAGAAGTCCCCGCTGCCTTGCACAGCGTGTCGATAAGCAACGATTTGTACCGATCGGGACGCGCTGTTACGAGCTGGGCGAGATGCTCGTTCTTGGCGTAAAGAGAGAGGAGCCGAAGCCCTGCTTGGACTTCGGCTCCGGACTCTAACCACTTTTGAACGGCATCTCGCATTACGACCGGATTTTGGTGAGCAAGGGGGATACCGCATTCCAGCCTTCGGCAGATGCTGCAATGAACTTACGCTGACAGAGTCCGGCGATCACGACGTTCTCGCAGGGATTGCTCCGCAGGACGAGTGTAACGAAGTTGCCGAAATCGTGCGAAACTTCCGTAGCACGGACACCGCGGCGATACTCTTTTGCATAATCCGCGACGAGGGTTTCGTTGTCGGCATCCTCTTGCATCGTTCCGCAAAGTTCGACCAGAGCCACTTTGTTCAGGAGCATCGGCAGACGTTCTGAGTAGTGTCGGGAACCGTCTTTGCGAACGTATACCTTGAGTTGTGCCAGATCTGCAAAATCCACCGGAGCGACCGGAGCGCAGTTGGCCGGGACAAACACGAATTCGTCGGGGATAGAGGCATCCGCAATCAGAGCGGGGAATTGCTTTGCGAAGGGGGCATCATCGACGAATACAAGCGTACAGTGTCCGGGAGCCGCCTTCTGCCACAGAGCCTGCAACAGGTCTTTCGTGCCGGGGTAGGCCGCGATAACGATAACGGAATCGTCAGCCGGTACTCCTTCAGCATCCGAAGAGGCCGGTGCGGGGGCGGCATCCTTTTCCGGAAGGGGCGAAAGAGGTGCCGGTTCCGGAATGGGGGTTTCTTCTGGAGTGTTCCCATCGGGGCTTACGACTCCCGCATCTGCGGCTCGTTTTTCAACTTCGGCCGGAGGTGTGGCCGAAACAGCCGGAGCGCCTTTGGCCCCGGTCTGTCTTGCGGTGTTATTCTTTCCCATACTATGCCCCCTCTTCCTCTGTCGGTGCCGATGCAGCCTCGTTGGCGAGTTCCGGCATCTTGCCTTTGTAGATGCTTGCCCCGATCAGGTCTCGCTGCTCCTGCTTGAACGTGAGCTTCCGCTTGCGGGCATCCTTGTTGTTGGTGTACTCCGTCGTCAGGAAGAGCGGGTTGCACTTCGAACCGCGATATTCCGCCGTATTGCCGTTGGCGCAATCACGGTTCAATGCGATGAACCCACGGTTGCGTGCGTACTCAGTGAAACCGGCAATCTCGGCCGAATCGCCCGGATGCTCGAAGGCGATGCCGACTTTGACGCCGCGGGCGTCGGGATCTCCTTCAGACTCTTCGGTACATTCGATCGTACTCGGCGTAGCGTAGATGCCGATTGCTTTCTTTTCTGCGATCAGTTCCAGATCGCTTTTCATGACGATGTCTCCGATTTCCCGCGTCGGTTCCGCAGCGACGAATTCGACAGGAACGAGGATTATTGTCGGGTTTTTGGGACGAGGGCAGCCTGCGCCCTCGTCCGTTTTCAGAATTGATACAGGGTTATACATGATAATCGGTGTTAAGGTTTGATACTATGCGCCCTCGTGGGTGTCTTCCACTTCAGCGGCAGCGTTGGTCTTTTTCCAGAAGTCGGTCGAGCCGTCATCCGAGATTGCAGCCTGCGGGTCGTAGTCGGCCGGAACGGAAGCGAAGAGCATTTCGCCGAACGCGAAGCCGACACCGAGCCAAAATTCGCCGTAGTAGCGGACTTCGTAATCGACCTTCTGGATGTCGGTGATCACCTGCGGCTGGTTCAGGTTCTGCAGCATGATGAAGTTCGACTTCGGCGTGCAGAAGATGATCGGCGAGCCGTACAGGCAGTCGAGTACCTGAAGCGAGAAGTTCGTGAAATCGACACGGTCTTTGCCAAAATCGGGATTCTCTGTGCCGCTGCCGGCTCCCCACTTGTCTTTGTAACCTCGTTTGTATTTCACGTAGAGATCGGCAGACAGGAAGATGTTCATCTTCAGGGACTGATACTTCGCCAGAATCTTGTGGGCGAAGTCATTGATGTACTCGACGACTTCGGCATCTGTTGCTGTGCGCAGATCCTTTGCGTTCGGGTAGAAATTGATACCCTTATCGCCCGACTTGGCCGCTTCGACGAGCAGCGTTTCGATGCCGTTCATCGACTCTTCCGGCTTGCCGGCATCGGTCGGGTTCTCCTTGGCCTTGTACTTGCCTTTGCCGATCATCTTCATCTCGATGTCCTGAAGGATCGACGGCAGCAGAATCTTCTGCACGATGTAGCGTGTGATCGGCATCTGATCGGGGGACAGACGCTCGTTGTAGAGCGACAACAGCCACGAGTTGGCGACGTCGGCCGGGACGATCGCAAAGTTGATCTTGTGCCGGTAGTTCTGGATTTTGATGGCGGTGAACCGTGCATCGCCAGACGGAGTCCACTTGGCCGAGAACTCCTGTACGACGGACGTATAGTCTGAGCGGACGGCTTTGTAGGTTTCGATCGCACGCTTCGGCGTCATGAACTTCGCCGAGGTGAACCCCCGGTAGATGTCCTGCATGAGTTCCAGACTGTTCCCTTGCGACGAATAGGTGCCCAGCTCCTTTTTCAGATCATCCACATCGATCGTAGCTGCGGAGAAAGTCGGAAGCTGGCCCGTGGCCAGAGCTTCGAGCGCGAGGTGGTTGTGGGATGCCTTCGCGTCGATCGTGAAGGTACGGCCTTCGCTTCTCCCGAATACTTCTGTTGCGGCAGGCTTATCTTCGCGGGCTTTGGCGAGTTTCTCCTTCTCCTGCTGTAAGATCGTCATCTGGGCAGACATCGACGCGATTTTTTCTTCTGCTTTTGCCAGTTCCTGCCGTAACTTGTCTTTGTCGTCGCCGCCGGAGCGACCGATGGCATCGAGGAAGTTCAGCAAAAGCTGTTCTTGCTGTGCGTCGTCATTTGCATCGCTGGCGGCGTATGCGTCGTAGTGCTGCAAGGCTTCCGGGCCAAATTTCTGTTCGAGAATCTTACGCTGATCAGCAGAGAGTACCTCATGCCCTTCTGCATCACGCGAAAGATTTTCCACCCCGACAGTTCGGGCGAAGATTTTCGAAATAAAGTTCCAGTTCAATTTCATGTTCGATATAATTACGAACTATATTAAAAAATGCGGAAAAAGAGTAATAATATCGGAGAATGGTTCCTACTAAGGTCTGTTGGAGACGAATCCGTCGATATACTCTTTATCGTGCGCGACAACAG
>JAETNO010000070.1 GCA_021768245.1 Bacteroidaceae bacterium | reverse complement strand
ATCAGCGGATAGACTTCGCTCCACTTGCAGACATCATCATAAAGGCTGTTATAGGGGCGCACCTCCATGTCGCTGTATAACGACCACTGGTCGCAGTAGTAGGAGGGAAATGTGCGGAGCAATGCCATGTCGGTCACTTTGCCGTCGGGTGAAATCCAACGCTGTACCACCTCGGTGCAGTAAAATTTCATCGGCTCTCCCTTTTTGCTTGAATAGTGAGCCTGCGCCACCCTGATTACCTGATACCCCCGGCAGGTGGTGAGTATGCAGAAATACCGTACACCCTTCTGAGTGCGTCTGCGTGAGTCCTGCACTTTCAGTTCCGCTCCGCAGTGAGGGCAGATGCAACCTTCAAGGGTGTCACACAGCGTGCCGTCGCCGCTTTTCCATGAGTGTCCGCAGTCGGGGCAGGTAAGCATACCGCTTTTGGCTCGGTATGCGATATGTTCAACGCAGTTGGTGTATGCCCACTCGGTCTGCTTGGGGGATATTGGTCGCAGGGTTGCTGAAAGTCGTGCGACCTCTTTCTGTATTATTGTCTTGGGTTTCATAGCTGTAATGTATTAGAAGTCAAATAGACTGCGTTGTTCAACTTGGGGTCTGTTCTCTGTCGCCTTCTTGGATTGCGAGGGTCTGCGCATCTTGGACGCTTCCTCGTCACGGAGTTTTGCGATGGCGTCCTGCCGTGCCTGCTCCTTTTCCTCCTCAGTGAGTTCTACCGTGTGGTTGACCACCACTTGGCAGTTGATTGGTTTGCCAACCTCTATCTCGTTTTCTTCCCAAAAATGGACTGCCATTCCGAAGATTTCATCGTCCTCGAACCCGTTGCAACCGCTTTTCTGCACTTGGTTAAGGATATATGTAACGCAGTCATCCATTGACTTTGAGGGATTGGCATACTTGACGGCGAACAATACGTCACTCTTTGCCATATTGTCAAGATAAGTTCTGATTGTGTCTTGGAACGCCATAGTTCCTTTCATTGAGTTCTGTGCCATAGTCGTAAATGTTTAGAAATTTGTTATCAGCCAAAAGATTATCACCACTGCGGAGATTAGGGAGATAACCCACCCGACACCTCTGCATATCGGTTTGAGTATCACCATAAGCACCAGCCCGACCACCGCTCCGATGATAACAGCCATCACCCTTGCAGTCCGTCTTAATGCGGTATGAGCTGGTGAAGGTGTGAAGCTCGATTTTCTATTATGTCGGTTATCCTGTGTCATAAGGCGATATTTTTTTTTAACCTCAATGCGTCTATTTCGCAGTATGAAGTATGTTCGCTCGATAACACCACAGCGTGACGGGAGCAAAGGGCTGTTCGCCGGCGGCTGAAAAATACAAGCTGAGCGACAGCAGGGAGCGAGGTCTGGAGATTTTTCAGTTGTCGGCAATAGAATAGCCCGTCCCGGCACGTTATCCATACCGAGCGAATATACTCCGTGCTGTGATATATGCGATTGCCGGGGAGAAACATAGAGCCGCGAGTGCCTTTATGGTGACACAGGATAACCGGCATAACGGAATGTTAGTCCGTAAGAAAAAGAGTGTGTAATGATTCTGATTACGGTAACCCGTGACGTGTGTTGCCGTAATCAGCGGATGTGGCGCAACCTGTAAAAAGACAATGCTGGAGCGGGCGTAAGGAACACGGGGTGACGGAGACGACGGGGCAGGTGTAGCGACACTCGTGGCGCAACCTGCGCTGGCGATCCGTCACTCGGTGTTTAGCCCGCTCTAATCCGTGGCGATGCGGTCTGCGGCAGTGCCGGACTCGCTCCAAAACGCCGCCGACGGCATAGCCCGAAAACCGTCATGCCGTTGCGCCATATGAATATTTCGACAAACGAGTAAAAGAGCAACGATATAAAATAACCTGAATTTCAATAAAATTTTGTACCGTTGCATCTGTAATACCACTGAATTTATGGCAATTGATTTAGATTACATAAGACATTTGGCTGGATACAAAAGGACACAGTAAGACATAGCGAAGATACAGCAGGACACAGTTCAAAATTACTGAATAATGAGCCGATACATAAATCAATCATGATTCTTATTCAAACTATCGGTGAAGACTGGTTTTCAGCCAATACTTTGTGCGAGGTAATAGGCTTATCTTCAAAAAGTTCCTTTATTAGAAATTATATCAAACCCGCAATAGAGCATGGTCTGCTGACACTTGAAAATCAAGATAAGCCCAATGTTCCAAATCAAAGATACGGCTTGAC
>JAETNO010000068.1 GCA_021768245.1 Bacteroidaceae bacterium | reverse complement strand
AGTCCGAGCTATCTTGTGATTGCCAACGACCCAGAAAAGGAGCAGGTCATCGGCTCTCTGAACGCTCTTGTGCTTAACCGTCTGATAACACGTGTCAATTCCAAAGGCAACATCCCTGTCAGTATCATCGTTGACGAGCTTCCCACGCTGTACTTCCACAAGATTGACCGACTGATCGGCACGGCGCGAAGCAACAAGGTTGCCGTGACCCTCGGTTTTCAGGAGCTTCCGCAGTTGGAGGCTGACTATGGCAAGGTAGGTATGCAGAAGATTATCACGACCTGCGGTAACATATTCATGGGTGCGGCACGAAACAAGGAGACTCTTGAATGGGCGCAGAATGATGTTTTCGGTAAAGCAAAGCAGACATCGACATCAATCACCATAAACGACCAGAAAATCTCAACCTCCATTTCCGAGAAGATGGACTATCTCGTTCCGGCGGCGAAAATCGCTGACATGGCTACGGGCTGGCTTGCAGGTCAGGCGGCACGTGACTTCACGGCCACCGATGAAAAAATGCTGTCGCATTTCGACATCGAGGACTCCGAGGAGTTCAAGACAACCAAGTATTTCTGCAAGACGCACTTCGATATGGCACGTATCAAGGAGGAGGAATCCAACTATGTGGAGTTGCCTAAAATCTATTCTTTCGACAGTGAGCGAGAGAAGGAGATTATGCTCAACCGCAATTTCAAGCGTGTTAACCAGGAGGTGGCCGATATGGTTAAGGAACTTCTTGGCACTGAATAACACATTTTTTATCATGGAAACCACCGCCAAAATATCCGTTCCCCTCTCGCTCCGCTTATCCGGAAGTGCGTTGAAGATTATCGCCATTCTCTCGATGGTGGCCGACCATTGCGCCTACTTCCTTATGGAGCCGGGCACTCCGATGTACGACTGTCTGCGATGCTTCGGCAGGATAGCGTTCCCTGTGTTCGCTTTCCTTGTCGCCGAGGGGTTCGCGCATAGCCGCGACCGCATGAGATATTTTCTGATACTATTGCTTGCCGGTGCAGTCAGTGAATTGCCGTGGTATCTGCTCAACGGAGCGGACGATACGCATAATGTCATGTTCACTCTCTCCCTCGGAGTTGTGGCACTCGCCATATTCGACCGTATGTGTGAACATGGGCCGCTGTCTTTCATCGGTATTGCAGGTATCGCTGTTCTGGCATGGTGGCTCGGAACGGATTATGACTGGCGCGGTGTTCTGATGATAGCAGTGTTCTACATCCTCCGGCACCAGACCATACGCCCGTGGTTGGAGCGTTCATCGACACATTTTCCCTCTCAGGCTATTCTTCAGATTATATTCACGTTTCCTTTGATGGCTCACTACGGCATAGCCGGTGCGTTGCTCGCCTCCGGAATAATTTTCCTATATGACGGCACCCGCGGCTTCATAAGAAGCAAACCGGCCAAATACAGTTTCTACGCCATATACCCGGCACATCTGATGTTAATTTGGTTATTGTATTGATTAACTTATAGTAATTGTTAATATTATTAAGTGTTCTGACGGTAATTATGCAAAATTACCATCATAACGCTATTGTCTTTATTTATATTATACCATGCAATCAATGAATAACGAGGATTATTATTTTGTACACGTCAAATAAAATCATTACATTTGCAACAAAAACGAGTAACTCTAACTCAGCAAAAAACGAGCAACACTAACTCAATAATCACGAGTAACAGTTACTCCATAAAAACGAGAATATCTCCCAATCATATAAATAATATCGTTATGGCGACTATTGAACAGCTTATGGCTGACTCACTTGAACAGCTACATATTCTGCAACAACAGAATCCTAACCTTGTACTAAAAGGTACAGAACAGTTATCTCGCGTTCATCTTAAGCGATTATTGGATAATGGATGGTTGCAGGAGGTTATGAAAGGTTGGTACATACCTTCTCGTCCGGGCAGCGAGGGAGATACGACTGTATGGTACACATCATATTGGCATTTTATAAAAGCCTATCTCAATTCAAGATTTGATGATGATTGGATTCTGATGCCGGATCAATCCCTTGATATTCTTTCAGGAAAGACTACTGTTCCAATACAATTGGTTATAAAGGCCCCCCAAGCATCTAACAATACAGTAAATTTACCTTATGGTCATTCCATCCTGTCTATCAAAAGTGAAATTCCTGCCGTTTCTTATGTTGAACCTCAATACGAATTAAGGCTTTATTCATTAGAGGAAGCCTTAATCTATGCTTCACCGGCATATTTCGAGCGAGACGAGATTTCTGCCAGAACTTGTCTCTCGATGGT
>JAETNO010000067.1 GCA_021768245.1 Bacteroidaceae bacterium | reverse complement strand
GCTTGTCGGCCTCAAAATTATCCCCACATGATTGCTAAATTTGAAATTCCGAACATTTTTGTTGCGATGGCTTGTGCAGTTTTCTGTTCACAGTATGCCGCAGCCCAGTTTTACACCGTCACAAAAGATTCTCCTGTGACGGTTGAAATGCACAAGAGAGAAGTATATAGCACTGACAATAAGAGTGATAGCGCAACGCCTCAAATATCATCAATCCCGGAGACGGTTATTGGCGTAAAAAATATGCCACAAACGCTATCTGCAAGCATTGTCACCACATCAAAGTCACATTTCCAGCAAGCACCCGTCAGTTCCGGACTACCGGATCTGACCATTCCAAACCTGATTGCCGAGATTGAAAAGAACGGCATAAAATATCCAAAGATAGTATTGGCACAGGCAATACTTGAAACAGGTTGGTTCAAATCCCCGGTCTGCCGAAACAAGCACAACCTTTTCGGGCTTACCAATCCACGCACAGGCAAATACTATGAGTTTAACCACTGGACTGAATCTGTCAAAGCATACTACACAAAAGTACAGTACCAATATAAGGGAGGAAATTATCTGCTGTGGCTGAAAAAGATTGGCTACGCTGAAGATCCGGGCTATATCCGTGCCGTGATTAGGGTGCTTCGACAACTAATCGAGTAGGAGGTGAACACTAATTGAGGTGTTCACCTCTTTCGTGTTCACTTGTCCTCTCACACCACCGTACAAGCGGTTCCGCATACGGCGGTTCCGTGCTTTACCGACTTTGTTTATTCTCGACTCGGTGTCTCGCGTTGTCTTTGGCGCAATTAAGGTATCGTCACTTCTGCCTATTGTCGGTTTCCGACCTATCGTCCGGCAGTTAGCTCCTCTTCGGACATCTGACTACTAAAGACCTTTAACCAAACCATCAGTTACTGCTTGACTGCACGGTTCAGTCCTTCCCAAACCAACCCGTGGTTCGGTACTATGACCTCTGCTGACTTCTCACGGCAAGCTTTACTCCGCAGTTTTGAGTAATTGGGTCGCAACTGCGTCCGTGAGACCTCCCCGATTAAGAGCATAATCTTTGACACTTATACCTGCTTGATTTACGCCACTCGTTCCGAATAGCTATCGGGCTTTGACTTCTTTAGCAGTCTTACCCACGAGCAAACGCCTTGATATCAAGTTTCTGTACGTCAGGCCAGTGCTTTGCCGCTGACTTCCTTCACACCCAATGTCGCCATTGGCAGCTTGTCTTTGGCTGTACGCTTGCCGCTATTAGGCCGCGTTAGGGACTTGCACCCGTTAGATTATGCCCATGTCGGGCGAACTAAAATGACAAAGGCAACCACTTTTGGTTGCCTTTGTGAGTTATTCTGATAACCTGTTATTTAAGTTGTGCTTTTACAAGGTTTGCGATAACTTGTGAGAATTGTGAAATGTCTCCGTTAACGCTGGCATTTTCAAGAGCCTTCATATAATCGGCTCTTAATTCCACAGGGACGATAGTCCAGGGATAGCCACCGGATGCGAGCATGGCATTAAGTATAAAACGGCCCATTCTCCCGTTTCCATCCATATAAGGGTGTATGAAAACAAATATGAAATGACCAAGTATTGCACGAACACGTGCGTCCGGTTCTTCAGACATTAGATTAAAAAGTACCGGCATTGTATCAGCGACAGCCTCAGGGTTTAGCGGAATATGTTTAGACCCTCTGATATATACTTGACTCCTGCGATAGCCTATAAGGTCCGAGGCTTTCAAAATACCGGTGGTTACAAACGGCATCCACATCTGTCTATACCAATGGCTATGATCATTGCTGACAACATCACCGGCGTGGTTGCCTTCAAGAATTTTCTTTATTGATTCCTTTACAGCATTGAACGCTTGATAATATCCACGCGCTACAAGTGCACGCTTATGCTCCTTATCTTCTTTATCCGGTTGCCAGTTCCCGGAACGTACTTTCTCTATAAGTTCCTTTGATACCTGATACCCTTCTATTGAAAGAGAATGGTATGCATCTTCCAGATACTTTTCGTCAACATTGCGAATATAGTTCTGCATATCAACTGAATTTTCAGGCTTAAAAGGGAAATTTTCAATAACCTGCTCACGCATATTTGCCCACATCTGCCGTATTCTCGCTGCATAAGGCGATATTTCAGGTCTATATGGAGTTGTGCGAACTGAGATAAATGGGTCTGTCTCCATGACCTTATACCCAAATTCTTTCATTGTCCTGAGTATTTCATCTGCAAAATCAGCCTGACCATTATTTCGGAAAGCTCCGGCCAGCCGACCGGCGCGGGTAGTCGCTCCAATCTCTACAAGATAACGTAAAACATCTGACGTATCTTTAACCATCGAGAGACAAGTTCTGGCAGAAATCTCGTCTCGCTCGAAATATGCCGGTGAAGCATAGATTAAGGCTTCCTCTAATGAATAAAGCCTTAATTCGTATTGAGGTTCAACATA
>JAETNO010000066.1 GCA_021768245.1 Bacteroidaceae bacterium | reverse complement strand
ATAGACAGCCAAGATTTGATGTCGTTTGGGGGTATGGGATAGCCTCTCCTGCGAGAGCGTTTAGCAAACTCACATACCTTACTTTCAGTAGAGAGGAACAAGCGTCGGCGTTGAGTGCCAAAGGGAGTGGTGATGTCGAAAGCTCCATGATTGCGATATAGTATCGCTGACACATCTTCGTATTTCATATCCGTGTGATTTGTATAATCGTTTGATTTTTGTGAGATAATGGCTACAAGGTCATCACATGGCAGTCAGTGACCTCGGCAGGTAGTCCGAAAGCAGGGAAATGAGAGAAATATGGGTGGCACTCTCCCTCGACTTCCGAAGCGGTAGTGACGGTCTGCACTTTGTTGTCGGCATACCATTTGTCAATCATCGCAATTTCATCGTCAGTCAACCCTGTGGGGTCTCCGTTGATTAGATAGCATAACGCCCATGTGGGGATAGGCTCGATAAAGAACTCCATGACTGTATGTTTTTAGTTGTGATACCCTAATATTGCCCCGATGTATAGTCTATCGCCCTTTTTCAGTCGGGCGATAATATCCATTAGGTCTGCGGAGCGTTCAGCCGTGCCAGCACCGCCGTAGAACTCGGTCACGAAAAGAGCGTCAACGCCAAGCGGATTGATAATGGCTTTTTTCAGTTGTCCGATTGGTCCGTTCCATTTCATCACGTTTGCAGGGGTAAGCTCTGCAGATATAGCCTTGATGTTGTCGAAATAGGATTTGCGCCATATTGCGAAGCCACCATTGTAGGAAAGGGCGTTTTCATCAGTGGGCGTAAACTGATGTTTGAGTGTCTTACTACGGTTTAATTCTTGTGGTCTCGCCAATTTTTGTGTCAGGGTGAACCGGGAACTCCCAGTTTACTTCATCATCAGGTAATGTGGAATGTATGTCACTGCCTATAACCAATCCGCAGTGTTTTTCAACATACTCCCTTGCCTGTGCCGCGTTTTCAGCCTCTATGTCGAAGAAGCCAGTGAATATGTACTCTGTTCTTACTCTGAATTTTGCCATTGTTTTTTGATTTTGAGTTAATTTTTTCCCTTTTGTTTGAAGCTCTTTGAGCTTCTCCGGCAGGGCTGGCCGTTTTTCGTGCAGTCCCACAACTGCGGCCATAAGGGAGGATAAGGCAAGTGTGTAGTCAGTGGCAAGCGAGGGATACCCAAATTGTTTGAGGCACGAGAAGAATTTGCGGAGGCTCACGAGTGCGGACGCCGACCACAAGCGCAGCGTCACTTGACGTTCCTCCAGGACGCAGTAAATTCGCACGCCAAAACGCCTGTCCCTGCCGAGGCTCAAAATCTTCAAGGGAAAGAACCGGCCACCGTTGACCTTTGCCGTTTCAAAGTGTCAGCCTTGAAGCGGCCTCAGTCTTCGTTTGCAGACAGCTGTTCTAAAGACAGGCGGCAGCGCGAGAGTCGAGCGAAGGCTTGCCCTCGCTTTGCTCTGGCGTTGTAGCCGCCTCCGGCTTCTGCCGGACATCATATCCAAAATCAGAACTGCCCGAAGCTGAATCGGTGTGAAACACGGAATCAGTCGGGCAACCGGTAAACACCACAAGGCGATGTGCCGTGCCTTTGGATCCGCGAGCCACTGACACGGCTTATCGCCTAAATTATCACATCATTTGGGAGCAAGCGGTGGTGATAAGGTTGTGAGAGGCAATACGCCCGGCGCACTGCCTCACGCTCCTGTCGCCACGGCTTGCGAATCTACCAGTCTCCACAGACAACTATAAACATAATTTTTCAACTGTAACGAGAATTATTTATAAGCTGCAATAGATCGTATCTCAAATTTTATTGCTAATTTTACTATTGATAGACGTTTAACTCCCTGCATATTGGAGTCAGTTGTAAATAATCAAACATGGCAGTGCATTGATTTGATTATTCCTAAACTGACATTATAGAAATGAATATTCTTATCATAGGTGCGACATCAGGCATAGGATATGAGTTGTGGAAGCATTACTCCACAACGGGTAATATTGTTGCCATTACCGGCAGACGGAATGAAATCCTACAAAAACAAATTCAAGACAATACGGACAATACTGTTGCCTTTCAGTGTGATATTGCAGACTTGTCTTCGTTTGATTTTATGCTGAAAAAATAATGTCGAAATTTGGACATCTGGATATGGCAATAATTTGTGCCGGAGTTGGAGAACTCAATCCAAAATTGGAATTGTCAACTGAACTCGCAACCCTCTCAGTGAATGTGAATGGATGGACTAATGCGATTGACTCAATCTACAAAATTTTTGAGGACCAAAAATCAGGACATCTCGTTACCATAACCTCCGTTGGAGGATTGCAACCGACTCCCATGGCTCCGTCTTACAGTGCATCAAAAGCATTTCAGATAAACTATACAAAATCACTCCAGCAAAAATCAAAGGGAACTACTGTTGTAGTTACTGAGATACGCCCAGGACTTGTCAACACAAGAATGGCAAAGGGAGAAGGTTTGTTTTGGGTTATGCCGCTAGATAAAGTTACCAATAAGATTATTAACGCTATATCCCATAAGAAAACACTCAAAATAGTCACCACTCGATGGCGTATTATTAATTGGGTTCTCAAACATTTTATGTGATAACAGCTCCGTGGACTAAGACAATAAGCTCCCGGCGTGAGTCGGGGGCTTTGTTGTTTTCCAAAGAGGCGGCTTTTGGGAGGGGACGAGCAAAAGCCGCCCCGCGCCTCTCTCGGCATGGGGTGGCTTGCTCAAACATAGGGGCTTGTCGCTTTATGCAACAGCTTCTTCGCAGTACCTTTCTTCTTCGGTCAGTATCGCTTCGGCTTCTTCTTCCGTTGGTTCGTATTGGATAGCCTCGGTCTCTGCCTCGGAAATATCGGGAGTGGCTTCTTCCGTGGTAGATTCAGCTTCCGGCATAGGTTCTTGTGGTGTGTCCTCGGCTTCGGGTGCAACCTCGGCTTCGGGTGTGGTCTCTACTTCGGTGGTGTCGGGAGCGGTTTCTTCCGTGGTGAGTTCTGCCTCCGGCACGGTTTCTTCTTCGGGTGCGCCCTCGGCTTCCGGCTCGGTTGGTTCGGGTTCGGTATCTTTGGCGAGTAGAGCCTTGCGTTCCTCGATACGTTGGTGTCGCTTCTCATAAACATCGTTGTACTCGGCTTCGATGTTGGCGAGTTCTTCCGGCATGTGCTTCTTGGCGAATGAGAGCAGGAGGTCGGCGATAGCGTTGTCACGATACGCACCCTTGAAATTGTCAATCAGAAAATCCCTGCGGATTATCGCCTTTGTCTTGGCGTTGAGATT
>JAETNO010000065.1 GCA_021768245.1 Bacteroidaceae bacterium | reverse complement strand
CATCACATAGCCTGCCGGGGCCTTGGTTTCAGTCAACACGTAGGTGCCGGGGGCCAGATTGGAGATGCGGATCTCACCGTTGCTGTCGGTAGTGAACAGCCCGTTCTGCGTGAGCGTGCTGCTGCCGATCACACCATCCAGCCCTACCTCACAGCCAGCGGCGGTGGTGATTCTGAACTCTGCGCCGGGGAGGGGCTCATTGGTATCACTGTCTCGCTTCTGCACGATGATAGCGCCCTTCGGTTGGTTCTTGAAGGTCAGAGAAATGGTTTTGCCCTCTTTTACCTGCACGGTCTGGGACTGGGTATCCAAGATAAATCCAGCGGGGGCGCGGGTTTCCGTGACAACCACGCTCTTACCCGGCTTCAGACCAGTGATCCGGATCTCTCCATTTTCATCTGTTCTGTAATCGTCTCGGAGGACTGGATGATGGAGTACCCATCCGCCGGATCGATTTCATAAGGTAGGCACCGCCGCGCCATACTTGCTTTCGCAAGCGGTTTCGGCAGAACCCCCTCCCGAACCGGACGTACACCTCTCGATGTATCCGGCTCTCCATTTGTCTATAAATCTGGAATTATTCAGCATGTTTGGTTTTTGCGGAGCACTCTGGACACAGCGCGATAGACTTGCGCCGCATTTGCATCATTTTCAGCTCCAATTCGTCCTTACCCGTCAAATCCTTCAACCGCCGTACATGGTGCATATGGATTTCCTTGGTTTCAGCTCCACACAGTTCGCAAATGCCAGCTTTCAGCCGTCTTGCAAGGCTGTTCGGCTTGGCGTATTTCACATACTGCGGGAGCGTGTCGGCGGATAAGGATGGCAGGGCCGATTTCTTGGTGAAGCCATCATGGTAGAACTCACAATATTTTGGGCCGCTCTTGGTTACATAGGGAATAGAAATTACCCCGTCTTGCTCATATTTCTTTCGGATTTTATTGCAGGAGGTATTGCCCTTGGCAGCCAGCGTTTTGAGAAAGCTCCCTTTCATGATGAACGCGAAGTTATTGAGCACCGATACATTTTCCGCCAGAGAGTAGTAGTTATACAAGCCTCGTATCTCCGCGTTGAATTGACTGATGATTGCGATTGCGTCCTTGTGCATAAGTTTCCCTCGGTGAAGCGGTTTCCACCGCTCTTTGCCATCGTTGCCCGCAACGATTTTGAATGCCTGATACTCTTTCAGCTTCTGAACCCATTTGTCGTGGGGCACATACAGCGCCACCTTCCCATACCACATCCTGCGGAGCACCCCGCTCTCGTCCCGTTTTGCATCCCTGCATCTGCGTATCGTAAACTGGTAGCCCAGATAATCAATCAGCTCGCTGGAGTGGGTGATTTTTGTCTTTTCCTCAGACAAGGTCAGCTTTAGGGTGTTTGCCAGAAAATCCCGAATATCTGCCCTTATCTGCTCTGCGTCCTTGCGGGAGCCAATGACACTCACCACAAAATCGTCCGCGTAGCGGTTGAAGTGCAGGCTTTGATAATTCCGGTCAGTCTGGGGATAGTACAGGGTATTGAGCAGGTTTTGCTGGGCTTCTTTGAACGCCCGAACCATATCCTTTGTATGCGATTGGTCGAGCAGCGTCTTTTGCATCCTGTATATCCGCCGCGCCCGTTCATATTCCTTACTCGCCTTTCGTTTCCGGGCACCTGCCGTGAATTGCTCCTGGTACTGTTCCAGGTAGCAGTCTAATTCGTTTAGGTAGATATTGGCGAGTATGGGACTGACACCCGAACCCTGTGGGGTGCCGGAGTAGGTGTGGTGATAAGTCCACTGTTCCATGTACCCAGCCTTCAGCATCTTCCACATAAGAGCAATAAAGTGCTCGTCCTTGATGCGGCGGCGTAGGATGTCTATGAGAACATGGTGGTCAAAGCTGTCGAAGCAAGCCTTGATGTCACCCTCAATTACCCACTGGGCGCCCGAAAAGGTGGTTTTGATTTCGGACAGCGCGGTATGGCAGGAGCGTTTGGGG
Organism: Bacteroidaceae bacterium; assembly: GCA_021768245.1. GTDB lineage: Bacteria > Bacteroidota > Bacteroidia > Bacteroidales > Muribaculaceae > Duncaniella. The sequence continues at coordinate 1,040 of JAETNO010000065.1, read as the reverse complement.
CGGAAGCCATGGGAATGGGTTGAGAATGTGGGTTCATAAATCGCTTCCAGAAGCATACGGACAACTTCCTGCACCAGCTTGTCGTCTGTGGATGGGATGCCCAGCGGGCGTGTTTTGCGTGGGTTGTTTTTCTTGGGGATGTTTTCACGCCTTGCCGGGTTGGGCTGGTACGAGTGGTCTTTAAGACTGGCGATGATGCGTTCAATGCGCCCCGTCGTCATGTCATCGAGGGTCATTCCATCCGTGCCTGCCGTCATACTGCCCTGAGATTTGGCAATGTTCTGGTAGGCTTGCAGGTAGAACTCGGGATTGTAGAGATTGCGGTAGAGCCGCTTAAACACATATCCCTTTTGTTGTGCTTTTTCTTCCAGATTTTTCAGTACAGAAATGGGACTTCTCATGATGTCTCACACACCTTTCTCCTTTTTGTACTGAGAGACAAACTGCTCCCCTTTGCCTTGTGGACGGCTTTCCCGTCCTCTGACTACTATGGGAGCTCTGTTACCATGGCGGATATTCAGAGCCGCGTTTCTCATGGCGCTCATAGCCGCAGATGGGCGGCGTTCCGCTTTAGGCAATCCCCGTTTAGCACGATAGAAATGAGCTTTCTGTATTCTCGGATGTGCCGTTCGCCGTTTTCCACTGTCCCGTGGCTGGGTCTGCCTTGAGCATACCGCAACAATGTCTTGAAGAACCATCGTTGCCAAGGCACCTGCGAGTTTAGCTTTCATACGCAGGGAACTACATTAGGCCCGACCTCCGGCTGACATTCAGTCAATGCAGTTTTCATCCTTATATACAGATTTTTGTCCCTTTGCGCCGGCGTTCGGAAAGCTCGAACGCCCCGCATACTCCGACATGCTACACTCCCCGTCAGGTTTCCCATTCCGGATAAGTCGGGGGACAACAGGCTGCGACATTGAAGCCGCGCTATGCTTTTACCTGCCGCTTGCTCACAGCAGTATTTCTATCGCCCACGAACAGCAAGTGTGCCGTTCTTACGGGCGCACTTCGAGAATGTAGGTTCCAGGCTTCAGCCC
>JAETNO010000064.1 GCA_021768245.1 Bacteroidaceae bacterium | reverse complement strand
GTGGAATCGTTGATGTCGTTCTTTCTAATCAACGATATCCGGTTGAACTTACCCATGGGGTGGGTCCCTTTTCAATTGCTCTACCTGGGTCCCTTTTCAAATGTTAGATGCACAAGCTCGCTGCAAAACTTGGCTACGTCGCACATTTTCAAGTTCTGAACTCGCGGCTTCATGCTTTCCACTCCTTTGCGTTTGCTCTCGAAGTAGACGCTTACCATGCTTTCGTTGCCTAACGGGTGCGGCTGAACTATATAAACGCGGTCGGCTTTCAAGCTGTGCAACACTTCCCACAACTCGCCGTGAACTAATGCGGAATTATCGGAGCGACGCTTGCGCTTTACCTCGTTATCGCGCTGCATCTGCTCTACCTTCAAGTCGGTAAGTTTGTTCTTCGTATATTGGTTATAGGCGAAGTAGGCGGCTATTATGGTGCCTATCGCGCTAAGAATGGCGGGTAAATATTCCATTGCATTGGTGTTTGGTTGTTTAATACCCGGCGGCGGTTAAGTCTGCCTTAACCATCGCCTTTATTTCGCTGACGCGGCAAAGGTGCGTCGTGTACCGGGCTTCGGCTTCCTCTGCCTCGGCTTCGTCTTCTATAAGCCCGGCTTTTGCGGCGTTGTAGTCGTTAATCAGCCCGAACTCTTCCGTTTCCGACACTTCGGAACGGATAACGGCCCGTGTAAGGTCTTTGTAGTTGGGTACTCCGTAGACTTCCACGGTGTCGTAGTCGTAGGCTGTCCGGGTCTGCGGCGCGTTGTCCGCTATGTCCTCGGCACCGGGTTCCGTGCCGTCCTCTCCGGCGGCCTGGGGTTCTACTTCTTCGGTACGTTCCACAATGTTGTAGTTATAATGGTATGCACCGTTTCCGAGCGGCTGTATCGCCGTCGGTCTAATGTCCGAATTTGATTTCATAATGGCTTTTCTTGTTTAGTTTGTGGAAAACCCAGGCGCGGATGACCCCTGCGGCCAGGTTGGTTTGACCCCATAAGCCAAAATAGGACTAACCCCTTTGCCCAAAATAAAAATGACCCCTGAAGACATACCGTCAACAGGGGTTTATACTTATCTTTGGTTTCCGTTTTGGCCGACGGGGGATAAAACCAAAGAAACATGAATACAAAATTAAAAAACATTCTCTTGTGTCACGCATCGGGAATGGGAATAAAAAGCATCAGCAGCGCTTTTGACATCTCGAGGAACACGGTGCGTCGATATGTGAGGATGTATCAGGACAGTGGCATACCCGCTGAGAAATTGCCGTCGCTGAGCGATGCGCGGCTACAGGAACTGTTCTCCATACCCGGAGCACGTGAACACAAACCATCGGAACGTCAGATCCGGCTCGAAGCCCTGTTGCCGGAATATGCGGCAAGGCTTTCCCGGAAGGGCATGACAGTCAAGAAGCTGTACGAAGAGTATCACACGGACTATCCCGACGGATACCTTCATGCGTCTTTCGGGATGAAGCTCAGGCAGTTTATGTTACAGACGAATGCCATCGGCCATGTCGAGCACCGTGCCGGGGACCGGATGTACATAGATTTCGCCGGAGACAGACTGGAGATAGTCGACGAGATAACCGCCGAAGTACGAAAGGTCGAGGTGTTCGTGGCGATACTTCCGTGCAGCCACTACACATACTGCGAGGCAGTGTGGTCACAGAAAAAGGAGGATCTGATCAAGGCGTGCGAGAATGCCATCCGTTTCTACGGGGGCTCCCCGTGCGCTATTGTGCCGGACAACCTGAAGTCGGCGGTCACGCGCAGCGACCGTAACGAGCCTGTGATCAATCCTGACTTCGAAGCCTTTGCCGAGCATTACGGGTGCGCCGTAGTTCCGGCCCGGGTACGGCACCCCAGGGACAAGGCTCTTGTGGAAAATGCTGTCAAGCTGATGTACAGGTCTGTGTATGTCGATCTCGAAGGGTCGGTGTTCCATGACCTGGAGTCGCTCAACGGAGCCATCCTCAAGTCACTGGAGAAGTTCAATGCACGCAATCTGACCCGGCGCAAGGAATCCCGCCGTAAGCTTTTCGATTCTGTCGAGAGGGACACTCTGAGACCTTTGCCGGCAGACCGCTATCAGATGAGACAGCGGGTGGTGGCCACAGTACAGCGCAACAGTTACGTGACGCTGAACAGGCATCATTACAGCGTGCCGACCCAGTATGTGGGCAAACGCGTGGAGATGGTATACGACACCGATACAATCGAGATCTTCCATGGCTTCACCCATGTGGCCACGCATCACCGCAACGACACCCCGTATGAATACACCACGAAGCCTTCCCACAATCTGCCCGGACGCAAGGGGAGCTGCGAGAGCGACCTGCAGGAAATTCTTTCCCGTGCCGCAGTAATCGACAACATCGTGGTGCACTATCTTCGCGCTGTCATCGAGGACAAGCGTTATCCCGAGCTTGCTTTCCGGGCCTGCCGTGGCATCATGAACCTGGAGAAGAAATACGGGCAGGAACGTCTTGTGTCCGGGTGTGCCGCGGCCATGGAAGCACGCCGCTACAGCATCAGCGACATGGTGGACATACTCGAGTCCGGGGCGGACGCGGATTATCTGCCGGGAGCCGAGGCCGATGACCGGGAACCCCGGAGGCCGGCCCACCGTAACATACGGGGCAAAGAATACTTTGCCGCCAGCATAAGACAATCAACTCAAAACGACAACTCAAAAAATGGAAACAAACGATAAAACCTCCCCTGTAACTCCGGAGAAAGACCGCAACTCCATATCTCTCGATCTGATGCACCGCATGCGCCTTCAAGGGATGGCCGCCGCGTTCTCCGAAAGCCTTCAGGCAACCTTCGCCGAAACAATGACACCTGACAGCTTCCTGAACTGGCTTCTCTCCAGGGAATGGGACTACCGGGTGGCCCGCAACATCGAGCGCCTGGTAAAAGGCGCGAACTTCAGATACAACGACGCATCGGTGGCACAGATCGACTACACGCTGCCGCGCGGCCTGGATCGCAACCAGATGGAACGTCTTGCCTCTCTGGATTTTGTCCGCAAAGGAGACAACCTGTTCATTACCGGATGTGCCGGTACGGGCAAGAGCTATCTGGCCACCGCACTGGGATACGAGGCCTGCAAGGCCGGCATGCGTGTCCTGTACGCAAACGCCTCCAAACTGATGGGAACTCTGAAAATCGCCAAAAACAAAGGGACAATCGAGACGGAGCTGAAGAAACTCGAAAAAACGCAACTCCTCATCCTCGACGACCTCTTTCTGGTTCCCATCGATGCAAAGGAGCGCGCTCATCTGACCGAAATCATCGAAGACAGGCACGGACGCAAATCAATCATCGTCACCTCCCAACTACCCGAACTGGACTGGTACGACGCCATCGGTGACACCACCGTGGCAGACGCGATACTCGACCGCATCGTACACACTGCTCACCGTATCACGCTAACCGGTGAAAGCGTCCGTAAACTCAAAGCCTTCAAAGGCAGATAAACCAAAATAAAACTGACCCCGTCGGCCAAACTATTCAGGGGGGCAAAATCAAATTATTTTCAGGGGTCAAATCAACCTTGGCCGCAGGGGTCATCCGCGCCTGGGTTTTCCA
>JAETNO010000063.1 GCA_021768245.1 Bacteroidaceae bacterium | reverse complement strand
CGGAACCGGCCATAGCCGGCTGCCGGATCCCCGGCTATGTCGCCGCGCGGATCTGTGATCCCCATGCGCGGCCATGCGCCCCCTGAACTCGCGCCTCCGGGCGACGATGCCGCCCGTCACGCTCGCGGCCGCCGTCGCTCGACAAGCGAACTCGGCGGCCGGGGGAGAGCGGTATCTCTCACTCACAACATTGATGCAAAGTTAGCCGATATCGCGTCGACAGCGGCAAGGATCGCCCGTCCTGTTCAGGCCGGCCGCCCGTGGGCCTAGTGCGGAAATATTGATCCGCTTCGCCCTCCGGCCGCGCCGTCGGTAAATATTTCCTTCTGTGTCCTTGCCTTCGGGCAGTCGCCGTGATCGGCTTGAGCCGCATCGCTGTTCCGAGTGTTTCGGCAGCATTAGAACTCCGGCGCAGGAGGATAAACACTGCAAATCATTTTATGCCAATTTACAAATTTTATCAGGATGTGCTATGCACAAGCTGGGAACGCAGACACTTCACTGTCACGGCCCAAAATCAGGAAGACGGTGAGATCAAACTGCCCGGAAAGGAGGTGTATCATGTCTAAGATCCAGATTCCGGCCGAGTACAAGGCGTTTGAGGATAAGTTCTCGGCACTTGCCTATGGCCAAGACGACAGCAAGGTGTTTGACGATATGTTGACCTTCATCATTGACCTGTTCAGCTTCGACAATCCCTGGAAGCCTCACGGCCGATATAAAGACCCGGAGATCCGCAAGCGTTTCTTCGAGCTTTTTCAGGAGATAGTACTCCTGATGAACAAGAAGGTACGCGACGACGGGGAGTGGTACGACCCCTTCGGGAATCTTTATGAAACTCAAATTGCCTCACATGGCCGGCGTGCAAACGCCGGCCAGTTTTTTACTCCAGAGAATATTGTTGATTTAATGGTTTCAATAAATAGTGATGGACGGGATTTGACTGGGAAAGGGTTGAATTTCGGCGATCCTGCCTGCGGCAGCGGTCGGTTTCTTATTGCCGTCCATGCGAAATTCCCTGGTAACTACTGCTGTGGCGAGGACATTGACCGAACCTGTGCCCTTATGACCGTCTGCAACTTCATCCTGCATGGCGTGAACGGCGAAGTTATCTGGCATGATTCGCTTATGCCGACCAAAGATCACTTCTATGGAGCTTGGCGTGTCCGGCCGCGTCCGGATCTTCTGGGTATCCCTGAAGTTTCCAAAATGGAGTGGGAGGACACGCTGTGCTATGCCGTCTGGGAGAGCCGCCGCATAAAGGTCGACACCACCAAAACTTCAGAGTCACCGGCTGCTGAAGCATCGCAGATCGTGCAACTCAACCTCTTCTGATCGAGAAGCCCGCCGGGAGGCGGGCTTCTCTTTTTTTTGCTCGAAGAAATCCCGCAACGGCAACCGGCCGCCGGCAGACTTCGCCTGCCGTTCGCGGCGACCCGGTCGCAGCCCCCTGAACTCGCGCCTCCGGGCGACGATGCCGCCCGGCCCGCTCGCATCCGTCACGGTCGGCAAGCTCCCTTGGCGGATGGGGGAGAGCGGTAGTGCTCACTCACAACACGACGCAAAGGTAGCCGAAGTCGCGGTGACAACGGTACGGACGGCAGGCCGTGGGGGCCTGCCGCGCAAGCGTCCGGTGCAAATAATTTGTCCGCTTCGCCCTCCGGCGAGCCGTCGGCAAATTTTTCTTCCGGCTCCTACCTGATGTCACCGAGACCGGCTGCGCTCGCATCGCTGTTCCGAGTGTTTCGGCAGCATTAGAACTCCGGCGCAGGAGGATAAAGTCTGCAAAAAAGTTATGGATAACGAGCGTTTAATTCGGATTCTCACGAAGAAACTGCGGGGCAAGTACAATTTACCGCACTGGCCCTTGCGATTGGATGTCGAAAACGCAGTCAACGAAGCGTTACAGCAAACGGACGAACTGGATAATCTCCTGATCCAGTTGCGTAACCGGGCCGTGAGGTTCAGTTACCGCAAACAGGACGGGACACTCCGGGAGGCTTTCGGGACACTGAAGCCCTGCTTGCTGGAAGAGTACCGGGCCGGAAGTAAATCCCGCAGCCGTTCGACAAACGACTGTGTGCATTATTTCGACCTTGAGCGGAATGCCTGGCGTTGCTTCTGCCCTGAGAATTTCATTACAATTCACGAGCTTCCGTAACTTGTTGCCCCGGAGTAGAAACTCCGGGGCTTTTTTCTGTTCCGTTCACCTGCAAGGGGAAAGTTTGTGATTCATCACAAAGAATTCCTTTGCCGGTAGGGCAGCCGGCCGCCCGGCAGACTTCGCCTGCCGTCAGGGCGACCCGGCCGCAGCCCCCTGAACTCGCGGATCGGCCTCGGCATGATGCCTCGGCCGCCCGCGTGCACGCTGCGGAAATATTGATCCGCGCGCAGCGCCCTCCGGCTGCGCCGTCGGTAAATATTTCCTTGCGTGTCCTTGCCTTCGGGCAGTCGCCGTGATCGGCTGGGGCCGCATCGCTGTTCCGAGTGTTTCGGCAGCGTAGAACTCCGGCGCAGGAGGATAAAGTCTGCAAAAAGCTATGTCTACATCAGATTTAATTATGTCGATTCTCGCTGAAAAACCGTTGAATCTCATGAGTTGGAATGTGACCTGCGGTGCTGGTGGCACCCTTGCTGGTCGGAAGGCTTTTATACTCAAGGTCAGTGGGTTCAAACATCAGGGAGCCGTTGTGATTTTCCCCAATTCTTTGGATGGTTATTTCGACATTGAACTTATCGATGAGAGTGGTGAAGTTGTCGAATCGGTCGAATATATTTCTGCCTGCAAATTGTCAGAAATAATCGACCAGCTGGTTGAAGTGACGGAAAACTATTCCGATGACATCGTACGTTGGTTGCGTAAATGTACGCCTAACGAAAATCAGACTCAAAAAATTGGACGTATGGCAAAAGTGTGTCCGGAAGTGGCCGCCGAGATCAAGTTGAAGACATTATTTTCCAAAAGGTAATGTAGAGGGCCGGTTCGCCGGCTCTCTTTTTTTGCTCGTAATTTCATACCATGCCCCGCAGGCGGGGCATTGGTCGCTCCTAAAACGAACGACTTGCAACGCCCTGCAAGTCGTTCGTTTCTCCACGTCGCGGCAGGGCACCCCTCGCGTTGCGAGGGAGAGCGGTATTTTCTCTCTGGGTCTGACCGGGCTGTGGTTTCGCACTCCGGCTGAATTCAAGATTTCTGCGACCTGACGGGTCTCATCCCTTACACGTTGCCTTCAGACCATTCTGATACAAAGTACGAACACTGCATTTTGCCGGGCAATGAACCCGCGAAATATTTTCTTAGGAGTCCTTTCGGGAACTATGTTTATGATGAAAAAATTTACCCCGGCAGGCCGGGGCACGCTGAAGAAATTTTTTCAAAAATATTTCCCGGAACCCTTGCGCCGGTTTAGCGGTAGAGAGCGACCGCCTATGCCCATTCCAGAGGAACGGGCGGCCGCTCCATTTTTATTTCAAAATGTCAGTGTTCGATACGAGTATCAGAAAGGCTCTGAAGGCAACGTGTAAGGGGATGACCCCTCGTTCTTTGAAATCTTGAAAACATCCGTCGGCTGGGAAACCACAGCCCGGCAAACCTTCGAGAAAATGATATGTTTGATAGAAAGGATAAAGGGCGTGACGAGGATGTTAGCGAGATTTCAGCAATAAAGTTCTTTGACGTATTAACCAGCTCCGCTCGATGTGATCGGCGGATGGCGGGGAGCGAAGCCCCAGCGGAGCACACTATTTAACCTTTTAAAATTTTACAATTATGAAAACTTATTTAGCAACAGTCTGTCTTACGAAAACCTACACCGACAAGATGTGTAACCAAGTGTTATTACAAAAGGAGGTCCCCGACGAGAAAGCCGCCCATGCTTGGCTGAATAAAGCGCTTGAGCGCTACAATTATGTCGCAGGGATCAAAGGCTTGTGTTATGTGTCTTGGTTTTCGCTGGATGACGAGAACGGCACCCAGCTCCTATATTTCGATTATTTCGCTTCCGACGCACCACACGAGATACAGGCGCGCGTAACGCTCACGAAAAAATACCCGGCGCAAAATAAAACGATCGTCTTGACTGAGAAGTGTGAGTGCTACAACCATGCGATAATATGGGTTGATTGGGTTTATCTGAAATTTGAAAGCAGCGATAATGCGGCTTTCACAAATTATCAATTGATAGACAAAACGACCGGAATTGTCATTAATAACTAAAATATTTTATGTAAATTAGAGGTGCAGTGCCTCGCAGAACCTCACGATGTATAGGTCAATCGTTCAAATTTCTATGAAGAGAATCACGATTACCGGTAATCTCGGTAAGGATGCCGAATGCCGCGAGGGGCAGGGCGGTCACAAATTCGTATCGTTCAGCGTGGCGTATGCAGAACGGGATACGGATGCCAAAGACGAACAGGGCAACCCGATCAAGGAAGCCCAGTGGGCGGATTGCGAAATCTATGTCAAGCCGGAGAACTCAGCCGAGGGAATCGTCAATCTGCTGAAGAAAGGCCGTTTTATCTACGTGGAAGCCTATGATAAGGTCGAAGCGTGGCTGGATAAAGAGAACAAGCCCCGTGCCCGTGTGATTTATCGGGTCACGAATTTTCAGGTCTGACCTTACGAACATCGACGGCCATTGCGCCGTCGATGTTTTCAAAGTCTATCTATTTCGGTGAAAAATTTGCTATATTTGCACCTATGAGAAAGGAATTGGGTAAATGGTTCATGGATATTGCCAAATATCTTCTAACGGCAGTTGTCGTTGGGGCCTTAATTAGTGATATAGAGAATTCGCGATGGCTTGTTTATGTCGGAGGGATCGGGGCGACATTGAGTTGCTTGTTTATTGGCTTGGGGTTACTTCGGCAGAAAGAAACAAATAAAACACAGGAGGAATAAGTATGGCGGCATTTTGGATTTTTATTTTTATTATTGCTTTTGCAGTGGCAATATTAATTTGGAGCAAGACAGATAAGGGAAAGAAATGGCTCTTGTAATTTCTTCCCTTCACTCATCAACATCGCGGCCCGGCTGGTTAGAACCAGCCGGGCCGCTTGTTTTTCGCGCCGCGCCTTGGGGGCGCGGTTCTCACGGAGTTTGCGGATGCTGATATTATTATACGGGGAATAATATTCGGGTGGAAGCGGAACCGGCC
>JAETNO010000001.1 GCA_021768245.1 Bacteroidaceae bacterium | reverse complement strand
AAACCTCACCACGTCGATGATACTGCGAAAGTGGGAAAGTAGATAACCGCCCCCTCTTCAGAGAGAAGGAAGCCGTCAAGGGAAACATCCCCCCAGACTGCTTCCTTTTTTCGTGTATATTTACGGTTTCTCGTTAATATTATTTAACTATTCTTTGCGCTTATATGAAATAATCCGTATATTTGCGTTGCTGAACTTTTTGTTACTCATATGTAGCCTAACTCTCTCTTTCTGCACGTTGCATAGTAACTATTTTTATTTAACCGTAATATTTATATTCTTAATTCCATGAATCGTTTCTTGCTTTATGCCGTAATTGCTCCCTCGGCGATAGCTGTGACATCATGTGTCGATGATAATTATGATTTATCAGATATCGACACCACGGCTAAGATTCAGGTCAGTGATTTGACTTTGCCGGTCAACATAGAGCCAATCACACTTAGCAGTATTTTTGACATTGACCCCACCGATCCGGATGCCACCATAAAGGAAATAAATGGCTCCTATGCCGTGGTTAAAAACGGAACTTTCTCATCATCTGAAATCCGTATAAATCCTGTCATGCTTTCAGGCATGTCAGGCGAGGCAGTTTCTGTATCCATCCCGACCGGAGTCGGCGGTCAGACTCCTTCTGTCGGGATGAAAGTATCTCTCCCCATTTCGTCAAATGAAATTGACTATTCATATTCATCGTCAAATGTCCCGGCTGAAATAGTGTCCATCGACAGAATTTCCGGTCAGTTCAGGCTTTCGTTTTCCCTTGCTTTCGAAAATCTCGAATCGATAAGCCGTATAACTCTCAGAAATCTTCAGATTCAGCTTCCCAAGGGACTACAGACCGTTGTCTCCGAAGGATACTATGATGCTGCAACGGGTATGTTTTCATTAGTGGAGAAAATAGTGACCGACGGAAATTTCACGCTCTCTCTTGATTGCTCGGGAATCGACTACGCTCAGTCTGGAGCTGTATTCAATCCAAATGACCATTCAGCTCGTCTGGAAGGAAGCGTAAAGCTTGTAAGTGGTGACATCGGGATAAATGGAGCGGATGTTATTGGTCCATTCCCTTCGCAAATTGGCATGACGACTTCATTTGCCATGAGCGATATCAATGTAGATAAATTTTCAGGTGAGATTAATTATGATATAACAGGCGTGGATATCAGCGATGTCTCACTTGATGATCTACCCGACGTGCTTTCTCAGCAGGGCACATCAATCAAGCTTGCCAATCCTCAGATTTATCTTAATATTTCGAATCCGCTTTCAGCTTATGGCCTCGGAGCTACCACCGGAATGAGTATTACGAGCCATTTCCTCCCCGAGCAGTCAACACCTGACGCAACATATTCCCTTGACGCCCCCGGCTATTTCACAGTTTCAAGCGAAGCCTCAAGCAGCTATGTCCTTTCTCCTTCCCTTCCTTCATCCCTCTATCCGGGTTATTCCAATCCGCTCCATGTGCCATATACTTCGCTGTCATCAGTGCTCAGTGGCAATGGACTTCCCTCTTATCTGTCAATCACTCTCAATTCTCCACGTGTTTTCACCCAGCCGGTCGTAGATTTGCCCCTGGGAACGTCGCTCGGTGTTGTTGGGGGTAATTATGAATTCTTTGCGCCTCTGGCTTTCAACGAAGGCTCTCAGTTGGTCTATACCGAAACTGAAAACGGATGGAACGACGAGGACGTCGATGCCATAACCATAGAGAAACTTGTGGTGACCACGACTGTAAGTTCAAGTCTGCCTTTCTCTGTAGACCTTACGGGCTACCCGATCGATATAGAAGGAAAGCAGATTGAGAATGTAATTATCGAGGGAGCTTCAGTTCCCGCAAATGCAAGCAATCAGGAAGTGACAATCCGCATCACAGGAGAGGTCAAGCATCTCGACGGAATCATATTCACGGCCAAAGGTCGTGTCCCGGCCGATATGCAGCAAGCCATTTCGCCGTCGCAGAGCCTCGATTGCAAGGATATTCGTGCCACAGTTTCCGGCTTTTATCTCAAGGAACTTTAAAAGGACTATGCCATGGTTTCCTATATCTGATTTTAAGCTTACTGTGGCAGATGGAAAAACTCGTTAATAACATTCAGACAATACGACAGCAATGTTTCATAATATAAAGAAATTAAGTTTAGTGGCTGCAAGCGCCATTTCAGCCATCTTCGTAATGGCTCAGGACAATCAGTCGGGCTACTTTGTCGAGGATTACACTTATCGCTTCCTCATGAATCCCGCGCTCGGCAATTCACGCAATTTTGTGGCTATGCCTGCGCTTGGCAACGTCAATGCAGAGTTGGCGGGCAATCTGAGCCTCACGGATGTCATTTATAATGTCAATGGCCGTACTACCACATTCCTCAATCCGGGCGTCTCTGCAAGCGAACTCATGGGTAACCTGAACGACATGAACAAAACCGGTGTGAATATGCGGCTCAACATTCTTTCCGGCGGTTTCAAGGCATGGGGAGGCTATAACACGATTAATATCTCTGCCCGGGCCGATGTCAACGTGCATCTTCCTAAGAGCATTTTTTCGTTTCTGAAGGAAGGTATAAGCAATCAGACCTACGACATCGCGGGTGTGAAGGCCAACGCCATTGGTTATGGAGAAATTTCTCTCGGTCACAGCCGCGATATCACTCCGGAGATACGGGTGGGTGCCAACTTGAAATTCCTTGTGGGTATAGGTTCTGTCGACGCCAATCTTGAGAAGGCTGAGCTTGCGCTGAACCGCGACTGTTGGGACATCACGTCCAACGCCACTGTCCATACTTCTCTCAAAGGGATGCGCTATGAGATGGACCGTAACAAGCACACCGGTCATGAATACGTGAGCGGTCTCGACGGCGATTTCTCGGCTCCCAACGGATTTGGCGTGGCTGTGGATTTAGGTGCCACCTATGCCCCTAAGGCTCTTCGCGATTGGGAATTCAGCCTCGCTCTTCTTGACCTCGGCTTCATCTCCTGGAGCGAGGATCTTCTTGCGAGCACAAATGGCGACAAGCATTTCCGCTCCGATGATTTCTCTTTCAATGCCGACGGCGATGCCCCCAACAGTTTCTCGGACGAATGGAAGCGCATGCGTAATAATCTTACCGCTCTCTATGAACTTGAAAGCGACGGCAACGTAGGGAGCCGCACACAGGCCCTCCATGCGACTGTGAATGTCGGCGCAAGCTATACGCTCCCGGTCTATAGAAAAGTAAAATTCGGACTTCTCAACACTACCCGCATTGCCGGCGACTATTCATGGACCGATTTCCGTCTGTCGGCAAACATCGCCCCGTGCAAGATGCTTTCGGCTGGAGTGAACGGTTCTATAGGGACTTTTGGCGGTGGTTTCGGTTGGCTCGTCAATCTCCATTGTCCCGGCTTCAACCTTTTCCTTGCCCAGGACAATTCTTTCGCGAAGATTGCGAAGCAGGGAGTCCCCCTGAAATCAAACGCCTCCGCCTCAGTCGGCATCAACTTCCTTTTCTGATGGTTTGTTTCCGTCCTGCCGTGGATGGAATATAAGCCCGAAAGGAAATTTTATGGCGTATTTGATTATTCGACGTCATAATGCCTGATGGCATCGTGATTTGATAAAAAGACACATAATGTACACAATCGACAAGATTAATGTCTATTCTGTACATTATGTGCCTTTTTTCTGCTATTTCGTGAGTACGACGAAGATGTCAGCCCTCGGATAGGATGTTAATTCAAGCACATACTTAGAATTCCGAGAAGCAGTAGGGGAGGAGTGATTTGACGGAGTGGAAGATGTAGATGGCCTTTTCGCCTGCGAGCACTACCGGGACATTGTGCTTGGCGAGAGTCTCGTATTCGAGTAGGGCCTGTCGGCATGCCCCGCACGGTGAAATCGGGTTGGCCAGCTCTTTTCCGTCAGTTCCACGTGCTGCGATGGCGATTGTCTTGAATGTGGCTTCCGGATAAGTGGCATGGGCATAGTAGGCGGCTGTCCTTTCCGCACACAGGCTTGAAGGATATGCGGCGTTTTCCTGATTTGCCCCGCAGATGATTTCCCCGTTGCTCAGCTCGATTGCAGCACCTACGTGGAATTTACTGTAGGGAGCATAGCTCCTGTAGGTCGATTTGCGGGCCATGGCTACGAGTTTCTGTAGTTGGGGCGTGAGTTCCTCGAACGTCGTTTCTATGACAGGAATGGTGATATCGAAATTTTTCATATGGATTGAATGTTGATTTGCTTAGGGTCGTGAGGCGGCTGCACGCGGGAGCGGCCATATAGACTTGCGGAGTTTATTTTGAAACCTCTTGCCGTGATTCAATGTTCATTTCAACTTGCGGAATCGTAGAGATTACGGCAAGCGTCCTCAAGTAGGTCAAGGACGAGTTCGAATCCTTCAGAGCCTTCATAGTATGGGTCGGGAACATAGTCATAGCGTGAACCGGGAGTGAAAAAGTCGGCCATGGCAACGATTTTCTTCTCCGCTTCGGGCGATGGAGCAATCTGACGGAGATTGGTGATATTTGATGCGTCCATGCCGATTATGAGGTCGAAGTCATTGAAATCATCCTGCGTCACCTGACGGCAACGATGGTCAAGTTCCAGTCCGCGTTGACGGGCGTGAACCCTCATGCGCCTGTCAGGGAGGTCGCCTATGTGATAACGTCCCGTTCCGGCAGAATCAATCTTCCAGTTCTGACTGTCACCCCGGGAGTCGACGATGTCACGCATTATGCCCTCCGCAGCAGGCGAGCGGCAGATATTGCCGAGGCATACGAAGAGAATCCTTATCTTTTCGCCACGTTCGGCAATCGCATGTAGTTTTTCAGAGATATGTCCGGGAAGTTCGTGATGTTTCATGATTGATATCTTTGTCGGGATAAGTTTGTCAAGTCTTTGTCAGGATACGTTTCGTCGAATGGGGTATTTATGTCAATTGCGGGGACGCGACTGAAAGCGTCCCCGCAAGGTTCTATACGTTTTTTTTGGCACGTTTGTTTTGCGTACGGAAGATACTGTTTTTATCAGTCCTTCCTATCTAAAACCGTGATAGTCGGCATTGTGGCTTAATCTTCGAGATCTTTGGGGATGGCAACGATGCGAAGATTACATTCGCGGATGAAATCCACGATGTTGTTGCGTTCGGGAGTGTCCTCAACGTCGGCTTCGATTCGTTTGATAGCGTTGAACACCGATGTGCCCGTCTGATAGATGTGGCGGTAGCATTTGGCTATATCGTCGATACGGTCTTCGTTGATGCCATCCTTCTTTCTGAGGACTGTTGCGTTGACTCCGAAGTAGCTTGTCGGGTTGTGGGCCATGATGCAGTAGGGGGGCACGTTGCCGGTGATACGGCATCCGCCTTTGATGAGTACCCAGTCGCCTACGCGCGAGTTTTCATGGATTACCACGCTTGACGAGAGAATCGAACATTCCCCTATCTCAACGTCGCCGGCGATTGACACATTGTTGCCTATCACGTCGCGGCCTTTGAGGTGGGAGTCGTGGCCTACATGGGAATTGGCCATGAGGAAGGAGTTGGAGCCGATGCGTGTGCCTCCTTCCGGGTTGATTCCTCGGTTGATAATGACGTTTTCGCGAATCACCACATTGTCGCCGATGTAGCAATATGTGAAACCGCCTTTCCAGCGGAAGTCCTGAGGGTCTGCACCGACAATCGCACCCTGGAAGACCTTGCAGTTCTTTCCGAGACGGGTGCCACGGATTATGCTTGCGAAAGGCATTATGACGGTGTTGTCGCCAATCTCCACATCCTTGTCTATGTAAGCGAAGGGGTGTATAGTGACATTCTCGCCAATCTTGGCCGAGGGGTCTATATGAGCTTTATCGCTAATCATTGTAAAAAACGGAGTTTTTAGAGTGTTAAGTGTTGGGTTTAGAGTTTAGGGTGTCGAGCGCTTTAAACTCGACACTCTAAACTTGAATTGTGTTATCTGCCGCCACCAAGATTCTGGTAGAGGTTGATGATGGCTCGGGCGGTGGTCAGATTGGTCGTAATCTGTGCTGTTTGAGCCGAGAGTAAGTTTTTCTGCGCGGTGAGCACTTCGAGATAGGTGGTTGAACCGTCGAAGAGAAGGAGTTCATTGGTTATCTCTACTGATTTCACAAGGCTTTCAACCTGGAGTGTGAGCCACTGCTGCTTCTGTGCGCTCTTTTCGTAGACGGTCATGGCATCGCTGACATCGGCTGCGGCGCTCATGAGCGTATATTCGAAATTGTTAAGGGCCTGCTGCTGCTGGGCTTTGGCGGCTTCGAGACGGGCAATGTTCTGGCCACGTGCGAAGATGGGTGCGGTAAGACTCCCGGCAAGCTGTATGAACCAGTCGCCCGGATTCTTGATGAATGAGCCGAGCATGTTGGTGAATCCGCCATTGGCAGTGATGTTGATTGACGGATAGAAGGCTGCGCGGGCGGAAGCGGTCGAATAGTAGGCGGATGCGAGACCCATTTCAGCCGCACGTACGTCGGGACGGGCTGCGAGTTCCGCCA
Source organism: Bacteroidaceae bacterium (assembly GCA_021768245.1). GTDB lineage: Bacteria > Bacteroidota > Bacteroidia > Bacteroidales > Muribaculaceae > Duncaniella. The sequence goes on along the minus strand of JAETNO010000001.1, from coordinate 275,040 downwards.
TCGGAATTGCCGAGCGTTTCATGACAGGGGCGCTGAGGGCGGCCTCGGGAGAGATAGTCCACCGCTGTGGCATTTCGTTAAGGAGAAGTGAAAGGGTGTTGTTGGCCTCATGAAGCGACATCTCGATGTCGTTGATTGACGCTTCGATGCTGTAGTACTGAGCCTGGCTCTGAACCACGGCGTCTTCGCGGAGACGTCCCGCTTCCTTAAGGTTGCGCATCACGTTGACACTCTCTTTCCAGAGCTCGGAAGTCTCACGTGAAAGCTTGAGTTGCGCTTCGAGAGCTGAAATTGAATAGTAGCACTGGGCCACGCCGGCGATAATCTGCGAGCGCACGGCCTGTTCATAGAATTTTGTCTGGAGTTCGGCCATCTGTGCGCCGCGCTTGGTGTTGAGAATCTTTCCGAAGATGTCGACTTCCCAGCTTGCGGCGAGGGGCAACTGATAGGTCCAGTTGAAATCATTGTCGGCATATTTCGCACCGGCTCCGTTGGGAGTGAACGCGAGTGAGGGAAGATAGCTCAGTTTGGCCCCTTTGAGCTGGGCATGTGCTATGTCGACATTGAGTTTGGCGTTGCGGAGGTCCTTGTTGTTGGCGAGCGCGCGTTCAATCAGGTCAACAAGGGTCGGGTCCGTGAACACGGCGCGCCATGAAAGATTGCCGAATACCGATGAGTCCTCTTCCAGTTTAAGAGCCTCGGCATATTCCTTGACAAGTCGGCTGTCAACGTTGTCAGCGTCGTATTTTTTATAAATCCCGCAGGAACTGAGCACTGCAAGGCTCATGCCCGTGGCGAGGATAAGTGAATAATTTCTGAATTTCATTTCTTATGGTGTTAACTTGCTGATTCGCTGCCGGCAGTGCCGGAGCAAAGAGGAGGAGGCCGCTCCCCGCGTCACGACAACGGGGAGCGGAGCTTCCTCTGTTAGTTAGTCTCGGGGGTGTACTGCTCGATTTCGTTCTCGATGCCTTCGTTGTCGGTGTCTTCCCATTTAAGCGGGGTAATCTTTTCCTGAATCTTCTGGAAGATAACGAAGAGGGCGGGTACGATGAGCACCTGGAGAATCATACCGATTAACATACCGCCGATTGAACCGGCTCCGAGGGCACGGTTACCGTTGGCGCCTGCACCGCTTGCGAACATCATCGGGAGAAGACCGATAATCATGGCGAGCGAGGTCATGAGGATAGGACGCAGACGGGCTGTGGCACCCTGGATAGCGGCATTTACAATCGACATGCCAGTGCGGCGGCGTTCAACCGCGAATTCCACGATAAGGATGGCGTTTTTCGCGAGAAGACCGATGAGCATGATAAGCGCGATCTGTAGGTAGATGTTGTTGGATATGCCGAATATCTGAGCGAAGATGAATGTGCCCATAAGGCCGAATGGAATCGAGAAGATAACGGCCCACGGAAGGATGTAGCTCTCATACTGAGCGGAGAGAAGCAGATAGACGAAGAGAAGACAGAGACCGAAGATGATAGCAGTAGTCGAGCCTGCGCCTGAGCTTGCTTCCTCACGGGTCATACCTGAGTATTCATATCCGAAGCCGGCAGGGAGGGTCTCGGCTGCCACGCGTTCGATGGCTGCGAGACAGTCACCTGAGGTGTAACCCGGAGCGGGTTGACCGGTAACCGAGATTGACTGGAACATGTTGAAGCGGTTGAGGAGGTCAGGACCGTAGACCTTGGTAAGGGTCACGAAGTTCGACACTGATGCCATCTCCTTGCCGTTGCGCACCTTGATTGCCGAAAGGGTCTCGGGGCTTACTCGCGCTTCGGGGTTGGCCTGCATCATGACGCGGTAAATCTTACCGAAACGGTTGAAGTTCGACACATACATACCGCCATAATATCCCTGAAGTGTGGTGAGGATATCTTTCGGCGAGATGCCGGCCTGCTTTGCCTTGGCAGCGTCGATATCAATCATATATTGCGGGAAGGTCGGGTTGAAGGTGGTGTAGGCCATCTGCACCTCAGGCTGTTGGTTGAGCGCTCCGAGGAAGCCCTGAACCACTCCGAAGAAGGTGTTGACATCGCCACCCGTACGGTCCTGCATCTTGATTTCAAAACCGTTTGTGAGCGAGTAGCCGGTAATCATAGGCGGCGCGAAAATCATCACACGTCCGTCCTTGATGCCCGATGTCATGCCATAGAGCTTTTGCAGAATCGCGTTTGAGGTCTGCGAGGCCTCTTTACGGTCTTCCCAGTTTTTAAGCTTGAGGATGAATGTACCGTAGGTTGCACCCTGACCGGCCATGAAGCTATAGCCGAGAATCTTTTGGCGGTATTCAATCTCAGGAACCTGGGCGAGGATTTTGTCGAGGTCGTCGAGCACTTTCTCCGTACGTTCCTGTGATGTGCCCGGAGGCATGTCGACCATACAGAAGAGCACACCGGTATCCTCGTTAGGCACGAGGGTAGAGGTCGTGGTGCTCATAAGCCATACAAGGATTGCCACGGCTACGCCCACGATAGAGAACGATGTGATTTTATGGTTGATGAAGAACGATGTCCACTTGTTGTATTTCTTCAGGATGCGTCCGAAGCCGATTTCAAAACCTTTATGGAAACGCTTGCCGAAGATGCCGAGGATGGTGATGATGGCACAGACGGAGGCGATGGCCAGTTTGAGGGGAGAATGGAGGTTGTACCATCCGAGCACCATGAAGGTGATTGTAGCAGCAAGGAAAGCGAAGGTAATCAGAGGGGGAAGGTCGAGGGTGAAGCGGCGTTTGGCATTGCCTACTACGGCTTCGGCGGCAGCTCCATAGGCCTTGCCCATACGCTCCTTGAGCGAGGAGTCGTCGTTGTGGCCTTTAAGGAAGACGGCACAGAGTGCAGGCGAAAGAGTCAAGGCGTTCAAGGCTGACAGACCGATGGCGATTGCCATTGTCAGACCGAACTGGCGGTAGAACACACCCGTAGTACCCGACATGAACGACACAGGGATAAACACGAGCATCATGACGAGGGTAATCGAGATGATGGCGCCGCCGATTTCACCCATGGCGTCGATAGAGGCCTTACGCGCACTCTTGTAGCCCACGTCGAGCTTGGCGTGCACCGCCTCGACGACGACTATCGCGTCGTCGACCACAATCGCAATCGCAAGCACGAGAGCCGAAAGGGTGATGAGGTTGATGGAGAACCCGATAAGGTTCATAAAGAAGAATGTACCCACGAGGGCCACAGGAATGGCGATGGCGGGAATGATGGTGGAGCGGATATCCTGAAGGAATACGTAAACCACGAAGAACACAAGGATGAAGGCCTCGATGAGGGTCTTGATTACCTCATGGATTGAGGCGTTGAGGAAGTCGTTGTTGTTCATCGGGATTGCGATGGCAAGTCCGTCGGGAAGGTCCTTCTTCATGTTGTCGACCACCTTGAGACAGTCGTTGATGATCTGCGTGGCGTTGGAGCCTGCGGTCTGGAACACGATACAGCTTGTGGAGGGGTGTCCGTTGAGTGAGTTGGCGAAGCCATAGGTCACACGTCCGAGTTCTACGGTGGCAACGTCTCCGAGTCGGAGCACCTCACCGGTAGGCTTGGCTGCAACTACGATATTTTCGAATTCCTCGGGGGTAGAGAGACGTCCCCTGTACTTCATGGTGTACTGGAAGCTCTGGTCGCCCTGCTCGCCGAAAGCACCGGGAGCGGCCTCAATATTCTGCTCGGCAAGGGCATAGGAGATATCGGTAGGTACGAGTCCGTACTGGGCCATCACTTCCGGTTTTAGCCATACGCGCATTGAGTAATCTGCGCCGAACGACATCACGTCGCCCACGCCCGATACGCGCTGGAGCTGCGGAATCATGTTGATTTTAGCGTAGTTGTCGATGAACTCCGAGTCATATTTATTGTCGCCAGTGTCGTAGAGGGCGACCATGAGGAGCATTGAAGTCTGGCGTTTCTGGGTGAGCACACCAACCTGTGTTACTTCGGCAGGGAGGAGGTTCTGGGCCTTGGCTACACGGTTCTGCACGTCGACCGCAGCCATGTCAGGGTCAAAACCCTGCTCGAAATACACTGTGATGTCTGCCGAGCCGGTATTGGTGGCTGTTGACTCCATATATGTCATACCCTCGGCGCCGTTGATTGACTCCTCGAGAGGGGCAATCACGGAATTAAGCACGGCCTGCGCGTTGGCACCCGTATAGGTCGTCGACACGCGGATGGTAGGAGGCGCGATGTCAGGGAACTGGGTGACAGGGAGCGAAAAGAGGCCAATCAGACCGAGAAGCACGATGAAGATTGAAATCACCGTCGACAGCACCGGTCTGTTGATAAATGTATCTAATTTCATTGGTTTTTCGTCAGTAATGGTGTTGTGTATCTTTTAGACAAAATCTTATTTAGCTGCGGGAGCGGCTGCTGCCGGAGCTGCGTCTGTCTTGGGAGCTGCGGGAGTGATGGTCATACCGTCGGAAAGCTTGGTACCGACGCCTTCGATTGCGATGCGGTCGCCGGGTTTCAGGCCGGTGAGCACCACGAAGTTCTTGCCGTCATTGTTGGCTTCAACGGTGATAGGAGTGGAGACAACCTTGTTGGAATCGTTGACAACATAGGCGAAACGACGGTCCTGAAGTTCGAAGGTAGCCTTCTGAGGGATTACAATGACGCTGTCGCGCTTGTCGGGGATAATCACCTGGCCTGTACCGCCACTGCGGAGCACGCCGTTGGGGTTATTGAATAGAGCGCGTACGCTTGATGCACCGGTGTTGTTGTCAATGACGCCTGAGACTGTGGCAACCTTGCCTGAATAGGGATAGAGCGAGCCGTCGTTGAGTCGGAGCTGCACTTCGGGCATCGATTTGATTGCCGCGTCGATAGTACGTTGTCCCTCTCCCACGAGGTTGAGGAGATCTTTTTCGGTCAGTGAGAAGTAGGCATATACCTCCGAGTTGTCGCTGACGGTTGTAAGGGGCTGGGCCGAAGAGGGGGATGCCAGTGAACCTTCACGGTTGGGGATAGTACCTACAACGCCGTCGCTGGGGGCGGTCACTACGGTATAGGCCAGGTTTTTCTGAGCCGAAGCGAGGGCTGCCTTGGCGGTAGCGAGCTGCGACTGGGCCTGCGCGAGTGAATTCTGTGAGAGATTATACTCATACTGGCTGATGATGTTCTTGTCGAAAAGAGCCTTCTTGCTGTCGGCAGTCATTTTTGCTGTGTTGACAGCTGTCTGGGCATTGTTGACAGCGGCGCGGGCCTGGTCGACTGCTGCCTGGAAGGTTACCTGGTCAAGGGTGAAAAGCACCTGGCCTTTGCGCACACGCTGACCTTCGTCAACATGAACCTTAGTGATGAATCCTGTCACCTGCGGACGGATATCGATATCGGTCTTACCCTTTATTGTTGCGGGAAAAGTTGTCTGCAGGTCGGCTGTTTGCGGCGCGAGAGTGATAGTGGCGATTTCGGGAGCAGGCATCTGCTGCATCTGCTGTCCGCTTTTTGAGCACGAGGGCAACAAAGCCACGGCGGCGAGCATCAGGGAGATGCCGCCTGTCGATAACGCGATGGATTTCATTGTCTTTCTTTTTCTTAACTTAAATTGTATCTATTATTTTATTTTTCTTAAATTTTAATGCAAAGTTACCAATGATTTAAACAACAAAAGAAAAAAGTAACAATAAAAAATGTAAAAATAGGCTCAAAAGCCCTATTTAGTTCCTGTTTTGACCAATATAGGGCTTTCTTTTGGTTTATATTAAGAGTTTCTTGGATTGCCACCCGGAGTAATTCCCGATGAGGGCTTTGAGTGTGGCCGGAGTGAGGATCTATTGAGCTGTCTCGCTCTCTTTTTCTTTCTGCTCCTTGTCGAAATGTTCGTAGGCTTCCACGATGCGCTGTACGAGGGCATGGCGCACTATGTCTTTCTTCCCGAATTCAACTTTACCTATGCCGGGCACGTCGCGGAGCACTTTTAGGGCCTGTATCAGGCCGGAGGTCACAGAGCGCGGAAGGTCAATCTGCGTCGCATCGCCGGTGATAATCATCTTGGCGTTCATGCCGAGGCGTGTAAGGAACATTTTTATCTGATGGACGGTGGTGTTCTGGGCCTCGTCGAGCACAATGACGGCGTCGTTCAGCGTGCGGCCTCGCATGAAAGCGAGCGGAGCTATCTGAATCACGTTGGTCTCCATATATTCTTTCAGCTTGACGGCCGGAATCATATCCTCCAACGCGTCGTAGAGGGGCTGGAGATAGGGGTCGATTTTGTCTTTCATGTCGCCCGGCAGGAAGCCGAGTTTCTCTCCCGCTTCCACAGCGGGGCGCGACAGGATTATCTTGCGGACTTCGCGGTTTTTTAAAGCGCTAACCGCAAGGGCGATTGCCACATAGGTCTTGCCCGTCCCGGCGGGACCGAGGGCGAAGGTGAGGTCGTTTTCGTGGAAGGCTTTGACGAGGAGTCCCTGGTTGGTATTGCGCGCGCTGATAGGCTTGCCGTTGACACCGTAGATAATCACGTCGTCGTGGCGCGGAGTCTCCGGGGATTTCCCTTTGATGATGTCGAGGATTACCTCTTCGGTTAGTTTATTGTATTTTATGCAGTAGTCTTCGAGCTCCTTGATGCGTTTTTCGAACTCTGCCGTCTCATGCTCGTCGCCAATCACCTTTATCACCGATCCGCGTGCAGCCATGCGGAGCTTGGGGAAAAGGTTGCGGATGAGCTGCATATTGCAATTGTTGACGCCGTAGAAGCTGACGGGGTCGACATTGTCGATGATTACAATTCGTTCAATCATTAGCGATGATTATAGTTCAGAAACGTGTACTTTGTACTTTTTGACAGATTGCTTGCCTTGACGTATGGTTCATAAACGTACGTTTAGAACGGATTCCTACTGTTACTCTTCGGTCTCATCTGTCAATGTATTAACCTCCGTGGTTTTCTTTTTGTTTATAGGGAGTGTGTACATCAGCGAAAAGTTGCCTGTCATGGACGAACCCCTCTTGCCGTAGCCGGGGATGAACATCGGTTCGCCAAGAGGGTTCTTTGTCTCGTGCATGATGGAATGGTAGATGATGTTCCATCCCAATGACCAGTTCTTCAATATCCTTACCTTTACTCCGAATGTCACCTCTATATATCCGGCAGTGGATTTCTGGTTAAGGATGGAAAAATGTGAAGGGTCGTCCCAGTAGCCTTCGTCGACGGTGATATCCTCGGCGCTCCATTTATAAGATGTGAAGCCATAGCGCAGTCCCATCTGGAGTTTGTAGTCGGGATTTGAGTTGTAGAAGAAATTGTAGGAGGCTCCTATCTTGAAGTAGGGGGATACGGGGGTCTTGAATGTGAAATTGGAGTCGTCGGGGGTGTCGCTGCAATTGTCGAAGCCTATTGCGAAAAACGGGAAGTAGCGGTTGTGAAGGCTGACTTCACCCCAGACATCGCCGAGCCCGTAGTGCTGTCCGAAGGCGCGCATGAGTGGGTTCCATAGGTTCACCCCCACTGTGACGGAGTGAAGCAGCGGATATTCCATCTTGGGTGGCGCGGCGAGCATGGTGGAGTCCTTGAACTCGGAGCCGGTCACGGTGTCGACGAGGATGGTATTGCCGTTGACATCCTGCATTTCCACGAGCCGTGAGCGGTCAACGCGTTTCTCCCGCTCGACTTTGGGGCTTGTCCCCGGCGCGGCGGGATTCACGGGGGTGACACGCCTTTGGGCCGACAGCGACAGGGCCACACCCGCTATGATAAGGGTGAGAAGCAGACGCAGCCGGAAGCCGCGTCGCATATTGCGGTAGTCGTGGTCAATCGTTTCCATTGTCGGAAGGGTCGTCGGGTTGTGATGGCTCGGCCGTGCGGAAGAATATCTGAATAGTCTCGTGGTCGATATTTGTTATTAGCGAATCGGTTACAGCTACCGAGTCAATCAGGTGGGTAGTGTAGGCGTAGTCGGTGATGAGGTAGTGGTACATGGCGCCACAGTCCTCCGAGGCGAAAAATGGCAGTGATTCGTAGTAGAATTTCAACGTGTCGACAAGCTGTGGATAGTCGAGGGCCTTCGCCTTATAACGTACATAGAAAAAGGTGGCAGGGGTGGTGGACCGGAATGGCAGGTAGAGCTGTTGCACCCGTGAGTCCTCCTCGAGCAGGAGACTGTCGCCGGGAGCGCCTACGCCTCCAATCTGCAGTGAGTCAGGAGTGATTGCCTCCTTGGTACGCATCGAATAGAAGCCCGCAAGGGGGAGTGAGTTGTGGTTTTCGGTGCAGCCCACATTACTGCATGAGCATAGCGATGCCATGCAGGCGATAAGGCTGATTGCGATTATGTAGAGGATGCTTTTCAATATATGCTGAAGTTTGGATATATGGGCTTAATATTTGCCCCATTTCACGATGTCGTCGAGCTGCTTGCGGTTTTTGGCAGGAACGGATGAGGATTCTGCGGGATAGCCTATGGGGATTATGGCTATAGGCTCCACATTGTCGGGCAGACAGAAGGCCTCGCGGATGGGGGCGGGGTCGAAGTTGCACACCCAGCATGTGCCCAGTTCGAGGCTCGTGGCCGCAAGGCATAGATGCTCAACGGCTATGGAGATATCGACGTCGGTATGGTCTTTCCCGTCGCAGGGGCGGTGCCAGGCTTCATCGTGGATGCCGCAGGCCACGATAAACTCGGGTGCTGTGCGAATCCACTCGCGGTTATAGCTTCCGAATATGGCCTCGCGCTGGGCGTCGGAGTCGGCTATCAGGAAGCACCACGGCTGGCGGTTGCAGGCCGAAGGGGCGAGACGGACTATATCGAGCACGTCGAGGATAGTACCGCGTCCGACCGGTCGCGATGAGTATGCACGGCAGGAATAACGTTCCTGTACGAGGCGGTATAGCTGGGGATATGCGTTTGACTGCATGGGGATGATGATTATTGATTGATTCCGATTTCTTCTTTTATTTCATAGTGGTTGCGTCCGGGTGCGTTGCGGACCACGAGCTCCCCTATGAATCCCGTGAGGAACAGCATGGTGCCGAGCACCATCATCGTCAGCGAGAGGAAGAAATAGGGTGAGTCGGTCACGAGGCGGTAGGGATTGCCGTGGGCCATGTCGTAGAGCTTCCCGAATCCCACCACCATGACCGCGACAAAACCGATGATGAACATCAGCGAACCGAGCAGACCGAAGAAATGCATCGGCTTGGCTCCGAATTTGCCTGTGAACCAAAGAGTGGCGAGGTCGAGATAGCCGTTGACGAAGCGGTCAAGGCCGAATTTGGTCTTGCCGTACTTTCGGGCCTGGTGATGGACCTCCTTTTCGCCGATGCGTGTGTAGCCTGCGTTTTTGGCGAGATATGGGATGTAGCGGTGCATGTCGCCATAGACTTCGATGTGTTTCACCACTTCGAGGCGATAGGCCTTGAGCCCGCAGTTGAAGTCATGGAGATTCTTGATGCCGCTGACCTTGCGGGCGGTGGCGTTGAACAGCTTCGTGGGGATGGTTTTCGACAGAGGGTCATAACGCTTGCGTTTCCATCCCGATACGAGGTCGTAGCCGTCGCGCATAATCATGCGGTAGAGGTCGGGGATTTCGTCGGGAGAGTCCTGGAGGTCTGCGTCCATGGTTATGACCACGTCGCCCTGGGCGGCTTTGAAACCTGTGTTCAGGGCCGGTGACTTTCCGTAGTTGCGACGGAAGGAGATGCCCCTCAGCGATGGGTTTTTCCCGCTCAGCGATGAAATCACCTTCCAGGAGTCGTCGGTAGAGCCGTCGTCGACGAAAATCACCTCGTAGGTGAAATCATGGTCGGCCATGACCCGCTCAATCCATGCTGCGAGCTCGGGGAGCGATTCGGCTTCGTTGTAAAGGGGGATTACTACGGAAATGTCCATATTTTAGATTTGTGTAGTTGCGTTTGTTATTGTCTGGCGCGTCGGCGCAGTTTGTTGCGCAGGGCGAAGAAGCAGCCGAGTATGATCGAAAGGAGCGAGCCGCTTACGATTGCCGCCATTATCAGTTCGGTCACTATCGCTATAGGCGAGGGGATGAACCTGGCGTCGAGCATCCGGCGGGTGATTGACCCGGCCTCTTCGAGCACAGTTCCCTTGGCCTCGGGCGATTCACCGAGCTCAGCCATGCTCTCCATCTGCAGGCGTATGTAGTCAGTGTCAAACCATTGCAGATAGACCACGAGGAGAGCCCCCGAGATAAGGATACCGCAGATGAAGATTACCACTCCCTGCATCCAGAACATAGGGAAAGTGGCACACTCCTGAAGCTGGCGGTCATAGCGGCGCATGAAGATGAAAATCACAGCCGGGACGGCTATCATCATGGCGAATGACAATAGTCCGAGCAGCGGGAGCTTCGGGGCGAAAATAGAGCCGAAAAACATCAGCGAGAGGTAGAGCCCGAAGATAAAACCGTCGTCGGCGCCGCGCCGGTAGGGAGATGTTACCATAAGAGACTGTCTCATACGACTCGCAAAGTTAGGCATTTTTTTGCATTTTTTCAAGAAAGTTGTAACTTTGTGCTTCCATGAAAGCATCCCTAACCAGACATATAGTCCGCTTTGCGATGATCCTGCTCATAGGCTCTGCGCTATGCGCTTGCCGCATAAGCTATAAGCTCAACGGGGCGGCGATAGATTATAATGTCTACAAGACTATCTATGTCTCCAATTTCCCGATTCGCGCGGCTTTGGTCTATCCTCCTTTGCAGCAGACTTTTGAGAATGAACTCCTTGACTATATCACCCGCAACACGCGTCTGAGGACCATCGACAGCAACAATGCCGATATCCAGCTGGAGGGTGAAATCACAGGCTATAACCTTTCGCCTCAGGCTGTGACGGAAAACGCCTATGCGTCGCGGACGCGCCTGACAATCCAGGTGAGGGTCCACTACACTGACGCCCGGGCCGAAGGCAAGGACATAGACCAGACATTCAGTGCCTACCGCGACTTCGACAGTTCGGAAATGCTCACCGATGTGCAGGACGAACTCTGCTCCCAGATATCCCGCGAGCTTGTAGAGCTAATCTTCAACGCGACCCTCGGCGACTGGTAGGCCGGCACGTTACAAGCGAGAACCTGACTCCTCAACAATGAATCAATAACCCTTATGGACGAGGCCCTAAACCATTATCTGCGCGCGCTATCCGACCCTGATATTCCTGTCAGCATTTCTGACGTGGAGCGCCTGATTGGGGAATATCCCTTCTTTACGCTTCCGGCTCTCACGCTCATGAAGCGCGAGGGTAAGTCTCTGCCTGCCGATATGCGCCGGGAGCTGATGGCCAAGGCCGCGCTCAACGCCCCCGACCCCAAGGCTTTCGCCATTATGACAGACCCCGACTGTGACACCTGGCAGAATTTCTATCCACGGGAGGAGAAACCCAAGGTGAGCACTAACGATGCCATCGACACCTTCCTTGCCACCTACGGCCACTCGTCGGAAAAGGAGGACGAGCTTCTTGAACGACTGATTTTCAACCCTGCGGCAGACTATTCCGTGATTCTTGCCCGCGAAGAGGAGGAAAGTCTTCCCGAGGCGCCTTCGCCTGCCGACAATTCGCAGGAAGCCTTGATAAACTCATTCATATTGAAGTCCAAGGCCGGCGGCTCGCTGAAATTCCGTCATGAGGAGCCTGCCGTCCCGGAAGTTTCGGGCGAAGAGATTGCCGCCGGAGTCGCGTCCGGGCCGTTGGCTGAACCGGAGGATTCCACGGTGCTGTCAGAGGAGGTTCAGCCCATGAAACCCGACGACCACCCCGTCGCTGTAGCCGACTCCGCGGATGGTTCCTCGCTTAGCGAAAGCCTTGCGAAAATCTATATCCGCCGTCAGCGTTACGACAAGGCTTTTGAAATAATTCACAATTTGAGTTTGAAAAATCCAAAAAAAAGTGTTTACTTTGCAGACCAATTGCGTTTTTTGCGGAAATTGATGCTGAATTCACAGTTCAAAAAACAAATATAATACAACTCAACTGATATGTATATCGTATTAATCGTCCTGACGCTCATTTGCGCGGTGCTCCTTATCTGCGTAGTGCTTGTTCAGAAATCAAAGGGTGGCGGCCTTTCGTCGACTTTCGCCGGCTCCAACCAGATTATGGGTGTGCGCCGCACAAACAGTTTCATTGAAAAGCTCACCTGGGGTCTCGCCGGAGCAATCTGCCTCCTCTCGATTCTCGCTACTTTCTCAATGCCCAAGGCCATCAATTCAAATGCGTCGCGCGTCAATGCCGCTCCGACCGAACAGGTAGTGCCCGGTAACTTCAACACTGAGGCTCCCGCAGCTGAAGCGCCTGCAGCCGCTCCTCAGGCTCCTGCTGAAACTCCCGCAGAATAAACTCCCTACAAAATAAGATATCCCCTACAGGCCTGCTCTGACACATGAATGAATTCACGGCGTCGGCGCAGGCTTGACTTGTAGGAAAGGCCATTGTCAGGTCTTCCCCCCCTCATATATTAAAATGCCCTTTAATTAATAGAATCGACATGAAGGACCTGTGGAGATTGCTTCTGAGGTTTGTGCCTCCATATAAGAAGTATCTGTTTCTGAACATATTCTTCAACATCCTCGCCGCTTTCCTGACCCTTTTTTCCTTTGCGTTAATCATCCCGATTCTCGAGATGCTGTTTAAAGTGAAGGAAGCTACCTATGAATTCATGCCCATGGGTTCGGGCGAATTTAAGGATGTGTTGATAAATAATTTCTATTGGGCTACCCAGGAGAGCATAGTGAAGTGGGGACCGGTCGGCACACTCGTGGCTCTTTCGGCAATTCTCGTCGTGATGACGGCTTTTAAGACCGGGGCCTCGTATGCAAGTTCCTATTTCGTAATTCCGATGCGCGCCGGCATCATACGCGATATCCGCAATCTTGTCTACGATAAGATTGTCTCCCTCCCCATTTCATATTTCACAACGGAGCGCAAGGGTGATATGATGGCGAGGATGTCGGGCGACGTGGCCGAGATTGAAAATTCCATCATGTCGTCGCTCGACATGCTTTTCAAGAATCCTGTGATGATTATCGTATGCCTCAGTGTGATGCTCATGATTTCATGGCAGCTCACTGTCTTTGTGCTTGTGCTCCTTCCGATTGCCGGTGTTGTCATGGGAAAGGTCGGCAAACGCTTGAAGCGCAAATCGCTCCAGGGTCAGCAGCAGTGGGGTACTCTCATGAGCTATATAGAGGAGACTCTCGGAGGCCTTCGCGTGATTAAGGCCTTCAACGCAGAGCGCAAGGTAGAGGACCGTTTCCGCAACGGCAACCAGCGCTTTTTCAACATCACAACTTCCGTGCAGCGCCGTCAGTCGCTGGCCCACCCGATGAGCGAGCTCCTCGGGACATTGACCGTGGCCATAGTGCTCTGCTTCGGGGGCACATTGATTCTTTCGGGCTCGTCGAGCATGAACGCGGCGTCCTTCATATATTATATGGTGATATTCTACAGTATCATCAACCCGGCCAAGGATCTATCGAAGGCTGTCTATAATATTCCGAAAGGTCTCGCGGCGATGGAGCGTGTCGACGCCATACTCGCCGCCACAAATCCTATCACCGACCCCGAGAATCCGCGTCATATAGAGTCTCTGAAAGGGCATATACACTATAAGGATATAACTTTCGGCTATGATTCGGATGTCCCGGTTGTCAGGGATATAAACCTTGATATCCCTGCAGGCCATACCGTGGCACTCGTGGGGCAGAGCGGAAGCGGAAAGTCGACTCTCGCTGACCTCCTGCCGCGTTTCTATGATGTCGACAAGGGAAGCATCACGGTCGATGGCTGCGATATCCGTGACCTACGCGTCCATGAGCTGCGCAGCTATATGGGCAATGTGAATCAGGAAGCTATACTCTTCAATGACACGATTTTCAACAATATAGCTTTCGGTGTTAAGAACGCCAGCAAGGAGCAGGTGGTAGAGGCCGCCAGGATTGCCAATGCCCATGAGTTCATCATGGCCACCGAGGAGGGTTATGATACCAATATCGGCGACCGTGGCTGCCGTCTGTCAGGCGGTCAGCGACAGCGTCTGTCAATCGCCCGCGCGATTCTGAAGAATCCTCCGATTCTCATTCTCGACGAGGCTACTTCGGCCCTCGACAGCGAGAGCGAGAAGTCGGTTCAGGAGGCGTTGGAGAGATTGATGAAGGACAGGACCACACTGGTCATTGCCCACCGCCTTTCGACAATCCGCAATGCCGATATGATTTGTGTGCTCCACGAAGGGGAGATTGTCGAGCGCGGGACCCATGAGGAGTTGCTTGCGCTCAACGGTCACTACACCCGTCTCGTGGAGATGCAGTCGATGGGTTGATTCTCCCGCCAATATTATTGCATTTTCGGCGTGATTTTTAGCAAAATGTTTGTAAATAGGCCGAAAATGTGTATATTTGCCACTAAATTCTGCGTTTTAACCCTTTTTCAGGAGCATCTTTGGCGAAAGTCTACTGTTTTCTAATGAATCAACGTGAAGTAAAATCTAATTGCTGGACGAGGGCTGAAAAAGCGAGAGTGTTTTGCTATAATGGAAAAGATTGATAATTTAGACAGGAAAATACTGGAGATTGTGATGCGCAACGCACGCATCGCCTCCAAGGATGTCGCACAGGAGTGTGGGGTATCGCGAGCGGCAATCCATCAGCGCATACAGCGCATGATTGACCTTAATGTAATCACCGGGTCCGGCTATCTTGTCGACCCCAAGGTGCTTGGCTACCGGACATGCACTTTCATCGGGGTCAACCTCGAGCGTGGCGCTATGTACCGTGAGGTTGTGCCGGAACTTGAAAAGATTCCCGAGGTCGTGGAATGTCACTATACCACCGGCCCTTATTCCATGCTCGTCAAGCTTTTCGCCCGCGACAACGAGCATCTGATGGAGCTTCTCAACGATAAGATTCAGATGATTCCGGGCGTGGTCGGCACGGAAACCCTTATAGCCCTTGACCACAGTATAAGCCGTGTGCTTCCTGTCACCTACGATAATTGATTCAGTGACAATTGATTCAGAAAATTCGGATACTAACCCTTTATAATCATAAATTTTAACGTTTTCTTAAATCTTTCATGAAATCACTTGTAGCTTCTATGGCTCTTGCCGTGGCTTTTGCTGCGGCAGGTGAGCGTGTGAACATAGATGCCAGTTGGCGTTTCGCTTTCGGCAACACGGATCCTGCGCTTGACTATGGCGCTGGAACGGAATATTTCAACTATCTTACCAAGGCTGCGTCTGTCCACAATAAGGGCCCTTATATCAAGGATTTCAATGATTCCTCCTGGGTCGTGGTCGACCTCCCCTTTGACTTTGTGGTCGACCTTCCTTTTGACAGGGATGCAAGTTGTAGCCATGGCTATAAGACTGTGGGCTACAAGTATCCGGCTACCTCTGTGGGCTGGTACCGCAAGATATTGCCGATTGCTGCTGCCGATTCCGTGAAAAGGCTTGAGCTTGTTTTCGATGGAATCTTCCGCGACAGCAAGGTGTGGTTCAACGGTTTCTACCTTGGAGGTGAGCCGAGCGGCTATGCGCAGCAGCGCTATGATGTGACCCCCTATGTCAATTGGGACGCTGACAATATAATTGCAGTCCGTTCCGATGCCACTTTTGAAGAGGGCTGGTTCTATGAAGGCGGAGGTATCTACCGCCATGCATGGCTTGACAAGAGTCCGCGACGCCACATCAGCCCTAATTCCGTCGCGGTTACATATGTTCCCGGCTCGTCGCCTGAAGTCAAGGTGGCAGGGCGTGTGGCCAATGATTCATATGGCCCGAGTGTCGACGACGGAAAGTGGACAGTCAAGGCCGAGTTGATTTCCCCTTCGGGCGAGAAAGTGGCTGAGACGGTGAGCGAGATAAGCGATAAGCCTCTACCCGGTGCGGAAGCGGAATGGGTTTTATCGATGAAGCCTGCCGAACTGATTGAATGGGATGTTGACAATCCTGCATTATATAAGGTGAACGTTTCGTTGTCCGACGGCAGTTCCACTGACACTGAGTCTGTCACTACCGGATTCCGCCGTGCGGAGTTCGACCCCGACAGGGGTTTCATGCTCAATGGGCGACCATTGAAACTTAAAGGTGTCAACATGCATCAGGACCATGCCGGTGTCGGAGCGGGAATCCCTGACGCGGTAAACGTCTATCGCCTTAAAGAGTTGAAGAAATATGGGGTCAACGCCTATCGTTCGAGCCACAATCCCATGACCCCCGAGATGCTTGCCGCCTGCGATTCTCTTGGCATCCTTGTCATTGAGGAGAACCGCCTGCTTGGCATTAACGACTATCATGTGGGTCAATTGCGGAAGATGATTGAGCGTGACCGCAACCATCCGTCCATCATCCTCTGGAGCGTCGGCAACGAGGAGTGGGGTGTCGAGTGGGACAGGAAAGGTGAATTGATAGTAAAGGAGCTTCGTGATGTGGCCCATCGGCTGGATTCCACACGCCTTATGACCGTGGCCACGAGCGGCGGCCCGACCCCCGTGGTCTATCCCGATGTCGCAGGATATAACTATATAATGCAGAATCCTGTGGATAAATATCGCGCGGACTATCCGTCGCGCTGCGCATATGGCTCGGAAGAGACTTCCGGCTGCGGTACGAGAGGTGTCTACTATGACGACAGGAAGAACAGTCATATTGCCTCTCACAACCGCACTCCCGATGAAAAGGATGGTACGCTTAACCGGATAGCCCGCGGATGGAAGTTCTACAAGGAGCGTCCATGGCTCGGCGGTCTTTTCTACTGGACCGGTTTTGATTATCGTGGAGAGCCTACACCGCTGGAATTTCCTGCCACAGGTTCCGAGTTCGGCCTCCTTGACTACTGCGGTTTCCCGAAGGATGAGGCTTTCTATCTGAAATCATGGTGGACTGACACTCCGACTCTCCATATTCTTCCCCATTGGAACCTTGAAGGCCATGAAGGAGAGGATGTTGACATATGGGTCTACTCCAATATGGACGAGGTTGAACTCATTGTCAACGGTAAGAACCTCGGACGCAAGAAAATGCCTGTTGACGGCCATCTGTCATGGACGGCTAAATATCGTCCCGGACGCGTTGAGGCGAGGGGATATAAGAATGGCAAACGCATACTGACCGAGCGCGTGGAGACTTCCGGGGCTCCCGTAAAGATTGAGCAGAACCTTGCTCACCGTCAGGACGGTATAGATATTGTCAATGTCACTCTCCGTGACGCCAAAGGCCGCTTCACGCCTACGGCCTGTCCTGAACTCACCATATCTCTTCCTGAAGGTGTGACGCTTGTCGGTGCCGGCAACGGTGACCCTGCTTTCACTGGAGTGGAGCGTCAGAAGCCCGGGACAGCTTCTCCTACTTTCACAATCCCGGCTTTCAACGGACATGCCCAGTTTATCGTCAGGAATCCCTCGGAACTTCCCGTTGAAATCTCTCTGTAAACCAAAATAACAATAATTTCCTTAACAGACTCTACGAGTTTGGTTGAGATATAAACCGATTAGCATGAAAAAATTATCCGGCCTTTTTCTGACGGCATTTATAGGCCTTTTCTCAGTGTTGCTTTTCCTGTCGTGTTCGTCAGACAGCAGTGAAGAAAATAATAAAAATAAGGAGCCAGAACCGAGCGTCGATAACGTCGAGTCCATGGCCCGCAAACTCGGCATGGGATGGAATCTCGGAAATCAGATGGACGCTTATAACAATGAGGTCGCTTCGGAGACTGCATGGGGCAACAAGGTAGCCACTCCCGCGCTTTTCAAGAAACTCAAAGCGGCAGGAATCTCCACCGTGCGCATCCCCGTGACCTGGCTTGGCCAATATGACGCCGCCAACGGCTATGCTATCAAGAAGGAATGGCTCGACCGTGTGGCCCAGCTTGTGGACTATGCCGAGGAAGCAGGTCTCAATGCGATTATCAATATCCATCACGACGGAGGCCATTGGCTTGATGTCAAGACTGCTTCCACAGACGTGAATAAAAACAAGGCAGTCAAGGAACAGATTGCCGCCATGTGGCAGCAGATTGCTACCCGTTTCGCCGACAAGGGTCATTTCCTCATATTCGAGGCCTTCAATGAAATCCACGACGGCGGTTGGGGATGGGGTGAAAACCGCAAGGACGGCGGTAAGCAGTATGCCACCCTTAACGACTGGAACCAGCTTTTTGTAAACACTGTCAGGAGTACAGGGGGGAAGAATACAGACCGTTGGCTTGCCGTTCCATCCTATTGCACGAATCCTGCCTATGCTGTCGATGGTAGCTTCATCCTCCCCGAGGATGCATCCAAGCGTCTTATCGTCGCCGTCCATTTCTATGACCCGACCGATTATACTCTCGAGGCCAAGTTCACTGAATGGGGTCACACTGCGGCAGCAGGTAAGAAGGCTTCATGGGGTGATGAGGACAATGCGAAATCCACAATGGAAAAACTCAAGGCCAAATGGATTGACAACGGAATCCCCGTATATATCGGTGAGATGGGCAATGTGCGCCGCGACAACGCGCGTGACGAGAGTTTCCGTAAATACTATCTTGAATATGTATGCAAGGCGGCCCACGACTGCAATATAGCCCCGATTTATTGGGATAATGGAAGCGCTGATGCCGGTCGGGAGTGCTCCGGCCTGTTTGACCGCGCCACCGGTGAATATCTTAACAACGGTGGAGAAATCGTAGCCGCTATGGTCAAGGGCGCGACTTCCGAAGAGAAGGGCTATACACTTCAGTCGGTCTATGACTCAGCGCCGAAATGACTCTTCTCCTTGTAAAAAAGGTACATAAATTCAAAAATCACAGAAACAACAGAATGTCATTTCGGACAGATGTTTTCTATACCGAAAAATTAATCTGTTGTTTCTGTGATTTTTGAATTTATGTACCTTTTTCGGATATGGATTATAATAGAAAAAGATTAAAGAGCGATAAGCTTCTTGATTTGCTCTTCGAGCTTTTCTTTGGGCTGTGCGCCGGCGAGACGGAGGTCGCGCACCTGCTCACCGTTCTTGAAGAAGAGGATGGTGGGGATTGACATGATGCGGAACTCGGTAGTGAGGTCGTTTTCCTCCTCGATATTGTATTTGCCGATTACTGCACTGTCCTTATATTGCTCTGCGAGCTCTTCAACGATGGGGGTCATGCGCTGGCAGGGACCACACCATGTAGCCCAAAAGTCAATAACGACGGGTTTGCCCGAAGCGATAATGTCGTGTACGTTTTGATCTGTAAAGTTCATTACAATTAGTATTTAGAGGTTGAGTTTTTGTTTCCTGTCCTAACGGTCCTGCAAATTTAGGCAAATTCATCGAGATTCCACCCCGACAGGCTTTGAAGATTGGAAGTATATTTAACTTTTTTAGTATACGTCTGCCCTGACAACGCCTTCAAATTTTCTCGGTCGTCCCGCTCGCAAATCCTATTTATTGAGATAAGATTCGACCGTGGACACAAGTCTGTCACCACGCAAATCACGTGAGAGGATGGTTCCGTCCGGCCCGAAAAGTATAATCATAGGTATGAAATCGAATCCGTAAAGCTTCATCGGCTTTTTCCCGGCTCCGATTATCTGTGGCCATGGCGAAGGATGCTTTGCAAGATATTCTGTCATACGTTCGGAATCTTCCCACACCTGGATTCCGAGGATTTCGAAATCCTTGTGCTTGCCATATTTCTCATAGAGGGGAGTCAACACTTCGGCAGCTTCTTTCCGGCATGGAGCGCACCATGTGGCCCAGAAGTCAACAAGTATATATTTGCCTTTTCCGACATAGTCAGAGAGCTTGACCTCCTTTCCGTCAAGGCTTTTTCCCTTGAAGTTTATGAATGGTTTCCCTACCTCACTTTTAGCTCTGTTGGCATATTGGTCATTATATCTTTTTGTAAGCTTCCTTTCTTTGTGATAGTCGGGAAGTCGGGCGTAGAGTTCATCCCACTGTTGCGGAGTAATTGACGAAAAACCGCCATAGCTCTTCATAGCGACTTCGCCTAAGCCATTCGGGTTCAGGATTATGGTTTCCGGAAGACCATCAGTGAAGGCGGAGACGATTTCACGGGCGATTTTTTGGAATATATCCGATTTTTCCGACTCGGCGACGGGCAGTTTCCCGATGGAATCCCTCAGGGCATCAAGTCTGTTATATATTTTTTCTTCCGACTGGTTGAATTCAATCAGCTTGTTATTAAGTCCTCCTCCCGACAGAGGCTGGTGGGTTGTGAAATCCACGACTACATTTTGGGGCTCAAGGATACAGTTTGAATATTCCCGTCCCGATTCGACACGCACATATGCCGGCCTGTAATAGCTCCCCTTGATTGAGAAGCTTCCATTGGAGATAATGGCGGAGTCGATTTTTTGCCGGGTGTCATAGTCATAGAGATAGATGGTCTTGCCGTCGAGATTGGCAATCTTGCCGGTGATTGTATAGTCAAGCGCTATTCCGTCAATCGATGAAAGGATTATGGCCATCATTGCAAAAAGCGTTTTATTCATGTCTCGTATGGTTTTAGTTTATCTTAATATACACTATGATTCAGCCCCCTTTGTTATCAGTCATTGATGGAAAATGAGATGTCCTCTTCGGTCAGGGTCTCGACGAGTTTTCGTGAGATGGGGATGCGCCGCGTGGAGCTGAGGTGGAGCGAGCGGTTGATGGTCGGGTCGAAGATGCGGAAGGACAGCTCTCCCTTGGCGTTGGCGTCGCTGCGGATTTCGTCCTCAATCAGCTCTTTGATATGCTGCGTCACTTTCTCCGATGGCAGGTCTATGGTTATGCTGCGTACGAGTTGTCCTTTTACGTTGTTGAGCAGCGTGATGTTGTGGATATTGAAGCGAAGGTCGGAATTCGCGAACCGGCGCTCGTAGCGTCCGCTTATTAATATAGGTGTGCCGGGCACTCCGTAGTTATGGAATTTTATATAGTTCTCCTCGAAGAGCATGAACTCCGCGCTTCCGGTATAGTCCTCTATCTTGAGTATGCCGAACTGGCCGCCGCGCTTCGACGGCCGGCTCTGGAATTCCACTACCATGCCCCCGAAAGTAAGGTCAACGCCTTCTACAGGAGAGAATTCATTGTAGCCTTTGACTGTGCACGACGTTCCGTAGTTAAGCTCCATATAGAAGGGGTCGAGCGGGTGGGCCGAGAGGTACATGCCGACAAGTTCGCGTTCGCGCTCGAGCTTCACGGCTGCCGCCCATTCGCTCTGAGGCACTATCGGCGGGCGTCCTGCCGTGCTCATCTCAGAATCGTCGCCGAAAAGCGACATGGCCGAGTTGTTCCTGTCGTTCTGGAAGGCCTGACCGTAGCGGACGAGGACTTCGGTGAATACCTGACCGTTGGGATTCTCGTAGAAGAAATCCTCGCGTTTGACTCCGTCGAAGCTGTCGAAAGCCCCGGCATAGACGAGGTTTTCGAAGACCCGTCGGTTGATGGCCGAGGAGGGGACGCGCTCCACGAAATCATAGATCGATTCGTAGGGGCCGTTCTCCTTGCGCTCGTTGATGATGGCTTTGACCACGTTCTCGCCGACACCTTTGATTGCAGCAAGACCGAAGCGGATGTCGCCGTGATGGTTGACACCGAACTCCATGAAACTTTCATTGATATCCGGTCCGAGTACGGAAATCTTCATGCGCTTGCACTCGTCCATGAAGCCCGTGAGCTTGTTGATATCCGAACGGTTGCGGGTCAGGATAGCGGCCATGTATTCGGAGGGATAGTTGGCCTTGAGCCAGGCGGTCTGGAAGGCAACCCACGAATAGCATGTGGCATGGCTCTTATTGAAGGCATAGGATGCGAATTTCTCCCAGTCCTTCCATATTTTGTCGAGCACTTTCGGGTCATGTCCGTTGGCTTGTCCGCCTTTAAGGAAGAGACCCTTCAGCTCGTTCATCTTGTCGATTAGCTTTTTACCCATGGCCTTGCGGAGGGTATCGCTCTGGCCTCGCGTGAAGTTTGCAAGCAGTCGCGACAGAAGCATGACCTGTTCCTGATAGACGGTGACTCCATAGGTGTCTTTCAGGTATTTTTCCATCACCGGGATATCGTATGTGATGGGGCTGCGTCCGTGCTTTCGGGCGATGAAGTCGGGGATATAGTCCATTGGCCCCGGACGGTAGAGGGCGTTCATGGCTATGAGGTCTTCGAAAGTTGATGGCTGTAGCTCACGGAGATATTTCTGCATTCCTGCCGACTCAAACTGGAATGTTCCGGTGGTGTGCCCCTGGCAATACAGCTCATAGGTCTTCGGGTCTGTGATGTCGATATTGTCTATGTCGATATCGATTCCCTTGGTCTGCTTTATGTTTGAAAGGGCCTCCTTGATAATCGAGAGAGTCTTCAATCCGAGGAAGTCCATCTTGATAAGGCCTGTGTCCTCGATGATTGAGCCTTCATATTGGGTCACAATCATCTTATCGTTGTCCTTTGAGTCGACGCTCTTGTCGACAGCGGTGGCCACAGGCACCCAGTCGGTGATGGGGTCGCGGCAGATAATCACTCCGCAGGCGTGGACGCCGGTGTTGCGCACGTTGCCCTCAAGACGCAGGGCGTATTCAAGTGTCTCGCGGATCAGGGGGTTGCCCGAACTGAGTTCGGGAGTGAATTCAGGCACGAACTTATAACAGTTCTTGAGATTGGTTTTGAGTGTCTTTCCCGTCTGGGGGTCGTCGGGCATGCGTTTGGGCACAAGGTTTGCCAGACGGTTGCTTTCGGGAAGAGGCAGCTGTTCGACGCGGGCCACATCCTTGATTGCCGATTTCGCCGCCATGGTGCCGAAGGTGATGATATGGGCCACCTTCTCTTCTCCATAGCGTTCGGTCACGTAGTGGAGCACATCGGCGCGTCCGTCGTCGTCGAAGTCCACGTCGATATCGGGGAGCGAGATTCGGTCAGGATTGAGGAAACGTTCGAAAAGCAGGTCATATTTTATAGGGTCTACCTGGGTGATTCCGAGACAGTAGGCCACCACACTTCCTGCCGCTGACCCACGTCCGGGTCCTACGCTGACTCCGAGCTTGTGGCGGGCTACATTGATGAAGTCCTGCACAATCAGGAAGTATCCCGGGAAACCCATGGTCTTCATGATGTAAAGCTCGAACCTTATGCGTTCTTCAAGCTCGTCGGTGAGCGGTGTGCCATAGCGGCGCGCGGCTCCTTCATAGGCGAGCTTTGAAAGATAGTCGGCTTCGAATTTTATACGGTAGAGTTTGTCGTAGCCTCCGAGCTTGTCGATTTTCTTCTGTGCCGCTTCAGGCGACAGCACCACATTGCCGTTTTCGTCACGGGTGAACTCGTCGAAGAGTTCCTGCTCCGTGATGCGGCTGCGGTATTCCTCCTCGGTGCCGAAATCCTCCGGAATTTCGAAGAAGGGCATGATTGGCGTATGGTCAATCGAATAGGTCTCTACCTTATTGATGATTTCAATGGTGTTTTCAAGCGCTTCGGGAAGGTCGGGGAAGATTGCCGCCATCTCTTCCTGGCTTTTGAACCATTCCTGCTTCGTGTAGCGCATGCGCGTCGGGTCAGCCACATAGTTGTTGGTCGAGATGCAGATGAGGCGGTCGTGGGCCTCGGCATCCTCGGCGTTGATGAAGTGGGAGTCGTTGGTGGCTATTATCTTGATCCCGTGTTTACGGGCGAGCTCAATCAGTACGGGATTGACCCTCTGCTGTTCTTCGAATGTCTCGCGGTTTCCTCCCGGGAGGTCGGTCTTGTGGCGTTGCAGCTCGATATAGTAGTCGTCGCCGAAAGTTTCCTTGAACCACAGCACCTGTTTTTCGGCCTCGGCTATGTTGCCTTCGGCGATAAGGCGTGGAATCTCGCCGCCAAGGCAGGCGGAGCAGACTATCAGGCCTTCGCGGTGGGCCGCGAGAGCGGCTTTGTCGGTTCGTGGATGGTGATAGAACCCTTCGGTGTGTCCCTGTGACACGATTTTTATAAGGTTCTTATAGCCTTTGAGGTTTTTGGCGATGACAACAAGGTGGCGTCCCTTGTCGGTCTTGTCGGAGCGGTCGGTCAGGGAACCTTTGGCCACATACATCTCGCAGCCGAATATGGGTTTGAAATCAAGCTTGCGTTTTATTTCCGCCATCTCAGCCTCCACTTCGGGACGCATTTTTTCCGCTTCCTCGGGAGTGGCTTCGTCAAGCTTTTTCTGAAGGTCGGCGAGCTTGCCTTTGTATTTCCCTTTCAGTTTGTTGACATAATTGAAATATTCCTTTATGCCGAACATGTTGCCGTGGTCGGTGAGCGCGAAGCCGGGCATCCCGAGAGCGAGGGCCTTGTCTACGAGGCCTGTCACGGATGCCTGTCCGTCGAGGAGTGAGTACTGGCTGTGGACGTGGAGATGTACGAACTGTTGGGCCATATCTTGGTTCAGGTGTTTTCGGTTGGTGTTTGAGTGGGGATTATGTTGGATTGCAGGAGGGCGATGGCGAATTCAAGTATGCTGTCCTTCCCTTGTAGTGCATCCTGTGGATTCATATCTATCGCGCAGCCTTCGGATGGCTCCACTCCGCCTTCGGTGCTGACCCTGTCGGCGTCAAGCATCGAACATGCGGAGAAGCGTACCGACCATCCGCAGGGGATTTCCGACGAGTAGGGGAGTCCGCTCCCTCCTCCTGTCGTGGCACCAACGATACGGACTCCGGGCAGGAACTTCATTATTGATGCGAAATTATTTGCCGCTGAGAATGTGGAGCGGTTCGTCAGCACAATTACGGGTTTGCCCCAGCGTATGCGGCCTATGTCGGCCGGATTGTAGGTGAAGGCCCGTGGTTCGGAGAAATCATTGTGGCCCGGGCCGGTCTTATGGGATATGTAGCCGACTACGGTCGGTTCTGTTATGAAGCGGGCCACGAGAGTGCGGACATTCGTGAGGTTTCCGCCTCCATTGTCGCGGATATCTATGATTAATCCCTGGGTGTTGCGCAGGAAGTAGAGCACATTGTCGAGGTTGCCTTCACCTATCGGTGTCGAGAAGGAGGAGTAGCGGATATAACCGATGTTCTCCGACAGGATTCCGAACATCATGCCCGAACTCTGGCGGTAGTTGAAGTTGAAATAAGCCTCTTCGATTAGCCGTTCGGAGAAGTTCTGCGGGTAGTCGCTCCACCATTTGCGATAATAGGAGGTGTTGAATGGCGCGGTGAGGTTCACGTGGCCGTCGCGGAGCTCGTCGAGCATGTCGGCGCATACAATGAAAAGTTCCTCGCGGGTCATTTCATCCCCGATGCGGCGTGCGTATTTGTCATGGACGGCGTCCCAGTCCACTCCTTTCTCCTCGAAGAAGCAATAGTGCTCGTCGAGTATAGTCCACAGGGCCTCAAAATTACCCCGTGGGTCATTGGCATATTCCTCTACCTTATGACATGAACTCATGCATGAAAGGATAAGGGCGCAGAGCAGTGTGAAGATTATTCTGTTCATGTCAGTAGAGGGCGTTTATGATTCTTGTTTTTGCGGGGATTCCCTTGCGGGGATTGATGGAAATCCATTCACCGCTTATGCCGATTGTGAAGGCATGGGTGAAGATGTTGGTCACGATGTCGTTGACCTTCGATGAGAATATCTTGCCGTGGTATCCGAGACGCAGGTTGGTGGAACCGAAGCTGAAGTCTGCGCTCAGCTGGTTGTCCAGACTGAAATAGTTGCCCCACCATGCCCCGTGGACGAGTCCGGAGTGGTCGCCGAGATAGATTTCGTAATATAGCTCCCCGTAGTCGGGTGAAAAGAATATTCCTGTCAGTGGAAGGGTGGGATGATAGGTGAGGGTAACGGGTATTTTCCAGAGCTGGGTGCGGTATGAAGCGAAGCCGGTGAGATTCACTGTCCATGCCGCCTTGGCGGAGGCGGGATTGTTGCCGTTGCGGTCATTGTAGAGGCAGCCGATTTCTATTCCAGTCGAACCGCCGAGAGCGAGCGTGAGATTCTCGACAGGGCGGAACTTATGCATCATGCCCCAGTCTGCCGCGAGCATCAGGCTCCACATCGAAGCGTTGCGCGCCGGGTTGTCGGTCTTGTCGGCTGTCAGGTTGAGATGAAGCCTCATGGTCCAGTTCTCCGGGGAGAATTTCATTGCCTGATAGCGCTGATAGTCTATAGCCGCATGCCAGCCGTCGTATTTAAGGGGTGTGAGATATGTGTCGGTGAGATGTGCGGAACCGGCCTCGACGGTATATGCCGCGAAGACAGGCCGCAGGATTGTCTCGGTTGAATCACGGTCGATGGCTTTAAGCTGCAGGGTCGGGACGATTACCGTCAGCAGAAGGAGTAGTCGCTTTATCATAGTTAAAGTTAAAAAAGGCGGTGTTGGCCGGTCAGTTCGTCGCGCACTTCATCGTCACTGCGGTCAGGCTCTATTGCGGTCTCGTTTTCTTCGCTGCCGTCGGAATTTTCGTTTTCACAGTCTTCCTCCTCGTTTTCATCGGTTGGAACCGGTGGAAGTTCGGTGATGTGGTCGATTGTAAATGTCGTAAGGCGTTTGCCTTTGGCCTTTACAGATTTAACAGCTATGAAATCGCGTGCCACGACGTCGAGCGCGGGACGGAATGAGTCGGCCCCTCCGAAGGTCACTTCGATGTGAAGCCCGGGTTCGTCGCTGAGGAGCAGCAACTCGGATTTTTCGTTTTCGCCAAGATAGCGTTGAGGCTTGGTTGTCGGTTCGAATGTGAAGCGTTTGATGTAGGGATATTTCTGGTCAGCGTCGTCGAGCACTGCGGTCCATACCTTGTGGGGCGAGAATTTCTCGATGCGAAGGATGTTGTCGGGGTAATGGTTGGAGGCTTCGAAAGTGGAGGTGTAGTATTCGCCGTTTTTCTGTATGACGAGCACGAGGTCGCCAGAATTGAATTCGCCGAGGTAGTCGCCACGGCCGTCGTAGTTGAGGCGCATTACGTCGGGGTCGTACCACACGTCGCGCCCTCCGAGTGTGGAGCGTCCCTTTTCCTTCAATGAGAAGTGATGGACTTCGTTGCGCGTCACGATATTTCCCATTGCGCTGCGACCCTTGATTGCCATTTTTGAAAAGTCGACATCGAATTGCAGAGTTTTGAGACGGAGTTTGGGCTTTAGGGTCACCTTGACCACTTCGGCCTCGCCGTTGGGGTTGACGGTAAACCAGCAGACACGGCTACCCGGCTCGCCTGCGGTGAGGTTATACTCCTTGTCGCGGGTGATGCCGGTGACAGAGAAGCGTTTCATGTAGTATGTGCCTCCCTTTCCGTTGCGGTAGATGGCATTGTAGACTGTGCGCTTGTCGTTGCGCTTGAACACGTCGACATGAAGCACATTCTTGCCGATGAAAAGTTTCTCTTGGACTTTCACCACTTTGTATCGGCCATCCTTGTAGAAGATGATAACATCGTCAATCGACGAGCAGTTGCAGAGATATTCATCCTTCTTTAGCGATGTGCCTATGAAGCCTTCCTCGCGGTTGATATATAGCTTCTCGTTGGCCTCAGCCACAGCGGCGGCCTGGATGGCATCGAAATTGCGTATGGTAGTCATGCGCGGATAGGCGTCGCCATACTTGCGCTTGAGGTTGGCGAACCATTCTATGGTGTAGTCCGTGAGGTGTTCGAGCTTCGATTGGAGATCCTTGATGCGTTCATGGTAGGCGGCGATTTGCTCCTCGCATTTCTGGGCGTTGAATTTTAGGATTCGTCCCATTTTGATTTCGAAGAGCCTTATGATGTCGTCGTCGGTCACTTCGCGGATGAAGAGGTCCTTGAATTTTTCGAGGCGGCTGCGGATGTGGGCTATTGCCTCCTCGCGGTTCTCGCTCTCTTCATAGCCCTTGTCCTTATAGATGCGCTCTTCGATGAAGATACGCTCGAGCGAAGCAAAGTGGAGCTGCTCGCGCACTTCGTCGAGCTGTATGCCCAGTTCACGGCCAAGGATTGTGCGGGTTGAGTCTACATTATGGCGGAGCACGTCGCTTACGCCTATGAAGTGGGGCTTGTTGTCGGATATCACGCAGCAGTTAGGCGAGACGGAGACTTCGCAGTCGGTGAAAGCGTAGAGGGCGTCGATTGTCTTGTCGCTCGACGTTCCGGGCTGGAGATGGACGATTACGTTGGCTGTCTGGGCCGTGTTGTCGTCGACGCTGCGCACCTTGATTTTTCCTGTTTCCTGAGCCTTGATTATTGACTCAATAAGGGTCGCGGTGGTCTTTCCGTAGGGGATTTCAGTGATGGCGAGGGTCTTGTTGTCGATTTTCTCGATTTTTGCGCGGATTTTTACCACGCCTCCGCGCTCTCCGTCGTTGTAGCGCGACACGTCGATTGAGCCTCCCGTGAAAAAGTCGGGATAGAGCGTGAATTCCTCGCCTCTCAGATATGCTATGCAGGCATCGATTATTTCGTTGAAATTATGGGGGAGGATTTTCGAGGACAGTCCTACCGCAATGCCCTCCGCGCCCTTCGACAGGAGCAGGGGGAATTTTACGGGGAGGGTTACCGGTTCCTTTTTGCGGCCGTCATAGCTGAGGGTCCATTCCGTCACCTTGGGATTGTAGACCACGTCGAGGGCGAACTGCGAGAGCCTGGCTTCGATATATCGGCCTGCTGCGGCTCCCGCCCCTGTCAGGGTGTTTCCCCAGTTTCCCTGTGTCTCCACGAGGAGTTCCTTTTGTCCGAGTTGCACGAGAGCTTCATATATGGAGGCGTCGCCATGGGGGTGGAACTGCATGGTGTTGCCCACGATGTTGGCCACTTTGTTGAAGCGTCCGTCGTCGAGCAGTTTCATGGAGTGTAGGATGCGCCGCTGCACGGGTTTTAGGCCATCCTCTATGTTAGGGACGGCGCGTTCAAGAATCACGTAGCTCGCATAGTCGAGAAACCAGCTTTGGTACATGCCGCGCAATTGATGGCGGATTACATCGTTGCTTGTGTCGACTATGATTTTAGGGTCGGTTTCCTCCATGGCATCTGTCGAATAGGTATCCTCGCTCATAATATGATGGTGTGCACAGATAATGTATTTTTATATTGGCAAAGATACGAAAAAAATCGCATATATCCTTGTGGCGACACGGATTCGGTGGCTTGATTTTGTCTTCTTGGACTAAATTGGCAAAATGCTATTAAAAATGTCGATTTTAGTCAAAAATTTATCAAAAAGTCGCAATTTTGGGAATCTTGCTAAAAATTTTTGTCTTTTTGAGTAAAATTGTTGCGAGAAAATTTGCAGGTTCAAGCAAAAGACCCTAACTTTGCAATGTGTTTTTCATGGTATTAGATTTAAGGTTAACTAAGATTGGTTGTCGAGAGACAATCAATTTTTTTTGCTACCTACTGAAGCACCCCTTCCAACTACTTGATTTTTAGAGCAAATGCCGGTTGCTGTGAGCCATCTGTGCAATCATTAACACAGTTTTATAACACAGATTTTATCACAGATTGTCAACACAGCCTGAAAACCAAGGAGATAAACAGATATTTCTCCGCTCCATCAGATTGTCATACTATCTCCGCAAGCCGAATAAAGCGGGGATAGCGACTATTTACGCCTGCTTCTCAGTTGGCTGCAAGCAGTACAGAGTAAGTACGGGCCTTAAAATTCACATAGAGCATTGGAATCAACGATTGCATTGTGCTATTATCCGGGAAGGGATGACACCTTTGGATATTCACAATAATGCGATAGTTAATAACCGGTTACGAGCCATCGATAGCGCATATCTTGAAAAAATTGAGTATTTTTGCAATAACTATCAGTCATTGGACTCAATGCCCGAGTCCCTGCTGAAAGCTATCAAACCGGAATATAAGATGCCCAACAAGAAGAAACAGAATATATTGCAGAAGTCAGCTACAGAGCTGATGATAGAGTACCGTTTGAACAATCAGGCCAATGAACGTTCTTATGGGACTGCGCGAACAAACATTCTTGATTTCAGGAAATTTTTGGAGTCAGCTAAGATTCCTGACCTCTTGTCGAGCATGACGAAGGATATTGCTGCGCGGTATGCGGAATGGCTCAAGGCTCAGGATATTTCCATCAATACTGCTAATCAGAGAATCAGAGCACTCGCAACTAATCTGAAGAATCTCACAACGATTCCGGATCTCAATTACACATATCCTCTTCCTTCCAGGTTGCCATTGCTGAAACAAACTATTACGGGGGATGAGCTTGAGGATAATGAGATTGCATTGACCGAGGAACAGATAGATACCCTTTACAACTTAACAGACTTAACGGATGAAGAAGCTGTTGCACGGGATATGTTCTGTTTACAATGTTGGACAGGTGTCCGTGTCAGCGACTTGTCTCAGGTGCTTTGTTCTGCAAATTTGAAAACTATAGAGGGTGAGGTATTCACTATTTTCAGACCGGAGAAAACAAAGAATAGTAAGAATCTCAGAGCCATAATTCCTCTCACCAAGCTATTTCCGGCTGCGCTAGATATTGTAAAGAAATATCTTGACAAAACACCACGTTTCATAAAATCCCGTAAGAACAACTACAATGAACTTATACGAGCTATCTGCCGCCACGCCCAATTCAACGAAACACGAACCAAAACAATAGACAGCGGAAGAGGCAAACACAGTGAAACCGTCCCCTTGTGGCAACTTATATCTTCTCACAAAGGCCGTCATTCATTTGTGACAAACTGCAAGAAACGAGGCATTCCGGAAAATGAGATTATTAAGATGACGGGACACGCCACGACGGTTCAAATCAAGAAAACATATGATAATACAGATGCTGAGGACAACGCCTTGTTGCTTCTTAAGACTCTATGTCCCGGAAAAGCTGAGACTGAGGATTCGCAATTGCAGGCAAATAAAGAAAGTCAAGCAATAACCAATATCCAGACGAAACCAATCCCTGCGGTTCTGTCAGTCAGAGACCTTAGAACGTCTCTTGCGGATGCCGTTGACCTCAAAAACGGTTATGGGCCTCAGATTTCGGAAACATTTATGAATCTTCGGTTAAAGGTTGTATCTGAGCCTGATTTTGAAGGGAAAGAAGAGTTGATTGAGTGGATTGACAGATTGTTGGCGGTCGCTGTTCCTTATGTAAACGTAAATGCGGTATATCTTGAAGTCGCAATGCCTCAGATTATATCCAAAGCGGATTTTGATGAAAATTATAAGGAGCGCTGGAGCCTTGCTGATATATTTGAATGTCTGAAAACGCTCAAATATGAATGGGCCTGTGCTATATTGGGCCGTATGCCGATATCAGGGGCGCAATATGATGCTGCAATAAACGCCATTAAGACACATCAAAATTCACTATTTATTCAGAATCTTCAAGAGTTAAATACTATAGAATTGACATGGTTGTGCGAGTTTGCCATATCATTGGCAGCGGATTCTCGTCAATATGAACAATCTCTTTTTGCACTACAGGATTCATTGTCTGTTATTTTTCGTCTGCTGCCCACTAAAACAAACGAAAATACCAGTAATCTACTTTCTCTCAGCGAAAATGCAGAAATACTAATGGGAGATCTTCAAGATGACTCATTAATAGATAGTTTTATATCGCTTTTCGGCTTTTATGGAGGAATGATGCTAGAACAATATGAGAAAGAAACCAACATTGAGCTTAAGAGAGCCTTAAAAATGATTCTCAGTCGTCCCGAGGCAAAGATAATGATCGAATGCGATGCTCGTGGCACGGAAGCGGATAGCGTAGATAATAATTCTTTTGCCAATCTCTCATATTTGTCCGATGAAGTAATCCGAGACAAGAGATCTGATGATTTTTTCACACCTTTAAAAGCAAAATTCCTAGCCGGTGGTGATGAGAAATTGAAAAAGCTCATCAATTATCTGGCCCAAGCAAACATTGATAATACCGAGGAAGCAAAGAAGATGATTGCGTACCGTCTGACCGGTAAAAATCGCCCGTCGGAGTTGAGGCCATTAGAATGGCAAACTCGCGGAACCACCAATAATGGCTACGACTTAATCTATTTGCTGCAAAACCTTGCGGAACGGGGAGGCAAAAGACTGGAGAATAAGATGAGGGCATTCTTTACCGGCCCCACTTTCCCAAGTCCCATTGCACAGTATGCGTCCAGTGCATCGCGCGATTTCAAAGAAATGCTTCACTCTTTATACCCCGATATTTTCAGTTTATAATATAGCGTTCTGCCCATAAGAACCTATAATTACCTACATTCATCCAAAAATTCGTTTTTGCCAGTCAACGGTAGCTAATTTTGTGCTGAAAAATTAGAAACCGTATGAAAACCAAAACATTAGCGGATAGACTACCTCAGAAGAGAGTCACCGCACAGACCACAGACAACACCGCCGCCAGCACCGGAAACAGCGGAACAGTGAAAATCGGTAAAGGCTCGGATGAGAGCTGCACCATCAAACTGCATCTATCAGATAGCCCTGTTACCATAATTACCGGTAGCAGGGAAGTGAGTCCCAATGTTGGCATCCCTTGCGCACGCAAGGACAAGACAGCATCCTTATCAGTAAAGGACACTAAAACAGTGATGCAAACTATCTTGAAAGCAGCTAGAGTAATACTTGCCGTTATCGGTTCTATGACTCTGCTTGCGAGCCTTACCAATGCAATCGTAACAAAATCAAAAGAAAAGTAATTAACTAGAGAGTCGGGTGAGAGACGGCTCCCATAAATAATTAACATGAAAAAAACAAAGAAAAGAAAGGCGAATGAGGATAGAATCATCCTTGTTCCTGAGACAATGAAAACGGTGAAAACCTTGCTCAACTCGGACGCACTTGACTTCTGCGCTCTTGATCCTTGTAATGGGTATCCTATCTATGAACCATCTACGTATTTCCATATGGTTTCTGTGAGTCTTCTAACCAATGAACTCACAAGAAAAATCCTTGCAACTGATAAGAAACGTATATATGGTCAGGCGACTCATATGCTGGCGATCGTATCAGATGCAGAGTATGACATAGTTCATCAAAAGGCTCTCAGCCGTAAAAAATGCCCCCTTATACCCTTATTTTTCTTCCTTAATATGAATCGAGAGGAAGCTGAATTTTTCTCTAAAGATTTCATGGAGAATATGCTCGGTGATTCCATCGAGGGTCCAAACGGCTCAGAGGAAGTTCATTTCATTCGAAAATCCGAATGGAGTGACGATAAAGAAGAAATCCTGTATAAGATTGATTCTATCAAGGGACGTACTGGAGTCTATTCACACTACATTCATCTGGTTGATGATGCAGATGCAGATCGTATTCTGAATGGGTAATAACTACAATACGGAGCCGGGTGACAGACGGCTCCTGTTAATACAAATAGAAGATGAAAAGCCATCGTATTAGACACGCAAACAATCTGCCGACTAGACCTCTACCGGGAGACAAAGGTGTGACCAGAGATCATATCGACTTAAAATTCTGCGGGTTCCGGTTCAAGGGATCTGTAAGAAGCTGCATTATAATTACAGCTTCAGGAATTGTCATTGGTGCTCTCGGATTCGCGGGCTACCGACTGATTAAGTTATATTTTGATCGTAAAATGATTGATGCTACCACGATAGCAGAAATCCTTAAGATTATGGCTCGCCGAATGCCGCTGAGTACAAAATCACCAGAAGCTCTTCAAGAGTCGCATTCAACTGACGAAGTGTCCGGATCGAATGACACAGAGGTACGAGACTGGCTTGAGAACTTTGAGGTTGAATTTCCCCGAAACTTCATTCAGCTACCTCCGATCATAGATGAATATGCCGCTAACTGTCCCGTAGGGTTTGAAGTGCCAGTCATAGCTGCCCTCACCGCTGAGTTGGCCGGATGTTTTTCAAACGTAAGGGCCAAATATCTTGATGACAAACCTCATCGTGTAAATGTCATGGTAGTGATTGAGGCTCCGTTTTCATCATTAAAAGGACTTATCAAACGGATGATTGATACGCTATTTGGTCGTCGAATCCAACGTGATATTGCCAAAGTTTCGGAAAATTCCGGAAGTCGAAAGATCATACAGACTCTTGCGCCGAATGTCACAGAATCCACAATGCTCGATATTCTCGGAAATAATCAGGGAATCCATACCATTCTTATGGATCCAGAAACCACTACTATGGTCAATGCCGTGAGAAATAAGAATAATGGCCTCACGTATGAAACGATTCGAAAAGCATACGACAATGATGAGCTGACGCGCATGAATGGACGCAAAAATGCTCCACAAGGCAGCTTTACCACTGCGATTAACATTGTACTTACCGGGACACCGGAAGCTACCGGAAAATTCCTTGGAGCTGAAATCGAAGGTGGAACTGCATCTCGTATGTGTCTGTGTATGTTACCTAAACTCGGCAAGGAAATACCATCGTTTCCAATGCCAGATGGAGAACTCCTAACTCAATTCCAAGATCAGCTTGATGCGTGGACTGAAAAGTATGCTTACACGACTGATGCTGACGGAAACGACAACCCGGTTGCTCCTTATGAGACAGATATGAATTACGTTAACCGAGCCTTACAAGAATGGCTTGATGATCAGTATGATTTAAGCCAAAGTGAGAATAATCCGGCTCGTGATGCTCTCAGACTGCGTATTGCCTCTTCAGCCTTTAACTGCGCTATCGTATGGCACATGCTATATGGAGAACCCTCTTCTCGGCAACGAAGCGAGCGTAAAAGTGTGGTTGACCTTACTATCTATATGGCTAACTACTTCATGGAGCGATGGCTGCATAAGTTCGGTGCCAAGCATAACGAGCAACAGGCTAAGTTCACTGCAGAAGAACTTGTGAAAATCCGACGAACCTCAAATGCTAGCAAGCACGAAGACTGCAACTGTGAAATTCCATCTGACCCCATGGAGAAAGGAAAATTTTTCGAATCTCTGAAGGATGACGGTATGACCGATGCCGAACTAAAAGCAAAATACGGGTTAACTAGAAATCAGATAAATGGCTTTATCCATCGCTACAGAAAAAAGTTGAAAATTACGCAACAGGACTCATAATCCGAGCGCAAGTGAAAACAAAACAGGGAGTGTACTAATGGTATGCTCCCTTAATCTTTTGTGTCGCAGGTGTGTCTCATGATGTGCCGGAGAGTCATTTTAATGTGTCTGTAATGGGATTAAGACGTGTCGGAGATGTGTCGTACTTGTGTCGCAAATTAGACTCTCATCCATACTAATACTAATCTTCAATACGTTATCTTGTGTCGTGTCGCGCGACACCATGAAAATCCCTAGAATAATACTACTTTACCATATACACGCGAGGTCTGGAACCATCCGGAGCAGTAGTCTGTAAGGTCTGCACTGAGAGATATTCTAATAGCTGGGTGGCTGTCGCCGTTCTGTCATAGCCGATGCCGTTGTATATGGATTGAAGGGATGATTTGACTTCGGAGGCAGTGTATTGTCGCCCGCGCTGGAAATAGTTTCGGCATTGAATAATTATCTTCTGCCGATATATTTCATTCTCAATGGCTGTTTCTTCATAGTTAAGCCTCAGCAATTTCGCCGGACCGAAGTGATTGTAGTATTCATGGTATTTAAGCTCAATGAATGGATTGCGCAACAGTAATGGTGCGTAGTTAGGGAATGTCGAAAGGAATGTTGCATATAGTTCCATTCGCTTCTGAAAGGACACTGCTTCATTGAAATGCTTTTCGAAATCGCGCAACTCGGGCGGCTTTGTATTACAGGTAGCCATCTGATTGTGAATGGCTGTTGTGAGAAATAGTGGGTTGCTGTAGAAATGAGCTTTATTGGTTGCAAGATTATGTTCCGCAGCTGCCACAAGAAGATTAGTCTTTAGTCCGTAATTCCCATTTGCATCATCAATCACATCAAGATAATTGGTAAGATAGGTATTATTCGGATCACGGTTCTTTACCATATTTACCAACGATTTCTTAAGACATTCGTCTCCATTATTGAAACTATCCATGATTGCCTGAGATTCATGAAGTTTATCCCCGATGGCTTTCATATATTCAGCTTCGCTCTGCACGGTAGGCTTTGTGCGATAATAAATCTCGGCATTGTATTTGAAAGGGTTATCATCAAGCCGCTGTCTGCCGAGCATCTGAGGTATCTCAATGGTGGTATCATGCACTTCCCAATCCTTCTTACCATCGAGGAAGATATATGTAAATGCTGACCTACTGTAAAAGTCTCTTCCTTCGAAACTCGCCTTACTGCAAAAGGTAAAAGGTGTATTTACGGGATTATGCTTGTCTGTGGATGGTTGTTGTATCAAATACTTGGTATTCTCTTTTTTTGAGGCATATTTATTACTTGCTGATATTAGGACAGTAACTTCTTTTGGTTGCAAGTTATTGGCTTTGATAATCTGAAATATCGTCTTGACCTCATTGATAAAGAATACAGCTTCAGTTGCATCATAATTAGTACCATTGATAAATATCCTCTTAAAGTAGCCATTCCGCCGGTAGCCTGATATAATTCCGGTGATAATATCAGATGCCGTTTCCCCTTTTTTCATCATTATCTCCTTGACGGTCGGCTCCACTACCACGGCGGGATCCCATTCGAGTTTGTAATAATCTACATTCTGAAACTCCGGCAATGCGCTAAGGTAAGTCTCATCAATGGGAGTTGCCGACATATAGCAAATATTGATGGCTTCTGTATCAAGCATCGTGAGAAACTCTAAATCCACTTTCCCCTTGAATGCTGCGTCGCTTATTAGGCATTGAAATTCATCGACAAGGAATAGGAAATCATCAATGATACCACTGAATTTAAGTTCCTCTATCACATACTTGGCGGAATCAAGAGTCACGAGTATAATCGGTATGTGGATGTGTCCGAATATCCCTGAGCATTTATCCAGATAAAACCTAAGTTCCTTTTTTAATTGTGATAGAGGTGTATCTGTTGCATCTCTGAATAAATGACACTCAGGATGTTGTTTGGATTTATTCACCAATACTCCCGTTCTTGGCGAAACAAGAACGAGAGGACGACCGGAGTTGATAAAAAACTCCGTTCCTCCACATCCTGTCAACGATTTATCAAGTATATATTTTCCGAAGTTGGGAAGTGTACTTTTTAATAATGGGTAAGCCTGAGTCATGTATCTAACACTCTTAGGCATTATAATCGGTGTCTTTGTCATAATGTTAACGGTAGTGTCTCCTGCACACTTTTTTATTGTTTTTCGATTTCCCCTTATAAAGAGAGTGATTTTTCAATATTTTGTTGCGTGCGTTTAGGCTCCCGCCGTCTGAGGAGACCTTTATTCTCTTCAATGTTCTTGCGGTACCCTAAACACATCATTGTCTTATACAAAATCTTTACTGCCAAAATTATTCTTATTACATCCGTAAGCTCCACGCACGTGCTTAATGGCTTCATCAGCGGTGAAGTCGTTAGCTATCCAACCTCCATTCAAGAAATAATCTTCTGCCATGTCCTGCGGTACACCATAAATGCAGAACTCACAGGCACATTTGAAGATTGACTGCGCACGATTCCCTTCTTTCCAATATTCGGGATGATTCTTCCGCCATGAACTATTAAGGATGTTGATAATGCTCTGTGGAGATTTAGATTTAGTCCCTTGATAAGTCCTTTTCGCTTGCATTGTAACTAATGGATTACCGGGAATGAATTGATATTTTGAGCAATTATGATTAACCCATATATCTTCATCCCACGGCAGATAAGTTTTTCTACTTAGATCCTTGCATCCTATGTCGAGCAAACTTATACCAAATAGTTTTGTTATTTGCTCGTACATTTCAGTATGTTTGGCAGGATCAGTGTTGTTGTGCATAATCAAAGCTTTAATTCTCATAGGCTTGAAAGTCCTGAAAATAGCCAATACAAATGGCGCACTCTTCAGTAATGCTATCGTATTGTTTAATTCTTCGTCAGTATGGATGTGGTCAAAATCCAAGGCAGTAATACATGAATACTTGTTGATCTTTGTTCCATCCCATATACCGTTAAAGAACACCACCGGCAAAAACCGAGCCTTCCAATCGTTTTGAA
Source organism: Bacteroidaceae bacterium (assembly GCA_021768245.1). Taxonomy (GTDB): domain Bacteria; phylum Bacteroidota; class Bacteroidia; order Bacteroidales; family Muribaculaceae; genus Duncaniella. Next base: position 237,146 of record JAETNO010000001.1, on the reverse strand, counting down.
TTTTCGGATCTGGCTGATTGCGTATAGCCTCAGTTATCTTTCTTAGATCATATCCTCCATATTCGGAATCATACAACTGTATATCTCCGCACTGAATCATTTCCAATACATCATAAACAGACTTTTCTTCAAGTCCAAATTTTATCCAATTTAGTCTATTTGCTATACTTATCATTTGACTTTTCATATTTCTAAGGTTTTCAAGGGGCTTAGATGCAAGTTTCAAAAACTCCGCTGGGAAAGGGTTATATTCTTATTTGTGATAGGCACTTAAATCAGCTTATCATGAGTTATCGATGGCTTTATGCTTTTGCGATAACACAGAGGAATCAATAAAATTTTTATAGCATGAAAACATATAGATTTAATGACAATGGGAAAATTGACTTAATTGTATATCGCAGATGGGTAGAAATGGACGGCTCGGAATACGATGGGAAAAGTTATGTGGGAGTAACCGATGATATTGACAAGAGGAATGCTTGCTTCAACAAAAAGGTTTCAAACTATGCAGGGCGAAAGATGCTCGAAGCAATGGATGCAGTGCCGAGAGATAATTGGAAACTTGAAATACTTGAAACTATTGAGATTGATAATCCTAATGATTTCAAACCCATCGCGGATGAGCGTGAGACCTTCTATATCGCCAAGTATGACTCTTACGAAAACGGCCTGAATGGTAATCGAGGAGGAAGTGGCAATAAGGGAGTTAAGTTTGATGAAGCACGTTGCAAACAGAATGGAGATAATCGACGTGGTAAACCAATGCCTCCTGAAAGTGTTAAACGTGGGGCTGATAAACGTCGTGGTAAGAAACAATCTGCTGAAACTTGCAAAAAGAAAAGCGAAGCTAATAGAGGAAAGACACGTACCTCCGAAATGAATGCTAATCAGTCTGCGCGAATGAAAGGGAAAAATCCAGAAGCAGCTACTAAAGCCGCGAAAGGATGGCATGAGCAGAACCCCGGCGGTTGGTGGGGTGATGGCAAGCATGAGATGTCTGCTGAAATGTTAGCTAATATGAAAGCTGCTCAACAAGCTCGTGGCCGACGCATCAAGGCAACTCAAGAGGATGGTACAATTATATGTTTCCCAACCATGCTTGATTGTGCAAAGTATTACAGTATGGGAGCAGGTAGTATTCACAATTTTGTAAGAACTGGCAATGTCAGTAAAGTAGCGAAGGCAATATTTGAAGAAATAACTGATGAAGAGTATCAACTGTGGAAATCACAGAATCCTTAAAATAAAAAGGCAGGTCGGAATATGCTCCGGCTTGCCTGATTTTTCAAAATTTTATCTTTATTCTGAGATTGGAGGGTTTCTCCACTATTTCTAAATTCTTGTATCTATTGGCTTTATAGTAATTCGTATTCTTTCTATGGGCATCAATAGTGTCTTTAATCGGAAATTGAACGTTCATAGGATAGTCCGGGCCGAAGTTCATAGCCCAATATATCGAATTCTGAGCTGTGAAAGTAGCACATTCCCCTGTAAAGCATCTATACATCTCTCTTGAAATCAAGCCGGGATCTACATCTCTGCCAGTACCGAAATTACACATTATAGTAAGTTCTTCAGGGTTGTTTTCAAAAGTAGTCACAGAAATTTTTTGTGCATCATCAGGAATCACAAGTTTGTCTTTGATATACTCCTCTATTTCATCAGTGAAAACTTTTGGGTTTGCGCTGTCATATTCTCTAACCGCGCCGGTGATAAATATTTTCTTTTTCATTTTTTGTTTGATTTTATGGTTAAGGTTATGTTGCACTCGTCTTTAAGATATTTGACGAGTGTTGCGTATGCGTCTGTCCTCCTTCTATTTCTTGGAACGACGCTCAATAGTTCTTTCAATGTAATCTCAATGCAGAGTCCACTTTTGAAACCGGTCTCTCCGATATATTGCTTCAATGACATCACATCTTGCTCAATCGTAGTTAAACCGAGTTGTTGTTCTGATTCACATTTCACAGCGGGCGTATTGCCACGAAGGAAACCGTCGGATTCAGCAAGGATTATCTGCGATAGCTCCATAGCGATTTTTTGATATAATTAACTCTATCCCAAGTTCAACCCTTAGAAATTTAATCATGGAGTCGTATGCGTCAGAACGCCTTCTTTCGCGCGGGCATACTTCAAATAATTCAGATAGGGAGGTCTCTATAACCAATCCCTTGCGGACGTTTAATTCACCAATATATGTCTTTAACTTGAATATGTCGAATTCAAATTTTTCAGGTATAAAGGGAACTACCTCACATGGAATTTTGTCCTCGTTCTCATTCTCTGTCTTAAAATAAAATTTCATATGTATTTCTCGTTAAGTTATTCATATTTAAGGTTTGTCATGGCTTTCTATCTCCATTTTTGGCATTTCAACGTAGTTAGATAGCAATTCAAAAGCACTTATTTGATCGCCGGAAAACGACCGGCCAAATCAGCCTCTTCCGAATGTCATTTATAATGGTTTGACAGGGTTATATCAGAGTTTTCTACACTTACAGCGCGATATTAAGGCAGAAGGATTGAAGTAAATGTGCGAATAGGTCTCAAATGCCATGAGCCATCGATTTCCGTACAAAAATGCGCCGGAAGCAGTGTCAGTAATTGAAAAAATTACTGTTTAATTCCGGCTAAAAACCTTATTATTGAGAATGAAAGATTCGGTCAGTGCGCTCATGAGAGCGTGGCCGGGTCTGGAACTCTCCATAATATTGCCTGGTCGTAGTAGCGTCGAAGAGAATGCTAAATTTTACGATTGGTAGGATGGAAACGATGTTAGTAATTTGTATGGCTTTAGACCTGCAAACAGAACGCTCACGCCCATCGAGGAGCTAAGTCGATCCGAAGAAGATTGATAACGGCTCTTCATTTTTCTTTTACTCCCCACAAACAAAACAGCCCACCCGATTAAGAGTGAGCTGCCTAAGTGATAGGGTAAACTATCAAAGGATAATTTTATAAGTCTTACCAGAAACCGATATGATATATATCCCGCTCGGTAATGAAATGATTCTATCAGTACCTTGATAAACAAGTTTACCGCTTATATTAAAGACATCAACCTTCAAGTCGTCATCTGAGGTATGGAAGATTATCCTATTACCCTCGATTGTCATTTTTAAGCCATCTTCATTAATCGTACTAATACCGCTTGACAAGCTTACATTAATGACACAAGATGCAGAGACACCAGACCCATCTGTTGCATATGCAGTGATAGTGGTAGTGCCGACTTCTAAGGCTGACACCAATCCGCTTTCAGAGATGCTTGCAACGGTTGGATCAGACGATTCCCATCTTAATTCTTTGTCTGTTGCGTTCTCCGGGCCAATCACAGCTTCTAATTGTAGGGTTGCTCCAACTTCCAGACATTCCTCCGCAGTATTCAGACTGATTGTTTCAACATGAATTGGAGAAACCGTAATCTCCTTTTCTACAGATGGTGCTGCATGATAATTGGCATCGCCGATCTGGATAGCGGTTATTGTAACGGGTCCTTCGCGGAGGAACTTGACATTAGAACCATCTATCTCGGCGACATCGTGATTGGAAGACGTGTATTCTATGACAAGACCTGACGAAGCAGCCGCAGTCAAATCAACTTCATCGCCGATTTTGACATCAGAGAAGTCCTGTGTCCATTCAATAGTTTGGTCTGCTTGCGTAATAGTCAGCACTCCCGGCTCATAAGAAATTGAATAATTCTGAGCCTCGGCTCCTGTTACGGAAATCGGATATTCACCTACAGGAGAGCTTTTATCGGCATCAATATGAGTCTCCGGCTGTTTTGAAAGGGCCTCTGCTGTTTCATTGTTCTTGAATCCATTATAGTCTAATTTTACATCAGGGGTATCCTGTCCGTATTGGCGAGTGCAAGGCAGAGCTGAGATAGTAAGAGGTGCCGGGGTGATTGTCAGATTTCCGGGGATAGACAATAGCTCGTAATTTGAATTTTGAAGATTAATAAAACCTTCCACCATGTAAGTTCCTACAGGGGAGGATTCTGTGGGGAAATTTTCAGTCCAATCTGCAATTACAGGGGTGTAGGGATGCAAGACATCTTCGTTTTCTCCATTTACAAACCCTTCCAGACTGAAATCAAACTTGGGATTGGGTTCGCCGTATTCCCTTGAGGCATCTGCAACTTTTAAAGTCAATGGAGCCGGGGCGATGCGAAAATTGAAAGAAAGAGGTATGGAAAATGTGAACTCATTTCGAATCATAAAGCTGACATATGCAGTTGCATCATATCCGCTTCCATCATGATTTACATCTTTAATCCCAGTGTTACAATTTATTTGCCCAATAGTTACTATTACGTTTGATGATTCCGGAATGTTCGATGTAAATGTGGGCATGGGTGGCGTGGTCACATCCTCGCCCGTATAGGTGATTCGGGGAGTATTGAAAGTTCCATAGCGTGACCAATTAACCCCAACTGAGCTGTAGGCATATTCATACGGATCTCTGCAATAAAAACGTGTAGGGTCTGTCTCCGATCCACAAGTCGTGAATGTATTTGGATTCTCGGAATCTGATAAGACTGTTATATTGTCAAATCCCCGATTAAAAAATACATCCGTCAATGAAGCTGTATTCTTGAATGCGTTGATTCCAATAGTTATCTCCTTGCTGCCCCATTCATTCCCACCTGAGAAACCCAGAGCCACGTGTTTTAGAGAAGAGCAAGCCTCGAAAGCGGATTCTCCGATGGTTTTCACTGGCGACGGAATTTCAGCATATTCCAAGTAATCACAACCCTTAAAGGCATAGTCGCCTATGTACGTGAAACTCTGATACGCAGAAGATAAGAGTTCAACGGAAATCCCCCTGATTGTTGAGCCTTCAAATGCGTGTGCGCCAATGCCGACGACCTCGTAGTAGTTGCCATCGTTATCGGATATTTGATAAGGCAGACCGCTGTAACCACCGTTCTGTCCTTGATAGCTGGGCGCACTTTCCGGAGTTTCGAAAGAATAGGAAATCGGAGATAACTCTACTGTGTTCTCCGATATTTTCTTAAAATACCAGCCATCGCTTTCGAAATCGTATAGCTGAACGGTCTCTGCTGCAAGTGGGGACATTCCTGATGACACCACTACTGCTACGATTAATTTTTTGAAATTCATAAGCTATATTTTGTTTGTCAGATTCTGAGCTTCGGCGTATGTCACCTTCCTCTAATGGATAATACATGGAAATACAGCGGATGTCTTTTCCTAACACCCGCTGTAATTGATGCTTTAATTGTTTATAGACAACGATATAAATCATTCCTATTAAGCAATTATCCGATACGCTCTACATCAAGGTAGGCCATATTGAGGGCACCTGCCTTTTTGATATCAATGCCGTAGATACGCATAAAAGCGTCTGCTACTGTTTGACCTCCATTGACTGTTACAGGGTTGCTCATGGAGTTGGACGGAACATCTACTGTCATTCCGCGCTCAATACGAACACCATTGGTGTTCTTCGATGTTTTTACTGTTACTCTAAAAAGTGGCATATTGATATTTATTATGATTTATTTGAATAGGCGTTTGAAAAACGAAGTTTTGTTTTCTTTTGGATCCTGCTCTACTCTCGTTTGAGCATCGTTCTCTTTCGGTTGATGCAGAGGGAAAAACTCAACAGTTATCGACAGTGAAGCATTTTGCGTTGTTTGCAATCTGTTCGACAATTCTACCGAAAAGTTAAGTCCCATATCAGCATATACTGACTTAATCTCTCCGTTTAATTCAAGTAAAGCACTCCCTTCAATCAATCTACTCTTGGAAGTGCTGATTACTTCTCTATGTCGGCTCAAGTTGCCCTGCATACGTTGTTGAATAAGTCTTTGCCATGATGGTTCTTTTGCGAGCCAGACTGTATTTTCGGGAATATGAGGAGTTACAGGATTTGAAAAACTCTGCTCGAATTCCATCGAGTTACGCAATTGATCAACGATATTCTCTGAAGATTTACCATGCACATTAATATTGCCAGAATATGCACGATTACCCCCGTTTATACCAATAGAGCCATCAACATCACTCTTATTGTCCTTTGACTCTTCATTTATGGCTTCAATTTTAATAGAAGAGGCTCCAAGGCATTGGGCTATCTCACAAAACTCTCTGATTCTATCTTCTATGAATTCCAGCTCATAGTTATCGTATGGGATAAACTTATTTTGGCAGAATGGATGGCAGACATAGAGCTGCTTTGCAACCGGATGGCCCATTGGAAAATCAAGATTAGCATCTCTTAATGTCTGTAATGACACAACCATTATTTGGTTTTGATTGAGAGTAGAAAGTTGTGTCAAATCCTCGACAGGATAGATTAACTTATGATCCGAATAATGATGTGAATCAAGCGAAGCAAAATACCTTATGTCTGCCTCGACGAGATCGTCTAATGCAGCTATTGCTACGGATTCTTCCTCTCCATTATTTCTGACATCTAATTCTAATTCTTTAGGACCCTTAGCCGCTGTTAACCTTAAATTTCGTGAGAGTTTATAATTCTCTTTTTCATATATTTTCCCCAGAATTATATTTTTCCAAGGGAGAAAGAGATTCGTGAGATCTTCAACATCGGCCTCTAACAAATATTTTTTTGCCTTTTTATATTCATTCAGGCGATAATAGTTTCTCCCAATTTCAAATTTCAATATATCAGAAAGTGATGGATACTCATCTAAGGCGTCAAACGCAATACGGATAATCTCTTGAGGGTTATCCTTGTTTGCTTCGATTTTATTGAACACTGCATCAAATGGATCTTCCTCTTCAACCGGAGCTGCTAATTCTATAATCTTATTGAAAAATTTAAGTAAATTGTTGATAAGAGCGGTCTGAGGATTTGATGCTTTTATAAAATTCTTTTGCGGAATAACATGATATTCTTGCTCCCCCTGTTCGTCGGGATACGAGTAGAAAATAAAATTTGTTCCCTTAAATTCCACCTTACAAATCAGTTCCCAAGGATAAAGGAGACATGATTTACCAGATAAGAGACTATCTGAAAATATGTAGAATCCCTTCTCTGTTATTATAGTACCCGAATCTAAACCATTGAGACTTGAGGTATCTCTTACAAAGTATAGTTCTTCCAATGCACTTACGCCATATCTCTTTTTTACAATGGGATCATAGAACTTTAGTCTTTCTTCGTTTCCTACGCAATCAGAGCCATTCAAGTCTTTGCCCCAGCAACGAACGATACTTTTGCGTAAAAATGATGCTATTTCAGAAGAAGCCATAAGACTCAATCGTTTTGCCTCCTGACTCCCTAATTTGGCGGTTAAGTTTGGGTACAAGAAAAGAGGGGAATTCATCGCACCTCTATCATGGTTGAACAGGCTCGCCAAAGCCTACAGACTGAATGATATATGAGGGTAGAATAAACTGCCCCTCTGAATTGAGTATGCTAAGATACGACAGCGGCTGTCGCACCGGGCAGATACTACAAAACAGAAAGAGCGTCTAATCTCACTCAATCTCAGTCTGTTAATTGAATTGGCGATTCGTTCAACCGAGAAAGAAAGCTTGACACTTTTCTTATCCAACGGCATTTCTCTTCCATTGGACGCACAAAGGTACAAAAAAATATTTGGATTAGACGCTCTTGGTGAGCAGATTATTCTACAAAGATAAGGAATTTGGCGTTTTCTCTGACGGCAAAAAAGAAAAGGCACACGACCGCTGCCGCATACCTTCTCTTTGGATTAGTCTTGAACCACGCTAAACTCTTCTAATGTATAGCAGAGATCGCTGTGGGAACGTGAGTATGTTTCAAGTGCCTTTTTGCAGGAATCTAATGTTTTGAGATTTTTGGAGCCTGTGATATTCTCAACCTCGTTAGCAAGGGCTTCGAGGGAGGTGTAATACTCAGTTTCTCCATCTTCAACCCAGAGATAATATTTTTCGGGGAAGTATTGGCCGGTATCATCATTTGTGTGATAGATACACATCCCTGATTCTTCGCACTGGAAGTAAAGCTTAATTTTAGGGAATTTCTTTTCTATGAACTCCCTGACTTCATTTGGTTCATCCCATGCAGATTCGACACTGAACGAGACTGAACCATCATCAAGCAGAAGTAGATTGTCCCAATAACCACGACAATAGACATTCTCCCAATCGCCGCCGAGTTTGATAACGAGATTACCGAGCCAAGTGGATCCAAAGCCATTTTCATGCAAGCCCGGAGTCTTCATATCCTCCAGTTCTGACATAATAGAGTGGAGTTTCTTCAGTTGCTCCTTATCACCAGTGGCGACGTATTGAGTATAAGTCCAATTAGGCATGATCGACCTCCTTCCCGTCTTCGTAGCGATAAATGTTCAGGCTCTCAGTTGTCATCCACTGGCAGTCTTTAAGCCTGAAACCATACTTTTCTTCGAGAGTGCAGAGGAACGATTCAAAGTCCTCATGCTTCTCGGATTCTTTTTTCTCTTCTTCCGTCAGGTGGATAATATTCAAATACCCACCACAGAAGTCGAGGATGATTACATAGTTTGTTTCCATGATTATTTGTTGATAAATTGATTTTTGATTCGTTGTACTGTCGAGATGCCTACGTTTTGAAGTTTGGCGATATTCCTTACGGAGTATCCTTTCTTCAATAGCGTTATGACATCCTTGTATTGCTCTCGTAAGGCTTCCTCAGATTTAGTCGAGCCTTTCTTTCTTCCTAATCTTCCTCCTTTGGCGATATAGTTAGCCCTACCGGAGTTGAGCCTGAATCTGATGTTGTCTCTTTCAAGTTGGGCGCAGGTTGAGAGGGTCGCTATCATTACTGGGGCGAACAGGCTTGGCTTGCCTTCTTCGTCCAATAAGGTGAATTGTTCTTTCTGGAAGTATATGTTGATTCCTGCGTCAATCATCTCCTTGACAATTGATAATACCTCAAAGGCGTTTCTGCCAAGACGGGATAATTCAGAAATCAGAATCTGTGTGATATTATTGGATTTGGCATATTCGATAGCCTCCAATAATACAGGTCGCTCGGTATTCCGTTTTGCTCCGGATATGTGTTCCTCAAATACCTTTGCTATTGTGAGATTGGAATATTCTGCATATCTGGAAAGGTCTGAAATCTGACGTTCTGTGTTTTGTCTATCACCCACGCTTGACACACGGGCATAGATAATCGCTGGTTTCGTTTCCATTTTAATCTTTGTATTTAATGGGGACATGGCCGATGCGTATTCAAATGCCGTTATAGATTTTTTTGAACACATCCGCCGTTTGAACACAAAAAGAAGAGAGAACCGGTGTTATTCGATTCTCCCTTCCCATTGGTCAGGACAGATTAACCCAACTTGTCTTTATATTTCCTGTTGAGATAATCCATGAGCAGCCTACCCAGCACTATCGCTTTATCAATTTCTCGAAAAGTGAAGTAATGTGTCCGGGGATTGTCGTATCTGTCAGTTCTGATAGTCGAGCCTCTGAAATCTCCTTTTTTAAGGAAATCCTCAAAAGGGACACTGACGTTGGTGTCGGTTGAGTCATACTGGAGGTATATGTCTGCAAAGAGTTTACCACGATAGAGATTCACTCCTTCAAACTCTGCGTTCCAATCATTGCTCACAGGTCTGGTCATCCTGAAAGTCTTGTTTCGACTGTTGGATTGCTTAATACCAGTCTCCTTTACCACTCTCAGGATTGTGGCATAGTTGATTGACAGCAGTTCGGGGATAGTGAGATTTTTTACAATCCCAACTTTCTTAGCCAGAGCCGTCCTTGAAAAAATGATTTTGTTGATATTCATTGTTTTCACAGATTTAGTAATACTCCTTCATATAGCAGCGTTCACAGAGACTGCCATAATCGTTCACGTCTGATGGTGTCATAGCTCGACCACAATATTCGCAATATCCGGCCACTGTATGATGAATCTGATTGGCAACCTCAAAGATAGAGGGTCCTCGATGCTCGATGGTTAGCTTAGAAGAGATAGTCTTCTTTGTCCGTTTCTTTTTCATCGGGTCTGAATGTTTGAGTTAATGTTTCTTCTTCATCGCTGTCACCATACCATTGATGGTATTCCTCCACTATACGCTCAAAATCTTTCAATTTAAGCATGGGGAAGTTAGTCTGATACATATCATAGAGGTCTGAAGCTGTCATTGTGGGATCTTGCTGAATAATCGAATGTATTTCATCTTCAATTTCCCACTCATCGTAATAGCCGTAACAGCCGTTTTCGCCGACTTCGTGAGGATAAGTTTCAGTACAGTCCTCGATAATGTGCTGAACGAATTTCCAGCACTTTTCGAGATCTCTTTTAACTGTGATTTCTTCATCGGTATGCGGATTATAGTAACCACAGCTAATATTGACGGCTGACACGGATAGACCTCTTTCCTTAAGAGTCTCAACGTCAGTCATTAGACCTACTTCGCATTTGTAGTTATACGTTTCAGGATCTATATCTTGAATGAATTTTTCACTGCATAAATCTATACAGCCAATGCTTGTGATTAGGTCAGAATTGCCTCTGCGATCACATTGAATTACGAATCTGCAATCGTTGAAAAAGGATAATTCGCAATGAGATGAACCACCACAACCAGTCTCTTCTTCCTTAAAAAAGACTGCTTTTAGAGAATCGTACTTTTTAAAGGCTTCCAGTGCTATGAAAATGCCGTTCTTGTCATCTGCTCCCAGCCCTTCTATTTGATGATTGGAAGGAGAATAGCCAAAGATTATATCTCTGGTTTCGATTGCTTTAAAATCTTTGCTATGAATTTTCTGAACCTGATCTGTATGTGAGACGAGGCAGCCGTAGGTCTCTGCCTCTCCTTTGATAGCGTAGAGATTGCCATAAGAATCCTTACCCAGTTTTATATTTCCGGGCAAGGATTTGAGATAGGAAATGAGGAAATTCATCATATGTTCCTCCTTTCCTGAAGGCGAGTGTATGGAGTATAGCTTCTTAAGCAATCTCCAATCTAATGTTGTATTCATTGTTCTGTTGGGGTGTTATGCTGCCGTGGTGAACCATGTATCACCGGCTCCAAAGGCTTTACCTTCTCTGATAAGGTGTTCTCTGGATAGACAGCTAATTGATATTTCTTTGTAGGTTTGGGTTTCCTCATTCCATGTCTGAATAGTGGTGATGTCCTCTTCATGGTGGAAATAATCATCATCGTATTCAGCATAGAAGAAGTTTTCTTTTATGTATTTGGACTCACATTCGGAGTCGCAGAAATAGGCTCCCGCATCAGAATTGTAGGTAGCATCTTCTTTGAGAATCCATTGTCCGCAATTTTCACAAGGGCAACAATTATCAATATGATAATATGTGCCGTCAATTTCTTGAAAATCATCAAGATTGTCAACATCAACATGGTACACATGTCCATTGTGGTAAGCTACTACAGTTTCATCACAGCCATACTCGTGCCAGTCGTCGTAAGAATCGAACTCATCGTCATCAATCTCTCCATGATAGTCATCCAGTGTCTCATCTGTTATATCTATCATGTCATCATAGGCATAATCGCTGTGATTGTAGGCTCTTTGTTTATGAAAAGATACCCATTTGAAGCTGTCTTGATAGGAGCAAGTTGAGTATGAATAGAAATGATCTAACTCGATGTAGAGTTTCAGGTGGCTCATGTCTTCGCCATTGATTCCGACAAACGCATTAGCATCGCTGCATCCTGCCCCAATTTTCTTAAAAAGAGAAATGGCACCTTCCATAATCAGCCTATCAACAAGCATTCGCTTCAATACGTCATCGCAGTCTGTTGAATACTGTCGTTCACAGACTTTATATTCTTTGCCGCTGTCATCATAGGCTGTGAAGATTATCGCTCTGGCTATTATCATGCCTTCCTCATTTTGGAGATAGGCAGCTCTACAGCCTTTGACGTGATTGGAGTAGAAAGAATCATGTCCTTTATCAACCATACAAGAGTGGAAATCTCCTTTACAATAGTCTGAATCATAGATTCTTTCAAAATCTTCGTCGATATGAAGTTCCATGCCATTGAACAGTGCGTTGTGACTGCACCATTCCATTGTCAATTCTTCACATAGAAATGTTATAACCTGAACAGGGAGACTACGACCAAATTCTGTGGCATTGATAAGATGATTGAACATCTTGCCACACTTCATCTTATAGTCGTGGTTGGATTCCATGTTGATATATCTGATGGCTCTGGTGTCTCCGTCAAGAGTTACACCTTTTTTGCCGTCAGTACGATATTTGTCAGACCAAAAAGAGTAGTTTTTAAGCTGCATTTCGTAAGGAAGAGCAGCATCATCTTTTCCGGACTGCTGAATATGGTCAAGCATAACCTGACGTAATTCAGCCATTGATCGAATATTCACTAACGAATAATCACCAGTTTCACGAACTTTTTTCAATAGCTCTGGCTGTTTCAGATAGGAAAGGAGTATTCGGTTCTTTCTAGATTTAACTCCATTCCCATGCTCTGTAAAGCCGAAAAGCTCTTTGAACTCTTCGTAATTTTTAAATGGGAATATCAGCATTTTTCTGAAATTTTGAGGTTTCACAAAAAGAAAAGAGGGAGACAGCCTGTTACGGCCACCTCCCTCTCCGGTAGGTAGTGCTATGTTTCAAGCGACTATATGAAGGGGATATACAGAGTGTCTATCACCTCCATGAGTTTACGAGAACCTTCTTTCGATGCTTCGTTTCTCGGATCCACACTGCGGTTAGGGTCAGCGTATTCTCGTAGAACAGCAACGATAGTCCTGAATAGGGTCTGTTGCAAAGTTCGGTGCATTGTGGTACAGGCTTGGGCGAATTTTCTTTCATCCCAGACCATGTCATTAAGAGCGTTTTCCAAAGCCATTGCAGCTTTGTACTCACGCGATTGTTCTAAGTTGTCCATACTAGAGCGTGATTGTGAGACTCCCTGCGACTTGGCTTGTTCTCATGTAAGGCTCAATGTCGATGTCTGCATGAGCCTCCTTGAAGTCTGCCAGTGAGAATGAGCTTCGGGTTGTCGGTAATTTACGAGTGATTCGCATGGTTTCAGTACACCAAGATTTGATGTCCTGAGCTTCCATGAGTGAGAGTATTCTGGCCTTGATGCTATTTAGTCTGGTTTCAGCATCGGTTTTGGCCTGAATGAGTTTCCTGATGACGGATTCCTGAGATTTGATGTTCTCCGGAATTGCGTAGGGATTTGAGAAATGTTGCCCTATGGAGTCAGTGTTGAGCAAATCTTTCACTATCTCCGAGGGTATTCTGACAAGCTCGATAAAGTCAGAGATATGATCGAAGCTACCATCCTTCTTTGCTTTGTTGCGTATATGAAGGATGAATATGCGACGTACCTTTGCCTTTTTGTTCATCAGTTCAAACAGATAGGCATAGATTGATAGCTGCCAACGAGCCTTCTCTCTCTTATCGGGAGTCATTACACCATAGGTTTTGATGTCTCCAATATCGAAGGTGGTTTCATCGACGCGATACACCTTGTCTATCATGGAGGCGTAGTTCTCACCATCGGTTATGAGATATTCAGATGTCTCATGTACCATACCGTTCTCAGAAGTCAGACTTATGTAATCTGCTACTTCTTGGGTTCCGTCGTTCTCCCAATCCATATCGAATGCTTCTATAGATTGGTGAACTGATGTTCCGTATTCCGCAGCTTGTTTGATTATGGCTTCGGGAATACCGGCGTATGTGTCAGGGAATAATTGACGTTCCAACAACCCTGTGATACCTGAGAGATACTTTTTATTCTCAGGCAGGTAGTAGGTGTGATCCTCCGGATTGAAGACCACACTACATTGTTTGAGTTCTATTCGTTTTGTAGCCATGTTATTATGCTGCGTTTAATAGCTCTTCTTTCCGGGCGGTGAAAAGAGCTAAGATTTGTGGATTGCTAGCCACTTCGGGATGCTGCTGATAGAGCGACATGAGTTCCTGAGTAGAGTTGGCTGCATTGATGGCCTGTCTTATTCCATCATAGCGGTCGTTGGATTTACGCTTTCTCGTTTTTACGGGAGTTGCGTTCTGTTGTGGTTCTTCGGTGCTTGATTCCACGGTTTCAGGCATATCTTCCCCGTTATAGAGGTAGATTCCTAGTCCGAACATTGCCAAACACTTTGTAAGACAACGCATTATAGTCTTGTTGATGTCAAACATGGTGGCAGCTTCTACCTTGCGGTTTTCATACTGCTTCGCTGTTTTGTTCCACACCTGATAGGTGTAGGCTTCAGTTTTCATCGCCTTGTTAGCACCATCCATTACCGGTAGCCACATGGAATATTTCAGACCATCGGCCTCTACTTCTGTAAAGACCATGATTCCGACAGCAGGATCCACGAAATATGGAAGTCCTGTCTGGGGGTTCTTGACAACATTATACGTTGCGGTGGGATAGACCTTCTTAAATTCGAGCCAAGCATTGCTCCAGCTCAGATAGGTCAGACCGTTTTTCTGCTCTGTCTTATCGTTGACATTGAGGGATGATAGCTGATTGAATTTATCAGCCACCTTTTTCTCGTAGTCCTGATGACCGGTGAAAGCCATAGGAGCCATTTCGAAATCTTCTGAACTCATTGTTATATGATTTTGAAGGGTTTGACAAAAGAAAGGAGACTCCATACTTGTTTGATTATTAGTATAGAGCCTCCCTTCGTTGGAGTTGATTAGTTCAGGAACCAGCCGTATGAGTTATCTGTGCCGTTAAGGGCATTAGCTATTCCTGATGCGAATGAGGTGCAGTTGGCGTTCCGGGCTATCCAAAGATCACTGTAACTGTTCTTAACTGCTTCGTTGAGCAACTGCATGAGCTGCCAACATGAGATCGAGCCATCACCATCACCCATACCGAAGTTTGGGTTTTTGATGTACTCTTTGGTCGCTGCATTTACCACGCTGTCTCCGAGAAGAATTTGTGGTAATGCCTTCTGCTGAGTGTTGGGGAGTGCCTGATACAAGCGGAGTCTCCCGATTATCTTGCAGAACTGTTCCTGTGAAAGCCATGTGTTGTTCAGGGCTTCAAGGTTGTAGAGAGTGGATTCCTTTACTTCGTTGAACCGGTTGAACAATTCAAACGCTTTCTGGAATATGTCTGCCTCTGTCATACAGAGCAGATTGTCAGATACGCCGTCTGTGGTAAGCATTAAATTTGAACAGACTCGGACACGGAATCCGATGAATACTCTGAAATGCTGTGGATTCTGACGGGCATAGAGTTTGTCCTCATGGTAGGAGCGGGTGCCACCGATAGTCAGTGAAACCTGTTGGCCGTTTATTGAGGATGTGAGGGTCGTGATGTGGGCTATCCATGCAAGACGCTGATAGAATATGGTCTTTTCATCGTCTCTAAGCTCGGATGCCTTCTTGTGTTGAGCCGAAGGAATGCGCCCGATGATTGGATGGGAGCAGCGTGTTTCGGCTGTGGTTACATTCCCGGCGCCGAAGATTACTTCCGCTGCTTTTCGGGTTGTTTCTATGAACTTCTGATGTGAGATTGTCAGAGAGTTATCGCTGAACGTGGGGATGATGTTCTTGAAGGTCAGTTCCTCCATAGAAATTTCGTTGGAGGGGCCTTCGATGAAGTTGGGATGACGTTCAGTATAAGGATCATGCAGAGCCTCCTGAACTTCCCATGCTACGGGTTGTGTGATGATACCATTGTTGGGAACCATCAAAGAGTTGTTTGCCATGTTGAAATGGATTTACTATGGTTAATATTCTCGTTTAGAAAGAGAAAAAGCCAAATGACAGAATTATATAAGTTTTTTCATGTCATTTAGCTTCTTCCATACTTTGAGCAGACCAAGCACGGCCTCACTCAGTAGGATTGCGACGGTAAGTTTTTGCTTCACGCCGCCATAGGTTGTTCAGGCTGGGGAGTAGGATCCTCAACCACGATTGTTGTTGAAGTGGCTTTACGGTTTCCACGGATTTTGTTAAAGAGATCAGCCACCATAGTAGTAGCGATGATCACCTCAGATAAGTTGCCAACGATAGCGATGGCCTTCCATACTTTGTTCATTTTGATTGTTTTGTGTTTATTATTCGTTTATTTTTCAGCTTTATACATATATAAGGCGTTGACCCCATTCTTAACCGTATCAAAAAAAGCAAGGATAACCCTAACTCTCCAGTCCGGATTATCCTCTATACAAATAGCTATATTTTTTATAAAGCTTCAGAAGGTATTGTTAAAAGTATGTTCTTGTTTGATTTGTTTAATTGTCTGAAAATGTGTATCTTTGCACTGAGATTAGCATAGACTCTCAACACAGTAAATTTGCAATGCGCTGATTATCAAGAGAGGGTGACAATCAATTTTTATTTTATATGCTGTTGAGACTTCAACCAGGCTTTTCATCGCATAAACTTTTCATCCGTTATGTTTGTGTATATAATGTATATTTTATATCTTTACATCGTAAAACTGACAGATATGGCAACAGCATTAAACCTTAAGCGCAAAAACATTGATTTGCCCGTCGATACACTGCAAAAGCTATCCATCATGGCTGTGGCCCAGGGCAAGAGTTTAAAGAACTTCATTGAAACAATACTTATTTCAAAAGCCAACGCCGTAACTATAGAAGTAAGCGAAAACCCCTCTCCATCCGGAGACCCGTGGTTTAACGACCCGGAAAATATAGCCTCTGTCGAACGCGGTATTGCTGAATTGAAAGCAGGGAAAGGTAAGGCTTATTCAATGGATGAAATAAGGGCGTTGTTGGGCTTATGACATATGAATTAATCCTTATGCCCGAAGCCGTGCGACACTTGAAGGAGTGGCGTAAGTCCGGGCAAAAGAAAACGTTAAAGAAGATTGGAGATTTATTTGAGGAATTGAAAGAACACCCCACAACTGGCACCGGACATGTCGAGCAACTTAAAGGCAATTATTCTGGATTATGGAGTCGGGAAATCACAAAAGGTGACCGTATGATTTACGGCATTGAAGATGACAAGGTGATTGTAAACGTTGTTTCGCTCAAAGGTCATTACAATGACAAATGATTAGGACCTGTGGTGTTGAGAATTCACTCCCCACATACAAGTGATGAACCACGCGCTCGGGATAGAGGACGCGTGGTTCGATGATGGCTTATGATAAAGCGGATGGTGCTTATGTTCCGATGGGATGCTGTCTGCTTAATAGGCTACCGGTTTCATTGTCAGACCGGTTGTCTCCTGCAGGCCGAAGAGAAGGTTCATGGTGTGGACTGCATTGCCGGCGCCTCCTTTGAGGAGATTGTCGATAACGGCTGTGATGAGGAGTTTGCCGTCAATCTTATCGAGATGGATTATACACTTGTTGGTGTTGACCACATCTTTCAAATCCGGAATCTTCGAGGTTATGAATGTGAAATTGTGGTCAGCGTAATACTCGTTGTATATCTTTATTATTTCCGGAAGGTCGAGAGTGCAATCGAGATAGCTGACAGCCATGATTCCGCGTGAGAATGAGCCACGCATGGGCACCATGTGGATTTTAGAGTCGAAACTCTGCTGCATGGCCTTCAATACCTGGATGATTTCAGGCATCTGCGGATGGGCGAATGGCCTGTAGACCACCATATTGTCGTTGCGCCAAGCATAGTGGGTGGTTGGGCGGCGTTCCGCACCCTCGCTCGTCGCTCCAGTGACGATTGTCGTGTGGATATCGGAGTTGAGCAGGAGATTTTTAGCCAATGGGATGAGCGACAGTTCGACGGCCATGGCAAGACAGCCGGGATTTGCCACATGTTTGGCCCCGCGCACCATAGGCTTACGGTTTAGCTCCGAGAGGCCGTAGACAAAGTCGTGGGTGCCATCCTCGATGCGGTGGTCGCGTGCGAGGTCGATGATTTTGAGGTCTTCGGGGATAGTATGGGTCTCGATGAACTCGCGGGTCTTTCCTTTGGGACGGCAGCAGAAGAGGACATCGATATTCTTCAGGTCGAAATTGCTCGAGAAGTTCATGTCGGTCTCGCCGTGGAGGCCCTGATGGACATCGACAATGCGCTGGCCACCGACAGTGCGGGAGTGCACCCATTTCAACTCGACGTCGGGGTGGTGGATGAGGATGCGTATCAGTTCGCCTGCCGCGTAGCCTGAACCGCCGATAATGCCTACCTTTATCATGGTATTTTGACTGGTATGTCTGTTATTTTAAGGTGTTGATTAGATTTTTATTGTCTCGATGCCTTTTTGGATACGGCTTATGGTTTCGTCGCGTCCGAGAAGTTCGGTGATGTCAAAGATGTGGGGACCCTTGCACTCGCCGACGAGGGTGAGGCGGAAGGCGTTCATGACATTGCCGAGATGGTAGCCGTTTTTCTCGACCCATTCGAGCACTATTGGTTCGGCTGCCTGCGAAGAGAAGTCGGGTAGTTCGCGCAGCACGTCTATGAGTCGCGTGAGGATTTCGGGGGTGTCCTCTTTCCAACGCTTCTTGATGTCTTTTTCCGCGTAGCTTTCAGGCACTTTGAAGAAGAATTTCGCCTGTTCCCAAAGGTCGGCCACGAAATTGATGCGTCCTTTGACGAGGCTTACGACGCGGGTGATATAATCGTCGGAGAATTCATCGGGGTTGACGTCATGCTCTTTGAGCACGGGCTTGAACAGTTCGGCAAGGCGGTCGTCAGGGGTCTGCTGGAGATATTCGTGGTTGAACCACCGGCCTTTGTCGAAGGCGAATTTCGCTCCGGAGCGCGAGCAGTGGTCAAAGGAGAATTTCTGAATCAGCTCGTCCATCGACATGATTTCAGTGTCGTCGCCGGGATTCCATCCGAGAAGTGCGAGGAAGTTTATTACGGCTTCGGGGAGATAACCTGATTCGCGGTAGCCGGAAGAGATGGCTCCGGTCTTCGGGTCGTGCCATTCGAGAGGGAACACGGGGAAACCGAGGCGGTCGCCGTCGCGCTTGGAGAGCTTGCCTTTGCCGTCAGGTTTAAGTAGGAGCGGGAGATGGACGAAATCGGGACGGGTGTCGGCCCAGCCGAAAGCTTCGTAAAGGAGCACGTGGAGCGGGGCCGAGGGGAGCCACTCTTCGCCACGAATCACGTGTGACACCTCCATAAGGTGGTCGTCGACGATATTGGCGAGATGGTAGGTGGGGAGGTCGTCGGCGCTCTTGTAGAGCACCTTGTCGTCGAGAATCGATGAGTTGATGGTCACCTTACCCCTGAGAAGGTCGTTGACCTCCACGTCGCGTCCTGGCTCTATGAGGAAGCGGACCACGTAGGGTGTGCCTTCGGCAATCAGACGTTCCACCTCTTCGGCAGGCATCGCCAGCGAGTTGCGCATGTTGAGGCGCGTTGAGGCGTCATACTGGAAATTAGGAGTCGCCTGACGTGCGGCCTCCAGTTCCTCGGGAGTGTCGAAAGCTATGTATGCGCGTCCGGCGTCAAGAAGCTGCTTCACGTGACGGCGATAGATGTCGCGGCGTTCGCTTTGCTTGTAAGGGCCATAGTCGCCACCCTCGCGCACGCCCTCGTCAATCTTTATGCCGAGCCATGCGAGGGATTCATTTATGTAGTCCTCGGCTCCAGGCACGAAACGGTTGGAGTCAGTGTCCTCGATGCGGAGTATCATGTCGCCGCCGTGGCGACGGGCAAATAGATAATTGTAGAGTGCGGTGCGCACACCGCCGATATGTAGAGGCCCGGTAGGGGAGGGGGCGAATCTCACTCTGACTTTGCGGTCCATTGCTGAAAATTTCGTAGATGGATTATTATAAGTAGTGGATTGGTTTTAATTTATGTGGCAAAATTAATGAAATTTCGTTTAAATGCAAAGACGGGCAATGTGAGTTCTTTGATAATAAATGGAAAAGTTGTACTTTTGCCCTTAAACCGCTATGAAGCCACTTAGATTGACCATGGAGAATCAAGTCCCATACGTCCCGGAACCGGCCATCCGCCGTTTGCCCTGGTATCTTGCATGCGTTACGCGCCTCAGGACACAGGGGGTGGAATATGTCTCGTCGACAGCCATCTCCCATGAACTTAATGTAGATGCATCGCAGATAGCCAAGGATTTGTCGTATCTCAACATCAAGGGCAAGACCCGTATAGGCTATGAGGTCGTGGAACTTGAGCGGGGGCTGATTGACTTTCTCGGTTTCCACCGTGAGCACAAGGCCGTGATGATGGGTGTGGGTAGCCTCGGCGCCGCTTTGATGGCTGACTCGGGTCTTTCCCGCTACGGTCTCAATATCGTGGCCGGTTTCGATGTGAATCCCGCTGTCGTGGGGACCTCGCTCGGCGGGAAGCCGATTTACGCCTTGGAGGAACTGTCTGACCGTGTAAGGGAGCTTGAAGCTGAGATTGCGGTTATAGCCGTGCCTGTCGAGAGTGCCGCTGAAGTCGCCGAGCTCTGTGTCAAGGCCGGCATAAAGGCCCTTTGGAATTTCACCCCTTTCCGTATCAAGCCTTCAGCCGATGTGGCCATTTCCAATACTTCGATTTATGCCCACCTGGCGGTGATGTACAACCGTATGCACGAATAGCATATGAAGATAATACGTGTCATTTCGCTCAACCCTTCACTTGAGGTCGATTTCCATCCCGATTCGGCTATGATTCTTCCCGGGCGTCCTCTGTTCCTGCCTGATTTCGGAGGCTCTTGGCAGGGAAGAGTCCATATAGCTGTCAGGATTTGTCGTCTTGGAAAGAATATCAGTGTCAAGTTCGCGTCGCGTTACTACGATGCGGTCGCGCTGGCACTCCGTGTGGTCGAGTGCGTTGAAGGGGAGTTTGCAGGCGTGCTTTCCGGCATGGATTCCACCCTTGTCCATGGCGAATGGCTTGATTCGTCCATAGCGAACGGGCCGATGAGGATAGCCTGCGGAGATGTGGAGGAGTCAGTGGCTCCCGTAGACGCTATGATTGCCGAGGCGATAAACAAAATCAGCATCTATACGACCCTCAAGATGGGCGATATAATACTTCTTCCCGTCCCTCACGATATGCTTGTGCCCCTTAGCGAGCGTTCGCGCCTCGCACTTACGATAGACGGCACTCCTGACCTTGAGTTGAAGATAGTCTGAGCATCAGCTCCGATTCATCAATATATTAAACTGTTACCATGAAAACCTTATTGCGATTAACCGTCTGTGGATTTGCGGTTTGTCTTATGACGACGGCATGCAGTGACGATTCCGCCCCTGTGGCTGAATTCAGTGATTTCAACTATACGGTCACCTTGCCGGAGAGTCATGAGGTGGCATCGCCTGACTGGGCACCCCTTCTGCCGGGATGCTATCCTGACCCGTCGATCGTGAGGGTGGGCGATGATTATTATCTGGTGAATTCCTCCTTTGCGTTCTATCCCGGAGTGCCCATATGGCATAGCACTGACCTGAAAAACTGGGAGAGGCTGGGTTATGTGCTCAACCGCCCGTCGCAGCTCTCGCTTCCCGACAGCATCAGGATTTCAGGAGGAATCTATGCCCCCGACATATCCTATAATCCGCATAATGAGACTTTCTATATGGTCACCACCCTCGTCGACAACGGCGGTAATTTCTATGTCACTACAAAAAATCCTAAGGAGGGCAACTGGAGTGACCCTGTATGGATTCCGGAGGTAGGAGGCATAGATCCCAGTTTCTTTTTTGACAGTGACGGGAAGGCCTATATAGTCAATAATGACGGTCCTGAGGGTGAAGCACTCTATGATGGACACCGCACAATCCGCATACATGATTTCGACTGGAAGAGCGGAAAGGTTGTCGGCGAATCAAAGGTGATTGTCGACGGCGGAGTGGATATCTCGCAAAAGCCCATATGGATTGAGGGTCCCCACCTATATCATATAGGGGACAGATATTTCCTTATGTGTGCCGAAGGTGGTACCGGCCCTGACCATCGGGAGGTGATTTTCGAATCCGACAGTCCTGAAGGTCCGTTCAAGCCATGTAAAATCAATCCTATACTTACGCAGCGCGGTCTCGATCCGTTCCGTCCCGACCCTGTTACCTGTGCCGGGCATGCCGACCTTGTCGAAGATAAATCCGGCAAATGGTGGGCGGTCTTTCTCGGAGTGAGGCCATATAGCCCTGACGGTCATGATATAATGGGGCGTGAGACCTTCATACACCCGGTGAGCTGGAAAGGTGGCCAGCCCGTGATAAGCGACCGCGACGAGGTGCTCGTCGGACGTCCGCAACAGGAGCGTGAGAGTGCGCTATGGACAGACTCCGCTCTTGTCAATGAGGCGTTTTTCATCCGCAGCCCGCGTCCGGACTTCTTTAGCATAAGCCCGGAGGGGAGCTTGCTCATGGAGGCATCACCTATAGTGATAGCCGATAGGAAATCACCGTCGGCCATCGGTCGCTGGGCTACGGAAAATGCATTTGAGGTAAGTGTGACGGTAGACCGCTTTGGCCCGGAGACTCCTGCCGATATTGCGGGACTCCTGCTTTATCAGGACGACAGCCACTATATCGTTTTCGGAAAAAGTGTAAACAAAGACGGCGATGAGGCGTGTGTCGTGCGGACGGTCAACGGTGAAGAAACTGAGGAGATGGATATCCCGCTTTCTCTCGGCGACGGTAGCTCCTCCCGTCCCTTGAAGCTAAAGATAAATGCCGATGGGAAAGGGCTCTATAATTTCAGTTTCAGCGAGCCGGACCCCGATAGCGATGAAGAGTCAGCCGAAGAGGGCTCCACTACAGGATTCACACGTCCTGTCCCGGCCTCAATCCTCTCGACCCGCACAGCCGGAAACTTCACCGGCACCATGGTCGGCGTCTACGCCACCTCCTCCGGGAAATAATTTAGAATTGAAACGAGCCCTTTGAGATAATAAATAAATGGCATTACCTGTAAATATCGAGGATTTACTCAATAAGAGACGTATTGAGTCTAATCGTATAGAGTTTAAATCCGGTTGGAACCCGGATAAGATTTATCACACTATATGTGCCTTCGCTACGGATCTTGAAAATACAGGCGGAGGATATATCCTTGTAGGTGTTGAAGAGGTAAATGGCATTGCGAAGCGTCCCGTCAAAGGTTTAGAAGAGGAGGTAGTTGACCGTATTTTAAAAGAAATGGTAGGATATGATGCAAAAATTTCACCATCATATTTTTGTAAGGTTTCCCCTGAGGAAATAGATGGCAAGACTATTCTTGTTATATGGGTTCCTTCCGGGATAAATAGACCGTACTCCGTTCTGGAGAGCGTTGTGTCAAAGAGTAAATCCATCCCGAAATTTTATGTTCGTAGCAAATCTTCAACAATCGAGGCTAAAGGCGCTATTTTAGACGAAGTAAGGGATTTAGCGAATAGGGTGCCTTTTGACGAAAGGGGAAATGAGTCTGTTACCATTGATGATATATCGGGAATACGGGTTTACGATTATTTAAAGACAATTGGTAGTAAGTTGGTCGATGGTTTTGCCCACAAGTCATTGTTGGAAATTCTTGATGGGATGGACTTGCTTGTCGGTCCGGTTGAGCGACGTCTGATAAAGAATGTGGCGGTCATGATGTTCTGTGACCATCCGGAAAGATTTTTCCCGGTTACTCAGGTGGATATAGTGCATTTCCCTGAAGGAAGCATTGAAAATCCTGATATAATGATTGAGGTTCCTAAAATTGTAGGGCCTGTTCCTAAAATAATTAATGAGACATTGTCTTATATAAGGACTAATGTGATTAAGCAACGGATAACCAAACCGAATGATTCTGAAAAATCTATAAAAGTCTATAACTATCCATATCAGGCTTTTGAAGAGGCCGTTGTAAATGCTCTCTACCATCGTGACTATATGGAACGGGAGCCGGTGGAAATAACTATAGAACCAACACATATAGATATATTGAGTTATACAGGCCCTGACCGGTCCATTAGCGCGGAAGCAATAAAGGCTGCAACAAAATTAAAGGCGCGACGTTATCGTAATCGTAGATTAGGGGATTTTCTTAAGGAATTGGGTTTGACTGAAGGTAGGGCAACCGGGATACCTACTATTCAGAAACATTTAAGGCTGAATGGAAATAAACCCGCTGTCATCGAGACGGATGAGAGCCGTACATATTTTTTGATGACTATTCCTTGTCGTGAGGATATGGTTAGGGTTAAAGAGTTTAATCCGGCAGAATTGGAGTTGGCAAGCCCTTTGGAAAAGGAGCTCTTGTCAGAACTTGAAAGTCTGCTTTTAAGTGGAGATTTACAAGTTAATAGTCTTGTTATACAGCAAGATATGTTTGAAATGGTCAAACTTGTAAATCTGCTTTTACAAGTTGATTTGCAAGTCTGGAGAAAGTCTACAGACAATCGTAAGACTTTAATTAAAGAAATGCTTCTGACATTGGTTAAATTATCGATTGACGCAGAAACAGTGACGGCATTGCGGTTTGATTCGGAGTTAGGTAGCTTATATAAGTTCAAGCATAACATTTTGAATCCTTTAATTGATGCCGGCATGATTGCAATGACAAATCCGGATAGACCTACAAGTGCAAAACAATCCTATATGCTTACTAAAAAAGGTGCTGAAATGTTGAAATTGTAATCATATCTGGTCTTAGGCTAAAATCTGTTTTGTAGAGCCTTTTTAGACGTGAGGATTAAATTTTTTGTGAAAATTATCTCATTTATTGAAAATAATCAGTAAATTAGCGAGCCGATTATTTCGGCTTCTAATGCCAATCCCCCTCTCGTCGACGTGTGGCGACTGCGGTTGCCACGAATACGCAGAGAGCATTTTTACACATTCAATCAATTGTTATGGAACCGCGTGACACTTCAATGCCTAATCATGCATTGGACAAGACCCTGAACGAAGGCGCTCTCAATGAGGCAGCCGAATCTGAAAACACTCCGCAAACGGCCATGGAAACTCCGGCCACAGAAATCACAGCTTCTCCCGAAGTGGAGACTCCCGCATCGGCTTCTCCGGAAGAAATCACAGAGGAGACACAGGCCGAGCCTGCTCCGGCTGCCCTACGGGAACCCGCAAATAAAGAGAGCGTAATAGCAGCGCTCAAACTATTGTCTGAAAAGGAGGCGCAGGAGATTTCAAGTGATGAAGTGTCGCGACTGAAGCAGCAGTTCTACGGTTTGCGCAATGAGGAACAGCGGGCTGAACGCGAGGCTTTTGTCGCGGTCGGAAACGCGCCTGAAGCTTTTGTGCCTGAGGCTGATCCGCTTGAAGAAGAATTCAAAGCCCTTCTCGCGGTGGTTAAGGAGAAAAAAGCCGCACAGCGTGCGGCAATCGAGGCTGAGCATCAGGCCAACTATGAACGCAAGAAAGCTATAGTCGACAAGATTCTGGAAATGGGCGCTGACGTCGACAACGCTAACCGCTTTTTCCAGCAGGTGCGCGATTTGCAGACTGAGTTCAAGGAGATTGGTGACGTCCCTGCACCGGTAGCCGCCGACCTTTGGAAGAATTATCAGGATGCCGTAGAGAAATTCTATGACCAGCTCAAGATAAACAAGGAGCTTCGCGACTACGATTTCAAGAAAAATCTCTCTGAAAAGCAAGTGCTCGTGGCCGAAGCCGAAAAACTTCTCTCGGAGGAGGATGTGATAGTGGCTTTCCGCCGTCTTCAGACTCTCCACGAACAGTGGCGTGCTATCGGGCCCGTGCCGAAGGAAGTGCGCGAGGAAATCTGGGGCCGTTTCAAGGACATATCGGCTGAAATCAATAAGCGCTATCAGGCATATTTCGAAGAGCGGAAGAGCCGTGAACACGAAAATGAAATGGCCAAGGAGGCTATCTGTGAGCGCGTCGAAGGTTATGACTTCAGCAATCTCTCAACCTATTCCGCCTGGGACGAAATGACCAAGCTCATAATCGCGGCCCAGGACGAATGGAAGAATATCGGATTCACCTCGCGCCGGACAAACAATCTGCTGTTTGCACGTTTCCGTGAGACTTGCGATAAATTCTTCTCCGCCAAGGCAGAATTCTTCCGTGAGATGAAGGACACTCTTGCCCGTAATCTTGAGAAGAAAATCGCCCTCTGCGAGAAGGCGGAGGCCCTTAAAGACAGCACGGACTGGCGCAGGACTGCCGGCGAGCTTTCAGCGCTCCAGAAGGAATGGAAATCAATCGGGGCAGTCCCGAAGAAACACTCCGACCAGGTGTGGCACCGCTTCCTCGCCGCATGCGACTATTTCTTTGAACAGAAAAAGAAGAGCACATCGGGAACACGCCGCACCGAGCGCGCCAACCTGGAGCAGAAAAACGAGATTATCGACAAGCTCAAGGCAATCGACATAAACGCTATGGGGCGTGAGGAGGCCGTGAAACTCGTGAAAGACCTTCAGGCGGAGTGGCAGAGCGTCGGACATGTGCCATTCAGCGAGAAGGACGCGCTCTATGAGTCATATCGCGCGGTTACCAACGAGCTTTATCAGAAACTCGACTTGTCGCAGCGCGGCTCGCGCATGGCTTCCTTTGAATCTTCGATTAATGAAATCGGCAATGATGAAAACCGTCTCTACCGCGAGCGCGAGCGTCTGATGAGGGCCTATGAGCAGCGTCGCTCAGAGTTGCACACCTATGAAAACAACATGGGCTTCCTCTCGGCAAAATCTAAAAATGCCGGTTCGATGCTCCGTGACATGGAACGCCGCATGCAGCGTCTGCGCGACGACCTCTCGGATCTCGAAAAGAAAATAAAAGTGATTGACAGCAAACTGTAGGCTATAATCAGGCGGGAACCGTTTACTGACTTTCCCCGCTGAACGAATAGATGAAGCCGGAAGCGATATGGCCTCCGGCTTCACTTTCCCTCTGAGAGTATATTTCAACAGTTTCTTGAATCCAAACATACTCTGAACCGTAATCTGATAAAAATTCACAATTTCTAAGCCCTCTTCACAATATTTAAGGGTAGCTCTACGATTTATATAATATAAAGATACCTGATTATGGGGTGACTTTGTGTGAACCGATATCCCGGCATCGACTATGACGGCAAAAAACCGACACAGCAGATATTTCCACAGGGCCTTGACCTTGGTTGACTTCGTGATTCTCAACGTGGTCTTTTTTGTCGTGACCTTTATGAATCCCGATGTCCCTGAAATCCATGGACGTCTGGTGTGGTTGCTGCTCAACATCGCATATATCCCTGTGGCGCGCCGTGTAGGGAAAATCCATAAGGTACGTGCTCTGCCGATGGACCGCCTCGTCCTCGTGGCCCTTCAGGCCGGAGGCTCCCATGCGCTTGCCTTTATATGCCTTCTCTACCTGATGGAACTCGACTCCATCCCGTGGCAGGTGTTTGTGGAGTTCTACGGGATTTCAATCCTTCTCCTTTCTTTGTGGTGGCTCCTGTCCCACAGCCTTCTGAAACGCTACCGCCGCAACGGCAGGAGCTACACGAGGGTGGTGGTTGTAGGCTGCAGTCCCACAGCCGAACGCCTTCTGTTCGAGATGAAATCTGACCCGGGTTTCGGCTATCGCTGTCAGGGTTTCTTCGACATATACTGTCCCCCATCGTTCAGCGAGAAGGAACTCTATATCGGAACTCTCGACCGTCTGGAGGATTTTGTGGTGAACAATCAGACGGACGAGATATTCTATACCATCACCGGCGAGAACCGCGAGGCTATCCAGCTCATACTCGGCATATGCGAGAAGCACATGGTGAAATTCCACTATGTGCCACAGATTTCGCCATATCTGACGCGTAAGTTCCGCCTTGATGCCATAGGGCAGATTCCGGTGCTTGAGGTGAGAAACAATCCGCTTGAGCGGAGCGTCAACCGCATAATGAAGCGAAGCTTTGACTTGCTTTTCTCTTCGGCCTTCCTCGTGGTGTCCCCTGTGATATTCATCCCTATAGCAATCGCCATCAAGCTTAGCTCCCCGGGTCCTGTGTTCTTCAAACAGATGCGCACGGGCTACAAAGGGCGCGATTTCCTCTGCTGGAAATTCCGCACCATGAAGGTCAACGCTCAGGCCGACACTCTGCAGGCGAGTGAGCACGACCCTCGCAAAACCAAGTTGGGAGATTTCCTGCGTCGCACAAGCCTCGATGAGCTTCCGCAGTTTATAAACGTGTTCATGGGCGACATGTCGATTGTAGGGCCACGTCCCCACATGCTGAAACATACCGAGGACTATCGCCGCCTGATAGGCCAGTATATGGTGCGCCACCTGATAAAGCCGGGCATCACCGGCTGGGCGCAGGTGCGTGGTTATCGCGGGCAGACCGAGGAGCTATGGCAGATGGAGAAGCGCGTGGAACACGACATATGGTACATCGAGCATTGGTCATTCCTGCTCGATATGAAGATAATCGTCAGCACCGTGCTCGGAGTGTTCAGCAAGGATGAGAACGCTTTCTGAGAACGCATGAAAATTTTTCAACCGAAAATGCTTGATATAAAGGAACGGGCCCTTTCACTCTTGCGTCGCTTCTATGGCTACAGCGAGTTCCGCCCCCTGCAATTTGACATAATATCCACCGTCGCGTCGGGAAGCGACTGCGTGGTGCTTATGCCTACTGGCGGAGGGAAGTCGATATGCTATCAGATTCCGGCGCTCCTTGCCGATGGCGGTGTGACAATCGTGATTTCTCCCCTCATCGCACTGATGAAAGACCAGGTGACAGCCCTGATATCTAACGGTATCCCCGCTGCGGCTGTCAACTCCATGCAGACCGACGCCGAAAACCGCGACATCATGGAGCGTCTTTTCAGCGGACGCATAAAACTGCTCTATATCTCACCCGAGCGTCTGCTGCTCGAACTTGACCGATGGTCGCGCGACCTCCGGATAAATCTCATAGCGGTCGACGAGGCCCATTGCATCTCGCAGTGGGGCCATGATTTCCGTCCCGCCTACACGGGGCTTTCACGCCTGAAGGAGCTCTTCCCCTCGGTTCCGGTTATGGCCCTTACGGCGACGGCCGACCGTCTGACCCGCGAGGACATAGCCACGCAGCTCCGCCTTGAGAATCCTAAGCTCTTTATCGGCTCTTTCGACCGTCCAAACATCTCCCTGCGGGTTGTCGGCAATCCCGGTAATAGCCGCAGGCTAAGCTACATAACGTCGCTGATTGACCGCTACAGCCACGATTCGGGTATAGTCTACTGTCTTAGCCGTCGCACAGCCGAATCAATCAACTCCGAGCTGCTGGCGCGTGGCTACCGTTCGGTGGTCTATCATGCGGGTCTTTCCACCACTGAACGTAATATCGCGCAGGACCGTTTCATAAACGGCGATGTCCAGGTGGTATGCGCCACGGTGGCTTTCGGCATGGGTATCGACAAGAGCAATATACGGTGGGTGGTCCACAACAATATGCCCCGTAATATCGAGAGCTACTATCAGGAGATAGGCCGTGCGGGCCGCGACGGTGTCAAGGCCGAAGCCTTGATGTTCTATTCCTATGCCGATGTCATTGCCCTCCAGTCATTCGTCGACGAAAGCGGGCAGAAAGCGCTCAACGCCGAGAAGCTGAAGCGCATGCAGGAATATTCCGAATCCTCCCTTTGCCGTCGCCGCATCCTGCTCAGCTATTTCAATGAGACCATGACCCATGACTGCGGCAACTGCGACGTCTGTCTGAACCCTCCCGAACGGATGGACGGGACCGTGGTTGCCCAGAAGGCTCTGAGTGCCATTATCCGCGTCAACGGCGAGGCTGGCTTCTCAATGATCATCGACATATTGCGCGGGGCTTCCCGTCAGGATTTGATTGAGAAAGGCTATAACCGCATAAAGACCTACGGGGCCGGGCGCGACCTCAGCTACCCTGAATGGAACAGCTATCTGTCGCAGCTGATTCAGCTCGGACTCGTTGACATAGCCTACAATGAGAACAACCATCTTAAAGTTACCCCCTATGGAGCCACAGTCCTCAGGGAGCGTTCAGAGGTCACACTTGCGAAATATAAGGAGCCTGAGCGTCGCAAGTCGGGTCGCAAACGCGCTGAGACCGTTGAACCTGAATTGAAACCGGCAGAGAGACTGCTGATAGAACTGAAGGAAGTGCGTCTTAAGCTCGCTCGGAAGGAGCAGGTGCCTCCCTATATTGTCTTCTCCGACAAGACCCTTCTTGAAATGGTGCGAGTGGAGCCTACCGACATGGAGGCTTTCTCCCGGGTTGAGGGTGTCGGGGAGAAGAAGACCGTCAAATACTGGAAACCATTCGTCATGGCAATCCGTAAGTTCAAGGGCATAAGCGAATCGCTCGGCACCGGTCTTTCGCATGAAGAAACACTCCTACTGCTCAATTCCGGCTACGATGTGGCCTCGATAGCGGAGACGAAAGGGATAAAAACTCGGACTGTCTACAGCCATATCGTTGCGCTCATCCGTCAGGACAGGCTGACTGATTTCTCGTCGGTGATTACCCGCGAGCAATATCTGAGAGTGATGAGCGTGGCCCGCGAGCATCCTGATACAATGTATGATATCCTCTCCTCCGAAATGCCCGACGGCCTGCCGTCGGTGGCGCTTGCCATAAGCGATTTCCTCCTTCGACAGAAATCAAACATGCCATAAAATATACATCACGAGGTTTTAAACGTTTAGAATTATAAAGCTCTTAAATATCCTCCTGCTATGAATGAAAATAATGATAATATGCGTCCGTCGGTCGGCGCGGACGACGATATGAAATGGACGGTAGAAAACAGCGAATATCTTTTCCGTCGCCCTTGGCTCACAGTGCGTCGCGACACAGTGCGTCTGCCCAACGGTACGGTCCATCCCGAATATTATGTGCTTGAATATCCCACCTGGATTAACGTGATTGCCATTACCGACGATGGTAAATTCGTGATGGTTAAGCAGTATCGCCACGGGCTCGGGGTAGTGGAGACCGAGTTGTGTGCCGGCGTGGCTGAGGAAGGGGAGAGCCCTCTTGAAGCTGCCAAGCGCGAACTGCTTGAGGAAACCGGCTTTGGCGGAGGGGAATGGGAACTTAATATGGTGCTCTGTGCCAACCCCGGCAGCCAGAACAATCTCAGCTATAGTTTTATCGCAAGGGGGGTCGTAAGGATGGCTCAGCAGCATCTCGACGAGACCGAGGACATAAAAGTTGAAATCCTTACCGAGGATGAGGTCCGTGAGCTCCTTGCGTCTGATCGTATGAAACAGGCGCTCATGGCAGCTCCCCTTTGGAAATACTTCGCCCTCAAGGGTCAATAATTTGCCTGTCCGTCAAAAAATTGTCGTAGGGAACACCGCTAATTTCGAAAAAAATACATAAATTTGCATCTGTTGGGATTCCTTTGTTCCGACAAACTGACTGTCGTATGTTGACGTGCGGTCTTTTAGAATAGCCGTAGGGTTGTGTGTTTATAAAGTTTTTGAATGAATCGTCACGTTGGAAAGTTGACCATGAAATTGCGGTGCACACATAAGAAATTGTTGAAGGCCTTGGGGATAACCCTGTTGGCTTTTGCCCTTTCGTGCATCCTGCTCAGCCCGCTCACTTTCTCTGCGGCACAGATGATATCTACCCCCCCCCCGAACGTAATGACTTCACAATCAATGATTTCTATAATCATGTTGCTGATAGTCGCCATGTGCGCACGCTCGACAAGGATATCGTAATCATTGATATCGGTGATTGTGGACGTGAGGAAATCGCCAACATTCTTGACATAGTTTCCCTCTGCTCGCCCAGGGCGGTGGGGCTTGATGTTGTTTTTGAGACTCCGCGTGAGGATGATAGCCACCTCATTCAGGCTGTGGCCTCATGCCCCAATCTCATATTGGCTGAATCTGTCGGCAGTGATGATGCCGGAAAGAGCTTCAAGGTTGACCGTCAGACATTTTTCGCTGATTCGTTGAAAGACGCGTCATTCGGGGCCATAAATTTCCCTACCACACGACGTGATGCCACAATCAGGGAGTTTCGGGTGAGTTATCCCGATGGAACTTCTGACATCCCCTCTTTCGCGCTTGCCGTCACCCGTATTGCCGACCCCTTCGCTGCCGAGAAGCTTATGCTGCGTGGCAATAGGGAAGAGGTGATTAACTTCTGTTCACGTACATATCTTACCATGCAGCCCGAAGAGCTTGCCGACAGGGCCCCCGAGCTTGAGGATAAAATAATCCTTCTCGGTTCGCTCAGCGGCCAGGAGGATTTGCATGTCACTCCCGTCAAATCGGCAATGACTGGGGTGACAATCCATGCCCACGCCATCTCCACAATAATCAATGAGAGCTATTTCTATAAGCTCAACAAATATTGGAACTGGGTGATTGCTTTCCTTTTCTGTTATATGGTAATAGCCATAAGCCAGTTCATCCCCTCGGGGGTGAAGGGCGTCGTGATGCGCATATTCCAGATTTTTATCCTTTATCTCACCATACGCTACGGTTACGATCTTTTTATCCGCCACAGTCTTATCGTCAACTTCTCCTATTCGTTGCTTATGATAACTTTCGGCCTTCTCGCGAGCGATTTCTGGACAGGAATCGAGAATCTTGTCGCGCTTGCGATTCCGAAACTGAAGGCCTTTTCAATACCGAAACTTAAAATCTTCAATCCAAGATGAAACGATTTGTGCTTACATTACTGTTACCGATACTGACAGTTTTGGCTGTCAGTGCCCAATATTCCCTTTTTGATTTTCAGGGTGCCGTGAAAATCGAACGCTCGGGACGCCCCATTGCTGTTGAAAAGGGCATGAGGATAAACGGCTCTGACATTTTCACCATTCCCTCCGATGGGTTCGTCGAGATTCTTAATCCATCCAATTCCCAGTTGTTTAAATCGACATCCGCCGGGCGCTTTGCCACTACCCGCATAATGATTGATGCCCGTCAGCAGGCGGTCAACACTTCCAAGGCTATAAACGACAACATCCGTTTCAGCCACAACGGCTCCAAAGGGAAGGAGACGGTCTATGTGGAGAAAGGGATGGTCACCCGTTCACTCGGTGTCTATGACCCCGAGGCACGGAATTTCCAGGTCGACCCCGCCAAGCTGAGTGAGCAGGTGTTGGGTGCCATAAGAATGGCGCGCTACATTCCTGTCGAGAAGTTCCCGGTGAAACTTTCACATGCGGCTTCCGATTCGGCCGGACTGAAATTCTCAGTGGAGAATACGCTTGATTTTCCGGTATATTTCAATGTGCTTAAAGTCAACGGACAGACCGGAGGGATAGAAATCTCGGAGCTCGGGCAGCCTTCGGGTAATTATGTCCTCCGCCAGAACCAGTCCCTCTCGCGTGAGCAGTTCTCGGGCCTTGACAGGAATTGCAGTCAGGTTCTGATTATGACACATTGCTTCTTCGATATCGACGAACTCGTCGAGAACATCGAGAAGCTTATGTCCAGTGGTACAAACCCTGTCCCGGATGCCGACCTTCCCGTCTACGTTCATGCATTATAATATAAAATCACACTATACTACCATGGAATTTAACCTTTCAACGCTTACCAGACTGTGCATTTGTGCTTCACTGTCATTTGGGGCGGCTTTTAATGCCGTGGCCGATGTGGCTTCCGACGTCGAGCCTGTTGTCCCGAAACTTGAATACAACTTCAAGCAGCCGACCACACCAAAGAAACTGTTGAAATATACGGCTGCCGTGTTCGGAGTTTTCGACAATCATATCAACACGATTGGCGGCACCCCCTTTTTCAATACGGAGAAGAAACATATGATTTCTTCGGAAATCAACCCTACGTGTGCCAATTATATTGTCGTGACCAAAGGAAAGAAACCTTTGAAGGATAATCACGCCGTAATCTATAGCTTTAACGGTATGGATGAGCCTGTCCATAAGTTCAACAACAAGAAAATCGGCTATCCTACCTCCGCAATCTTTACTCCTGACGCCCGCAAGATTCTGATAGCTACGACAAAAGGCTTGCAGATAATAGAGCCGCGCAAATACGAGACCATCGACCAAATGGAACTGCCTTTCGAGGTCAATAAGATGGCCCTCAGCGGCAACTGCTATTATCTCGTGGCCTGCGACAGCACCAAGGTCAGCGTGATTAACTTTCAGGACAAGAAAGTACGTAAAACCTGGGATTTCGGAGTCAAGGTCAACAGTTTCTGCTTCAACCCTGACGACACGGAACTTGCGATACTGACGGAGGACGGTGTGCTCAGCATCTACGATACCCGCACCTTCATAATCAAGAAGACCCTCGACGACCTCGGGCAGGGAATCTCATGTGCCTATAACTTTGACGGAAAATATATCTCGGTGGTGACCTCGCCTGAGATAATAGCCGTGGTCAACCTTGTCAAGGAGGACGACCGCGACTATGTCAGGATTGACGATGGAAATGTAACTTACGTGACTTTCATCCCCGACAGCCATGGCAATACCATCATGGCCTATACCTCGCTCAATGCCATCAATGCCAAGCGAATGACTACACTCGAGCCTTACTACGGCAAGTTGATTGCCGACCAGGTCAACGAGCGGATGAACGAATGGTTGAAGATGATGCCGGGTGAGACCATGGAGGAATATCGCGCTCGTGTCACCGACGAATCGCGCGCCGCCCAGCGCAAGCTCTTCGAGGCTGAGATTTCGACCCGTCTCGCCGGCGACCCACTCGCTGCCGCGAATGTAGCTCTCGGTAAATATGACCGTGGCAACGGCATCCTCGCCATTGACTTCGACAATATGCCTACGGTTTTCCTTCCCGTCCCCGAAGCAGACCTCGGTGCCTTTAAGAATGCATCCAGCCTGCAATTCACCGACGCTAAATATGGTGTCATGGCCAATGACAGCTTCGAACTTGTCTATGCCAGGATTCATAACACTGAAAACGGTCAGACCTACATCTACGACAACCTTGACCGCGTGCCTCTGAGCTTCATGGAGGGTGATGACAATGTGGTGTCGCTCGATATTATCCAACAGCAGCAGATGGAGGAACTCAAGCTTCAGGAAATCCGCCGTAAGGTCTATGATGAGGCCAAGAAGCAGAACGTGATTTCCGAACATACGAACATCACCGTGGATTCACGTGTCGAGCCTTCCTACAATGTCAATGGCGACAAGATTCTCAACTATATCGTTAAGTTCTCCTATGAGGTTGACCCCGATTTCTCCGTCACCGAGGACTTCGCTCCCGGCAAGTATCATGTCAACGAGTCAGGCGCTGCCCAGTCGATGCTTAAAATCGTGAAGGAGGCTTTCGAGGGTGATTTCGCTCAGTATGTTAAGGATGGAAAGACGCTCAAAGTCAAGATTTATGGCACTGCCGACGGCTCGCCCATCGTGCGTGGTATCCCCTATGACGGCACATATGGTGAGTTTGAAAGTGAGCCGGTCTATAAGAATGATGTCCTCACGAACATCAGTGTCAATACTCGCGACGGCATCAAGGAGAACGAACAGCTCGCCTTCATGCGCGCCATGGGCGTCAAGGACTACCTCGAGAAGAATGTCTCCAACCTTTCCAACATGAACTCGACCCACGATTTCCATATCAACGTGGCTGAAGGCAAGGGTGGGGAATTCCGACGCATCACCACCGAGTTTACATTCGTGGATGCCTTCGAACTATAAACAGGAACGGATATTACTATATGAAACACATCTCTTTATTATCATTTTTTGCAACACTCGCTGCCGGAAGCGCATTGACTGCCGTAGCCGTCAGCACCACCATAAACGACGATCCGTCATCGCTTATTGACGGGTCCGGCACCATGACCGGGGGGCTTCTCCCGGTCATAGGCGACCGGATGGAAAACGCTACATTCGCCAATCCCGACAGCCTGAAGATGGCCCGCATGTATGAGGCGGTAGAGGAAGCGACAAAAATCTACAAGCATCTCAAATGGCAGAAATTTCAGGGTGAGGGCGACGACGCTGTCTATACCTCCGCTATGCAGTGCTATGAATCAGCCCTGAAGGCCCTGGATTTGACAAAGGATGCCCCGCAGGAGCGTGAGCAGTGCAAGAATATGCTCCGCGATATAAACCGCGATTTGCTGGCGGGCGCTTTCCATTACTCCGGCACGGGCGACAACAGCCGTATGACCCTCTTCGCCCAGGCGGTGGTCGACACCCGTCTTATGGACGAATTCAAAGGCGAGAAGTTCCAGGGCGACAACGGTGCCTATCCCCCGATTGTATACTGTGCCGCGTCAGGTGCATACAATGTCAAGGAATATGCCCGTGCGATAAAATATTTCGACGAATATCTTGCCACGGGTGAGACCCGCTCGCGCGAGCAGATTTATCTCTTCCTCGGGCAGGCATGCCTTAATACCGGCGACTATAATCATGCCATATCAGCAATGACCGATGCCATAGAGGCTTATCCGAGCAACTACAACCTTGTGCTCATCTGCCTCCAGGCCTCGATGGACGGTGGGCATCCCGAGCTGATACAGGATCTTCTCAACAAGGCTTTCGTGTTCCGTCCGGGCGACGAGCAGCTTCTGATGATTCAGGGTAAGCTTTTCGAAGACCAGCAGGAATACACCAAGGCCCTCAACACATATGGGCAGCTCGAACAGATTCGCCCCAACAATCTCGGGATTGCCAAGCGCACGGCTCTCTGCTACTACAATCTCGGTGTGAACTATTATAATAAGGTGATTTTCGAGCAGGATGAGAAGGAACAGAAAAAGTTTCGCCGTCAGAGCGACGCCTATTTTGACGCGGCGTCCCTGAAACTCGAAGAGGTCCTTGCCAACGATCCCCTGTCGATGAAATATCTCAAGGCCCTTGCCGTGACCTACGGATGTCTCGGCAACCTTGAAAAGTTCGGTGAGGTCAACACCCGCATCCGCGCGCTCGGTGAAACGCCCGTTTCTGAGAAAGACCTTCCGTCGGAAGTCACTGCCAATGAGGGCAACGTGTCGAACTTCGCGTCGGCCTCCGGCAATTCAAAAGGCTTCGGAAAGGATGCCCCGCTCTACTCTGATTTCGCCAAGGCCTACGTCGAGGAGCGTCTCGGCAAATGGGTGGCAAAGGGTGAGTTTGAAAAGGTGGAGGACTATCAGCAGCGTGTCAACGACATTGCCGTCAAAAGCGAGTATGAGCGGCTTTGCAAGGAGGCTGAGAGGGAATATCTCACCCTCTACACCAAGCAGCTGCGCCCTAAGGATTTCCAGCTTAAACCCTACGATGCCGGCAACGAAGTCTATCTCATCGAGTCCAATTTCGGCCCGGTCTATCTCCCCGTGCCCCTCGAGAACGGTGAGGCCGAAATATTCAAGGCCAACTGGGACCGCATGAAGCTCCATAATCCTCACTACTATATCGACAAGGACAAGGTGCTTATCGCCGGAGTGACCTTCATGACCCCTTATGGCAAGAGCTATACCTACGATAATGAGAAAGCTGTGCAGTATGCCCGTACGGCGGTCGACGTGGATTTCAACAGGATTCTTGCCGATGCCAACAAGGATGTGGTGAAGCCCGGTTCTCCCTACACCGGTCCTGTCAATGTGGCACGGGTCACCGTGAGGTCCGATGTCGACGAGAATATCCCCATTTCCGGAAAGAAGGCTGACAGGACTTTCGCTGTGATTATTGCCAACGAGGTCTATGCCAATGTCCCCAAGGTAGAGTCGGCTCTCAACGATGGCGAAGTGTTCAGCCGCTATCTTAACCTGACTCTCGGTCTTCCGAAAGAGAATATCCGCGTCTATCGCAATGCCGGCCTCGCGCAGATGCACCGCGCCTTTGCCGACATCCGCAATATAACCAAGGCTGTCGACGGAGCCGACGTGATTTTCTACTACGCCGGTCACGGCATGCCTGACGAGGCTACCAAAAACGCCTTCCTCCTGCCGGTCGACGGCGATGCCCTCGTCTCGGAGACCTGCCTGTCGCTCAATAAAATCTATACCGACCTTGGTTCCATGGGGGCCAACTCTGTGATGGTATTTCTCGACGCCTGCTTCAGCGGAAGCCAGAGAAACGACTCAGGGATGCTGAATGCCGCCCGTTCGGTGGTCATAAAGGCCAAGGATGCGGCTCCTCAAGGCAATATGTTCTCCTTCACGGCGACTTCCGGCCAGGAGACAGCCCTCCCGTACAAGGAGAAGAACCATGGACTCTTCACCTACTTCCTGCTTAAGAAACTACAGGAAAGCAAGGGCAACGTGACTCTCAGGGAGCTGACTGAATATGTGACCGATAATGTGAAGCGTCAGTCGACAATCACCAACGGCAAGCCCCAGACCCCGACCGTGACCACTTCCGGCGCCATGGCCGCCGACTGGCATAAGCGTAAACTCAGTTTCTGATATGAAAACCTTTTCTGAAATATTTTTTCTGTTGCTTGCAGCCTTCCTGACGGCGCTTCCCGCCTCCGCAGGGGTCAAGACCGTGAAGGGGGAGTTCACCTACTACGGCGACAAGACCGAGAGCCGTGAGGACTGCCGCCGCCATGCCCTTGAAGGAGCGCGTATTTCAGCGCTTGCCAAGGAGTTCGGCACTGTCGTGAGCCAGGACACGTATCAGAGCGATCTTCTTGACGCTCGCGGGGAGTCAACCTACTTTTCCTCGCTGAGTTCCACGGCTGTCAAGGGTGAATGGATTGCCGATGAAGGTGAGCCTGAGTTCGACTATAGCCTTGACAATGACGGTTGCTATATAGTCAGATGCCGCGTGGTGGGGAAGGCTCGTGAGATTTCCAACGAATCGACCGATTTCAACGCGTCGGTGCTCCGCAACGGGACAGATTTGAAAAACGCAGATACCCGTTTCCGTTCCGGCGACGACATGTATCTCTATCTGCGCGTCCCGGTCGATGGCTATGTCGCCGCTTTCCTCGTCGATGAGAAAAACTCCGTGTTCAGCCTCCTTCCTTATCAGAACCATAACGGCTCTGATGTGAAAGTCAGGCGCAACAGGGATTACGTCTTCTTTGACTCCGCCCGTGCCGACGCCTCCCATGGCACTGTCGATGAACTTCAGCTTACCACCGACGCGCCTGCCGAGCGCAACCGCCTCTACGTAGTGTTTTCTCCCAATCCCTTTTCCCGTGCCGTCGACAATTTTGTGGGCGACAATATCCCCCGCATGCTTCCCTATGACGATTTCGCCTCGTGGCTGTCGCGCTGTCGCTCAAACGACCCCAAGATGGGTGTGAAAATCATGAATATCGATATCTCTTCAAAATAAATAACCCTTTAACAACCATTCTCTCATGAAAAAACTTTTTTCAATTCTTCTGGTGGCGTTGCTGCTCGCCCCTTTTACCATGATGGCCGACAATAGCAAAGCCCTCCGCAAGGCTCGCGACAAAGAGCGCAAGGAAGTGCTGAAGCGTTTCAAGAAAGAAGGATGGAGCCTTTTCGGCTCGGCCCATTCCCTTGAAGTAGCCCTCCTTACCCACTATGATAAACTTGATAAGCTCGGCGACGATGGCCGTGAATTCGTCGGCGTGGCCTCAAATATCAAATCAAAGAACGTCGGTCGCCAGATGGCAATGAACAGTGCCACCATCTCCTATGCCCAGGAAGCCGGAAGCTCGCTGCGTGGCCGTATCCTCACCGACATTTCTGCCGATGGCACAGGCGGCGATGCTGAATTCGAACACTTCTACGGTGCTTTCGAGCGTGAGGTCACCAAGGAAATCAAGGGCGAGATGGCCGAAAGCTTCTCTGTGATTCGCGACAACGGCAACGGCACCTATGAAATACAGTCCTTCTATATCGTAAGCGAGAGCGCCGCTT
Source organism: Bacteroidaceae bacterium (assembly GCA_021768245.1). Lineage (GTDB taxonomy): Bacteria > Bacteroidota > Bacteroidia > Bacteroidales > Muribaculaceae > Duncaniella. The sequence goes on along the minus strand of JAETNO010000001.1, from coordinate 197,589 downwards.
CTAAGGCTCGTATCCGCGCCCTCGACAATGCCCTCAAAGAGAGCGAGGCCGCCCAGCGCCATGCTGAGAAAATTTCGGCCTTTGTCAGAGGTGAATAATCCGACGCTTATATAATCTCAATTCTCCTCGATCTATAATATTCAGGCAAAGCCTTATTTCTCGCCTTCGGCAGTCAGTAAGTCCGGAGGCGGGGTTTCCCAAACATAGCCATTTACTCGGAATATGAAATCTCGTCTTCTCTTCATAAGCGTATTGTCCCTGTCGCTGTCGTCAATAGCGATGGCTCAGACTCCTGCACCATCAGGCCGTCAGTCATTCGACGAATTCAGAAAAAGTCTCTTCGACGACTATAATTCTTTCCGGAAGGGAATACTCGAACGCTACGACCAGTTTCTCGAAGGGGCATGGGTCGACTATCAGCAGTTTAAAGGCGAGGAGGCATATTCCGTACCCAAGCCAAAGGCGGCCCCGCGCACCACGCCCGACCGTTCATTCCTCTCTTCTGTCAAACCGTCTACGCCTGAACAGAAGGGGAGCCCTTCACCTCAATCTCCTGTAACTGACAGAGTCCCGTCTTCTCCGGCAGTCCCTGCGGCCGACAACACCCCTGCCTCTCCTACATCCCCTGCAAAGCCCTCTTCAAAGGCTGTGCCCTTGGCTCCGTCCACTCCCGCTTCCAACTCACCCGCTTCTCCCGGGCCTTCCGCCCCTGGTGAGACTCCCGTGGAGTCTCCGGCAAGCAGTGGCGATGATTTCTCGTTCTCGTTCTATGAGATAGAGCTTCAGATGCCCGAAACAGACATAAAGCTTGCCAAGAAACTCTCCACCCCGCAGGACTACGCCGCGCAGTGGCGTAAGCTCGCCAATGACCCTCAGGCGCGCCTGCTCCTCGGAGCGGTAGAGAAAAAAGCCGCCGAGATGAATCTCAACGACTATCTGAAATCGGAACTCGCATCCTCCTACATCGACAGCCGCTACGGCTCCGTCGATGCCTCCTCGAGAATGTCGCTCAAACATTTCCTCCTTGCCAACATGGGCTATGGTGTCCGCCTCGGCATAAACGGCAACAATCAGCCCCTGCTCCTTATCCCCTGCAAGCAGACAGTCTACGGTCGCCTCTTCATAAAGGTCGACGGAAAGAAATACTATGTGTTCGGTATTGACGGCTATGATGTGGCCGCCTCCGGCAACGCTTCAATCTCCACCTGCCAGCTGCCGAAGAACAATGACATAGGCCTTGACATGGACCTTCGTCTCAATGGCTTGAACCTTCCCTACAAACCGCATAAATATAACCTCAGCTTCGGCGACCTCAGCATCAGCGGAGAGGTCAACGGCGCGATGTTCCCCATGCTCTACCGTTACCCGCAGATGCCTACCGGTGATTTTGCGCGCTCATATGTGTCGAAGGAGGTGCGCGACGATGTCGTGCGTCAGTTCAAGCTTCAGCTTGAAGGTCGCGACCAGCGTAAGGCCGTCGACGATTTGCTGCAGTTCGTTCAGGGTGCTTTTGAATATGCCACTGACGACGACAACCACGGCTTCGAAAAGCCCTATCTGTTTGAAGAGACCCTGTTCTACGATAAATGCGACTGCGAGGACCGCGCGATATTCTACACCTATCTGCTGTGGAATGTGCTCGGCGTTGAAAACCATCTCATCAACTATCCCGGACATGAAAGCGCGGCTGTAACCCTGTCGCAGCCTATAAAAGGGGATGCCTACAGCCATGAGGGACGGGTGTTCTATATCTCAGACCCTACCTATATAGGTGCCCGCACGGGAATGTGCATGCCCGGCTATGTCGGTACGGCCCCGGGCATAGACCTTGAATATAAGTGATGTCGCAGGAGTGATGGTGTCAACGCGTGATAACGCGATATTCCGTTGCGCCTCCCGACACGATTGAATATCTCTGCAGGCCGAAGCCCCTCTCTGCTGCAGGCCCGCTCATTGGATTGCCACGGTTGACGAATACGTCGTAGCGGCTCTTGCACGACGGACATTCCGCATATGCCTCATTGCCTCCTCCGGTGGCGGCGGGTACTGTTATCCTGATGTTTGGACGCGCCTCCACAGGACATGAAAGGTCATAGACGCTTAGCTCACCCATCGCATCCGAGACGAGGAGCAGTCCTCCGAAGCCCGTACGGTCGAGAGCCGAATAGGGAAAATTGTCGGGCACCTTCTCGGTCGGCGTGAAGATATAGCGGCGATAGTCGGCAGCTCCCGGCACACCGTATATGTTCCAGTCGCCGACGGTGTGGAATGTCAGGTGCACCTCCGCGAATGGAATCCTGTTGTCGTCCACCGAGTCGCAGGCGTTGAGCGCCGTGATGGCTACGAGTGCCGTGAAAATCTTTCTAAAAGTGTCTTTCATATATTATAGTATAATTCCTGTATTATGTAATAGGTATATATAAAACAGGGACGCACGGTCCGTGCATCCCTGTGTGTTTTTTCTGTAATCAGGGGCTGAATCCGCTTATTTGAACAGAGAGGTGAACATGTCACCGAATTTGTCGGCTGCCTCCTGGATTTTTCCTCCTATGAAGGGACGCAACATCGGTGGAATTTCAATCTTTATTGACGGAGTGATGGTGGTCGATGCCGTGTCAGCCTCCTTCAGGTCAAGGCTCAGAAGCAGGGGCACGGGGCTCCCTTCGGCAGTGAAGCACACGCGGCTTGTGGGCACGCGCTCGCTCACCTTGAACACGAGCTGCCCGATGGCCGGCGCGTCCATCTTCACGCTGTCCCCCTCGAACACCACGCCGTTGAGCTTGGCGCGCTGCTCTTCTGGAAGTTGCTCCACGAGGTCGCGATACTGGCTCAGGTCGGCCACCTTCTCATAGATCTGCGCGATAGGGCGGGGCAGAGTCACGGATTTTCCGGAATATATTGCCATATTTTAAGATATAAACGAAGGTACATAAATCAAAATACGTCATTTATGCCATTTATGAATTTCTGTACCTTGAAATGACTGTCTGTAGATTATTCTTTTGCGGAATCGGTGGCGGGAGTCCACATTGACGGATCCTTGCGCCATTCCTTGAGTGTTGCAACGTCGCTTTCGCGTATGAAGCCTGTCTCGAGTGCGGCGGTGATGAGTGCCGAGTAGTTGGAGAGTGTGATGAGGTTCACGTTGGCTTCCTTGAAACGTTTTGTCGCCAAGGGGAATTCATAGCTGAAGATAGCGACCATGCCGATGACTTCACATCCGGCATTGCGGATCGCCTCTACAGCCTTGAGGCTGCTGCCTCCGGTCGACACGAGGTCTTCGATAACCACCACCTTCTGGCCCGGACGGAGGTCACCTTCGATAAGGTTCTCAAGGCCATGGTCTTTAGGAGTGGAGCGTACGTAGACATATGGGAGTCCGAGATTGTCCGACACGAGTGCGCCCTGGGCTATAGCTCCGGTGGCCACACCGGCTATGGCATCGGCTGTGCCGAAGTTCTCGAGGATTATGCGGCTGAGCTCGACCTTGATGAAATTACGGACCGACGGATAGGAGAGCGTCTTGCGGTTGTCCGTATAGATGGGGGAGTTCCACCCTGAAGCCCAGGTGAAGGGATTGTCAGGCTGAAGTTTGATAGCGCTGATTTTCAGGAGCTTTTCGGCAAGGATAAGGTCAAGATTTTTCATTGAAGTTGTTTTGCTGGAAAATGTGGAAATGAATTGGTGATTTTTCACCGCAAAATTAGAATTTTCTCCCGCCTTATGCAATTTTTTTTAGTTTACGTTTCTTAAAAGGGAAGAAATAAAAAGAGCTGTCTCACGACAGCCCTTTCCTTTTTTAAACCTTTATCTTAATCTAATACTATGAAAAACACACATGCAAATGTAAGCATTAATCCTGAAATGGTAATGCCTCAGAGGCTCTATTTAACTATTTTTAGGCAAAAAGTCTGAAAAAAGTTCAATTTTGTCATATTTTTCCACCCCTTCCTCAGGGTGTCCCTAAGCTATTCCTCTCTTATGTGTGGCGAGCAATCCTCTTTTTGTCCACTGATATTTGTTGTATCTTTGTCCGGCCATTATACACCTTAAAGGTCGTTTTTAAACAACCTCTTAAAGACATCCTTATGAAGCATCTTTTTGTAAGCGATATGGACGGTACGCTTCTCGGCTCCGACAGCCGGGTCAGTCCCGTCAGTGCTGACATCATCTCCCGCCTGTCACGCAGTGGCGTCCCCATAACGGTTGCCACGGCGCGCACTCCGGCGAGTGTCGAGGTGCTCCTTGCCGACACATTGATATCGGTGCCCGCAATCGTCATGACAGGTGCCGCGCTTTGGGACTGCGCTTCCGGTCGCTACCTGCGTCCGGTGCTCCTCCCTCCCGATGCTCTTGTGTCGGCGTTGGGGCTTTTCGCCCGTCATGGAATCAATCCATTTGTCTATAGTCTCGACGGCGATTCTATGCTGACCGTCACCCATGTGCCTGAAATGAACCGTTGGGAGACGGCTTTCTATCAGGAACGCCGCATGTTGAAGCGTAAGCGTTTCGTCTTTGGCTATGATGATGGCGCATCTTCCGGCGAAAGTGCCATTCTGGTTTTCGGGATGGACGAGGCTTTTAAAATCGAGACTCTCGCCGATGAACTCAGGCGCGACGCCCGCCTTTCTGTTTCATGCTATCGCGATATCTTCAATCCTGCTGTAGCTAATATAGAGGTGTTCGCCGCAGGGGTCAGCAAGGCGGCTGCTATCCGTTCGCTCGCCTCGGAGATAGGTGCCGACAGGATTACTGTCTACGGCGATAATCTGAATGACCTCCCTATGTTCGGGATTGCCGACGATGCCGTGGCCGTGGCCAATGCCGTCCCCGAGGTGCTTGCGAGCGCCCGGCGCATTATAGGCCCTAACACGGCCGATTCCGTGGCCCTCGATATCCTGCGCGTCTCACAGTACGATTAATGTCAGTCCCATCAAGGCCATCCCGACCACTACTCCTATAAGGGATATGTGGTGATGGCCGAAGCTTTCCGCGCTTGGAAGGAGTTCGTCGAAGGATATGTAGACCATGATGCCCGCCACTGCCGCGAGGCATATGGAGTTGACCATGGGCGACCAGAACGGAAGCAGGAAGGCCATGCCCATCAATGCTCCCGCAGGCTCCGCGAGTCCGGAAAGGATGGTATATCTCAGGGCCTTGCGCCTGTTGCCTGTCGAATGGTAGATTGGCACTGACACTGCGATGCCCTCGGGGATATTGTGGATGGCGATGGCTATGACTATTGGCAGGGCCACTTCCATGCCGTCGAGTGCGGAGATAAATGTGGCCATACCCTCGGGGAAATTGTGGATTCCTATCGCAAGGGCGAGCATGGTGCCGGTGCGTTTCAGGTGGTGGTGTGATTTGTTTGAGTCCAGCTCGTCGAGCGAATGGGTCTCGTGGGGATTCTCGTCTTCAGGCACGAAATAATCGATCAGGGCTATAATCATTATGCCTGCGAGAAAGGCCCCGAGCATTATGGCTGTCGCACTGTGGTGCCCGTAAATCCCGCTAAGCCCTTCCACTGCCTGCGGCATAAGTTCCATAAATGAAATGTAGACCATCACTCCCGCCGAAAGGCCTAAGGCCCCGGCGAGGATTCTGGTGTCGGTCCGTCGGGTGAAAAACGACAGTAGTGCGCCTATGCCTGTGGAAAGTCCGGCTATGAGCGTAAGACCGAGCGCTATTAATATGGTTGAAAAGTCCGGCATAATCTATCAACGGAAATCCGCGCTTTTATGTTGTCCCTTGTCCTGGCTTTTATTTTATAGGTATAACATTCCAATGTGAAAAAATGCTAAAACTTGAATCCCGATTTGGCCGTTGATTAATAAATCCTTAATTTTGCACTCACAAAACGGCTCCTTAGCTCAACTGAATAGAGCATCTGACTACGGATCAGAAGGTTACAGGTTTGAATCCTGTAGGAGTCACATTTTAAAGCCCGCTTCCCCAATCGAGGAGCGGGCTTGATTTTTTTCTTATCCTGCTTAATTTCTATCTCTTCCTCATGACTTTCTGGTGGAGTTTTTCCACTTCGCATAGAGTCGCGATGGCCAAAGCGAGGGTTGCTACTTCGAGGGTGAAGTGGATGATACAGTGGGCGAGATGGTGGCGACGCTGTTTTTCGCAATCGCGTTTGTGTGCTAAAATTTCCATAGTGCGTAAGTTTGATGAGTGTTTCTTGTGATTTGTGGCGGCACGGGGCCTTTCCTATGCAAAAACGTCGGTGCCCTCCTGTGGGTTTGGCGCTTAACTCAAATTAACCTAAGGAATTGTAGCCTATAAGGAACTGTTTAAATTTTAAACAGTTCCTAAAAACGAGAGGCTGTCATCACGACAGCCTCTTTGTTCTTTAACCTTAAATCTAATACCATGAAAACACAGTGCAAATATAGTAACTTGTCTTTATAACATCGCATGTTTGAAAAAGGTTCGACATGGATTGAAATTTTTTTGAAATTTTTTCTGAATACGCATACCGGGCAGCTATTCGGTCGTTCTACGCTGTTGCCATTCAGCTGTCCGTAGCCTCACCATAGTGCATCCGTTTATATAATCTCTTAATCCGGATAAAAACAAAAGGCTGTCGTCGCGACAGCCTCTTTGTTCTTTAACCTTAAATCTAATACCATGAAAACACAGTGCAAATATAGTAACTATGTCTTTAAAACCTCCCACGGGCTGAAAAGTTCATGGAATGATTCGATTTAACATACATTAACCGTTCTTACGGGAAAATTGTTGTAATTTAGCGACAAATAAGAAAAAACACTGACAGACTGTTATGAGTACTCGCCTTTTAGTCATCGACGATGAAGAATCAATTTGTGAAATTTTAAAATACAACCTCCAGAAAGAGGGCTACCAGGTCGACACGGCTTTCAGCGCGGAAGAAGCCCTGGAAATGGACCTAACCCCTTACGACCTTTTTATTGTTGATATAATGATGGAGCGTCTTAGCGGATTTGATTTCGCCAAGCGTCTGCGCAACTCTTCTGCAACCGAAGAGACCCCTATCATCTTCTGCTCCGCCCTCAATGGGGAGGACGATACGGTCATGGGCCTGAATATCGGTGCCGACGACTATATCACCAAGCCTTTTAAAATCAGTGAGATGCTTGCGAGGGTCAACGCTGTGCTGCGTCGCACCCAGATTGCGCGTAGGGCGCGTGAGGCAGCACCTGCCGACGAGGCCGACGCCCTTGAACCGCAGATTGAATATCAGGGCCTTCGCATCGACCCCAACGATAAGGTCTGCTATCTCGATGGAGAGAAAATTTCCCTTACCAAAACCGAGCTTGAGATTCTCGCCTTCTTCCTTCGCCGCCGCAACCGCATCTATTCCCGCGAGGAGATAATCCGTCACGTGTGGGCCGACGATGTAGTGGTGACAAACCGCACGATTGACACTAACATCACGCGTCTGCGTAAGAAAATCGGACGCTACGGCAATAACATAGAGACCCGCTTAGGCTTTGGCTATGGTTTCAAAGAGAAGGATTAACTATCATTGGCGACTCTTCCTGCCGATAGCCACGATGCTCTGCATTGTGTTCGGCCTGATAATCTTCTATCAATATAAGAGGGAGGCCGACTATCGCTCCAAGGTGTTCGCTGCCGAGCTCGACCTCATCGACAACCGTATCCTCGACGCCTACCACAACGACATCAATCTGCGTGGTTTCTTCTCCTTTCTGCAGCAATTCTTCAAGGAGTCGATGTTTGAGGGCGTGCGCGTGAGCGTCTATGTCAACGAGCGTCTTTACTACTCCCTTGGTGTCCCTTTGCCTTACGACATCTCGGAGATAGAAATGCGCAATTCCAATGTCGGCGATAACGACTATACCCGTGTATTCGATTCCGACGAGGAGAGGTTCTATTTCCTTTCGACCGTCAAAAGCGAGGACGGTAAGGTGGTCATACGCACGGCTATGCCCTATAACGAAAAGGTTCACGATGCCCTCGACATAGACAAGACGGTCTGGCTCGTTATAATAATAAGCCTCGTTCTTACACTTATTGTCACTTATTACTCCACCCGTGTGCTCTCGCGCAACATCATCCTCCTGAAGGATTTTGCCTACCGTGCGGCGACGGGCGGACGTTTCACCGGACTTGACAAGTTTCCGCGCAACGAGCTTGGCGACATTTCACGCGAAATCGTTAAGCTCTACCGCGAGCGTGGCAAGGCTGTGGAGCAGCTCAACCGCGAGCGAAAGATTGCTGTCCATGCCATCGAGGAGAAGGCGAGGGTAACAAGGCAGATGACCAACAATATAAACCATGAGATTAAGACCCCTGTAGGTATTATCCGTGGCTATCTTGAGTCCATTCTCGGAGACCCGGACATGGATGCGGAAACCCGCACTCATTTCCTCGAGAGGATGCTGTCGAATGTGGAGCGCCTGACCTCCTTGCTCAATGATGTCTCGACTATGACGCGTCTTGAAAACGGCGCTGACATGATTGCCGTCGACCGCGTGAACATGCATGAACTTGTCTATCAGATAGAAAACGACCTCCCCGCGAGCAACCTTGCCGGTTCCATGTCATTTGAGTTCGATATTCCCGTTGACTGTGAGGTCTCGGGCAACTATAATTTGCTCAACGGCATGATATGCGGTCTTATCCGAAACTCCGCTCTCCATTCAGGAGGCACGGAAATCGGACTCAAGCTCCTTTCGGAGAATGAGCGCTTCTATGTCTTTTCTTTCTATGATAATGGCAATGGAGTCGGGGAGGAACATATCCCGCATCTGTTCGAGCGCTTCTATCGCGTGGACACTGGGCGTTCGCGCAAGGTCGGCGGTACCGGTCTCGGTCTGCCGATTGTGAAGAGCACTATTGTATCGCTCGGCGGCACCGTCTCGGTGCGCAACCGTTCTAACGGCGGCCTTGAGTTCATCTTCACTCTCCCGAAATGGTCCGACTATAAGAAGCTGTTGTAAAAATTCACGATAAATTTTTAAACGGTTTCTTGATTTAAGTGCTTTCTCAGTCCCTCGCATAGGCCTTGAGCCATGCCTTCTGGTGATTGTCGAGCCAGGGCCATAGGTCGAAATGGTTGAGCACGGCAAGCAACTGGCGGTCATAGCCTCCCGATTTGTTTATCTCATGGAGTGTGCGACCGGGGTCTGAATGGAGATTGCGGGCTTCGTCCGCTTCCGAATAAGCCTTTCTCACCATTGTGCCTTTCAGCATGCTCATTGCCTTGAACCAGAAATCGTCTGTCGAGGGACAGAGGTCGAGGAAAATTTTCTCGTCGAACACACGCTCGTCAAGGCTGTTTGGCGGATAAAGTATGCCCATGCATCCCTCCGGAAGAAGTTTCATGCTCGCTTCGCTGCCGTTGGGCGCGAATTTCCATGACAGGAACTGCGACAGCAGTTTCGTTCCCTTCGTTTCCATCATTCTGCAACGGGTGCCGATAATGTCGGTCGGGTGCTGTATGTGCTCGTTGACGAGATTGGAAATAAAGTCGTAATTGTAGATTACGTCGTCGTCGACCGTGATGATGGCCGCGTTGGGCTGGTCGTAGAGCGTTGGAAGAAGTTTGGTATAGGGGCCGATGTCGCGGGTGAACCTGATTTCGAGGCCGCGGCGTTCGAGAAGTTTGAGCGAACCGGGTATTTTGCCTTTCCCTTCGAACTGGCGCCCGAGGTTGAGTATGATTCTGTTGGGTTTGACTGTCTGTTCGAGCAGCGATTCTATGGTCAGTGCGGTCCCGTGTATGCGGTCTCCGAAAGTCGAAAGGGAGATTATGACCTCTTCATTGCAGCATCGCGACGAGGTCACTCCGCTCTCCGAACGCGTCAGTATGTGCTGACGGAGGTCGGGACTCATGTTCTGATCCCGGATTTCATCGAGCAGTGTCTTTGTTTTCCAGTCGATATATGTCCTGTCGGGCAACGAGAGAAGAAATCGTTTAAACTTTTTTATTGGGTTCATGGCGCGGGTTGAGTATATGCTTTATAATTCGCACTGGCTTTAATAGAGGACTGGACGATTGTCTATCGGTGTCTATTGTTGTCTATTGTTGCAAATTTAGGGATATTAATGTATGATTGAAAATTTTTTGCAAGCTTTTTATCTACATTTTCACTTAATTTATATCGAAATGCCGTTTTTGGCTCATATTTGTGACTTTTGCTGATGTCTGATTTTTAGACTGTTGACTATCGGTAGACAAAAAATTGTAATTTAAGTAAGGTTAAATTTACTTAAATTCATTTGATTTCGGCTGGAACGGGCAATTTTTAACTTTTGCCTTGTTTATTTGATATTTATTGTCTAAATTTGCAATTGCAACATGTCGCATCCCTCCGGTCGGGATTTTTGTCGTTTGATAATGTTTAGGGCCGGTCCGTATCTCACGCATACGGAATTTGTTTAATATTTTGGAAAATCATCCATTATGATTTATTGGATTGCTAACTCAGCCGTAATTTTTTGTCTTTGTGTATTGCTTGCCGGATTCTTGATACCGCAGATTCTTTTGATTGCATATCGTCGAAACCTCTTCGATGAGGTCAACGAGCGCAAAATCCACAAGGGACTCGTGCCCCGACTCGGGGGCATAGCCTTCGTGCCTGTCGTCTTTGTGTGTATCGCGGTGGCCCTTGAAGCGAACTATAAGTTGGGCTTCACCATGCTCGGGGACGCTTTTTCCGACACCTATCTCCCTTTGATATCGGCTTTTGTCGCCTTGGAGCTGCTTTATCTGGTCGGTATCGCGGACGACCTTATCGGTATCAAATATCGTGCTAAGTTCGCGGTTCAGCTTGTCTGCGCCGCTGTTCTCATCGGTGGCGACATATGGTTCTCCAGCCTTGGCAATGTTTTAGGCATAAATGAAGTCTCTCCATGGTTCGGCTATCCGTTCACCATGATTGTGATTGTCTTTCTCATCAATGCGATAAACCTTATCGACGGTATCGACGGTCTTGCGTCGGGCCTGAGTTCGATTGCATGTGTGATTTACGGCATCTCTTTCATGCTTCTCGGAGAGTATGCCATGGCGGTTGTCTCGTTCGCCACGCTTGGAGTCCTTGTCCCCTTCTTTTATTATAACGTGTTCGGCAATGTGCAGAAACACTCCAAGATTTTCATGGGCGACACCGGCTCGCTGACGATAGGCCTTATTCTCGCCGTGCTCGGCATCAGGCTCTATGTCCATGGTGTCGAACCGACCCTTGGCCTCAACACCGCTGTGCTCGCTTTCTCTCCTTTGATTGTGCCTTGCTTCGATGTGATTCGTGTCTACATGCTGCGCATACGCCAGCACCGTAGTCCCTTCCTCCCCGACAAAAGCCATATCCACCACAAGCTTCTCGCCGCAGGGATGAAGCCTCGCATGGCTATGATTAGCATCGTGAGCGTGTCGCTCCTGATGTGTGTGGCCAATATTCTTATGTCCAGGTATCTTAAGATTAATATAACTATCATTGCCGTTATCGATGTGCTTGTATGGACATTGGCCAATATCCGTCTTGCCCGCATCATCCGCGCGCGTCGGGCTTCAGAGGATAATGCGGCATAACTTTTTTTGACTCCCTTTCGTCTCTTTTCCCGCAGGAATTTGTTATCTTTGTATCTCGCATCCTCACATCAATTCAGATACAAAACACTGATATCTAACTGTAAAGTATGATTGACCATATAATTTCCGAGGCGGAGAGCGAACGCGCGGTGCTCGTCGGGCTTATTTCCGACCAGCAAAACGAGGTCAAGGCCCGTGAATATCTCGACGAACTTGCCTTCCTCGCCGACACGGCGGGAGCGGAGACAGTGAAGATTTTTCTTCAGCGTCTGCCTTATGCCAACCCGCGGACTTTTGTCGGAAAGGGGAAACTTGATGAAATCCGTGCTTTTATCGAGGAAAATGATATCTCCATGGCTATCTTCGACGATGACCTCTCGTCGAAGCAGGTGCTCAATATCGAGCGTGAACTGAAGGTGAAAATCCTTGACCGTACGAGCCTGATTCTCGATATATTTGCCAAACGTGCGCGCACGGCAAACGCCAAAACCCAGGTGGAACTGGCGCAGTATCAGTATCTGCTTCCGCGTCTCACGCGCATGTGGACTCACCTCGAGCGTCAGCGCGGCGGCATCGGTATGCGCGGCCCCGGCGAGACTCAGATTGAGACCGACCGCCGTATAATCCTCAACCGTATCGCATGGCTTAAGGAGGAACTGAAATCGATTGACAAGCAGAAGGCGGTGCAGCGCAAAAACCGTGGCAAGCTCACGCGCGTGGCCCTTGTCGGTTATACCAATGCCGGGAAGTCAACGCTGATGAATCTTCTGAGCAAGAGCGACGTGTTTGCCGAAAACAAGCTGTTCGCGACCCTCGACACCACCGTCCGCAAGGTGATTATCGACAATCTCCCCTTCCTGCTCTCCGACACAGTCGGTTTCATACGCAAACTGCCAACCCATCTGGTCGATTCTTTCAAATCGACACTCGATGAGGTGCGCGAGGCCGACTTGCTTGTGCATGTGGTCGATATTTCCCACCCCAATTTCGAGGAACAGATTGAAGTTGTCGACAAGACTCTGCGTGAGGTCTGCAATGGCGCCGACAAACCTATGATTATGGTGTTCAACAAGATTGACGCCTTCACCTACACTCCCAAGGATGAGGACGACCTGACTCCCGCTACACGCGAGAACATCTCCCTCCCCGAGTTGAAGCGCATGTGGATGTCGCGCCTTCCCCACGACTGTGTGTTCATCTCCGCTAAGACCGGCTGCAACATCGACGAGCTTAAGCAGATGCTTTATGACCGCGCGAAAGAAATCCACCTCACCCGCTTCCCCTACAACGACTTTCTCTTCCAGAAATACGACGACCCCGAGACAGAATCCTGAATAATGGAAGGGGTACGGAAATTCATAAAATACATAAATAACAGACTTTAAATAATATATTTAGTCTGCAATAAAGGCACAGAATGTACATAATGGACAAAATTTATTTTCCTTATGTACATTCTGTGCCTTTATTTTTTAGTTATTTCTTAATATCCTAAAATATTAATATCTTAAAATAAAAGTCTGTTATTTATGTCCTTTATGAATTTCTGTACCCTTTACGACCCATTCATCTAATGGAATACATGTATCAACCATGTGGATATCGACATATAGATGAGCATGCCGATGATGTCGTTTGTAATCGAGATGAAGGGTCCCGTCGCGATTGCCGGGTCTATCTTGAATTTTTCGAGCGTGAGGGGTACGAAAGTCCCGAACACGGAGGCGAACATCACCACGCAGAATATCGAAGCCGATACGGCGAAGGTCGTTACCTCATGGCTGGAACCGAGGGTGATGAAGTTGTAGATGAACACCAGCAACGCGATGATGCTTCCGTTCAGGAGTCCCACCCCGAGTTCCTTCAGAAGCTGGCGTGATGATTTCTTGATGTCGAGAGAGCCGTTTGCAAGACCCTGCACCACGATAGCCGACGATTGAGTCCCGACATTTCCTCCGGTGCCTCCGATGAGGGGGATGAAGAGCGCCAGAGCCGGGTCTATCACGAATCCTCCCTCGAATTTGCCCAATATCAGCGAATTGCACAATCCGCCCACCATGCCGATAAGAAGCCATGGAAGTCGGGCTTTGGTCTGTGCGAAAAGCTTGTCGTCGCTTTCCACATCGCCCGAGAGACCGGATGCCAGCTGATAGTCGCGTTCACTCGAATCGCGCACCTTGTCCATCACGTCGTCGACTGTGATGCGTCCCAGCAGGCGTCCTATGGAGTCTATCACAGGCATGGCCACGAGGTCATATTTCTCGAAATCAAGCGCAACCTCGTCAATCGGTGTGTCGGCTTTCACCGCGACGGGGTCGGCTTCCATCACGTGGCGGATTTTCGACACGGAGGGATGGGTGATGAGCTTCTTGAGCGGAAGGGTGCCGCGAAGGCGGTCGTCGTTGTCGACGACATAGACATAGTAGACTTCATCCATATCCTCGGCCTGCATGCGCATCTGCTTGATACACTCCGGCATACTCCAGTTCTCGTTCACGACAATCATCTCCGTACCCATGAGGCCGCCTGCCGTGTCCTCATCATATTTCAGGAGGTCGATGATATCGCCCGCCTGCTCCACGTCGTCGATATGGCTGAGGATTTTTTCGCGGTCGTCCTCGTCAAGCTCCTGGATGATGTCGACGGCATCGTCTGAATCAAGGTGCTCGATTTGCTTGGCGATATCGGCCACGTCCATCCGCGACAGGAGTTTGGCGCGGTCGTCCTCGTCGAGTTCCATGAGCACGTCGGCCTGCATCTCTTCCGAGAGGAGCTTGAAGGTGTATTCGGCTTCGTCGAGGTCGAGGTCCTGATAGAGTTCGGCAATGTCGGCGGGGTGGAGGTCGGCAAGCTCTTCGCTGACGGCTTCGTCGGCGCGGTCGGCTATGATTTTGCGCAGGTGCGCGAGATATTCCGGAGTGAATTCTTTCATGATGTTATGCGTTCCTTGCTGTGGTGACCATATTTGTCAATTCTATAAACTGAGCTACGGAGAGCTGCTCAGGGCGCAGGTTGAAAATAGGGTCGTCGGGCAAGGGGACGCCGGCGGGAAACATTCCGCGGAGGGAATTGCGCAGCGTTTTCCGCCGCTGGCCGAAGGCGGTCTTCACTACGCTCTTGAAAAGCCGCTCGTCGCATCCGAGCTCGCTGACGCCGTTGCGCATCATGCGGATAACACCGCTCTTGACTTTCGGAGGAGGGTTGAAGACATTCTCATCGACCGTGAAAAGATATTCCACGTCATACCAAGCCTGGAGCAGCACGCTCAGTATGCCACGGGCCTTTGTGCCGGGCGCGGCCGCGAAGCGTTCGGCGACCTCGCGCTGGAGCATGCCGGAGCAGCATGCCACCTGATCGCGGTAGTCGAGCACATGGAAGAATATCTGGGAGGATATGTTGTAGGGATAGTTGCCTATCACACAGAATTTCTGTCCGTCGGGGTAGATTTGAGCCAGGTCAAGGCGCAGGAAGTCGGCGTCGAGTATCCGCCCGGCGAGTTCGGGATAGTTGTAGCGGAGATATTCGATGCTTTCGCCGTCGATTTCCGCTACTTTCACATCGTGGCCTGCGGCAATCAGATATTTCGTGAGCACACCCATTCCGGGCCCCACCTCCATCACGGGCAGTCCCTTATAGTCGTCGAGCGTCGCGGCAATGCGTTGCGCAATGCTCTCGTCGGTCAAGAAATGCTGTCCAAGGGCTTTCTTGGGACGCACTTCGCCGCTGTGTGATGCTTGATTCTTGCTCCTTTTCATAATCAATACAAA
Organism: Bacteroidaceae bacterium; assembly: GCA_021768245.1. Lineage (GTDB taxonomy): Bacteria > Bacteroidota > Bacteroidia > Bacteroidales > Muribaculaceae > Duncaniella. Next base: position 182,280 of record JAETNO010000001.1, on the reverse strand, counting down.
GATAGTCCATTCATCTTAACTTAACAAGTATTTGCCTTTTTTAATGGCCCTGAGGCCAACTTTAGGCCTATGGAGGCGTTTTATAAAGTGAACGCCGGATTTGACATCGGTGTTCGTAAGGTAGCCTTCGGCGATAAAGCCACAGACTATATCAGAAGAGCGGAGTCCGATTTAACAGTCGGCCCTCTCAGCCCCGATTAAAGGTTTCTAAACCGTAGAAACCTTGGGGAGGCGGCATCGAAACCCCGCTTCCCGACGATTTAATCACACCAATGCCCGGCAGTGGAACCAGCGTCCAGCCGGGCTTTTTTATTGCCACGTTGCGTGGCAATAAAAAAGCCCGGCGAGTGTTGAGTTTTAAGTGTTGAGTTTTGAGTTTTGTGTTCGGTTTCCCGAACTTATTCCCGAACTTGAGGGTGACTGTCGGAAGGCTATGTCTATGTATAGGCTGTAAGTCGGAAGTTGCTGACAGCTTAGGTGTCAGACATTTATTCGGCCACGATGATTGGATGGCAACGGATTGATACCTAAGAGTTTTGCTAAAGAACGGATGTTGATAAACCGGCGAGGTGGAATCGGCGGTAATGTGGGAGGGGCGATACCAAGGCCGTAACGTGGCCTCTCCGCTCTAAACTCAACCCTCAAAACTTAAAACTTTTAAATCCGAATGGAGTTCGGATTTAAAGCTGGCCGAGTTCAACGAGGGTTGCCACGCGTTCGACTATCGCGTCCTTGCGGTCCTTGTCAGGATTGTAGGAGGTCTTGAGGTTCACCCCGAAGAGCCGTCCGAAAGTCTGCCAGAAGCCGGCGCGGAATGAGCCGAGGAAGGCTTTGAGGATATTGTAGCTCGACTGGTTTGTCTCGCGGTTGATGAGTTTCACGAGCATCTGTGCCTGCGATTTTGTGAATTTCTTGAGTGCGGGCTTATATTGCTTGAAAACTTCCCCCTCCATCCTTTTCAGATGCTCCTCCCGCTCTTTCTGTGTCGGGAAGGTCTCGATATACTCATAGGTCTCAATCAATGTCTCGCAGATGAGTTTGGCATATGGGAGGGTTTTCTTCACATCGCGCACGGTCTTCCAGTAGAATTCTTCCTCCTTCTTGTTTTTGAATTTCATCTGCGGGAACACCGTGATGTCGGCGAGCACCAGCATGAGGGTCTTCTCCCCGTCCTCCCCGTCGAAAAAATAGTAGCCCTGGATAGGTTTCACCCTGCCAGAGCCCACCTTCACATCGTCGTCCACCCCTGTCTCGTTGTCGGGGAGAGGCGTAGCCATTGCCTGCCCTGCCGTCAGGAAGAGGCAGAGCGAGAGCATGGCTATTATTCGATGGAGATGGAGCATATATGTCAATTAACAGTCTTCGGGCTTATGCGGCACCGGCGGATAGTCGACGGTGTAGTGGAGTCCGCGGGATTCCTTGCGTTCCTTTGCCTGACGCATGATGAGATAACCTACATTGATGATGTTGCGGAGCTCGCAGATCTCACGCGATGCCTTGGAGCGCTTGAAAAGTTTCTCTGTCTCCTCATAGAGGATATCGAGGCGGTTCCATGCGCGGTCGAGACGGAGGTCGGAACGTACGATTCCAACGTAGGCGCCCATGATTTGGTTCACTTCCTTTATGCTCTGGGTGATAAGCACCATTTCCTCGGGGTGCTGTGTACCCTCGTCGTTCCATTGGGGGACGTCGGTGCGGAAGTCGTAGTGGGGTGCGTTGTCAGTGGCATGGCGGGCTGCAGCGTCGGCATAGACAACGGCTTCGATGAGCGAGTTGGAGGCCAGGCGGTTGCCGCCGTGGAGACCCGTGCAGGAACATTCGCCCACGGCATAGAGCCTCTTGATTGAGGATTCGGCGTTGGAATCGACCTTGATGCCTCCGCAGAGATAGTGTGCGGCCGGGGCCACGGGTATATAGTCCTTCGTGATATCTATGCCGAGCGACAGACACTTGGCGTAGATGTTGGGGAAGTGGTGTTTAGTCTCTTCGGGGTCTTTGTGGGTCACGTCGAGATACACGTGGTCGTCGCCCGTGAGTTTCATTTCAGAGTCTATGGCGCGTGCCACGATATCGCGCGGGGCGAGCGACAGGCGCGGGTCGTATTTCTGCATGAACTCCTCACCCTTCTTGTTGCGGAGCACTGCTCCGTAGCCTCGCATGGCTTCGGTGATAAGGAAGCTCGGACGGTCGCCGGGGTGATAGAGGGCGGTGGGGTGAAACTGGATGAATTCCATGTCCTTGACCGTGCCTTTGGCGCGGTAGACCATCGCAATGCCGTCGCCCGTCGCTACGAGCGGATTGGTAGTAGTCTGATAGACCGCCCCTACGCCGCCTGTGGCTATGAGGGTGATGCGCGACAGGAAGGTGTCGACTTCGCCGGTCTCCGTGTCGAGCACATAGGCTCCGTAGCAGGTGATGTCGGGTGTGCGGCGTGTGACAATCTTGCCGAGATGGTGCTGGGTGATAATCTCGATTGCGAAATGATGTTCGAAGATATCGATGTTCTCGTTGGATCTGACTGCCTCGATGAGCGATTGCTGGATTTCAAAGCCGGTGTTGTCGGCATGGTGGAGTATGCGGAACTCGGAGTGTCCCCCCTCGCGGTGAAGGTCGAATGAACCGTCGTCCTTCTTATCGAAGTTGACGCCCCAGTTGATTAGCTCGCGAATTTGGGCGGGAGCTTCGGTCACCACCTTTCGCACGGCTTCGGGATCGCTGAGATAGTCGCCGGCAATCATCGTGTCGTTGATATGTTTGTCGAAATCGTCGACTTCAAGATTCGTGACCGAAGCCACGCCTCCCTGCGCCAGGGCCGTATTGGCCTCGTCGAGGGTGGTCTTGCAGATGAGGGCCACGCGTCCTTTCGATGCGACTTTGAGCGCGAAGCTCATACCGGCGATGCCGGAACCGATTACGAGATAGTCATACTTCCGTGTCATGGTATTCTAACGATGATAGTATCCTTATTTTATGATTGCGAGGCCGCCCTGGGCGGTCTCCTTGTAGATTGACGGCAGGTCGTGGCCGGTCTGTTTCATCACCTCGACTATGCGGTCGAAGCTCACCGAATGGTGCCCGTCGGAGAACGATGCGTAGAGGTTGCTGTCGAGGGCGCGTGCGGCGGCATAGGCGTTGCGCTCGATGCATGGTATCTGCACGAGTCCGCACACAGGATCGCATGTTAGTCCAAGGTGGTGTTCAAGCCCCATTTCGGCGGAATATTCAATCTGGGCCGGTGTGCCGCCGAAAAGCTGGGTGGCTGCGGCGGCAGCCATGGCGCAGGCGACTCCGACCTCACCCTGACATCCCACTTCCGCTCCGGAGACCGAGGCGTTGTGCTTGACCACGCTTCCGAAGAGTCCGGCCGTGGCCAGTGCGCGCAGTATGCGTTTGTCGGAAAATCCCTTAGAGGTCGAAAGGTGATAGAGCACGGCGGGAAGCACTCCGCAGGATCCGCATGTCGGTGCCGTGACTATTCGGCCTCCGGAGGCGTTCTCCTCGCTGACCGCGAGGGCGTAGGCATAGAGGAGCCCGCGGCTGCGGAGACTCGAGTTGTGGCCCGAGGCGTGGATATAGTAGCTTACGGCCTTGCGCCGCACTCCGAGGCCTCCGGGGAGCACCCCTTCGGCGTCGATGCCCCGTTCCACAGCCTCTTTCATGACTTTCCAGACCTCTGCAAGGTAGTCCCAGACGTCGGCATCCTCACATTCCGCCACATATTCCCAGTAGCTTTTGCCTGTTTTCTCGGCCCAACGGAGTATGTCGGCTATTTTGTTCATCCCGTAGACCTCTTTCACCTTCGGGCGCGTCTCGCCTTCATGGACTATGTCGCCCCCGCCGATGGAATAGACCGTGTCGCTGCCGATTTCTCTCCCTTCGCCGTCGAAAGCTTTGAAGGTCATGCCGTTCGGGTGGAAAGGGAGGAATACGGTCGGTTCCCACAGGATGGTCGTCGGGGCGATTTTGTCGAGCTGTCCGAGAATCGCCACATCGGTCATGTGGCCCTTCCCGGTACCTGCGAGGGCTCCGTAGAGGGTCACGGTGAACGATGAGGCACCACTGTGGGCGGCTCCGAATTCCTGGGCTGCTTTAAGCGGGCCCATGGTGTGGGAGCTCGAAGGCCCATGGCCTATTTTATATAGTTGCTTTATCGATTCCATCATGCGAAAATGAAATGGTACAAAAATTCATAAATAACATAAATGACATAATTTGATTATTTATTTTAAAAATAATATGTTATTTCTGATATTTATGAATTCTTGTATCTATGTCATTTTGAATCACTCATATGAGTGATTTGCCTGTCATTTCATTGGGTTGGGGGAGGCCCATGATTTTAAGCATGGTCGGGGCCACGTCGGCGAGGCGTCCGTCGGCAACCTTCGCGTCCTTGCGCTCGGTCACATAGATGCAGGGCACGGGGTTGAGCGAATGGGCCGTATTAGGAGTGCCGTCGCTGTTCACGGCGTTGTCGGCGTTGCCATGGTCGGCGATGATAATCACCTCATAGCCCGCTTTCTTGGCTGCCTCGACGGTGTCCTTCACACATTCGTCCACAGCTTTCACTGCCTTGCAGATGGCTTCGTAGACACCTGTATGGCCCACCATGTCGCCGTTGGCGTAATTGACCACGATGAAGTCATATTTTTCCTCGCTGATGGCCTCCACGAGTTTGTCTTTCACCTCATAGGCGCTCATCTCGGGCTGGAGGTCGTAGGTCGCAACCTTGGGCGATGCCACGAGGATACGTTCCTCGCCTTCATAGGGGGCTTCGCGTCCGCCGTTGAAGAAGAAGGTCACGTGGGCATATTTCTCGGTTTCGGCGATGTGGAGCTGTTTCTTCGACAGTCCTGAGAGGTATTCACCGAGGGTGTTCTCCACGTTTTCTTTCGGGAAGAGGATATGGACACCGGTGAAGGATGCGTCGTAGGGGGTCATGCAGTAGTATTGCAGGCCGGGAATCACAGTCATGCCGGCTTCGGGAATATCGTGCTGGGTGAGGGCTACGGTGAGTTCCTTGGCGCGGTCGTTGCGGTAGTTGAAGAATATGACAGCGTCCCCTTCCTTGATGGTGCCGTCGACAGTGGAATTGTTGATTGGCTTGATGAATTCGTCGGTCACGTCCTCGTCATAGCTCTGCTGCACGGCGGCTGCCATGTCGCTTGCCTGCTTGCCTTCGCCTTTGACGAGAAGGTCGTAGGCCACTTTCACGCGCTCCCAGCGTTTGTCGCGGTCCATGGCGTAGTAGCGGCCTATGATTGAGGCTATTTTACCTGCGGTCTTGGCGCAGTGGGCTTCGAGCTGCTCGATGAATCCTTTTCCGCTGCGGGGGTCGGTGTCACGACCGTCCATGAAGCAGTGGATATATACTTTCTTGAGTCCGTATTTCGCGGCTATGTCGCAGAGAGCGAAGAGATGGTCGAGCGAAGAGTGGACGCCACCGTCGCTGGTCAGGCCCATGAAGTGGATGGCCTTGTCATGGTCGCGGGCATAGGTGAAAGCGTCGACTATCTCGGGATTCGAGAGGATTGAGCCGTCCTCGCATGCCTTGTTGATTTTCACGAGGTCCTGATAGACCACGCGGCCTGCTCCGATGTTGAGGTGGCCGACTTCGGAATTACCCATCTGTCCGTCGGGGAGACCTACGTTTTCGCCCGAAGCCTGGAGCTGGCTGTGGGGATATGTTGCCATGAGATAATCCCAGTAGGGAGTCGGGGTTGAGAAAATAGCGTCGCTTTTTGAATGGTCACCGATTCCCCAACCGTCGAGAATCATTAACAATGCTTTTTTAGCCATGATTGTATATTGAAATTGTTGTTGATAAATTACGTTTTTGATTGTAGACCCCCGCACTTTACAATGCGCGGTTTCAATCTGCAAATTTACGAAAAACAATTGAAACTCACGGTTCTTTCCCGATTGAAATTATCAACTGCGGCGGCGTTGTCGGTCGAGTTCGCGCTGGAGGGCGCGTCGTTGCCGTCGGTTGAGTATAGGTGCTTGGTTCTCAGAGTCCTCGCCTTGATAGTTAGTCGGTGTTGTTTCGCTATTGTTGACCGCTGATGTTGATTGAAGGCGTTTTGCCGGGGAGCTTTGCTCTATCAGGGTTTCGAGAAAGTTGATTTTCCGGCGTTTACTTGCAGCTTTGCGGGCGCGGGCTGAGCGTGTTATGGCTTTGTCAAGTTCCGGAAGGAGGAGATTGAAAACCACTCCGGCTATTTCAGAGACAGCTTCAATTTTGCGGTTTTTCTTTCCGCATAGATAAGATTTCACGAGCCCGAGAGCTTCATCGCGGGCCTCTTGGTGTTCCGTGGAGGAAAGAGTTGTTTCGACGCGTGTTATGATTTCAGAGTAGAATTTTCTTGATACGAGGAGTCCTTCGGGATATCTGCTGTTTGTTCTCATGGCTTAATTGCGGTTTTGGGTGTTAATGATTCAGACTTATACCGCAAAGTTAATATCCTCACCTCCCTTTCCGACTGCGATTATGAACAGGATTTGGATTGAAAATAGAACAACCGAAAATCTCAAGGTACATAAATTCAGTAATCACATAAATAACAGATTTATTATATAGGCACATAATGTACAGAAGAGACAAATTCATTTAGAAAGAACGTACGAAGTGGCAGATGGGTTAAAATTCCAAATTATACGATTTTTATTAATCGTAACAAATAAAATCTGAATATTTGCGGATTTTATTTGGTATACCTAATGAAATTGGGTGACAATTTTTTTATGTAGTAGGTACAGGAGTTTCTGTGTCCTGCGCTCGGTAAGAAGAGGATTTACAGCTTTTAAGGGTCTTTGTGAGGGTGACACAGGAGGGGATTTCGCGGTTGTAGTGGGTCACGAAGATAAGTGATGAGCCGTTGCGGGTCACGAGGGTATCGACTATACGCCTCACTCGCTCTTTGCGCCGTGAGTCGAGACCGTGGAGCGGCTCGTCGAGAATAAGCAGCGGAGGCTGCTTGATGATTGCAGCGGCAAGGAGCACGAGACGCTGTTCGCCTGAAGATAATTCAGAGTATTGACGGTCAGCGAGATGGGCTATGTCGAGCAGGCGTAGCCATGTGCGGGCCTCGTCGAGTTCCTCGGGCGAAGGCTTGCGGAAACGCGTCAGTGAATTGCGCATCCCCTGTGCCACAATCTCTTCCACAGGAAGTGGCGAGCGGAAATAGAGCTGCATTTCCGGGTTCACATAGCCTATGCGGTCTTTAATCTCCCAGATGCTCTCACCCGAACCGCGACGGCGGTCGAAGATGGTGATATTGTTGGCGTAGGCCTGCGGATTGTCGGCGCAGACGAGGCTGAGGAGCAGTGACTTGCCCGAACCGTTCGGGCCTGTGAGAGCCCATCGCTCGCCGCTTCTCACCGTCCAGTCGAGGCCTTCGAGTATGTTTCTCCTGCCATATCGGAGGTGGCCGTCGGTGATGGAAAACGCTGTGTCGTAGGGAGGCTGATTGATAGCATTGTGTGACGGGAGTTCGAGGCTGTCCTCGTCTTCGGCTACGGTACTTTCCGAGCGGATGGCATCGATTTCTTTCCTGTCGGTGATGAGGGCGGTGAGTCTACGGTTGTCAATCCTGATTACCGACCCGGCATAGTCAGGGATGTCGATGGCGTCACAGAGCAGGAGCACCACGCTCACCCCCTGCGAGGCTATGTCGCGGATGGCAGCGTCGAGTTCGGAACGGGAGGCAGCGTCGAGCCCGATATAGGGGTTGTCGAGAATCAGCATGTCGGGCGAAAGCATGAGCGCGTTGATTATCAACAGCTTCCGTAACTCGCCACTTGAAAGGAAGTTGACTCGCTTGTCCATCACATCGTGAAGACCGAAGGCATCACAGAGCTGAAGCCTGCGCGGGTCATTGGCGCTTTCCCCAACGATTTCCGCTACGGTTGGCACAAGCTCGTTTTCAGTGGCTTCAAGGCGCTGGTCGTGGCGGTGCACGTCAATCCAGGTCAGTGAATGGATGTCGGTGAAAGTCAGCATCCTCACCTTCATTGACGGTTTCGGGAACTCAAGGCGGTTGCCGTAGGCATAACGTCCCTTTTCGAGCACGAGCCCGAGAGTGGTCTTTCCCGCGCCGTTTGGGCCGAGGACGGCGCACACACCCTCGGGGATGCCCTGTATTTCGGGATTTTCGAGCACCACACTGCCGTAGCCCAGACGCGGGCCGGCGAATTTCACTGCATATTTCATTTCAGTAGACATTTGCGGCTACAAAATTAATCATTTATCACGAGGCATTTGCGAAAAAATTTGATTTTCACTTTCCTTTGGCTTATCTTTGCGGTCATGAACGGTGTGCCCTGAGGTGCCCTGTCCCATTGCCACGAAAAACAATAAACCATATCAAATCATCATTTTATGTTCAAGAATCAACCAAAAGGTCTCATCCCGGCCGCGCTGAGCAACATGGGTGAACGCTTCGGATACTATATCATGAACGCGGTCCTTGTGCTTTTCCTCTGCTCCAAATTCGGTCTGAGCGACGAGACGAGCGGCATCATCTACTCCTGTTTCTATGCCGGAATCTACATCCTGAGTCTCGTCGGCGGCTACATTGCCGACAAAACACAGAACTACAAGGGCACCATAATCAAGGGCCTCATTGTCATGTCGCTCGGCTATTGCATCCTCGCGGTGCCCATCCTCTCCACATCCGACAATATCTCATGGCTCCTGCCGCTGACATGCTTCGCCCTTTTCCTTATCGCTTTCGGCAACGGTCTCTTCAAGGGCAACCTTCAGGCAATCGTCGGTCAGCTCTATGACAATCCACGCTATGCCGCGCAGCGCGACTCGGGTTTCCAGATTTTCTATGTGTTCATCAATGTCGGAGGTCTTGTGGCTCCATTTGTGGCACCGATGCTCCGCTCATGGTGGCTCGGAGTCCACAATCTTACCTACAACGCCAATCTTCCGGCCCTCGCCCATGAATATCTCTCGATAGGCGACAACATGAATATGGAGAACGCCAACAATCTCTATGCGCTCATCACCCAGGTTGGAGGCGACGCGAGCGCTGACGTGAGCCGTTTCTGCACGGAGTACCTCGACGTGTTCAACACCGGCATCCACTATTCGTTCATAGCCTCGATTGTGGCGATGCTTATCTCCTTAGTGATTTTCGTATGCTTTAAGAACGGGCTCCCCAATCCTCCGAAGAAGGAGGCTGTCGAGGTTCAGACCTATACTCCCGAGGAGAAGCAGGCCATGGCGAAGGAAATCAAGCAGCGTATGTATGCCCTCTTCGCAGTGCTCGGCATCGCTATTTTCTTCTGGTTCTCTTTCCATCAGAACGGCACCTCGCTTTCGCTTTTCGCCCGTGACTTCGTGAAGACCGACGCCGTCGCTCCCGAAATCTGGCAGGCAGTCAATCCATTCTTCGTGATTGTGCTTACGCCGGTGATTATGTGGATTTTCGGGGCACTCGCCGCTAAAGGCAAGGAAATCTCCACTCCGCGAAAAATCGGTATCGGCATGGGCATCGCCGGTCTGGCTTATCTCTTCCTTATGGTCTACAGTATCGCCAAGGGCTATCCTTCAGCTGAGGCTTTCAAGGCCATGAACACCGAAATCGCCGAAGGATTGAAGAGCGGATGGTGGATTATGTTTGTAATATATTTCTTCCTGACAGTCGCCGAACTGTTCATCTCTCCTCTCGGGCTGTCGTTTGTGTCCAAAGTCGCTCCGAAGCATATGCAGGGACTTTGCCAGGGCCTCTGGCTCGGCGCTACAGCCGTGGGCAACCTCCTGCTCTGGATTGGCCCGTTGATGTACAACAAGTGGCCTATTTGGGAGGCATGGGGAGTGTTCCTCGCTGTCTGCCTGATTTCGATGGCTGTGATGTTCGGCATGGTCAAGTGGCTCGAACGCGTCACCTCCGAAAAGGCTTAGCCTGACCGACTCTAAGACAACAGTTTAATCGGGTTCACTTATGCACGGGGATTCTTTTGAATACCGCATAAGTGAACCCGATTTGGGTTCATCCCCTGAACGTCATATTGGCTTCAGTTCCGTAGCTTTAAGGTAAATATTTTGCAGTAAGACATTTTTGTTATATATTTGTCAAAATAAATTTATTCAATAATCCATGTGTACCCGACAGGAATGTATCACCCGCTTATCTGATGCGGCTCCTTTTATCCGGAAGGAGTTCGGGGTGAAATCTCTTTGCCTTTTTGGTTCGATGGCCCGTGGCGATAACCAAGAAGGTAGTGACGTGGATGTGTTTGTAGATATGCCTCCGAAGGCGTTTAAGATACTTGCATTGAAAGATTATTTACAAGGGATTTTAGGAACGGCTGTTGATGTGGTAAGACGTTCCCGCAATCTTGATTTGTTCATGGTAAACGAGATCGTCCGGGATGGGATTTTCATATTCTAACAACAAATCAATAGTCAGAAATATCATATTACAGATGATTAAAGCATGTGATATGATTACGGAATGGAACAGACATATAAAATCAGTAGATGATTATCTGATGACTATGGCTGGTATGCAGAAATTGGCTGCAAATTGCATGCTGATTGAGAGTATTGGAGAGGGGGTTAAAAAAATAGATAAGTTGCTTCCCGGTTTTCTGGATGAGAATTGTCCTCAAATTCCTTGGAAAAGTATCAAAGGTATGCGTGATCATATCGCTCATGGGTATTTTAATATTGATGCGGAATTTGTCTATGATGTGGTTGTCAATGAAATTCAGATGTTGGGTGAAAATTTGGTAAATATAGTTGATATTTTAAATGATTAGTGGGAGATGATTGATATAGAGGAGATAAGGCTTTATTGTCTGTCTAAGGCGGGAACTACGGAGTGTTTTCCGTTTGATGATGTGAACCTCGTGTTCAAGGTGATGGGCAAGATGTTTGTCCTTATGCCACTTGACAAGCCGGAATGGCTTTTCATGAAATGTGACCCCGAGAGGGCTATCGAGTTGCGCGAGCTTTATGACGGCATCCGTCCCGCCTGGCATTTCAATAAGAAATACTGGAATCAGGTGTCGCTGAGCGGAGATGTTGAAGAAAGTCTTGTCAAGCAGTTGATTGACCATTCCTATGACGAGGTGGTCAAGAAACTTCCACGAAAAGTGAGAGAGAGCTTAAACTTATAATAAACTTTTGGCACGGCTCATGATTTGAAATCTTTTAAGCAGCTTTCGGGAATTAACATGCTTTTGAAGGTTTTAGGGAGTTTTGGGGATTAGGCCTTAGGCTATGTGGGCGGATTTTCGTAACTTCGTGTCCGGTTTCCAATGGATTTGTATCTGTAACTGCATGTTGAATTTCAACACTGCTCTAAAATTATAAACATCAATTGAATAAGCATAGTTTTTCTGTCAGGCGGAGTGAAATTTTCGGACGCCGTGACCTCCCCTCCCTGTGGGTCTCTTTAATTCCCTTATCAGTACTGTTGTTCTCGCTGCTTGGTGTCATTATCGCCAAGGGTGCCGACTCCGTATCCTCCTTCGGGCCCTGGATTCTGCTGATTTCAGCAGCTATCGCCATGGGGCTGGCATGGGTGGGAGGCATTGCCTCGCGACGTGGACTGAAAGTGGGGTTTGTGCGTAGCGCCATGCAGATTCTCCCTGCCATACCGATATTGATATGTATTGCGATGGTGGCCACAACGTGGATGCTCTCCGGAGTGGTGCCGACGCTGATAGCCTACGGTCTCGAAATCCTTTCGCCGAAACTGTTCCTTGTCATTGCCTGCTCTGTCTGTGCGGTGATTTCGGTTATGACCGGAAGTTCATGGACGACGATTGCGACAATAGGCGTGGCCTTCATGGGGATAGGCGAGGTGATGGGTTTCAGTGACCCCTGGATTGCGGGAGCCATTATTTCAGGAGCTTATTTTGGCGACAAGGTCTCGCCATTGAGCGATACCACTGTGGTTGCATCATCTACCGCCGGAGTCGACCTTTTCGAGCATATACGCTATCTGACCTATACGACAGTTCCGGCCATGGGCATTGCTCTGATAGTGTTTTTCTGCGTCGGCTATTGGTTGCCGGTAGGCGATATGGCGGATTCCGCTCCGATTCTGAGCGCCTTGCGGTCGACATTTGTAGTATCGCCATGGACTCTTGTCATTCCTCTTGCAACCCTTGTGATGATTGTCATGAGGATTCCGACCCTCATTGTCCTCGGGGTGGCGGCATTGCTCGGTGGCGTCGGAATATTCGTTTTCCAGCCTCATTTAGGTATAGGGGTTGTCGATGCGGCAGTGTCGCTCTGGAGTGGTTCGGCCCTGCCTACCGGAAGTGCTGAACTTGACCGCCTCGTGGAGACCGGGGGAATCCTCGGGATGCTCCCGACCGTGTTCCTTGTGCTGTCGGCGATGGTGTTCGGCTCGGTGACTATCGGGACGGGCATGCTCGCAAAGCTTACTGACGCTTTCACCTCCCGTCTGCGCAAGCGCACGAGCATAGTCGGCGCTACCGTAGCGAGCGGACTTGCGATGAACTGCGCCACTGCCGACCAGTATCTCGCACTTATAATCACGGGCAATATGTACCGTTCGCTCTACCGTCGCAACGGACTTGAACCGCGTCTGCTCAGCCGTTCGATGGAGGACTCGATTTCGGTCACATCAGTGTTGATTCCCTGGAACTCGTGCGGACTCACGCAGTCTACCGTGCTTGGGGTGAGTACGCTCGCCTATTTCCCCTGCTGTATCTTCAACATTCTCACCCCATTGATGAGCATAGTAGTGGCGCGTCTCGGTTTCAGGATAGTGACATGTGTCCGGCGTCCCGTGACCGCTTAAAGTTCTGCGTGGATTCCTGCACACTCTTTCAGGTGCAAAAAGTGTTAATATCGCATTTGGGTGGAACAATAAAGGAATAGGGTTTGTTATGATTATCGAAGTCTAAAACAGGGCATCTCCCCTGCGGAAGCATAAGAAAGTTATTCAAACCTAACAAATTATTCCTAACATGGCACAAACTACCCATCAGCCAATCGTGCAGGAGCTCCTCGACATGATTGCAAAAAACAATTGGCAAGACAAATTCCAGCAGGCATTTGACAAAGCTAAGTCCTACAACGCAGTCGAAATGGACGAGATGAAGACCCTTGAAGACTACTACAACTGGCTTGACGCACAGCTCACTTGGGTTCCTGTCGAGAACCAGCCCGGCAAAATCGTCTACAAGCATGTATGTCTTTTCTACTTTATCCTCGACCAGGAACCGGTGAAGAGCCTCCAGAACGCTGTGATGCCCCACAATCCGGCCGAACCTCTGACTCCGCTGTCACTCTGGATGAGAAAGTATATCCAGGAACTCGGCAAGTGGATGGACCAGCCCGAATCCCTTACTCCGGAAGCCGTAGAGTCATACTATAACTCACCGGCCTACAATATGGATTCCTACATCATGCCTCACGGAGGTTGGAAGACATTCAACGAATTCTTCGCACGTCATTTCAAACCCGGCACTCATCCCATTGCAGCTATCGATGACAGCCGTATCATCACCTCTCCTGCCGACTCTACATTCGGCGGACAGTGGGAGGTAAGCGAAAACTCCGAAGTAGACATCAAGGGTATCCGCTGGAGCATCGAAGAGCTTCTCGCCGACAGTCCTTACAAGGACCGTTTCAAAGGCGGACAGTGGATGCATGCCTTCCTGAACACTACCGACTATCACCGTCAGCATGCCCCTGTGGCAGGCCGTGTGCTTGAGTCGCGTTTCATCCAGGGAACCGTATATCTTGAATGTGTCGCAGACCAGGATCAGGCTATCCCTGACGGACGTAACCATGTCAAGATGATACGTCACCTTGACGCTCCCGACCACCCCGGATATGAATTCATGCAGTGTCGTGGCCTGATAGTCATAGACAGTCCGATTGGCTTGGTTGCAGTGCTGCCTATGGGTATGGCACAGGTATCTTCAGTTGTCATGACTGCCGAGGTCGGCAAGGTGCTCCACAAGGGAGAGGAAATTTCTTACTTCCAGTTCGGTGGCTCCGATATCGTGATGGTATTCGAGGCATCAAGCAATGTAAGCTTCACCGCCCAGCCAGGCACCCACTATAAGGTCGGTACTAAACTTGCCGAGGCTTATCCTGTAGTATATCCTGCCCGTTAGGTCAATACCCCTTAATAAGAATAGGGAATAATATTTCCATCCGGGGCCGATACTGGGAAAAACCGGTATCGGCCCCTTGTTTTCATACAGTCTGTCAATCCATATACCTTTATGGACTTTTAATTTAATAACTCGCTATGGCTACAGATAAAAATACAACCACGTCTCAACAGCCATCCGCTTCGGGAGGGATTAAGGAAGTCACTCCCCACACCCATCCGGTGGGTGGGGTGAAGCAGATATCTATGATGGCTATGGCCATCATGATTGTGACAACAATCGTCAGTATGCGTGGGCTTGCATCCCAGGCAGAATTCGGATTCACTTCTATATTCTATTATGTGCTTGCCGCACTCGTTTTTTTAGTTCCGTATGCCTTGGTATGTGCGGAACTTGCTTCGACCTATACACGTTCGGGCGGTGTGTTCCGCTGGGTTTCCGAGGCTTTCGGCACGCGTACGGGCTGGCTCAGCATGTATCTTGACTGGCAGATGGTCGTCATATGGTTCCCTGCCGTGCTGATGTTCGGAGCGGTCTCCCTCGCTTATATTTTCTGGCCGGAGGCCTTTGACGCGAAACTCGCGGGCAACCGTATATATACTCTCATCATAGTGCTCGGTGTCTACTGGGTGTGTACCTTCAACACTTTCCGTGGCATGAAATATGCCAATAAGCTCAGTACACTCGGCGGACTCTGCGGCACGATTATCCCTGCCGCAGTACTGATTGTGATGGGTGTGGTCTATCTATTGCTTGGAAAGACCGTCTATCTGCCTCTTGACAAGCCCTTCTGGCCTGATTTCTCTCATTTCAGCACCATAGTCCTCGCTGCAAGTATCTTCCTTTTCTTCGCGGGCATGGAGATTCAGGCCGTTCAGGTGCCTGCCATGAAAAATCCGTCGAAAAATTTCCCGAAATCAGTGCTTATCGCGGCTCTCGTCATTCTGGTTATCTTCATCCTCGGCACTCTCGCTATCGGGGTTGTGATTCCCGAGAGTAAAATCAATCTTTTGCAGAGTCTTCTTGTAGCCTATAATGACTTGTGGGCCTCAATCGGTGCTCCATGGCTCGGAAATGTGATGGCCGTACTGATTACTTTCGGTGTGCTTGGCCAGGTGAGCGTGGTGATTGCCGGCCCTTCGACCGGTATTCTCGCCGTGGGTAAAGCCGGTTTCCTCCCCCGCTCCCTTCAGCATACGAATAAGAACGGCATACAGACCACGATTCTCTATGTCCAGGCAGCGATAGTGTCGCTCCTCTCGCTTGTGCTCGTGCTTCTTCCTTCGGTTGAGTCCGCTTATCAGATTTTGAGCCAGATGTCTACTATAATCTATCTGATTATGGTGGTTATCATATATTTCGCCTTCGTCAGATTGCGTCATACGGCTCCGAATAAGAAGAGAGGTTTCAAGGTGCCCGGTGGCAAGTTGGGCATGTGGATAGTAACCATTGTCGGCGTGGCCGGTGCAGTTCTTGCAGGAGTACTCAGTTTTATCCCACCGTCGCAGATTAAGACCGGCAGCCCCGCTGTCTATGTTGGCGTGCTGATTCTCGGAGTAGCCGTGTTCATCGCCCTGCCGCTTATCGTTTACGCTAAGCGTAAGAAATCATGGCGCGACGCCAACGCATCCTTCTATCCCTTTGACTGGGAAATCGAGGGGCGTACCCCGGGTCAGGTTTCCAAGTGGCCGGAAGGCTATCATCCTACCGACGAGGAAGTGAAGGCAGCTTTGAACAGGGAGACCGAAATTAATTGAACGTCCTCTTGAATGTAGGTCTCAAAAATCGGATTTTATGATTAAGATATCCACCGGAAAAGGATCGATCACATTACCGGCTTTGCTGGCGATATGGTCGGTCTCGCTGGTGGTCAACCTTCCAGGGCTGGCCGTCAGCCCTATGCTCGGCAATCTCGACAAGATATTCCCCAAGGCTTCTGACCTTGAGATTCAGATGCTGACGGTGCTCCCTAACCTTCTGATTATCCCCTTTGTGCTTTTCTCCGGAAAGCTTTCGGAATCACGCGACAAGGTGCGAATCGTAGTTGTAGGCCTGTCTATATATCTCATTGCCGGCATACTCTATTTTTTTGCTGATTCGATGGTGGCGCTGATTGCGGTCAGCTGTCTGCTCGGCTGTGGCTGCGGTCTGGTGATTCCACTTGCTGCCGGGCTTATAGCCGATACTTTCGTCGGGAAATACAGGATGCAGCAGCTCGGCATAAAGAGCGGCATATCGAACGTGGCTCTCGTCCTTGCGACATTTGTCGTCGGTTGGCTCAACCGTGGCAACTGGCACATGCCTTTCCTTGTCTACCTTATCCCGGCGATTCCGCTTGTGCTTATGGTCTTTGTAAGGAAGTTGAATTCACAGGCGGCCACGAAGATGAATCAGGCGCCCTCAGGAGTAGGACAGCCTCATCCGAAGGTTGTCGAATGGGCGACTCCGACGCCGGGAGAGAAAGTGACAGGAGGCTTTATTCTAAGCCGTATTGCCGGGCTCATCGGGCTTTATGCTTTCACTACCTATGCCGTGACGATAATTTCATATTATCTTCCCTTCCTTATACAGGAGGACCATCTCAGCAGCGACATCACGGGAACAGTAACGGCATTGTTCTATCTCGCCGTATTCCTGCCCGGATTCTGCCTGCCGTATCTTATCAAGGTTTTCGGACAGAGGACATCGCTCATCGCGACGGCCTCGATTGCCGGAGGTCTTCTGCTGATGGCCTTGGCCCGTGAGCATTGGCTGCTCTATGTGGCTGCGGTCCTTATGGGTTTCGGCTACGGGGTCTTCCAGCCTGTCATATACGACAAGGCAACCTATACGGTGACCGACGGCAGGAAATCGACCCTTGCCCTCGCCGTGGTTCTGGCAGTGAATTATATCGCTATAACCGTGACGCCGTTCATCGTAGACGTCTTCCGCCATATGTTCGGAACCTCAAGCAATCATTTTCCTTTTATACTTAATTTTATATTCACGTTGCTCTTCGGCATCATAGTTGTGGCGAAACGCAATTCATTCACTTTCCGTATGAGCGACGAATATGTTTAGACATCAACTATGAAGAAATTAGCATTGTCATTATTATTGGCTGGAACGCTCGTGCCGTTTGCTGTCCGGGGACAGAACCATCCGACTGTGCCCGACGAGGGGGAGGTAAAAATAGTTTTCAACCCCGGGGAACCAGACCAGGCGGTCTATGACGCCTTCATTGAGAACGCGCCCAAGAGATTCAACGAACCCGGTGCTCCACGCTTTGCCATAAAGGGCAACAATAATATGTTCTATCTCGGCATCGGTGGCTATATAAAAGGAGTAGGCCTTTTCGACTGGGGAGCCCCTATCGACAATCCCAACGACTTTACGACAGCCGATATTCCCTTTAATACTCCCGACGGCGACGGAGGCTTGCTGCAGGGTAGCTTCGGACAGAGCAAGATTTATATAAATTTCATAGCCCTTCCGGGCACGTCAAATAAGGTCGGGGCCTATATCAGCGGTAAGTTCACAGGCCCCGGCAACGGTTTCAAGCTGAACCATGCCTATATAACTTACAGGGGATTCACTGTCGGACATACCTCTTCTCTTTTTGAGGACGGGGCTGCAGCCCCTCCGACTATTGACGCCGAAGGCCCCTGCGGACTTGTAGGTGCGACTCACGACCTCGTTTCTTTCCAGCATAAGATTTCTTCAAGGTTCAAAGGGGGGATAGGCCTTGAACTGCCTTCGACAAGCGTCACTACCAACGGAGAGACGCGCACGGTTAACCAGCGTATCCCCGATGTACCCGCCTACATACAGTACAGCTGGGGCAATGGCGGAAATTGGGTAAGGTTCTCAGCTTTGATGCGCAATATCCAATATCGCGACCTGGTTCAGGATAAGAACCGCAATGTCACCGGCTGGGGTGTGAAACTTAGTGGAAGTTCCTCGCTCGGAGCCACTCCTTTGCGGGCCTATTATCAGGTTGCCTATGGATGCGGTATCGGAGGGTATATCCAGGATTTGGCAGGACTTGGCCTTGATATCGCGCCGGAAGCCGGCCGTGAAGGACGTCTCGATGGTGTCAAGGCCTGGGGCGGATATGCGGGTTTGCAGTACACTTTTTCGCCTAAGGTTTTTGGGTCTGTCACCTATAGCCATAGCCGTGCATATGCCGACAGATATAGCGACGGGACGACTCCGTGGGACGAGCAGTATAAGTATGCCCAGTATGTAGCGGCAAACGTGTTCTACACTATTCTCCCCGGTTTGCAGTGTGGTGTTGAATACCTCTATGGCCGAAGGGTCAACATGGACGGTGCCTCACGCCACGACAACCGTATCAACGCCATGTTGCAGTTCAGTTTCTAAAATTATGATATAGATATAGTAATACGGGGACAGGGCAGATAATATAAAGAAGGTGTGCAATTCGGATTTAGATGAATTGCACACCTTCTTTTTTGATGTCTACCGAATCAGCGGCTCAGTTCTTTTTTCAGCCATATTTCCATCACGGGGTCCTGAAGGAATGTTTCCTGGCCTTCGGTCTCGATAAGTTCCTTGTCGGTCAAGGCGCGCTTTATGCCGCTTACGTTCGCGGAGGAGCCGAGACGGTATTTTTGCAGGACTTCCTGCGTTGTGAAGCCTTTGTGGACACCGTCGAGCATGGCCTTGATGAAATTTAACTGATATGCCGTGAGGTTTTCGGTCTGCTTTTCGAAGAGAGGAGTGTTTTGGTCAAGTATGTCATTGCATGCGTCATTAAAGTCCTGTTCGGTCGCTTCCTCTTTTGTGTGAATCCACGTGAGCCATGCCAGTTGCTGGACATATGATGAATGGTTTCTGACCCATAGGCATATACGTTCCGCGAGTTCCACGGATATACTTTTGCCGGTCGCTTTGAAACGTTCGCGGATATATTCAATCCAATGGGGCGTATCAATCTTGCCAAGATATATCGCGTCTCCGAATTTATAGAAAGGCAGACTCTTTTTTTCGAAAAGTTCGTTCATCAAGTGTTTTTTACTGCCGAAAAGACAGTAGGATGTTGATTTCTGAAGCTGCCACATACTTCTGAGTCTTTTTTGGAAAGTCTTTGAATCGTCGAATTCAGCAATCTGTTGGAATTCGTCGATACAGACCACTATACGGCATTTCTTCTTTTCTCCAATTCTCTCCGGAAGATTCAGGATTTCAGTCACATCGTCGTTTTTGGTGTCAATGTCGAATGACATTGAGAAATCGGTCATGGGATCGGTCCCAAATGAAAATTTCGGGCTTATCCTTGAGAGGAATAGTTTTGCATTTTCAATCCATTCTTCCCATTTCGAGGAGGTCTGTTTAATTACGGCTTCGGAAAACATATTATAAAATTCACGCTCGCTCCGGCAGGAGAATATATCAAGATATACTATTCTCAACTTTTCCGATTCGGCCAGCTGACATACTTTCCTTACAAGGGATGTCTTCCCCCAACGTCGCGGAGATATCAGAATGGTATTGATTCCGTTTTTGAAATTTAACAGTAATCGTGATGTCTCTTTTTCGCGGTCTGTGAAATTGTCTCCTGATGTAGCGACTCCGAAGGTGAAAGGTTTATTTTCCATAATGTCGGTCGATATGATTTGCTTTATGATGCAAATATAAGTAATAATATTATTAGTAACAAGTCTATTAGTAATAATGTTATTACTAATATTGAGGTTGCTGACAAATGTTTTGTTTGATGGGCTCAGGATGATGGTTCAGGACTTGGTCATGGGGGCGGAAATTTTGGAAAAAGTGATTTTTACGTGCGAATTTACGATTTTACAAAAAATAGTATGCTGAATTTGTTGGAATTATAAAAACCCGTTTCAGGTTGTCAGATTTAAGACTTTAGATTTTATTAACTTTGTGTTTCGAAATCCGTGGTGGAGTCAGGATGCAATTACGCACGGATTTTACACGAAACATAGATGATAGTCTATCCGATATATTCCTATACCGTATTTGCGGGAGCGTTGACAACGGCGCTCCTGGCAGTGTGTCTGTTGATGAGCCGGACGCCCAAAGAGGATATATATGTACCATACAACCGCGCACGTAAATTGCTTGGTGTCTCACTCGGTTTCTTCGCTTTCGGTATAGGATGTTTTGTGGTTTTTCCTTTGAGAACGGAGGCTCCATCCTATGCTTCAGCTTTGAATCTGACATATTTTTTCTGGGCGGCCCTGCTATTCGGTTACTCCTTTATCCAGTTGCTTGACCGCAGTTATTTCTGCCGTGAACGTTCGCTGCGTTTTCTGCTGACAGGCATTGCCTATACGGTTTCGATATGGCTTTTCACCTGCCTGACGGAGGGATTGGTGAGGAGGGTGGCACTGATAGTTTTTGCCGGGTGGTTTCTTGTCGAGACCCTATTGTTGGTGGTGCGTTTTTTCCGGACTTTCCGACGGGCAAAACACGATATTGACAATTATTATTCCGACCGCACGGCCTTGTTCGTTCGGTGGCTTCATATAAGTTCGTGGTTAGTCATAGTCTGTGGGATTGCCGGGGCTTTCCTGGCTTTCCTGCCGTCGTGGTGCAATGCGGTTTTCATGGCTATAGGCATAGCCGCTTTCACATATATCTACATTTCACTGCAGAATTATGCGCTTAACTACGAAAGGGTGGAGGCTTCTTTGTTTATGGATGAGTGTGCCGCAGACTCCCCGGCAGTCCTACATTCGGGTGACGTTCCTGAGTTTCTGCCGCTTCTCGATCGGTGGATCGGCGACAATGGGTTTGCCACAAAGGGGCTTACGATAATAATGCTGGCTGAAATCCTCGGAACCAACCGCACTTACTTGTCATCCTATATCAACGGAACCTTCGGCAAGAGCTTTGGCGAATGGATTAACGGAATGCGGCTCGAGTATGCCAGGACATTGCTCATGTCTGAGCCTCAGAAATCGATGGAGGAAATAGCTGAATTGAGTGGATTTTCATCGCAGGCATATTTCAGCAGACTTTTCAAAGGGGTATACGGGCAACCTCCCTTGTCTTATCGCAGACAGAACAGGTAACGTCAGTGTGTATGTATAATAAACCATAAATAAGAAAAAAGTAATCATGAAGAAATTTTTTTGCAGAATGTTTTCGCCGGGACTGTTTGCTGTGCTTGTTTTTGCCGCGCTCACGCTGCTACCCTCGTGTAGTGACGACGACCCCTCGATTCCTTTCGTCCCGGGGTCCGGGGTGGTGGACGGGGGTGACTTCCTCGTGTCGAGTTTTTCGATTCCGAGTTCACAGTTCCCGAACCTGAGCGGTTCGGGTTCGGTAGTCATTTCGCTCACGTCGGATAAAGATGACAATGGCTACAGCTACGACCTTGACTACGAGGTTGACAATGAACTTATAAAGTGCGAGATGAAGATGCCCAAGGATGAGATCGTCGCCGACGGGGTCTACCTTGTCACATTCCGAAAGACGGATGGCGATGCCGTCGGGGGGCGCCTGATGGCCACATTCTCGGGCGGGAAGCTGACCAACGTGGCCTATGCGAAGACTTCCTACGGAAATCTCCGAGGCCGGGGCACGGAGGATGATCCCTATGTCATATCCGGCCAGGATGATTTCATCACGTTCCTTGTGCAGATCGCCGACGACCGTTATCACGGGAAGGGCCTGTATTTCCGTCAGGACGCGGATCTCATCTATCCTAAGGCTACGGACTTCAAGTTCGGTTATATAGACGGATGGATTCCGCAGCCGGATTTAAGCGGAGTCTACGACGGGGGCAGCAGGTCGATCACGTTCGATGACAGGAGCTTTGATTCCCGGAATTTCCAGTATCCCAAACATTCGGGAGTCTTCTATAAGCTCAACGACGGCGCATCGGTCCGCAATCTGCGGCTTCAGAACTTCGACCTAAAGGAGCTTGAGGGTCATTCGGGGATACTGTGCTCCGAAATCAAGGGAACGGCGCGGATTTCGGGAGTCACAGTCAGCCGCTGCAAGATCACATCGACGGTAGGCGACAATTACGGTCTCATCGCCGGGACCAACAGCGGCAAGGCCATTCTTTCGGGGATAGATATCGAGGATTGCCGGATTAGCACTCCTAAGGCACAATGCGTGGGAGGCCTGATAGGCGATAACCGGAATGAAGCGGAGGTTGACGGCTGTGAGATCAACCAGTCTGCAATCGATGCCCCGACTGTCTACGGTCAAAGCTATGTCGGAGGTCTCATCGGCAGGAGTTCGGGAAAAATCAGGTTTAACGACATAAAACTGGAGTCAAGCTATCAGTGCACGATGGTCGAGGGCGAAGGGGACTACACGGGTGGTATCCTCGGAGAGGCCTATTCTCCTGACGCCAACATTGAATTCGGTAGAAAGTTGGATACCAAGATAGCTGTCCGTGGAGCAGGGAGCAATACAGGCGGTATCGCCGGCTCGATGAGAGGCTGTCCTGCGATGGAGGACGGGATTAATGTCCGGGCTATAGTGAAGGGCAAGGAAAATACCGGCGGATTCTACGGCAAGCTTTATCCCGGGCGCGATGGATCCAATACACAGATGGACTGCCGTGTGCCAAGGAATTACGGAGACCTGATAGTCGAAGGGACAAATAATGTAGGCGGTTTCGTCGGCCATTCCTATCTCATCACATTCAAAAACGATAATAAAGTAGATTTTTCCAAGAGCAATAAATTTCCGTCAGAACGAGATTTCAACTCGACCCTATCGATTAACGTCAAGGGAAAAAACAATGTCGGAGGAGTGACCGGTATGTCGGATGTCAGCAATTATATCGGTCTTGTCGTGAGGGGAACGGTGGTTGGTGAATATCTGACGGGAGGTCTGATCGGCAAGCACTATTATCCGAACGGTTATACGTTCGCTCAGCTCCGTCATCTCGTAGCGATAGGTTCGGTTACAGGAGGAGACAACACCGGCGGTATTGCCGGTGGCGTCGGTGAGGACCGCGGGGAGTATTACGGGCGCATTGTTGGATCGGATTATATGATAAATTATGCGACCGTCAAAGGCAAACGCAATACGGGAGGTGTTTTCGGGCGTTTCATGGGCTATATGCTGGGGAGATCCGATTCTGTCAACTGGGTTGCCAACTCCGGGAATGTAAAGGGAACAAGTGTCACCGGCGGTATCATCGGCTACGTCTATTCTCCAATAGACGACTATGGAAATGATCGGTTACATGGTAACGATGTTTTCTTCGGACGTTATTCGAATTGCGTGAACCACGGGGCGGTAGAGTCGACATCCTCAGGCGCTGTAGGGGGTATCATCGGCCAGCTTGACTATGAACAACAGGTGATAGAAAAGTGTGCCAACCACGGCAGTGTGGCAGGCAACGGAGGTGCAAACCGCACGGGCGGTATCGTCGGCAGCTTTGGCGAAGATCCAGTGCTGTGGGATAACCTTACATCAAAGGAGGTGGTGCGATGCGTCAATACCGGAACTGTAAGCTCGGATAATTCCGGAAGTACTGTAGGCGGTATTGTCGGCTATATGGAGGAGGGCCGTTCTGCTTATAATGAAAGTTACCCGACTGTTACTGCGACAATTTGGTTCTGCTATAATACCGGCGATATCAAAGGTCGTCAGAATAGTGACAACGGTGGTATTCTCGGTTGTGCCGACAATTACAGTAACGTGCGCAGCAGTGTGAACTACGGGAAAATTGAGAAGGGCAACGGCACTATCGGGACACGCAAGGACCTGTCTCAGATCTATATACATGATTTATATATACTGAATAACGGTGCGGGGACCTGGATGAGTAACGGCCAGATTGACGAGTCGGCTCTTGGGAACCAGGATTCATATCCCGGCTTCAATTTCAAGATTGACTGGGTGATCAATAACGGCCGGGCGGAGCTGAAGGACTGCCCGGTGCAATATTCGCATTTGTAGCGGTGACGCTTTTTAGACAGACAACCGGTTTCGTCATAAGTCTGGACGAAACCGGTTGTCTGTTTTGTCGTGTTTCAGCTGCACCGGGGGTGCGGCCTTACAGGGTTAATGGTATAAGCCCGTTAAAGAGACGGGGGATTGGATTATTCTCCGAGGGCGGCGGGGGCGTTGTAGACGCGGGAACCGAGCTCCTGGTCGAGCATGTAGAGCCCCATGCCGTTGTCGCCGATGAGGGAGAATTTGTCGATGAGCTGGCGGCAGTTGTCTTCTTCCTCTACCTGTTCGCTCACGAACCAGTTGAGACGGTCGCGTGTAGCGTAGTCGTTTTCAGCTTCTGCGAGGGCATAGAGGCTATTGATGAGGGCGGTGACTTTCTGCTCGTGTTCGAGTGTGGCCTTGAAGGCTTCGAGGGGAGATTCCCAGGTGGTGGGGACGGCGTCGATAGCCTTGAGCACAACGCGGCCACCGCGCTGGTGGATATAGTTCATGAAGATTGTGGCGTGGGCCTGCTCTTCCTGGAATTGAATCTTGAACCAGTTTGCAACGCCGGGCATGCCTTCTGCTTCAAAGTGCTGGGCCATTGAGAGATAAAGGTAGGCGCTCCAGAACTCGGCATTGATTTGCGCATTGATGGCGTCTTGAATCTTGTTGTTTAACATATTCTATAATTTTAAGTGAAAAACTGATGTCATAATTGTTGACAAAAATACTAACTTTTAATTAATAAAGAATGTTTTACCGTCAGAAAAATTATTTCAGATATAGTAGTGATAGGACCGCGCTAAAACTTTTTTAAAGTAACAGATGTTTTAATTATCTCATTAATTGGCTATAAACACCATTGTGATTGTTATGGAAAAGAAAAGACTCACCGCTGAAAACGGGCGCCCTATCGCCGACAACCAGAATGTACAGACCGCAGGTCCGCGCGGGCCGTTTACCGCACAGGACCCCTGGTATCTTGAAAAAATAGCTCATTTTGACCGGGAAGTGATTCCAGAACGGCGCATGCACGCTAAAGGTTCAGGCGCTTTCGGGACTTTTACTGTGACGGATGACATTACCGAGTTTACGCGTGCATCAATCTTTTCAAAAGTAGGCAAACAGACTCCTTGTCTGGTCCGGTTTTCGACCGTAGCAGGCGAGCGCGGAGCGGCAGATGCCGAGCGCGATATAAGAGGTTTTGCCATGAAATTTTATACAGATCAGGGTAACTGGGATCTTGTAGGGAACAATACTCCTGTATTTTTCCTTCGTGACCCTTTGAAATTCCCGGATCTTAACCACGCCATTAAACGCGACCCACGGACCGGAATGCGTAACCCGACCGCAAACTGGGATTTCTGGACGCTTCTACCGGAGGCGTTGCATCAGATTACGATATCCATGTCGCCGCGAGGCATTCCGGCTTCGTTCAGAAATATGCATGGTTTCGGCAGTCATACATACAGTTTTATTAATAAGGACAACAAGCGTACTTGGGTCAAGTTTCATTTTATCACGCTTCAGGGTATCAAGAACCTGGCTGACAAGGAGGCTGAAGCGATTATCGCGAAGGATCGCGAGTCTCATCAGAGAGATTTGTTTGAGGCTATCGAGCGCGGTGATTTTCCCCGCTGGAAGTTGCAGATACAGCTCATGACAGAGGAAGAGGCGAAGGATTATCACATCAATCCTTTTGATTTGACAAAAGTATGGTATCACAAGGATTTCCCGCTCAGGGATGTTGGGATCCTTGAACTTAACCGCAATCCTGAAAATTTCTTCGCAGAAATTGAGCAGGCGGCCTTCAATCCTACCAATATCGTGGACGGTATAGGCTTTTCTCCAGACAAGATGCTTCAGGGCAGGCTATTTTCCTATGGTGACGCGCAGCGCTACCGTCTTGGCGTCAACCATAATCTCATACCTGTAAACCGTCCGAAATGTCCGTCCCATTCCTACCACCGCGACGGTCAGATGCGTACTGATGACAATTATGGAGCCACTGTTACCTATGAGCCTAACAGTTTCGGTGAATGGCAGGACAATCCGGCCCTTAAAGAACCGCCTATGGAACTTCAAGGCGATGTCTATAATTACGATGAGCGTCAGTATGACGAGGATTATTACACTCAGCCCGGAAAGTTATGGCGTCTGATGAGTGAAGCGGACAGGGAGGCCACTTGCCAGAACACTGCCGCGCAGATGGATGGTGTGCCTTTATTCATAAAGCAACGTCATGTGAGAGCCTGCCATAATGCAGACCCGAGTTACGGTCGGATGCTTGCGGCGGCTCTCGGGATAGACCTTGCTGAGGCTCTGAAAGCAGAAGATCCCGCCCATCCATCATGGGATAAGCGTAAGTAGCTTACGGAATCAAAATACGGAAGGCGTACGAAACCCTTGGAAGAGGGGCGTGCGCCTTCCGCTATAATTAATTATTTGATTCGGTCGAGGAGTTTTTGGAATTTGAGGGCGATTTCGGGATTGCAGAGGTTGGAGATGGAGCCTACGTGGGTGTGGCTGACACTGCGGACAGGGCGATAGGTGCCATCCTGGACTTCGAGGCCGACTTTCTTGTAGGCTTCGCGGAAGGGCATATCCTGAAGAACGAGGCGGTTGACTTCCTCGACCGTGAAGAGATAGTCGTAGCGCGGGTCGTCGATGATGTCGCGCTTCACGCGGATGTGCTGAAGCATGAAGTCGGCCATGTCGAGACACTGTATCATCTCGGTCGTGGCGGGGAAGATTATGTCTTTCAGCAGCTGGAGGTCACGGTTGTAGCCGAGGGGGAGATTGGCTGTCAGGAGGGCTATCTCGTTCTGCACTGACTGTAGGCGGTTGCATTTCCCGCGCATGATTTCGAACACGTCGGGATTTTTCTTGTGGGGCATTATCGATGAGCCTGTGGTCAGTTCGTCGGGGAAGGAGACGAAGCCGAAGTTCTGGCACATCCACATGCATACGTCCATGGCAAGGTGGCCGAGGGTGGAGGCTATCGCTCCGATTGCCATCGAGGCTGCGCGCTCGGTCTTGCCGCGCGACATCTGTGCGGCCACGACATTGTAGTGGAGCGTCTCGAAGCCGAGCAGACGTGTGGTCATTTCGCGGTCGAGAGGGAAGGAGGAGCCGTAGCCGGCGGCGGAGCCGAGAGGGTTCTGGTTGGCTATATTGTAGGCCGCGACGAGCATCTGCATGTCGTCGCAGAGGCTTTCGGCATAGGCTCCGAACCATAGGCCGAAGGATGAGGGCATCGCTACCTGGAGGTGGGTGTAGCCGGGCATGAGCACATCCTTATACTCTTCGCTGAGCGACTGCAGACGATGGAAGAGACGGCTCACGGCGTCGGCTACATGGCGAAGCTCATCGCGCATGAAGAGTTTGAGGTCGACGAGCACCTGGTCGTTGCGTGAGCGTCCGGAGTGGATTTTCTTGCCCACATCGCCGAGTTTTTCGGTGAGCATGAACTCGACCTGGGAATGTACGTCCTCTACTCCGAGTTCGATTTTGAATTCTCCACGTTCGATGACTTCGGCGATTTCCTCAAGTGCCTTGAGCAGGACGGTGTGCTCATCGGTGGTGAGCAGACCGATGCTTTCGAGCATCTTGATATGGGCCATAGAGCCTTGCACGTCGTAGCGGGCGAGACGGAGGTCGAGCTCGCGGTCGCGGCCTACGGTGAATTCTTCAATCATTTTGTCGGGCTCGAAGCCCTTGCTCCAGAGTTTCATTATTTTGGGGATTTATGGATGGGACTAATGGGGGCTTGGGATTAATGGGAGAGATGGGGCCAATGGGACTAATGGGGCTAATAGGGGGTGAGGGATTGGATTAGCCGGCGGTAGAGGGGAGGGGCGGCAAGGAGTTCGTCAATCAGGATATATTCGTCGGCGCGATGGGAGCGGGAGGAGTCGCCCGGACCGATCTTCAGGGAGGGGAAGTCGTACATGAGCGACATGTCGCTCGTGGTGGGGGAGATGAAGGTCGAGAGCCCTAGGCTTTTCGCGGCAATGACGAGAGGATGGCTTTCGCTGATAACCGAGGCGCGCACACGTGTGGAGCGCGGAGTCAGCTGACTGTCGAAGACAGCGGAGCGCATGAGTTCGACTGTCTCTTCGTTGGAATAGGCATCGGTAGTGCGGATGTCAACCACCCATCGACATTCATCGGGGATGGCGTTGTGCTGCCAGCCGGCATTAATCTGCGTGATGTTGACCCCTATAGGCCCGAGAATGGCGGATTCCTTGGGGAACCGGAAGTTGCGCAAGCGGTCGATGTCGGCCATGGCTTTATAGATGGCGTTGACTCCTTCGCCCCTTGCGGCATGGCCTGTGACTCCACGGGTCACACAGTCGAGCACCACAAGTCCGCGTTCGGCTATTGCCGCCTGCATGCCGGTCGGCTCTCCGACTATCGCACAGTCGATGTCTATGCCTCGCTCGCGCATATGTGGCAGAAAGGCACGCATGCCGTTTTCGCCTCCGACTTCTTCCTCGCATGTTATGGCTAAAAGCAGATTGAAGGGGAGCGGCGTGGACCGGAGGTCGATGAAGGTCTGCATAAGAGCGACAGCGGAAGCTCCTGCGTCGTTGCTCCCGAGGCCATAGAGGCGTCCGTCTTTTTCGAGCGGAGTGAAGGGGTCGAGCGTGTAGCTTGCCGCCGGTTTCACAGTGTCGTGGTGGGAGTTGAGCAGGAGGGTCGGGCGCGAAGGGTCGTAGGCTTCCGACAGAGCCCAGACGTTGTTGCCGTTGCGCTGAGGGGCAGCTCCACGCACCGCGAGCCAGTCAAAGATTATGGCTGCCGTAGCGGATTCATCGCGGGAGACAGAGGGGGTCGATATGAGGCTTTTCAGCAGGGCAAGCAAAACAATTTGAGTTTTGAGTGTTAAGTTTAGAGTGTTGAGTTTAGAGTGTTGAGTTTAGAGTGGATGCGGGTACCGGCGGGGACAGTGAGGGCGTCGGAGTGTTTGATGGTGACGCTTTCGACTCCTGCCGCGATTGCATTGAAGGCGTTGTCGATTTTGGGAATCATGCCTTTATTGACTATACCGAATGATTTAAGACCTGCATAGATGTCGGGCGTGATGAGGGGAATAAGACTGTCGGGACGTTCGATATCCTCCATTACTCCCGGTTGCTCGAAGCAGAATATCAGTTCCGTAGGGGCTATCCGTGAAGCTCCGATAGCGACAGATGAGGCTATGGTGTCGGCATTGCAGTTGAGCAGTGTGCCGTGTCCGTCGTGGGTAATCGCGCAGTAGACCGGGGTTATGCCGGCATCGAGAAGGGAGCCTATCAACTCTGAGTTGACTCCTTCGGGAGCTATGTCGCCCACATAGCCGAAATCAATAGGTTGCGGCTTGCGGCGAGTGGCCTTTATTGCGTTGGCGTCGGCTCCGGTTAGGCCAATGGCATTGCATCCTTGGGCCTGAAGCATGGAGACGATGCGTTTGTTGACCAGTCCGGCATAGACCATCGTAACCACGTCGAGTGTCTCGCGTGTGGTGACGCGGCGTCCTTCAATCATAGTGGTGGGGATGTCGAGCTTGGCACTCATGCGCGTTGCTTCCTTGCCGCCTCCATGGACAAGGATTTTCTTTCCGGGCAGGGAGGTGAAGTCTTTGATGAAACGGGCGAGGGCTTCGGGGTTGTCGACAACATTGCCGCCGATTTTGATTACGCTTATTTCGGGCATTGGGGAGGGGGGGTAATGGGGCTAATAGGACAAATGGGGCCAATAGGGTCAGAGGGATTCGAGGAGGCGTTTGATTACGACCTGGGCGGAGATTTCGCGGTTGGCGGCTTCGGGAATCACGATGCTGCGCTCGGATTCAATGACGTCGTCGCTCACAATCATGTTGCGTCTTA
Organism: Bacteroidaceae bacterium; assembly: GCA_021768245.1. Classification (GTDB taxonomy): domain Bacteria; phylum Bacteroidota; class Bacteroidia; order Bacteroidales; family Muribaculaceae; genus Duncaniella. The sequence continues at coordinate 152,413 of JAETNO010000001.1, read as the reverse complement.
CGGGGAGACAGTGCATGAAGAAGGCATTGTCGGTCAAGGCCATCTTTTCAGCGTCAACCATCCATCCACGGTCTGTGGAGAGCACTTTGCCATAGTTGGGGTCGGCATAGGCACTCCAATTCTTGGCATAGACGAAGTCGGCGCCTTCAAGGGCTTTACGTTGGTCATATTCGACCTTTGCCTTTCCTACGAATTCCGGGGCGAGCTCATAGCCATGGGGATGGGTTATCACGAAGTCATAGTCCGTGGCGTTCATCCATTCGGCGAATGAGTTGGGGACGGCCTGTGGCAGGGCTTTAGGGTGGGGGGCCCAGGTCATGACCACCTTGGGGCGTTGCTTGGTCTTGTATTCCTCAATCGTGATGAGGTCGGCGAAGCTCTGGAGGGGATGGCGGGTGGCAGCCTCCATGCTGAAGACCGGACGACCGGAGTATTTGATGAACTGATTGATTACGCGTTCCTCATAGTCCTCGGCTTTGTCTTTAAGTCCAGCGAATGAGCGCACTCCGATAATGTCGCAGTAGGAGCCCATGACGGGGATGGCCTCAAGAAGGTGCTCAGCCTTGTCACCGTCCATTATGACGCCACGCTCAGTCTCGAGTTTCCACGCACCCTGATTGACGTCGAGCACCATTATGTTCATGCCGAGGTTCATGGCGGCTTTCTGTGTGCTGAGGCGTGTGCGGAGACTGGAGTTGAAGAATATCATCAGCAGGGTTTTGTTTCTGCCGAGGTCGGTGAAGGCGAAGCGGTTGGCTTTTACTTCAAGGGCTTCCTTGACGGCGAGGTCAAGAGGGCCGATATCGTGGACGGTTGTGAAATTTTTCATAATTTTATGGGGGTGAGGGGGGATGGGACTAATGGGAGAGATGGGGGAGATGGGGGGAATGGGTCAAATGAGACTAATGGGGCTAATAGGGTGGGAGTTTTTTAGTTTTTTAAAGGAGGTGCCTGAGGGCTTCGATGAAGCGCTGGGCGTGGGAGCGTGGGAGGGAGAGGGGCGGGAGGAGACGGACTGTGTGCTCACCTGCGCCTCCTGTGAAGATATGGTGGTCGAAAAGGAGTCGTTTGCGGAGTTCGGGAGCGGAGCCTTTGATTTCTATGCCTATCATCAATCCGCGACCACGGATGTCGGTGATTTCAGGATGGTCGGCGGCAAGGTTGCGGAGCTCTTCGATGAGATATTCACCGACCGCTGCAGCGTTGCTGACCATCATTTCGGTTTCCATGACGTCGAGGACGGCGATTGCAGCCGCACAGGCGAGGTGGTTTCCGCCGAAGGTGGTGCCGAGCATACCTTTGACGGGCTTGATTGCCGGGGAGATGAGCACGGCTCCCATGGGGAAGCCGTTGGCTATGCCTTTGGCGCAGGTGATTATGTCGGGTCGCACTCCTGCATACTGGTGGGCGAAGAAGCGGCCCGTGCGACCGTAGCCCGACTGGATTTCGTCGAGGATGAGGAGGACTCCGTGTCTGTCGCAGAGCGCGCGTAGCTTGCGGAGGAAGTCGTCGTCGACCATACGGATTCCGGCAACACCCTGTATGCCTTCGATGATTACGGCGGCAAATTCTCCGGTGGAGAGCTTGGTGTCGACGGCGTCAATGTCGTTGAGCGGGGCGAATTCCACGTTGGGTGTGGAATTGAACGGGGCCTGAATCTTAGGGTTGTCAGTCGCCGCCACCGCTCCCGATGTGCGGCCATGGAAGGCTCGGTCAAAGGCGAGAATCTTGCTCTTTCCAGTGGCGAATGATGCGAGTTTCATCGCATTTTCGTTGGCCTCGGCACCTGAGTTGCAGAGGAAGAGCTGATAGTCGTTGTAGCCCGACATGCGTCCGAGTTTGTCGGCGAGCTTTTGCTGGAGGGAGTTTTTTACGGAGTTGGAGTAGAATCCGAGCTTGGCTACCTGTTCGGAGATGGCGTCGACATACATGTGGTGGGCGTGGCCGATTGAAATCACGGCATGGCCTCCGTAGAGGTCGAGGTATTCGGTACCGTCGGCGGTGTATACGTGGCAGCCACGTCCGATGACCGGTTCTATATCATATAGGGAATAGACGTCGAAGAGAAACATTCTGTTTCTGAGTTTTGAGTTGTAAGTTTTGAGTTTTGAGTTTCCCGGGCATGCGTTGCATGCCGTTTTTGTCATGCGTTGTATGACGTAGGTTCCTTATTATTAGAAGGCGGAGGGCTTGAGGCGAAGGCCTGCAGTCTCGGGGAGGCCGAAAATCAGATTGAGATTCTGGACGGCCTGGCCGGAGGCACCTTTCAGGAGATTGTCAATCGCGGATATGACAAGGAGTTTCGAGCCGTGTTTTTCAAGCGATATGACAGCCTTGTTGGTGTTGACGGCCTGCTTCAGGTCTACCGCTTTGTCTGAAACATGGGTGAAGGGGGCGTCGGCATAAAAGTCCTTGTAGAGCTTCAGGGCTTCGTCGATGTCCATATCGGTGTCGATATAGCTCATTGCGAATATGCCGCGCGGGAAGTCGCCACGCACGGGTATGAAGCTAATCTCTTCGTCGAAACCGGGCTGGAGCTGACGGAGTGTCTGCTTGATTTCTGCAAGATGCTGGTGGGAGAAAGCCTTGTAGACCGACAGATTGTCGTTGCGCCAGCTGAAATGTGTTGTCGCTCCGGGTTTTACACCTGCACCGGTAGAGCCTGTGATGCCTGTGGCATGAATCTCACCATTGAGCCTGCCCGCTTTCGCAAGCGGGAGCAGCGCAAGCTGTATTGCGGTTGCGAAGCATCCAGGGTTGGCTATGCGGTCAGCCCGGCGGATACGGTCGCGGTTCACTTCGGGGAGACCGTAGACATAGCCTTCGGACTCATCGCGATAGTCCTGCGCGAGGTCTATGATTTTCAAGCCGTCGGGCATCTCATTATCTTCCCAGAACTTACGGCTGAAGCCGTGGCCCTGACAGAGGAAGAGCACGTCGATGGCGTGGAGATTGAATGATTCGGAAAAGCATAGGTCAGTGTCGCCGATAAGGCCTTCATGGACTTCATAGACGGGACGCCCGGCGTTGCTCGAGGAATGGACGAATACTATCTCGGCCTCCGGATGATTGATCAGGAGACGAAGGAGTTCGCCGGCAGTATAGCCGGCACCTCCTATGATGCCTATTTTCATAGCGTTGCAGTCGGTTAAAAATATAGAAACGCTATTACTCGTCCTTGCCGTTGCGGAGCTGGACGTTGTGGTAGATTTTCATCTGATTTCCGAGAATCTTCGTGAAGCCCTTGACATCGTCGGCACTCCAGGCCTTGTTTACTTCGCCATATTCACCGAAGTCGGTCTTCATGAGGTCGAAGCTTGAATCAACGCCGACAAGGGTGAAGCTGTAGGGGCGGAGGATGATTTCAACTGTGCCGGTGACATTGCGCTGGGAGTTTTCAAGGAAGGCTTCCATGTCGCGCATCACGGGTTCGAGATACTGCGACTCGTGGAGGAACATGCCGTACCATGTACCAATCTGGTCTTTCCAGTACTGCTGCCACTTTGTGAGGGTATGCTTTTCGAGCATTTTGTGGGCGGCGATAATCAGAATGGGGCCTGCGGCCTCGAAGCCGACACGGCCTTTGATGCCGATGATGGTGTCGCCGATGTGCATGTCGCGACCGATGCCGAAGCGCGAGCCGAGACGCTCCACTTCGCGGATGGAGTCGACTTTGTTGCCGTAGCGCTTGCCGTTGACGGTGGATATCTCTCCTTTTTCGAAGCCGATAGTGATGCGGTCCTCACCCTTTTCGGTAATCTGGCTCGGATAGGCGCTCTCGGGTAGAGTCTGGTCTGACCGGAGGGTTTCCTTTCCTCCTATGCTCGTGCCCCACAGGCCTTTGTTGATAGAATACTCCATCTTCTTGAAGTCGGCTTCAATACCGTGTTTTTTCAGATATTCTATCTCATATTCGCGTGTGAGGGTCATGTCGCGCGTAGGGGTGATGATTTCGATTTCAGGAGCGAGAATCTGGAATGTAAGGTCGAAGCGCACCTGGTCGTTGCCGGCACCGGTAGAACCGTGGGCCACGGCGTCGGCTCCGATTTTCTTCGCATATTCGATTATGGCGATTGCCTGGAATATGCGTTCGGAGGATACGGAGATGGGATATGTGCCGTTGCGGAGGACGTTGCCGGCAATCATATATTTGATGCTCTTTTCATAGTATTCGCCTGTGATGTCGAGCGAGGCATGGGAAGCCGCGCCGAGTTTGAGGGCTTTCTCTTCGATGGTCTTCAATTCTTCGGGAGAGAAACCGCCTGTGTTGGCGATAGCGGTGTGGACTTCATAGCCGAGGTCTTCGGATAGATATTTGGCTGCAAATGATGTGTCGAGGCCTCCGCTGAAGGCGAGGACAACTTTTTTCTTCTTTTCCATTATTTATGTCTGCTTTAGGAGTTAAGGGTGGTATGGGAGGGAGGAGCGGGAAGGGGCTGACGCTTAATCCCGCATGATTATTTGAGGTGGAGGATCTTTTTGATGCGGTTTTTTGCCCACATCACGTAGGGAGCGCTCTTTGACGGTGCTTCAAGTTTGGCCTTAGGGTCATAGAGCATGCCGGTGCAGAGACACATCCGCCGATTGTTGCGCTGGAGGATGTCGTAGTTGACGCATCCTTTACAGCCGGCCCAGAACTCTTCGTCGTCAGTAAGCTCGGAGAAAGTGACGGGTTTGTAGCCCATCTGGGAATTGAGCTTCATGACAGGGAGGGAAGTAGTGATACTGAACAGCTTTGCGAAGGGGAATCTCATGCGGGCGAGCTCGAAGGTCTTGGCTTTGATGCGTGCCGCGAGCCCCAATCGTCGGAATTCCGGGTCGACGATAAGGCCAGAGGTGGCCACATAATCACCATGTTCCCAGCTCTCAATGTAACTGAAGCCGATGAGACGGTCATCACAGAGAGCGACGACAGCCTTTCCCCCGCGGATTTTCGAGGCAATGTACTCGGGTGTGCGCCGAGCGATACCAGTGCCGCGCTGAAGGGCTGATTCATAGATGAGGGTGACAATCTGCTCGGCATATTTTGTATGCTCTTCTTCGGCAAATATCACCTTTATCTGATCATTGTTCATCTAACTGTTGAGTATATATGTATATGAAAAAATATAAAAATGTCTGCAAAATTACGAAATAAATATCAATTATCAATGTGTTTAGATGTTATTAATGTCAAAATGTTAGATGGGTGGCTTTTTATTTATGGTCGGGGATGAGCCGGACGCCGGTCAGTGTCAGGGCGGCGGTCAACGGGTCGATGTCGCTGCCTTTTTTAGTGTAGACGATTGTAGAGTTCGAGATGGAGATATCGTGGACGCAGTTGAATCCTTCTATTCCATGGGCTGAGATGCCGATGGAGGCACCCCTACAGACTACATCCGAGATATGGATATCGGTAAACTCCGGGACTTTTACGATTTCAGTCTGCGGTTGCGAGTCGGTTTCGGAAGACCCTGCCGGGCGGTTGACATAGTTGCATTGGAAGATGATTGCCTGGTCCTTGATGTCGGCCATGATAATGTCGGAGATGTATATGTCGGAGGTCTTGCCTCCACGGCCTATTCCGCTCTTGAAGCGCAGGCCGGTGTCCGTGCCTGAGAAGGTGCAGTCGCGCACTACTATGCGGTCCATGCCACAGATGTCCTCGCTGCCTATGACGAATCCTCCATGGGCATGGTAGACGGTGTTGTCCTGAATCAGGATGTCGGCGCAGCCATTGACCGGGGCATCTTTCTTGAAATCGCCGCTTTTGAGGCAGATACCGTCGTCGCCCGCATCGACGGTTGAGTTGACGATAAGAGCCTGATGGCAGTCGCTGAGGTCGATGGCATCGCCGTTCTGTGCGTTCCACGGACAGCGGACTGTGATGCCGTCGATTATTACGTTGACACAGTTGAATGGATGGACATGGAATTTAGGGGCGTTCTGAAAAGTGACTCCTGAAAGAAGCACGTTCTTGCAGTTGAAGATACGGAAAAGGTCATTGCGCATCTTTTCCTGCCGTTCAGGAGTCTCGGCGATGTCGGGATAGCCTGATTTGAGTTGCCATGGATACCAGAGAGAACCGCCGGCGCGCTCCACGCCTCCCATCTGTTTGAATTTTCCCCACTCTACGTCGCTGACCTTGCCTCGTTTCACCGGACGCCATTGCGCGCCGTTGCCGTCGAGGATGCCTTCGCCCGTAATCATGATGTTGGAGCAGTCGCGTGCGCTGATGCAGGCTTTGACGCGATAAGCCCCGGGGCTGTCGTCGATATAGAGGGATTTATCGGGAGAGAAGAACACTATGGCGTTGCGTTCAAGATGGAGCTCGATGTTGCTGCGGAGTTCGAAAGGGCCTGTAAGCCACAGTCCGCGCGGGACATTCAGCCGTCCCCCGCCCCGGGCTGATAGATGGTCGATGGCTCGGGTGAAGGCTTCGGTCGAAAGGGTGACACCGTCGCCCACAGCCCCGAAGTCGCTAAGGTCGACCGTCAGAGAGGGGACAGAGAAAGTCTCGACCTTTTTTATCCCGATGGGAAGGTCTTTGTAGCAGTCGCTATAGTCGGCGTGAATGGTGCTTGCGGAAAGCAAAAGCAGGAGGCTTATGAACAGGCTTTTCATGAGGCGGTTTTGGTGTCCTTTTGTATCAGAATTTCAATGACGCTCCAATCAGGAAGGTGGTGCCCTGGGAGTAGCGTTCGCCGAGGTGGTAGAAGCGGCGGTTGAGGAGATTTTCGCCACGTGCGAAAATAGTCAGGGGGTCGGTGACCGTGAAGCCTGCTCCGAGCGAGAGATTTGAGACGCAGCCGAGAGAGGTCGGCTCGTTGGTGTAAATCGTCAGAGGATGGTCAGGAATTGAGGTGTCGAGGTCGGTCACAACCGTGTAATAGATGCGGCGTCCTGCACGGAATTCCCAGTCAAGGGAGAGAAGCAACGGCTTAATTGGCCGGATCTTTAACTCGGCGTTTACAACATGCTTCGCACGGTCGCGCCATTCATAGAAACTTTTGTCGTAGTCGTTGGGTGCCGTCTCGTAGCTTACGCGGGCTGAGAGGGTCTTGCGGTAGTCGTAGCCGATGGCTGCTCCGAAATGCCATGCCGAAAGGTCGACGCGGTCGAACATGGCTCCACCGGGGGTAGCCGGGACGTATGTCGGCATGAGCCAGCCGTTGGCTTTCGCATAACCACCGAAGAATTCAATATAGGCGCCGAGGAAGGGGCCAACGGTGATGCGTCCGTCGAAGGCGTATGGGATATGGCTCTGACCGTAGGTCATGAATGAACTTATATAGGGAGTGATGTCGTAGAGGGTTGAAAGGCTGTTGAGCGAAGAACCGCCATGGGCTTTCACTTCGAAACCGACAATCTGCGATGGCGTCCATGCGAGGGATACTTCGGGGGCGATATGAAAGAATTTGCCGTCGTTTACGCTCAGGTCGGCCTGAAGACCGAGGCGTGCGTGGACGGTAGAGGCCGAATAGTCGTAGTGGGGTGTAATGGAAACAAGGCCTGTAGTCTTGTCTCCGTTGACGGCCATATTATCATTAAAGGGATATACGGGGGTCAGGGATTTCCCGGTGCGGAGGAAGTCGGCATCCACGTCGAGCCCGATCGATGATTCATCGGAGGCGGCAAGTTTTGTGGTGATGCTTGCTCCAAAGATGTTCTGTCGCACGGTGGAATAAGGGGCTTTGTCGTAGATATACTTGTAGCCTGCAGGAGCACTTAGATGATAGAAACCGAAGTGACGGTAGCGAAGGCCGGCGGAATATTCGAGCGCATCTTCATGGGATGAGAAAATGGCCCGGGCATTGACCCGGCTGACATTCTGACCATATGACAGATGGCCGATAGGCACGGTATGGTAGGCATAGGTGTAGTCAAGGCCTCCGTCGATGAATGATTCCTTTCCGACAGCCTGATGGATGTCGGCCCCGATTGAGGCGGTGTGGTCGCGCCAATAGTTCTTTACGCTTGACGAAGGCCCTCCTGTGACGGGAATGGTCTGCGTGTAGATGTCGCCGTCATACTGGCTCCAGAGGCTGAGACGCGTCCTGTCGTTGTCGATAGCGCGATAGCCAGCCGAGAATGTGGCGTTGAAAAGCGGTGCGCCAAGGCCGAGAGCGACATATCCACGGTAGGGGGAGACATAGAGCCTGTCGCCGAAGGCCACAGGGTCGAGAGTGTTTATGGTGTTGGGCACATGGGCTGTCACCACTCTGTCGCTGAACGATAGCTGGGGGCGTGCCACGGGCGGAAGTTGGAGCGAGGGGAGAAGGTTGATACGTGCGGCCTCGCGTTTGACCGGCTCAATTTTCTGTTCGACATTTATTTCCTTATGAAGACCCTGGGCGAATGTGCAGAGAGGGAGGATGAGGCCCAGGGAAACGCTTGCGATTCTTATATTCATGATTGGCATGATTGCTGAAATATGGACGGATGGAGAATTGGAGGTTAGGACGGGGATTACTGCAGGCGGGAGTCAATCATCTGGAAGATGTCGGCCTCCGTGCCGGGATAGTTCGCCCGCAGGGACTTCAGATATTCGTCGGCTTCGAACTTGTTGCCCTCCTTGCGGAGGATGTCGCTGTAGAGTATGAATCCTCGGGCAAGCCAGTACTGGTGGGGAGTGTCAGACGAAATCAGTCTGTCGGCTGTGGCTTTGGCTTCCTTGATTCTGTTGCGCTCAAGCTGGGAGCTTCCCATGTAGTAGGCGCTTTTCGCACCATAGATGTCAGAGGTGTTTGCCGCGAGTTCCTCCCAGTCGGCATATGCGCGGTCGAAGTTTCCGAGGGCGTTGTTGGCGACTCCGCGCATGAATTTGATTTCATTCATGTCGGTAGAAGCGTTGGAAGCTGTTGATGCAAGGAGTTTGTCGGCGGTATTGACCACGTCGGCATATTTTCCGAGGTCAGCGGCTGTGCGCATGAGGCCGAGACGGGCCTCGCGGAGCATGTTTGAGCCGGATGCACGGCTTTCGAGTTCCTTGTAGGTTGAATAGGCGATTTCCGTCTTGCCGAGAGAGCTTTCGGCTGCGCCTTTTATGAGCATGGCGTCCTCGGCCACTTCAGAATCAGGGTGGGTGAGGAGCACCTGCATCGCGTAGCCCTGGGCTTCGGCGGCCTTACCTGAATTCCAGGCGGCATCGGCTAAATAGTATGTGGCCTGCGCTATGTCGGCACCGTTGGGATAGTCCTTGAGGTATGCGCTTAGCTTGGCTGTCGCGCCGGAATTTATATAATCGTTTTCGGCGGCCTGGAAAGCGAGTTTCTCAAGGTCGGAGGCCTCATAGCGCGGGGCGTTGGGAACGGAGTTTATGAAGGCCACGAATTCCGGCAGTTTGCCGTCGGCTGCATAGAGCTGCTTGAGGTCGTCGGCTGCTATGCGTGCCTCTTCGCTCGTCGGGAATGTGTATATAACTTTCTTATATGTGTCTATACCCTTGGCGCGTTCTCCTTGATTGATGTAGGTGATAGCGAGTTGCAGATAGCCGTTACGTCCGGGAGCGGTGTTGGGATATTGCTGCACAAGCTGGCGGTAGGTGGCTACTGCACGATCGGTGCGGTCGAGTGCCGACTGGCTTTCAGCTTTTTCGAGGAGGGCGGATGGTATCAGGCCTGATGAGGGGAAGCGTTCAATCAGTTCGTCGATGCTTTCGATTTTTCCATTGTAGTCCTTGCGGAGACCTTTCATGATTGCCAGTTGATAGAGGGCATAGTCTCCAGACTCGGGGTTGAGACTGAGAGCCTTGTTGTATTCTTCGGCTGCGGCTGCGAAATCGGAGGCGTAGTAGTGGCAGTCGGCCATTCGGTTGTGGCAGTCGGCGAGGAGATTTGAAGGTAAGCCTTTAGTGCCCTGTCCGATAATGGAGACCGCATCGCGGAAGTCGGTCAGGGCTTCGCCGTAACGCTCCTGGGAAAAGCGGGTGTAGGCAAGGTCGTAGGAGGCTATGGCGCGGTTCTCACGGTCAGACTTGGGCGCGGACGTGAGGAAGGAGCGATAGCAGTCGGCTGCCTCGTCGTAGTTGCCACGTGTGTAGTAGCAGTCGCCGAGCCAGAGGTCGCATTGGCGTGAGATGGAGGGATTGTCTTTTGCGGCGAGCCGCTTGGCCTGAGTGAGGTGAGTGATGGCCTGCGATACCTTGCCTGCCGAGAACTCACGGGAGCCGAGCACGAGGAGTACTCTTTGTTTGGCCTGCAGCAGTTCGGGAGTGGGGCTGCTGATTTTGTCGATTGCCGCGAGAGCGCTTTCATAGTCGTTGTCGGTCATGTAGCCGTTGACGATATAGCGCTGCACATCGGCGCTGTAGACGGAATTTGGATATTCCTTCAAGAAGTTTTCAAGAAGTGCGACTGAATTACCGAAAGGCACGCGGCCTCCGTCCATGCGGGCGACGGCATAATTATAGAAAGCTGTCTCACGGACTTCGCGGTCGTAGTCGGCGCGGTAGGCGTTTTCAAATGCCATCAGGGCGGAGTTGTTGTCGCCACGTTTGAGATAGGCCTGCCCGAGGAAAAGATAGGCACTCTGCTCCATGGCCGAGCGGGTACCGATGGCCTGCTGTAGAAGCTTGATTGCGGCGTCATAGTCGCCACGGCGATATTCGTTGACGCCGAGAATGTAGAATGCCGACGGTTGCGGGTCAGAAGCCTCGGCGCAGTATTTCCACAGATAGGGGATGGCCTCGGATTCGTTGCCGAGATTGTAGAGCGATTCGCCGGCGAGGCGGTTGCACTCTGCGGTGAACTTCGGCAGTGAACCGTTTTTAAGAAGCGTGCGTGAAATTTGGAGCGAGCGGTCGAAATTGCCTTGGGCAAAAGCTATCTGGGCTTCATAGTAAGGGGCCGCGTTGCCCGGTTCGCGCGAGGTGTCGACGCTGCGGAAGTATTGCAGGGCAAGGGGGTAGTCCTTGCCGGCATATGCGATATAGCCGAGATAGAAACGGGACGCGTTGCCATATTCGGGATTGCTCTGGAGTGTGCGGAACTGACTTGCAGCCGTGGCGAATTCATTGAGCATCATATAGCTGTAGGCCGAGCGGTAGGTCATGTCGTCGCAACGCGAGGAGTTGAGTGCCATCGGATTGACAGTGGCATATTCTTCGAGGGCCTTTGCATAGTTGGCGCGGTTGAAATGGAAATCGCCAATCGACATGGCCACGTCGGCGCGCAGCGGGGAGACCGGATAGAGCTCGAGGAACTTCTGAAACAGCCCGAGGGCTTCATCGTCGCCGAGGCCCTGGGTGGCAAGGCCAAGGTAGTAAAGGGCCTGTTCGGTTTGTTCGGGTGTGGCGGGGAGGGCGTGGAGACGACCGAGCTGGTCGATGCAACCCTCGTAGTTGCGGTCCTCGTACATAAAGATGCCACGGTCGAGGTAGCCCTGGGCATCGGGGCGGTTCACTTGGGCATTGGTGAGGCCGGAGGCCATGCAGCACAGGGCTGTGAATATGAGATGGCGTTTCATAAATGAAATGTGACTGGCTTGAAAACGTGGAGAGATAATGTCTACCGCAAAATTACGACCTTTTGAGGAATAATCATGCACCTCGAAGATGAAAGTGGACGGAAAATTCATTAATTTTGCACGTCGACAGTCCGAATCAATAAAAAAATAGATATACCATGAAAAAAATCCGTCTTACCACCTTAATTATATTATGCGCGCTCGCGGGAGCGTTTGCGAGGGGAGAAAACTATCCATCGCGCAGTGATTTGCTGTGGGTCACCAATCCTGACCATAGCGACTGGCTCTATGAGACCGGCGACAGCGCGACAATCTCCATCGAGCTTTACCGCTACGGGATTCCGGCAGCAGGGATGAAGGTGACTTATGAAATCGGCCCTGACATGCTCGCTGCTGATACGGCAGGGGAGCTGACCCTCGATTCTTCGGGAAAAGGGAGAATCAACATCGGCACCATGACCAAGCCGGGATTCCGCGACCTGCGTCTGTCGGCCATGGTGGGCGACCGGAAGATAAACCATCATGTGAAAGTTGGATTCTCACCCGAGAGGCTTCAGCCTTATGTAGAGGAACCCGCGGATTTCGTGGAATTCTGGGAAAAGGCCGTGGCCGAGGATAAGAAATATCCTTTGAGCTATACGCTTGAACCGGTAGAGAAGTATACTACCGACAAAATGACCTGCCAGCTCGTGAAGCTGCAGCTCAATGACAAGGGGCGTGCGATGTACGGCTATCTTTTCATACCTAAGGGTGGCGGAAAGTATCCGGCAGTCCTGACTCCTCCCGGAGCAGGGGTGAAGACGATAAAAGATCCGATGATTCACCGCTATTACGGTGAAGGGGGGATGATACGTCTTGAGACGGAAATCCACGGGCTCCACCCTGAGCTTAGCGAGGCTGAATTTGCGGCCGAGCGGAAGGTGAAGGGCGACTACCTGAAATTCGGCCTTGAGAATCCAGATGATTACTATATGAAGGAGGTGTATCTCGGCTGCAGGCGTTTCCTCGATTTCCTCACCTCGCTCCCGGAATGGGACGGAAAGAACCTTTTCATGCAGGGCGGGTCGCAGGGAGGCGCATTGGCCATCACAACTGCGATGCTTGACGAGAGGGTCAATGGCTGCGTGGCTAATCACCCTGCCCTAAGCGATATGGCGGGGTATCTTGGCGACAAGGCCGGCGGCTATCCCCATCATTTCCGTAAGAATCCCGCAGAGGCTACTCCTGCTATGGTCAATACGCTTGCCTATTACGATGTGGTCAATTTCGCCCGCCATCTGAAATGTCCTGTCAGAATGACTTGGGGCTATAACGACAACACATGCCCTCCGACCACCAGCTATGAGGTCTATAATGTGATTACCGCTCCCAAGGAGGCCTTGTTGACCCCTATCAACGAACATTGGACAACGGTGTCAACCGAGCGCGGACATTACGACTGGATTAAGTCGCATCTAAAATAAGGATAATGGAATAGAATTGCAGTGCGGACTTGGCTTTCAAGGCTAAGTCCGCTCTTATATAAGGTGTTAGTCGCGGATAGTGCGGGATTGACTGCGATTATGGATTAAATTTATAGCAAAAAAAAGTGAAAATATTTGCATGATAGAAATATTTGCACTAATTTTGCATCGCTTTTGAGAGGAAAGCCCTCGATAAAAGCGAGCGAACAATTAACTTGTTGCCTCTTTAGCTCAGTTGGCCAGAGCACGTGATTTGTAATCTCGGGGTCGTTGGTTCGAATCCGACAAGAGGCTCAACGAAACTAATAACGGCCGGAACTGTCTTTTGGTTCCCGGTCGTGGATAAAGGGCGAATACCAGAGTGGCCAAATGGGGCAGACTGTAAATCTGCTGGTTTATACCTTCGGTGGTTCGAATCCATCTTCGCCCACAAAAATCCAAATGCGGAAGTAGCTCAGTTGATAGAGCATCAGCCTTCCAAGCTGAGGGTCGCGAGTTTGAGCCTCGTCTTCCGCTCTAATCACATACCGCCAATGTAGCTCAGGGGTAGAGCACTTCCTTGGTAAGGAAGAGGTCGCGGGTTCAAATCCCGCCATCGGCTCAAACCAATCTAAAAAATGACAGCCCCGATAGTGCGCTTACGCTATCGTGGCGTCTTGTTAGAAAAGTCAATCATTTAATCAAAAAATAATAGCAAAGTTATGGCTAAAGAGAAATTCGAAAGAACCAAACCGCATGTTAACATCGGTACCATCGGTCACGTTGACCACGGTAAAACCACTCTGACCGCTGCCATCACCACTGTATTGGCAAAGAAGGGCCTCTCTGAAGTTAAGTCATTCGACCAGATTGACAACGCTCCCGAGGAAAAGGAACGTGGTATCACAATCAACACCGCACACGTAGAATATGAAACAGCTAACCGTCACTACGCTCACGTAGACTGCCCGGGACACGCTGACTACGTTAAGAACATGGTTACCGGTGCCGCTCAGATGGACGGTGCAATCATCGTGGTTGCTGCAACTGACGGTCCTATGCCCCAGACCCGCGAGCACATCCTTCTCGCCCGTCAGGTGAACGTTCCCCGTCTCGTTGTGTTCCTCAACAAGTGTGACATGGTTGACGATGAAGAAATGTTCGACCTCGTTGAGATGGAAATGCGCGACCTTCTTTCGACTTACGAATATGACGGTGACGAAACTCCTATCATCCGTGGCTCAGCTCTCGGCGCCCTCAACGGCGAACCCCAGTGGGAAGAGAAAGTTATGGAGCTCATGGACGCTGTCGACAACTGGATTCCCCTGCCTCCCCGCGATATCGACAAACCTTTCCTTATGCCTGTTGAGGACGTGTTCTCAATCACCGGTCGTGGTACAGTTGCTACCGGTCGTATCGAAACTGGTATCGTGAAGGTCGGTGACGAAGTTCAGATTATGGGTCTTGGCGCAGACATGAAGTCGGTTGTAACCGGCGTTGAAATGTTCCGCAAGCTCCTCGATCAGGGCGAAGCCGGTGACAACGTAGGTCTCCTTCTCCGCGGTATCGACAAGAAAGATATCAAGCGTGGTATGGTTATCTGCCATCCTGGAGTTGTTAAGCCCCACAGCAAGTTCAAAGCTTCTGTCTACATCCTCAAGAAAGAGGAAGGTGGCCGTCACACTCCGTTCCACAACCACTACCGTCCCCAGTTCTACATCCGTACGCTTGACGTAACCGGTGAAATCACTCTTCCCGAGGGCGTAGAAATGGTAATGCCTGGTGACCACGTTGAAATCAACGTTGAGCTCATCAACCCGGTAGCTTGCGACGCAGGTCTCCGTTTCGCTATCCGTGAAGGCGGCCGCACCGTTGGTTCAGGTCAGATTACCGAAATCCTCGAGTAATACCCCTGCTCCGGAAACAAAAGAAGTTCATGGCCGGCTGTAAAGCTGACCTCTGAATAAAACCCAAAACCGGCCCTTGAGTGGCTAAGGTCAATCCTCGGAAACCCGAGGGCCGGTTTTCTGCCTACGGGACTAGCTCAGTTGGTAGAGCACCGGTCTCCAAAACCGGGTGTCGGGAGTTCGAGTCTCTCGTCCCGTGCTAAAAAACACGACAAATGAGTAAACTTAAACTACTTACGGATATAGAGGAGTCTTATACCGAGCTTCGATATAAGACTTCTTGGCCTACAAGAAGCCAGCTGATCAAAAGCGCGGTAATCGTGCTGATAGCTTCCATCATTATTGCAGCGATTGTCTTCGCAATGGATCAGGTGGTCAACACCGTTATGCACTTCATTTACAGCCTCGGTCAGTAATCTTTTAAAGAAGAAAATCAATGGCGGAAGAATTGAAAAAAGCCTGGTATGTGCTTCGTGCTATTTCAGGCAAGGAAGCTAAGGTCAAAGAAGTATTGGATGGAGCCATCCGCAACACCGGCCTCGGCAATTACGTTTTTCAGGTCTTGATTCCTACTGAAAAGGTTATGTCCGTCCGCAACGGCAAGAAGGTAGTGAAGGAGAAAAACCTTTATTCCGGTTATGTCTTTGTGGAGTGTATTCTTACGGGTGAAGTTCTCTATGAGCTCCGCAACACCACAAATGTGATTGATTTCCTCCGTGGACGTGGCAAGAACGCCGCCCCCGAGGCCCTTCGTGAGAGCGAAGTGCTCAGGATGATGGGTCAGGCTGACGAACTGATTGACACGGCTGACGACGGAAACGATTTCATGGTCGGAGAGACTGTCAAGGTGACTTTCGGTCCTTTCAGCGGTTTCTCGGGAACGATAGAGGAAGTCAACCGCGAGAAGAAGAAGCTCAAGGTGATGGTCAAGATTTTCGGGCGTAAAACCCCGTTGGAACTCGAAAATTCCCAGGTAGAGCGTGAATAATCATCGCGCGGCGGGAGATGCTTCCTTTGGGAACTCTGTCGCCACGGGAGATGCCGCAGTTTCAAGGCAACTACAAGCACAAACACATTTTCCGCAGCTTGGTTACGAAGGCTGTCGGGAAATTTTGTGTGAGCGCCGCGACGGGACGGCATCGTTTTAACCGAATCATTAACAAAAATTTAGATTTATCATGGCTAAAGAAATTGCTGGACAGATCAAATTGCAAATCAAAGGCGGGGCTGCCAATCCTTCGCCTCCTGTTGGTCCTGCTCTCGGTTCGAAGGGCATCAACATCATGGAATTTTGCAAGCAATTCAATGCCCGCACTCAGGACAAGGCAGGTAAGGTTCTTCCTGTCGTAATCACTTACTACACCGACAAGAGTTTCGACTTTATCGTCAAGACTCCCCCGGTAGCAGTGCAGCTCCTCGAGATTACCAAAATCAAGAGCGGTTCCGCACAGCCCAACCGTAAGAAGGTGGCTGAGGTGACCTGGGATCAGGTAAAGGCTATTGCAGAGGACAAAATGCCCGATTTGAACTGTTTCACCGTAGAATCGGCAATGCGTATGGTTGCCGGTACAGCCAGAAGCATGGGTATCACAGTTAAAGGAACTTTCCCCGAAAACATCTAAACTTCAATTGAAATGAGTAAACTTACGAAAAATCAAAAGATTGCCCAGGAAAAGGTTGAAGCCGGGAAAGTGTACACGCTCGCAGAAGCCTGCAAGCTCGTGAAGGAAATCACTTTCACTAAGTTTGACGCTTCTCTCGACGTGGATGTCCGCCTTGGCGTTGACCCCCGTAAGGCTAACCAGATGGTTCGCGGCGTCGTTACGCTGCCACACGGAACAGGCAAGCAGGTGCGCGTGCTCGTGCTCTGCAACGCTGATGCCGAAACCGCTGCAAAGGCTGCCGGTGCTGACTATGTCGGTCTGGATGAATATATCGATAAAATCAAAGGCGGTTGGACTGACGTCGACGTTATCATCACTCAGCCCGCTATCATGGGTAAGATAGGTGCCCTCGGCCGTGTACTCGGTCCCCGTGGCCTCATGCCTAACCCCAAGAGCGGCACAGTGACCAACGATGTCGCCAAAGCTGTTGAGGAAGTGAAGAAGGGTAAAATCGACTTCAAGGTTGACAAGAACGGTATCGTTCACTCTTCAGTGGGCAAGGTCTCTTTCGAGCCCCAGGCCGCTGCTGACAACGTACGCGAGTTCGTCAATACCCTCATCAAGCTTAAACCGGCTGCCGCTAAGGGTACCTATATCAAGAGCATTTATCTTTCGAGCACAATGAGTCCGGGTATCAAGATTGATCCCAAGTCAATCGACGAATAACTTCTAAAGCTGACTGTACAAAATGAAAAAGGAAGATAAAATCATTGCTATTGAGAATATAGCTAAGACTCTTCAGGAGTATAGCTGCTTCTATCTCACTGAAACCGCCGGCCTCGACGCCGAAAAGACCACTGCCCTCCGCCGTGCCTGCAACAAGGCTGACGTGAAGCTCATGGTCGTGAAGAACACTCTTCTTCACAAGGCTCTCGAGTCCCTGGAAGGTGACTACTCCGAACTCTACGGAGCCCTCCACGGGTCAACCTCCCTTATGCTTGCAAACGTGGGCAACGCTCCCGCCAAGCTCATCAAGGAAATCCGTAAGGCCGACAAGGACGCCACACTTCCCCGTCTCAAGGCTGCTTATGTTGAAGAGACCGTCTATATGGGCGAAGACCAGCTCGACGCACTCTGTGCAATCAAGAGCAAGAACGAGCTCATCGCCGACGTTATCGCTCTTCTCCAGTCTCCCGCCAAGAACGTTGTTTCCGCCCTCACTTCAGGCGGCACCAAGCTTCACGGCATCCTCGAAACCCTTTCGAAGAAAGAGGCTTAAGCGCGCAGCTATCCACCGACCTCTCTGCTCAACCCTTAAAAATCATCCCAAATTTTAAAACAACAAATAAAACTATAAAATCATGGCAGATCTTAATGCTTTTGCAGAACAACTTGTTAACCTCACCGTTAAGGAAGTAAACGAACTTGCTCAGATCCTCAAGGAAACCTACGGTATCGAACCCGCCGCTGCAGCTGTTGCAGTTGCTGCAGGTCCCGCTGCTGCCGGTGCCGCTGAAGAAGAAAAATCTTCTTTCGATGTAGTCCTCAAGTCAGCCGGCGCTTCTAAGCTCGCCGTTGTTAAGCTCGTTAAGGAGCTCACCGGTCTTGGCCTCAAGGAAGCTAAGGAAATGGTTGACGGCGCTCCCAGCGTTGTTAAGGAAGGCATGGCAAAGGCTGATGCTGAAGGCCTCAAGAAGCAGCTCGAAGAAGCTGGTGCTGAGGTTGAGCTCAAATAATATTCCTGCACAACAGGTCAGATGGGTTAAGATTCTCCCTTCCGGGAGTTTCTTAACCTATTTGCGTTAAAATAGACGGGTTGGTATAAAAAATCCTAAATATTTATATTTATAAATAAAAATTCATCGCTTGCGGAGGCCAAAAAAGCTTGTCTTACAGCTATTTTGAATCAGCTGTTCCGCATTGGCGACAAATATAGGGCGCTTTCAAGGTTAAAAAAGCTTAAATCGCAGACTTTCCCGCTCTCTCATAAAAGACATATTCTCTCTCCCAAACCGCATCTCTCCACACCATTACACCTCCGAGTTTCTTTTTAATGTTTTAATCCGCAACATTAGATGTCAGATAAAACTTTAGCAAAACCGCGCGTAAACTTTGCGACGGTTAAAAATCCTCTCCCTTACCCCGATTTTCTTGAGGTGCAGCTGAAGTCGTTCCAGGACTTCCTTCAGCTTGACACTCCCCCGGAAAAGAGAAAGAACGAGGGACTCTTCAAAGTGTTTGCCGAGAACTTCCCCATCGCTGACACCCGCAACAACTTTGTGCTCGAATTTCTCGACTACTACATCGATCCGCCCCGCTACACTATTGACGAGTGTCTGGAGCGCGGACTGACCTACAGTGTCCCCCTCAAGGCAAAACTTAAACTATACTGCACCGACCCTGACCACGAGGACTTCGCGACCGTGATTCAGGACGTGTATCTCGGCCCGATTCCCTACATGACCGACAAGGGAACCTTTGTCATCAACGGCGCCGAGCGCGTTGTCGTGTCGCAGCTCCACCGTTCGCCGGGTGTGTTCTTCGGACAGAGCACCCATGCCAACGGCACCAAACTCTACAGCGCGCGTATCATCCCCTTCCGCGGCAGCTGGATTGAGTTTGCAACTGACATCAACAATGTGATGTATGCCTACATCGACCGCAAGAAGAAACTCCCCGTGACCACCCTTCTGCGTGCAATCGGCCTCGAAAGCGATAAGGACATCATCGAAATCTTCGGTCTCGCCGAGGAAATCAAGGTCAACCGCACCAACCTCAAGAAGGCTGTTGGCCGCAAGCTTGCCGCACGCGTGCTCAAGACATGGGTCGAGGACTTTGTCGACGAGGATACCGGCGAGGTTGTTTCAATCGAGCGCAACGATGTCATTCTCGACCGCGAGACTGTGCTTGAAGAGGAAAACATCCAGGAAATCCTTGACTCAGGAGTGCAGAACATCCTCCTTCATAAGGAAGACGCCAACACTTCAGACTATTCAATCATATTCAACACCCTCCAGAAGGATACATCAAACTCCGAGAAGGAGGCAATCCAGTATATCTACCGACAGCTCCGCAACGCAGAGCCACCGGACGACGCGAGCGCGCGCGAAGTCATAACCAACCTTTTCTTCTCAGAAAAGCGTTACGACCTCGGCGAGGTGGGCCGCTACCGTATCAACAAGAAGCTCGGTCTGACTACCTCGATGGACGTCAAGGTGCTCACCAAGGAGGATATCATCGCCATCATCAAGTATCTTATTGAGCTTATAAACTCTAAGACCGATGTCGACGATATCGACCACCTGAGCAACCGTCGCGTGCGCACTGTAGGCGAGCAGCTTTACAACCAGTTCAACGTTGGCCTCGCCCGCATGTCGCGTACAATCCGCGAGCGCATGAATGTTCGCGACAATGAGGTGTTCACTCCGATTGACCTCATCAATGCCAAGACAATATCAAGTGTCATAAACACTTTCTTCGGCACCAACGCCCTCTCCCAGTTCATGGACCAGACCAACCCGCTGGCCGAAATCACCCACAAGCGCCGTATGTCGGCCCTCGGTCCCGGCGGTCTTTCGCGTGAGCGTGCGGGCTTCGAGGTGCGCGACGTGCACTATACCCACTATGGCCGTCTCTGTCCTATCGAGACCCCTGAAGGCCCGAACATCGGTCTTATCTCCTCGCTCTGCGTGTATGCAAAGATCAATGACCTCGGCTTCATCGAGACTCCCTACCGCGAGGTGAAGGACGGTGTTGTCAACCTCAAGAATGACGAGGTTGTATATCTCACCGCCGAAATCGAGGAGGGTAAGATTATAGCCCAGGGCAATGCACCCGTGAAGGACAACGGTGATTTCATCAACGACCGCATCAAGGCCCGTCTCGACGCTGACTTCCCTATCGTTTCGCCTGACCAGGTTGAACTTATGGATGTGTCGCCTACGCAGATTGCCTCAATTGCCGCATCGCTTATCCCCTTCCTCGAGCATGACGACGCCAACCGTGCGCTCATGGGCTCGAACATGATGCGTCAGGCAGTTCCCCTCCTCCGCAGCGAGAGCCCGATTGTAGGTACAGGCATCGAAGGTCAGCTCATCCGCGACAGCCGCACTCAGATTATGGCTGAGCGCGAGGGCACCATCGAATTTGTCGACGCTACCGTAATCCGCATCCGCTATGACCGCACGGAGGATGAAGAGTTCGTGTCGTTTGAGGACAGCGTGAAGGAATATCATCTTCCCAAGTTCCGCAAGACCAACCAGAGCACCACTATCGACCTCCGTCCTATCTGCAACAAGGGACAGCGTGTGAAGAAGGGTGACATCCTTACCGAAGGTTATTCTACCGAAAAGGGCGAGCTCGCTCTCGGACGTAACCTCAAGGTGGCTTTCATGCCCTGGAAGGGTTATAACTATGAGGACGCCATCGTGCTCAACGAGCGCGTTGTTCGCGAGGATATCCTCACTTCAGTCCATGTCGACGAATATACTCTCGAAGTCCGCGAGACCAAACGCGGTATGGAGGAACTCACATCTGATATCCCCAACGTGTCGGAGGACGCCACCAAGGATCTTGACGAACGCGGTATCATCCGTGTCGGCGCCCATATCGTTCCCGGTGATATCATGATCGGTAAGATTACCCCGAAGGGTGAAAGCGACCCGACTCCTGAGGAGAAACTTCTCCGCGCAATCTTCGGCGACAAGGCCGGCGATGTCAAGGACGCTTCATTGAAGGCTTCTCCGTCGCTCAAGGGCGTTGTGATCGGTACACACCTCTTCCAGAAAGCCGAGAAGAAAAAAAGCAAGAAGAGCGCCAGCGCTATCCTCCCCAAACTCGACGAGGAATACGAAGACCGTCTCAACGAGCTTAAGGACCTTCTTGTCAAGAAGCTCATGACCCTCACTGATGGAAAGACCTCACAGGGTGTGAAAGACTTCCTCGGCTCTGACATCATTCCCAAGGGTTCCAAATTCTCGGCAGCAACGCTCCGTGAGATTGACTTCGACACAATCAACCTCTCGAAATGGACAGCCGATGCCCACACCAATGATATGATTCGCGCTACGATTGTCAACTATCTGCGCAAGTCAAAGGAAATCGACGCCGAACTTCGCCGCAAGAAATTTGACATCTCGATTGGTGACGAACTTCCCTCGGGCATCATGAAGCTCGCCAAGGTCTATATCGCCAAGAAGCGTAAGATTTCCGTGGGCGACAAGATGGCCGGACGTCACGGTAACAAGGGTATCGTCTCGCGTATCGTGCGTCAGGAAGATATGCCCTTCCTTGCTGACGGTACTCCGGTCGACATCGTGCTCAACCCCCTCGGTGTGCCTTCGCGTATGAACCTCGGTCAGATTTTCGAGACTGTGCTCGGTTGGGCCGGTCGCGAGCTCGGCGAGAAGTTCGCCACTCCGATTTTCGACGGCGCGACCCTCGAGAACCTCAACGAGTGGACTGACAAGGCCGGACTTCCCCGCTACGGTAAGACATATCTCTACGACGGCGGAACCGGCGAGCGTTTCGACCAGCCTGCGACTGTGGGTGTGATTTACATGCTTAAACTCGGTCACATGGTGGAAGACAAGATGCATGCCCGTTCAATCGGCCCGTACTCGCTCATCACCCAGCAGCCTCTCGGCGGTAAGGCCCAGTTCGGTGGCCAGCGCTTCGGAGAGATGGAAGTCTGGGCGCTCGAAGCTTTCGGCGCCGCCCACATCCTCCAGGAGATTATCACCGTGAAGTCAGACGACGTTACCGGTCGCTCCAAGACCTATGAGGCTATTGTCAAGGGTGAGGCCATGCCTCCGGCAGGTATCCCCGAATCGCTCAACGTGCTCCTCCACGAGCTCCGCGGTCTCGGCCTCAGCATCAACCTTGAGCAGTAATATCCGCCTCCTTGGCATACATTTTCTTAACATCGCATTGAATATCTAAAATATGGCTTTTAGAAAAGACAATAAACAAAAAAACAGTTTTTCGAAAATCTCTATCGGGCTCGCATCGCCCGAGGAGATTCTCGAAAAGTCAAGCGGCGAGGTATTGAAACCCGAAACCATCAACTACCGCACCTACAAGCCTGAGCGCGACGGCCTCTTCTGTGAGCGCATTTTCGGCCCTGTCAAGGACTTCGAATGTCATTGCGGAAAGTACAAGCGTATCCGCTACAAAGGCATCGTCTGCGACCGTTGCGGTGTGGAAGTGACAGAGAAGAAGGTGCGTCGCGAACGTATGGGCCACATCAAGCTCGTCGTTCCCGTAGCCCACATCTGGTATTTCCGCTCGCTTCCTAACAAAATCGGTTATCTCCTCGGTCTTCCCTCGAAGAAGCTCGATGCAGTGATTTACTACGAACGCTATGTGGTGATCAATCCCGGTGTGGCAGCCGAAGGGGAGAAACCCGTGCAGAAGCTCGACCTTCTCACAGAGGAAGAATATTTCGACATCGTCGACCGTCTTCCCCGCGAGAATCAGCTCCTCGACGACAGCGACCCCAATAAATTTATCGCCAAGATGGGCGCGGAGGCTATCTATGACCTCCTCAAGGACCTCAATCTTGACGACCTTTCATATGCCCTGCGCGACCAGGCTAATGCCGAAGGCTCGCAGCAGCGTAAGACCGAGGCACTCAAACGCCTCCAGGTTGTGGAATCGTTCCGCGCTTCGCGTGAGCGCAACCGTCCCGAATGGATGATTCTCCAGGCCGTTCCGGTCATTCCGCCTGAACTCCGTCCGCTCGTGCCCCTCGACGGTGGCCGTTTTGCCACTTCCGACCTCAACGACCTCTACCGTCGTGTGATTATCCGCAACAACCGTCTCAAACGCCTCATCGAAATCAAGGCTCCTGACGTGATTCTCCGCAATGAGAAGCGCATGCTTCAGGAAGCAGTCGACTCCCTGCTCGATAACTCGCGCAAATCGTCGGCTGTAAAGACCGAGGCCAACCGTCCTCTCAAATCGCTCTCTGACTCGCTCAAGGGTAAGCAGGGCCGCTTCCGTCAGAATCTTCTCGGTAAGCGCGTGGACTATTCCGCCCGTTCGGTTATCGTCGTTGGTCCTGAGTTGAAGATGCATGAGTGCGGTATTCCCAAGGATATGGCAGCCGAGCTTTATAAGCCTTTCGTAATCAGGAAACTTATCGAGCGTGGCATTGTAAAGACCGTGAAATCAGCCAAGAAGATTGTCGACCGCAAAGAGCCTGTCGTATGGGACATCCTTGAATACGTGATGAAAGGCCATCCCGTGTTGCTCAACCGTGCCCCGACCCTCCACCGTCTCGGCATCCAGGCTTTCCAGCCCAAGATGATTGAAGGTAAGGCTATCCAGCTCCACCCGCTCGCATGTACGGCGTTCAACGCCGACTTCGATGGTGACCAGATGGCCGTGCACCTTCCCCTCGGCAATGAGGCTATCCTTGAAGCCCAGCTCCTCATGCTCGGGTCCCACAATATCCTTAACCCCGCCAACGGTGCGCCTATCACCGTGCCTTCGCAGGACATGGTGCTCGGTCTCTACTATATCACCAAGCTCCGCAAGGGCGACAAGGGCGAAGGACTGAAGTTCTATGGTCCCGAGGAGGCTGAAATCGCCTATAATGAAGGTCGCGTGACTCTCCATGCCCCCGTCTCTATCGTTGTCGACGATATCGATGAGTTCGGTAACCCCGTGAAGCGTCTCGTCGAGAACACTTCGGTAGGCCGTGTGCTCGTAAACCAGTATGTGCCTAAGGAAATCGGCTATGTCAACGAGATTCTTTCCAAGAAGTCGTTGCGTACGATTATCTCGCGCGTAATCAAATATTGTGGCATCCCCCGTTCCGCCCAGTTCCTTGATGATATCAAGAACCTCGGTTACTATATGGCCTTCAAGGGCGGTCTTTCGTTCAACCTCGGCGACGTGCTCATCCCCGCAGAGAAGGAGCAGTACGTACAGGAAGGTTACGAACAGGTGCAGGATGTGCTCAACAATTATTCGATGGGCTTCATCACCAATAACGAACGCTACAACCAGATTATCGATATCTGGACACACGTCAACTCGCGTCTTGCAAACACATTGATGAAGCAGATTTCGGAGGACAAGCAAGGATTCAACCCTGTGTTCATGATGCTTGACTCCGGTGCCCGTGGTTCCAAGGACCAGATCCGTCAGCTCTCCGGTATGCGTGGTCTTATGGCCAAGCCTCAGAAGAGTGGTGCCGAGGGCGGTCAGATTATCGAGAACCCGATTCTTGCAAACTTCAAGGAGGGTCTGTCAGTGCTCGAATACTTCATCTCTACCCACGGTGCCCGTAAGGGTCTTGCCGACACCGCCTTGAAGACTGCCGACGCAGGTTATCTTACCCGTCGTCTCGTCGATGTTGCCCACGACGTCATTATCAACGAGGAGGACTGCGGTACTCTCCGTGGCCTTGTCTGCACCGAAATCAAGAACAACGACGAAGTTGTGGCTTCTCTCGGCGAACGTATTCTTGGCCGTGTATCTGTCCACGACATCATCGACCCCACCAACGGCGAGCTTATCGTGGCAGCCGGAGAGGAAATCAACGACATCGCCGCCGACCGCATCAACGAGTCGCCGATTGAGTCTGTTGAAATCCGTTCGGTACTCACATGTGAGTCGAAGAAGGGTGTCTGCGCCAAGTGCTATGGCCGCAACCTCGCTACCCACCGCATGGTGCAGATGGGAGAGGCTGTCGGCGTGATTGCCGCGCAGTCAATCGGCGAGCCCGGTACCCAGCTTACTCTCCGTACGTTCCACGTCGGTGGTGTGGCTTCCAATATCGCAGCAGTCAACTCACTCACCTCGCGCTACGACGGTATACTTGAAATTGAGGAACTCCGTACGGTCAAGACCGACGAGGTCGGAACTAACGGTCGCAACGTCGAGGTTGTCATAGGTCGTCTCGCTGAAATGCGTATCATCGACCCGACCACAAAGATGATGCTCACCAACGCAAACATTCCCTACGGTGCTAAACTCTTCTTCGAGAATGGCTCCAAGGTGAAGAAGGGCGATGTGATTTGCGAATGGGACCCCTTCAATGCCGTTATCGTCAGCGAAGTCGGTGGTAAGGTTCAATATGTCAATCTTACCGAGAATGTCACCTACCGCGTTGATTCCGACGAACAGACCGGTCTCCGCGAGAAGATTATCATCGAATCCAAGGAGCGTGGCAAAGTGCCCGAAGCGAATATTGTCGATGCCAACGGTCAGATTCTGAAGACCTACGCACTCCCTGTGGGAGCCCACCTCATGGTCGACGAAAACGCCGAGGTGAAGGCAGGCGAAATCTTCGTGAAAATCCCGCGTGCCACCGGTTCCGCCGGTGACATCACCGGTGGTCTTCCCCGTGTCACCGAGCTCTTCGAGGCCCGCAACCCGTCGAATCCCGCAATCGTTTCTGAAATCGATGGTGAGGTCAAGTTCGGCAAGGTTAAGCGTGGCAACCGTGAAATCTCCGTCACTTCAAAGCTTGGAGAGACGAAGAAATATCTCGTGCCCCTGTCAAAGCAGATTCTTGTTCAGGAAAACGACTACGTGCGTGCAGGTACTCCTCTTTCAGACGGTGCCATCACTCCGGCCGATATCCTCAACATCATGGGCCCGACAGCCGTTCAGGAATACATCGTCAACGAGGTTCAGGACGTCTACCGCATGCAGGGTGTGAAAATCAACGACAAGCACTTCGAGGTTATCGTGCGCCAGATGATGCGTAAGGTCAACATCCTTGACCCGGGCGACACCGGCTTCCTCGAACAGCAGGTTGTCGACAAACGCGACTTCATGGATGAGAACGACCGCATCTGGGGCAAGAAAGTTGTCACCGATGCCGGCGACAGCGAAAATGTGAAGCCCGGTCAGATTATCACTGCCCGCAAGCTTCGCGACGAGAACTCTTCGCTCAAGCGCCGTGACCTCCGTCCGATTGAAGTGCGCGACGCTCAGCCCGCCACTTCCGAGCAGATTCTCCAGGGTATCACCCGCGCCGCTCTCCAGACTTCGTCGTTCATGTCGGCTGCTTCCTTCCAGGAGACTACCAAGGTGCTCAACGAGGCTGCAATCAACGGTAAGGTTGACTATCTTCAGGGCATGAAGGAGAACGTGATTTGCGGTCACCTCATCCCCGCCGGTACCGGTCTCCGTTCCTACGAGCGCATAGTCGTGGGCGGTAAGGACGATATCGAACCCATGTTCGGCTCAGCCCGCGTTGAAAACGCCGAGGAACCAACCGAAAAAGTCCGCCCTGAAATCTGATTGATATTTTCAACCCTATAGACATTCAGCGCCGACCCCTCACAGGGCCGGCGCTGCTTTTTCATTATAATATCTGTGATTATAGTTCTTTGGAGAACTCCCACGCACGCAGATGGCGTATTCCGTTGCGTGTAGGGAGGATGTCGTCGTCCATACTTATGAGATATTTGTCACCTTCGCTTTTAACCTGTTCGAGTGATTTATATTCCCTTTGAGCGGTCTGGTCGTCACCAATGACATAGGCTACCTGTACATAGACTGTTCGTCTGGATTTTCTTGCAATGAAATCGACCTCACATCCTTTTATCACGCCTGTGTTTATGGAGTATCCCTTTCTCAATAGCTCCATATATACGATATTCTCCAATATATATCCCTTTCCATATCTTACGGTTGAAAAGAGATAGTTATGGTATGCCTGGTCGTTGATATAAAGTTTGAAGTTACCGGCCAGCAATTCTTTTCCGGCGATGTTGTATCGTTCGGACTTGTGGACGAGAAATGCTTCCTGAAGATACAGTATGTATGCGGCCACAGTGTCGTAGGTCGATTTATTTCCACGATTCTTGATAAAGTTTACAATGCCTGTTATTGAAATCATGTTGGATGCATTGTTGACGAGATATGCAAAGAGGGTTTCCAGCAATCCGATGTCTTTTATGGCGTAGCGCTTGACAATGTCCTTAAGCATTATTGAGTCACGCAGGCCTGCGACATAGCGTTGCTTTACTTCATCATCGGGCAGGTTTATAAGTTCGGGCAATCCGCTGTCTTTAATGAATCTTAGAAATGCGTTGCGGTCGTGTGCGAGCGAGTAAACATTGCAATATTCGTCAAACGAGAGGGGGAAAACGGGAAACTCGACATATCGTCCAGAGAGCAGTGTGGCAAGCTCTCCTGAAAGCAATCGGGAATTAGAACCTGAAATGAACACTTCGGTTTCCGCTGTGTAGTCTTGTGACATGGAATTTACGGCGCGTTCCCACTCGTTGATTTCCTGCACCTCATCTATAAATACATATATACGTCCTTTCGGCTTGAGTTTTTTTCGATATGCGGCAATCAGACGGTCAATATCACGGGCGCTCTGTATGAAGTCGAACACGGATAGCTCTCGGTTTATAAAAAGGGTGTTTTCTGCTTTTACCCCTTTTTTCAGAAGCTCCATGGCTGTCTGACGCATTATATAGCTTTTCCCGACACGCCTTTGACCGGTCAGTACCTTAACAAGACGATTACCGGTATATTTCATAAGCTGACCGGTATAAACCTCGCGTGTAAATCCGACAGGAAGTTTATTCCCATCCCAAAGATTGTAAGGGGCTATTATGTCTAAATATTCGTCCATACTCGAAACTTTTTGCAAATATACTAAAAGTTTCGAATATAGTCGAAAATGTTTGTAAATAGAAGTGAATTTTAGATTGTTGTCGAAAGTTTGGCTGATGATTAAAATATTTTCGGCCATAGTCAAAAATGTTTTCTATGACTGTTTTGCCCTTTTAAGCAGTCATGTAGCTCGCTACACTCCTGTCTTTGCATGGCAAAAACCTCTCCGAAATCCAGTTGTAAAAATTCACGATAAAATTTTAAACAGTTTCTTAAAATCACCCATGGATTGTTGTTTTGAGTGAAAAAAATGATATTTGCGTTATGTGTAACCGTAGAATTTGTCGCAGCTTAAAAAGCCTCTTAAAATATAGGCCGGCAATTGTCGGGCCGATGCCATTAAACACACTTCAGAATTTCGAGATTTCGCGTATTTTGGCTAATTTTGCGGTGAGATATGTTGCTGTCACTCGCCATACCGGCCACTGCGCCGATCATCACTGCTCCCGTCCCGATTTTCCTGACCGTGATGGCGATAATCCTTTTGACGCCTCTGATTCTCAACCGTCTGAAGATTCCTCATGTGATAGGGCTTATAATCGCGGGTGTTGTTGTGGGGCCCCATGGCTTCAATCTTCTGGCGCGCGACATGAGCTTCGAGGTCTTCGGCCAGGTTGGCATCCTCTATCTCATGTTTCTGGCGGGTATAGAGATTGATATGTACCATCTGCGCAAGAACCTGCGCAAGGGCTTGGCTTTCGGCATCTTCACTTTTATAATACCGTTGTTTTTAGGCTCCGTTGTGGCCATGACAGCCTTGGGTATGCACATTCTCGAGGCTACGCTTCTCGCATCGATGTTTGCCGCACATACCCTGATAGCCTATCCTATAGTCACCCGCTTCGGGGTCACAAAGTCACCGGCGGTCATTATTGCCATTGCGGGCACGATTGTGACTGTGCTCGGCTCTCTTATAGTCCTTGCCGGGGTGCTGGGCGTCTACCGCGACGGTTCCGTAAGCTCGCTGTTGCCAATACTTTTCTATCTTACCATATATTGCGTCGGGCTGACATATGTATATCCGCGTGTGACCCGTTATTTCTTCCAACACTACAGCGACGGCATCAGTCAGTTCATCTATGTGATGGTCACGGTGTTCGGAGCGGCGGCCCTTGCCTCGTGGATAGGAATCGAGGGAGTGTTCGGCGCGTTCTTCGCGGGCCTGGTGCTTAACCGTTTCATTCCGGCGCGTTCGATACTTATGGGGCGTCTGGAGTTTGTGGGCAATGCTCTTTTTATCCCTTACTTTTTGATTGGAGTCGGGATGCTCATAGACCTCCATGTGGTGCTCGGGGGATGGTCGACGCTCTATACTGCCGCCGTCATGAGTGCGGTTGCGATGGCCTCGAAATGGCTTGCCGCCTTGGTGACGCAGAAGGTCTATAAGCTCACGTCGATTGACCGCTCGATAATGTATCAGCTTTCGAACGCTCACACGGCGGTGGCCCTTGCGGTAGTGATGATTGGCTATGAGATGCATCTTTTTGACGAGACGGTGCTCAACGGGACTGTGGTGATGATTCTTGTGACCTGTACGGTCTCCTCACTAGGAACGGAGCGGGCGGCCTCGCGCCTGAAGGTGCAGCTGCTGGAGCAGGAAGAGGAGGAGAGCGCGAAGGAGGATTCCACGGCCCATCCCCGCACGCTTATAGCGATATCAAATCCCCTTACGGCTCCGGGTATCGTTGACCTTGCGCTATCGATGCGTTTCCCTGATTCGTCCGTGCCGGGCGACCTTTATGCCCTCCATGTCCGCAATGACAACTCCGCTTCGTCGAAGGCTATAGGCCGCAATTCGCTCGACGTTGCCGAGAAGGCGGCCGCAGCGGTGGAGACGAGCCTTACGCCTATCGAACGCTTTGACCTTAACTTCATCACCGGTGTGCTCAACACTATGGAGGAACGTGATATCACGGAGGTGATAATCGGCTTGCACAGGCGCACGAAAATCATTGATTCCTTCCTCGGGGAGAAGGTGGAGCAGCTGCTGCGCTCCACCAACCGCATGATTGTGATGTCGCGTTGTTTCATCCCGATTAATACGGTGACGCGCATCCTTGTCGCCGTCCCGAAGAAAGCGCAGTTCGAGACAGGATTCCGTCGGTGGGTGCAGGCGGTCGGCAATCTGTGCCGTCAGGTGGGATGCAGGATTGATTTCTGGTGTGACGATGATACTAAGCCTTTGATTCAGACCGTAATCCGTCAGAGCCGTCTCGGAATCAGGATGTCGTTTTCCAACGTGAGCAGCTATGATGATTTTGTGTTGAAATCGACCGATGTCAACGACGATGATTTATTGATTGTGGTGAGTGCCCGGCGCTCGTCAGTGTCGTTTGACGGAGATATGGACGCGGTGCCTGAATTCCTGCAGAGATATTTTGCCAACAATAACCTTATAGTCCTCTATCCGGGGCAGTTTGGCACTGAGCCGCCTATGACCATGGCTGAAACGATGGCCACGGATATAGTCTCGCCTCCAAACCGCTTGTTCCTCTTCGCCATGAATCAGGCACGCAAATTGCGTAAGCTTCTAAGCCGGCGTTAAGCTGCCTTAGGATTGTTTCATAGAGAAAACCTCGTGATAGGGATGAGGCATAAAAATTGTCCCCTACAAGTCGGTTGGCCTACCATAGGTCAGACCGTGCCTGCAGGGGACAAAAAGTTCTTTAGAATGTCAGGACTTAGAAACTGGTTTAAGATTTACGATAAAATTTAAACTTGTCTCTAATAAGTGATAATCGGTTCGAGTTCTTTAGCCTGGGCAATCATCTTTTCAACTTCGGTGACAGAGGGCACGCGGTTGCATAGGTTTTTTGCGTCGTTGACTTCCACGAGTTTGGGCTGGAGGTTGGCGGCCACACGGTGGCGGAATTCCTTCACGGTGTCTACCCCTGCGGCCTCAAGGAGTTCTGCGAACTGCCCTGCGACGCCCTTTATGCGGAACAAGTCGGCATGGTTGGTCCATTTCAGGATAAGTTTTTCGGTTATGCCGGTTTCCTCAGCCAGTTTTGCACGGCCTGATTTGTTGGCACAAGTCTTTAGAAGGTCGTCGGTGGTCTTCACCCCGGCAGCTTCGAGTTTCTTGGCATAAGCCTCGCCAATACCCTCGATTTGCTCAATTTTGTAAGCCATGGTCAGTTGGGATTATAAAGTAAGAAGTAAAAATAATGTCTGTAAATATAACGCATAGGGTCAAATAATCAAAACGGATTACATTTATTTAACTTCTGACTTTTATTATATTGTTGTCGTAACGCCTATGGTTGGGGTTGGAGGTAGGAGTCGTAGAGGGCGGGGGTGGTGATTATTTCTACGGCGGTGGAGAATATCGGGTCGAGGGGGGCCACGACTCGCGAATAGGTCGACTGCTCATAGATGTCGCGCCCGATTAGCCCCTTGACAATGGCGCTGAGTATGGGGAGCGAACGCTGATACTGCTCCTCGTTAAAGGGGACACCGTCTTTTTCACCTCGTTCAATCAAGCCTTTCATGAATTCGGGAGTGGTGTCGAAGCCGGCGATGAATTTATTTTCATCGGGATAGAGTTTTTTAAGCTCGGCGCGGTGAGAGTCGACATAATCGACACAGAAGTTGTTGACAACTCCCTTGGCCACGAGGTCGCGGTAGTAGGTGGAATACATGGTGGTGTCAATTGCCACGAAACGGTCGGGCATTATGCCACCTCCGCCATAGACGGGACGGTTAAGGCGCTTGGTGTAGAAGCGGAGTGAATCAGGGAAGTGATGGATGCTGTCGGGATTGGTATATTCTCCCGCATTATAGCGGTTGATTATGTCGAGGTTATAGCTTTCGTCGTCGCCCGCCACATATGGTTTCTGGATGCAGCGTCCGGAAGGAGTGTGGTAGCGCGACACTGTCAGACGCATCATGGAACCATCGGGGAATGGGAAGGGGCGCTGCACGAGTCCTTTGCCGAATGTGCGCCGTCCTACAATGACGCCACGGTCATTGTCCTGTATGGCTCCTGAAAGGATTTCGCTTGCGGAGGCCGAATACTGGTTGACCATCACGACTACGCGTCCGTCGAGGAAGGGCCCGTCTTTTTCAGTGATATATTCCGCCATTCCGTTTTTGGGTGACTCGGTGTAGACCACCATGTCGCCTTTCCGCAGGAAGAGGTCGGAAATGTCGGTGGCCGGGCGCATGTATCCTCCTCCGTTGTCAGCGAGGTCGAGGATGAGGTGGCGCATGCCTTTCTTTTTAAGGGTTTTCATCGCATCCTTCACCTCGTCGGTCGTGGTTTCGGCGAAGCGGCTGATGTTGATATAGCCCACGGAGTCATTTACCATATAGGCCGTCTCCACGCTGTAGATTGGAATGTCGTCGCGAATCACACGGAATTCAAGGGGAGCTGCGCTGCCTTTGCGCTTTACCTTGAGTCGGGCTTCTGTGCCTTTCGGACCACGGAGCACACGCATGATATCATTGTTTTTCATCTTCACTCCCGCAATCACGGTGTCGTTGCATGAAATGATGCGGTCGCCGGGGATTATGCCGATGCGTTCTGACGGGCCTCCCGCCACGGACTCTATGACATAGAGTGTGTCGTTGACCATCTGGAAGCGTATGCCTATTCCCGAAAAATTGCCGTCGAGGGGTTCGTTGAGCGCGCGGGTTTCGTCGGGGCTGCTGTAAGTCGAATGGGGGTCAAGCGTCTTTAGCATGGCCACGATTGCTTCCGTGACAACTTTCGCGGTATCAACCTCATCGACGTAGAACGACTCGATTATCTGCTCGGCATAGCGGAGCTTGCGCTCGGGAGTGAAAGCGGGAATCTGTGAAAAGGCGGTGACAGTTAAGAGGACGGACAGTATGCTGAGGATGATCTTTTTCATTTGTCTTTTATGCTTATTTTTCGGGTTTGGGAAGGAAGGGGTTCACATCGTAGCCGTAATGGCTGAGTTCGCGCACCATTGAGGATGATATAGCCGCATATTCCGGGAGAGTGAAGAGCACAAGGGTCTCTATGCCTGAAATCTGACGGTTAATGTCGGCAAGATTGCGTTCGTATTCGAAATCTGCGGTGGTACGCACACCACGCAGCATCCATCGTGCGCCTTCACGGCGGCAGGCGTCGATGGTCAGGCCTTCGTAGGAAATCACTCTGATTTTAGGCTCCGGGGCATAGAGCGCTCGTATGGCTTCGATGCGCTGTTCAAGGCTCTCTTCAGTCTGCTTGCCGGAATTATGGCCAATGGCGATCACCACACGGTCAAAGAGCGGCAGGACACGGCTGACCAGTGACTGATGGCCGATAGTGAACGGGTTGAATGAGCCCGGAAATAATATGGTGTTCATTTGTGATGAATAAAACTTAAAACTCTAATTTGAGCTCCGCTCAAATTATGTCTTCTTCAACAACAAGATTGTCGATGATGAAGTTCTGTCGTTCCATCGTATTTTTTCCCATGTAGAATTCAAGCAGCTCGGCCACGGCATCCTCTTTGCGCAGGGTCACGCGGTCGAGGCGCATGTCGGGGCCGATGAAGCCCCTGAACTCCTCAGGAGAGATTTCGCCGAGACCTTTGAATCGGGTGATCTCGGCATTATCGCCAAGTTTGGCTATAGCGGCAAGGCGCTCCTCGTCGCTATAGCAATAGTAGGTGTCGTCGGCAGGCGATGAGGCGTTGCGTGCGCCACGTTTTGATGTCTTATGGTTGCGGACACGGAAAAGAGGGGTCTGGAGCACGTAGAGATGTCCTTTCTTAATCATGTCGGGGAAGAACTGGAGGAAGAATGTCAGCAGGAGCAGGCGTATGTGCATACCGTCGACATCGGCATCGGTCGCGATTATGACCTTGTTGTAGCGCAGGCCGTCAATTCCCTCCTCGATATTGAGCGCGGCCTGCAGGAGATTGAACTCGTCGTTCTCATAGAGAATCTTGGCGGGTACGCCGTAGGAGTTCTTGGGCTTGCCACGGAGGGAGAACACGGCCTGTGTCTCAACGTCGCGTATCTTCGTGATGGAGCCGGCTGCTGAATCGCCCTCGGTTATGAAGATTGATGAGGCGAGTTTCTTTTCCTCGTTTCCCCGTTGGTCGTTGAGGTGGATTCGGCAGTCGAGGAGTTTCTTGTTGTGGAGATTGGCTTTCTTCTGCTTTTCGCGGGCAAGTTTGGTGATTCCGGCCATAGCCTTGCGGTCACGCTCGCTCTCCTGTACTTTCTTGAGGATTATGTCGGCTATGTCGGTATTGCGGTGGAGATAGTTGTCGAGTTCGGTCTTGATGAAGTCTCCTACGAATTTTGCCACAGTGGGGCCTTCCGGTCCCATGTCGCGGCTGCCGAGCTTGGTTTTGGTCTGCGATTCGAAAACGGGTTCCTCCACTTTGATTGACACGGCTGCAATCATGCCGTTGCGTATGTCGGAATAGTCGAAGTCGCGTTTGAAATATTCCTTCATCGTGCGCGACACGGCTTCCTTGAAGGCCGTGAGATGTGTGCCTCCCTGGGTGGTGTGCTGACCGTTGACGAATGAATAGTATTCCTCTCCACGCTGATTGGCATGGGTGATGGCCACTTCTATGTCGTCGCCCTTGAGATGGATGGGCGGGTAGAGCGGCTCTGAGGTCATGGCGTCGCGGAGAAGGTCGAGAAGGCCGTTGCGGGAGATATAGCGCTTGCCGTTGAACACCATCGCGAGGCCTGTGTTGAGGAAGGTGTAGTTCTTTATCAGCGGGATGATGAAGTCGTCGCTGTAACGGTAGTCGCGGAAGATGCTGCTGTCGGGGGTGAAGCGGACGAGTGTGCCGTTCGGCTCGTCGGTTGGAAGAATGTCGCTCTCCTCGACGAGGTCGCCGCAGCGGTAGAGGACGCTTTTCATCTGCCCGTCGCGCACGCTGCAGATGAAGAATTCAGTCGAAAGGGCATTGACGGCCTTGATGCCGACGCCGTTGAGACCCACGGATTTTTTGAAGGCCTTTGAGTCGTATTTGCCTCCTGTGTTCATCTTGGAAGAGACGTCGACGAGTTTACCGAGGGGGACTCCGCGTCCGAAGTCGCGGACAGTGACTGTGCCGTCGACAACGTCGACTGTAATCTGCTTTCCGAAGCCCATCATGTATTCGTCAATGGCGTTGTCGAGCACTTCCTTGATGAGCACATAGATGCCGTCGTCGTAGTTTGAGCCATCGCCAAGTTTGCCTATATACATGCCGGGACGCCTGCGGATATGTTCTTTCCAGTCAAGCGTCTTTATATCGTCCTCGCTGTAGTCCACAGCCGGAGTGTCTGTCTCTTTAAAAATATCTTCCTCGTTTTCTGCCATGAGATAGTCGGTTGGAATATAGCCTTATGGTTTTTGCGACAAGGCCTTTTCGTAGTTTATGCAAAAATACGAAAAAATTCCCCGAAATGCAACGGAGAGAGGAAGTCGGGGCACAAAATGTACACAATGAACTAAAGTTTGATGGAAAATCAATGGAATTTGTGCATATTCGATGCTTTTTCGCATAAATTTAAAAAAAGTTTATATTAACTTTGTGAAAATTAATTAACCTTATAGCAAGGATATAATATAAAAACCATGAGTACTTACATCGGAAAAATTAAGTGGCTATTGTTGGCTTTGATTGTTTTTATCTCCTGCACTAACGAGGACGGTATTCTTGTGTCAGAGAATCAAGATGTTCCTGAGGAAGAAAAAAATGAAGTGTCGATTTGGGAAGCACAGGCTGATTTGGAGTCGCTCCTCTTGGACATCGATGCGCAGTCGTCCCGGAGTCAAAGCCGAAACATAAAAAATTCATTTTCACTCCCGGTAAAAAACAGACTATCCCGTTCCGGGGACTCGGTATCGTCTCTTGTACATATCTTTAACTTTGAAGACAATCAAGGCTATGCTATTATGTCGGGAGACAAACGCGTCCCCTCACTGATAGCCATAACTGAAAGTGGAAATCTGACTGAGGATGAGGAGATTGACAATCCCGGTGTCGCCTTGTTTCTTGAAGGAATGGAAAATCTATATGAGGATAGGGTGCAACCTCAAAAAGTGCAACCAATACTGCCTGATTCAATGATGGTTGATGATGGAGTGGCATATAAGTCCTATGGAAAGTGGGAAAATATAGTCTACAAACGATATGGATTTTGCCCAGTAAAATGGAGGCAGGATTTTCCTTATAATAAATATTGTCCCTTAAAGGATGGGAAAGAGACAGCTACAGGCTGTGTTGCCACAGCCGTGGCTCAGTTAATGGCAATTTATCGGTATCCGGAATCATATAATGGATATGGTTTTTCTTGGGATGCCATGACTGAATATCCAACGGCTTATGCGTGCTCACCTATTGGTCAAGATAATATTGCAAGACTAATGCAGCAATTGGGATTGAGTAATAATTTAAATGTTTCTTATTGAAAGGTGAGTGGGGCTAAAACAGAAAATATCGTAAGAACACTTCAGGCATTTGGCTACAGTCAGCCGGGTACTCTGATAAATTATCAGACATATCGCGTTGTACAGGATCTCAAAGAAGGTTACGGTGTTTTAATCGGGGGTTATAGCTACAAAAAAGTGACCAAAATTTTAGGCATTAAGGTTAAAACCGAACATAGCGGTGGCCATCAATGGCTTGCCCATGGGTTATTGGAACGTAGAAGGGAAGTCAGGCTTTATAATAAAAGCAGTCTTCTCCTTGATACGACAAGCGAATCTGAGTGGTATATTATGTGTAACTGGGGTTGGGGTAATCGTGATGAAGAAGGCTATTATCTCGGAGGTGCCTTTGACGCATCAAAAGGTTGCGTTTTTCCGGATGGTGAGGCTTCATCAAGGGCTGACGAAGATTTGTCCTATGAGGGGTCTGAAAATAATTACCAGTATAAGTTGACGGCTATAACCGGAATACGCAAGTGATAGGCATTAATGTAGTTTAACTTGAAATTATAAGATTGGATATGAGGCAAATATTATTTTTAACTTCTATAATTTGCTGCCTGTTTTTGTCTTCGTGTAGGGATGAGTATTACGATATGGTATATGAACCCCTTAAGTGTGATTACCATGGAATAGTGTTTTCTGATTATCCCAGTGATTTCAGTAAGTTTGGCGATATACCGGCAGAGGGTTTGGAATTTTCAATTATTCCCGATAAAAAATATGAAGAAATAGCATTTGTCAGTCATTATTCGGAGTTCTATCCAGATGGACAAGGCGTAGTATTTGTATTTCCAGACGGAAATCCTCATTTGACAGATTCAGACATTAAAGGCGAGTGGGGTGAAATCAGCTATGATTTTAGTCAATCGCCACAGATAATAAATGTCAAAGTGAATAAAAACGATTTGGGGCGCCCTCGAGAGTTCTGGATTGAAATTGGAGCTATCTCATGTTATGTTCACATAAACCTTACGCAGGCTGCTGAATGATAGAGAAAAGAATTGAAAAAACAGTTCGAACGTCCCACGCATTATCAAGATTGATATAGGTGGGGGATATTACAAGCTCAATATAAGGCTCACGCAAGCCGCTGAGTAATATAACCGTGAGGATAAAATAGTATGATTAGAGGGCGTTTGTCGATTTCAGTCAAACGCCCTCTGATTCTAAATTGATATGTAGCTACATCAATGCGGTTATCGTGTAGGATATGCCCGGCTGGGTGGGTAGGTCGTAGAGGTAGGTGGCGGGGAGGTCGAGCGCGGGGATTTTGGCGGGGTCTTTAATCACAGGGGCAGGGATTTCGTAGATGCTGTTAAGGGGATTGGGGTTGGCTCCTACAGCTTCTTGCAGACTCACACAGGCAGAACCGTCGGTGTCGCCCGATGCAACAGCCGCTTCGGTCAGAGGAATGTCTGCGCGCAAGCGTAGGTTGCCTCCGAGATTTGATTTGATTGTGACGGATTTCAGTTTACCGTCAGCCCATTTCATATCCGTGATTTCGAACCCTCCACGGCAGCGGAGGCCCTGCACGCTACCTTCGGGCCATGCGTCGGGAAGGGCGGGGAGGAGATGGATGGCTCCGTCGTGGCTCTGCACGAGCATTTCTGCGATTCCTGCGGTGCATCCGAAGTTTCCGTCAATCTGAAATGGAGGATGGGCATCGAACATGTTGGCGTAGGTTCCTCCGTCGGGGCTTTTTATTGTCACGTTAGGATCCATCAGTTTGAGCTGGTTGCGGATGAGAGTCATGGCATGGTTCCCGTCGAGCAGGCGCGCCCACAGGCAGACTTTCCATCCCATTGACCATCCGCGGCTTGCGTCGCCACGGCCTATGAGCGACTTTTTCGCTGCCTGGAAGAGCTGTGGATTAGTGTAGGGCGAAATCTGGTTACCCGGGAAGAGTCCCCAAAGATGGGAGACATGACGGTGACCGCTCTTCTCGCGGTCCCAGTCCTGAAGCCATTCCTGAAGCTGGCCATACTGGCCGATATGGTTGGGAGGGAGTTGCATTTTCAGTGAGTCAAGCGATGAGGCGAAGTCTCCGTCTATCCCGAGCGTGCGTGCGGCTTGCGAAGTATTTGTCAGCAGGTCGTAAATCATCTGATTATCCATGGTGACGCCACTGAACACGGCGAGACTTCTCTTTTTACCGTCGGCATCCGTATAGGAACCGATTCCCGGATGGTTTTCCGGGGAGTTTGAAGGGGAAACCACTTTATAGCCAGTGGCCGGGTCAGTGATAAGAAAATCTTGGTAAAATTCGCTGGCGCTTTTGAGGATAGGATAGACCTCGGTGAGATATTCCCGGTCGCCGCTGAAAAGGTAACGTTCCCACAGATGGGATGCAAACCAGGCGTTGCATGTCGGCCATATGCTGCATGCGGCGTTGTCGACAGAACCGGTGGAGCGCCAGAGGTCAGTGTTGTGGTGGAGTGTCCATCCCCTGCAATCATACATTTTTTCGGCTGATTCACGTCCGGTTTCGCTCACGTCTTTGATGAGCTGGAGGAATGGGTCGTGACATTCGCTGAGGTTCGTGACTTCGGCAGGCCAATAGTTCATCTCGACGTTGATGTTGGTTGTATACTTGCTGTCCCATGCGGGATATTGTCCGGCATCGGGATTCCATATGCCCTGAAGGTTTGCAGGCTGTGTGCCCGGCTGGGAGGAGCATATGAGCAGATAGCGTCCGAACTGGAAATAAAGGGAAGCGAGACCGGGGTCGTCAGTGGTGGAAAATTCTGCAATGCGCACGTCGGTAGGCTTGACCTCCTGCGCAGGATTGCTGCCGAGGTTAAGCGACACACGGTCAAATTGCGAGGCATATCTCGACGAGTGGTCTGCTTTGGCTTGGTCGTAGTCCTTGTTGAATTTTTCAAGAATAGCCATGGCCTTGGCGTCGGCATCGCCGGAAATATCCTTATAGTTCTCGAAATTTGTGGCGGAAGATATAAGGATGATTGCACTGTCGGCATTTTTGACTGACAGGGTTGCGTTCTTGCGGTCGGCCTTTTGGTGGCCGCCGTCGGCAATAATCTTTATGAATGTCGTGGCGTGGAGCAGGTTGGGGATATTCTCTTCCTTATCTTTCCCGGGAAAACTGTTGACGCGGAGAAGATTGTCAGTACCTTTTACGATTTCTGCATTGGCGCGGACGCGATTTTCTTTCTGCGGCCCGGCAAAGGAGGCCTTAAATGTGATTTCTCCTTTTTTTGAAGCTGAAAGGCGGATGATAATGAGATTGTCGGTGAGAGAGGTAAAGATTTCACGGGTGAATGTGGTCTCTCCGACTTTATAGCTAATGCGGGCTACGGCGTTGCTGAGGTCAAGCTCACGACTGTAGGCTTTGGCGTCGGAATGTAGGGAGGGGAAGTCGAGGAGCAGGTTGCCGAGGGATTCATAAATCATACCGTGGGCGGTCACTTCCCTGTCAGCTGTGATGTTGGCCATCGCAAGTTGCTGAGCTTCGGCATAGCGCCCTTCGTTGATACAGTCGCGTATTTGTTGAAGTTCCTCTTTGGCGTTCGGATTATAGTTGTTGTATGGACTTCCAGACCAGAAAGTGTCCTCGTTTAGCTGGATTGTGTCGCGGACGAGACCGCCGTAGACCATGGCGCCGAGACGGCCATTGCCGAGAGGCAGGGCCTCAACCCAAAAATCGGCAGGACGGTCATAGCATAGCTTGAGATCGGTTTTCCCGATGGCGTGTAATGTCGCATAATTAACGCATAATATAAACAGCAGCAGAACTATCTTTTTCATGGCAATGATTTGGTTTCTTTAAAT
This sequence comes from Bacteroidaceae bacterium, assembly GCA_021768245.1. Lineage (GTDB taxonomy): Bacteria > Bacteroidota > Bacteroidia > Bacteroidales > Muribaculaceae > Duncaniella. The sequence goes on along the minus strand of JAETNO010000001.1, from coordinate 112,176 downwards.
TTATAATCCGGGATTCGCGTTCAGCGTAGGATTAATGAGGCCGTCATTTTGTGGTGTCTTCCCAGAGGTAGAGGCGGTCGGATGGACGGATCTTGCGGGGGACTTTGAGGGAGAAACTGTCGCCTTTGCGGACTACAGGGACAGGGTCATATTCAAGGCGCAGCTCTTCGACCGTAAGAATGATTGCCCCGGTGTCAGTGCCTGTAATCACCACCTCATCGCCGACATGGAGCTCTCCGGCTTCCATTATGAATTCTCCAACGCCGAGTTTCGGGAAGTAGCGGACACCCTTGGCGACGTAGCGTTTGACTTTCGTGGCAGAGGAACCGTATTTTGCCGACCATTCCCCGAGTCGTTGGCCGAGGTAGTAGCCGTCCCAGAATCCACGGTTGAAAATTTTTGAAAGTTCCTTGTCCCAATTGGCTATGCGTTCTTCGTTATACTCTCCACGGCAGATTGCATCGATTGCCTCGGAATAGGCCCTGACAGCAATCTTGACATACTCCGGCCCGCGTGCGCGCCCCTCGATTTTGAATACACGGACGCCTGCGTCAATCATCTTGTTGAGGAAGTGGATGGTCTTCAGGTCCTTTGGCGACATGATATATTTGTTCTCGATGTCGAGCTGGTCGCCGGTCTCACGGTCGGTGACAGTATAGCCCCGGCGGCATATCTGAGTGCAGGCCCCCCGGTTGGCGCTGGAGTTCATCTCATGAAGGCTCAGATAGCATTTCCCTGAGACAGCCATGCATAAGGCTCCGTGACAGAACATCTCTATGCGCACACGTTCTCCTTTTGGCCCGCGGATGTCCTCTTTGTCAATCGCATCGGAAATGGCCTTTACCTGGTCGAGGTTCAGCTCGCGTGCGAGCACCATTACGTCGGCAAACTGCGAGAAGAAGCGTACGGCGTCAATATTCGTGACGTTGAGTTGGGTGGATATGTGCACCTCCACACCTATGCTGCGCGCGTAGGTGATGGCTGCGATGTCACTTGCGATTATAGCGGAGATTCCGCTCTCCTTTACGGCGTCGATTACGGAGTGGCATTTCTCCAGTTCAGAGTCGTAGATGATGGTATTTACCGTCAGGTAGGTTTTGACCCCCGCGCTGTCGCAGATTGACGCGATGTTGCGCAGGTCGTCGAGAGTGAAGTTTACCGATGAGCGGGAGCGCATGTTGAGTCCTTCGACGCCGAAGTAGATGGCGTCAGCTCCGGCTTCGATGGCGGCATGGAGCGATTCGTAGCTCCCTACGGGGGCCATTATCTCAAAATCCTTACGGACCATTTTATTTAAGTGTAAAGTTTTAAGTGTGGAGTTTTGAGTCGGGGTTAAATCGTGCGTCCGGGATAGGCTTTAAGGGCTGCGGCGAGGACTTTCATGGCTTTGGCGAGTTCGCTCTTTTCAAGCACATAGGCCATGCGCACTTCATCCTTGCCCATGCCCGGGGTGGTGTAGAAACCTGATGCCGGAGCCATGAACACGGTCTCGCCGTCGAGATTGAAGTCGCGCAGACACCACTGGCAGAATTTATCCGCGTCGTCGACAGGGAGCTTCACCACTGTATAGAAGGCACCCATCGGTATGGGGGTGTAGCATCCCGGTATCTTGTTGAGCTCGTCGATAAGGAACTTCCTGCGTTCTACATATTCATTATATGTGGCGAGCATGTATTCCGGAGATGTGTCAATGGAGGCCTCGGCGACTATCTGTCCGAGCAGAGGGGGGCTTAGACGTGCCTGGCAGAACTTCATCACATTGGTCTTGAGCTGCGGATGCTTGGTGATGAGAGCTCCGACGCGTATGCCGCACTCATTGTAGCGCTTGGACACGGAGTCGACCAGCACCACCTGCTCCTCTATGCCGGGGAGGTGGAAGGCCGAGATGTAAGGAGCCCCTGTGTAGCAGAATTCGCGGTAGACCTCGTCGGAGAAGAGGAAGAGGTCATACTTTTTTACGAGGTCACGGATCTGGAGCATTTCCTTCATCGTATAGAGATAACCCGTCGGATTGTTGGGGTTGCAGATGAGGATGCCTTTGGTGCGCGGTGTGATTAGTTTTTCGAATTCCTCCACTGGCGGGAGGGCGAATCCCTGGTCTATGCTTGAGGGCACGGTCACAATCTTGGCTCCCGCTGAAATCGCGAAGGCCATATAGTTGGCATAGGCGGGCTCCGGTACAATAATTTCATCGCCCGGGTCAAGGCATGCCATGAACGCGAAGAGCACCGCCTCCGAGCCGCCGGTAGTCACGATGATATCGTCGACATCGACTTCGATGTTGAAACGGTGGTAATATTCCTTTAGTTTCTCGCGCAGGGATTGCAAGCCGGCAGAAGGACTGTACTCCAACACCTTGCGGTCAATGTGCTTCAACACTTCGAGCCCTTCGGGAGGAGTCGGGACATCGGGCTGGCCGATGTTGAGGTGATAGACCTTGATTCCACGGGCCTTTGCGTCGGTCGCAAGGGGGGAAAGTCGTCGGATAGGGGAGGCGGGCATTAGAGTGCCGCGTTCTGATACTTGTGGCATAGCGTTGTCGGGGGTTAGTTTCTTACGCCGAGAAATTGCTCGTTGATGTTGATGAAGATTTCCTTGTCAATCGGGGTCAGCTCTTTATGGCGACGCGCCATCATGCGCGATGCGGTGTCGAAGAAGCGGTCCATAATCACGGGTTTCATGCCGAGGGTCGAACCTTCGGTGAACGAGGGGATAAAGGTGCGGGGGAAGCCTGCGCCGTAGAAGTTGACGCCTACGCCTACTACGGTGGCCGTATTGAACATGGTGTTGATTCCTGCTTTGGAATGGTCGCCCATGATCAGTCCGCAGAACTGCAGGTCAGTCTTGACAAAGCTTGATTCGGCGAAGCTCCATACGCGCACGGGTGCATAGGTGTTCTTCAAGTTTGAGGCGGTGCATCCTGCTCCGAGATTGCACCATTCGCCGATTACGGCATTTCCAAGGAATCCGTCGTGGGCCTTGTTGGAATAGCCGGTCATGACCACATTGTTGAGCTCTCCGCCTACCTTGCAATAGGGGCCGAGCGTCGTGGCTCCATATATCTTTCCGCCCATGTTGACCACCGCGTGTTCGCAGAGGGCAATCGGCCCACGCAGGCAGGCTCCTTCCATGATTTCAGCGTCGCGGCCTACGTAGACCGGGCCTTTTGTTACGTTGATAATCGCGCCCTCGACAGTGGCCCCTTCCTCGATGAATAGCATCGAAGGGTCGCCAATGAGACGGCAGCTGTCGCTGAGAGGCTTGGACCGGCGACCTTCAGTGAGAGCGGTGAAGTCGCGCTTCAATGCTTCATCATTCAGCATGAAAATATCCCATACCTTATTGATGATTAGTGGAGAGCCCGGATATTCCTTTAATACGTCGGGCGCCCCGTTGCCTCTGCGGGCAATGATTTTTCCTTCAATCGTCAGGGCTTCGCCACATTCAAGGGAAAGAATGGCTTCCACGAGTTCCCGGTCAGGGTGTAGATTGCCGGCGATGAAAAGATTGTCGCCGTCGGGCGCTTCAATCATAGAGTATTTCATCGCGAGATAGTCCTGGGTCGCATATGAGTAGGTGCCGGGGATTGCGCGTTGCCACTTTTCGGCGATTGTAGTGATGCCATGGCGGATAAGGGCCACGGGGCGGGTGAAAGTCAAGGGTAGTAAATCAGCCCTCGCTTCTTCCGGGTCGAAGAGGATTATATTTTTCATTGTCAAATTGTTCATTGTGGGTTATGGCTGCAAAAATACGAAGAATTTTCGATGAAACATAATAGCGGAAGTCGGACTGGGTCCGGTTCGCGGTGGCGAAGCCAATTATGTGAGACAAAAATACGAAAATATTGAGTAGAAGTCAAAAATATAGCTATAATGTGTCTGAAAATTGCTGTTCAGCCATTTGGGTAATCTCCTAAAAGTTCAATCATTATGGTTAAAAATGCTTAATAAAGAAAAAATATTTTGTCGAGGGATGAATTCTTTATAATTTTGCACGTGAAAAGAAACACCACAATAGTTGCAATCCTTGGACTGATCAAAATTTTACCAATTATAATTCGACTAAGGAAAAAAGGCAACTGAGCATTAGCTACGCTGTGACGGCGGTCGCGAAGTGCTTGCGATGGTGTAGTGTAAGTATGATATAATCTCTACATTATTGGAAAGGAACAGTCTTCCCGTCCGCTAAAGGACATGAGACTGTTTTAAAGACGCCTTTTGGCTTTAGTCCTGTTGCTCCTTGCTTGAAAGGGGCAGCGGACAATTTTTTTATGCCTGTGCGTGATATAATAAACGCGCGCGTAGGAGCGTTTACTAAACTAAATGGGATTTATATTTAGATTCTCTTCAATCCGGTGGCGCCGGTGGCTACCGGCAATGATGGTCATGGCTCTTGCCGTGGCCGTAGCGTCGTGTTCGACAAAGAAAAACACGGCGGCTTCCCGCAATTATCAGGCTTTCATCACCCGCTATAATGTCTATTTCAATGGTGACCAGCACTACAAAGAGACACTTAAGGAGATGGAGCGGGCCTATGAGGACGACTATTCCCGTGAGCTTTTCATGCATCCTGCCGAAGCCTATTCCGACCCCAAGGCTCCGCAGCCTTCCGGATCTTTCACCCGTTCGATAGAGAAAGCACAAAAGGCGATTCAGCTCCACAGCATAAAGAAGCGTCCTAAACGCAAACCGGGCCACAGCAAAGACCCCGAATACAAGAAGTGGCTTAAACGCGACGAGTATAATCCCTTCCTTCACAATGCCTGGATGCTGATGGGCAAGAGCCAATATTTCAACGGCGATTTCCTCGGGGCTGCATCGACTTTCTATTATATCGCGAAACATTTTACATGGCTTCCCAACACTGTCACCGAAGCGAAACTGTGGCAGGCGAGGAGCTATTGTGCGATGGATTGGCTTTTTGAGGCTGAGACATTATTGACCCGCATAAAACAGGAGGAGCTGACATCAAGACGCATAAAGGAACTATACTATTTTACCTTTGCCGATTTCTATGTCCGCTCCCGCGACTATGCGAAAGCTATCCCGATGCTGAAGGAGGCGGTCGGTTATGCGCGTGGGCCGCAGAAAACACGTCTGAATTTCCTTCTCGGGCAGCTTTACGGCGCGGAGGGCGATAACGTCGCCGCCTATGAGGCATATAAGAAGGCCGGTTCATCGTCGGGTGCATCATACCGTACCAAGTTCAATGCCCGCATCAAGCAGAGCGGGGTCTTCCAGGGGGCCGACATCACCCCAGAGGTAAAGGCTCTCAAACGAATGACCCGCTATGACCGCAACAAGGAATATCTCGACCAGATTTATTATGCCATAGGCAATCTCTACCTTTCGCGCCGTGACACGGCAAACGCGATTGCAAACTATGTTCTCGCGGCAGAGAAATCAACGCGTTCGGGAATCGACAAGGCTATATCGCAGGTGACGCTCGGTGGGTTGTATTTCGACCGTCACCGTTATGACCTCGCGCAGCCATGCTATGCCGAGGCTGTGCCTTTGCTCCCTGATAATTACCCAGACATAGCCACGATAAAACGCCGCTCGGACGTGCTCGACGAGCTTGCGGTCTATTCACAGAATGTGACTCTCAACGACTCACTCCTGCGGCTGTCGGCAATGCCGGAGGAGCAGCGTCTTGCCGTGATTGATAAGATTATCTCCGATTTGAAGAAAAAAGAGAAGGAGGAGGCGGACGCGGCCAAGCGGGAGGAATATCTCGCCCAGCAGGAGTCGGCCGGCTCCAATCTGAATACGTCTGGAGCCCAGGCGCCCTCGTCGTTCACGCTTAATGCCGATAAGTCATGGTATTTCTATAATACCGCGACCCGTAATGCCGGACGTACGGATTTCCAGAAGCGGTGGGGCTCGCGAAAACTGGAAAATGACTGGCGCCGTCGCAATAAGGCCTCGTTCAGCCTCGACGATTTCGGTTCGGGAGACGAGGATGAGGATGATGAGCATGAGGGAGATGATGGAGGAGAGGAATCATCGGAAAATGTCGATGAGAAGGAGGCTTCGAAAGCCAATGACCCGCATTACAGGGAATATTATCTCAAGCAAATCCCAATGACCGACGTGGAAAAGACTACGGCTGAAGATGTGATTCGCGAAGGACTTTATAATTCGGGTCTTATACTGAAGGACAAACTCGAGGACTTCGGTGCCGCTCACGGTGAATGGCAGCGCTTAATGACCCGCTATCCCGAGAATGTATATCGCCTCGATATATATTATAATGAATATATGATGAACATCAGGCTTGACCGCCCGGTTGAGGCTGAACGTTACCGTCAGCTGATACTTTCGGAATTCCCGGAGTCGAAGTATGCCAAGGCGATGGCTGACCCTCGCTATATTGACAATCTCCGTAACATGTATGCCCGTCAGGAGTCGCTGTATGAGCAGGCCTATGCCGATTATCTGGCTGACCGCAACAATGCGGTACATTCCGCCTATGAGAGCATGACTCGTGACTACCCGCTGTCGCCCTTGATGCCGAAGTTCATGTTTCTCCATGCGCTGGCCTATGTCACTGAGAACCGTCCGGATGAATTCAACAACACTCTGAAAGAACTCCTCGAACGCTATCCTGAAACGGATGTGACACCGATGGCCTCGGCTTACCTCAAGGGTATGGCCCAGGGTCGCAAGCTGAGGAGTGGCGGGTCAAATATGAGGAGCATGCTTTGGGATATACGTCTTACCAATGATTCGACCGCAACCGGAGAGGGCGCAGAGATAGATTTCACGCTATCTCCGGAAGAGCCTCACTATCTTGTGCTTCTTTTCTCTACGGAGAATATATCTCCCAATCAGTTGCTGTTCGACGTTGCTCGCCATAATTTCTCTACCTATGTCGTCAGGGATTTTGACCTTGAAGTGATGAACTTCGGTCAGCTCGGACTGCTTTTGATTAAAGGTTTCCAGAATGAAGCGGAGCTTAACCACTATCGGTCGCTCCTTGCCCAGGACAACGGGGTCATTATCCCAGCCGGAGTGCGCCCTGTACAGATAAGTAAGAGTAATTTTGAAAAACTTCTGCAGGGTGGTGGCTCATTCGACGACTATTTCCGCTTTATCGGCGAGGAGAGTGTGCGTGAAACCCATGAGTCGGTATTGCCTCCAGATGAATATCCCGCTCCTGAGGAGATGTATGCCAATCCTCCGTCCAATTCTATCGAACTTCCCGATGAGGACGAAGACGGAAATGAGGATTCTGTCCCACAAGCTCCGAAAAAGCCGTCAACTCCACAGCCGTCAACACCCAAACCACAGCCCCAGACTCCGAGTCTGCCTGACTATCCGATAGGTTCGGAAGGCGATGAGGAGTGAGCGGTAACTGAACATCCTGACTGTTTCCACATTAATATATAGTAAAGCAAAATCAACCATGGCCTCCACTATATTATGGGCCGATGATGAAATCGACCTTCTCAAACCTCATATAATGTTTCTCAAAGGCAAGGGCTACGATGTGGTCACTGCCTGCAGCGGCGCCGACGCTCTTGAACTCGTTGCCGGGCAGGACTTCGACCTGATAATCCTCGACGAGAATATGCCCGGTCTTACCGGACTTGAAACCTTGCAGCGAATCAAGCTTACCGCACCCCATATCCCGGTCATAATGATTACCAAGAGTGAGGAAGAAAACATTATGGACCAGGCCGTGGGCAATAAGATTGCCGACTATTTGATAAAGCCGGTGAATCCGAAGCAGATTTTGCTGTCGATAAAGAAAAATCTCCATTCCGAACAGCTCGTTTCGTCGCAGACCGGCAGCGACTACCGTCAGGAGTTCTCAAAGATATCGTCAAACATCGATTCAGCCTCAACTATGGCTGACTGGATGGAACTCTACAGGCTTCTTGTCCATTGGGAAATGCAGCTCTCTGCTGCTGAAACACAGATGGATGAGCTGCTCGACATGCAGCGAAAGGATGCCGGTACGGCTTTTGCTAAATTCGTAAAGGCCAATTATGCCGGATGGATTGCCGACCCATCGTCACCGGGGAGGCCGTTGATGTCGCCCGACATATTCAAGTCACGTATCTTCCCGTTGCTCGATGCGGGCGAGAAGGTGTTTTTCATATTGATTGATAATTTCCGCCTTGACCAGTGGGCGGCGATAAAACCGCTCCTTGCCGAAAATTTCAATTTCCGTGAGGAACTGTACTGCTCCATCCTCCCTACGGCTACCCAATATGCCCGTAATGCCATTTTCTCGGGATTGATGCCTGTCGATATCGAACGTATGTTCCCTGATCTATGGGTAGACGAGGACTCCCCTGAGGGGAAAAACCTTAACGAATCTCCATTGATATCCACACAGTTTGAGCGTTATCGCCGCAAATGCAAGTTTTCCTACACAAAAATCAACGATTCGGCTGCCGGGGATAAATTATTGAGGGAATTTTCAAATCTTCTCAGCAATGATTTGAATGTGATTGTGTTTAATTTCATAGACATGCTGTCTCATGCCCGTACTGAATCAAGGATGATTCGGGAACTTGCATCGTCAAACGCGGCCTACCGTTCGCTTTCCGAGTCGTGGTTCCGCCATTCGTCGGCGATTGAAATCTTCAGGCGTATCGCTGAGAAGGGCTATAAGATTGTGCTTACTACAGACCACGGTACCGTAAGGGTTGATAACCCCGTGAAAGTGGTCGGAGACAAGAACACTAATACGAATCTCCGCTACAAAATCGGGAAGAATCTGTCCTACAATCCCAAGCAGGTCTATGAGGTGAAACAGCCTTCAAAGCTCGGACTGCCGACCCCGAATGTGTCGTCGACATATATATTTGCTACCGGTCGGGATTTCTTTGCCTATCCCAACAACTACAATTATTATGTGCAATATTATGATGGCACTTTCCAGCACGGAGGCATCTCTCCTGAAGAGATGCTTGTGCCGCTAATAACCCTTACGGCAAAATAACCATTTGTTTTTACTGAATTATCACTCGGATTAATAAGTCATTTAATAAGAGTTATTTATGATTAAGGAAATTTTGATACCTTCGACTGAAGCTCTCCCTGAGGCTGCCAACGAATTTCTTGAATTGATGGATGATTACACAGTCTATGCCTTCGACGGAGAGATGGGTGCGGGGAAGACTACATTCATCAACGCCCTTTGTCGCGCACTCGGTGTGGAGGACGACCCTACAGGCTCTCCTACATTTTCAATCATCAATGAATACCGCTCGGACACTACTGCCGAATTGATTTATCATTTTGACCTTTACCGCATAGAGAACCTCGAGCAGGCTTTCGACATAGGCATTGAGGATTATCTCGATTCCGGTGCCCTTTGCCTGATTGAATGGCCTGACCGTATCGACGATATACTTCCTGACGACACCGTGAGAGTGAAAATAGATGTGCTCCCTGATGGTTCACGCCGTCTTACAGTGAACACTCCTGACTGAGCGATGAATTTTATACGACTTGAGGATACTCAGTCGACGAGTTCCTATCTTGCATCGATTGCCCGCGATTGTCCTCATGCGACCGTGGTTACGGCGCGTTCCCAGACCGCCGGGCGCGGACAGCGCGGTAATTCATGGGAGGCGGCTCCGGGCATGAACATAACGATGTCGCTCCTTCTGCGTCCCGAAGGAATTGCTCCGTCGCGACAGTTTGTCATTTCGCAGGCGGTTTCGATGGGTATCGTAAATGTGTTGCGTCGCTATCTGCCCGGCCATAAGGTAAGTGTTAAATGGCCTAACGATATCTATGTCGGAGACGGAAAGATTTGCGGGATACTCATTGAAAACGTAATAACATCAAAGTCGATTCTCCACTCTATCGCCGGGGTGGGGATAAATGTCAATCAGCGGGAATTCTTTTCCGATGCGCCAAATCCGGTGTCAATGATGCAATTAATGGGCCATGAATTTGATGTCGAATGTCTCACAGGGGAATTTGCCCGTGGAATTCTTTCGGAGGTTGATGCCGCCTGTTCAGCCGTCATGAGCGATGATTCAGCTGCGGTTTCGGAATTGTCTGACAGATATTTCAACACTCTTTGGCGCAGTGACGCTTACTATCCTTACATGGACAATCTGCGTGGCGAACGCATCGAGGCGTGTATTGTCTCCGTGGCTCCTGACGGAATCATCACACTCTCCATTCGCTCCATCGGTTCGCCGGTAGAGGAACTGCGTTCCTATGCATTTAAGGAAATCACAGCCTTGTTATGAAAATCGGATAATATTCCTTAAATTTGCAAACGATAAAAAGCCTTGGATTTTTCGGAAAAGCTCGACCTGAATTAGAACTTGGCCCTGAAACATTGGCTGATTTTCATGACAGAAAGTAAACTCAAAACCATAAACTTAACCAAAGTATGACCCATATTTCAGACCGTGTGCAGGCCCTGGCTCCTTCGGCCACATTGGCCATGTCGCAAAAAAGCAATGAGCTCAAGGCTCAGGGTGTCGATGTGATTAATCTCTCGGTCGGAGAGCCCGACTTCGAGACTCCTCTTCATATCAAGGAGGCAGCCAAGCGAGCTATTGACGAAAATTTCACTTTTTATACTCCTGTACCGGGCTATATGTCGCTCCGCAAGGCTGTGTCGGAGAAACTGTCGAAAGAAAATGGTGTCAGCTATGCCCCTGAGCAGATAGTGGTGTCAAATGGCGCGAAGCAGGCTCTCTGCAACGTTATTCTCGCTACAATCAATCCCGGTGACGAGGTGATTATCCCCATGCCTGCATGGGTCAGCTATGTGGAGATGGTCAAGCTTGCCGGAGGGACAACGGTGGAAGTCCATGCAGATATCACTCAGGATTTCAAAATGACCCCTGCCCAACTTGAGGCGGCTATCACTCCTGCCACACGCATGCTTCTGCTCTGTTCTCCGTCAAATCCTACAGGTAGTATCTATTCGCGTGAGGAACTTGAAGCTTTGGTCAAGGTGCTTGCCAAGTATCCCGACATAATGGTGCTCGCCGACGAGATTTATGAGCATATAAACTTCACGGGTTCTTTCACCTCTATGGCATCCTTCCCTGAGATTGCCGACCGCACGATAATTATCAATGGCGTTTCGAAAGCCTATGCCATGACCGGTTGGCGTATAGGTTATTGCGCGGCTCCGCAATGGCTCGCCAAAGCTGTGGCCAAACTTCAGGGTCAGTATACTTCAAACGCGTCCTCTATCGCGCAGAAGGCTGCCGAGGCTGCCTATACCGGCCCGCAGGATTGCATCGCGGAGATGAACAAGGCTTTTGAACGTCGCCGTGACCTGGTTGTCGACTTGGCTTCAAAGATTCCCGGGCTGAAAGTGAACCGTCCGCAGGGCGCGTTCTATCTTTTCCCGGAAGTAAGCGCCTATATCGGCAAATCCACCCCCGAGGGAGCAAAGATTGCCTCGTCTGCTGACCTTGCTATGTATCTCCTTGAGAAGGGTCATGTGGCTACTGTCGATGGAGGCGCTTTCGGCATGGAGGGGTATATCCGCCTGAGCTATGCCACTTCCGACGAGAATCTACGCGAAGCCATGAAGCGCATAGCGGAGACCCTTGCATCGCTGTCTTGAATATTTCATAATTAACTAAATATACGGTCTGAATCCTCTCCTTGGCCGTCAAACACAGATTGTTTTCAAAGAAATGGATTTTATAGAAGAACTCACATGGCGCGGCATGATTCATCAGATGATGCCCGGCACTGATGAGCAGCTTAAGAAAGAAATGACCACGGCTTACCTCGGTATCGACCCGACAGCCGATTCCCTCCATATAGGCCATCTTGTAGGAGTCATGATGCTCCGTCACTTTCAGCGTGCGGGGCATAAACCCATCGCCCTTGTAGGAGGTGCCACAGGCATGATTGGCGACCCGTCGATGAAAAGTCAGGAGCGTAAACTTCTCGATGAGGAGACCCTACGCCACAATCAGGAGTGCATCAAGAAGCAGCTTGCGAAGTTCCTTGACTTCGATTCCGACGCTCCCAATGCAGCCGAGATGGTCAACAACTATGACTGGATGAAAAACTTCTCATTCCTCGATTTCATCCGCGATGTCGGCAAGCATATCACCGTCAATTATATGATGGCCAAGGACTCTGTGAAGAAACGTCTCAGCGGCGAATCGCAACAAGGTATGTCGTTCACCGAGTTTTCCTATCAACTATGTCAGGGCTATGACTTCCTTCACCTCTATAAGGAGAAAAACTGCCGCCTGCAGCTGGGAGGTTCCGACCAGTGGGGCAACATCACTACCGGTACGGAGTTGATTCGCCGTACCGTCGGAGGCGAGGCCTATGCTCTTACCTGTCCCCTCATTACCAAAGCCGATGGCGGCAAGTTCGGCAAGACCGAGAGCGGGAACGTATGGCTCGATGCGCGCTATACCTCCCCATATAAGTTCTATCAGTTCTGGCTTAACGTTTCCGACGCCGACGCCGAGAAATATATCAAGATTTTCACGGCCCTGACACGTGAGGAGATTGAGGCCCTTGTGGCTGAGCAGGCTGAGAATCCGGGTCTGCGCCCGCTTCAGAAGCGTCTCGCAAAAGAGATTACCACAATGGTACACTCTGCCGAGGACTATGAAGCTGCGGTCGAGGCCTCTCAGATTCTGTTCAGCAACCATGCGGGGGAGACGCTCCGTAAGATTGACGAGGCCACGCTTCTTGCAGTCATGGAAGGTGTGCCTCAGTTTGAGGTTCCGCGCAGCGCTATTAATGAAGGTGTCAAGCTTGCTGACCTTCTGACCGACATTGCGCCAGTCTTCCCCTCCAAGGGTGAGATGCGCAAGATGGTGCAGGGTGGTGGAGTTTCCATTAATAAGGAGAAGATTTCCGATGCTTACGCTGCCGCCGGCCCCGAAATGCTCCTCAACGACAAATATATCCTCGTCCAGCGCGGCAAGAAAAACTACTTCCTCCTCCACGTCACGGACTGAGAAGTATAATGATTTCAATGTCGATTTGATTTTTTCACCTTGACAGTTAAATAGGCTGAAAGGGACAATAAACGGAAGCGATGGTTCGTTATCTAAGGTGATGAACCATCGCTTTGTCATATCCTTGCGTGTGCTTTTGCTTGTTGCCGTGGCCTTGATTGGAGGTCGTGGCTATGTGTCCTGTCAGAATCTCAACGACAAGCTGATGAACCGTCCTTATGCTGATTTGCGTCGCTGGCATCTCGGTTTTTCTGTCGGGCTCCATACTCAGGATTTGACATTCACCCATAATGGATTCACTACTGAGTCGGGTGAGCAATGGTTTGTCGAGCAGCCCGCTTTCCAGCCTGGATTCTGCGTCAACGGACTTATAGACTATCGTCTCGGCACATATTTCAATCTCCGCTTCACGCCCGGTATGTATTTCGGCAACCGCGATGTCAAGATGCGTGAGTACAATACAGGCGCTGAACTCCGTCAGAATCTCAAATCGGCCTTGATAGTGCTGCCCGTTGACTTGAAATTTTCCGGCTTGCGCTACCGAAACTCCCGTCCTTATGTGACTGTCGGTGTCATGCCGACGATTAATGTGACAAAGAAAACCGGTGACTACCTACGCACCAAACCGGCTGATTTTTACCTTACCTGCGGCTTCGGTTGCGATTTCTATCTGCCTTATTTCAAACTTAACCCGGAGATAAAATTCTGTTTCGGACTGACGGATGTGCTTGACCATGAACGCACCGATATCCTTGAGGAGCCTGAGAAGTTTAAAATCACCCAGTCGCTTAAAAAGGCCGTCTCCCGTATGGTTGTCCTAACTTTCTATTTCGAATGACATTGCGCAGACACAGCTCGATATATACCATTCTTCTGCTATCGCTTATTGCCGCCATTCTGATGCCTGTAGAATCGCGTGCCCAGGGCGACGCGCTCCTGACGCAGTATTGGGCGCTTCCTACCTATTATAATCCCGGGGCAGTGGGCGACACCGATAACATCCGCTTGCGGGGCGCGGGTCGTATGCAGTGGGTGGGCATCGACAACGCTCCGAAATCATTCGTGCTTGCCGCCGACATGCCATTCAGGCTTTTCGGTAAGCAGCGTTTCGGCACGGGACTTGTTGTCCAGCAGGAGTCCATGGGTCTTTTCCGCAATCTTTCCGTAAACGCCCAGATTGGATATAAGCGCAAACTCTTCAAAGGCGAACTGACCGCCGCTCTTCAGATAGGCTTTTTCAACGAACAATTCAAAGGCTCGGAAGTCTACATCCCTGACGATGATGATTTTCATGACCCTGACGATGAGGCTATCCCACGTCGGGATGTTTCAGGCAATGCCATCGACCTTGGCCTGGGACTGTTCTACACTCATAAGAAATTTTGGGCCGGTCTGTCACTGCTCCATGCTAACGGAGCTACGGTATCTTTTGAAAACGATAGCGAAACGGGCGGCTCAATCGACACGGGAACAGGCGGCACGGGCACAGAAGGAGGCATAAGGAAAAAATATCAGTTCAAGGCCTCACCCACAGCTTATTTCATGGCCGGGAGCAATATTCCGATAAAAAACACGTTATTTGAAGTGATACCATCGCTCATCGTGAGAAGCGACTTCACCTTTACTGATTTCGAAGTCACCGGACGTGTACGCTACAACAAGCTGTTCACAGCCGGTCTCGGCTACCGCTACAACGACGCCGTCTCTCTCATGCTGGGAGCGGAAATCAAAGGCATATTCATCGGCTACAGCTATGACTATCATATCTCCGACATTTCAAAGGCCTCTTCGGGAAGCCATGAAATAGTCGCAGGCTATAACCTTAAACTTGATTTTTCAGAGAAAAACCGCAATAAACACAAGAGCATACGCATAATGTAACTTATGAAAAAGATAATTCACATTCTCCTCGGTCTCACTGTGCTCTCCGCCGCTGTCTCATGCGCCACGGGGAGCCGTAGCTCATCAGGCGGTGAGGTTACCGGCGTAGGTGCCACCTCATGGACTGAGCCAACTCCCTACGGGATGGTGCCCGTGTCGAGAGGTTCTGTAAAGATGGGGCCCGCCAAGGCTGACTCCCTGTGGAATCTGCGTGCTGATGCGCGCGGAATTTCCGTGGATGCCTTCTGGATGGATGAAACCGAGATTACCAATTCAAAATATAAGCAGTTTGTTTTCTGGGTGCGCGATTCCATCATCCGTGAGCGTCTTGCCGACCCTGCCTATGGCGGTAATGAAGAGTTCAAGATTGAAGAGGATCGCGAAGGCAATCCCGTCACTCCTCATCTCAACTGGGCCAAGGCCATTCCGTGGCGTAACGCCAATGAGGATGAGCAGCGTGCGATTGAGAGTCTCTATCGCACCAATCCTATTACAGGGGTACGCGAGCTTGACCCTGAGCAGCTCAACTATCGCTATGAGGTCTATAACCACACTGAGGCTGCCCGTCGCAAGCACCGTCTGAACCCGGCACGTCGCGAGTATAACACCGATAAGCCGGTGCCTACAGCTGTGCCGCTTATCTCCAAGGACACTGCCTATATCAATGATGAAGGTGAAATCATCCGTCAGACAATTACCCGTGGCCTTACCGGAGACTATGATTTCCTAAATACCTATATAGTCAACGTCTATCCCGACACTACCGCATGGATTAACGACTTCGACAATGCCTACAATGAACCATACGTGCGTCTGTATTTCTCGCATGGCGGCTATAACGACTATCCCGTCGTGGGAGTGAGCTGGGAGCAGGCCAACGCTTTTGCCAACTGGCGCACAGACTTCCTCCGTCGCTCTCTCGGGCGAGAAGGTGTCTACATCGAACCCTACCGTCTCCCGACCGAGGCCGAGTGGGAATATGCCGCGCGTGCCGGAAAGAGCGAGAACATGTATCCTTGGGATGGAGACCTTCCTTTGACGGAGGAACAGGGCTGTTTCTATGCCAACTTCAAACCGCAGGAAGGCAACTTTGTCCAGGACGGTCAACTGATAACTTCACGGGTAGGCACCTATGCTCCAAATGATTTCGGCCTCTATGATATGGCCGGTAACGTCAGCGAATGGACCTCTACGGCCTACACTGAAAGCGTGGGCAAGCTTACCAACGACCTGAATCCCGAATATCGTTACGATGCCGCCATCGAGGACCCCTATAAGATGAAGCGCAAGATTGTGCGCGGAGGCTCCTGGAAGGACGTCGCTCATAATGTCCGCTCCGATATCCGTATGTGGGAATATCAGAATGAGCAGCGCTCCTATATCGGTTTCCGTTGCGTGCGCACTCAGATTGGTTTTGCCAAGGGTACCAAAGCCAAGAAATAAAGAGACCTGAACACACACCATTATCTTTACCATACCAATATCTCCTATGGGAACAGAAAAACTGAAATCCAAGATAGAAACCATAATGACGTGGGAGGGGGGGCAGCGCCTCTTCAACTTCGCCTATAGTGTCGGTGCCGCCATCGTGATCTGGGGTGCCCTCTTCAAGATTCTCCATCTTCCTGGAGGCAACACGCTTCTGTGTATAGGCATGGGTACTGAGGTGCTCATGTTTATCCTCACGGCCTTTGACCGTCCCCCGAAGGAATATCATTGGGAGGAGGTCTTTCCCGAACTTGAAGGGCGCGATGCCGAGCGTCGGGCAGTCCCTATGGGACAGTCTTTTGTCACTGACCGCGATGAGGTTGTGGCCCGTGAGGCCGTAGGGATTCCTGCCGGAGTCGACCTTACGGAGGAAGACCGTCTCTCCTTGAGCGAAAGCATCCGCAGGATGTCGTCGGCTGCCGAGCAGCTTTCAAAGATGGCTGAGCTTACTACCGCCACCCAGGAATATCTCTCGCAGATGTCGGCAATTTCCGAGCAGATGGACCGTCTGCGTCAGACCACTGAATCGCTCAACAATGTCTCTTCAGTGCTCCTCGACAGCTATCGTGCCATCACCGAGAATTCGGCGTCGATTACCGAGAATTCGCGTGGCTATATTGACCGCATGAATGACCTTAATCGCAATCTTGGAGGCCTGAATACGATTTATGAGATTCAGCTCAAGAGCGTTTCGTCGCAGCTTGAGTCAATTGACCGTGTCAACCGTGGCATAAAGGACATCCGCGACATGTATGAGAAGAGTGCGTCGCAGAGTGCGCGCTACTGTGAGGAGACCGAAAAGATGGCCCGTTACATGCAGCAGCTCAATCAGGTCTATGATAAGATGCTTTCGGCAATGACCGTCAATATGTATCGTCCGATGATGAACGACATCCCCGGCGCACAGTCTTCAGGTGCCGTTCGCTAACCTATAAAATTATATGGCAGAATCAGTTGTAAGGCTCTCCCCGAGGCAGAAGATGATAAACCTCATGTATATCGTCCTCACGGCCATGCTCGCGCTCAATGTGTCGAGCGACGTGCTCGACGGTTTCGTGCAGGTCGAGGATGGTCTTGCGCGTACCAACGCTTCAGTCGGACGCCGCAATGATGCCGTCTATGCCCAGCTTGAGGCTTTCACGCAACAAAATCCCGAGAAGGGTGCTCCTTGGCTTGCGAAAGCTTCCGAGGTGCGTCGCCATGCCTCCCGTCTTTATGAGGTGGTCGACTCCCTTAAGAAGGCTATTGTTGTCGAGGCCGATGGCCCGGAGGGAGATGTCAATAATATCAACCGCCGTGACGACCTTGAGGCGGCGGCAGTGGTGATGCTCGCTCCGGGAGCCAATGGCGGTCGCCTGCTCCGTGAGTCAATCGACGGTTATCGCGAGTATGTATCGGCTTTTGTTGCGGATTCAGTGAAACGCCTGAGTATAGAGGAGTCTCTGTCTACCGCTCCTTTCCGTCGGCCGGGAACGGTAAATCCGCAGCCATGGGAAGAGGCTAAGTTTGAGAACCAGCCGGTGGTTGCCGCTGTCACCCTTCTGACCAAGCTCCAGAACGATATCCGTTTCGCCGAAGGCGAAGCCCTTGCCAACCTTCTTGCTGCGGTCGACGCCGGTGATGTCAGGGTCAATGAAATCAATGCTTTCGTGATTCCTCAGTCGCGCATGGTGATGCGTGGCGGAAAATATTCTGCAAATATCGTTCTTGCCGCAGTTGACACCACTGCCCGACCTACTATATTTGTCGGAGGCAAGCAGCTTGGAAATGAGCATGGCCTGTATGAATTAGTCACTTCCTCCACCGGAACATTCGACTATAACGGTTACCTCGAGGTAGCTCATGGCGATGGCTCTACCACCCGCCATCCTTTTTCCTCGTCCTATACGGTAATGGAGCCGTCAGCGACAGTCTCGGCGACAATGATGAATGTCCTTTATGCAGGCATTGACAACCCTATGAGCATTTCAGTCCCCGGTGTTGCTATGAACGGGGTGAGCGCCACCATGACCAACGGCACTCTGACACGTAAAGGTGACGAATGGATAGCGCGTCCCGCCAAGATAGGGGAGAACGCTACGATTACTGTAACAGCTACTATCGACGGACGTCCTCAGACAGTCGCCACAACTTCGTTCCGTGTGCGTAAATTGCCAGACCCGGTTGCGTTCATCACTTATTCCGGACAGAACGGCGCAAAAGAGCGCTTCAAGGGTGGAAGGATTTCCAAGACCTTGCTTACCACCGCTCCGGGTATAGATGCTGCCATTGACGATGATATGCTCAATATAGATTTCCAGGTGCTCGGTTTCTCTACCGTCTTTTTTGACCAGATGGGAAATGCCATACCTGAAGTCTCGCAGGGAGCCTCCTTCTCCCAGCGTCAGAAAGACCAGTTCCGTCGTCTCTCCCGTGGTAAACGCTTCTATATCTCAGGCATCAAGGCTAAGGGTCCCGATGGCCTTGTCCGTGAGCTTAGCCCTGTTGAAGTGATAGTGAACTGACACAAACTTTTGTAAGAAACAATCTTTATCATATATAAAACTCAATGAAGAAGCTTCTTCTCACCGCCATAGTAATGCTCATCTCAGCCGCTGCTTTTGCACAGCAGTCGAGCAGCAGTTCTGTTGTGAGGCGCCGTGGCGCCGATGAGCGCGACACCAAAAATCCGGCTGGGGTCACACAGCGCATGCAGGCTCACTATGAAGACGAGCCTATGAGCGATGCCGAGCTCCAGTGGATGCGTGTGATGTACCGTCAGCTCGACCTCACCAAGGATGCCAACGCCGCGCTCTATTATCCCGACGAACCAATCGAGGGACAGGATAATCTTTTCCGCATCATCCTCCGCAATATGGCCGACAACAAGCTTTCGGCTTATGAATATCTTGATGGCCGTGAAGTGTTTTCCGATGCATATAAGGTGAAGATGCGCGACGTCCTTGACCGTTTTCAAATTCTGTATACTGACGCCAAGGGCTCGACTGAGAAGAATCCCCGCTTCGTTATAGAGGAGGCCGATGTACCTGCATCCGAAGTGCTCACGTATTATATCATCGAGCGGTGGGAATTTGACAAGCGTTCCAACCGTATGCGCACCCGTATCGAGGCTGTCTGCCCCGTGCTCCACCGTGCGGGCGATTTTGGTGCCGAAGCTGTGAAATATCCCATGTTCTGGGTTAAATATGATGAATTGAGACCATATCTTTCGACTCAAAACATCTTCACGAACGACGATAATAATCTCGCTACATGCACCTATGACGATTATTTCCAGCTCGGTCTTTACGACGGAGAGATTTACAAGACACGCAACTTGAAAAACAAGTCGCTGATGCAGCTCCATCCCGACCCGGAGGAGCTTGCGCATGCGCAGGACAGCATACAGAAGCGCCTTGACTCCTATGAGGATAAACTTTGGGTGCCCTCTCTCGAAGAGCTTGCCGCACGTAGGGAAGCTGCCGAGAAGGCTGAGCTCGCCGCTGCCGCAGCCGCTGAGGGTGAAGAGGTCAGCGAGGAGTCTGAAACAAAGTCTACTGTCCGCTCCGCACGGGCTTCACGTTCAAAGCGTGGAAGTTCGGCTACAAAGGCCAAGAGTAAACCTGCGAAGGTGAAGAAGGCCAAGGCTCCGAAGAGCACTACCCGCTCTTCTGCCGCACGCTCTGTCAGAAACCGTAAGCGTTGATTCCCTGTCATGTAAATCGGATTTTTTCTACATACTTTTTGACATACATATTCCCGCCGCGTCGTCAGCCCCTGTTAAAGACCTTTCTCACAGCTTGCTAATTTTGGTCAGAGGTTGATTCCCCCGTGGCGGGAATGTTTTTTGTTTTCACGGTTTTCTCGAACTAAAGGGGAGGAGATGATGTTATTATTTATAATAGAATCACGTTCAAAACACACATCAATCTCCAATCCTTATGAAAGTAAAACTTTTCGCTATAGCCATGGCTTTCGTCTCCATTTTCGGGGCGGAACATACAGAAGCCTGTTCGCGAGTGCTCTATGTGGGCAACGACAGCCTCCGTATCGTCGGTCGTTCACTTGACTGGAAGACACCTATTCCCACCAATCTCTATGTCTATCCCCGTGGTATGAAAAAGGTTGGCAACAATCTTCCCGGTTCTGTAGAATGGACTTCTAAGTACGGTGCGGTCTATGCCGTAGGCTATGATGGAGGAGTCACGGAGGGTATGAATGAAAAAGGCCTCGTGGTCAACGGACTTTTCTGCAAGGGCACTGTGTATATCAATGATTCCACCATGCAGCGTCCTCCCATGTCTTTGGCTATGTTCCCTGCGTGGATTCTGGATTTGTGCGCTACAACCGACGAAGCCGTGGCGATGCTCAGGAAACATGATTTCAATATCTCGGGTGCGACATTTGACGGAGGTACAGTCTCCGCGCTCCATTGGGGCATGACTGACGCGAGCGGGAAGTCAGCGGTGTTTGAGTTTGACCATGGCAATATTAAAATCTATGAGGGTCAGGACATACCCGTGCTTACAAATGACCCGACTTTCCCTCAGATAAACGCAATTAATGATTATTGGGTGAAAAAGGGTGGCACGCATACCCTCCCGGGTACCGTCTCGAGTCCTGATCGCTTTGTCAGGGCCTATTTCTTCGACAATAATGTCGAGAAAACCGGCGATGCGAAGCTCGGAGTTTCAATAACCCGCTCGATTCTCTGGAATGTATCTGTGCCATATACCTACACGGTTGAAGGAGAGGGCAATGTCAGCTCCACTCAGTGGCGCACTTTCGCAAATCTTCGCGACAGGCTCTACTATTTCGATCTCGTGACTAATCCCGGCCTTTTCTATATCGATTTGAAGAAATGTGATTTGCGTCCGGGTGCTCCGGTTCTGAAGATTGACACCTCCAAGAGTGAGGATTTCGTCGGCGATGCTACACACAAACTTTTCAAGACCAAGCCATTCACTCCGATGTATTAGTCCTCTCTTCTGAAGCCAAAAACCACATAATAGTTCTGACTCTACTCTATAACTATAAAAAACACACTACTCCGTCCCTTCACTCCGGCTCAGCTTTCCAAGCCGCCGGGTGGAGGGATTTTTATTTTGAGAGTTACTTAAATTTTATTACTTTTGCAAAAGATATGCTCTGACTGTACGCTTGTGTAGACTGAGATATCCAATAGGTTTAATCATTGATAGAAATGCGTCAACTGTTTGTCATATTGCTTATTGCCTTTGCTGCAATGCTTGCCATAGGGGCCACGCCCCGCTGGGAGACTGTTGATGCACCCGGCCGGATTTTCACCGAGCAGCGTCTCGACCCCGAGTGGATTGATGTTGCGGTACGTGACAATGCTATATATATTGTGTCGCAGAAGCAGGTTAATGTGAAAGTATTCACGATTCTGGGGCAATTGGTTTCACAGGAGACCCTTCCCGCCGGCACTCACCGCCTGCAGATGAAAGCCAAGGGAATTTATATTCTGAAAATAGGAACGACAACACGCCGAGTAACAATCTGATGCATAAAGCACGCCTGATTATCAACCCGATTTCCGGCACGCGCAGTAAGGCCGGCCTTGACCGTATGGTCATGGATACTCTAAGCCCTCTTGGCTGGGAGATAGAGGTGGCGTATACTAAAGGGCATGGAGATGCTACCAGACTGGCTAAGTCGGCTATTGATGGAGGCTGTGACACGGTGCTTGCAGCGGGTGGCGACGGCACCATCAATGAAACTGCCGCCGCCCTGTGTGGCACGGGAGTCGTGCTCGGAATTCTTCCATGTGGTTCCGGCAATGGTCTTGCGAGGCATCTCGGCATACCTATTGATTTGCGTGAGGGCCTGAAGGTGATTCTCGAGAACCATCCGTCTGAAATTGATTATGCCACGGTCAACGGAAAGAAGTTTTTCTGTACATGCGGTGTCGGTTTCGATGCGGCGGTCAGTGAGGCTTTCGCCAAAAAGAAAACGCGGGGGAAGCTCACCTATATCCAAAGCACTTTCGAGACTTATGCCAGCTATGAGCCTGAGTTTTATACCATAATCGCCAACGGTAAGAAGCTCACTGAAAAGGCATTTCTTGTGGCCGTATGCAATGCCTCGCAATATGGAAACAATGCCTATATCGCCCCGAGCGCGTCAATCAACGACGGGTTGCTTGATGTGACTATAATCCATGCGGGCAACACTCTATCGACAGCTCTCGTGGGCGTTGATATGCTGACGGGATTCATCGAGCGTAACATGCTCATCCACACATTCCGCACTGACAACATGCAGATTATCCGCGAGAGGCGGGGCCCATCGCATGTCGACGGCGAACCTATGGAACTCGAGGAACATCTTGATATAGAATGTATCCATAGCGGACTCCGGGTCTTTACGCCTACAGTTGCCCATCCATTCCGCCCGATTCTCACCCCTGTCTCATCGATGCTCAACGATTTCCGCATCTCAATTGCCAATCTCTTCCAGAAATCCCCGATTGGATAGCTATCATCAGTCCTTATTTATTTCCCTTATAAACAAATACATAGGATGTGGTACACCCCGGCACCACATCCTTAGTCAGTTTACAGTTGTGATATTAGAAGTTAAAGGATGATTTTTTTCAGGTAAGTCCCTATGCGGATTATATATATGCCGTTATGTAGGTTGGGGATTGAGGATGCATTTCCCGCATATATAGTTTTGCCAAACGTATCGAAAATCTCCACTGGTTCTTCATCTGAAATACCATTGATAACAATAACTCCGTTTATGGATGATATAGATATGTTGGACTCATAAAAAATATCGTCGATTGCAGAATTTGAGAGTTCCGATATCTTTTTAAATTGCCCCCATGCGCTGTCACTTGTATATATGTTTTTACAATTTGAAGGCACATATAGTGTGGCAAACCGTATGACTGATTGAGAGAATACCCTCGTTGGTGTCTCTTCATAAAGTAGAGGGGGAATCTGCGACATGCAGGTGATAGTCTTGAATTCGCATAATCCAAAGGCTTGACTGCCTATTGATGATAGATTTTGGGGCAATATAATGTTTTTGATGGAATTACATTTGGAGTATATAGCAGCTGTTGATTATCAGCAACTTGCAGATAATACGGTAGAAAAGTCCTGTGTATTTGATACGAGGGACTAAAAAAGTGAAGATTTAACGATTTTAACCTTTATTTCATGCGAAATGTGGCAAGTTGAATAATTTTTTAATGCGATTACCAAGTTTATGGGTTCGGTTCAAACGACCCCATAACAAACATACTATTTAAGGGGGGGGTGGTTTCAACCCACCCCCTTAGGAATGCGTACTAAAAGTGAGATTGAGATTCTGAATGGTCAAAGTGCAATAGATATAGATGGTGTGTGTTGAAACCACCCCATCACACGAAACTTTGCACAACGATTCTTTGAGGCAAGGGGGTACGGTTGAATCGACACCCTTAGAGAAGAGTATTTCTCTGAATTGCTGCAATAAAGTTTTTTGTTGTTGATTAAGCATCAAAATCAATGTTGTCAAATATCCAAGCAAATAATTTCTGCAAGCCGCACAATATACCACAAAAAAACACTAACTTTGTGGCAAAATATAAAACTATGGGTGCAAACAGTTCTTACAAGGCGATGCACGATATTGTGGAGCAGACAAAAGAAGGAACAATACTTATTCCTGATGATTTCACAACGTGCGGCACTCCCGATGCTGTACGGTCGGGACTAAGCCGCTTGTGCCGTAACGGATTGTTGTATCGCTTTGCAAAAGGTATTTACTATAGACCTTTGTATGACAAGTGGGACGGCACATTGCGTGAGCCGTCATTAGATGCCATTGCCTTGAAAATAGCTCAACGGGATAATGCGCGTATTATTCCGACCGGAGCATACGCACTTAACAAACTGGGATTATCTACTCAGGTTCCGGCTAACATTATCTATATAACGGACGGCTCTGCACGGCAGGTCAAGTTCGGAGAGGGAAAGAGTATCACTTTTCGGCACAGTAATGACTTGGGAAATTTTGCCTATCAATCCCAATTAATGCAACTGGCTGTTCTTGCCATGCGCGAGATTGGCGAGAAAACCATAACTGAAGACCAGAAGGGAATAATAAAAAATATGATAACCAGCCATGTCTCGGAACAAGAATTTAATCATGATATAGTTCTTGCTCCTACATGGATAAAAACGATATTACAGCGATGAAATTCATTGATTTGTCAAAAGAAGACCGTGTGGATATACTTGACCGTGTTTCCTCGGAATTGAACATCCGCCAGCGGGAGGTCATAGAAAAGGATTGGTGGGTCACGGCGGTTCTCCGTGCCATGTTCGGTTTATCTTACGCCGACCATTTGTCTTTTAAGGGCGGAACATCGCTGAGTAAGTGCTGGCATCTGATTGACCGTTTTTCCGAGGATATTGATGTTGCTATTGATAGGGAGTATCTTGGTTTTACAGGAACCTTATCCAAGACGCAAATCAGTGACAAACTGCGTCGTACAGCCTGTTCTTTTGTAAGAGAGACCATGCAGCATGACTTGGCAGAACAGCTATATCAAAACGGCATATCAAAAGAAAAGTTCAAGGTGAATGTGGATATAACTCCTATCTCCACAACAGACCCGGAAGTCATCAACATCAATTATGATTCCGTGCTGTCCTTTTCCATAGATGGAGCGGATGGTAATCAATACGTTCTTCCCAAGGTAAAAGTGGAGGTCAGCGGCAGGTCAATGAGCGAACCTGTGCAGGAAATTGCACTTGATTCCATGATTGACCAAGTATATCCGAAAGCACCCTTTGCAGAGCCTAAGTTCATGGTGCGAGCGGTTCTCCCGGAACGTACTTTCCTTGAAAAGGTATTCCTGCTCCACGAAGAATTTGCCAAGCCAAAAGATTTAATCAGAGTGGAACGGATGTCACGCCACATGTACGACATCGGGCAGATGTTGAAAACGCCGATAGCAGAGTGTGCTATCAATAATGCAGACCTCTACCGCCAAGTAGTGGAGCATCGCCGCACGTTCATCGGTTTGCGTGGCTTCGATTATGACACTCTTTATCCGGCAACACTCAATATCATTCCCCCTACTTCTGTCGTTGAACAATGGAAAGCCGACTATGAGAATATGCGGTTGCACATGATTTATGGTGAGTCGGTATCATTTGAAGAGTTGATAAACACTCTCAAAGATCTGAATGATAAAGTTAGAGAAAATAAAATACTATGGAAATAGTAAAAGAAAGCAAAAAACCATATCTGCGAGGTATAAATGAAAAGCTGGCAACAAAGTTCAAAGAATCATCTTTGTGTACTCTTGTTAAAGAAGACAAGGACTTGCTGGCATGTATTCGCAACAATGCCATCGGTATTTATCACCTTGCAGACAAAGTTGCAATGGTACACTGTAACAGAGAGGGAGAATTGGTGTGCGATGTTAATGATTTCTATGTGTCAGGAAAGCATACCGGTAAAGAACATCAGTATAAGGCAGGGGTATTATGTACGAAAATCAGAGATATAAAAGCAAACAGTTTAAGTCGTAGTACTCCGGAGAAGAATGCCCAGCATACCCTTGTATCCAATAATAATTCCAATCCTGATTCCGAATGGTTTTGTACAGATATCGAATATCGCCAATCAGAAAAGGTTCAGGAATTTACGTGCCAGAAATTTAAAGGCCGGTTTGATATTATTGCCGTATCAAAGAAAGCCCCACACCGAATAGCCGTAATAGAACTAAAGTATAACTCGTCTGCAATAGCGGGAACAGCAGGCATCGTGAAACATATTATGGATTTCAAGAGATTTTCCCAAAAAACGGAATGTTTGGAAAATCTCTGTTCGGAAATTGTATGCCAACTTCATAACCTGCATCAGATTGGTGTAAATGTTCCCGAAAGACTTTTAAAAACGTCTTATAATTTTTCCGGAAAGATAGAATTTTATGTAATAACGCTATGGGATAACAAGAGCGCACATAATCCCAAAGAGACAATGGGACGGTATCTTTTCAATGACTTGCGCAAGAAGTGGGTTGAGGAAAACTCGACATGCGTATCTAAGAAAAATGCCATGAAAGAAACGGGGATTGATGTTGAAAACAATCCTCCATTTGATATTAAGTTCCTATTCAAGAAAGTGCAAAGTCCAACAGACTTTAATATTGACGACATTTTACAAGATACATTATACGACTGTGTCCTATGAAACTAATCATTCATCGCGGAACAAATCAGATTGGAGGCTCAGTCACTGAGTATGAGCATAACGGATGGCGACTGTTTGTTGATTTCGGTGAGCAGTTGCCGGGAAGTGTTGCATCCGAACCACTTGATATTAATGGTTTGACTAAAGGCAACCTGTCAAAGAGTGCTATGCTCATTACGCATTATCATGGCGACCATATCGGCAACATTCATCTGTTGCCAGATACTGTTCCCGTCTTTATGGGGAAATTAGGTCTTGAGATTCAGAAAATAACATCAAATCACCTGAAAGGCGTTGATGAGATACAAGCACGTTTGTTTGAACGCCTTGAAAAAGTGACTCCATTTGAAGCAGGGGTGTCTTTTGCGTTTGGACCATTCAAGGTGATGCCGATAATCATTGACCATTCGGCTTTTGACGCTTGCGCATTCAAGATTGAAACAGAAGATGCGACCGTATTTCATACAGGTGACTTCCGTACACACGGATTTCGTAGCGGAAGATTGCGTGAAGTGATTGATAAATACATAAGGAAAGTGGATTACGTGATTTGCGAGGGCACAAATGTAAAGCGTCCCGATGCCACATCACAATCTGAGCATGATTTGCAAAAGCAGTTAGAAAAAGAATTTCAACGATATAAATACAACATTGTTTATCTCTCCTCCACCAACATAGACCGCTTATTCTCAATTTATCATGCCGCATTACGGATGGGCATTCCCTTTATTATTGACTCTCATCAAAAACGGATAATGGACGTTGTGGCCAACTCCTCCCATGTTTGGGCAAAGTCAAGTCTTTATAAGTATGGGAAGTATGAGCCTGTAGTCTTGATGTATAACAAGAAGAATCCAAAAGAGTTTCTTATTAGTGAAAGACTTATGTCTTTCCTTCAGGAAAAAGGATATATACTAATAGCCAGAAATAATCCGCGATTTTACCATTTCATAAACAAAATTCCGGGTGCTCCCAAACAATATTACCTCTCTATGTGGAACGGATATGTAAACGACCCAACATCACCCTCATACAACAAAGAACTTGCAACTGCACTTGGAAAAGAATACCTTTATCGCCATACCAGCGGACATTGTGACATGAAGAACTTGAGCACTCTCTTTACATGGCTTTCTCCCAAAGCGATAATCCCTATTCATACAGATGCGCCAGAAGAGTTTGCCAAATACTTTAATAACCAATGGAGAATAGACCTTTTACAAGATGGTGATTCATTTACGTTACACTCTTAAAAGATTTTTCTAATGAAAATACTCCATATATCAGATACTCATGGACGACATGAAGAACTGACAAATCTACCAAATGCAGACATTGTCGTTCATTCGGGTGATTTCTGTTTTTCGGGAGCTGAATCCGAAGTACTTAATTTCCTGAATTGGTTTATCGCATTGCCGTACAAGCATAAAATTTTCATTGCCGGCAACCATGACGATTGCTTGTGGGACGGTAATATTGAAGGACTTCCAGACAATTGCCATTTCCTGCGATATTCATCTATAACCATAAACGGAATAAAATTTCATGGCATTCCAATGTTTATGCACGATTGTATCACAGATATAAATATAAAGGGAATAGCGAAAATACCTGTTGACACAGATGTACTGATAACCCATAATCCTCCAATCAACATCTTGGATTTCGATGACAACATACACTATGGCTCTCCCGAATTATTGACTAAAGTCAATGAAATCAATCCTCAGTTTCACCTGTTTGGACATATTCATGCTTCAAACGGTGAAATAACTATTGGTGCAACAAAATTTGTTAATTCGGCTATCGTAAGCGAAGATTACTCGTCGTTACAAGATTATCATATACTTCAGATAAGCCAAACAGAAAAATATTTATAACTTATGGGCAAATTGGGAAGCAAACCGGCAGAAATACAATATATAGAAGTCAGACCTGACGATCATATCGTATGCCTAAATATATCAAAGACATATAAGAGTAAAGAACGGGCAGATATCTATGATTGCGTTAGACTTTATTGGCGTTTGAATGTCGGACGAGCAGAGATGGCGAACCTTGTGTTTGCTATTGTGGATGGTATCATTGTAGGGGTATTTCAACCTATTCGTTGGTATAAATCCAATCACCCTCAATACACGAATAGATTTGAATTTGAGGGAGTTGAAAAAGAGTGCCCGTTCTATTTTGGGTAGGAGTGTATTGAATGTACTGAATCCCAAAAGTCAAAATCCAGTATCATACATTAACCTTTAATTAATAGATACTATGAATTTGAGTTTTCTTAAAAATATACAAAGGGAACATTTTAATGAGATTGCAACAGAACTAATGAATCACTATTGCATTCTTAAGCATGATTCGAGAGATAACTGTGATGTTATTTATCGTTTTGCCGAAGTAGAGTTCTATCTATATGATGCTAATGAACAGGACATAGACATAAGTACATACTGTCGTGATTGTAAATGCGAGGAATGGTTTTTTCATGCCAGCGGTGTAGATATTGCTTTTGAAACAATTCAAGATGAGAATGAATTGATACGGTTTGGAGGCATTCTTATTCGTGGTATAGAAATATACAAACAGGACGAACAGAAGCAATGGAAACAGATTGGTGTCGTCGGTGGCCCTAAGCTATCAATGTATGAGATATTCAATCATTGTTCTAGGATGCCTGATATAATTGCTATTCCTGACACATTCAATAAAGACAGACAAATTGGTAATGCTACAAAACGCATAGGCATAAAAGACAACTTGTACCAGCGATTTGTTTTTAATGACGTAAATTGGGATAAGCCTACCAAGAGAATAGTCGAGACCAAAGATAAAACAGGAAAGTATCACGTTATACTGGAAAGTACAACAAAAAAATATAATCCAAAGCTATAATCATGATAACAGATTTCCAGTGTAATAGGGTTTATTTCTCTTCTTTGCTGCAAAGAGTTTCTCCCAAGACATATGCATCCATGGTCTCTGCACTCGAAAAACACTGCGTTGAATATCGATTACTAGTCAATACGAACGATGTTTGGTGTAGAGACTATATGGCTATTCAAATTGCAACAGATACATTTTGTGGCTTTGATTATGACCCCGATTATTTGCAAGAAACGAAAGAACTGCTTGCAACACGGACAGATGGAAACCAAGTTTGCAATAATTTAGGGTTTGAAGTAAAACAGCCTATAATGCCTTTAAAAATAGATGGCGGTAATGTGATTCGTTGCGATAATAAAATCATTATGATAGAAAAGGTGTTCAAAGAAAACAGAACATCTTGGAAAGAACTGACCAAAGCAATAGAAGAACATTTTATGGCCGAATTGGTTGTTCTACCTTGGGATGAGTCTGAATTTTATGGTCATTCAGATGGCTTAGTCAGATATATAGGGAATGACCGCGTTTTGATAACCAATTACGACCGATTTGACAAAAATTTCACCTCTAAAGTTATTGAGATTCTGCGACAACACTTCAATGAGGTTTTCAAACTGGAGTATAACACCCAACGTCAACATAAACATAATTGGGCATACATCAATTGGCTTCAAACAGACAAAGTGTTACTCATTCCTTCATTCGGTTATCCGGAAGACAAACAAGCCTTTGAACAAATAACGTCGCTTATGCCAATCT
The DNA here is from genome assembly GCA_021768245.1 of Bacteroidaceae bacterium. GTDB lineage: Bacteria > Bacteroidota > Bacteroidia > Bacteroidales > Muribaculaceae > Duncaniella. The sequence goes on along the minus strand of JAETNO010000001.1, from coordinate 82,028 downwards.
ATCAAGGACACGCTGAAATGATAAATGCAAAAGACTTGATTTGTCACGAAGGCTGTTTGAATTGTGCAAGTTGGACAATATATCAAAAATAAGTACAAGTGTTTAATTTTATCGTTTTATTCCACTACTCTTTTTCTTCTCACCCCACGGCATATCAGACTGTGAGCCACCTCCTCCAGTACCCACATGAGTTTGTGCCGACCCACCGCTCGCCAACATAAAGGCTGTACCGAGTAGTTGGGCTTGTGTTTCGCTCACTTGTTCCTGTGGTTCAAAAACGGCATTGACAAATTCCTCGTCCGTCAGTTCTCCACGGAAATGTCTTTGGGCGGTATCGTATGGGATGTCATATTTCGTGTCATCAAAAAGGGCATCCCCGACTTTCGTCCAGATATGCAGGGATGGATTGCGATAGTTCGGCACGAAGATTCGGGTAAGTTCAGCCCCAGACGAAAGACGGTAGCGCTGTGGGTAAGCCAGCCTGTCAAGTTTTGCAATCTGTTTGTTCTTCTCTTCAATCATCTTATGCAGGTGGGTAATTTCAGACCGCTGTCTTTTGATGACGGCTTCAAGGCTTGCCTGCCTTTCGGATGTCTGTTCTAACTGTGAGCGATATTCCTGTCCCATCGCTTTCATCTTGTGAGCCATACCTGCCAAACGTTCTTTCAAGGCAGTGTTTTCTTTTTCCATATCTGCATATTTACCCTTGCCGAGTAATTTTGCCGCGCTGGAAAGAATGGCATTGCCGTTCTCCCGGTTTGCCTTGTCCTGCTTACGAGCAATCTCTTCATCCAGTTCCGCGCCGATTTTTTCGCGGACTTGGTTCTCGTGTTCAAGGTGTTTCTTTTTGTTGGCGGCTTCTTCCATCTCTTGTTTTTGCTTGGCAATGATAAAGTCCGTGCGTTCCAGATGTTCATTGCCTGTTTCCTGTTTTCGAGTGCCACGCTCCATTTCAAGACATTCCGCCACCATGTCCTGCATCAGGCTCATGTCAACTTTACCGAGCTTGCAGGATTTGCCTGTCTCATGATTCATCCAGTCCCATACGATATGGGCATGGCTATTCGGTTTCCATGTGGAGTTGTCTCCCGGTATGCCGTAATGTCCTTCATCCTGGTGGATGAAGATTTGCAGGGCTGTGATTCCCCATCGCTCATGGCAGCGGTCGCAATACTTCCTAAGCTGGTCTATGGTCGTGTCTTGTTTGCACACCACCACGCTCTCACGAAGCGGAGAACTGCCATTGACGACTTTTGTCTTGCCGGTCTTTTTGTCGGTGACTGTTCGCTCCTTTGTCTGCATGGCACGTCCTGTTTTCTCTTTTACCATCCGGGCAATTTCATTATAATAAGCGGTCAGGTCCTTTCCCTCCATCAGCGAGGACTCCCATGACGAGTTTTTCGGTGTAAGATCGCTTCTGATATAGAGCCGATCCTTGTTAATACGTTTGAGATATTCCTGGGTGCGTCTGTTGTGTGCCTCGCTGCTGCCTATGTTGCAAGGCTTGATGTGGTCTGATGTCTGTGCCATTTTTCCTGTTCTTAATTTTGAGTGAAACGAATTGATAAGGTTCTTAGGACAGTTTCCTAAGCGGAGTTTGCAAAGAGAGGGTCACTCTTTGCTCGGGGTTCTCAGGGGTGAACGCCCTGAGTGGGTTATTAGGGCAAAGCCATAATCCCCTCGGGAGAGCCCACAACTACGAAAGCGAAGCGTGTAGTTATAGTGGGCTACTAACCGATGTACAATATTATATTATTGATTTATAGCCGTATAAACAGATTTGTGTGTTAGTAAGCAACGAATAGGTAACAGAAATAATTTTTATCTGCGTATGCGTGACGTGTAGAAGAATAGTGTGCTTTTCACTTACAAAAGTAGGGATAAAAAATGGAATTTGGAATAATTCCATGATGTATTTACAAGCGGGGTGCTTGCGTTCACAATGGACCGTTTTATAGTCTTACCCATAATCTAAATCATTAAATCGTTAGTTCTTAAATTATTTCTGCACCAAAATCGCAATTCTTTCAAGTAAAATGCGTAATTTTGTGTAACTTAAGGTAATTGGTTACATGAAACAACGGGTGAAAATAATCGGAATAGCACGGCATCGCCTTTCGACTGACGGCGATGGCGTTACCACACTCGTTGCTTTTCACGGATGCCCATTGCGCTGCCGCTATTGTCTGAATCCTCAATCGTTGGACAATGGAGACCGTTTCAGGGAATACTCGCCGGAAGAACTGTACGCCGAGACATGCATTGACGAGCTATATTTCATCGCCACAAACGGCGGTGTTACTTTCGGCGGCGGAGAACCATGTTTGCGTCCGCAGTTTATCCGGGAGTTCCGCGAACTGTGTGCTCCTGTATGGCGGCTCAATTTGGAAACATCGCTCAACGTACCATCAGTCAACATTGAGGTATTGCTCCCGGTGGTCAACACCCTGATTATCGACATCAAGGATATGAACCCCGCGATATACAACAGCTACACCGGACAATCAAACGACCTTGTCATTGACAATCTCCGGCTGATAGCTGATTCGGGGAGACAAAAAGACTGCATAATCCGCTTACCGTTGATACCTGATTTCAACACAGAAACCGACCGCACGGCAAGCCGTTCCAGACTTGAAACCCTCGGTTTCGACAACTTCGATTTATTTACCTACCAAATACGCAGACATTGACTATGGTACGAGGAAAACAGACTTGCAAAATCTTGAAAGAGATTCGCCGGCAGATAGCCGAAGCAAACGACATCGAGTATGTCACTTCTGAATGTCGCTACAAAGGCGACTGCCTCGGCACATGCCCCAAATGCGAAGCCGAAGTGCATTATTTGGAGAAACAGCTTCGTGCCCGCTCCCTCGCAGGTAAAGCCGTTGCGCTGGCAGGGATTTCGGCAACAGCCCTCACGATGCTTATGCCGATGACTTCGCAGGCACAATCATTATCAAATACTCAAAATGCACTTACTGATAGTATATCCGAGACCCGTGTTGATACTCTGAAAGTAAAAGGCATAGTTTTAGAGGAATACACAGAGCCAGATGGCACCATCGGAGCAGAAGAAGTGATTGGAGCAACGGTTTTGAATTTGACGAACAGGAAAGGAACAGCCACAGACATTGACGGGAAGTTTGAAATAGACGCTTGTATCGGAGATACGTTGAAAGTAAGTTATATCGGCGATGAAACGCAGACGATTGTCGTAACCAATGAGATGAGAAATGTGACTGTCACGCTTGTTCCCTCAAATGCTCTGATGGGCGAATTGGCTGTTGTTCGTAAACCAATTCATTATATCGACCTAAATGTCATTGACGAGAACGGCAAGCGCATCGATAATGACTGTTTTGATGTAGAACGGATATGGACAGACGAGAATGGCGAAGAAGATTCTGAATACATATATCCAACTTCTTATGATGAAAAACATCCTTGCCGCATATTTTGGGACGTTGAAAGCGGACTGAAAGACGATGACACAGGCAAACCGCTGAAAGAATCCACACTCCGCATTACTGTCGAAGGCTACGACGCTCCTGTGATAATCAAGGTCAAATATCCCAAACGCAACGCCAAGAAAACAATCAAGTTCCGCAACAAAAAGAAATGACTGATGGAACAGACTGGTAAATTCATAGCCTCGGCGGTTGTCATGTTCTTATTCATGTTCTGTCTGATATTCTGCTTCGACTCGCCCGACAAGTTGACCAATATTCTGTTGGTCAGCACAAATGTACTGTTTTGGGGTGGGCTTCTTTGGCTTATCAACAGGAAAGGAGGCAAGCGATGAAAAAAATTGGATATTTTTCAATGCTCTCTTTATTCTTTCTTCTTGCGACCTGCGGCTGTTCACGAATAAAATCGAGATATGATGCAGCCAAGGAAAGAATCGAGGAAGAATTTGATGCCCTGTTCCAGACGGATTTTTATTCTGATTTAGGGGGATGGGATTATCGCCGTGTCCCATTGATTGCCCCGTATGAATTGTGCTCTATGCTTAAACACGATAATATTAGAGTCTGGGTATGCATCAGGCGAAATAATATCAATGAGTTCGGCGGACCGGGATTGAACACTGATCGACTTTCTGTAGAATATGCGGGAATCTCCGATTCAACAATATATTTAAGCTATTCAGAAGCCTTTGATGATATTATAGGTGGTAAACGCTATGATGCTTTGACTTCACCCCGTTTTGCCATTATTGATGTGCCGACAGATTCTATTGAATGGCATGAAACAGAAGCTGAATGGCTCGACGCTCTCCATAAGCGGAATATTGCCAATCCTCAACGGCATCATGTGGATAGCCTGTATGAAGATTTCGCCAATAATAACCGATTACTGTTCAATCCTCCAAAATGACAAAGCCATGAAACTGACCGATCGACGATTATTGATATTGCTGATTGTGATAGCAAATGCAGCCGTTGCATTTGCGCAATCTTTTTTCTCGGTAGAAGAAATAAGCAAATTTGAATACACTGAAGCTGAAAAAGAGTGTTCGCAATATAATGTGGTTCCGGCCGATTCCATTATTGACAACGATATTGTGAATTTGGTGTTGAAAGAATCACAAGCTATGTTTGAACGGTTTGATTCTGTTTCCAGGCAGGAAATCGTTGATTTTGTTGAGGGGAATTTTGGCTTTGACAAACAACAATTATTGTATCTCCCTGAACTGAAATTATATGGATTCATCATTCCAGAATCACCATTTGACGATTCTGTGTGGTGGTTTGATGCCGATAGTGGCAAATGCCTATGTGAGGCAGCATGCCCAACGGCTATAAATGCAAACGGTATGTATGTATCGCAGAAAGGATACGATTGCGATGGGTCGTTAGACTTGAAATTCTTTCGTCGCGAAGAGAATTATATTTATGAGTTCCAATCATATAAAAATACCCAATACGATGAAAGTTTTTCCTATCATCAAGAAGATTCCAAAAACAAAACTATCTTTTGGTATGACAACAATATGTTGTTCTTAAAGACTTACGACCATAAAAGGCAAGAACACGTATATCTTAAAATAAAAGTTCAGTTATCTGTCAGGGATATGTTTGAAAACATGATGCCGAATGAAGCGGTAAGACCCGCTCCGAAACACTCCGTCAGGAATCGAGAGAAAGGAGGCAAACGATGAACCGATTACTATCTGATTATCTTGAAATTTGCAGCAAATTCCGGACTAACGGGCTAAGTAAACTTGAGAGGAAACAACGACACGTTCTGCTCTCTGAATGGGAGAAAACGGACTATGAGAAAGGTTTGTTGACTCTCCGTGAGATTAAGGACTTTTGGGACAACCATAATGATATTTGCTGGAACAGAGTGTTTATAAACAAGGTTATATGTCCGGCGATAGCCGCTGATTTGAAGACTGGCGGATATGACGGCTTAAGATTTTTGTTCCACTGTTTCCGAGGACATGAAAGTTCCTGCATACACTCTGACAGTCCGCTCGCAATTTTTTGTGTTTACAGCGGGGGAAATTATCAACCGTTTCAGTTGGCGGATATGTTGCTTGAATATGAACCGGATAATGTCGATGCCCTCAGATACAAGTATGATGCTCTCAAATATTTTCTTGAGTTTTCCATACATGAAATACCATCGGGAGTGTTGAATGGCTATGACGGAGCAAGTGTTTCGGACATTGTGACAATGATTGAGGACACGAATAAGTTTGAGAGAATTTCCAGAAAGTTAAATATGCCTCTTTGTGAAAACTTGGTAGAGGATTGTCGCAGATATTATAAAGCCTACGGAGATTATTTGCAGAATCTCGACAAATATAGGACTTTTGAGGATTACCTGCGCTCGAATGAAATTGCATATCAATCATATACATCACGTTACGATTATGAATAAGTGGCAGAAAATAACAGGCATAGTGTCGCTTGCAATCTTGGCAATAATAAATTTCGTAATATATGGGTTGTCATATATGCAAACTATGTATATAAAAGGACTCCCTTCCGTCGAAAGAGTCCTGTCCGATTTTCATGATGCCTTATTGAATGTTGGGTATCTCGTATTGGCTAATTATCTTATTATAATATTCTTGTTCATTTGCCTTTGGCGGAAAGGAGGCAGGAGATGAAGAAACGGGGATTAAAGAGATATTATCGCAATCTGTCCAAGATGAACTTTGCCGGGAAGATTATCGCAGGACTGAAAAGCGGAGTTGTGGAATATGATTATGAGCATATTCATTTAGACGGATATCCCCTTACTAAATGGAGTGAAATTAAGTCGCATCTTGATGTACTGTTTAATCTACTTGCTGTTTTCAAGTTAAATGCTAAAACCATCCGTATGTCGTTTCAAGTTTGGGGATATATATGTTTCCAAAGGAATTTAGGGTGCCAGATTGCACTATACATACACACTCCAAACAATGAATTTAACGATTTCCCAATGACATTTTCCAATGTGTCTGAATCTCCGACAATAAACCGGAAAGAGTTGCTTGATTATCTTGACCCAAAGCCAGCAGATGGTTATGAGATAAGGTACTCTAAAAATTGTGATGGAGAGCCCGAAATCTTTATAACAATGAAGAATGTAGGATTACCCATTTATACCAAGAATATCAGATGAAACATCCATACACAGAATATGAAGCATCCAAACTTTGGATAGTTGTAAAATCTTCAATAGAAGAATTAGTTGAGAACAATGATATTGAGCTTTTAACTCCGATAGAGTATGTCGTGGGTTCTATTTGCAAAAATATATATCCGACTAATATTAGTGAAGAATGTTCGCCTAAATAGTGTATGCAGGTATATGAGAAATGTTCTAAATATAGGTAATTTAGCTGTCGAACTTGAAAATGAAGGGAGTATGAATAATCAAGATATATTTCAAATCGTCATTGAACGTCTAAAATCAGAGCCTTTTCTTAATGGCTTCAAGTTTCGCAAACGTGATTCCTCCTTCATTCAGCAAGAGAGTGGTTTGCGGCGGTCAATAGAGTTGGAGCACTGGATTAAGGACGGCGTGCTTATCATCTATCCTATCTATATGGCTCGTTTCGATGTTCTGCTGAAATGGTTTGAGCCGTATAGCTTCAAATCCCTGCAAGACCAACGAGATAATCCTTCTGTCGTATTTAGCGGAAATATGCTTGAGCGACAAGATAAGTTTCAAGTTACAGAAGATAGTTTAGAACAAGATTACACGACACTCCGTGGCGTACTTGCCGAATGTTCCGGTATGGTCTTTTCCTCGTACACATCGTTGCACGATATGTACAACCGCTTGATTATACCGATATTGGAGTGTAACCGAACATTGCCCGATGTTGGGGCAGATTGGGCGTTCATGTATCTTACGTTGACACGAATTGTATCGCCTGAAAATTATTCTGCCGTCAAAGGATTAGTCTTGTCACAAGTCAACAAAATGGCAGAAAGGAATGAGCCAAACATCATTGAGTATATGCCACGATTGGATGAAATAATCAATGCGATGGAATCTCAATTTTGATAACGAAGTTTTCAGCGGGAAATGTTATAACTTTGTGTGTTAAAACAAAATATATCGGGCGTATGAAGAAGTGGCAGAAAATAATCGGACTTATTCTTATTGGATTGGCATCCATCCTTTTAACATGGAGGTTAATAGCGGATTACGAAAGATACGATATTACCGGTTCGTGGAATTTAGATTTTAATAATACCTATTTGCATTCGGATTCAGCTTCTTTAGAATTTCTGAATGGATGGATTATTATCCACAATGATTCCATAGATTTACCGCCTATATATGTTCCACACAATAAAATTCAACACACTCTTGATTTGTCAAAAGGGACTTGGAGCGTTGATAAAAAGAATAATTCGATAACTATTAATGCCCCAAACCATCCTTTCCATGGAAAATACTTTATGAAAGAGTTACGGATAAAAAAAGGAGAGTGGTCATTGGAGTTACTTCGATTATCAAACGATTCTAATGAGATTGTTTTATATAGATGATATTGATTCATCTTGGATTCATTCGTAAAATGATAGTATGAGTATCGGAGATGACACATTGGCGGACTCAGGAAGTATGCAGGCAAAGAGGAATTGAATACGTGCATACAGATTTCTTCAATGGATAAAATATAAGGCTGATATGACAGAAGACGAGAAGCAAAGTATCAAGGAGCAATTCAACGATATTGTTGGCGATGGCATCGCGCCCATTCTAAAAGCGGCAGGTTTTAAGAAAAGAGGCAATAATTTTCATGCTCATGCAGGAGAATTGGATTGGTGTATCAATATACAAAAAGACAGGTGGGGAGTTAATGATTATTATAGCACCTGGCAATTTACAATAAACATTGGTGTGACTTGGAAGGATTATGCTGCATGCTTGTTTGACAAGGCTTGTGATTTCCCGCTGGAAAGTTCTTGTCCGATAAGAACTCGTATAGGAAATTTTATGGGCAAAGGTGACTATTGGTTCGTTTTGCGTCCCTATCAGGATTGTTCTCCGATAAAAGATTTGATTTGTTCCACAATAAAGAAGAAAGTCCTGCCCTTGTTAAACAAGCTCAAACGCTTGAATGATTTATGGGATTTAATAGAATCTTCACGGCGTCAGAAACCATTTCATATAGGATCTGAACAAAACGTCTTTGAGATTAATGCGTTCGGCTTTTGCCTGCTGTGTTTTATAACAGGTAATGAGGAAAGGGCTGAACAATTCAGAAGCCAAATGAAACAACGTGGTGCAAACACGGAATTGTTGGATAAAATACTTGATACATATAAAAAACGCGAGGAGCATGAAACTGACCGATAAACGATTTTGGATATTTGAGGCATTATCTCTTGTATGCGGAGAGTTAACCTTCTGCATCGCCGCAGGGATTTGGTTTGCACTATCTCAAGTTAATTGGTTTTCAGAATGGATAATCCAATGTACAATTTTGGTATGCTGGGCTTTAGGAGCTATCTTTTCATGGGTTACAGCCAAAAGTGCAAAAAATATTACATTTAGAACATATATATGGACTAATTGCATATATCTGGCTTTAACAATTTACAATGTCTGCAACGGAGACGCATCGATAAACGGATGGTATGTAATGTTCTGCTTAGGATTTGCCATCGTTTCTTTACCCGCATTTGCCTTAATGACAATTATTTACGCTAAAACAAACCAAATAATCAACAGAATAACGGCTATCGGACTGATTATGCTGACAGCATTGCCTCTTGTGGTTATAAATTTTATGGGAAGTAACTTAGGAATTGGCAAGGAAGATATGATAAAGGATGTCGCAAATGAAGTTATTGGAATGGTCGATAATTTCAAAGATAAGAATGGGCGACTACCTATTGGACTTAATGAGATAGGCACTCCTTTCGAGGAAATTAATGAGACCTATGAATACAAGGACTATATTTTCTATTACGAACCGCGAAAAGACGGCTTTTATTGGCTGACCATCACATTCGGCCCGGATGAGAATTATTGTTACAATTCTAAAAATAAGTCTTGGATATGGGGTTGTGATTCTGAGCGAGTAGAAATGTATAAAAAGTACGACATTGAAAATGATTTTGGCAATGAAACTGACCGATAAGCGATTTTGGAAGTTTGAGGCAATGATGCTACTTTGTGGCATCATATTGTTATGCCAGATGTTAGTTGTGTTTATATGCAACGGAGCCGAGTTTGAATCGTGCAACGGGGCTGTGCTGATGTTACTGTTTCCTGCGTTGTGCCTTTATTTTGTTATATCCGGCATCCCTGCATGGGTGCTGTATAAAGGAAACTCTTGGCTGAAACTTGCTGGATATCTGTATATCTTTTCTGCCTTGCTGATGATAGTTCCGCTCTTAACACTCTTATTCGACTGGAATCCTGTTACAGCAAACATGCGACCGGAAAGCATACCTGCGGATGATGGCAAATACTTTACAGACAACGAATTTATCATTATGATTTGTGCTGGATGGGTGGCTCTTCTCATTATCCCCGTCTTGATTACATCATATCTTACCAGGTGTTGGATTGTAAAGAAGATGCCTAATATAACTACGGATAATCTTCTTGATTCCGCTCGGAGAGCCGTCAAAGGGAATGTCTCGCCTAATGTCAGGGCAATATTGATGAATTACTCACATGATCATTTAATTTTTAGATGCTATCTTGATTCCATTCCGACCGATATAGACAGAGAAATGTTGAGTGATATAGTGGGAGAAATAGTTGGGGACTTTCCACCGAATGAAATTCCAACGGTTACAGAGATTTGCGAGGCTTCTAATGTTGAAATCTCAAAATTGGGCGACCGTAATTCATTTATTTACATACGCGATAACGAACTATGAAACCGACCGATAAACGATTTTGGACAGCATGGGGAGTGATGCTGCTTCTCATGGTTTATCGTTGTATGTCCGAGGGTTGGCGAGGAGATACGACATTGCTTGGTGGAGCTTATGCGCTGTCGCTGTTATCGGCTTGGCTGTGCCATAGGATAAGACAGAGAATCGCCTTTGGCAATCTGATTGTAATGATTGTCTATAATGCGATATTGAGTTATAATCTGGCATTTCATAGTCAGTATGGATCTGGACTGACTTGGTGGCTCTTCGCACTGCTACTAAACGCCGTCCATTCAATCGCATTGCTCGCATTCGTAATTGCGCATACAATAAAACGGAAAAAGTTAGCGACTGACAGATAATCGATTTTGAAAATTTGAATGCTTTACCATTGCGCGGCATAGATTACTTCCATCTGTAGATATATGCTGTGATAACGATTGTCAAGGCTGTCAGCCCGGAATATACAACTGAAATTTGTGTCAGCACCTCGGAATGAATCAGTTTCATGTTTGCGAAAATGACGAGGACAAAGAATGTGGCAAGTATCAGCAGCAATGCAATCATGCACCAGAATGTCGCCTGCGTCATGGATATACGGTTCTCATTGCGGCGGATATCCTTGTCCGCCTTTTCGCGTTCTTTGCGAATATGTGATATGGCATTGTCGGCAATGGCATTGATTTCTTCCAGCAATGTCTGTCTGTCATTTTCCGTAAACCTTACCGGGAATGAAGCCTTAAGCAGGTCATGGAGATTTATCATTGTACCTGCGTATGCACCGATTCCTTCAATGAGCTTGTTCAGTTTTTTATGCGCCTCCGCAATCTCCGGCTTGAGCCTGCGGAACTCGTTGGCAAGCGCATCATTCCGCTGTTCAAGTCTTTCCCGCCGCGCTTCTTCCGCTGTTACTGCTGTTACCTCTTCCGTTTCAGAAGTCTTTGCCATTTCGGATGTGGCTTCTGTGGGCTGCACATCCTTGCTGTAATCGTATTTCCTGTTTGCCATAGGTGTATTCTTTATCTTCTGCGTCCTGATTTCGTTTCCTTGCCAAAATGTGCCGCCGCTGCACGGGCGCATCTGTGGGCGCGTTCAATCTCGTCCTCGTCTTTTTTGTCACGCCAGTTGTCATCATTGTGTGAACCGCCTCCACCGCCTCCCGTTGAAACGGAGCCAACTGCCGTCAATCCCACGAACAAGGCTACCGCTATATCGGTGAGTTCTTTCCAGTTCGCCGTCTCGCGATAGTCAAACTCATCGTTAAATATCTGCATGACATCATCGGGAATGTAAAACAGGGAGGTCTTACCGTCTTGCGTAAGCTCGTATCGGGAGGTGTTCTCACGCCATGCCGAGTAGTCTACAATAGGTTTGTCGGAATGTTGCAGCGGCTTTGCAACAGGCTTTGCGGCGACTGGTACAACAGGCGCATCTGTCTTTGGCCCGGTCTTACCGGCAGGCTGCACAGTCTTTGTTTCGGAGTGACCGTGAAGTTTCTGCCATGTCTGTTCAATCTTCGATGCCATGAGTTTGCGCCCTTTGCCAAGTTCGGATGCCTTGAATTTGGCTTTGCCCTTTCCGACCACATAACCCTTTATACCACCTTTGTCATCCGGCCGTTCCACGAGTGTGTACCCTTTTGCCCGCACCTTTGCTACATAATCATCCCAAGACCATGACGGCATTGCCCGCAGGATGTCCATAAGGTCTTCGGCAACCCTGACGGCGTTTTCCTTGTGGATTTCCATCGCGGTTATCCATCCACGCTGGACGGCGACCTCCTGCGCCGCATCATGCGCGCGGATGTGTATCTTGTGGTCGTTGTTCGTCCTGCCGTTCCTGTCCTTTCGGCACACTGCAGCATGGAGGTGGGGAATCCGGCTGTCGGATTCAAGATGCAGCCACACCGTGTAGATGCTGTCCGCGAGGTTTGTCTTATGCGAATACACATTGCCATCATCATCCGCCATCTCTATTTTGTCATACTTCCGGACAAAATCATCCCACAACTGCTGCCAGTCCTGCATGGTGAAGTCCTTTGTATGTTCTTTCGCCGGACTGATTTCAATGCGGATAACATTATTCTTCATCGGCGCGTGGGCTTTCATCATGTCCCATATACCTTGCGCGTCAAGTCCGCATGGAAGCAGGTTGTCCTTGACATGATATATCAGTTCCGGGTGTTCCTTGTTTCTTGACTCACCGGATATGTATCGGATGTCATTTATTCCGTGGTTTATGGATTTTGCCTTGCCTATCATGCCGGTTCCTCCTCCTTGTCTGTTTCTGCTACTGTTTCTTGTTGTACCGTCATGGTTTTCACCGGCGGTATGCGGTTCGGGGCGAAATGTTTCTTGATGAGCCTTGTAATCATGTCAGCGGTCTTGCCGAGAATCCGTAGCGCGCCTATCATCCACGGCTGGTTACGGAACATCGCCCTGCGTTCGTCCTGTGACATCGCGTTAAGCATCGAGGTGTATCTCGCGTAGTCGCTGCGGGCGATGACAAGCTGCTCGCGGACTGCCTCCTGTTCCGGTGTCAGCCGCACTTTCGGTTCGTATCCGTATGCGCGAGAAAGTACATAGTCACTGAGATTCATCCCGCACTCTTCAGCAAGAACTGTAATCTTTTCCCGTTGCGACTTGCTGACACGGAACGAGATTGTCGAATCACGTTTCTCCTTGACTTTCTTCTTTTTATTTTCCGTGTCTGCCGCACTTTCAGCGGCATCATTCATTTTATTTTCTGTTTCAACCGGCTTCGTGTTGCCGGGTGATTTCCGTTCGGTTTTCATAAGCGGTAATTGATGATTTTACAAAAGGTACCGGTGCGAGCCTGCGAGCGGCGTCCCCCGTTGGACTGCGGGACAACGGCAAGAGGGCCGTGCGTGGAATGACCGTCAGGAAATGTAATGCAGCGGCATATCTTGTAACACCACTCATTTTCCTTCCCTCCTTTTTCTTCCTTTTCTGCCCTGCCTTTGGCATTATCTCATCTCTGTTTTAGACTGTTTAGCCTATATTAATAAGATGTATGACAGCCGCTTGCAGGTCGCACCTTATCAGGATTACTTGTCATCAGGAAGTTTGGCGAAGGCTGTCTTCACTGCTTCGGCATCGGTGGTGATACGCATCAGCGCGACGGTCGCCTTGAGTGCCTGTGCCTGGTTACAGAACTGCGTGACGGTATTAAGAAGGACTTCCGACCGTCCGACACGGAACGGTATCACAGCGTCTGCCGTCAGGGTGTTGGTCTTGTTCATGCCGTGGTTCAGGAATCGGTTTACTGCCAGCTTGTCTGCCGGGGCAATCTCTTCATACTTGCCGTTGCCCGTGGCATGGCTTACCATGACACGCACGGCGTCCGCCTGATAAAGTGTGCAGGAGTTGAGGAATGCAAGTACATGGGCGAACTCCGCCTTAAGTTCGCCTCTTGCGCGGGGCTGTCTGCCATTGTTTTTTCCGCTGTTGTCTTTTTGCGCAGGAACATTGCCGTTCACCTGCGGCACATTGTTTTCATTGTTCATACTGAAGTGGTTTAAATGGTTTTTGAATACTGTGTGATTGATGTTTGAATCTCATTTGAATGTTCGTTACTTGTCCGCATGGCGGTTTACAAGATACTGTGCGGCATCGCTGTCAATTTCCGCCTGCGACTTGATACGGATGTTTGTCAGCCATGTGTCAAGGTCTGCCTTCGAGAAGAAACACAGTTTGCCGTTGGGCTTGTAATAAGGGATTGCACGGCGCATCATCAGTTTGTAGAGATAGCTCGGCTTAAGTCCGAGGTACTTTGCAGCCTCGGCGGTGGTGAGTAGATTTCTTTCCTGTTCCATATCGTTTTTAATTTGTATTTATTCCTGTCGGCACATTGCATGACACATTGCGTTCCTGCTGTTTTATGCCTTATTTTTCGCTTGCAAAGTTACTTCTGACTTGAAGTGGCACAATGTGGCCTAAATGGGGAAAGTATATAAGACATCAGTGCGCCATACTGCTGGTATTCAGCGGTATGGCGCACTGCCTTAATCTTCGTATGTTAATTCAAATGGGGAACCGACGGGCCGTTATGGGGTACGGTTCAGTTGCCGGGCTTTTTGAATGGCATCGTCGATGGATTTGCGGTATTCCCTGTTCTCTTTTGTCGCGCCTTGTGCGCACACATCGTTGCGGTGCTTGTCGTAATATGATTTGGATATTCCGCAGCTTTGCAGGAAATCCTCCGCCCACTGTCTGCCACGCTCGCGCGGCTTGATGGTCTGCGATACGGACAATACCATGTAGCAGATGCGCAGGTTTTCTTTCGGACGCACGTAGGCTGGCTGCACAGTTGGCTTCAGGTTCATGAAGTTCACGAAGTCCGAGCCGGAGAGATGCCTGAACTGATAATCGTTACACACCTCGTAGATGAACAGGCACAGGGCGAGGTCAACGGTGTCCATCCATACGGATGTGTCTTTGAACAGTGTCCCGTCACTCATGCGTGTCCTCCTTCATCCGTCTTATGTCGCTGATGATGCTTTCCGAAATGCCTTTCAGCCTCTCGACCAGCACGGAAAGGAACATCGGCTTGAAACAATACACGCAGAAGGTTCGGTCACGTTCCTTCTGTATCTCATTATATAAAAGGTTCACACGCGCATGGGCTGTGTCGTATTCCATTTTCTTTGCATCGCACAAAGGGTCAAGCGACTTGTAATCCTCGGAATCGAGCGGCAGGAAATCCAGCCGGTTGCTCATTGCCGAATACTCGCGCCACAATCCGGTGGCAACATCTTTCGCTTCCTCGTAACGTAATTCAAACGGTTTGAGGTTCGCTTCAAAAAGGTTCTCGAAATCCACGGACTGCAATACTGCAACATCCAAAGACAGGAATCTTCCAGCCTCCGAAAAAAGGGAAAAGGAAATATCCATAAGCTGCGTTGCATCGTCATGGAACATTGTAGCCGCCTCTGTCACAATTTGGTTTGTCTCGTTGAAATCTTTATAGAACAGGGATAGCAGCAAAGCCTGTTCAAAGGTGATGCTGTCCTGCTTACAAGTGGCAAGCAAGTTATTTACCTCTTGCAGCCGTTGTGTTATCTGTTGTATCATCATAATCATCAGGAATTGAAAAGGTCATCCATTGTCACCTCGCTGTGAACTATACTTTTGTTTTTAGCATTGGCCACGCCGTAGGTTGTGACAAATGTGTTTACTAGTGTTTTCTTGTTTTTTGTCGCCATACGGAACAAACCCATACGTTCACGGAGTTTCATCTCATAACTTGTTGTAATACCGTATAGATCTGTACTAAACTTCATTTCACACAAATGAATTATGCGGTCTGCACGTTCAATAATCATGTCTATCTGAAAGCCGGGTATACCATCGCCTTTGTCAGCCTTGCTTCGCCATGTAGAAATGGCAGTTCCAACTCCGGCGATGCCCAATGCAGTTTTAATTTGCCTATGATGATTCAGGCAAACAAGCTCAAAACTTAGTCCCATCCATGCTGACACACTTCGTGAATCAAGGTTATTGCTCCACCACAATCCGTCTTTTGTATTATTGGGTTCAATGAACTTATAATAGAACAATGTAAAAAAGTCGGTAAGTCTGAACAGACTGTCTCGTGTTTTGTTCCCGTAATGGGACAGCCGTGTGATAAAATCGCAGCGTTCAAGATTTCTCAATATTTTGCTCAGAAAAGCACCTTCAATGCCGGTCATACGGAGAATGTCCTCACGTGTCAGACCTAATTTGTTTTCCGACAACAGTCTAACGACTGAAATATAAGTGTCGGCCTTGGCAAACAACGCTGTATAGAGTTCATCGAACTCACCCCGGAGCTGTGCGCCTTCCGCGAATATCAGGCGGTCTATATTCTGTGCAAGACTGTCCGAAACATTCAGTAGGCTCAGATAAAAAGGTGTTCCGCCAAATATCATATAACATTGGAGTATTTGGTATCTGTCCCATTGGCAGTTTCTTTGCCTCAGATACTCTTCTGTTTCATGCAAGGTGAATGGAGAAAGATGCAGGTTGCATGTGATACGGGCGTGCAATCCGCCCTGATTGCCTCCTATCTTGTCAGCCATCCAAGATGTTGCCGATCCGGTCGCGATGAACACTATGTCGGTACGTCGGTTCCCCCATCCGTTCCAGAAATTCTCCAATGCACTGACAAAATTGGAACGTTGGGTGTCCATCCACGGCATTTCATCTATGAAAACAACCTTTTTCCGTTTGCTCGGAAGTTTTTCGAGATAGTCGGCGAGCGCATTGAAAGCCTCGTACCAATTGGCTACTTTCGGCTGTTTCTTTTTGGAATGCCGTTCTATGGCTCTCATAAAATCCTGTAACTGTATCTTTGCCGGTGTCTTATGTTCACCAACAAAAGTAAAGTCATATTTGTAGTTAAAAAACTTGTCTATAAGATATGTCTTGCCGATACGTCGGCGACCGCTGACGATTACAAACTCAGATCTGTCGGAATCCAAGCACCGCTGCAGTTCTTCACACTCTCTGTTTCGGGATATCAGTCTATCTTGCATAACTTTTCCATTGATTTTGCAAAGGTACTGATTTTTAATCGTAAAAAAAGAATGTTTTATGCTGACTTTTTACTTTATCGGTGAAATTTCATAAGATAAGGTAATATCTCAGCATATATTTGTATACTGAGTTGCTACTTTATCACTAAACAAATTGTATTATAAGGTAGAAACTCAGTATATCAGTCAAATACGCCATCGACCAGATTGACAGCTTCAACCTTCTTGCTGTCAACGATTTTAGCGTATATCTGGGTCGTTTTCACGTTGGAGTGGCCGAGCAGCTTGCTCGTGGTATAAAGGTCTGCGCCCAATGTCAGCATCATCGTCGCGAAGCTGTGCCTCGACGTGTGGTAGGTGATTTTCTTGGTGATACCGGCCGCTTTCACCCACTTTGCCAGCACCTTGTTTATGTTGGGTTCGGCAATCAGCCCGTCAAACACCTTGCCGTCATCCGGGGCATCGCCACGTTCAGGAATCCATTTCATCGCCTGCGAGGAAAGGGGAAGGAATATCGGGGTCGTGGTTTTCTGCATCACGACAGACGCGCGCCACTGTTCCCCATCTTTGGACAAGTCACGCCAGCGGAGTGCGTAAATGTCACTGAGCCTCAGACCACAATAGCAGGCGAAAAGATAAGCACGTTTCACATCCTCCCTCGGACATTCCGCCGCTATAAGGGTCTTTATCTCGTCCACGGTAAGGAACTCACGCTTGCTCTCCGGCACCTTGATGCGCTCGGTCGGGGTAAGCGACATGAACGGGTTTTCGGGAATGATGTCAGCCCTGACCGCCGCGTTCAATGCCGTGCTGAAGTAGCCGACATAATCCGACATGCTTTTCGGACTCAGCGGATTGCCCCACGTGGTCTTGTATTCGGACTGGAGCCAGCGGATGAAGGCAACACAGAAGTTCTTGTCGATGTCACCCATGCGCACCTTGTTCTTTCCTATATAAGTAGAAACAAGGTTAGACACCGTACCCAACAGTTTCACGCCTCTCACACCTCTGCGTTTTTGTTCCTCATAGAATGTCCGCATCCAGTCCGACAGCAGCATCTTTGACCTGCCTGATGTGTTCTTCAGTCCGGCCTTGTTGTTGGTCAGTTCGATTATCCGTTTTGACTTGATGGTCTCCACAGCCGCCAGTGTGGCCCTGTTCTGTTCCTTGACACGGGCATTGATTTCGGGAAGGCGGTAGAGCTTAAGGAACTCGTACTGCCTCTTGCCGTCCACATAGATGTCAAGATAGTATGACTCGGAACCGTCCGCAAGTTTCTTGGTGCGCACCTTCACCGGTTCCTTCAGTTTTGTCTTTTTGCCGTTTGCCGCCATATATAATAATATAATAAGGTATTACGATTTATGATTTCAGAATACGGAATCCGCAAGGTTCACCGCCTCGTCCTTCTTCCGGTCGATTATCCTCGCGTATATCTGGGTGTGCTTGACCGAGCTGTGTCCCAGCAGTTTCGACACGGTGTACAAGTCCGCTCCGAGGGTGAGCATCATCGTTGCGAAGGAGTGCCTGCTTGTATGATAGGAGATATGCTTCCTGATTCCTGCCGCCTCCGCCCACTTTTTCAGGTTCTCGTTCACGTTACCGTAATTGACGAGGTTGCCGAACACATAATCATCAAAGGTGCTATCTCCTTTTTCGGGCATCCATTTCAATGCCTGTCCTGACAGGGGAATGTATAACGGCTTGGTGGTCTTCTTCATCACGACCGAAACGAATGTCTGCCCGTTCTCGGTATAAACATCACCCCATTTGAGATTTCTGACATCGCTGATGCGAAGACCTGTAAAACAGGAGAACAGATAAGCCCTCTTCACAAGTTCGTTGGGGCAGTCCGTGGTAATCATGCTCCGTATCTCGTCAATAGTCAGATATTCACGCTTGCTTTCCGGCTTCTTTATCTTCTCGATGGTCTCAAGTCTGTTCCACGGGTTCTTGTCTATGAGTCCTTCGCGTACCGCTTCGTTGAGCATGGTGCGGAAAGTCTGGCAATAGGTGTCTGCGGTTCTCGCGCTGACGGGCTTCCCTGTCAGGCGGTGCTTGTATGTGTTGCGGAACCAGTCAATCATGTCAAGGCAGAACTGCCTGTCAATATCCGAAAGGCTGGTGTCAGGACGGAACATATGCAAAGCCTTTTTCACGTTGCTGATGCTGCCCATGTCTCTTAAACCCCGTTTTTCGTGGTTGTCATAACAAGTTTGAAGCCAGTCCGAAAGTAGCATTCCCGTACCGGAACCGGCAAGTCCCGTCTCGGCTTTCGCATTCAACAGGGCTTCGGTTCTCGCTTGCAAGATTTCTTCCGCATCCCGGAGTGTGCGCGCGTTCTGACGCTTCGCTGTAGAAGAGGTTTCGGGCAGGAGGTAGAGTTGCAGGAACTCGTACTCGTGCCCGCCGTCCACGCTGCGGTCGAGGAACAGGGACATGCGTCCGTCTGCCAGTTTGCGGCGGCGTAACTTGAACGGGGATTTCTCCACCAGTGATTTCCTTTTTCTTCCCATTGTCCTTCAGTGTCTTATATTCACCTGCAAAGGTACGAAATAATCCGCAAATGAGTATCGTTTTAGGTAACAAAAATGAAGAATAATAGTGATTTTTAAGGAATGTATCAGAAATCATCTGATTTACGGAAGCATCTAATAATCAGAATTTATATAGATTTTCTCCGCTTTTATTTTCCCTTCTTTTGCATACATTGGCTAATGGGCGATATGAGCGGCAAGCCTTACAACCGGCAAGCCGGAGGTTACCCGTCATCCACGACCGGAACAAGACCGAGAGTGTCTATTAGCATTTGCAAGGCGGGATTGCGTTCCGTCATTTCACGAATCATCCGCTGCGCCCTTGCAAGCGGAGTGTCTTCACGGTATTGCCGGAGGGACTGCCAGTCACGAAGAATCAAGTCCGCAATGTCTATCTTTTTCTTACGGTCGACTTCCGTGGCGTTCTGCTCCAGCACATCCGAGACTTTGATACTGCGGCAGAATGAAAAGGCTTTTACACACTCTGTCCATTCCCGATAACCATCTACGTCGGGAAAGAAAATCACGGTACGGTTGGTAAGCACTTTCATCTTTTGGACGGCCAACTGGCTCTTTCCTCCAGTGGCGAGCCATACACAATCGGGATATTGGACCGAGCAGATAAGAGCGGTCTTTTCCGATTCCACCACAGCCACCACCTTGTCCCGATTTGCCAATGATGATAACAGGTGTTCGCCAAACAGACATTGGGTAAGTGTCCAGTCCTGATTGAACACTCCCTGCTTCTTCAACAGACTATGTACCCAGTTCACGCCTTTGTCCTTGATACGGTGTCCGTCTTCCTTGTTGTAGGCGATAATCTTTCCACCACGCACATGGTTGTCCTTGTCAATCTGCCAGAAGATGGTTTCCCCGTTTCGGGTCGCTCCTATATGATAATCATCCAGCACACGTTTGAGGATCGCCTCATTATCCTTTTGTAGTGAAAAGAGAAAATGTATCAAGTGACTGTCGTCGCTACGGGAACGGGTGACATACTCCATCGGTATGGCATCAATGGATTTGCTTCTGTGGATTCCTTTGGCGATAATCCTATTCGGGGATAGCCGCGTCCCATTCACGTCTTTTTCGAGATGGTCTCTGAAATACTCCTTCGGTGGATAGTGATAACCACATCCGCTCTCATGATCACACCTCCCCACGCTCTCGTCAAGCGGTTGTCCGTTCTCGTCCACATAGTAAGTGAAGCATTTAGTCCGTCTGCATTTGGGGCATGTGTGACGGCTGCTCCGGTTCCTGTATTTCTCTAATTGGTATGCCATATCTCATACTTGTTTTATGTTCTCATCAAGATTCATTATCCCAAGTGTCCCACTTTTACATTCCATGCTGGATGGGACATCGGGACAGGTGGGACACCTTGGGGCAAATTGAGGGTAACCTATAATTGGTGTTTGACAAATGTCCCATACGTTCCATATTGTCCCAAGTGTCCCTGACCGTCCCTTGTGTCCTATCGTTCCATAGGGGAAAAGGTGGGACATGGGACATTCCATACATATCATGCCTTACAGTACCTTTCGACTGTGCTTTTGGATATGCCGAGTTTCTCTCCGATTTCACGGTAGGACATCCCTTGCGAGTGAAGAGACCGGGCATCACTCTTCATTCTGTTCCGTTCCTCTTCCGTAATTTCCTTGAGGTGTGCGGATTCGGTCGCGTGACCGAGCGTGACAAACCGCAGAAAGTCATCTGCTTTCTCAATGGCGCACACAATCACGTGGTTGCCGCCATACTCAAAGTTCCCGTATCTCACTTTGAGTTGCTTGATGTATCGCAGGTTCTCATCCTTCGCGCTCTTACCAATGGCAAATACACTGTCAAAGAAATTGTAGAGTTTCTTGCTTCCTGCAAGGTCGTTCTGTGTTATCGGCATATTCAGTTGTCGCTTGGGCGTATGCGCCAGTATAAGGATGGAAAGTTCATGCTTGCGCTTCAACTCCATCAGCCTTGACATCAACCGTCCGGCATCCTCGCCCTTTTCAGAAGTCATGCAGAGATAGGACAGGTTGTCTATGATGAGAATCTTACAACCCATATCCACGGACAACTTCTCAATCTCCATAATCAAAGTGTTCTCGAAATCGTCTTGTGGGCAGAGGCAGTCCCTTGAAATCTCCACCCGGTACAGGTCATCGGGGAAGCGGTGGCATTGCCCGGTGGTCTCATTGGTGTAGCGTAACTGAAACTGTTTGTCCGAAAGTTCGAAGTCAAAGTAGAGGACTTTCCGTGTCTCTGCTATCTCAGCCGCAATCTGCACGGCATAGATGGATTTTCCGAGGTTGCTATCCGCGAACAGGCAGCACACCTCCCCCTGATACCACAGCGTGAGCCACAACGGAACAGGATTCGGGCGGTTCGCCGCTTCCTGAATGGTGACGTTGGCGGTCTTGACGGAGAACATACCACTCCATACCAGTACGTTCTCCGCTTGTTGCCTTTGGCTATCCAGTTCCGCACCTATGGCGGCTATTGCATTGAAGGGCTGCCTGGCGGTTTCATTTCTTTCTTCCGTTTCCATGATTACCAATTTCTGTTTGATGGCTTGCGCTTGTTGGAAGCAAGGATAGCCGCGTTTTCTTCCTCCATCGTCAGCGGTACGGGATTCTTGCGATTACACTCCAGCCACTTGTCCAGTTCGTCCTGATAGAGGACATACCGCTTGCCCGGTTTGGTGGCCGGAATAGTCCCGTTCCCCAATTTCATATAAAGGGTGCGCAGTGGTATCTTCAAATACTCGGCAGCATCCTCCACCGACATGGGGCGGTGGGTGTTCTCCTTGCGTTCCGTGTTCTCCTTTTGCAGACAGGTGAGCATCTGTCTCATGCCGATAACCTCGTCACGAAGCTCGGCCACGACCTGTGGAAGGTCATTGAATGTGAGTCCGTTTTCCATATTCATAAAATGTTTGATGCCGCAAAAGAACACTATGATGTACCAGTGATTCAATTTATTGACGGTAATCGCAGGATAATCGTAATGTCAAGGAGTAATCGGCAATATGGGGAAAGGGAAACCGCTTACAGTAAGAGAGTTATATCTACATTTACACGCAATGGCATACAACGGCAAAGGGAAGCCCAAGATGGACTTCCCTGTATGGGATGCAAAAGCGAATCGGATTTTTTAAGAATGAAAATTGGAATTGCCGGTTTGCTTGGGTCTGTCAAGTTTGATATGTCCCTTGTCTGGGTCGCAGGTCAGGCTTCTGGCCAGCGATTCGGTTTCCACAGCCATAAGTTCAACCGGGAACAGGCTTTTGATAAATCCGGCTTGCACCATTACTGAATACCCGTTCTCGAATCCGAGTCGCACACCGATGTTCCACACCAGATGCTTGAAGTCCGATGTCTTCAACCTGTCTTTCGGGTTCGGCATACGTTTGAGGGTGACGTCTTTGGGAGTATATGCAGGATTGTCACACCACGCTTCAATCTCGCCACAGAGTAACACCAGGTTTTCTTCTGTAGTGAACGGTGCCATCTTCCTTTTGACATAATCAAGGATGGAATTGACAAGTAGCAGCCTGTTGTCTTGCTGCTTCTGTTCAAAATCCGCACAATAAGTTCGGTATTCTTCCTTGGTTACAACAGGGGCAGATTCTGCGGTAGATGTAGCTGCAA
Organism: Bacteroidaceae bacterium; assembly: GCA_021768245.1. Classification (GTDB taxonomy): domain Bacteria; phylum Bacteroidota; class Bacteroidia; order Bacteroidales; family Muribaculaceae; genus Duncaniella. The sequence continues at coordinate 58,957 of JAETNO010000001.1, read as the reverse complement.
CTGTCACCTGTTCCGGCTGGTCTTCAATCAAAGGTACATCAGTATATTCCTCTACTACCAATGTCTCAACTGGTTCAGTGTTATTCCCGTTCCTTACCTTCTTCACCATCAAGGTACAAAGTGTTACCAAATCGGTAAGCATGTATTGGCAGACAGCAAGATACAGCAGCCACAACAGACCGTTGCAGCATAAAAAAGAAACTGTCTTGATGAAGGTATCTCCGCCGAAATCGGAACTGATTCGGGTGGACGCCATTAATGAAAGGGCAAGTATGATTATGCCGGGCAAGCCATAAAAAAGGCAATTCTCTGTATTGACAATCGTGTTCTGATTCTTCATTCTTATACTGGTTATTGCGCCTTGTCAGCGGTTGTTTGTCACAAAATTACAATAGACCTTATCGTTATGCCAAAAGAAATTGCAGATATGAGCAATTATTTACGACTTATTAGTGTTTAGGGCGCATTTCATACTTAAAATCATACTTTAAACAGCCAAAAGACTGCGATTTTTACTCTACCTTACGTTTCAGCGTGATGCGGTTTGCCGCCTCCTTCTTCCTGCTACTCACACTGTCGAGATAGCACTGGGTGGTGGCGAGGTTCTTGTGCCCGACAAGTTCCTGCACGGTTCTGGAATCCGTTCCTGCCTCCAGTTGCAGGGTACAATAGGTGTGCCGGCTTGAATGGTAGGTGATGTTCTTGGTGATTCCTGCCGCCTTTATCCATTGTTTGAGTGCTGTCTGTGTCATGCTGTCCTTGAAACCGGGGAACACAAGTCCCATTCTTGAATCACTGTCTATCAATGCCAGTGCCTCCTCCCCGATGGGATTATGTACAATCTGCTTTGTTTTCTGCATACGGGTGGTGATATAGAGCGTCCCGTCCGCTTCGGGCTGTATCATTTCCCATGAGAATGCCTTGACATCGCTCTTCCTCAGTCCCGTGAGGCAGGAGAAAAGGAATGCGGTTTTCAGTACGGGCTCTTCACACGGAGTTTCTGCCAGTTGTATGAGTTCCTCCGCAGACAGCCCCACCTTGTCTGTCGGGATGCTTTCCGCGCGTTCCAGATAGGGACAAGGATTCTCCTTGATCTTCTTGTCTCGATGGGCAGCATGGAGCGTACCGAGGAACGCAGACCAATAGCTGGCAATGGTATTGGGATGCAGTTTGCGCTTTTGATGGATGACCTGATGCGTGGTGCGCAGATATTCCAGGAACTTGTTGCACAGCTCTACGGTAATTTCGGCAAAGGTGCATTTGCCGCCTGTAAACAGGTTGAAGTGCAGGAATGCCTGCTCATAGCGAGAGTTTTTCTTTCCTGCGTACTTCTTGAAGTAATCAATGAAACTGCCGTTCAGTTTGTTCTTGTCAAAGAACTCGTAACGCTCGTTTACAATCTCCTCGTAGCGGCGGCATCGCAAAGCTTCTGCCTTCTCCGACAGCCGGGCATTGTAGTCCTTCTCACGCTGTGTCTTCGGATGTGCGTAGATGTAGATACCGAGCGATTCATGACGCAGCACTTTGTTGGTGGTCTCGTCACGGTAGCCGGGATAATAGTCGAGGAAGAAGGACAGCATTTTGCCGCCTTTGATTTTCCGTGTATAAAGGTTCACGGTCTTGCAAATGTTTGCCATAATCTTTCTTTGTTATTGATGGATATTACTCGGTGGAGACCTTCTCCACGCTGCAAAGGAATGGAATGATGTGGCGTTGGTGGCAGATAATGACGGTAATTGACCAATAATCGGCCAATAATCAACGGTCACAGCCCTTTGGCGGCTCTTTCAGCCATCACACGCTCCACATCCACACGGAAAAGCAGGTTTCTCACACCGACTTTCCGTTTCCCGATACCGTGTACTTTGGCGATATGGTGAATATTCGCTTTGGACAGTCCGTATTTTTCCGACACATATTCCACGGTACAGTAGCGTTCATCCTCCATCAAATCAGTCTGACGGAGCTCGTCAAGGTGTGTCTTTGAATAATAGAGTATGCCGTATTCCTTTTTGGTTGGGATGCGGTGTCGGTAGGCATAGGCATGGATGGCGGTCGGTTTCATGCCGAACACCTCAAACACTTGTTCTGTGGTTAGCCACTCAGTGATGGAGGCTATATCAGCGGTCAGCCCGAGACATTCCTCCACGTGGCTTTTACTGTAATAGTTCTTGCCTGCAATCTTACAAATGGGGATTTGGTTGCGCTTGGCGGTAGTGTAAAGCCATGACTGCTTTACCTTATAAGTTGAGAGGACTTCCTCGCCGGAAATGTAAGAGAGGATTTCTTCAGAAGCCGGAATAATGGTCTTGTTCTCCTTACCGGATTTCTTTTGACTGATGGACCCGGCTCTCTTAGGGCGTGTACCGGGTATCACCCTGTTATAAGGGTTGTCCTCCAGCATCCTCTCTATATCTGCTCTGCGTATAAATGCCATGCGGCTGCTGATGCGTGAAGCCCGCAGTCTGCCTTGTGCCACGAGCTTATAAATGTACTGGCGCGAACATCCCATTAGGATGGCAGCCTTTGAAAAGGTGAGATACTCCTGACGCTGTATCTCTAAAACAGGTTCTACGGCATTGAGCAAATCCTGCTGTCGCTTCTTCTTCGCTTTCTTGGCTTTATCGGCGCAATGCACGGAGCAATACTTCTGCATACCACTGTTGGCTATGAATGTCCTGCCACAGAATGCACATTTCTTGGTTGCTTTCATTCTTCCCTTTGTTTGATGTTGAACACTCTTTTCTGTGTATTCCATCTGGGAGTGAACGGAAGTCAATCATTGTCACCTGTTGTCAACCGGGTAAATATCTGTGGCAGTCTTCGTATTTCATCCTGCCGCTTGTCACTCCTTGTGAACTGTTGTAACCCAATGTCAACGGACTGCGATTTTATGGCAACAAAAAAGTTCCGTACATTCACCGCGATAGAAATACGTTACAAAAATATGCGGAAAATGACGGAATACCAAATACGGACTGCGAAGTGTTAAATTTGAAATAACATTGATATTCAGTGATTTAATTACAGATACTACTCGTTGCTTGCAGGTGGTTACACCTATCTAAATACAATTATAGAAGGCACCAAATTCGATTGTAGTGAGTTTTTCCGGTAAGATTATCTCTGTTAAGGATGTGCAGTTGTGAAATGTTGATGATTCTATCGATGTTATTCCCATAGGAATATTGACGTATGTAAGAGCCGGGCATCTACGAAAGGCATCTTTCCCTATTTGTACGACTGATTCAGGAATAATGACTGATTTTAGGTCGCTACAAGAGCTAAAAGCTTTATTTTTTATTGCAGTTACAGTATAGGTTGTATTGTTATTGGTAACTAATTCAGGTATTGTGATATCTCCGGAATATTTTATGTTGGTGTCAGGATTTGATGTTACCTCAACGGTCGCTTCTTGCTGTGAGAGGATATTGTAGTGGATTCCTCCCGATTCGAAATCGGATGCGGTAATTGAGGTACACATTGACAGCATTGTGGCTGCATGGCAAAATTTAAGTAGCTTGTGTTTTATGATTTGTGATTGCTGTGTCTCTCATCCCCTGTCGAAACATTGATAATTGAACATAGAAAAAGGTGTGAGGATTATATCTTGTCTTATCCGTAATTCAGGCCTTCGCATTGCCTTCCAGCATGGATAAAACAATAGCCCCACACCGAAATAGCGTATATGAAAAATCCTGTTGGATAGGCCATATGCTACCGATGCAGATGCTATCGTCAATCTCATCCCTATGCTGAAAATCAAAGTTGCGAAGTTTGAATTACAAGGATAAAATTTCAATAACACCTTTTGTTAAAAAAAGTCAGATTCCCCCCGTCTCTACGGTAGTGGATGGAATCTGTCGCAAAGTTAACAAAAAATGTTATTGTCGGGGCTATTGGCGAATATTAAATTTCGCCAATGTCAGATTGTGAGTATGCTATTATTAGCCAGTAAGGCGATTTGTGTCGTATTACAGGAAAATGATATTTTAATAGTCGCTGAAGAGGCGGGGTTTTATGACGAGGCCGACACGGACCATCGAGTGGTATTCCTTGTAGGCGAGGAGCCCTTCACCATAACCGCTGTAGTATTGCAGGAAAAGGAATTGGTTGTCGCGCTTGAAGATACGGTAGTTGAACTCAAGAGTTGTATTGTAGTTCAACTTCCAGCCTTTACGTTTGACAAGGTTGATTGCGAAACCAAAACGTCCGTTCTGGGAAGTGAAACTCGTGCCCATCTGGTAGATGCCGCAGTAGTCGAGGATATCTTTGTTTTCCGCTCCGTCGATAATCGGTATCCATGCTTTGCCGTGGACCACAATCTGCGGGTCAATCATTATGCTTCCCCCCAGGCTTATGCGGTTCCATGAGCGCGAGGCTGAGCCGTCGCGACCGTTGGATTCATGCTCCACCACAAGATTGATTTTGCCTACGAAGCGGCCTTTGACAAAGAGAGGTTTTGTGAGCCCTATACCCGGATTGAAGTTGAGGTCTGTCATAGGCATAGAGTTTTCGAATATGTTCCAGAAGCATTTCTGTGAATAGAAGAGGAAGAGGTAGGTGCCGAAAGGAAGTGTGCTCTTCGTGAGACGCTGTGCGACAGATATCTGGAATTTTATATTTGAATTGTGCTTTGTGATTTTGGGGCCGAGCGGGCAGCCTATGATAAAATAATTATCTTTATATAGCCCGAAATACGGTCCGTCGTCGAACGCGCGCCTCACGCTGTCGGTGTCGATTTCGTCGTTGCTGATATTGACAATCTGGGCTGAGGATGAGAGGGAGGTGATTAGGGCTAATATGATAAATGTGATTCGTCTGTTCATCTGTCGGTTTTTCATCCGAGATTAGACTCGGGTGTCAAGTGCAAATTTAAGAATTATTTCGTAATTTTGTGGCATGCGTTATCTCCCTATAATAATGGTTGTTCTCCTTTTTTTCGCCGTAGGATGCGGTGAAAAGGAGGAATTCGTGATTAATTGTGAAGTATCGGGCCTTGAATCAAGGGGTGTGGAGATGTTCTACACAACTTCCCAGGGCCTTCAGAGAGCATCTTTCCATCCTGTCGACGGGAAGGTTGAACTCAAAGGGGTGGCGGCTTCTCCTGTGATGGTCGAGGTGTTCACTCTTGACAACAAGAGGCTTTTTGCCTGCATCGTTTCCAACGGCGATGAGCTGACAGTGAAAGTTGACCCGTCAAATCCTGGAAGCCTTGAAATCAAGGGCAATGAGGCATCAGAGCAATATGCTGCTTTCATGGCTGCCAATGCGAAAACTCTTGGGGGGAACGACCGCGAGGCGGTGAACAGTCTTGTCGCGTCCGAAGTGAGAGCAAATCCGAAAAATCTTGCGTCGGCCATGATTCTCGCGACATGTTTTGATGCCGAGGGGCATGAACTCCAGGCTGATTCCCTGATAGATATCTTGTCTTCTGACCCGGCTATGATAAAAGTGATGGGCTCCTTCGTTAATCTGGTAAGGGACCAGGTGGTTCCGTCGGCACGAGGCAATTTGAAACCGATAACCTTCCATACGGCCCGTGACACAGTGGCGATTTATGCGCCATCCAATCAAAGTTATAGCCTGATAGCGTTTGTGGGTCAGAATAAGGGCGATTCCGTGAAGAGAGTTCTCAGGCGGCTTCATAAGAAATTGCCTGCAAAGAGGTTTAAAGTGTTGGAAATCGCTATGACTGGCGACAGTCTTTCGTGGTCGGCTTCCATAAAGGGCGACAGTGCCAAATGGATGCAGGCCTGGGCCCCTGGGGGTGCCGCGCATGCGGCCTTGCGTCCCTACAGGATAGGCCGTCTTCCGTATTTTATTGTTGCCGACAGCCTTGGCCGACAGCTGTATCGGGGGACGGCGGTTAGCGTGGCAGAGGATAGCGTGGAGCGACATCTGAAAGCTTATTTAACTGACTGAAAGCAATAACGCAGCCTGTTTTCCGTTTGATTTATTGCAATGATAAGTACGATGAAGACACTCCTCGCAATAATTTTTTCCTCCCTGATGGCAATGTCGCTCGTGGCATGTATCGAAGACGGCATTGACACATCTCCATCCTCCCAGCCTACATTTTCGGTTGACACTCTTGACATAGGGGTGGTTTTTACCGACCAGCCTACGCCAACAAGCCGTTTCATGGTCTATAACCGCTATGACAAGATAATAAACATCAGTAATATAGCTTTGCGGAGCGGTGGGTCGACTTTCCGACTGAATGTCGACGGCTTTTCCGGCTCCAGTTTTCAGAACGTGGAAATCCGTCCGAAGGACTCGATTTATGTATTCGTCGAGGCCACTCTCCGTCCGAACGGTGCTCCCGAGTTGACAGAAATAGAGGATATCCTTGACTTCACGACCAACGGTGTCACCCAAAGTGTGGTGCTGAGGGCGGAAGGTCAGGATGTCACACGCTTGCGCGGAGAGCTTATCGAAGCTGACACACGTTTTGAATCCGCTTATCCTTATCAGGTCTACGATTCATTGGTCGTGGCTGAGAATGTCACTTTAACCATTCCCGCCGGAACAACCCTTCATTTTCACGACAAGGCCTATATGAGGGTCTACGGCAGGCTGGTCACGGAAGGAACTCCCGAGAAACCTGTTAATTTCTGTGGCGACAGGACGGGATCGGTCGTGGGCGATATATCATTCGACCTCATGGCCTCCCAGTGGGACGGCCTGCATTTCGCTCCTGAAAGTCGTGGCAACAATCTTAGTCATACAGTGATACGCAACACTGTTTCCGGAGTGGTGGCTGACTCCCTTTCGCAGGTCACTTTCCTTAACTGCCGTCTGCGTAACAGTGCCACATATTCACTGGTGTCGCGCTATTCCGACATGCGTCTGATAGGCTGCGAGGTGGCGGAGGCTGCCGACGGGGCTTTGGCTCTTATCGGAGGAAAATTCGAGGCCAACCACTGCACCTTTGCCAACTACTATCTGTTTGCTGCTCTGAGAGGTGAAATCGTGCAGCTCTATCACTATGATTATGAAAACGACAACAACTCCGGGATGCCTTATCTTGAAGCGCGGTTCAGTAATTCAATCATCTATGGAAACGGGACTGATTTTTCAGCCAAGAGCCTTGATGGTTCTGCCGTGAGCTTGCGCCGGTGCCTTTTGAAAAGCAATGGTTCAGACGATGAGAACTTCATAGATTGCATCTGGGACGCCGACCCCCTTTACTATACCGTCCGTGAGGATTATCTCTTTGATTACCGCCTGCAACCTGAATCGCCGGCCGTTGCATCTGCCGACCCGCTTTTGACATTGCCCGAGGCTTCACGCGATGCCTATGGCGCGCCCCGTCTTCCCAACCCCAACATCGGAGCATATCAGGCCGTTAAGGAGGATTGAACCGATTGGATTTTTATATCCACATAAAAAATTCCCGACCCCCATCTCCGAGTTTTTATTAACGCGGATTTTTAGGTCGGGAATGTCTATTTTAATGGATTGCTTTCTTGGAAAGTCTTGGAGCGAGGATATTAAAGCCTTTTATTTACCCATAAGATCTTTCACCTTGTCGGCACCGGCTTGAGCTGCATCGGCAGCTTTTGCCTTGGCTGCGTCGACAGCGTCAGATGCTTTATCCTTTGCATCGGAAGCTGCTTTGGAGGCAGCGTCCTTTACATCGCTCACTTTATCGCTGACAGCTTTGGAGGTAGAGTCGGCAAGATTCTTTGCTGATTCCTTGGCGGCTTCAAATGCTGAGTCGGCTTTGGCCTCGAGGTCGAGACCCGTGAAGGCAACAGCGGCCATGGGGTCCTTGTCCTTTACGGCAGGGGTTACTTCGTTAAGGAAGGCTTGGGCTGCATCGTCCTTGCCGTCTTTTATGAGTTTTTCCGCATAATCCTTGGCCTGCTCTACGTAAACCTTGAGGCTGTCGGGGTTTGTGCAGTTTTCAATCTTGGCTTTAAGTTCCGCGCCTTTATCTTCGGCTTTTTTTTCAGTGCTGCAGGATACCATTACGGCAACGCCTACGAGTGCAATTGATAGAAGTAGCTTTTTCATAATTTCTAAATAAATAGTACACATCTATAATAAAACTTAAAGCGTTGAAAAGTTCACGGGAGGATGCAAAAAAAATCGGCTTTTCGTAGAAAACCGATTTTTTCTTATTATTTATGGAACTTTTGCCTTTAAGTGTTTCGCGTGCATAATCAGGCCGGAGCGACGGCAATCCGCTTGGTCTGGGTTGAGGATTCACCTCCTGAAGTGACTGTCGCCTTATAGAGATAGATACCTCTGACGACCTTTGACCCTGATTTGTCGGTAAGGTTCCATTTTACGGGAGCGGAAGAGTACATGTCAGCTTTTCCGCGTGATTCTGACGACCACACGAGTTGTCCGTTGATATTGAATATCTCAATCTTCACTGTCAGAGTGGCGTCGGGGCGGTTGTGCTCGACATAGAAATTGGCTTCAATCGACGCGGGATTTGCGTCGGAATATATATTGAAGATTTTTGGGGCCGCATCGGGATTAACAAAGAAATCCACCGAGGCCATGGATGAGTTGCCGGCAGTGTCCCAGACTTTCAGCGTCGCCGTGTGATTTCCGGCAGAGAGGGTGGGAAGCTGATAGTGGATCGTGCCTGCGGGAGTGCCGTCAGCGTCGGGCGTAAAGCGTGAGCCGACATCCGTCAGGTTGATGTTGTCGTCAATGCGTATGCTCATCTGGTGTCCTAATCCCTGCTCCGACATGTTTATCGCCACGTCGTCGCTTACACGAGCTATGAGCATCGGGTTGGCATTGACGACATCGGATTTCGAGAAGGACTCATGATTGAGATAGATATATTCTATGGTAGGAGGGGTTGTGTCGGGTGCGGCATTTTCATCAAAGCCATAGACATAGAGGTCGCGGCATACACCGATGGCTTCCGTGCCGTCTTCGGCAGATGCGAACATCGAGAGGGTCGCGTTGCGGAAGTTATCGGATATCTCGGCAGGCATCGCTATTGTTATTTCAAATTCACCGGACTTGATTGTCGTACGTCCGGCATAAAGGCGTTCGCCCTGTTCGTCGAAAACTACTTGTTTGCCCGAATCTTTGTCTCCACGTCCCTTAGTGAGGAAACTGCGTTCGGCGTCATAGAGCGATAGCGAAAGCGCTCCGTTGAAAGAGTCTATGCGATTTCCGTCCGGGTCACAGACCTCTCCTTTGACCACAACTTTTCCAAGGGCGGGAATTATAGGCTGTGAATTTTCTGAGACTTCCTGTCCGTCGATTGAAGTGAGCCGTACATAGTTGTCTGGCGATGCCAGGCGTAGAGCCGGGTCGCAGAACAGTACGTAGCGGTTTTTATTGTCGTCGGGCGTCGCATTTTTGGCCAGTCGGAACACCTCGCCGATTGATTTGAATTTCCCGGCGGCATTACGGACAAAAACCTCTTTCCCGAAAGCGACGGATAAGGGGCCGTTACGGTCTATATAGGAAGGACGTGTGGATGTGAAACCTCCTATGATGCCTCCTTCATCCGTAAGCAATAGGGATTCTATGCCTGATGTAGCGGAACTATCGAACTGACCGAATGTGCAGCATGCCGCATAGAAGAACGGCGCGCGACGGAGATACAGATTGTTGAGATTGGTTGTCGTGAAGATTCCATCTCCGGAGAGTGTGTTGATTGAGGCGTGTCCGATGTATGTCCACAGCACAACGCCATCGTCAAGCAGGGTGAATACCTTGTTTTTGGCTTCTTCTGAAGTGCCTCCCTGTATGTCGTAGGCATCAATGAACACTTTGTGGTATGTGAATCCGCTCCCTGATAGTGTAGTGCGCATGGCGGAGTCCATACTGTTGGTCTGCTCCATATGTTTGCCTCGGTCGCCTTCGTCAGCGAAGAGCATGATTTTGTTGCGCCATTCGCCTTTTTCGGGTTGGGTCACATATTTCACGAGGCGGTCCACATAGGTTTTGGCCGCATCGACGCTACGGGCCGGTATACGGCCTACGGCAATGCTCATGTGGTCTGTGGCGAAACGCAGTCCTGAACCGTCCTCAAGCATAGCCAGGAAGTCGTCGGTGCAGAATGACTCGCTGTCGTAGTGGCTTTTGAATGTCTGCCAGATAGGGAGAGTGATAGCCGAACTTGTCGACATCACATCGGTCAGACGTCTGTGGTCGTGGGTAGCTCCCCCCATAAGTAGGACATGGCTCAGACTGCGTTCGGCAGATGTGGCCTTTCCACGGTCATAGAACATTTTAAGCATGCGTCGCAACGCGCCGATGTCGGCGCAACCCGAGCCGAACTCATTATATATATGTGAATCGAGGAGCACGAGCACTTTCATCTCATCGACCTTTGTGTGGAGGTCGGCTATCCGCCGGCTCTGTTCGAGGAGTGAAGCAGGAGTTATGATCACCATGTCGGGCACCTCTTCGGAGTGGATATTCTGATTCGCGACACTGCCTGCGAATTTCGGGGTCGGAAGTGAAGAAGTGGAGGCCCATATGGCATACTCGCGCTTTCCGAGATAGTCGTTGGTCCATCCCTTGGTTCCGTCGGCAGTCGCCGAGAGTGGCATTGCTTTCGGATTTGTAGGTGAGGTCACATCCCATACGCGTGTGGCGTCAGTGGCTCCGGCAATTTTGAATGAACGGTCTGATGAGGCGAAACTTATGAAGCCTGACGACGGTGATTCGAGATTGCGGGTGTAGTTTATGTCCAATTTGTCGAGATGTGAAAGCTTTATCGGACCGCTTACGCTCGTGGTTATACCCAGAGCGAGGGATGAGCCTTCAATCTGGAAGGTCTTGCGGATGGTCGCGACCGCTCCCCATTCCTTGGTGGCTTTCACTCTGTCGGATTCGAGAGAGGGGAGAGCTTCGCCGTTGGCAGTGAATTTAAGCCGTGTATCGGATGAGATGCTTGTCGCGAAAAAGTCACATTGCATCCACACCGGTGTCCCTTCGACCCTTCCCGGAAGGCGGAAATTGAATGTGCGGCTGGGAGTGAAACGGAAATCCTCGCCGAGAAGCTGATGGCCGCTTTCCGCAGCGGTGTATCGTTCCACTTCGTGATAAAGCCGCTCAGTGAAGGTGGTGGCTGCATTATCGCTCGGTGCGCTTCCTTCGGTAGGGATTGTGCAGTCCGTGTCGGGACGGGAGTCAGTGATATAGTAATATCCCTTGGTGGTGTAAGGATTGAACGAATGGCTGTACTGTGTGCTTCCGGTCCATTCCTCAGGGCCTTGCGCGTAGAATACTATGCCGTCTTTCGTATGTTCGCAATGGGTAAGCGGGAGGTCGTCGACATAATTTTCGATTGTAAGCTGGTCAGGGATGCGCTTCCCTCCATATCCGTAGATTCTCACTGCCGACGGGTCGGAAAAGCCCCATGAACGCAGGGAGGAGAGCGAAATGAAGTGAGGCCCGGATTCTTCGACGCTGATTTTCACCCACCTGCCTTCGGCGAGTACGGATGAAGGAGCATAGGTTTCGGGATTGAAGGCTGATGCCATTGCCGGAAGAAGCATGACGGCAAGCAGGGAGAGTATGTGGCGTATTGCTGTGTTCATGTGGTATGACTGAAGGGATAGGAGGGATATATAACAGTAGGAGAGGATGTAAGGTTTATCTATATATAAACGCGTGATTCAGCGGTTTATTGCTTTTGAAGAGCCTTGGATGAGATGAATTCTTCCCACTCGGTGCGTGTGCCGGAGAAAGCGTTGATATCCACCGGATGGTCTATGCCGTTTATACGTCCGTTGTGTGTGCCTTGCCAAAGTGTCCAACCGATGTCTTCAGGCTCGTCGACAAGAGAGCAAATCCATAGCGGATAACCTTCGAGACGGCTACGGACGAAACGCGAGAACCCGTTTTTGTTGGTGTAGAGCATCACTCTGTGGCCATGGCTTTCGAGATGGTCAATCATCTCCGATAGCCGGTTCAGCACAATGGGTGTCGGCTGGCTGTTCGGGTTTGCCCACTCCTCGATGTCGATTGCGAGCGGGAGGTCGAGCCGACGTCCCTGCAGGGAGTTAAGGAAGTTTAGACCCTGCATGTAGCCCGGAGTGTCGAAGCGGAAAAAATGGTAGGCTCCTACCTTGAGTCCGGCTTCGCGGGCTTCCCTGAGATTGTCGACAAATTTTTTGTCCTTGAAAGTCCCGCCTTCCGTCGCCTTTATTATCACGAATGATATTCCGTCGGCTGCCACGGATTTGAAATCAATGTCACCATTGTGTGCGCTGATGTCAATTCCTATGATTTCAAAGCGCTTTCTGTCGGGGTACACCTCTTTTGTTCCGCCGTCATTGCCACAGGCAACCGGGAGAAAGGCGAGTATCAAGGCGGCGATGTGGTGTGCCCATGGTTTCATAATATTTGGTATTCCCGTAGGGAGTCGAACCCTAATCGTCGGAACCGGAATCCGATATTCTATCCATTGAACTACGGGAACATGGCTGGTTTGGGATGCAAAATTAGCGAAAATTTCGTATTTTTGCAAAAAAACTACGATGAACGTAAGGATAGAACAATCTTGGAAAGAGGCTCTCGGCGACGAATGGGATAAGGATTATTTCATCCGCCTGACGGATTTCGTGAGAACACGCTATGGTCAACGGCTTGTCTACCCTCCTGCCGGACAGATTTTTGCGGCCTTTGATGCCTGCCCTTTCGATAAGGTGAAAGTGGTGATTCTCGGTCAGGATCCATATCCGGGTGTTGGTCAGGCCAACGGACTCTGTTTTTCGGTCAATCCGGGGGTTGAGCTTCCACGTTCGCTTCAGAATATATATAAGGAGATTTCTTCGGACCTTGGCTGCACGCCTCCGGCTTCCGGCGACCTGAGCCGATGGGCGAGGCAAGGGGTATTGCTGCTTAATTCGACCCTTACTGTCGACGCGGGAGCTCCGGCTTCGCATCAGAATCAAGGGTGGGAGACTTTCACGGATGCCGCAATCCGTAAGCTTGCCGAGGAGCGGGAGCATCTCGTGTTCATCCTCTGGGGGGCATATGCCCAACGCAAGGGTGAATTCATCGACCGTTCGCGTCATTGCGTGATAACTTCTCCCCATCCGTCGCCTCTGAGTGCGTCGCGTGGCTTCTTCGGCAGCCGTCCGTTTTCACGGGCAAACGCTTATCTTGTGGAGCATGGAATAGCTCCGGTAGACTGGTGTGGAATATGAAAATGAGGTTGATACTTGCGGCGTTTTTCCTGACGCTGACCATGGCTGTGACTGCTGAAGCGGTGGCTGATACCTCGCAGGGGGTATTCCATCCTTCATTCCGCTCGCTGAGGGTCACGGCTGAGGGTGATGATTTCGCTCCTCCGGTGGCGATGATTCAGGATGAAGGGAGCAAAGTGAACATTGAATTCGACGAGATTGCCGAAGACAGACGTTTCATGCGCTATGAGCTTATTCACTGCGATGCCCGATGGAAGCCGGAAGGGCTTGTGGCATCGGAATTTTTAGACGGCTTCAACGAGGGAACTGTGGAGGATTATGAGTTTTCGCGTGCGACCCTCGTCCACTATGTGCATTATTCAATCACTATACCTAATGAACAGGTTCGGATAAAGGCTACCGGCAACTATCTGCTCAGGGTCTATGACGAGAGCGATCCCGACGAGACTCTGTTGCAGGCCCGTTTCGGGGTTTCGGACTATTCCGCGGAATTGCTTCCGGGGGTTAGTTCGCTGACAGACATCGATGCCAATGTGAGGCATCAGCAGGTGAGTCTCAGCGCGGATTTGCGCCACGTGAAGGAGATTTCAGACCCGTTCAGTGAACTGACGGTGGTGGTGAGTCAGAACGGCAGGACTGACAATGAGGTTGTATTGACCACTCCTCAGAGAGTGGCGGGCAGCAAGGTAATCTATGAACACCTTAGACCGCTGATATTCCGGGCCGGCAATGAATACCGCCGTTTCGAAACCGTATCGACGACTTATCCCGGTATGGGGGTGGAAAAGATAGAATATCATCATCCGATTTATCATATTGACCTTTTCACGGACATGCCGCGCGCCTATGCCCCTTATCTATATGACAGCACTCAGCACGGGCGCTTTTTTATACGCGAATGGTCGTCGGCTTCATCGGATACGGAAGCTGACTATGTCATGACAAACTTCTCCCTTGAAATGCCGGAGCTGAAAAATGCCGATATCTTCATTGACGGTGACTTGACACAAAGGCGTTTCGACCCATCGTCGAGGATGGTCTATAACAATGCTACAGGACGCTATGAGCAGTCGCTGTTGTTGAAGCAGGGGGCTTACAACTATCAGTATCTCGTCGTGCCTTTCGGTAAGACTCGTGGCGAGACCGCACCTGTCGAGGGTGATTTCTATCAGACAACGAATGAGTATACGATAAAGGTCTATCACCGTCCACGGGGAGCGCGCTATGACCGCCTGATAGGCGTCACGCGAGTGAATTCCGGGATATGATTGCCGCCGTCAAGGCATATTGTGAGATTTATGGAAGAGACTTCAGAAGAAATTATGCTACAGATAAAGGATACGTTGGTGTCGCTCGATTTGGCGGAAGTGTTTTTCTGCTGCGACATAGAGAAATGCAAGGGAGAATGTTGTATAGAAGGTGATGCCGGTGCTCCTATCACCGAGGAGGAGCGCGAGTTGATTGACCGATTGCTTCCACGCTTCGAGGACCGCCTGCTTCCATCGGCGAAGGAGAGGATTGAGGAGGAGGGTACGAGCTATCTTGACCCTGACGGAGACCTCGTGACGCAGATTGTAGACGGGCGCAACTGCATCTATACCTGCTATGCTCCCGGCGGGGTGTGCCAGTGTGCTATCGAATGTGCCTTCAACGAGGGAAAGACAGATGGTTTCCGCAAGCCTGCCTCATGTGCGCTCTATCCCGTGCGTCTTACCAAGTATCCGACTTTCACTGCCGTCAACTATCATCACTGGAAGATATGCAAGCCGGCAGAGGCTCTTGGCCGTAAGCTTGGATTGCGCTTGTATCAGTTCCTTGAGCGTCCACTTACCGACTATTTCGGAAAAGAGTGGTATGACGAGCTGAAAATGGCCTGTGAAGCCTATCTTGAAGAGTACGGAGATTAGAGGGGCGTTTTGAAAATACACACCCGCATAAACTTTAAAGGGTTAAGTCCGGAGTGATGCCAAAATGGCTGACACTCTAAACTTAACCCTTAAAACTTTCTGAACGCTATGCATTTAGATGATTCCCTGGCCCATCATGGCATTGGCCACCTTCATGAAGCCGGCGATGTTAGCGCCTTTCATGTAGTTGATGTAGCCGTCAGGTTCAGTGCCGTGTTTCACACACTGAGTGTGGATATTCTTCATGATTGAGTGGAGACGTGCGTCGACTTCTTCTGCACTCCACTGGAGATGTTCGGCGTTCTGGCTCATTTCGAGGCCTGAAGTAGCCACACCGCCTGCGTTGACAGCCTTGCCCGGAGCATAGGTGGTCTTCGATGCGAGGAAGGTATCGATGGCTTCGGGTGTACAGCCCATGTTTGAGACTTCAGCCACGAGTTCAACACCGTTGGCCACGAGCTGCTTGGCATCCTCGCCGTCTAACTCATTCTGAGTTGCGCAGGGGAGGGCGATGTCGACTTTCTGCTCCCAAGGCTTGCGGCCGGGGAAGAACTTGGAGTTGGGATATTTTTCTGCGTAAGGAGCCACGATGTCCTCGCCGGTTGCGCGGAGATAGAGCATATAGTCAATCTTGTCGCCTGAGATGCCGTCGGGGTCATAGATATAGCCGTCGGGGCCTGAGATGGTGACAACCTTCGCGCCGAGTTCCGTAGCCTTGGTCACAGCTCCCCATGCAACGTTTCCGAAGCCGGATACGGAGATTGTCTTGCCCTTGATATCGTCTTTTTTCTCTGCGAGCATGCTCTGCACGAAGTAGAGGGCGCCGAAGCCGGTAGCCTCGGGACGGATTAGTGAACCGCCGAAGTCGAGACCCTTGCCTGTGAAGGTGCCTGTGCACTCGTTGACGAGTTTCTTGTACATTCCGTACATATAGCCTACCTCACGTCCGCCTACGCCGATATCACCTGCGGGCACATCGCGGTCGGGACCAAGATTTTTCCAGAGGCAAAGGATGAATGCCTGGCAGAAACGCATGATTTCAGCTTCGCTCTTGCCTCGGGGAGAGAAGTCGCTGCCGCCTTTCGCTCCACCCATCGGGAGGGTTGTGAGTGCGTTTTTGAAAGTCTGCTCGAAGCCAAGGAACTTGAGAATCGAGAGGTTGACGGATGCGTGGAAACGTATGCCACCTTTATACGGGCCAATGGCGTTGTTGAATTGAACGCGATAGCCGATGTTGTTCTGCACTTCGCCTTTGTCGTCGACCCATGTCACGCGGAAAGTGACGATGCGGTCAGGCTCGACCATGCGCTCGATGATTTTAGCTTTTTCAAATTCAGGATGCTGGTTGTAGACGTCCTCAACACAGATAAGAACTTCCTTCACTGCCTGAAGGTATTCCTTTTCACCGGGGTGTTTTGCCTCGAGATTGCTCAGAATGTTGTTAATGTCCATTTTGAAAAAAGTTTGTGGTTTTTGCGGTATTGATGATTCAGTTAACTGTGCAAATGTAATAATTCTTTTTTATTACACGGATGAAAAAAATGGAGATTTTTGGATGTTTTATGGCATGTTTTATTGGGCTTAGAACGGCCTTAAATGGCAATTTGTGTGAGCTTTCGGTGTATTTGTAGTTAAATGTGTTAATAATGTGGCGCGGATAGCGCAAATTGTTATAAATTTGCATTTATACAATCAAAAAAATATCTCTGATTTATCACATTTGCTATGTCTTTTGAAAGGAAAAACCGGGCATCTCTGGAATGGAAATGCCGCGCGTTTCTGTTGGCGGTGCTCGTGACTGTAGCTTTTCCGCTTAGAGCCGATGACAGTGGCGACAAAAAAACGGTTGTCGACAGCATTAAGAGAGCTACGATTGGCTCGCAGTCAATCGGGGTTGACTTTGCACCGTCGTGGATTATACCGACAAACAGTTATCTGCGTGCTAATGAAAACGGTCACCGCGATAATTCGGCAGCGTTTTCTCCACGTCTCCGTTATAGCTTCACATTCGGCAGGGATTCAAGACTGGGAGCACTCTATCCCACCGCATATCAGGGAGTGGGGCTTGCTTACACCGCTGTGTTTCCAAATGCTACTTTGGGACATCCTGTGAGTTTCTATGTGTTTCAAGGGGCGCGCATCGCCTCTTTGGGCCGACGGCTTTCTCTTGACTATGAATGGAACTTCGGAGTGTCGGCAGGATGGAGAAAATATAAATCGGACGTTGACGGAGCCTATGTCGGTCCGGATGAGAGGCCAAACTCGCCGATGGGTTCAAAAGTCAATGCAATGATAAATCTCGGAGTAGTCGTAAACTATAAGCTTACTGACCGGCTGACCCTTCGCGGAGGCATAGAGGGCACTCATTATTCAAACGGAAACACGCAGCTGCCTAATCCCGGCGCGAATCTTTTCGGGGCTATTGTGGGGCTGTCATATAAGTTTGACGAGCGGCAGGCAGAGGCGGCTCCGGTGAGACTGTCATTTGAACACTATCTCGGCTATGACCTTACGGCCTATGGCGCATGGCGCCAGCGCAGCATAATGAGCAGCGACCAGGCCGGTGAGATTCCTGTCCGTGGACATTTTGGAGTGTGTGGATTGAATTTCGCCCCGATGTATGCTTTCAACAGATATCTGAGGGCCGGTGTGTCGGCGGATTTTCAATATGATGAAAGCGCGAACATCGAACGCCACCGCGTGGAGTCCACGCCTGACGACCATCCTATGTTCTACAGGCCTTCGTTCAGGGAGCGTTTCTCGGCGGGGCTTTCACTGAGGGCTGAACTGACAATGCCTATATTCAGTATAAACGTTGGCATAGGACGCAATGTGATTTCAAAGGGGGCTGACACTTCTATATTCTATCAGACTTTGGCTTTGAAGGCCTATGTGGTCGGCAATGCTTATCTACAGATCGGTTATCAGCTCCGCGACTTCCATTTGCCAAACAATCTTATGCTCGGGGTTGGATATTCTTTCGGCCGCCATCTTTGAACGGTTCCATCGTCAGGATGGTCACAGTCAAAATAAAAAACTGCCGCGACGGCTTTGGGCCGTTGTGGCAGTTTTTATAGTCTTTGTCTTGAATTGATAGACTTCTTGCGAACGATGATTATTCGCCGGGGATGATAGCTTCGCTGGGGCAAACTTCAGCACAAGAACCGCACTCGATGCAAGTGTCGGGATCGATGTGATAGATGTCGCCTTCGGAGATAGCGTCCACAGGGCAAACGGGCTGGCAAGTGCCACAAGCCACGCAAGAGTCAGTGATAACGTAAGCCATGATAATTAATTTAATTGATTAGATAATTTATACGAATTTGTCATGCGCCCCCGGCCTATTGACTCCAATGGCGCGGATGCGTGATGCAAAAGTAACTCTTTTCAATGAAATTCCATCCACAATCTATGAAAAAAATGTGGAATAAGATTAAAAATCCCGGGAGTGTGACATCCGTATAGATTCACACTCCCAGGTTATACATGGATTTATGTCAACTGTTAGCCGACAACAATTTTCTTGTAGCGGGGAACGAGGAGTTTCATGATGGCCCAGCCTACGAGGTAGGCAACGCCACAGATGCAAAATACGATGAAGTAGCCTGCGGGTTTGCCTTCGTAGCTCATAAACGACATGTTGGTCTGGGCTGCATAATCGAAGAGCACACCGGAACCGAGGTTTATGAGGAATGAACCGATGCCACCGGCCATGCCTCCGATGCCGATGATGGTGGCGATGGTCGATTTCGGGAACATGTCACCGACAACGGAGTAGATGTTGGCGCTCCAGGACTGGTGGGCTGCTCCAGCGATACCTATGATGATGATAGGAAGCCATGGCGACATTGAACTGAGGGGCTGTGCCAGGAGTGCGAGGAGGGGGAACACTGCAAAGATTAGCATAGCTTTCATGCGGGCTGCATAGGGGTCGATGCTTATGCCCTTGCGCGCAGCGCGGTCTATGAAGATGGTCGGGAGCTTGCCACCGTAGATTGAGAGCATAGTGATGAGGTAGAGCACGAAAATCATCAGCATGCCTTCGCCGGATGATGTCGAAAGCTTGAACACGTCGGTAATATAGGCGGGAGTCCAGAAAAGGAAGAACCACCATACGCCGTCAGTGAGGAATTTGCCGAAGAATACCGCCCATGTCTGAGGATACTTGAAGCATTTCAGGAATGGGATTGTAGCGGTCTCGCTGTCCTCGACTTCTGCTTTTTCCTTAGCGGTTTCATCTGCATCATCGTTGTCCTGCTCGATATAGGCGAGTTCGGCAGTGTTGACGCGGGGATTTTCAGCCGGTTTCTTGTAGAGGAAAATCCAGAATCCCATCCACACGAAACCGAGGGCACCTATGATGATGAAGGCCATTTCCCAACCGTTGCCCCAACCTATGCTCTGGAAGAATTTGGCGAGCGGGCCGATGGTGAAGGGGGCTATGAGCGCTCCGACAGCAGAACCGGCGTTGAAGATTGATGTGGCATATGCGCGGTCGCGCTTGGGGAAGTATTCAGCTGTCACCTTGATTGCGGCGGGGAAGTTGCCTGCCTCACCAAGAGCGAGAATCGTGCGTGCAGCGAGGAAGAAATAGACTGATACGGTGGCGATTGTTACGGCCATGTCGCCGGTAGCCTTTACAAGCCCGGCGGCATCGTGGAGACCAAGGGTCGCTTCGGTGGCCACACCGCATACGGCATGGAGGCAGGCACCGGCTGACCATACGCCGATGGCCCAGAGATAGCCTTTCTTGGTGCCCATCCAGTCGATGAAGCGGCCTGCAAGAAGATTGGCCACGGCATAGACTATGGAAAAGACTGCGGTAATCAGACCATAGTTGGCGTCAGTCCAGTGGAATTCAGGGGATATGAACTCTTTCCAGGTGAGTGAAAGAACCTGGCGGTCCATATAGTTGACGGTCGTCGCGAGAAAGAGCAGGGCACAGATTGTCCAACGGAAGTTGGTCATTTTCTGATTCGCTGCCGCGAGCGGGGAGGTTGCTGCTGCCATAGATTAGAATTTGAAGTAGTTTTTGGCGTTGTTGTAGCAGATATCCTCAATCATTTGGTTGACGCGTTTCTCTTCATAGCCGGTGTAGGGGATAAGACCTTTTTCGATATCGTTGCCTACGAGGTTGCAGAGAGTGCGACGGAAATATTCGTGACGCGGATAGGAGAGGAATGAGCGCGAGTCGGTCAGCATGCCTACGAAGCGGCTGAGGAGACCGAGGAGCGAGAGGGCGTTCATCTGTTTTTCCATGCCGTCCTTCTGGTCGAGGAACCACCAACCGGAACCGAACTGAATCTTGCCGGGGACGCTGCCGTCCTGGAAGTTGCCGAGCATTGTGGCGATGACTTCGTTGGCGCAGGGGTTGAGGTTATAGAGGATGGTTTTGGTGAGTTTGCCACGTGTATTGAGGGTGTCAAGGAACTTGGCACAGGCTTTTGCAGTGGTGAATTCTCCGATTGAGTCGAAGCCGGTGTCGGGACCGAGGAGTTTGAACATCTTGGTGTTGTTGTTGCGGATGGCTCCGTAGTGGAACTGCTGTGTCCAACCGGATTCATAGTCCATCTCGCCGAACACGACAAGCATGGCGCTCTTGAATTTCTTGATTTCCTCCTGGGTCAGTTCCTTGCCGCCATAGACTTTGTCGAATATGGCTTCGATTTCACTGTCGGTATAGTCTTCGGCATAGAATTCCTCGATGCCATGGTCGGAAAGACGGCAACCCATTTCCTCAAAGAAGTCGTGACGCTTCTGGAGGGCGTCAATCATGTCGCGGAATTTATTGATTTCGACTCCTGAAACCTCGGAGAGTTTTTCGACATAGGCGCGGAATTCTGAAGGGACTTCTACGGCCATGGCCTTGTCGGGACGCCATGTGGGGAGCATCTTGATTTCGAAACCGCTGTCGCGTACCTGTTTGTGGTATTCGAGTGAGTCAACGGGGTCGTCAGTGGTGCATACAGCCTCGACGTTGTAGCGACGCATGAGTCCGCGGGCTGTCATGTCAGGGTCGTTGAGCAGCTTGTCGTTACATTCGTCGAAGATTTCGCGTGCTGTCTCAGGATTGAGCAGCTTATCGATGCCGAAGGCTGTCTTTAGCTCAAGGTGGGTCCAGTGGTAGAGGGGGTTGCGGAAGGTGTAGGGGACTGTTTCCGCCCATTTCTGGAATTTTTCCCAGTCGGAAGTGTCGGTACCGGTGCAGAAACGTTCGTCAACGCCGTTAGAGCGCATCGCACGCCATTTGTAGTGGTCGCCGCCCAGCCAGATTTCTGTGATTGACTTGAAGCGGTGGTCGTCGGCTACCATCTTGGGGATAAGGTGGCAGTGGTAGTCGATGATGGGCATTTTAGCCGCGTGTTCGTGATATAACTTCTGGGCAGTTTCAGTCTGCAACAGGAAGTTTTCGTCCATAAATGGTTTCATAGGTAGCTTAATGTTTGATTGATGTGATGATGATGGAGAGGGAGGCCTCAGAGTGTCACTCCGTTTTTGAATATGGCGATTTCGTGGATGCCGCTCTTTTCGGAGTTGACCTGTTCGCCAGAGGCTACGCGGAGCACATAGGCGATGAAATCGGCGAGCACTTCGGCCATAGAGCTGTCTTCGACGAGACGTCCTGCATTGAAGTCAATCCATGTCGGCTTGCGATGCGCGAGGCCGGAGTTGGTCGAGACTTTCATGGTCGGGACAAATGTGCCGAAAGGAGTGCCACGGCCGGTGGTGAACAGAACCATCTGGCAACCCGCAGCCGCGAGGGCAGTCGAGGCTACGAGGTCGTTGCCCGGGGCGGAGAGGAGGTTGAGCCCATGGTTGTGGATTCTTTCACCATATTCCATGACTCCGAACACGGGACTTTTGCCGGATTTCTGAGTGCAGCCGAGAGCTTTTTCCTCAAGTGTGGAGATGCCGCCGGCCTTATTGCCGGGGGAGGGGTTCTCACCGACGGGTTCGCCGTGGCTAAGGAAATATTCTTTGAAGTTGTTGATAAGCGATACGGTCTGGCCAAGAAGGGCATCGTTGGCACAGCGGCGCATAAGGATTGTTTCGGCGCCGAACATTTCGGGCACTTCGGTAAGGACTGTTGTGCCCCCTTCCTTGTCACAGAGCCAGTCGGAGAATTCGCCGAGAAGCGGATTGGCCGTTATGCCGGAGAATCCGTCGGAACCGCCGCATTTCAGTCCGATGCGGAGTTTTGATGCGGGTTGTTCGGTGCGTTTGAATGTGCGTGCCTGCTCGTAGAGTTTGCGTAGGATTTCGATGCCTGCTTCAACTTCATTGCCTTCGACTTCCTGGCATACCATGAATTTCACGCGTGAGCGGTCATAATCGCCACAGAATTCTTCGAAAACCTTAGGTTGGTTGTTCTCGCATCCGAGACCTACCACGAGGATGCCACCCGCATTGGGATGATGGACCATGTCGCGGAGAATCTTCTTGGTGTTCTCGTGGTCGTCGCCGAGCTGTGAGCAGCCGTAGTTGTGGGGGAAGCCGAAGATTCCGTCGACGCCTTCTGCTTTCGTTTCTTCATTGAGACGGTCGACAATCTGCTTCACGATACCGTTGACACAGCCTACGGTAGGGATTACCCATACTTCGTTGCGGATGCCTACCTGACCGTCGGCGCGTTCATAGCCCATGAATGTAGCCTCTTTCCCTTCAAGGGCGGAGCCGGGAGCCGCTACTGACGGATTGTCAATAGTGATGTCGGAATAGTCGAGCTGTCCTTCGAGATTGGTCTTGATGTCGTTATGGTCAAGAAACGCTCCGCGCTTCACTGCATGGCGTGTGTGGCCGATGGGAAAACCGTATTTTATCACGTTTTCTCCTTCGGCGATATCGCGGAGTGCGAACTTGTGTCCTGCGGGGATATCGGACACAAGGGTTATTTCGTCACCGTCAACGTTGACAGTCACCCCCGCAGTTAGCGGATTGATGGCGACTGCAACATTGTCGGCGGGATTTATTTTAAGAAAGTCCTTCATTCGGGCCGTGGATTATGCTTCAACGATTTCTTTGACAGTCTCAAGCATGCCCTTCGATGCGATTGAGTCGAGATATTCAGTGACGAGGTCGGTCAGGCCGGGTATCTTGTTGAGGTCGCCGTGCTCTTCACCCCAGATGAGGTCTTTCGCAGCGAGAACTCCTTCAGCCACCTTACGGGTGTCGCCTGTTGCCCAAAGCTGCGAGAGAAGGTCCATAATCTTCTGGTCGTCGTTGGGCACGATTTCGGTGCCGTCCTCACGCTTGCCACCCTTGTAGTAGGTGATGAGGGCTGCGAGACCGAGTACGAGGCCCTTGGGAAGTTCGCCCTTGCGTTCGAGATAGGTCTTGAGACCGGGCAGGTCGCGGGTCTGGAATTTCGGGAATGAGTTGAGCATGATAGAGGTCACCTGGTGGTCGACATAGGGGTTGTTGAAGCGCTCAAGCACGTCGGAACCGAATTTCTGAAGCTCTTCCATCGGGAGATTGAGGGTCTGCATGAGTTCGTCGAACTGCACTTTGTGGATATATTTCCCGATTACAGGGTGGTTGCAGGCGTCGCGCACGATGTTGACACCGCTTAGGAAGGCTACGGGAGAAAGCACGGTGTGAGGGCCGTTGAGGAGGGTCACCTTGCGTTCGTGGTAGGGAGCCTCGGAGTCTGTGATAAGCACCTGGAGACCTGCGCGGTCTGCGGGGAACTCTGCGCGGAGCTGCTCGATTGTCATATTTGACGCACGTTCGATAACCCAGAGGTGGAAGGCTTCGCCCTGAACCACGATGTTGTCCTTATAACCGAGTTTCTCCTGGATTTCATTGATTTCCTTGCGGGGGAAGCCGGGGACGATGCGGTCAACGAGCGTCGCGCAGACATAGCAGTAGGTGTTGAACCATGTCTTGAATGTCTCATAGTCAGCGCCGAGATCTTCTTTCCAAAGTTCGATATATTTGTTGATGATATCTTTCAGGTGGTGTCCGTTTTCGAAGATAAGTTCGCAGGGCATGATGATAAAGCCCTTGTCGGCAGCTCCGTTGAATGTCTTGAAGCGACGATAGAGAAGCTGGGTCAGCTTGCCGGGATAGGAAGCGGCGGGACGGTCAGAAAGCTTGCACTCGGGGTCGAAAGCGATGCCGGCCTCGGTAGTGTTGGAAATCACGAAGCGCATTTCGGGCTGGTCGGCCAATGCGAGGAATGCGTCAAACTGAGTGAAGGGGCTGAGGCCGCGGCTGATTACATCGACGCGGGTAAGGGAATTGATGACCTCACCGTTGAGACGGCCCTGAAGATTGACATGGTAGAGGCAGTCCTGGCCTTGAAGGAGTTGCATTACAAATGCATCGGGAGTGCCCTGCACGACTACAACTGATGAATTGAAGTCAGTCTTGTCGTTCATGTTCTTGATAATCCAATCGACAAACGCGCGGAGGAAGTTTCCTTCGCCGAATTGAATGATTCTTTCAGGTGCTACCGCTTTGGGTGCGGTGAGTTTGTTTAAAGCTTTCATGATTTGGGTGTTATGATTTTTATTTAGTTTCCTGTAGGTATATATTATTCAGAAAAGTTTATTTCGTGGGGTTCCATCCGTCGGATATGGCAAACACCTTGTCGAGGTCGAGACAGTCGGCAACTTCCGAACGACTGAGTTTCCTGGCCCAGTTTACGCGGCCTTCATTTGCTGCGCCGGGGCCTTTGGACCCATACTCGCCATAGCGGGCGGTCTTCTCGTTTTCAGGATTTCGCCAGTTGTCCCAGCCTGCGGGGCAGATATGTGAATCCATGTCGCAGTTGATGAACACGGTATATGCATACGGGCGCCACGGCCTTCCGAGATAGGCCTTCTTGACTTGCGGAAGCGCGCGGAGCTTGCATCCATCGAATATATAGCCATATTTCACGTCCTTAGGGGTCGAGGCGGCAGTGATATACGACTCGCTCTTGTTGAGGATGTCGCAGTTTTTGAAATATGCTGTCGCAGGGCCGAAGATAAAGTCTGTCGTGCCCTCGATATAGCAGTCCTCGAAATAGAGACGGCTATATCGGCCTCCGGTGAATATTGTGTCCTGGTTGCCGAGGAAGCGGCAGTTCTTGAAAATCAGTTTGTCGCCTTCGGTGTGGAGTGCCACCGCCTGACCGAGCTTCGGGGCGTTGTTTTCGATGGTCAGATTCTCGAATGTAGCGTCGCAGGCGTCGACCCTTACCGTGAAGGTGCGGAAAGTGCCCATCTTGTCGATATTGGCATGATGGTCAAAGGTGATAATAGTGCTGTCGGCGCTTTCACCGATAAATTTCACATTCTGCAGCCACGAAGGGATGATGATTTTTTCCTTGTAGACGCCATTGGCTATATGGACGGTCACGGTGTAGTCCATATATGCGCGTATGCCCTCGAGAGCTTCGGTGATAGTCTTGTAATCGCCTGAGCCGTCGGGATTCACATATATGTCCCGTTTCCATTCCGCAGCCGATGCGCCAAGTCCGGCTATAGCCGATATCATCAGCATCAACAGGGATGCGATTCGGAGTTTCATGTTCCTATATATAATAAGGTGGTAAAATTTCTTATTTCGTGATTCGGAACCAGTCGACGTTCAACCATCCGCTGTCGTTGCTCACCCAGTCGCGCACGCAGAAGAGTCCGACTTTCGAGCCAATCCAATGACCGACGCCCACGTTGAGGGGCTTGCCCATGGTGGTGAACTTCTTGCCGTCGAGGCTGTAGGAGAACACTGCCTCACACTTATAGTCCTCTTTCTTGGTAGGCTTCTTCGGGCCGACCATCTTCACCTGCACGCGGAGATATACGTCCTGCCCGTCGCTGATTTTCACTGCGCCTGCGGCCTCGACTTCCTTGCCGCCCTTGTTGGCTTTCAGACATTCCATCTCTGAGAGATAGATTTCGCCGTTGCGGCTCACGAGCTGGAGTGCCCCGAGGTTATAGCCTGCGATTACGAGGCCTGCACGTTCGCCATCATCGATTTTACCGTTCTTTTTTCGGGGATGGAACTGAACCTTTGCTGTGGCAGTGAAATTCTGTGCCGGGAATTTTTGGAGCAGGAGATTCGACATGTCGTAGAGACGTCCGCTGTCAGAGGTCTTCTGAGAGAAGAGGCGCAACTGCGAGGCATTGGCGTCGCAGAAATACCACAGCGCGTTGGGATTGCCCTTCCATTGCCACTGCTTCCCGAGTTCGAGTGAGTCAAACTCGTCGCTCTCGGCGGGGTTAGCCTTAGGATATGTCTTGCCCACGTTGGGCTTACGGTATTTCATCACGGGTTCGCCACGGCCGTCTCCGTCAGGGTCGACGCCAATAACGGGCCATTCGTCGTCGTTCCACTTCATCGGCTGGAGATGCACCACGCGCCCGTAAGGGCCTTTGTCCTGGAAGTGTACAAACCAGTCCTCCTTGCCGTCGGGGGTATCCACCCAGCCGCCCTGGTGAGGGCCGTTGACGTCAGTGGTGCCACGGTCCATCACATTGCGCACTTCATATGGCCCCCAGGGGTTCTTCGAGCGGAGCACTTCCTGCCAGCCGGTGGCCACTCCTCCTGCGGGGGAGAAGATATAGTACCAGTCGCCGCGCTTATACATTTTCGCGCCTTCGATAGTCTCGTTTTCGATATGTCCGTCGTAAATCACACGGTCCTGACCGATTGTCTGCTTTCCGTCGGGGGTCATTTCAATCATGCCGATGATGCTCTTGACTCCTGCGCGCGACCCTGCATAGCCGTGGGCTATGTAGGCCTTGCCGTCCTCGTCCCAGAATGGGCAGGTGTCGATGATACCCTTGGCCTTGTGGACATGCACGAGCGGTTCCCACGGGCCTGCCGGATTCTTGGTCTTCGTCATGAATATGCCGAGGTCAGGGTCACCGTAGTAGATATAGAACTCACCGTTGTGATAGCGTATCGCCGGCGCCCATACATGGTTGCCGTGGCTCGGGTCGGGTGCGGCCTGGGCATACTCCGGCATCTCGGCTATGGCGTGGCCGATGAGCGTCCAGTTGACGAGGTCTTTCGAATGGAGGATAGGGAGGCCCGGAATGTCGCAGAAACTTGACGCTGTCATGTAGAAATCATCCCCTACGCGCACCACGTCAGGGTCGGAATAGTCTGCATCGATGATGGGGTTCTTGTACTGACCGTTGCCGAGGTCGGGTTGCCACACTTGCGAAGTGTAAGGCTTACCGTCGGCCCAGGCGCCAATGGAGGCGGCGGCAGCGAGGGTAAGCAATGTGATTCGTTTGCCTATGTTCATTGCGGTTAAAGCTGTCGCTTAACCGACGATAGATTAGTCGGTTAGGCTAAGTTTTTGAAAGTTATAGATTTAAGACAGTCTTGATTCGCGCCTGTGCGCATAAATTTTCTCCCAAAGATAGTCAAAAACTTCCAAACTCTCCCAATCTTTTAAAAAAATTAACGCGCGCTCGATTATAGTTGAAGATACATAAATTCATAAACGGCATAAATTACAGATTAAATTCAGCCTTGAAGTTCGGCTGATAAACAATCTGTAATTTATGCCGTTTATGAATTTATGTACCCCTTGGGGTTATTCCTTTTTCGTCAGGCCTATTTCACAATCTGTCCGTTGATGTAAAGATTGTTGAAATTCACATTCTTCACGAGACCACGGATAGAGTTGCCGTCCTTGACCCCGTCGAAATGGCAATTGTCCACGTTTATATTGTCGATATTGCATATTTCCTTGAAGCCCTCGATCATCACGCCATATTTGCTCTGCTTGCAGGTGACATTGTCGAGCCATACGTTCTTGACGGTGGGTGGATAGCTGCGGTCGCATGCCTCCTTCGGCTCGTAGACGAGGTTGATTTTGAGCACCGACTCCTTGCACTGGCCCACCTCCACGTTTCTCACATAGATGTCCTCGATTACTCCGCCACGGCAGGCGTTGGTCTTGATTCTCACCACGCGGTCGAGCTCGGGGCTGTCCATCACGCAGTTCTCGAGGAAGAGGTTCTTGAAGCCGCCTGAGATTTCCGAACCCACGACGATGCCGCCATGGCCGTTTTTCATCTCGCAGTTCCTCACTATTATATTCTCGCTCGGGATTCCCTGCTCGCGGCCGTCGCGGTTGCGTCCGCTCTTGATGGCTATGCAGTCGTCGCCTGTGTCGAAGAAACAACCCTCGATGAGCACGTTCTTGCACGACTCCGGGTCACATCCGTCGCCGTTGGGGCCGTCGTTCTGGATGTGCACGCCTTTCACCGTCAGATTCTCGCAGAGCAGGGGATGGATTACCCAGAAAGCCGAGCGGAGCAACGTCACGTCCTCGATGAGCATGTTCTTACATTCTACCGGGTTGACTAACTGCGGGCGCATGCCGTAGCCCTCGCCGAGGATGCGCTTCTCCACCGGCACGCCCTGTTCGTTCCACTCCTGGAGTAGCGGGCGTCCGATTTTCTGGGTGATGGGTCCTTCGACATATCCGCGCTTGCCGCTCATCTGCCACCAGTTCTCGTTCGAAGCCCCGCCGTCGATGGTCCCCTTGCCTGTGATGGCTATGTTCTCCTGGCGGTAGGCATAAATCATGGGCTGGTAATTATAGCAGTCCATGCCCTCCCATCGGGTCTTGACGATGGGATATTGCTTCGTGTCGTCGGTGAAAAGCAGGGTCGCCCCCTCCTCGAGATGGAGGTTGACATTGCTCTTGAGCGTCACGGGCCCGGTCAGCCATGTGCCCTTCGGAATCACCACGCGACCGCCGCCCTCCTCGGAGCAGCGCTCAATCACCTTATTAATAAGCTCCGTGTAGAGATAGCCCTTGGTTTTCGACTTCTTGCCGTAGTCAAACAGCTTGTAGTCCTTGTCGCGGAAAGTCGGAGCCTTTATCTGCTTTTCGATTTCCGGATAGATGGTCGCCCACGCCTCCTTGGCGGTCTGGGCTCGTCCCGATAGCGATGCAATCACCACCATCGCGATTAAAATCACCTTTTTCATGGTATTCTAAATTTGTGTTATAATCTTTTTAAAACGGTTCCTGAAAATCGTATTTTCATCGTTTTTGCTTGACAAAGATAGTGAATTGGCGAGACACATACAAATGTGATTGAAATATCTGATTGTTTCCATACTTTGGTTATATAATGTTAATCCTCTTGCGTGGCTTGTGGATTTTTTGTAACTTTACATTTGAAATCCCGGCGACCCGGTCCAATGTGGATTTGTCAGTAGGGTCTGCCTCCTTTTAATCATTAATCTATTATCTTAATCATTAATCCGAATATCCGAAACCAATCTTCATTCCCCTCTTTTCTCCGACGGCGGTTTTTGACGCCGCTACTTTTTGGCGAATTTGCGTGTCCGCTTTTTTCATGTTCCTGTTCCTTGTTTATTTCTGAGTCTGTTCCTCTGAACCTTTGACGGTTACAGCCGATGTTCTACAGCATGGCGAAAATTTTTGCAGATTCCGAAAGATTTCCTAAATTTGTGGCGAAATTTGGGTAATATACCCGACTCTTAATTTAACCACTGTTCAATACCATCTTTTATTAAATAATCTAAATTCAGTTAACCTTCACTATAGCAAAGCCATATCATATCCCATATCGACAATTTGCAATGAATAAAATCTTATTTATTATTATTTAACACAACATGAAAGACTTAATCTTGAGCCGTAGCTCTTGGCTGCGGCATCTCTCCAATGTGACTCATTGGAAAACCATGCTTCTCCTGTTGGTGCTCTGCGTCGGTGCTTCCGCCAACGCTCAAAACATCACTGTCAGCGGTACCGTCACCGACGCTACCGGTGAACCCATGATTGGAGCAACCGTGCAGGTCGATGGCACTCAAAACGCCATCGCTACGGACATTGACGGTAACTACACCCTTAAAAACGTAAATCCGAAAGGCAAACTCATCGTTTCCTATATCGGCTATCAGACTCAGACTGTTTCTATCAACGGTCAGTCTCACATCGATGTGACCCTCACCGAAGACTCCGAAGTCCTCGACGAAGTCGTGGTTGTCGGCTACGGTACTATCAAGAAAACTGACCTTACCGGTTCTGTGTCAACTGTTGGCACGGAGAAACTTAATGCCAAAGGTGCTCCATCGGCTCTCGAGAATCTTCAGGGTACTGTTGCCGGTGTGAATATTACAAAATCTACCGGTCGTACTAATGGTAATATCGCGATTGAAATTCGTGGTAAATCATCTTTCAATGGTAAAACGAAGCCTATGTTCGTTGTTGATGGAGTGATATGCGATGATATCGACTTCCTTAACCCGCAGGATATTGAACGTATGGACGTACTTAAGGATGCCTCTTCTACAGCTATTTATGGCTCGCGTGCTACTGCCGGTGTCGTTATGGTTACGACTAAGGGAGGCATGAATGTAAATAAGAACGTCAAGACTTCAGTCTCATATGATGGTTATTACGGAATGAATAAGGTTTCTCATAAACCTAAATTCATGGAGGGACAGGATTGGTACTATTACCGTTTAGGTAAGTTCCTTTCTCCTATGGGTGGTGACAACAATTATGCGGCACAGACGGCTCATTGGATGCTTCCTGGTTCTTATGGTCTTGGTCAGGCTCTCCTTCAGGAAAAGATTTCTGATTATCAGTCTCCATACGTGATGAAGCAGCTCCTTGCTGAGGGCCGTACGACCGATTGGGTTGACCTTGTGACCCGTGACGGTAGTCAGCAGAATCATTATGTAGCTATTTCCGGAGCAAGTGAGACCGCAAATTATCATTTTGGCATCGGTTATAACGGGGAAGATGGTATTTATGAGGGAGACTCTCAGAAAACCTTCTCGTTTAAAGGCTCTGTCGATGCTCGTGTCAATAAGGTTTTGAGCGGTGGATTCTCGTTTAACCTCGCTCAGATTAAAACAGAATATGCAGATGACGATGCAATCAAGCAGGCTTATCGTGTGAACCCCTATATGATTCCTTATACCGAGGATGGTAATATCCAGCATTTCCCTGGTAATAAGCATACATTGGGCACTGATGACCATCAGTTCTCGGATTTTATCAATCCGCTTGACCGTATGCGCAATTCCACACACGAACGTACAACTTATCGTGCTATGGGAAATGTTTATTTGCAGCTTGATTTATTCAAAGGATTTAATATTAAATCTACATTCTCTCCGAGCTATACAAGTTATCAGGATGGTAAATATGTAGGTTATACCAACCCTGAAACAGGTAAAACATATGTAGATGATGAAGTTCATCAGGCTACCCGAGTGAATAAGACAAATTTTTCTTGGACATGGGATAATATAGCAAGTTATAATAGAACCTTTAATAAGGATCATTCAATCAATGCTATGGGGCTTGTATCTCTGTCGAAATGGAAAAATGAAGATGCCAGTTGGCTTGCAACGGGAGTCCTTGAGAATTCTGATTGGTGGAATATGGGTTCTGGTGAGTATGTTGGAGGAAAGGATGGATCCAAGACTGGATATAATGAACATTCTATGTTATCCTATGCTCTCCGTGCGAATTACAGTTTCAAAAGTCGTTATATGTTGACTGCTACTATCCGTTGGGATGGTTCTTCAAAATTTGCAGATGGATATAAATGGGGCTCTTTCCCGTCATTTGCTGTCGCCTGGCGTGCTAATGAAGAGTCTTTCCTCCGAGATGTTACATGGCTTACTAATCTCAAGTTCCGTCTTGCTTATGGTGTTACAGGCAATAACTCTGGCGTAGACCCGTATGCTACTGTTGTTGGAATTGGAAATGCGCCAATATATTATCCTTGGGGTTCCGAGTGGGTGAGTGGTCTCATGGCTTCAGGCGTAGTTGATAAGTCAATTCAATGGGAAAAATCGCATGAGTGGAATTTTGGTATTGACTTTGGCTTCCTGCGTGACAGATTGACCGGTACTATTGACCTTTATCAGAAAACTTCCAATGATCTTTTGACAGAAGTCGCTCTGCCTCTTGCAACTGGAGGCCTTAAGATGTATACAAATGCCGGCAGTGTTCGTAACCGTGGTATCGAAGTTGGATTGACTACCGTTAATATTGATAACCGTAATTTGACTTGGACAACTTCCCTAACATTTGCTCGTAATATTAACAAAATTAAAGAGATTGATGGCATAACCGATGCTCGTTATTCTGGAAAATCAACTGGTAACTGGTTTGTTGGACTTCCTGTAAATAATGTGTATCAATATGTTTGGCAGGGCGTTGTGTCAGATCGTTTGATGACAGTCCCTGATCATCAGATAGCCCTTGACAAGGGATTCACCCCTGGCGATAAAGTCCGTGAATGTGACTATTACTGGGCTTGTTACGGTATAGGAGAAGGTCAGCCGAAGATTCTTGACAGAGATGGAGACGGACAGATTACGGAGGATGATAAGATGATTTTCAATGCAGATCCGAAATGGTCTGGTAGCTTCAGTTCGAATCTGACATACCGTCTTCCGAAAAATTATGGTTCTGTTGACTTCGGATTCACTCTTTATGCGAAATATGGATATTATGTTGACTCTTCTTTCTTAAGGGGTGACTACTATGACCTTCATGACCGTGGTCGTGGAAAAATGCAGATGGACTATTATATTCCTGCCGGTACTATAGTGGATGCTGATGGTGTTCGTCCTGACGGTACTTTTATCAATCCTGTATATCAGACTACCACCCACTATGGTAAATACCCGATGCTTTCAGGAGGTACCAATGATGGCCTTGGTGCTCATAAAGACTTTTATCAGTCTTCTCGTGGGCTTGAGGAAGTATCTTTCTGTAAAGTTAAGAATATAACTGTTGGATATAATTTCGCTCCGAAACTTTTAAAGAAGATTTCCTGCCAGAATCTTCGTCTCTATTTCACTGTTACCAATCCTTTTATTTGGACTAAATATGAAGGCTTTGACCCTGAATGGGCGGGTGCAGATGAAAAGAATGATGGTCCGAGTGTGGTTTCCTACCAGATTGGTGCCAATATTAAGTTCTAATATCTTATATTTACTGAAAAACAATGAAACTATTTAATATATTTGGTATCGGAGTCCTGCTGTCTTTCGCTCTGACAGGCTGTAGCGATTTTCTCGATGAAGATAATAAAGCGACCGGTAATGACGATGCTGATAAGTATCTTACGGCTCATCCTGAGTCGCTGCGACCGATTGCGTATGATGCCATGAAGTATTTCGCGACTCATCTTGAGTTGCATGAGGAAG
The DNA here is from genome assembly GCA_021768245.1 of Bacteroidaceae bacterium. Classification (GTDB taxonomy): domain Bacteria; phylum Bacteroidota; class Bacteroidia; order Bacteroidales; family Muribaculaceae; genus Duncaniella. The sequence goes on along the minus strand of JAETNO010000001.1, from coordinate 25,737 downwards.
CTACTGATTTATACTTCGTGACTTCAGCAGCAGACGGATATGGTAATTTTACTATGACATCTGAGGATGGAAATATCGAGTCCTACTATACTAACGCATATAAGGCGATAAACTATGCTAATGGCCTTGTGAAGTATGCCGGTGCAGACTCCAAGCTTGGTGCAGAGGGCCGTTTCCTTCGCAGTCTCGCCTATTACTATTTGATTCAGCAGTTTGGTGGAGTACCATATTCTACTACTTATATTCAGACTTCTGATCGCTCATATCCCCGTACACCTATCGATCAGTTATACTCATCGCTCATTTCTGATCTCACGGATGTATACAATAATTCTGAACTCCCTGCATCTGACCATAAAGGTAATGCTTCCAAGCAGGCGGTGGCTGCTCTTCTTGCAAAAATTGAACTTTCTGCGGGTTGGGATCTCGGGACTACACTTAATGATGCCGCTGCCGGCACATATACCGTAAATGACCGCGCTCATTTCACAGAAGCTGCCAAATGGGCGGAAAAGGCCATCAATGGTATACAGCTTACCATGCCATTTGCAGATAAATGGAGCCCGTTCAACGAAGGTAACGCAGAGGAGATTTTCTCCATGCAGTGGGAGCGTGAAGGTTTCCCTGGAGCGGTTGAGACTGGCGGACATTCGATGATGAACCAATACATGTCGTATTACGGTAACTGTAATATTGTAGGTCAGAAAGGTACCGGTTCCGGTGGTAAGCATCGCATGAGCTATAAGGCTATGCGTCTCTATGACCGTGACGATGAACGTTGGGATGGAACTTTCATGACTACTTACTACAATTGTCCTGTGGATGGCAGCGGTAATGTCAAGACTGAAGATTGGGGTAAACATGGTTACCTTGCCCCCTATAATCTTTCTGCCTCTGAGCTTGAGAAAGAGCCTATCGTATTCAAATTCTATCCATCCTATATGACGGAGGAAGAGGTTCGTGCTGACCTCGAATCTTTACCGAATCCTAAAAAATCGTTTAACAAAGGTTATGGTATTATAGGAGACGAGTCAGCCAGAGCTGTCATTTTGGATTATCCTACTGTTACAAAAATACCATTTGGTGCAGATGGCACGCTTTTGGATGCTCAATATCAGAATACCCGTGAATTCATTGCTCCAGCCTATGGTGGAGTTTGTGTAAAGAAGTATGATGACCCTAAGGCCGACAATGTAATTAGCAAAAACTGCTATAGGGATATTCCTGTTTTCCATGTAAGTGATATGTATTTGATTGCAGCGGAAGCTTATCTTATGGCGGGAAATGAACCTGAAGCTCTTGCTAAACTTAATGCTGTGCGTAAACGCGCGAAGGCTGGAGAGCTTGGTAGCTTTGGCGCGTATGAGGCTATGTATACAGGTATCACAAATATACCTTTTACTGTTACTCCTCTTGACGTTATTCTTGACGAGCGCGCACGAGAACTTTATGCAGAGCGTACTCGCTACGAGGATCTTCGCCGCACTAAGCAGTTGATGCGTTATAATCTTGCTTTCTCAAGAGTTATCTCGTCTCCTTCTCAGATGCAAAATACTAAGGGTGAATATAAATGGCTTCGTCCTATTCCTGCCAACGAAATCAAATTTAATAATGGTATTTCTCAGGAAGACCAAAACCCTGGATATTAATTAATCATCGATTTTTAAGAAAATGAAAAATATATTTAAACTTCTGTCTTTTGCCTGCGTGAGCCTCGCTTTCACTGCATGTGTTGAAGATATTGATACTCCAGACCGAGGCCCGCAGCCTAATCCTGAAAAGGAAATTGCTGGCGTTTATCAAGGTACATGGACTGTTTCTTATAAAGAGGCAACTACTACTACCGAATATTCTTCACAAGGCGATGTTGTTGTGACACCTAAAGAATATGCATATGCTGCAGATGTCACAGCGAAAGTATCATTTGTGGAAAATGCAGGTCTTAATCTTGACAATACTTCTGCAGCAAATATATCTCCCTTAACCAATGCTAATAGTTATCAAGTATATAATTCAGTAACCCCTAATGGCTTTTCAAAAAAGCTGGATAATGACGGTACGATATTGGATTTGAATACACAGTTCATGGGGCAGATTTTCCCGCGTGATGCACAGGGAGAGTTGACAAAAACTGATCCTGCCACATTAGAGTTCGTGCTTGATTTCACATATACCTATCAGAAGACAATTATTGTAAATCGTCGTCCGCGTAAGGTTGACTGTGAAGAAAAGTATCATTTCGTTGGCTATTTGAATAAATAGTATTATATTTGCACTCGATACCGGAGTCCCCGGCATTTGATGCCGGGGACTTCTCTATAAATTTAAACAAATCTTTTTTCATCACCTTAAAATTTTTACTTATGAAGAAAAATCTACTTCTTCTCGCTGCTCTCGCAGCAACCATGGGCGCAAGTGCTCAATCTAACTATTGTTTCATGGATATGGGTGCCCTTGGCTATGATGGCTCTGCTGATATCCCTGAAGGAACTATCCTTTGTCAGGATGATAATGGAACTCTTTCTCTATTCATTACTGAACCTCTTAAAACTTTCACTCCATCCAAGGCTCCGTATGAATATGTAGCTGTGGCCGGTGGTGAGGCTCAGAAAATTGTAGCCGGTACTACAGGCAATAACAATCCTAAAGGCCAGTCAATGTCAAATCTTCCTACAAGTGGTCTGGTATACAAATTCACTACTACCAAGTCTGGATTCTTGACTGTGCTTACTAAAATGAATTCCAATAAAAACTATTGGGTATTCCGTGGCACCCAGTCTTTTGCTCCTTACCGTCTCGGTATGGTTTTGGATAATGGTTCTACAATCGAATATGTTATTCCTCACAATGAATATGACGAACTTGATGAAGCATCTGCCGATTTCGCTAAATATTTCGGAGAAGGAAATGGCCCTGTAGTTCCTTATATTGCAGCTGGTCTTGAAGCCAATGCAGGAGAGGGTTCTGGTTTCATTTCTCTTCCTGTTATCGGAGACCCCACCATGCCTGATGAAATCTATTTCTGGGCTCAGGGCTCTAAAATGGCATGCGACGGCTTTATCTTCACTCCGACAGCTGAAGGCGAAGAGTTCTCTTCTCTCGAAAAATGTCCTCAGGTCGTTTTCAGTGGCGTTGAAAAGGTTAATGGTGAGACCGGTGAAGTTACTCCCGCTCCTACTCCCGTCACTTTCGAAGGCTACACTGTTGCCGGTGGTTCTTCAGCTATCGAGGATATCATCGTTGACGCTGATGCTGAAAACGCTCCCATGTTCAACGTACTTGGCCAGCAGGTTGACGCTTCTTACAAGGGTCTCGTAATCAAGAACGGCAAAAAGTTCATCAACCGCTAATCATCATTGTAAATCGCTCAGGCGACTTACATCCAACATCAAATCCTAAGCTCACTGGCTTAGCGATTATCCCCAACAAGCGAGGAGGCATCCGCCCCCTCGCTTTCTTTTTTGATTACTGTCCCTTCTTCCTCCATCCTCTTTCCCCTTCCTCCCCTTAGTCCCATTCTCCCATTCTCCCATTACCCCCATTAGCCCTATTGGCCTTATTCCTCCCCTTAGTCCCATCCCCCTATTCCTCCCCTTAGCCTCCTCTCGCCGATTAAGCCATCGTTTGGGGCGTAAAGTGATTTTTCGTTCATCCTCTATCCCCAATCATCTTGCCTTGTTAAGAATTTTTTGCTAATTTTGCAGGCGATTAGTAACTAAACATATTTTGGCCCTGTCAAATCGGGGCTTGCTCTAATACCAAAACTTTAATGAGCCAGTTTATCACAATTTCACCATCGCCACATGCGCAGACACCGGTGACCGTCAGGCGACTCATGACAAACGTGATTGTCGCCCTGATTCCCGCCGTCGCCCTCGCGCTCTACTGCTTCGGCATCGGCGCAGCAATCGTAATCGTAACCGCCATTGCCGGCTGCGTCGTCACTGAATATCTTATCTCCCGCTACATGCTGGGTCAGAAGGCAAGTATCGGCAACATGTCGGCAGTCCTCACAGGCCTGCTTCTTGCCCTCAACCTCCCGTCGAACCTTCCGATATGGACAGTCCTCATCGGTTGCGTGATTGCAATCGGCATCGGCAAAATGACATTCGGCGGCCTCGGTTGCAACATTTTTAACCCGGCGCTCGTAGGCCGAGTGTTCCTGCTCCTGTCCTTCCCGGTGCAGATGACCACATGGCCACTTCCGATTGAGAACCGCATGAACTATCTCGACGCCACCACCGGCGCAACTACCCTCGGCGAACTCAAGCAGGGCATAATCGCATCGGGCGATGTCAACCTTCTCGACCAGGCCATCGGCTTCACAGGCGGTTCCATGGGTGAAATCGGAGCCATAGCCCTTCTTATCGGATTTATCTATCTCCTTGCCACCCGTACGATAACCTGGCACATCCCCGTGGCCATTATCGCTACTGTAGCCATCTTCTCCGCCCTTATCGGAGTCAATGTCGGAGTGCAGCTCCTGACAGGCGGCCTTCTCCTCGGCGCCATCTTCATGGCCACCGACTATGTCACCTCCCCGATGAGCCACGCAGGCATGATAATCTATGGCGTAATGATTGGATTGATTACCGTGATTATCCGTCAGTGGGGCGCATATCCCGAAGGCATGTCGTTTGCAATCCTTATAATGAACGGTGTGACTCCGCTGATCAACCGCTATGTCAAACCCCGTAAATTCGGCGAAAGGAGGGTGGCTGCATGAAATCGACACTCGTAAACATGGTGCTCTCGCTCGGCATTATCACCGTTGTTGCCGGAGCGCTCCTCGCATGGGTATTCTCAATGACAGAAGGCCCCATCAAGCAGGCTGACCTCGACAAGCAGATAGCTGCTGTCAGCGCCGTGACACCTGAATTCAACAACGATCCCGTGGCCGAGGCTGTCGACATCACCCCTGAGGGCGAATCGACACCCCTCAAAGTCTTCCCTGCCCGCGATGCCGAAGGCAAGCTCGTGGGAGCTGCGGTCGAGAGCTATTCGTCTGCCGGATTCTCGGGAGACATCAAATTGATTTACGGTTTTGACGTCGAAGGCAACGTCACTGGCTATGAAGTCATGAGCCATGCCGAGACTCCCGGACTTGGAGCCAAGATGGGCGACTGGTTCAAGATGAGCGAAGGCAAGCGTTCGGTTATCGGCCTCAACCCCTCCGCGACCGAAGGCGGCCTCACCGTCAGCAAGGATGGCGGTCAGGTCGATGCAATCACAGCCGCTACAATCACCTCGCGAGCCTTCCTTGACGCCCTCAACCGTGCGTCACGTGCGTATTCCCAACTCAAATCATCTGAAAAATAATGAGCAAGCTAAAAATATTACTGAATGGCATCATCGCCGAAAATCCGACATTCGTCCTGATGCTCGGCATGTGTCCTACTCTCGGAACAACCGGTAGCGCAGTCACCGGTATGAGTATGGGACTTGCCACGATGGCTGTACTTATATGTTCCAACGTAGCCATCTCCCTTATTAAGAATCTTGTCCCCTCCAAGGTGAGAATCCCGGCCTATATCGTGGTCATAGCCACCTTCGTGTCGGTGCTCCAGCTCGTGATGCAGGCCTATATGCCCGCTCTCAACGAGCTTCTCGGCATCTTCATCCCGCTTATTGTCGTCAACTGTATCCTCCTCGGACGTGCTGAAGCTTTCGCCTCGCGCAACGGAGTGGTCGACAGCTGTCTCGACGGTATCGGTATCGGCTTCGGTTTCACCCTCGCACTGACAATCCTCGGCGCAGTCCGTGAGATTCTCGGCACCGGTCGTATCTTCGGTGCGGAAATCTTCCCCGAGACCTACGGCTCACTCGTGTTCGTGCTTGCCCCCGGAGCTTTCATCGCCCTCGGCCTGCTCATCGCCCTCTTTACCAAAATCCGCACCCGCAGTTGCTGATTCATAACCGGGCACAAAGTAACGCCGGCTGAACGCCGGCCCCTCCCCACTTAAAACTCAAAATTTAAAACTCAAAACTTACGAAAGCTTATGCTTGAGTACATCTCCATAATCATCACGGCAATCTTTGTCAACAACATTGTCTTTGCCCAATTCCTCGGCATCTGTCCGTTCATCGGTGTGTCGCGCAAGCTCTCCTCCGCAACCGGCATGGGAGCCGCAGTAACCTTTGTCATGGTGATTGCCACGGCTGTCACATGGCTCCTGCAATTCTATGTGCTTAATCCGCTCGGATTGCAGTTCATGCAGACCATCGTCTTTATCCTTGTCATTGCCGCCCTCGTGCAGATGCTCGAGATCATCCTTAAGAAGATAGCCCCTGTGCTCTACAGCGCTTTGGGGGTGTTCCTCCCGCTTATCACCACCAACTGCGCTGTGCTCGGTGTGGCCATCCTCGTTGTGCGCAACAATCTCGACCTTGGACAGTCGCTCGTCTATGCCTTCGCAACCGCTATAGGCTTCACGATGGCCATCTCGATATTCGCCGGAATCCGCGAGCAGCTTGCATGGACTGCAGTTCCCAAAGCGATGCGCGGTGTGCCCATCGCCCTTATCTGTGCCGGCCTCCTCGCAATGGCCTTCATGGGCTTCTCCGGCATCAAAATCGGATAACGGATAGTAACTTATTCGCGAGGACGAAATATATCTCCTGAAAGACTTAGAAGCGTATCGAAACGCTCTTCATAAGAAATTCCCCTTGCCACAATTAAATATCCGTGGCAGGGGGATTTCTGTTGAGGGTATTGCGCCCTCATTTTGTTCTTCGTGCGGGATTTATTTCCGTACTAATTTAGCTTTCGTGTCGTAGAGATAGTAATATCCGTCATACCATGCCGAGTAGTTGTCGATGGTGATTGAGCCGTCAGCATTGATGGTTCCGACCACGGGATTAGTTGCCGAAGCCTCTCCGGAGAAAGTGTAGTATGTCCATACTGCTTTCGGCTGGATTGTGATTGTCCCTGCGGTCAGGTCGATTGTCGCTTCGACCGTCTCGTCAGTGAAATAGGGTGCCGGCATCGAAATTGTATTCGCGTTGACCTTCTTGATTTCAATGTCGACCGTATCATCGTAGTCCTGCCACGACCAGTCGGCGGTTATCATTGTTTGGCCTGACATGGTCATTGTCCATTCTCCGATGAATTGGTCAGCTGCGCCTTCGTTGGCCCATACGAATTCATCATACGTGTAATCGTTTGCCTGCTTGTTCCATACGCATAATGTCACCTTTCCTTTGTTGGCGTCGCCTGTAAATGAGCTGAAGTTATTCCAAGGATATACCGATACCTTGGTCGGTGATTGGCTTCTGCCTGTGAGCACGTAATATGTGTACGACTGGTCATCATATGTGTAGCCGAAATCATCGGGGATATAGAACTCATTGTCGGGCTGCGATTTATCTATGCCGAAATTGAGATTGAAATCGCTTACTCCATACCATCCGAGCAATTCAAAGGTGTTGTCGTCATAAGCTATGATTGTGGCTTCCCAGTTTTCATTGAGGATTGAACTTGTATATTCGCCTGTAGCGCGCCAGATTTCATTGTGATGGTATTCGAACTCGAAAGATATGCTTTCGACCTCGCTGTCCTTATACCCCTCGGCAGAAGTGCATGCCTGAAGCGAGAAATTGTAAGTGTCGGTAGCGAGTCCCGATATTTTAAGCGAGCATGCAGTGGTCGACGAGCTTTCAATCTCGGTCCCGTCAGGCATTGACAGGGTGTAGACATAGGATTCCGCGTTTTCCACAGGCTCCCATGTGAAGACTGCGTCGTTGTTCTGCTGTTCAAATACCGGGCGCGGAGATTCAAGCACTGTAAGGTCGGCTGTGCGTCCGTGGATTTCAAACTCTTTCGATGTGGTGAAGCCGCAGCCCATTGGCGCGAAGGCCCTTACGACGAGCCGATAGTCAGTAGCGGGCTGTAGGCCTGTGAAGGTAGCTGAGCATTGGTTGGTAACATCGGTCTCAAGTGCCTGGTCGCTGTCAGAGAAGAGTTGGTAGCCGTACTGCGTAGCTCCTTCGACCTTTTCCCATTCGAATGTCAGTGAGTTGAATGTCGCACTCCCCTCGACACCTGAGGATGGTTCCAGAGGTGTCGGGGTGGCGTCGTCGCTGCAACTGCTTGCCGCCAACATGACGGTCAGTGCAGCAGTGATTGGCAGGAATATATTTAACTTCATTGTTTGATTCTTTGTATGGTGGTTTCAGAAATTCTCAGTTTTCAAACGGATTGAAAAGAGGGGTGAAATTCATATCGACATAGAGGTATGACGATGTGCCGTCCGAGAAACTTGCCCAGAGTGTGAATGTCCTGTAGCCCGCATTTATTCCGAAATAAGTGTAGCCGGTGTTGAGCACCTGGGCTTCGGTGATTTGCAGTTCGCTTCCGTCGGGACTCCATTGCGGGAAGGTCGAGTTGGCACGGTCATAGAGAATCCATGTGTCATACTCGTCGTCATACTCAGGGTAGACATCGACATAGCTTATGCTGTTGGTCAACGGAATCAGTTCTGCCTTTGACGATGTTTCGGAAGAAACGTTGAAATCGAGGTTCAGTCCTGAGTTAAGGAAGTTGGCCAGTCGGAAAGTCTTGGTACCTTCAAGCATCAAAAGATTGCCTTTTATAGAAGAATACTTGGCATCGAACGAGACGTCGATATCTTCGGCCAACATCATCCAGCCTCCGGTCACCGTTATGTCCACCGAAATGGATTCTGTCCCGGCTCCGTAGGAGCTTGCATATCCATCGGGGAAGCTTATTGAAACTGACCCGGATGTTTTTGTCTCCATTCCGCTGCAATCAATGTCGAGTATTGCACTCCTTTCACCGGCCGCGAACTCGATTGTCTGAGGAAGTTCGATGCCGCTGCCTGTCACTGTGGCCACCACCGGGACGGAGACGGCTTTTTCTGGGTTCAGGCGGTTGACAGTGATTGGTATGATACGGCTGTCGTCGGCTGATATCGTATAGGAATAAGCCGCTTGTGCCGGGAAATATATCCCCGCGCTGTCAGGGTCAGCAGCGGGCCCCGGAGTCCATTCGTCGTCGGAGCAAGATGTCGCGGCAAACGTTACCGCTGTCATGGCGAGCGCGTATATTGTAAATGATTTTATAAGTTTCATAGTCATTATAGATGTAAATGCTATTAAGGCAATCTGTTATTCTTTCCAAAGTGGCAGGCAACCGGATGGGTCGGGATTCAGCTTGATATTGCTGTTGAGGTTCTGGACTCTGTCAGGTATATAGATATTTGTCCAGGGGGCCACATATCCCTCATAAGAATTATAGCGGAATGTCTCCGGATGGTTAGTCCCGGGATAGCCTTTTATCACGGCTTTCTCAAGACGGCGGAAATCCCATGCGACCACACCTTCGCCCCAGAATTCAATACGCTTCTGCTTGAATATCTCGTCAATGACATCGTCAAGCTGGGTTGACGCGAAAGAGTAGGTGCCGTCTGTTCTGTAGGAGTTCATGAAATTTTCAAGCAGGGCCTTTCCTGCGGCTGCTCCTTGGGTTCGGGCCACTGCCTCTGCTTCGATAAGATACATCTCTTCCACTCTCATAAAGGGTATGCTCACTGCATTTCCGTTTGTTGAGGTGGAACCGTCACCACCGGCCGGATGGAATTTAAATCCTGCATAAGCTTCAAATTTCTTCCAGGTGTTGTAAGGGTATGAGGTGGTCTTGCTGTATTTTGAATCATATGCGCTGAGCGAGCCTGCTTCATCAGGGTCAATCCACGTGTCACGTCGCCAGTCGCAGGCGTCAATGCCGGAGAAAAGACGGGCATCAATCATGTGGTAACTGCCGAAATCGAGTGAACTGACTCCATAGGTGGCCTCCGGTGACATGAAGGATACGAATGACTGCCATACGTATGTAGTCGCAAGCTTGTTGTCAGAGCTTATTATCGTGCACCACATCCAAGAATTGTTTGGGGTGTTGAATCCGTTGACCGGGTCGTACCATTGTGAGCGGGTTAACGGAGAATAGCCCATTGAATATGCCTTGCGTGCATATTCAGCCGCATTTCTGTAGCAGTCGGCGGCATTGGCGATGGCAAGTTTGTCGTACTTCTCCGCTTCAGGGTCATTTTCGTAGGATAGCTGTTGCTGAAGGTCTTCGGCATGACGGTCGAAGCGCGAACCCAGTTCAAGCCACATCCGAGCTTTCAGTCCGTAGATTACGCCCAATCCCATCTGGTCTTTAGACGGTGCTGTGCGATGGTTCTCGAGGCATCGTTCGGCTTCATTAAGGTCGTTCATGATGAAACGGTTCAGTTCATAGAAGGGTACGCGGACAAGCCTGCGCGATTCAGCGTCAGTAGTGTTTTCGGTTACGATAGGCACTGTCAGTCCGTAGAGACCTCTTGATTCGGCGATTTCGTCAAGTTCGGGCACACCCGTGGGTCTGAATTCATATAGTCTTCCGAGATCCATGTAGGCCCAGGCTCTGAATCCCAGGGCATTGCCTACATAGTAGGCGTCTTCGCCATCCGGATTCCGGTCAGAGACACTGAGTACGGTGCTTGTCTTCTGAATCATGTAGTAGTATCGTCTCCAAAACATGGTTTGAATTGACCAGTCGCCTATATAGCTCAGTGTGGCGTAGTCCGTAAAGTAATCATAAGTGGTGGATTTGACTGGCAAGTCCGGGGTCATTGTGTCACGCCAGATTCCGAAACCGGGGAAGCCTACGTCACAGTAGTTATCATCGGAACAGGTCAACATATAGGCCGGTATTGCCGAGAAAAGTCCTTTCTTGTCAGCTCCTTCAAGCTGCTCTTTGCTCGCTGAATCATCTTCGGGGAAGGCTTCCTCAAGACAGCCCGTGAGAGGAATGAAAAAGCTTACCGCCAGAGATGCGTTTATGATATTTCTGAATAATTTATTCATAGTGAATTCAAATAAGGGTTAAAAAAGCTCTTATGCTTAAAATTGGACTTGAAGACCTCCGGAAATGGTACGCATTGGGGAGTATCCGACACCATAGTCTCCGTACATCACACTTTGACGTGGGTCGAAACCTTTGCGTTTGGTCCAGTAGGCTACATTCTCACACACTGCAAAAATTCGGAGTTTAGCCATTTTAAGGCGATTGGTTATGCTTTCGGGGAAAGTATAACCTACTGTCAGGTTCCTGAAAGTCAGATAGCTGCTGTCAATGAGGTAGCGGTCTGTGAGTGAGCCTGCATATTCGTCACCGAGTCTCCACATCGGGATGTTGCTGTCAGGGTTTTCTTCCGACCATGCGTTGAATACGTCGCGGTGAAATCCGAAGCCGGTAGACCCTATTCTCGGAGCGGTCATTAGCGACTGATAACCGGCATCCCATTTCTTTCCGCCGATAGAGTAATTGAACATGGCGGAGATGTCGACCCCGAAGATGTTGAATGATGTGGTGAAGCCACCGAACACGTCGGGAAGCGGTGAGCCACATAGGAAATAATCGGCACTGTCATAGCGGGTTGTAGTCGTGAGTCCCTCGTCGGAATTTCTGTAGTATAGAGCCTGTCCTTTATCGTTTACTCCGGCATAGCGTTTCATGTACCATGTGTATACAGGAAGTCCTTCCGTATAGAACAGATTGGCATCTGCATAGCCCGGATGCCCGTCAACGATTTTACCTTTTTTGTCTTCGGGAAGATAGGTGACTTTATTTTTCTGCCATGTGAGGTTGAGCGAGAGATTCCAGTTGAAGTCGCGGGTCTTGATGATGTCGGATGACAGCTCGAGTTCGAGACCCTTATTGTTTATGTCGCCGATATTATCATAATAACCGCTGTAGCCAATCTCATAGGGTGCACTGAAATACATAAGCATGTCCCTGGTAGTGCGGGTATAGAATTCAAGTCCGCCCCGAATACGGCTGTTGAACAGTTCGAATTCGATGCCGGCGTTTAGGCTTCCGACCGTTTCCCATGTGATATCTTCGTTACCTTTGCTCGAAAATACGAAGGCGGGTTCATCGTTTGAGTTTCTGATTGAATAAAGGTCAGTGTAGAGGAAATTGTCAATACCGTCGTTGCCCTGTTCGCCATAGCTTATTTTGGCTTTGAGCATGTTGATTTTGTCATTTTTCGGGAACCATTCCTCCTTTGACAGAATCCAGGCGGCGCCGAGTGACCAGAAATTGCCCCAGCGGTGGTCAGGGTGGAAGCGGGAAGAGCCGTCGCGGCGGAAAGACGCGGAAGCGAAATAGCGGTTGCTGTAGTCATACTGCGCCCTTAGGAAGTAGCCTTCCACATTGTAAAGGGAGCGCCGTGAACTCATTGATGCATTTGTGATTGCCCCGGAAACTTCTGTGTTATGTCCGTAGTTCGCAATTTTGTTTCTGGAGGCTATGACACGTGTCTGTTCGGTACGAGAGTATTCATGGCCCAGAAGAGCGTCGATTGAATGGTTTCCGGTGGCGTAGTTGAAGTTGAGGAGTTGCTGGAAGTTCGTGTCCATTGTACGGTAATGGCTTACCTGTGTGTAACCACCGGTACTGAGATAGAAGCCATAGTAAGGGTTGGTGGCATATTTCATGCGGTTCTCAGTGATGTATGCACTGCCGTTTGCCGTGAAATGGAAATGTTTCAGGAAGTCGACCGTGGCGAAGCCCTGTATGTTGAAGGCGTTGCTGTTATTGTTGTCGATATTGAGGATATCGTCCTGAATGGAGTTGCCCGATACTTCAACCGGACGTGCGAGGCCGGCATTGTCGCCTGCGCCGTAGTCATATCTGCGTCCGTTTCTATCGGTGAGTATAGTGCCGTTTCCGTCGCGTATGTAGAGAGGATAGATAGGCGCTACTGAATAGCGGGTTCCGAAAACGAGGTTAGCCGCATCCGTGTCGGTATGTGTGTAGCCTGCGTTCGCACCTATGCGGAGGAAGCTATAGGCCTGGTAATTGGCTTTGATACGGGCGGAAAAGCGCTCGATTGAACTGCCTATTGCGATGCCCTCGTCATTGAGATATCCCATGGACGCCATCATGGTGTATTTTTCATTTCCACCGCTGATGTTGATATTGTACTCCTGTCTGAAACCGTCGTGGAGCCCCGCTTCGGTCCAGTCATCCGGCATTAAGGTGTAGAATTTATTATCGTAAGCTACTCGGTTGCCCAGTACGGCCGCCGGATTCAGACGTCCGTTGTTGCCGATAAGAAACTGATTCTCAGGTACAGTATAGACCATATAACCCACCCCCCCCCTGACCGGATGAAGAGGCTATGTTCTGGTTCGCTTTTATGTGGGACATGTCGCGGGAATAGCCCTGGCTGTACTGGTAATAGTTTCTCATCGCGAGATAGTGGGCTTCGTAATATTCGCCCGGATTGTCGATGTAGTCGTATTCCACACGTGCATCGTGGTTCACTCCCCATTTTGCATCGACTGTCACTTTAGTCTGGCCGCGTTGGGCATCTTTTGTGGTGATGAGGATGACACCGTTGGCGCCTCGTGCACCGTAGAGGGCATTGGAGGCAGCATCTTTAAGCACTGTCATGCTTTGGATGTCGGCCGGGTTGATGTCGTGAAGATATCCGTTGTAGGGGAGTCCGTCGAGGACTATTAACGGCTCGTTGCTGGCATTGATTGAGCTGTAGCCTCGGATTGAGATTTTGGGGTCGCTCGAGAAAGAGTTGGTCTCGGTCATGTTTAGACCGGTTACGCGCCCGTTGAGAGCGTCAAGCGGGTTCGAGACCTGTTGTCGGGTGATTTCCGCTGCCGAAACCACACTCGCGGATCCGGTGAAAGATTCGCGTTTCTGCTTTCCGAAAGCCACCACTATGACTTCATCCATCAATTCAGCCTTCGGTTCGAGATAGATTTTCATCCCTGTCTTAGCCGGCAATGTCTGGGAGAGGTAGCCGATGTAGGAAACTGTGATTTGGGCGTCGCTTTTGAGCCCTGAAAGAGAAAAGGTTCCCTGTTCGTCGGTCGCGACTGCGGTATTGGTCCCGTCGACTCTTACGGTCGCGCCTATAATCGGCTGTCCGTCTTCCTTGTCGAAGACCCGTCCGCTTGCCGAATTAAGTTGCGCGTATGCATTGCTTGTTATCACCAGCAATGCAAGGAGTAGCATAATTTTCCTCATTTAAGATAATGTGACAATTTGTTAAGGAATATGCTGCAAAAATAAGGAATTTTAATAGAACTACAATGTTTTTATGATAAAAATTAAAAATGAGTGTCAAATTGCTATAAATAGCGAGGAATTTGCAGGGGTTTACCGTGATGAGGAAAGATTGTCGTATACGGTTTTTGAAATCAGACTTATTGTTCTTTCAGCAATTTCCTGATTACCTTCGAAGTCTTTCACGAATATTGCAATGGAATATCCTGTTCCATCCGGCAGACGGACATAGCCGCCGTCGTTAATCGCGGTTATCTTTCCGTCGGGTGTGGTATATCCTGTTCCGGTACGGTGGGCGAAGCTTATCCCGCTGTCAGGCAATCCCGCAGCAATCCTTTCCATACCCGTAGCGCATCTTGCCATGGCTTCCTTGATGAAGTCCTGCTTGTCGGCACTGACTATGCTGTCGGTGAAAATCTTGTTGACAAGGCATGCGTAGGATAGGGGAGAGGTTCTGTTGGCATAGCTTTTGGGAATGTCTTTTTTCATGTCCGCTTCCGTATATGAGATGTTGAAGTCGCCTTCAGGAGATATGGAGCGGATGTAGATGTCGGTTTCATGTGGTGTGACAATTCTATCGAAAAGGATGTTACTGGTGTTGTTGTCGCTATGGACCAAGGTGTAATCCAGTAACTTTTCAACCGATATGGAGAACGATTCAGAAAGGGAATCCCTAAGCATCGGGCTCCAGGTGTCCATGTCCAGTTCCTTTCGGTTAATGTTGAGGGTTGTGTCCAGACTGATATTCAGTCTGTCAAGTGTATGGCACACGGCAAGTGCTTCATGGAGTTTGAACATACTCATCAGGGGATAATCGGATGTGTCATTTACAGTCAGGGTGTCTGTATCGTTATATATGACGGCTATTCCAAACTTCCCCGGTCTGCCTTTGATTATTTCCTTGATTCTATTCTCGAGTGCTGTTTTATCTTCTGTGCTGAGAGTTTTTGACGTTACTGTCCCTTTGCCTTTGCATGAAATCAAATTTACGCATGCAAAGGTGATGAGGATTGAGATTATAAATATTCGTGGCATAATCGGTTGCATTAGTAATTCAGGAGACGGCCATAGTCGTTCCAGTCTCCAATCATTTCGCCTCTCTCGCTGGCTTCTATAAGTTTTTTCAGCCGGCTGTCGAATATCTCACCGGAGGCTTTGTTGCGCTGGATGTTGTCGATGCGCACACGCTTGTAGAGCGCAGGGAAAGCTTGGAAATTAGCCCATGCTGTTGGATAGCGTTGGAATTCGGCTATGATTTCTGGGATGATTTCGAATTCAGCGTCAAGGTCGGGGCAGGCCGCGCGTCCGCGTGCTGTCATGAGACCGAGGGCTTCAAGACGCCGGCACCGTTCCTTGTTGAGCTCTGTCCATCGTCCTTTCGGAGTCCTGGGGCCGAAGCGCTGCAAGGTCACGCCGCCGACTCTTTTGACCGTTGAATCAATCCATCCGAAACATAAGGCTTCCTCTACGGCATCGAGATACCAGAGAATGTCCTCAGGCTGACTTTTGCCCCTCTTGACCTCTATCCAACATTCTTTTTCAGATGTATGGTTCTTTTCAAGCCATCTGCGGAAATCATGGCGGGTGGTGATATTAAGTATATTGTTCGGGGTCATAATTCCAAATGCAATATAGGATAAGGTTTCCCTTCTCCGTCGGTCAGGCTGCGGCCAGTGATTTTAAATCCGTGTTTATGATAGAATTCCCTCGCTTGGTTGTTTTGTTCGTTGACATCCGTTTTCCTGATTCCTTTTTCCTCTATGGCAAATCTCAGAAGTGTCGAGCCATAGCCCTTGGACATTTCTGCCGGATGGACAAATAGCATTTCTATATTATCATGGCTCAGCCCGATAAATGCACAGGGGTCGTCATTGCAGTTCTTGATTGTGTAGATTTCCACATTTGGCATGTAGTCAGAGGCGATTTTTCTATGATAGAATTCGATATCGTTTTCAGAAAGGAAATCATGTGTGGCCTTGACCGATTCAAGCCAGACCTTTGTAAGAGAGTCATAATCACGACTTCGCTCAATTTTTTTGAATATACTCATTGTTGTTATTGCTATATCTTTCCTATGATGTGAACAAAGATAGCTTTTTTTGTTCTATCCCGGAAAAATTCAGCATAGGTGTTTATCGTCCGCCGGCTGTAGAGCGGTCAGCATTGGCATCGGAGCTAATCAGTTTGTTCGCGCCGCGTTTCTGACGTCCCCACCGGAGGTCATAGCTGAGACTTATGTAGGGCATACGCATGTCAAGGCGCATATGTTTTTCATTTGTATTCCAATGGTTCAACATCTTTGAGCCTTGGTCATATTTGCCGAATGGCATTATTACCCCGGCTCCGAACTGCCAGTTTTTCCAGTTATATGAGAGCTGCACGATTGAGAGATTTTCTCCCCAGCTTATTTTCTCTCCCCAAAGATCGTGTTGGGCGCGGACATATTGCCCTGCGAGTTCAAAGCCCCAGTGAGAAAGCATTACATTCAGATTCCCGCTCCAATTGTGGTTATATAACCTGTAATCGCGTCCTCTCATGCGTTCCACACGGTATTGTATGTGTCCGCTCGCCATAATCCAATCCGGAATGACTTCTATTTGAGGAGACAGGAAAAATGTAAGATTTTGCAACCCACGGCTGTTTTCGTAGGATGTAATCAGCTTGTCGTCTTTCCAATAAAGATATGGAGTAATAGCGTTGGGACTGTTGAAAGCACGGAGTCCGAATGTTCCTGCGATTCGTGGGAAATTGAAATCATATCTGAAACTCATCATATATGAGTTCGAGGTTTTCAAATCGGGATTTCCGATGCGCCATTGGAAGCCGTCAATCTGTTGTGGAGCGACATTTGACTCGGCAAGGGAAGGCGCTGACTGCCAGGATTGAAAACTCAAACGGAAGCGATGTAGCTGATTCAGCCGATAGGATATGGTGGCCTGTGGGCGAAGATTCCATGAATGATTGCCCTGATTGGACTCTTTGAACAGATAGTGGGTGTATTGAGTTCCGAGACCGGCTGTAAGCGTCACTTTGTCAATTCTTTGGAAATATTCGGCGAAGATGTAGGCTTTATCCTGCCGCTGATGAAAGATTTTGCCTCCAAGATTTTCGTAAACGGAGCGGTTGCGATTGGCTGTATAGGATGCTCCTGCCGTCAAGCGAGAATTGTCCCATCTCTTGATATAGTTTGTCTCCAATGCATAGGCTTGGTTCCGGTCTTTAATCATGGTGTGTATATCCGTCAGGTCTACCGAGAGCCCCGGCTTCTGTTCGATATAGTCTGAATATGACTTGCCGATGTAGAATGAACCGTTCAGGTCTACGACGATTGTCTGACGGTTGGCAAGATGATGCTCGAGATAGGCCGATAGTTTGGGCGTCACGCCTTTGTTGCCATTCGATTCGGTGAGGACTATTTCTTCTCCGCCATCACTTAGCGACAAAAGACCTTTTGACATACGGTCATCCGAGAATGTAGGGTCGACGCTTGCCTCGAGATAGAATGTGGTGGTATCCGGTTTTATGTAGTTGTATGAACTCCATAGTCGTCCGAAAGTATTGTCTGCATGGCCTGAGAGTGGCGACTCTGTCCTGGTCAGTGAATTTCCGGAGGGGTATCTGAATGTCTCCTTATAGTCCCTGTGGGATTTAAACTTGTTGGTCAGTTTGAACATGCCGCCGACTTCAAATTGCGATAGGCCGGTGTTGAATTTGCTGTCAACGAAGTAGTCGCCCCACGGGGTGTTCAGGGCCTGACGCCCCTCGGCATGAAGGGACCCACCGAGTGTGGGGTTTGCAACGATAAAGTTCAGGACATAGCTTGCGCCGTTGTAACGCAATCCGGGATTGTCAATCCATTCGACGCGCTTGACTGAAGCAGGGAGCAGGGCTTTCACCTGGTCGACAGAGGCCTTGCGTCCGTTGATACGGAGCTGCACGGACTGACCTGCGGCTTTGATGGTTCCGAGCGCGTCTGTCACGGTCAGCGATGGTATCATCAGGTGAGTCAGGAGCTGCATCCCGTTGCGGGAGTTCTCAACAGCACTCTGTGAGGGATAGTAGACGTCCATGTCGGCTTTGCGTATGACTTTCGGGGCCCGGACTATGACTTCATTGAGTTCATGGACCGGGATGGTGTCGGCTGTTTCCTGAGAGACTGCAATGGCGGGAATAAGAATTATAGACGCGGCCGCCAGGAATTTTTTTAAGATTGTCGTTGTCATGTTGCGATATGTTTTAAATGATTTCATACCGCAAAATTAGACCCTAATCCATCTTAATGCCAAAGGCAAGAGTCTTAATGCCCCTTGTGTAACATATTGGTTATCAGCGACGATTTATCTTAAAAGTTTTAATGTGGCATGTGTGGCATCCAAAGGGGACTTAAACGGAGGTTTCCTGACGGAGGAAAGCCACGATATCTTCCTTCACCGGGACGCCGAGTTTCTTCCTTATCGACGACTTGCGGACATATATGGTAGCGGTTGTCTGCATTGTTATGACGCTTATTTCCTTTGTCGAGAATCCCGCCATCATGAGCACTATGATCTGCTCTTCTTTATCAGTAAGGATATTTCCGTGACGTCCGTGAAGGCGGGAATAGAATCCTGCATACAGATTGTCGATTATTTCATATACGCTTTGCCAGTTTACGAGAGCGCCGTTGGTATCGTTGTCGATTGAAGAGATTTTTCTAAGCATCTCCCGGTTCTGTTCCGTAGGGGTTTCGGCTACCATTTTAATGATACCCAGCTGCTGGAGCATGGCACGGCGCAATGATTCATGCCCGGTTGACGGAGACGGAGCGGATTTCATCTCGTCGACCATCTTTTGAAGGGCTTCCATCTTTTCCTCGGCTTCAACTGTCCTGCGCTTACGTTTCTGGATATTCCATATGGCGAGCAAAGCTATGATTATGGCAGCAAGAGTCATTATGACTATGACTGCTGTTTTTCGCTCATTCTCGGATTTCAATGTCAGTGCGCGGTTCTCCTGTCGAAGCACATTCTGCTCTGTTTCCCATCGTGTGGATTCCATGCGGTCGAAACGGTCGCGCTGGCTATTGTTGCGTGTGGCCAGTTGTCTTAACTTGATGGTGCCGATTCTCCGGTATTCGAGGAATTCGCGCAGAGGCCCGGCAAAACTTTCATAATAGTCATTGTCCATATCCTTCAAATCTCGCGCGCAGCTATCGGCTATAGCCAGCTGGCGGGATGATTGATGGATATCTCCCATGTTGAAATAGTTAAGAGCTTTCCAAAAGTGGAGGTATGGTATGGCGGAATTATGAGGTGCATGCTCTAATATGTAGTTCACCAGGACGTTGCTCTCATCATATCGCCCGAGTTCTTCCAAAATGCCGACTTTCTCGTAGGTGTAATAAAACTGATCGGTGCCGAGATTGTTGATGCGGGCATAGTCAATCAATTCATCAATCATGATCAATGCGGAATCGCCATTACCCGAGAACTGATAGTTTTCACACAGCTGGTATTTATATTCAATTTGATTGGCTGAATCCGGGTCTAATGTCTGCAACCGTTTGATATATGCGATATTTCGCTCACAGTCATATTCGGTTCCGCCTACACCGATTCTTGAACGGAGGATTCGTGTCATAAGTGAGTCAGGGATGCCTGATAGCGAGGCCAGTGAATCGAGCAGCTCCAACGAACCTTTTCCATCGCCAGCCCAGAAACGATACAGTGCATATAGATTACCGCTTTTCACAAACTTGACAATGTCTGTGTCCCTATAATACTCAAAAGAAAAGCGGACAAGTGAATCCGAAGCCATCGAGCTCTGCTTTGCTCTATGGGCAGAGGCCGAGACGAGGTAGTATAAGGCTTTAAGAGAATCCGCTTCAAGGTCAGAAGGCTCGATGCCGGCTATTATGGCCAGAGCGCTGTCGGGATTTGCGTAGGCTATTCTCTCTGCATCAAAAAGGATTTGCCTATGCCGGTCCGACTGTGAGCACGAAGCCATGCCGACAAATATCATCAGTATTATCCAGACTATATGTTTCATATGATGTGCAAAGATACTGATTTCTCGTCGTGAATACTTCCAATGAATTATAATTTTTCGATTTCTTTCTGGAGCAAATCAAGGAAGCGGGCGGCGTGGGCGCCATCCATTTGGGTGTGGTGGAATTGGAATGATACTGTGAGCGAAGTCTTGAACCAGCTTTTGCGGTATCGGCTCCAAATCATGAAAGGATTGTTGAATACGCCACTATACATTCCGACTGCACCGTTGATGTCGAACTGCGCCAATGCCGATGTACCGATTACCATGCTGTCTGTCAGGTCGTGATTCTCGCAGGTGTCGGCTACCTGTCGCGTGAGCCGGAGATAGTCGGCGTTGAATGTAGCCAAATCATCTGAAAAAGGAATGTCGCAGGAACTTACTTCGCCTTGGCTGTTGGCAACGATGGTGTTGACGGCAATAGAATCATACTGAATCAGTTTATCTCCGACGGGAAGCATATGGAACTCTTTGACCTGACTTGCGGCTCGACCGATACACCAGCACATCAGCATATTGAATTTCATTCTTTTTTTAAGACTGATTTTGCGAAGCCGCGACACATCGAGCGTCTTGAAAAACGTCGCCATCGGCATTGGCGCTTTCATCCACATCTCAAATGCGTAAGCACGGGTAGTTTCCTGAGGATTTACTTCTCTCATCTTTCTATATTTGTTTAGTTATTGTTTTTTGCCTTCGAAATAACCTCCTTATAGTTGTTGATGGCAGAAAATGGAAGTATATCATCCTCTCGCCAAGTGCGCAGAATAAGCCTGTCGGTTTCAATCATATCAAAAGAATTCTCAATTCTTCGGCAACAAACATAGTCTTATTTCCTTTTAATTGTCTGATACTTACGTTTAGTCATTTCCTCGGCGAAAGCTTGTTCTCCATGTTCCTTAATATAGCGGATTCAAGCCGGACGGTCTGATCTGAAAAGAAAAGTAAATATCTTACCGATGAAATTGGAATATTTCTTACATTCGGTCACATTCTTGGAACATTCAGCGCAAGTTGGAGCCCATGACCTTCGGTGCATGATTTCAATCCTATTTCCAAAAATGTCGTGGATTGACTTGCGTCACCCCGACCACAAAGGTATGAAAATTTTATGGGATTTTAACGATTAAACGTGGTGACCCGGTGAAAATTCAGCCGAGGTCACCACATTTTTAGCTCTCAGATATGGTTAAACTCTGTTAAAGTTTGGGCTTTTGGCGTGACTTTGTGGGGTTGGATATTGGCGAATGAGTACGAATTGCTGTGAATGTAGTGTTGATTATCAATTATTTACATCTTTACTATCAACGGCCGTAACGCACCACATTACGCAGAAGATGCTATATTTTAGCGTGTTATATATGACGTGTTGACTTTTGTGGTGACTTGGAGGGTGCGGAGTGAAATAAAGACCGCTAACTCGTTGAGAATTAGCGGCCTTTTGTGGTGCCACCAGCAATATAAAAGTTAAATTATAATCAATTGACTTAAATTGCAATCAATGCTAACTCACTGATAATAATGTGTGTTAAACCATTTTGAATTTAGTCGGATAGTAATAAATTCAAGAAAGATAGTGACTATTGTAGTGACTATCCGGGAAAAGTCACTAACTTTGCAGTGTCAGATTCATAAGAGAATCAGACCTCGGATTATATGGCAAAATCTCTTTCCCGGTTCTTCATCCGCAAGCAGGACGAGAAGAACGAAATAGCCACCCTTTTCTTCAGGGTGCAGAACAAGAAACATAAGGTTGACACTCTCTTCTCCTCTCAGATTCGCGTGAATGTGGTGGAATGGAAAGATGCATTGTCGTCTCCTGAAAACTGGATGCGTCACCAACGTGCGAATTTCAATCTGCATGATTCCCTCAATAGGATTGAGCTTGTTGTAAGGTCCGAGGTCGAAGGTATGTCTTTCGACAAATCTCATGTCGAAGCGGAAATCCTTGCCATTGCCAATCCCAAGAAGGCCGAGGCAATAATGAAAGCCAAACGTGAAGAGGAAGAGCGCCAGCAGGAGGAACAGCGAATCAAAGCAGAGCAGGAACGACTGATAAAGGAAGGTATCGACGCTGAACGGGCCAAAATATGGAATTTCCTCAACCGATTCTGTGAGGAGATTAAGAGCGGAGCTAGGCTGAACGGGCATAACCGGTATGCGCCAGGAACAGTCAAGGCATGGTTCAGTTTCCGCAAACTCTATGACCAGTTCGACAGGAGGCACCGTTTCACATGGCATCAGATTGACTGTGCTTTCGTCACCAAGTTTCTTGCCTTTATGGAGAAGAACGATTACATGGTTTCGGCGCAGAACAAGTATCTAGTCGATCTCCGCGCTATTGTCAATTACGCCTATCTTGACGGCATCCACGACAACGACCGCGCCATGCAATATTTCTCCAAGAAGAAAATCGAGGATGGAGACAAGGCGATAGAAATTTACCTTTCCGAAGCCGAGTTGCAGGCATTATACGAAATGCCATTGTCAGGTAAACAGGACCAGGTACGAGATATTTTTCTTGTCGGCTGCTACACATGTCAGCGAGTGAGCGATTACAACGACATCGACAAAGACTGTTTCACGACGACCGCAAAGGGAACACCCGTTATACGACTCGTACAGAAGAAAACGCGCAATGAGGTAAAGATTCCAATAATGAATCCCAACCTCAGAGCTATCTGTGAGAAATACGCCTATAATCTCCCTTCGGTGGTTGATGTTATACTCAACCGTTACATCAAGGATATTCTGAAAGATCTGTCCGAATCTGTACTGACACTCGGCAAGATGGTTACTACCAAACTCACCATGAAGCAGAAGAAACTTGTGGAAGATGGCAAACTCGTTGTCGAGCGTAACGATAAAGGCGAGATAGTGATGCCCCGTTATGCCTGTGTCACCACTCATACAGCCCGACGCAGCGGGATTACCAACATGTACCTCACCCACAAATACACAATCGTCCAGATGATGCACGTCAGCGGTCATAAGACCCAAAAGACATTTATGGACTATATCAAGCTCTCATCTGATGAAATAGCCGATGAGATAGATGCCATCGCCAATCCGACAAAAGCGGATGTTTTCTGACACTTAAATCCTCACAGATAGCTTACTATCCAAAATAAATTTGTAATTTTGCTATATGAACGACCTTACAGTATCAAATATCGAACGGCAGAACGTGTTGAATAACCGCTACGCTCTCCAGACCATCCAAGAAAACTTGGATGTCGATGGTTTGCGGTATCACGATAACCTGCTATTTACCACGAAAATGGTGGCTGACTTCTATGAGGTCGATGAGCGCACCATTAAACGCTATATACAAGAATACGGAGATGAACTTCGCGCCAACGGATATTTTTTAAGTCAAGGTAAAGAGCTGAAAGAGTTAAAGTTGTATTTTGATAGGGACATTCATGTCCCTAAGTTTACGCGCCAACTTGGAGTGTTCTCATTCCGAGCGTTTCTCAACATCGGAATGCTTCTAACGGAGAGCGAAAGAGCCAAACAACTCCGCACTCGCATACTTGATATTGTAATTGCCACAATCAACGGACGTGCCGGAGGTGGCACCAAGTATATCAACTGGCGAGACCGCGATTATCTCCCTACTGCAATAAAGAGTGAGAATTACCGCAAGAACTTCACGCAAGCTGTCGGCAAATATGTGGATGGGCTTCCCACCTATAAGTACGAACAGATAACCGACTTGATATATAAAGCTGTCTTCCGGGAAAATGCAAAGGAATATCGCGTTGTCCTTCGTTTGCAAAACGAGGAGAACGTGCGTCACACGCTCTATGCCGAAGTTCTACTTTGCATATCCTCATTTGAGAATGGTGTGGCTCATCAGATAGAGAAGCGATATTTCGAGAACGGCAACAAATTGTTGACCATCGAAGAGGTAAAGGCAATCATTGATGATTTGGCCGCTGCTCCTATGATGGAGCCGTTCATCAATGATGCAAGATCGAAGATGGCATCTCGTGATGTTGCGTTCCGAGATGCTTGGCACGGAAATCTGGCAGAGTACCTTCGTGCGGTTACTCCCGACGAGTTCGACAAGTTTATAGGTGATGCGTCAATAGACTTCGACAATATTCTTGAAGCCAACCGAGAAGTACTCAAACGTCTAAAGCAAGCCGAAGATGAGTGAACAGTTGAAATATATCGACTATGACGAAGCGTTGGTGGTTTACAGCAAGACTGTGGCTGCTAGCGGTGGCGGGCTGCAAGGCGTAAAAGACGAAGGCGGCATCCGCAAGGTTCTTGACTTCGTGCAGAACGACGTGTATTATCCGACTTTCGTAGAAAAGCTGACATATCTGGTATTCGGCTTATGTACCGGCCATTATTTCGAAGACTCTAACAAGCGTGTCGCTCTGACAATCGGAGTGTGGTTCCTCGTGCATAATGGCTACTACTGGCACGCCTACAACTTCATGCAGTGCATGGAGGCAATCATCTATCACGTCGCCGCCGGGCGCATTGATAAAGACCTGCTTCAACGCATCATCACCTATTACATGGCGAACGAGGACTACCCCGAATCCCTCAAACTCGAAATCATTCACGCAATCGACGGCAAAGATTGCGATATGATTGATAATGACGAAATATCGGAAGAATGAACACCATTGATAACATCATAATCATTTCTACTGCTACAAAAAAGGACCAATATTTCTATGGACTTGGTTTAGAAAGTGGCATAACTATCATTCCACCCAAGTATGAGGATGTTAAATTCCCCATTGGGGACATTTTCATGTTTCGCCAAAGTGGGAAATGGGGATTGATGTCCTTGGGTGGAGATGTTTTATTAACTCCTGAATATGATAATATATTTTCATGGAATAAAGAATATATTGTCGTTGGTGAGGGAAAAACCTTCCATTACAAATGTGGTGTAGTAGATTGGAACGGCAATATTATTATTCCATTCGAATATGCTGCTATTGGCCTAACAGAGCATCCGGTATTTAGGTGCTATAGTGGAGCTGAATATGATTGGGGACGTAATCATAACATGGATTATCTAAAAACGGATGGCAATCCTTATGTTTGGAAAAATTGTAATAATGAAGGTTTAAGCGACCCATTAATCATTTGGCATAGTGATCAACATATAGATTGCTATGACAACTGGCTGATTCTTGACAATAGGATTCTTCTCAATTCTGAGAACGAATTACAAAGATGGGTAGCTGATAAGGGACTGGAATACATAAAAATCACATCTGAGGGTACTTTAATCACAAAAGACAAAAGAGGTAAATATGGTCTTCGAGACTTAACCGGTAAAAGTATAATTCTACAAATCTATGACGATATGAAACTCATGTCGTCTGGAATAATTATGCTGTATAATGGAAAAATTGGGATATTAGGTATTTCCGGTAATTTGATTCTTCCAACTGAATATTTGGAAATTCGAGATAATGTAATTGATGAATCCAATAAGGAAGAAATTAAAGGAGATTGGCATTGGATATGGGTGGATATTCCCAACAAATTGACCCCCATAAAATTATTTAAATTGACCCCTGTGTTGACATGTGCCCGTTGAGAGGGTTTACAAAAGATTTATGATGGTGTGTGATGCTACT
>JAETNO010000030.1 GCA_021768245.1 Bacteroidaceae bacterium | reverse complement strand
TGAAAATCGCAGAAATAGAGAGGTGTCCCAAAAGGGTACATTCTGTATTTTGACGATGGCAACATATTGACCGTCACGATGTTGGCTTGAAATTCAAAGCCTCTCCGGGGTCACAATTGAAAATGGCAAAACGCCGCAAAGCACTGAAATCGCTTGATTTTCAGTGCTTTTTATTTTTGCCAAAATTTCAGAATGGCGCAGAATACAGAGGTGGTGAGTGTGTCATTAGTGAGTAATCACGACTCATAAAATGGGGTTTTGAGTATGGGAACGAAACTTTGAACTCGGAGGGGTTGACTTTATCCGATGAGAACAAGACGTAACTGGAAAATAGTTTCTTTGCGTTAAATTAAAATGAATGGGGACACAAGAAAAATTTATAGCCTGAATTAATATTTTGATAGTGGTTCTTGCATAGAGACCCGCTGTCACGGAAATGGCAGCGGGTCATATGATTTTGAGTCGATAATTGCTTGCGACTATTCCTCGGAGGCGTCCTCGTTTACCGATTCAAGGGCGAGGGAGGTGAGTTTTTTGTCTGAGTTTTTCTCGTCGCGCAGGATTGAGCGGAGCAGTTTCGCTACCTTTGGTTCCTGCATTGCGTCCGCGAGGGCGGCGAGGGTTCCGTATGTGGCAATCTCGTAGTGTTCCACTTTCTGTGCGGCAAGAATCAATCCGGCATCGCGGATTGCGGAGCCTTTTTCTGTGTCGGAAATGATGCTTTCTGTTTCAGAAATCAGTCCCTCCATGGCGTCACATTTTTTTGTCTTGGGCTTCTCGTCCATAAGTTCAAAGACCTGCTCAAGGGTCGATATCTGGCCTTCGGTTTCCGTGAGGTGAGATTCGAAAGATGCGGCAAGTTCCTTGCCGGTCGCGGCTTTCTGCATTTTAGGAAGTGCCTTCAGCAATGCTTTTTCTGCCCAAAGGATGTCTTTCAGTTCATCGACGAAAAATTCGCGGAACTCTTTTCCCGGTTTCTTTCCTTTGACCTTGGCATCCTGGGTCTCGGCTTTGACGTTTTTTGTCTCCTTGGCGGTCTCTGTGTCAGCTTTAGGTTCAGCTACATCTTTTGTCTTAGTTTCCGCCTTTGCTTTCGCGCTTTCCTTCTGGGAAGCCGAATCTTTCTTAGCTTTGGTTTCCATAATTAAAAGTGGTTGTAGTTAAAAAATAAAGACAGTGTAAGCGCCAGTTACTTGTACAAGTCCTATTGTGTGGCATTACGGAAAGAAAAACGGCTAATCACCCGTGATGGTTTTTTCCCTGAATCAAAATATATCTTAAATTATTTTAAACATACTCCAAAGGTTTTATTGCCAAAGACGGTTCTTGAAAAGTTTGCGGAAGCGGTCGCTCAGGGCGATTTCTCCCAAGATACCTGACAGTTTATCCCATCCCGATTTCAATACCGAACAGCCTTGGAATCATATTACTTCCAATCATTTTTTCTGTCGGGAGACAGTGGAGGGCGGGTGGGTCAATCAATGCAATACTGTCGCTGAGTTTCAGGGCTATGTCAAGTTCATGGGTCGAGAACAGGATACATTTCCCTTCTTCATGGGCAAGCCGATGGAGCAGACGGCAAAGGTCGTAGCGGTTGGGAAGGTCAAGGAAGGAGGTAGGCTCGTCGAGAAGTATTACCGGGGTGGTCTGCGCGAGGGCACGTGCAATCATTATGCGCTGACACTCGCCGTCGCTCATCGAATCCATAGTGCGTCGTGCATAGTCACTCATGCCTACCGCAGAAAGCGCATGGCTTACAATCTGACGGTCGATTTCCTGCATGCGTCCAATCCAGTTGGTATAGGGTGCGCGTCCCATGGCCACAACATCCTCGCAGTGGAGGTTTGCCACGCGTGTGCGCTCGGTCGTAACGAGAGCCACGGTAGTTGCGAGTCTCTGCGGTCGCATGGAGCGAAGGTCGTGACCGTCAATTGAAATTATGCCGTCGAAGCTTCCGTTCAGTCCCGCGATGGCACGGAGTAGGGTCGATTTTCCGCTGCCGTTTCGCCCTATAAGGGCAGTGAGAGAACCACTCCCGATTGTAGCCGAGACATCTTTGAGCAACGCCCTCTTGCCATAGCCTATGCTGAAATCGTTAAGTTCTATCATGATTTTGTACGCAGGACAACCCATATTACAATCGGGATGCCCAATAGGGCAGTGATTGCATTGATGGGGAGGGTGAATAATTTAGAGATGATGTCACATAACAAAAGTACAGATGCCCCTGTGAGCATCGTGGCGGGGAGAAGCACCCGATGGTCGCTGTCGGACATCGCCATGCGTGCCACATGGGGCATCGCGAGACCGATAAAACCGATTGGCCCGCAATAGGCTGTGACCGTACCTGCCAAAAGGGTCGTCGACAGGAAAAGCAGGCTGCGTGTGCGACGCAGATTCAATCCCATTGTCCGTGCGTATTCTTCACCGAGAAGCAGGAGATTTAGGGGTTTTATGGTCACTACGGCCAATATGAGTCCTGCCACTACGGCCGGAATCAAAATCATCAGCTGTCCCGAGGTGACATCGCCCAGGGAGCCCATGGTCCATATTACGAAAGCTTTGAGCGATTCCTCCCGGCTTAGATATTGAAGAATCTGCACAATGGCTCCGACTCCCGACGAAAACATCATGCCGAGAATCAGAATGACCATTATGTCCTTTATCCGATGGCCTACGGCGGCAATAAGCGTCAAAACAGCCGCCGCGCCGATCCATGCCGCTCCGGCTATTCCGATTGAAGAGAATACTGCCGACAATCCGAGCAGCGGCGAGCCGAGTATGAAGAGGGCTACGCCGAGGCTGGCTCCGGAACTGATGCCGAGCACATAGGGGCCGGCAAGGGGATTGCGGAAGAGTGTCTGCATCTGCAGTCCGCTCACTGAGAGTGCCCCTCCGGCCATGAGAGCTACGACCGCTTTGACAAGGCGTATGTTTATGACAATCTTTGCCGTCACCGGCGGACAGTCCCCACCCGTCAGGGCTTTCCATACATCGCCGGGAGCAATGTTGACCGCACCGACTGAAAGGTCGAGGCAGAAAAGCCCTATAGTGGTGAGGGTCAGGATTATGAATAATATCGAGTGGCGGCTCATTTTAGAATATCTTTCAGGTTGTGGATGAATCCCTTACTCCAGTTTCCGATAATATGTGAATTCCTTGTCAGCCAACAGTTCAGGATGCATTATCTTTATAAGATCGCACAAAATCAAGTCGGGGTGCACTATCCCGGACTCATAGAAGTCGTTGCCTCTTTCTGGAGTCGTGCGGAGGGTATTGGTGTAAACATCTCCGTTGACAACGGGGCGCGTGTCGGCAAATTTGGGGTAGAGGCGTTTCAGTTCGTCAAGCGAAGAGACATTGCTGACATTAATCCATCTCCAAGCGTTTGCCGTCAGCCGATAGGCCTCCTCCATGTCAATCGGAACGGAGCTATCCGAGTTGTTCTCCTTGAAGATATATTCTCCCGAAGCATCGGAAATAAGAGTGGCCATATAGCTCTGCACAGGGGGCATGAACCATGAGTCTCCATAAGGAGTGTTGAGCATCACCTTCGGCTCTTCAAGTCCCTGTCCTGCGACGTAATTGCTTAGGGAATTGTAGGCATCCGCCATATCGGAGAATCTTTCAGCCGCATCCCTGCGTCTATCGGTCAGTTCACCGAGTGCCACCATCCATTCTGCCTTTCCGAGGGGCGACTCCTCCACGTAGTCGCCAACGTACATGAAAGGTATGCCGAGTTCACGCAGTTTCCCCTCCATCGCGCTCGCGCCGTTGACGCCGTAGAGCAACACTATGTCAGGCTCAAGGGCAAGTAGGCGTTCATAGTTCACATTGCCGTCATAGCCCACGTCGCCGATTTCGTCGCGATGCTTCCTTATTTCGGGATTAGATATGAAATCAATGCCAGAGACACCGACAATCCTCTCCGTTTCGCCGATTGCGTCGAGCATGGCAATATGAGTCGACGACATGGCTACGATTCTCCCGGCAGGAGCGTCGAGACATTGCCCTTCAAACCCTTTCGGAGCCTTTTCTCCGTTACGGGCGATGAAAAGCCGGCTCACTACACTGTCAGCACCTTGCCATGGATTCCTAACTGTAATAACGGTGCTTTCATGTCCGTCAATACTGTCAATAGAGAAGCCTGTGGCATATTCGGGTTGGTAGGCAGTGGATAAATCCGCCTGTGTGACCGTATTGCCTGAATAGTTGCAGGCGGTCAAGAGCATTAGGGATATGACTTTTATAACGGATTTCATTTCTTGCGCAGTGGGATTTTTTGGGTTATACCTATAAAAAATTCGAAATTTATGCCAGGCATGGGGCGGGATAGGACAGAGAGATAGTCCTCGTCGAAAAGGTTATTGACGGCAAATTTCAGAGAAATGTCGAGAGGCTTGAACGCCAGGCCCTTTTCAAGCGATATATTACTCATGAAATATTGAGGCAGGTGGCCTGTGATGGTATAGTCGTTGCTCGACATTGTGAAACGTTCGCTATACCAGCACCATTTGTATAGGAAACTCCACGACTGCCATGAAAGACGTCCGGTAAGCGATGCGGAGTTGCGTGGCACATATGGGAGCTGTTTGCCTACGGAGCGGTCGGCCGGCGACATCTTCTCGCCCTCGTTGATTGACGGAGTCCAGGAGTAAGAGCCGTTGAGGTCAAGAAACCATCCTTTCTTAGGCTGTAGACCGAGATTCGCTTTAATTTCTATGCCGTAGGCATGGACTTTCTTGATATTTCTCGGAGAGAAGAAGCCTTTGGTGGTCGGAAGCCATATAATCCAGTCGTCGATATAGGAATCGAACCATGTGGCGCTTCCTCCGAAACTGTAGACCCCGGCTTTGCCGAATTCGAAACTTGCGCCTGCATCATAGCTGATTCCGTGCTCGTTTTTGAGGTCGGGATTGCCTCCGGGAAGGAAATATAGGTCGTTGAGAGTCGGGAATCTATAGTTGCGTGACACCGAGGCTTTCAGCATCACGTTCCCCTTGCGTGATACCACACCGTCGATGAAGAAAGCGGGAATAGCGGGAGCCCATTTGTCGCCCGACATTTCCCCGCGCACCACAGCCGAAAGACCTATCCTGTCGGTCGGTTGCCATTTGGCGGAAGCCGAGGCCGAGAGTTCGAGACGGGCCTTGTCGTAGCCCACGATTGCCTTGTCTCCGTCCTGCAGGATTATGTTTTTGTCCTTGCTCTTGACAAAATGCTGGTGGGCTGATACATTGGCGGTGAAAAACCATCGTCTCGACGGGGTGAATTCTCCCTCGAACTGTCCGTAGAGGGTATTGACATTGCTACGCGAGCGTGTCATTGTTGCCATGATGCCATTACCGACCTCGCGTTTGTAGTCATAGGCCATCCATGTGTGGATGTAGCCTCCTTTCACCCCCGTGCGCCATCTGCTGCGCGAATGATTCCATGACAGGATGCTTCGAAAGGTGTGTTCCCTCTGTCGGTTTTCGAAGTCTGTTTCCTCGCCATAGTCGGTGGTGAGCATCGGAAGCTCACGGTTAGAGTCGATATACCACGCGTTGAGGCCGAAGCGGTCTCCTTTCAGGTTGGAATAATAGATTTCCTGAAGTATGTGGAGGTCTTTGTAGGCTCCGCTACGGTTCCGCTCCTCCGGATGGTACTGTCCGATTATATTATGGTTGTCATCGTAGATATTCACCTTTTTGTCGTGGTTGATATATTTGTAGTCGTTAGGCGACGATGAGTATACGGCGCGGGTTGACGCGTGCCATTTGTCGGAACCGTAGCTTATACGGGCAAATTCGTCGAAAGTCTTGAAAGAGCCTATTCCCTGGACGTATTGCAGGTTCAGACCCTCGGCAACGTCGGGGGCAGTACCGAGTTTCACGAGCCCTCCGAGTCCGCCTCCCGTCTCATTGACCGATGAAGTGCCGTGGAGCAGGGTGGCATTGTCGATGAAATATGACGGGATGGTTGAGAAATCTGTCATTCCGAGCATGGGACTGTTGATTTTCATCCCGTTCCAGGTCACCTGTGTGTGGCTCGGGGAGGTGCCCCTGAAGGCGACGGTGGAAAGGGTGGCGCGTCCGTAGCTCTTCACGAAGATTGATGAATTGAAGGTCAGTATGTCGGCCATTGAGAGAGCTATATTCTCTTTAAGCATGGCGGAATCTATCGAGGTTTTCTGCACCCCTATTTCCTTCATCGGTCTCTTGGCAGTGACTACTACCTCCCCGAGACGGTGGGTCCGCTGTCCGAAGGATGTGAGAGGACAGGCCATGATGAGTATTATGGCCGTCAGAGCTATGAGGAGCGGTAGGGGCTTGGTGTGGGATTTAGATATCTGACCCATGACTGTCAATCATTTTACAAAATTAGTTAATTTCATCATTTCCAGCAAAAGGCTCCGGGGATTATGCCTACATAGAATTGGTCAATCAGTTTTCCCTGAGGCGAATAGCGATAGATTACCCCTTGCTGCTGATAGTCAATGGCATCGGCCACGTAGACTTCGCCGTTTGCGGGATTGACGGTCAGACCGTAGTATTTCGTGTCGCGGTATTCGAGGAAGGGGCGCACCGGGATGCGTGTTGCCGTCACGTCCATGCGCCAGATGTCATTGTTGATCCAGTAGAGCGTGTCACGTGTGCCATTGAGCTGCACCTCCGATGGCCAGTCGCCGAAGCGGAACTTGAATTGCCGTTCCACAGAGAAGGTCTCGGCGTCAATACAGTAGAGCGACGGAGCTTCATGTCCATAGGGACTTCCTTCATAGCCTCCATCAGTGATAGTCCACATTCTGTTGTATCTGTCCATGACGAGCGATGTCGGTTGTATGCCTATTTTAAGCTCTCCAACTACACGGTCGGTCTCAGTGTCAATTTTGATGATACGGTTCTGATAGCTCCAGCAGTTGCAGTAGACATACCGGCCATACTGCACCATCTGCTCTGTCGAGCCGCTTTCCATCGTCATGTCAGGGACTTCGATATAGCCCGTGATTGAATATGTCTTTGGATTGACGATGAATATGCGGTTGTCCCAGAGCTGTGTGACATAGGCTTTTTCATCGCTGAGGAAGTGGATGTAGCGGGGCGATGTAAGATTTTCGATTCTTCCGACCTCTTTGAATGTCTCAAGGTCGATGGCGAAGATTACATGGCTGTTGTTGACAACCACCCATCCTTTGTTGTCATAGATTGTCATTGACTGGGCTACGTCGCCGAGTTTATAGCCATTTGCGCGGAAGAACACTTCATTCTGCACCTCGTCTGTCGAAGGGTCGTAGTAGGAGAGAGTGGCGTTGCCGTATTGGAAATTGCCTTCATTGGTGATGAAAAGTCCCGTCCCTGTCGCGTTGAACTCCTCGGTTTCGCCATAATCCCATTCCATGCAGCCCGTGAAGGCTACATGGAAAAGGATGGCAGAAAAAAGAGAAAATAATAAATATATGTGTTTTTCCATCAGACATATTTTTCGTTTACATGCGTGATATCATGATATTGAGCCGGTCCGCCGCCTACTGTGGCATCAGGGAAAGGTCCTGGAAGTTGAAAACTTCTGTCGATACTTCGCCTAGCCATCCGGCCTTGGAGTTGACTCCGGTCTGAACCTTGATGAAATCAATGTACTGAAGATTGACGTGTGAGCCGTCAGAAAACATCGCATTTTCAATAAGGAAGCCGTTACGCTGGCCGGAACCACTGATTGCATCGGCCCCGGTCATATTGTCAGAGCCCATATTGTCGGAATATCCCCAGGGGAAAGCGCTGTTGTCCCAGAATCCTGTGGAGGAATCCTGGGAGGTGCGGTTCGCGAGGCAAGTGCCACGCAGCGTGTAGGAATCAGCCTCAATCCATGCGGGATAGTAATATGGCTGTCGGTGGAAAGCGTTGAGATAATCTATGTGGCCCGACGCGCCGTAGTTATCGGTCCACTGCACGTTCATTCCCGGACCGGATGGACGGAAATAGGTCACGGCATAGTCCTGACGGGTTGTCGCGTTGCCTGTCTCGCTTCCGCGCAGTTCATACCACTCGTCGTCGGGAAGTCCGTTGCCGTTTATGTCCTGCATCACGTAGATAATACCCGGCTCGTTTGAGCCTCCAGAGCCTGAGGATGCGTTGAGGAAGGCATTACCCATGACAGCGAAGTCATACTGACCGTCACGTTTGCTGATTGAATGGTCAAATCCGACTATTATATAACCACCGAATCCCCCGAGCGATACATAATGCTGATTGGCCAATCTCGTCTCGGCCCATACATTGGCCAAGGCGAGGGTAGTCTCATTGCCTGTCATGCCTCCTGTCTGGGTTTCTCCGATGAACTGTCCCGGAGCCGGAACCCATTCAAAGACCTTATTGCTGCGGGGAGAACTGGACGCCGTGGCTGCGCGGTAACGCTGGCTTTCGGTTGCATCGACGCATATCACTTTGACAGAGGCACTTGCTTTTGAGTCAACGGTGAGGTTTATGATATAGTTTCCGGGACTATCAGGAGTGAAGATAAATGTCGGTTTGTCGCAATCGGTTGCCGAGCCGTTGACGGTCCATGCAAAGCTTTGTGCCGTAAGGTTTTCCATTACAGGGGTGAGGTGAACGGGACGACCGGCAAAGGTATAGCGTGTGGTGGATGGTTCGAAATACGAGGGTGTGGGGAAGGAGAGAACGTAGGGCAGACTGTTGACGACTGTGATTCTTATTTCTTTGGTGTCTGTGCCGTCAGAATTCTGTGCCCGGATACGCAGGATGAAATTCCCTGTTGCAGTGGCACTGAATGTATAGCTTCTCTCATCGCTGACCTTTTGGCCGTCAAGAGTCCATTCAATTGAAAAATCTTCAAACTCCGAGTTGCTGATTTCGGGATTGAACACGAAATCCGTCCCGAGAGCGATTGTAATGGCGTCGCCGGAGACTGGCAGTGAAATCACGGGAGGCGCGGGCTGAATCACTTCGGCTTTCAGTTCCTCTGACGCGGAGCCCCCTGCGGCGGTAACTGTCAGGCGTATGTAGCGGTCGCCGGGAGTTGTCCATGTGTAGCGGAGCATGGGGGTATCGGCTATTTCAGTTCCGTCTACAGTCCAGCTATAGTCAGCGCCTGAGGCGTTTTCATATGTGGGTTCCACAACGAGTTCCTCTCCGGCCTTTACGGTATATATTCCGGTTTCGCTGTCGAGGATTATCTTTGGTTTTATATCGTCACCGCCAATGACATCATCCTTGTTGCAGGATGAAAGCATTGCTCCGGCCACCAAGGCCGAAACAATGCTCAGAAATGAAAAGAATTGTTTGAACTTCATCGTTTTTCAGTTTATTCCGTGAATCGGACGGCAACATCGTCATAGGCGAAATAAGCTGGCTGGCTGAATCCGTAGCCATTGTCGCTCGAGCCTGTGACATTGAACTCCACTTTAGCTACTTCACCGAGAGAGGAGAGGTCCCACTTAGCCCAGTCGCGGACTATATTGTCGGGCCCGTTGCACATATAGAATTTCGTTTCGCCGGTTTTGGTGTCTGCCGAGTCGTAGCCGGTAGCGATAAGCTGCACCCAGTCATCGGGGCCAATCTTGGCTGTCAGGCCGTTGCCGGACACGTAGCAGTTCATTGCATAGGTGCTGTTCATTACCCACATATGGTCAATCACACGGGCTTTGCCGTCGGAAAATTCGAGGGCGGGCAAATGTTCTGTCATGTTGAACGAGGAGCCGTCTATGTAGCCATAGTGCATGGCGAAATTTGCGGAGCCGTTGTGTCCGCCGTCGCCATAGACTGACAGCTGGTGAGAAAAATCTCCGTGCTTGAGGTCTGTGTCTGCATAGTTTGTGATTGCGTGACCTC
The DNA here is from genome assembly GCA_021768245.1 of Bacteroidaceae bacterium. Lineage (GTDB taxonomy): Bacteria > Bacteroidota > Bacteroidia > Bacteroidales > Muribaculaceae > Duncaniella. Next base: position 19,973 of record JAETNO010000030.1, on the reverse strand, counting down.
CGCTCCAGTAGCAATATGAGCCGTAGGTCATAGGCATCGTATGGGCGAGGAATGTATTGTTTTCATCTGCCCATTCATATGGGGTCTCCATTCCCATGCCGGAGTCTCCATAGAGCATCGGGCCTCCGTACTGCTTAGAATCGATGAGGTCGCTCCATTTGCTGACTGTGGTATTGCAATAGTCGAGCGTGAAAGGAGTGAACTTTGTGTCGGCGTCTTCAAAAGTGAGTATGCGCAGACGGTAGGTCTGCACGCTGACTTTTGCAATGACGGCTTTCCCTGATTGTGACACGACGTTGACGGCGACCGTACCGCTTGTCTCGGCATAGGGATTTTCTGCCGTCGGAGCAGTGATTTTAATGGCGTTTTCAGAGTATGCCACTCCCCATCCATCGGGCTTTGCGATAGAAAAATCGGCTACATTGCGGGTCTCAACGTTGAATGTTCTTGATTCTCCGGGGGCAAATTGCTGCACTCCTTCGCAGTCTTTTATTGCAAACATAGGTGCGGTTTCGTCATAGCGGGCGAGTTTGATTTCCGTCCCGTCGGCGAGAGTGAAGACTACAAATGAGGGGTCGGAGGTGTTGACGCTTCTGAAAAATGAGTCTCCGTCCGTACCGTTGGCTATGACGCCTGTGGATTGCCAGGTAGTTCCGCCATCGGTCGAGATTTCCCATTCCTTGTTTGTCGGGTTGATTCTTATTTGTGGGGTAAGGGCCGGCAGCCCTGCTTCCCCTTTTGGTCCGGTCGCGCATACCGGTTTGCCGTCGATAAGCATCAATTCTCCGTTGAGTGTCCAATAATATAGACTGTCATCACCGGCTTTCAGCCCTATTGTCGGGGCGTTTGTGCCGTCGCGTCCGTTACTTATGGTCGCGGTCTTCCCGTCGGAGAATTTGATGGTATATCCGTCGGCGGTCTCGGTTACGGCGGTCACAGTCACTTGCTGTTGAAGCGCGGTGACAATAGTCTGGATGGCCGCGATATCGGAATTGGCGTCATTGACCATTTTTTCGAGTGCCTTGACACGGTTGTCGAGGTTGTCGATTGAGTGCCATAAATCATCATGGTCGTCGCTGCATGATGTGAGCGGGGCGCCGAACGCCACTGTGAGGGCTACTGCCCAGTTTAGAAGTTTTTTGTCCATTGATTGGTTTATTATAATATGTACGTGAAAAGAAAAATCCGCGTCTTTTCTGCGTCGGAAGATGCGTCAGCGAAAAGAAGCGGTACATTTTTTTCAGTCCCCAATCATAATGGACGGGTGTGGCTGATTTCAGGTCTGTAAGTTCCCGCAGACGCAAATCTTCAGTGATGGACTATCGGCAGGTCTTCTGACTTGTCCCTGTCTGTCGCGCCTTCTCGCCTTTTCAGGCAATGGCTTCGTGCGGCAGCATTTTTCAAAGGGGGACTTACAGCAGCGGGTACTGTCCCGGATTTTCACGCGGATTCCCTGTTTGGCGAAAGGTATATCGTTAAGATAATCATTCGCTTGCAACTCCAATCAGTCTGACTCTTCAGCGGGTGGAGTTACCGTTAGCCGTCGCAAAATTAGTGATTATGTATAAAACTTCCAAACATTTCCCCTCCATGATTGGTAGTTTCGGAATTCGGGTTGGAATTTATGGGATTATGGTTAGTTTGGTAGTGGCTTTTGTTGTAATTTTGCAGAAGAATGATGAAGATGGCCGGAAGTATGCTTTGTTTTAAAACCCTGCCATCGGGAATGTTGGAAATAAGAAGTTTTTGAAACAATGGAATCTATGGATATGAAATTAGTGAAGGATAAGGAGTTTGGTGGCGAAAGGCCACTTTTCGCAACCCACAATCTTCGTCTTGAGAATGTTACCATACATGCCGGGGAGTCGGCCTTGAAATGCTGCAGGAATATCGAGGCAGTAGGCTGTACATTTGAAGGGAAATATCCCTTCTGGCATGTGGACGGTTTCAGGGTTGAGAACTGCCTTTTCACTCCCGGAGCGCGTGCCGCTCTCTGGTATTCGCGAGGACTTGAAATGACAGACACTGTCGTGGAAGCTCCCAAAATGTTTCGCGAGATGCAGAATCTATCCTTGACCCGCGTGCGCATACCTGACGCTCAGGAGACTCTGTGGCATTGCTGCGTAGTGAAACTCCGTGAGGTTGAAGTGGACCATGCCGACTATCTTTTCATGCACTCGGCGGATATCGATATAGAGAACTATCGCCAGCAAGGTAATTATTCATTCCAGTATTGCCGCGATGTTGAAATCCGCAATGCGAAAATCGATTCAAAAGACGCTTTCTGGAACACTGAGAACGTGACGGTCTATGATTCCGAGCTGACAGGCGAATATCTCGGGTGGCACTCCAAAAATCTCAGATTGGTGAGATGCCACATCTCCGGGACACAACCGCTATGTTATTGCGAGGGGCTTGTGATGGAGAATTGTACAATGGGTGGCGATGCCGACCTTGCTTTTGAGGATTCGGATGTGACTGCCACTGTGCTGTCGAATATTGTCAGCGTGAAGAATCCGCGCACGGGTTCAATAAAGGCTCTTGCCATTGGTGAGACAATTATCGATGCCAATGTGTTGCAACCTGCCGATTGCAACATCACAACGGAAATATAAAGAGAAGTAAACACGCTGTATGTATGGAAACAGGAAAGTTTGATTTCGATAAAATCGTGCTCCGCAGGGGTTCGGGTTCATGTAAGTGGGATTCACGCGGCAATGTGATTCCCTTATGGGTCGCCGATATGGATTTTCAGACGGCTCCATGTATCATAGATGCCCTCAGAGACAGGGTGGAACATGGTGTGTTCGGCTATACTTATGTCGATGATAACTATTATGATGCCCTAATCGACTGGTTCAGTTCCCGACACCTTTACAGTTTCAACCGAGAGGATGTGATTTATACTCCGGGAGTAGTGCCTGCGATATCAGCTATAATCAAGGCTTTGGTGCCGGAGGGTAAGGGGGTGATAGTGCAGACTCCTGTCTATAATTGTTTCTTCTCTTCAATCCGCAACAACTCTTGCCGCATTGTGGAGAATCCGTTGCTCAGAAAGGATATTTCGGCGGGCGAGTTTACTTATGAGATGGATTTCGAGGGGCTTGAGCGCTTGGCTTCGGATTCTGACAATGTGTTGCTGCTCCTATGTAACCCCCATAATCCTGCCGGAAGGGTCTGGACGCGTGAGGAATTGGAGCGTGTGGCCGATATCTGCGGACGCAACGGTGTCATTGTGGTCAGTGATGAGATTCATTGCGAGCTGACAAGACCGGGGCTGACCTATGTGCCCTATGGGACTGTGAGCGGGGATGCCGTCGTGTGCGTATCGCCGTCAAAGGCTTTTAATACAGCAGGATTGCAGATTGCCAATATAATTGTCAATGATGCGGAGAAGCGTGCATTGATTGACCGCGCGGTCAATATCAACGAGGTCTGCGATGTGAATCCTTTCGGCGTGACGGCTCTCAAGGCCGCTTACTCTTCGGAGGGCAGTGAATGGCTCGACGCCCTCAGGGAGTATCTGTGGGAGAACTATCGTTTCCTGCGTGAATATCTCGGAGAGCGTTTGCCGCAGTGTCCTGTCGCCCGGCTGGAGGGCACATATCTTGTATGGCTTGACATCTCGGCTCTCGGTCTTGGTGCCGACGAGACGGAGGAAATGCTTCTGGAGAAGGGTCGGGTATGGGTCAATTCGGGGATGATGTATGGAACTGACGGATATATCCGCATTAATATCGCGTGTCCACGCTCTACTCTTGAAGAGGGTCTGGAAAGGATATGTGAGGCCTTGAATTGACGATGGCCGACATTTCTCTTATCCGTTCCGGTGCGCCTTTGTCTTTCGGTCAGCAGTTGAAGCTGACCGCCCAGTTGTCGTGGCCGGCTATGATGGCTCAGCTGTCGAGCATAATGATGCAATATATCGATGCTGCGATGGTGGGGCGTCTCGGGGCGGATGATTCAGCCGCTGTCGGGCTTGTGTCGACAAGTCTTTGGCTGTTCTGGGGCATCTGTTCGGCGGTGACTGTCGGTTTCTCTGTCCAGGTAGCCCATAGGATAGGAGCTTCTGACCATGAGGGAGCACGACGCATACTCAGACAGTCTATTGTGGCCTGTCTGCTCTTTGCTTTTGCTGTAGTGGTTGTCGGGGTGGCCATAGCGTGGCCCTTGCCACGGTGGCTTGGCGGGACGGAGGCAGTGTGTCCGAAGGCCTCGATCTATTTCCTTGTGTTTGTGCTGGCTTTGCCTTTGCTGACGATGAATTATCTTGGCGGAGCTATGCTGCGTTGTGTGGGGAACATGAAGGTGCCGGGTGGGCTGAATGTGATGATGTGTGTGCTCGACGTGGTGTTTAATTTTTTCCTTATTTTCCCGACTCATGAATTTCATGTCGCCGGGATTGATATCCGGCTGCCAGGGGCGGGGTTGGGAGTGCTTGGCGCCGCGCTGGGTACGGTGTCAGCCGAGATTGTGACCGCCGGGTCGATGATGTGGTATCTCTGTACGCGCGAGAAGTCGATACGCCTCGTAGGACATCCGGGAAGTTTCCGCCCCACACGTCAGGTGCTGTCGAAAGCTTTGCGGGTTTCAGCTCCCATGACTTTGGAACATGCGGTGATTTGCGGCGCGCAGATTGCTGTGACTGTCATTGTCGCCCCCTTGGGGGTGATGGCCATAGCGGCCAACGCTTTTGCCGTGACAGCCGAGAGTATATGTTATATGCCCGGCTATGGAATCGGGGATGCCGCCACTACTCTTGTCGGGCAGAGCTACGGCGCTAAGCGGCTTGACCTTGCTAAGCGGTTCGGATATATCACAGTCGGGCTTGGTATGGTCACTATGACAGTGATGGGCGTGGTGATGTACGTCTGTGCTCCGTGGGTGATGGAACTGATGAGTCCCGTGGAGGGGATTCAGTCGCTTGGAGTGGAGGCCTTGCGCATAGAGGCGTGGGCCGAGCCGATGTTTGCAGCGGCGATAGTGAGCTATGGTGTCATGATTGGTGTAGGCGATACTGTTCTTCCCGCATCCATGAATTTCGGCAGCATATGGCTTGTGAGGCTGCCGATAGCGGCGTTGCTCGCCCCGACCATGGGGCTTGCTGGAGTCTGGCTCGCGATGTGTGTCGAGCTCTGTTTCCGTGGCGCTATATTCCTTTGGCGTCTCATCTCTGGCGCCTGGCTGAAGAAAGGCATTTGATTTTATTGAATTATTTTATAATTTTGTCATAACATTGTTCCTATGGAATGATGGGATTTACATTTGGGAGCGTTTACTGTACGCTTTGTTCCGGTCTTTAGAAACTTCGCAAACTTCTTAAACTGCCAGGGACTTTGCAATGGTAGATGTCTTGGTTTGCATCTATGGAACTTACCAGTTTAAGAAAAAGTAAGAAAATAAATATAGAATTTTGATTACCAGATAGACTGGCCACATAAGTTTAATGTGGCCTGTCTGCGTTACGGACATCCACCTCACACCATGTAGGCGATTTGGTCACATCCCTGAGCTGTATCTTCAATCTTAGTGTTTTTTATCGGCATCGGGTATAGCAGTCACTTCCTCCACAAGCTCTCTTAGGGAATTGCCGAACAACAAATATGTCGGGAATTCCCTTTCTTCTTCATATTGCCCACCGGAATTATAGGCCTGAATGGAGTCTGAATATTCCAATGCTGTGACACCCATTTCAGCAGCGGCTGTCATAATCATCATTTTTGCGTTATGATGGTTTTGTAAAAAAATCCTGAAAATATTCAGATATCTCTTCAGGAAATATCGTTTTATCTTTTTTCTTGGCCATAATCTGATAGAATTGATGATATAGGTGATTTAAATCGTTGGATTAAAGAACATGAAGATAGTCAATTCTGTTTATTTTTCAGTTTAATTTAAATTTATTCTTGTTATAATTGGAAAATTCTGATTATATTTGCTGTCGCAGACCGCTTCACGCAGAGTGCCTGAGATTATGGCAATGCTCGGTAGAGCAAACTTTGGTCATGGGCTATGCGGGAGGGTCGGTGATTTCGCTTTAGCTATAAGCTGGAGCAATGACATAATAGAAAGCGTATTTACTTGACGCTCTTTCTTGGCTTTTCGGAATCTGGAAAATTCAATGTATGGTCAGGAGTGATGCAACGGTAGATGCCTTGTGGATATGTATATCAATATTTATAGCTTACGCGAGAGTGTGGGCTATGAAATATTATATCATATTCTGCGTGAGGCTTCTGCGTTGTCCGTTCTACCATACAGGGCAATTCCAGAGCCTCGAAAAGCGGGACGGGCAACAAGTGTGGCTCTCACGCTTTTATTTTTTGTTACAAAGAAATAGTTTCGCTTTCCGGAGAGAGTCAGGTAAGTAATGTCGGTAGACTGATTATGGATTTAGAAAAACTTTACTCTCAATGGGTGGAAAGAGTGTGCACTTTCCTTGAGGATACAGGACCTACGCTTGGCCCAGGCGGGAGACATTGTGCTACTTTTCAGTCCAAACCTATTTTAGACGGTTCGGACCATATAGTTATTCTTGGTTATAATCCTCATGAAGACTGGGGATTTGATGGAGTTGATGTCAATAGGTTTTATACAGGCAATCCATCATTCTATACTCCCGAAAGGTTGACATGGAAGGTTTGGAGGAGATTTTATAACGCGATGAAATATGTCAGTTTTACACGACCGCTGGAGGACGGTAATTTTGTGTTCTTCAATGCTGTGTATTTCGGTAGTAAGGATGTGGCTGATTTGAAACGGATTAATGGAATAAATAGCGCTATTGACATGTGTCTTGACTTTACCTCGGAACTGATACATGGAATATTATGCCCAAAGGCTATAGTATGCCTGTCTGTCAACGAATGTTTTAATCTGATTGATAACAAATTCTGTTTCCGTCAAAAGGAAATATTTCGACCGTCACATATTTACTGCGGAGAGAAGATAATTTCTACGCGTAGTGTCGTCAGAGGGTTATGGAATGATATTCCTGTTTATGGTATCCCTCATCCTTCGGGGCGCATATCCAACGATGATTGGGGCGCGATTGCGACATTCTTGAAAGGGGAGCTAAGTCCGATATATCAATAATACGCAAAAATTATAATACCATGTCAACATTATTATTGGTGATATTAATTATCATCGCTATACCGGTCAGTCTGGTTGCCGCAGTTTTTACATGGAGATTTTATCCATTACGCTTATCTCTGTCTGACTTGTATCATTTTAGTCCTTTGGCCCTGTTTAAAAGCCGGACAATAATGACTTTGACGGCATTTATTGCACCATATTTCGTCATATTCCTTATGAACGCGATAGCTAATGTAGAGAAGAAGGATGAGTTAGAAAGAGAACGGCTTGTCAGGGAAAATGCTATGGATGAAATGACGCGGCTCGCGATAGAAAATATTGATTATGCCGGTAGGATTAATGCCGGCCAAAAATATGAAGTCCGATGTCGCTATGTCGGGAGTGCGGGTTCTGCGGATGAAATTTATAATCATGGATTTGAATGGGTGGATATGTCAATTACCACTGATAGGATTAGCTGGACAGATAGTATCGGAAGAGTCTATGTCGTGAATATGGCAGATTGCAATGTGATGATAGACAATGGTTTGTTTTTAGAGGTAAGCACTCCTCGCAATAATATAGTCTATAAATTCAGGGAAAAAGAATTAAGGGAATACATGGAGGCTATATGCGAGAATGAAAGTATTGCTAAAGACAGGAGAGCCCATGAGCTGGATTCCATAAGACAGATTGCTGTTGAAGGGACAACCCCCGGGATTGAAACTTCTGATGGCCGTCTCTGTTTCGTTGCCGCAAAGCTGTTTTATTGTCCCGAAATATCAGGATATAGTTATATGATTGATGATTCGATAAATACTACGGTTGAGAGTTTTGTCTGCCAATTCCCGAGAACTTTTGAATTTATCATAGAAGGAGAAAAGCATGTGTTGGATATCAATGATTTTGAAGCTACAGTCAGTTATCCGTACGGAGGGATATTGATAATAAGACCTAATGACATGGATGTCGGCTTCGGGTTTAAAGGAGACCCTGATGATGTCCTTGCGTTTGCATCCGCCATTGAAAACCTACAATATTCTGATAGGTAACTTTAAAATTGACGAAATATTAATTATAAATTTAACAAAGATTCATTATGGAAGTGATTAAACAGAACTGGTGGCTAATAGCTATTCCTGTCGTGTTATTTTTATTGCCAATATCCTTCTTTTGGACGTTTTTGGCATTGGTAGTATGCGGTTATATATTTTATAAGAAGAGCAATGCCGTCTCGGAATACAAGGAATTTCTTGAATCTGTGGATAATTCTATCGCGAATAATACGCTTAATATCGCAAATGAAATTTCTGCTTGGCCTTCGGTCGAGAAAAATACAGCTCTTATGAATGATGTTAAAAAACGTAGTGTTGAATGGGCGAAAAGAAGATTGAAAGAAATAAGGACTTTTGATGATATTTCTTACAGTGCTGATGATCCGATTGACACTCTTGCATACTACAATACCCCTGAGCTATCGGCTGAGATAGATAAATTTGTTGATAGAACAGCTCCCATAGTAGGGGACCAATTCGATAGATGTATTGATAGAATTAAAAATTCAAAAACGCTTTCAGGATTGTTAAAGGCCATTGATGAATTTGATGGAGAAAGTGAACGGTTTACGTATGGAACCTTAAAGCTTTATTATCGTATTCTTCCCTGGCAGACTGAGGCTCGCGAGGAAGCTATTAAGAATCTCTCAGAAAATATTGATAGGTATATAGATGAAAAACCGTCGATATCCTTGCCGTGTACCTACACCCCTTATGACCCATTTCAGGATATTAATATAGAGGGGGCAGAGGATTCAGACTCAGAGATAAATTCTATCTTAATAATCACGGGAGGCACGTTAAGATGTGATGATATGAAGATTTCACTTGCACATGCGGAGGTAGAGTTCACTCCCAGGGATAATAGCGCAGAAGATACACTTGATATAACGGTGTGTTCAAAAAGGGGCGAATCTGAGTATTCGTTCAGAGGATCTCGAATGTTTTTGGCATATCCGATTCTACAAAAGGTGATTGAACGGGCTAAGTATAAAGCAAATGAAATGGTTTTGAATCAAACATTCGAGCCATTTGAGATATCAGACCCGATTGCTAAAGGCCGGAAATGTCTATATCAATGTTCGGCGGAGTTTGCTCGAAAAATAGTGAACTCGACAGAAGATGATTTGGATGAAGGTGATTCGTTTAAGGTCTGTGGTCAGTTGGTGGCATGTAAAGTGTATGTATTTCCCAATGCTCTTGAGTTCATTGCCGACGGTCGCCATCAATCCATTGGGATTTCAGATATAGTCAGTGCGGATTTAAATGAATATGAGGACGTTTTGAGGATTATACGAAGAGGTTATGCCACCTCGATTGGATTTTTAGATGATAACATCGATGTCCTGTTAAGGGCTATATTGCATGCTCAGAAATCACTACAGATATAACAATTGATTATGTAATCCGCCCCTGCCACAGATGTTTATGGCAGGGGCGGATTTTTCTATTAGGGTATTATATACCTTTTTATATAAGTCGGGGAGACTTTTTAGCAGTTTTCGGGGCGGAGGGTGCGGACGGTTGCGCCGGCGCGCCACATTTCGCTTTCGCGGAGTGCCTTGAGTTCTTCCTCAAGTTTCTCGCGATAGTCGGGCTGGGTGTTTGAGTCGATTGAGCGCTGGGCCTCACGACCTGTCTTCACGCTTTCGTAAAGGTCGCGTACCACGGGTTTGATTGCGTCGTGGAACGGGCCCATCCAGTCGAGCGCGCCACGCTGTGCGGTAGTGGAGCAGTTGGCATACATCCAGTCCATGCCTTTGGCTGCGAAGAGGGGCATGAGCGACTGAGTGAGTTCCTCTACGGTCTCGTTGAAAGCTTCGGAGGGGGTGTGGCCGTTTTCACGGAGCACTTCATACTGGGCGAGGAGGAGGCCCTGGATTGCGCCCATGAGTGAGCCGCGTTCGCCGGTGAGGTCGCTGACAGCCTCGCGCTGGAATGTGGTCTCGAAGAGGTAGCCTGAGCCGATGCCGATACCGAGAGCGAGTGTGCGTTCAAGCGCACGGCCTGTGGCATCCTGATAAACGGCGAAGCTTGAGTTGGTGCCTTTGCCTTCCTTAAAGAGGATGCGGAGCATTGTGCCTGAGCCTTTTGGGGCAACCATGATGACGTCGACGTCGGAGGGAGGGACTACGCCTGTGCGGTCGCTCCAGTTGATGGCGAAACCATGGCTGAAATAGAGGGCTTTGCCGGGAGTGAGGTGCTTCTTGATTACAGGCCACTGTGAAATAACGGCTGCGTCGCTGAGAAGGCACATGATGATGGTGCCTCGTTTGCATGCTTCCTCGATTGAGAAGAGTGTTTCGCCGGGAACCCATCCGTCGGCCACTGCTTTCTCGTAGGTCTTGCCTTCACGCTGGCCTACAATCACGTTGAAACCATTGTCGCGGAGGTCGAGACCCTGGCCTGGGCCCTGGACTCCGTAGCCGATTACGGCTATAGTTTCGTCTTTGAGCACTTCGCGTGCCTTTTCGAGGGGGAATTCTTCGCGGGTGATGACGGTTTCTTCAACGCCGCCGAAATTTAATTTTGCCATAGTTGCTGTATGATTTTAAAATGATATATTCCTGTTTTTTATAAATAATTTCAATTGCGTTGTATGAAATGGATTCGCGATATGCAGCAGGGCGTGTCGTTGACGTCAATCTGGACGTCGGCCACCTGCGGGCTCCCTTCATGGGGCGTCTTTATGACGCAGGCTTCCTCGCCGTAGCGGGCCTCGTGTTTGAAGGCCACTTCAAAGCGGGTGATGGAATGGGTGTCGTAGTGGTCAAGGGGCCACATATCGGTAATCAGGTCTATATAACGACGGGTAGTGACATGGCAGTTGACGTCGATGTCGGAGACAGCAAAGCGATATCGGCTCTCCATCCCGCGTTCCACAATCGGGACAAGTTTGCCTCCCTTTTCACCGTCATAGCCACGCCCGGAGACTACATCGAGACCGTCGAAAATCGGCGTTAGGTCGCCGGGGCGTCGTGTGGACATATTGATTGCCATCCATGTGGAGTGGGCATGGAGCACCGGACGTCCCGTAGCAGTGTCAATCATCTCGAAGTCACGCTCAGAGAAGAGCCTGCTGACGCTTTCAACCCATGTGTCCATGCGGTAGGAGCGGTTGACGGAAGGCATTTCGGAGATGTCGATTGTCAGACGGCTCAGCACCCATGAGATACCTTCGCGAATCATGCGGTCAAATCCTATGCCGAGAAGGTTGGCATGGCCGGTGGCGACGTCGATTATAGTGGTGACGAGGCGTGAAAGTGGCATCTCGCGCTGGGCGTTGACCTCCGACGCGGGAAGGAAAAATTCACGTGAAAAGATTTTTTCAGCCATTTGATGAGGGTCTATTCTTCCTTTTCAATCGCTAAGCGGCGAGTTTCCTGTTCCTTGAGAAATTGGGTGAAGTGCTCGGTCGGCGATTTGGTGATGCAGATTCGTCCCGAACGGATGAATTGCAATATGCCATATTTAGTGAGCAGTTCATATAGGGCCTGTGTCTCGCTTTCGTGACCGGTCTTCTCGAGTATGGTGTATTCTCTCGTCAACTCGAGGATGCGGGCGTTGTGGACGCGGATGATGCGCTCGAAGTCCTTCTCGTCGAGAAGTTTCTGGGTGGGAACCTTGTAGAGGGCCACTTCCTGATAGACTATTTCGTCGTCGGTATAGAGATAGGCGCGGAGCACGTCGATGCAGCGTTCAATCTGCTTTATGACTTTCTCCATGGTCTCGCGGTCGCTCGTGCAGGTGAAGTTCATCTTGTGGATGCCATGCATTGAGCTCGCACTTGACGACACGCTCTCGAGGTTGAGTCCACGGCGCGTGAAGATGATTGAGATGCGGTTGAGCAATCCCACTTGGTTTTCGGTGAAGACCGATATGGTGAAGAGTTTCTTTTCCATAATTTTTGCCTGAAGGGGATTATGCTTTATATTTGGTCGTTGCGTTGAGGAGTATCTCGTCGATAGCCGAGCCCGGGGCTATCATTGGGAACACCATATCTTCCGGCTCGATGTTGACATCAAGCAGATAGGCTCCATCGCATGCCATCATCCTCTCAATGGCCCCGTCGAGTCCGCTGCGAGTGGCCACATGCTCGGCCGGGATTCCGTAGGCACCTGCGATGGCCACGAAGTCGGGGTTGACAAGCGGGGTGGCGGAGAAGCGGTTATGGTAGAACATAGCCTGCCATTGGCGCACGTTGCCAAGGAAGTTGTTGTTGAGGATTATGACTTTTACTCCGACACGGTATTCCATGATGGTGCCGAGTTCCTGCATTGTCATCTGGAAGCCACCGTCGCCCATAAAGGCGAACACGCCGCGCTCCGGACATGAGATTTTAGCTCCGATTGCGGCAGGGAGGCAGAAGCCCATGGTGCCGAGGCCTCCGGAAGTGAGTATGCTCTTCGGAAGAGTATATTTGAAGTAACGTGCACCCATCATCTGGTTCTGACCAACGTCGGTGACGAGTATACCCTTGTTGCCGGAGGCTTCCGAAATCTTGCGTACCACCTCGCCCATGCGCATCGCGCTGTCGGGACCGAGGTCGGTAGGCTCAAGCTCGCGCTGCATCACCTGGGTGCGCTCCACTTCCTCCGGGCGCTCGAACGTTGCCAGCCATTCGGGATGTTTGTGCTTGTTCACCAGTGGGAGGAGTGCCTGGATGGCTTTTTTCGCATCGGCATGGATGGCGGTGTGGACATGGACATTCTTGTTGAATTCCGCACGGTCGATGTCGATATGTATGATTTTGGCCTGAGGTGCGTAACGGCTCACTATGCCGGTCACACGGTCGTCGAAACGCATGCCGATTGCCAGGATCACGTCGGCCTCGTTCGTATTGTAGTTAGGGCCTATGTTGCCGTGCATGCCGACCATGCCTTTGTTCAGCGGATGGTCGGAGGGTATAGTCGACAGGCCGAGAAGGGTCGTGGCTACGGGGATGTCGGCTTTCTCGGCAAGGGCGATGAGGTCAGCTTCAGCGTTTGAAATCATCACTCCATGGCCTGAGATGATGAGCGGACGCTCAGCGCGGTTGATAAGAGATGCCGCTGAGAGTATGTCGCCGGGCAGGAGTTGCGGGTCGGGATTGTAGCTGCGTATATATTTAGTGCGTTCGTAGCTCCATTCCATTGTCCCGACCTGGGCATCCTTTGTCACGTCGAGCACAACGGGACCGGGACGTCCGGAGGACGCGATATAGAAAGCGCGGGCCACGGCCCATGGAATCTCTTCGGCGCTTCGCACCTGATAGGCCCATTTGGTGATAGGCAGTGTGATGCCCATCACATCGGTCTCCTGAAAAGCGTCGGAGCCGAGGGAGGCCACACCCACCTGTCCGGTGATAACGACAAGCGGGGTAGAATCAACATTGGCGTCGCTCAGTCCGGTGATTACATTTGTGGCGGCGGGGCCTGAAGTCACTGTGACCACTCCGACCCGTCCTGAAGCCCGTGCGAACCCCTGGGCTGCGTGAATAGCTCCCTGCTCGTGGCGTGTGAGGATGTGGTGGAGCTTGTCGGTGTGGTCATACAAGGTGTCATAGAAGGGCATAATCTGTCCGCCGGGGTAGCCGAATATGGTGTCGACTCCCTCTGCAATCAGCGCGCGGCACAATGCCTCAGAGCCTGTTATGCGTTCATTCATACAGGAATGTATTGTGTGTTGGATGAATAGAATTAGCTTTATTAATCTTCAATCGCGCGTACTCCTCCCTTGTCGGCAGATGTGACCATGGAAGCATATGCGCGGAGGGCGAGTGAAACTTTGCGGTCACGGTCGCGGGCGGTGAAGGCTTTTGACCCGTGGGCTTCCTCTTCCTTGCGGCGTGAGGCGAGCTCGCTGTCGGAAAGACGCACATTGATTGTGCGTGCGGGAATGTCAATCTCGATGATATCACCGTCGCGTACGAGGCCGATGTTGCCACCGGAGGCTGCCTCTGGGGATATGTGACCTATCGACAGGCCGGATGTACCTCCCGAGAATCTCCCGTCGGTGATGAGGGCACATTCTTTGCCGAGGTGCTTGCTCTTGATATAAGAGGTGGGATAAAGCATTTCCTGCATGCCCGGACCTCCTTTGGGGCCTTCATATGTAATCACCACCACATCTCCGCTCTTGACCTGGTCACGGAGGATACCGTCGACAGCGGCTTCCTGAGAAGTGAACACTTTTGCAGGGCCACTGAAACGGAAGATGCTTTCGTCGACGCCTGCGGTCTTTACCACGCAGCCGTCAAGGGCGATGTTACCTTTTAGCACGGCAAGTCCGCCGTCTTTTACATAGGCATGCTCCATGTCGCGTATGCATCCGTTGGAGCGGTCGGTGTCGAGTTCGCTGTAGTAGGACATCTGTTTGCCGAGTTCGGTCGTGCGGCGGTTGCCGGGCGCGCTTTTCCAAAGTTCGTCGGCTTTCTCGTCGAAATCCTTGCCTCCTACGGCATATCTGTCCATTGCTTCGGCGAGGGTTATGCCGTCGACACGTTTCACCGACGGGTCGACAAGCCCTGCGTCGGCAAGAATCTTCATTATTGACAGGATGCCGCCTGCGCGGTTCACGTCCTGGATATGATAGTGGGAATTGGGAGCGACCTTGCAAAGGACGGGGGTGTGGCGCGACAGGGCGTCAATGTCGTCCATAGAGAAATCGGCACCGGCCTCATGGGCCACGGCGAGAAGATGGAGCACTGTATTTGTCGAGCCTCCCATAGCTATGTCGAGAGTCATTGCATTTAGCATTGCCTGACGGGTAGCGATGTTGCGCGGAAGCACGCTTTCGTCTCCGTCGCGATAGTAGGCATAGGTGTTGCGCACGATAATCTCAGCCGCTTTCTTGAACAGCTGAAGCCTGTTGATATGTGTGGCCACCACTGTGCCGTTGCCGGGGAGGGCGAGGCCTATAGCCTCGTTGAGTGAGTTCATTGAGTTGGCCGTGAACATGCCGGAGCAAGAACCGCATGTGGGACAGCCTCGCTGTTCAAGGGCGGCGACACGTTCGTCGCTCACGGTGGTGTCGGCTGAGTCAATCATTATGTCAATGAGGTCCACATGTTTTCCGTCGACTTCGCCGGCCTCCATCGGGCCACCGGAGACAAAAATGGCAGGAATGTTAAGCCTCATTGCCGCCATCAGCATGCCCGGGGTTACTTTGTCGCAGTTTGAGATGCAGACCATGGCGTCAGCTTTGTGGGCATTGACCATATATTCGATTGAGTCTGCAATCATGTCGCGTGAAGGTAGGGAGTAGAGCATGCCGTCGTGGCCCATTGCGATTCCATCGTCAATGGCTATGGTATTGAACTCGGCTGCGAAACATCCTTGTTTCTCAATCTCATCCTTGACAATCTGTCCTACTTCGTGGAGATGTGTATGTCCCGGGACAAATTGAGTGAACGAGTTGACTACTGCTATAATCGGTTTGCCAAATTGCTCTTCTTTCATGCCGTTCGCACGCCATAGCGCACGGGCTCCTGCCATGCGTCGGCCTTCGGTGCTTGCTGCGCTCTTCAATTGGAAACTCATATTGAACTCTGAAGTTTTTATTTTTCGTTGATGGTTTGGGATGGGTTTCCCTTGTAGATCTTCAGGGGAAACACGGCGAACCTATAAATTTGTTAAATATATTCGCAAAAATACGACAATATGTTGTAAAACACAAAAATTCGGCAGAAAAATTTCAGAATCCATATTTGTGCGTCAGCGGCTATAATATAAAAAGAATGTCTCCAATCCACATATGTGGTTGAAGACATCCATGAAGAGTTTATTTCAAGTAGCCCATAGGAGAATCGAACTCCTCTTTCAAGAATGAAAATCTTGCGTCCTAGCCGATAGACGAATGGGCCCTTTCTTAACCAAGACAGCTTGTCAGAAATTTGCTAACCAAGCCGTGGACTCGTTAGGCACCAATCTTTGCGATGTAGTGTGCGAGCTTGCTCTTGAGGTTGGCGGCTTTGTTCTTGGAGATTGCTTTCTTCGAGGCAAGGCGGTCGAGCATGGCACCTACTTTGCGGAATGTGCTTTCAGCTTCAGCCTTGTCAGTCATCTTGCGGAGATTGCGCACGGCGTTGCGGGCAGTCTTTGCATAGTAACGGTTGCGAAGTCTACGTGATTCGGTCTGACGAATTCTCTTCAATGATGATTTATGATTTGCCATCGGTTAATTGTTTCTTTTCTTGATTAAGTTTTTTCTGTGTAGCCCATAGGAGAATCGAACTCCTCTTTCAAGAATGAAAATCTTGCGTCCTAGCCGATAGACGAATGGGCCGTTGCAAAAGCGATTGCAAAGTTAGAGACATTTTTTTGTATGAGCAAATTTTTTAAGAATTTTTTAGAGATTGCCTTCCGCTTTTGCGGGTTAGATGCCTTAATTTTGCATTGCCGATGGCGCGGGAAGTCGTTTTTAGGCTTGAACGGTAAAGATTTCCCGGTTTAAGTAATATATTATAAGGTGTAGATGAATCTCTCGTTTGTCGCTCTGAAGGTGACGCGCTATAGTGACAGCCAATCCATCCTTACGGCCTACAGCCGTGAGTTTGGCCGGGTCTCCCTTGCTTTGCCTGCGGGCAACGGAAGGGCGGCTGCCAGAATGAGGGCTTTGACCATGCCTTTGGGGGTTGTGGAGTGCCAGACGGAAAGACGGCCCGGGCGTGAAATCATGCCAATGCGTCAGGCTATCCAGGCTTTTCCGCTTAAAAGCCTACATTCAAATCCCGTTAAGCAGATGGTGGCTATGTTCCTCTCGGAAGTTCTGGCGCTGACATTGCAAGCGGGGGAGCCTGATAGGGCATTATATGATTTCATAGTGGCTGCGGTGGAGTTTCTTGATTCTGCCGATGAGGCCCGGACTGCAAATTTTCATATCTGTTTCCTTTATTATCTTGGCCGGCATCTTGGGATTGAGCCTGATGTCTCCACTTATGCTCATGGCCGGGTGCTTGACTTGGTCGATGGCATATGGCGCCAGTCGGCGCCTATCCATGGACGCTATCTTTCGCCTGATGATTCAAGCGTGGCCTACAGGCTGTCGCGTATGACATTTGCCAATCTCCACCGTTACCGTTTCGGGCGTGCCGACAGGAACAGGATTCTTGATGCCCTCCTCGAATATTATTCTATACATTACGTCTCTCTTCGCAATATGCGGACTCTCGATATATTGCGGGCACTCCTATAAATATTGTCCGCTTTACTTGTTGCTCGCGCTCACACGCTGGGGATGGAGCTCTTCGATGGCTTTGCGGTGGGCTCTGTGGATGAAGTAGCGATTGATTAGCATCCCAGCCAATGATACGATGAATACCATTGAGATGATTCCAATCCAGAAGAGTAATGTGCGTTCGTCGATGGGTTCCATGATGGTGGGTGTTTTTAGTCAGGTGGATATTCAGAGGGTGTAGGCGTTCGTTACGCGTTTCTAATATAGAAAACGTTGCGGGGAGGCTGGGGGTTTTCAAGCGTGAACAAAAATTTTTTTTGGAGATTTTAGGAAAAAGACTTAACTTTGCACTCGCAATAAAAATCACGAGCTGGTTTTCTTTGCCCGGGGTGTAGCACAGTTGGCAGCGCGCCACGTTCGGGACGTGGAGGTCGGAAGTTCGAGTCTTCTCACCCCGACTAATAGACAAACTTTTGATTTCAACCCTTCAAAAAGTTTGTCTATTTTTCTTTTTAAATTGAGTGAGTTCCAATGAATTAGGATGACATTCTCAAAAATTCGCCCTATACATTTTGATAGCTCACACGACCACTCAACAGCAAAACACACTTGACACAGCTATTTTTGTTGAGTAAAATGTTGAGTTGGTAAGTTGATGTCAGATTGCCTAAAAACAAACGCATGGCAACAACATTAACTCTTCGCCTCACGACAAGGGGGCAAAATCTTAAAGGCCAATTGGCTGTTCAATGCTCAGTCAAAGGCACGGACAAAAGGCACTATATGTTGGTGCAAGGGCTTAAATCTCCAGCTTACACGCCCGATTGCTGGAGTGAAAAACAAGGATTGTTTATTGCTGGCGAAAATGCCGCCTACAACAATCAAGTTACCAAATCAATGTTAGACGCTCTCAACTTGATGCTGAGAGCTGGCAACTATCAAAACGGCAAACAGCTTTTTGAGGCTTACAAGTATGCACAAACACACATTGTGGCCTCATCCTCTATGTTGTTGGCCGATTATGTAGAGTTGTTGCTGAAAAAAGAAAAAGAGCGTCCGACATGCAATTATGAGTTGTATAACACGCTTCTCAACAAACTGAAAGGTGATAACAAAAAGCGCATAGGCTCACATTTCAAGTTTGAGCCAGCAAGCTATCATGGCAAACTTCTTGCTGAAACACCCCTCTACGAGATAGATAACGGCCATTTTGAAGCATTTGGCGATTGGATAAAAACGGCCGCTAATGGTAAGGGCTACAAAAACCTAATGACTACTTTTCGGGCTGTCATTTCTAAAGCAAAGAAAAGCCGCCTTACTCAAATCACTCTTGATTATGATTGGCGCAAACATGCTCCAATAATCAAGCGTGACAAAATGACGGCAAGACAGCGGATTGAAGCCAAAGGCAAAGCCGTTACTATCTTGTCAACTGATGAATTTGAGCGTTTTGTTGCCTATGATGTAACGACCAATGCCCCAAAGCAAAAGTATTTCCAGCAACTTGCACAATTATATAAAGATACGGTGTTGCTGATGTACTACACGCTTTCACGCCCTACTGATGTGATTAGCTGGAATTGGCTTGAAAACTACGATGAAGACCAAAAACGCATTGCATACACTCCGCGAAAATTAGCCTATCGCTCGACCGCAAACGGCTCGGAAAGACTTGTTGTTGTAAACTTACCTCAACAAGCGGTTGAGATAATTGAACGCTACAAGGGGCAGAGCAACGGCGGTTATATCTTGCCATTCCCAATGAATGAAACAAGCTGGGATAATGTAGCCGATTTCGCAAAATGGAATATCCGTGTTAAAAACGTGGAACAACGTATAAACAAGTATCTCAAAAAGTGGGCTTCGGCTCTATCGTTTGATGTGTCCGACCTATCAATGTACGACTTTCGCCACTCTGCAATAACTCACGCTGTCAATGCTGGCGGCAATGTTTTTGAGATTGCACGGCTGGCTGGAACATCTGTTGACATGATAGGCAAGCACTACTATAACGATATTCGCAAATAATCATACGCTTATTCTTGCACATATTTTGCGCTGGACTGCCGAAGAGCCGTTAGACAATATAGTTTGACGGCTCTTTCTCTACATATTAGATTGATTATGTTTCATAACATAGATTAGCTTTCAATAAAAATCAGTAACTTTGCATTGTCATTCAAGAGTGAACGGCATTTATAAATTGTAGGCGTTTAGCATTAATCTTATTTCGGAAAACTGGACACTTTCACGACACTTAAAGATTTTGCGATATGCTTACGCACTCGGTTGTATATTTCCAATATGCAATATGGGGGCGTGGGCTGTTGCTATCCGAAAGTGTCAGGCAGTCCAGAGCCTCCGAAATAGTTTAGCTAACAGTTTCCACGCCTTTTTGTGTAACATTAATTGCCTGATTGGAAATTGTACGGCATCTACAATATGGCTCTTATATTTTTGGAAATAATCGCTGGCATAGTCGTTTTTATCTTTATGTTTGGCATTTGCGTCAGCCTCTTTTCATATATCAAAAGGAAAAGCAATGAATATGAGCTGAAGGCAGAGTTTGTATGGATATTCCCAACAAATTGACCCCCATAAAATTATTTAAATTGACCCCTGTGTTGACATGTGCCCGTTGAGAGGGTTTACAAAAGATTTATGATGGTGTGTGATGCTACTTTG
>JAETNO010000062.1 GCA_021768245.1 Bacteroidaceae bacterium | reverse complement strand
TATAGCATCCCAACGGAGTGGATGCGGTGGCTTCGCCAATATTTTGCCCTATTAAGCTATGGCAAATTTGAAAAATTTGCTCTCGCGCAAGCGATGGAACCGCCTGAAACAACTGATCTCCGGAGGATACCTGTGCTATTCCTCGACCTTGCCGTATCCCATTTTGACACGGTTACTCACAAGCAAATACCCACTGAAAAAGCGGTCGAGTATGTTATTGATTGTAGATGTGATCGTAGCGTGCGGGACACCACTTCCGGCGTTTATGTCCTTGATCATCTTCACGAACTTCGGGGCGATTGGAACCTGCGGGAACTTCATCGAGGAAGAACGGTATACCATAGGGGAGATATATCCCTCTATGAAATCAGCTTCTGTTGTTTCCAAAACAGTTCCGCGCTTTGACAGCACAAACAGAGCCTCTGCCTCACTCGCCAGCTTCGGGCCTTCAGGGGGTGAAAGCAGGCTTAAATTCAACGTGTTTTCCATAGCATATATAGTTCTCTCGGAGAATATGCCATCCTTGTTCATCTCTATCTCAATGACCTTTCTTGGATCTTTCTCAAAAGATTTTCTGACTGCTAAAAGATCAACCTTTTCTTCTTCTGTTTCATCCATTGATAAAGTATTTGTTATTTGATTTGAAAATTCATATTTCTGAAAATTATTGTACCTGAATATTCAGGCGTAAATATTTTCCTTACAAATAACATTCATACTATGGTTATGGTTCTTGAAGAGAACTATGAAACGGACTCGCAAACCCAACAATAAAACAATATTTAATGTTTTATTTATTTAATGTTTTATTGTTTTAGTGCTTCCTGCACGGCAGAATCCCACCACCGGGTAACAGTTGGTCTGGAGAGTCCTGTCTCCCGGGCACACAAAGATTTGTTCTTGCTATCCGGATTCTTCGCTCGCCACTCTTTTATAATCATCGCATGGCTACTCTTATCCGCAGTTATCTTAATACCTTTCTTACGTCCATTACCTTCATACCAATTTGTCTTACCTTTTGCCAATGCCTGTACATCCCGACTTGCACGAGCAATCATCAAATGAAGCGGTTGCTTACGTCCCTTTCTGATATTTCTTTCTATTCGTATTCCAGTAGTTGTTTCAATAACCCGAATAGGCCACTTGTTATATTCCTCGTCATACGCTCTCATTGCATCGTTTACATCGTCCTCCGTAAAGGGATTATCCACAGTCTCTGTCTTGCGGTCGAAATCCGGGACCAAAGAGAGAGCATCAGCAAGAACTTCATCGCGAGGCACACCGCATTTAATGGCATAGACCACCAATGTAAGAATGCACCAGTACCGGTGATGCACTTCCACCTGCTGACCGTCCTTAAGGATATTCAGCCACCAATCATACAGACCACGATTGAGTTGCCATTTCTTACCTACCCTGCGGCGTCCTATGACACGGGAAGCATACCACTCCGGCCATCGTTCCTGCGCCTCTTTCAGCGTCACACGGGACGGATTATGAGGAGTTTTGTCAGTTATCTGTCCGAGTTCTTCATCAGACAATCCGAAAGCACGCCCTAAAAAGCTATTCAGTTCCTCCGGCGTGTGCATGGGCGCGGAACGGTTCCAGAATGCCCGGATAGGTTTGCCGAACTTTGTCTTGGTGCCTGGCACACGAAAGCCTTGTACCACGCTCTGAACCTGCGCCCGCTCCGCACCAAGTTTCGATACAAGCCACACAATCTTTGTCAAGCCACGTTTCATCTTATTCAACGCATCAAGGCGAGTGGCAAACATTTCAATCGGTCGCTTCAACAAATAATACACATGAATTCCATGTCCTGAATTGACTATGATGTTAGCGACAGGATAAACCCCCGTTGTCATACCACGCAACAACATACGGACCTCGTGCATACTCACACCGTCAAGATCTATCGCAAAGGCATAAAGAAACCGAGCGTTCCTATAAGAGTTGGTACGCCCTACATAAGTCACCGGGGACAATATCGCAAAGTCCCGCCCATTGAGGAAACTCAGACTCTCACCATCATCCTTCAACAACAACCTATGTCTGTTCTTCTTTCCATCCTTGTAGAAGACCACAGGATTATATCTCCACATCCGATAACCACTATAGTCTATCTTCTCTGACTGGACATCATCTGAATTAAAGGACTCTGACCTCAAAGCCTTGTTCCGGATCTTCTGCTTCAACCACAACTGGTATTCATAACTCTGCACTTCCTCAAAAGGAATAATCCCATCACCCTGTTCAAAGGCTTTCCTCTCAAACAACAACTCGACAAACTCATCAGGATAAAGCTCTGACAATTCATAATGCTCCCCACACTGAAGATAATCGGATTTACGCTCAAACTCCTGCTCCAACACATCCACAGAAACACGGTTCAACCGACCATGATAATCCGACCAAGCCTGAAGAAACTCCCGGTACTCATCCGCAGGAAGAGTATCGAAATCAAAATTATTCAAGTCAACCTTACTAAAATCTATACTCATAATCTAAAATTTTGAACAGAGGGGCACTCGTTCCTCGTGCCCCATAAGGGGGGCGTATATTATCAATATATTTTTCTTTTACACCTTGCAAAAATAGTCATTCCTTTCGACATACACAAATCGACTCCTTTTCAGACCGAGAAGATACAAGAATTTAATTGGAGCGACCGCATTTGTGGCCGCTCCAATTAACAACAATATAAATTGTTTTATTTATTCAATTATAAAATATTTTTATATTGTCATTTTACCCTTTGAGAAACATACTCCTTCAATGCTGCCGTTATGATCTCCTTTTGAGTTGTGCGCTCAACCACGGCAAGCATCTTTATTTCCTGTGCAAGTGAGTCCGGAAGTTTGAATGTCACACATATCTCCGGTTCTCCAGAGTTGGCAGACGGTCTTCCCGGTCTGCGCTTGTCGGATTGTCCCGGTATTTCAGGTGCCACTTCTTTTGGCATTTCGACAGGGGCAACAGCCGAATTAGTAGATACTGATTCAGCCTCCTTGCTCAAGCCTGTCACTGTACCAAGCAATCCTGATGTCAATGTC
>JAETNO010000061.1 GCA_021768245.1 Bacteroidaceae bacterium | reverse complement strand
TGAACAACCTGGCAACAATTTATTCAGATTAGGTAGGGCCGTTCAAAAAACACTTCCATTACCAGATAATCTGTGTTATACTTGGCCCGAAAGTCTGTCACCCGCCGGTCTGACACGGTACACAGCTTCTGACCGGTGGGATTTAGCGGCTTTTATTCTGTCTATTTAAAAATTTTTCCCAAAAAGGAGCGACAAAAACATGACGAGAAAGCAAAGGGACTTCCTCGCCGTCCGGGGGACAAAGCGGAGCCTAAACAGGCGGATATTGAAAAATACTATGCTGAATATCCTGATCTTAGTGATTATATGCTGTGTAATCATGGCCCTTTCCTTACAGTCACTTGCCAACAATATATTGTTGGACAGCCTTAAGCCTATGGCCCGGCAGTCGGCTAAGACAGTTGAGGCCAACGTCCATATGCTGGCAGACCGCATGATGACCATTGCAGCCGATTCTCGGATAAATGCGGTTCCTGTTTCCAATGAAATAGAGGAATTCCCTCCGAACCCCGCAGCGCTCTCGGAAAGCCGCAGGGGGTTACTGGAGGAAGCGGCGGAAATTTATGAGCTTTATACGATTGGCCTGTATGACTTGAACGGGCGGCTGCTGCAAGGGACCGGCAGTGCGCCGGAAGAGCTGGACAGCGGTTTTTTCACACTTTTGAAGGAAACAGACAACCTGACAATAAATTCCTCCACTATTTTCCAGGACAAGCTGGGCATCATGATGGGAATGCCGGTGAAGGCGGACGGCGAAACCGCGCTCTATGTGATGGGCGTATACAAATATGACACGCTTAACGATGTAATCAGCAGTATCAACCTGGGCAGACGCGGTATGGCCTACATGGTCAACCGGGAGGGCCTTGTGACCGGCCACCCCGATCAGTCTCTGGTCCTCAAGCGGAGCTCGCTGGTTCAGCTCAGCGGCGGCGGCGGAAATGCGGCGGAACGTGTCACCACAGGAGAAACAGGGGCGACAGAATTTTCCGTCGACAGGGAAAGAATGCTGGTGGCTTTTTCACCCATTCGCGGCACCCAGTGGTCGCTGGTCATTCAGGTCCCCAAGTCGGATTACAATCATTTTATCAACGCGGCCATGCTTTTGTCGGTTCTGGCTACCCTGGTCGGATTAACTGTCTCAATACTGCTGATTTTGCGGTTTGCCCGCTCCATTTCCCGTCCAGTGAAGCTCGTAACGGAGCGGATGGTTGCCCTCTCCAACGGCGATTTGCACACGGAAATACAACCTATCGGCACCGGAGATGAGCTGGAAGTCATGACAAAGACGCTGGAGGCCACGCTGGAAAGCGTGAACCGATACATATCTGACATCCAGCAGGTATTGACTCATGTTGCGGAAGGGGACCTGCGCACCGGACCACAGGTGGACTACAAGGGTGATTTTGAGTTGATTCGGGACAGCCTGCACACAATTACTCAGTCTATGAACGAGACCCTCCTTGGCTTCCGCGCCGCCGCGGACCGGCTTACCACGATGGCGGAGCAGCTGAACGGGCAGTCCGCGCAGCTGCATCAGGCGTCTCTGGAACAGAATCGGTCCACCGAAGACCTGGTTCACGAGGTGACCCGCGTGAAAGACAGGCTGGCCGACGTTACGGAAAGCAGCGGCCAGACACGTGCCCAGACCGAGGAGATTACCCTGCGTGTTCAAAGCGCCAACGAGCAGATGGCGGCTCTGTCCTCGGCGATGGACGACATCAGCGACAACGCGCAGCAGATTACAAAAATCGCCAAAGATATTGAGGACATCGCGTTCCAAACCAATATTCTGTCCCTTAACGCCTCTGTAGAGGCGGCCCGTGCCGGAGCAGCCGGAAAAGGCTTCGCGGTTGTAGCCAGTGAGGTAAAGCGGCTTGCCGCTAAGAGCGCTGAGGCTGCGCAGAGCGCCACGGTCATGGTTAACAACACCAAAACAATTATTCAGACCGGCGTGGTGTTGACTGCGGATACCGCCGGTTCCCTCCGCGCGATTTCAGACGTATCTGCGCGGATCAGCGCAATTTCGGACCAGTTGGTCACGGCGGTCCAGGGACAGAAGATAGCTCTGAGCGCCATGGAGGAGCGGATTGATACCATTTCCGGCATCGCGGACCGCAATTTGCAAAACGCGGGAGAGACAAAGTTGTCCAGCGGTTCCCTGGCAAAAGAGGCCGAGGCGCTTCAATCTCAGGTACGAAAATTTGTTTTAAAGGAGGACTGAGGCAAATGAAACGAATTGCTGCTGTACTTTTGAGCACGCTGCTGACAGCATCGCTGCTGTCAGCCTGCGGAAGCCAGACGAAGCTTCAAGACGGATACTACACTGCCCAGGCATCCGAATTCAGCCATGGATGGAAGGAGTATATCACCATTCTGGTAACAGACGGGAGTATTATCTCTGTAGAGTATAACGCGGAAAATGCCAGCGGCTTTATCAAAAGCTGGGATAACGCCTATATGCAGACGATGCTTCATGCCAACGGAACTTATCCCAATGAGTATACCCGCTACTACGCGAGCCAGTTTCTAGAAGGACAGGGCAAGGGCAATATCGACGCAATAACAGGCGCTTCGAGTTCTCATGGGTCGTTTCAAATATTGTCCCAAGCTGTATTGGAACAAGCTCAGAAGGGGGACTCCAGCATCGTAGTTGTGGACACGGCTCACTAGCCCGGCTCGGATGAAGTTCTGGATTACCTGGGGGCAGCGCTCCGTTTCTGGAGATAGGCGAACACCTGGCACTGATCAGTATGGACTTGGGGCAGGGCAAGCTGTTCCATGCTGTTACTGCTTTTACCTGCGATATTCCGGGGAAAAATCAATTTCCCTAATAAAATTGTAATGTACATCTACCCATTGTACGCGGTGGCCGCTGGATTTGTCAGTTTCATGGACAACAACCTTTTTTACAGACTCATGCAGAAACTGGGGGTCAACTTTGACGAATCGGTGTGCTTCTTTACAATTTTTAGGAAACTCTTAACATTGACGGCTTGCATCTCAGAGGCTTCAACGACGGTGCTATTGTAGTCCTCCGATATATTGAATTTACCTGCAATTTAAATACACACGGGCTGACTTCACAAAAGTTTTGGGAGGAACTTCCTTATGAAGTTCCTCCCAA
>JAETNO010000029.1 GCA_021768245.1 Bacteroidaceae bacterium | reverse complement strand
TATGTGCCATCGGAGATAAAGACTTTCAAGTCGCTGTTTCAGATGATGATGGAACTTGCGAAGACCCGCAAGTTTAATCTGATTATTGATGAGTTTCAGGAATTTTTCAATGTCAACCCGTCGGTATTTAGCGACATGCAGAATATCTGGGATACATACCGCAGCGATACACATGTGAATCTTCTGCTGATGGGTTCGGTATATTCGATGATGCACAAGATTTTTGAGAGTTACCATGAGCCGTTGTTTGGCAGGGCGGATGCTACCATACGTCTGTCAGGTTTCGGAACGGAAACCATGAAGGAGATTATGTGCGATTTCCGTCCGGATTACACCAATGACGAGCTGCTCGCTTTTTACTGCATCACCGGAGGCGTACCGAAGTATATCGAACTTTTGTGCGAAGATACCGATTTGTCGATTGACGGGATGTTCAACTACGTAGTCAGAGAGAACTCTCCGTTTATAGATGAAGGACGCAATCTGTTGATAGAAGAGTTCGGCAAGGACTATGGGCTATATTTCTCAGTGCTCAGTTGTATCGCTTCCGGGACGAACACTCAGGGTGCGATTGAAAGCGCGTTGGGCGGTGTGACTGTAGCGGGCCATCTCAAGCGGTTGATTGAGGATTATTCACTAATCAAGCGTGTTCGTCCTATAATGTCGAAGCCACGTTCGCAGAATGTACAATATGAGATAACCGATAATTTCCTGAAATTTTGGTTCAATTATTTTGACCGCAACCAGACATTGGTCGAAATGGGCAATTATGACCACCTTCGTGAGATTGTTGTATCAGATTATCCAACATATTCCGGTCATATCCTTGAAAAATACTTTCGTCTCAAAATGATGGAAAGCCACGAATATATGAATATATTCATGGAGAAAGTAGAGTGCATAAAATCTTGCCTTCTTATGAAATATGACGTAGAAACAAAGCTATTGACTTTGGAAGATATGTGATGACACCGGATTTAAGCTGATTCGTTTGAAAAAATGTAACGGAGGTTGATCTATTCGGTCGAAAAAGTGTAATTCTATCGGTGGATAATTTAAGAAAGCCCTGAAAATGAAGATTCAATATTGTTCCGATCTGCACATGGAGTTTCATGAGAATATGCGCTTCATGAAGTCGCTACCGCTTGAACCCGTCGGCGATGTGCTTGTCATAGCCGGAGATGTAGGGTATCTTGTGGATTCAACCATTCCGCATCTGAGGTTCTGGAAATGGGCGTCCGAAAACTATCGTCAAGTCTTGATGACTGCAGGTAACCATGAATTTTATAACAATGGTGATATTGCGGCACAGGGCGAAAGCTGGCAGAAGATGTTCCTGCCGAATGTCGGCTACTATCACAATAAGGTGGTTCGCATTGATAATGTCGATTTTATTCTTTCCACGCTATGGTCGAGAATACCCGTTGTCGATGAGTTCGCAATCCAGAATGGCATGAACGATTACTCGCAGATTCTCTACAACAAACGTCGCTTGATTCCCCAAAACATAAACGATGAGTTTGAAAAGAATTTCGCTTTCATCCAAAGGGCAGTCGATGAGAGCGATGCGGAGAAGATAGTTGTCATAACCCATCATCTTCCCACGTTCTCAGCACTCGAACAAAGACACGCGGGTGATGTGTTGAACGCTGCATACGCCACGGAACTTGGAAATTACATAGCTGATAGTCGAATTTCAGCATGGATTTACGGTCACTCCCACCATTCCACCGACATGATGATTGGCAACACTCACCTCGTCAGCAATCCACTCGGATATATCTTCTGCGGTGAAAACTCTGGTTTCAACGATTCCGCCTTGATAAAAGTCTGATATTTTACGAGAATTTCAAAAGATTGTTTATAAACTGCCGCGTTTTGTCAGCTTGTTATAGTAACTTTGCGATAATAAAAGTAAATTGGCTATGAAGCAGAGTGAATTATTCAGACGATATTTCTGGCTTGTTGACCTTATTTACAGGAATGACGGCATAACCCGCGACGAGATTAATCGTTGCTGGAGCCAGTCGCGTCTCAACGACAATAAGGAGAATGAAATACCAGAACGCACTTTTCACCGGCACAAAGTGGCTATTAAAGAATTATTTGACATTGACATTGTCTGTGACCGACATGGGGAAAAGACCTACCGTATTGCGAACAGAAAGGCATTGAGTCATGACAGTGTGATGGAATTGTTGATTAATACTTTTGCAGTCAACAATATTCTGTCGGAATGCAAGGATTTGAAATGCCGGATTCTATTTGAGTCTATACCGTCCGGACAACAATTCCTCATGCCTATTATTGAAGCAATGCGCAATGGCACGGTACTGGACATATCGTATCAAAGTTTCAGAATGGACACGGCTGCACAACATGAAGTAGAACCATATTGTCTTAAGATTTACAAGCAAAGATGGTATCTTCTGGGACGAAGACGTGATCGCGATGTCATGCGAATTTTTGCTCTTGACAGAATCAAGGGCATCGGGCAGACAGACAAGACATTCTTTCTGCCCGATTCGTTTGATGCTAAAAATTATTTTGAGAATACAATCGGCATAATCGTTGAGGACAACTGCCCGCCGCAGACAATCACTATATGTGCTTCCAACGGTCAACAAAATTATATCCGTTCGCTTCCACTACATTTTACGCAACAGGAATATGAAACCAGGGCTGATTGCGCGAAATTCAGCATTTTTGCCCAGCCCAATTATGACCTTATTCAGGAACTGCTGAGATATGGCGAAGATGTCTCTGTGCTGAGTCCCAAATGGTTCAGAGATAAATTCCGCGAGATAACAAATAAGATGTGTAACAATTATAGCGAGGAATAATATGACAGGAAGAATTACACCGGAGAGAATCACCGAGCTGTCAATGTGCGAAGTGTTTGTATTTGGCAGCAATCTGGAAGGACAGCATCATGGCGGAGCTGCCCGCATGGCGTGCGACCGCTTTGGCGCAGAATGGGGCGTTGGTGTCGGTCCGACAGGTAAATGCTATGCTATCCCCACAATGCACGGAGGAATTGAGGATATAAAGCCGTATGTGGATGATTTTGTGAAGTATGTCAAGAGGCATCCTAACAACCGTTTCCTCGTTACTCCTATCGGCTGCGGAATAGCGGGCTTCATGAATGAGGAGATCGCGCCATTGTTCAAGGAACTCAAAGATACCCCAAATGTATGTCTGCCTAAAAAATGGCTTTTAATGTTGCATGAAGATGAAGCGCTTGAAGTTTTCTGTACTGATATTATTCCCGAAAAGCCTAAAATTGAGATTCCTGAAGCAATTACTGAGGAGGACTTGAAGCGACTATGCAAGGAATACAAGTATGTGATTGGGGCAAGAATCATTTCCGCTCCAAAACCGGACATCCACATCCGCTATGTAATTGACCGAGATAGGTTTGGATATGCAAAATTCGGCGATTTCTTTTTCTTTGGCGATTATCTGTATGTATGGACACGCAATAAGGAATTTGCCGAAAGCCATAATCAGGATGTAGTCGAAGGTTATTTCGGCGATGAATGTAAGGGGCGTGGCTATTGTCACCGGGCAATATTCGCCGGAGTCGAAACTCCTTATCGTGATTCAAACGGAGATAGAATCTATACCGGCGATGTACTCGACCTGCATGGCGAATATACCAACAGGCCGCTTGCCCTCGGCACACTCGGAGAGAACGCGGAAGATTGGAAGGCTAAGTATGCCTTTGTGCTTGACAATCATTGCGTCACACCGGAAATGTGCAAGAAGATGAAGCGCTTCGGAACTGTGTTCTATCAGCTTGATTGGAACGATGAACCCAAAACAATCGCGGAGCTTTGCCACAGGTTTCAGCCGTGGCGTCATGATGGCGTCAAGGAGGAAGACCGAATGGTGATGGCCAGATATACACCCAATTTCGATCAGGAACTTTGGAAATACCATGCCTGCGAAATCCTTGGCATAGAATTTAATTGGAGAAAGTGAACGACTGCCAAAAATAATAATCCATATGGAAATCAAATTAACAAATCAAATGAAATGTGCAATAGGTGAGCAACTGGTAAGTGCTCATCTCATCGCTCATGGCTGGCCAACAGTCAACGTAAACAGCTCAATCAATAATTTTAAAGGTATTGATTTGTATTGTCAAAATGGAATTGATGGACTCGATTCCACTGAAGTTGCACAAATTCAAGTCAAAACAACATTCCAGGGTAAGAACTCGGGAATCTCAATCGGCATGAATTGTAAGCAAGCTGCCAATCGCGACTTCCTTGAGAATAATATCAAAGGTCCATGGGTATTCGTACACGTCAAAGAGTTGGAATCCCTATCTGTGGACTTCTATATTCTTACCAGAAAACAGCTGATTGATTTAGTGTACGGACTTCACCATTGGTACCTCTATGAATGGGAAAGACGGCCTTGTACTGAGTCGTTGGGAAAATCGGTTGCCTGCATACGTATAGAGCATATTTTAGGGAAACAGGATAAATCACAGTTCTCTGACACCTGTTTTGACAATCCTATGAGAAGGGAACCATTACCTCTTAACAACTGGAATAATATTTGGGTCAAGTAACGATACCTGTCGAAATGTATTTTTTATTATTACTGTCCGCTAAACCATAAAGCAGAGAGTCCAACATTCTGATAAGTAGAAGTTGGGCTTACTTTTTGTTTCGGCCAAGCCCCCCTTAGTCAAAATCAGGCTATAGAGGAGGTGATTCAGAAGCCTCGGCAAGCATGATATTCAGATCAGCATCGGGTTGATTGAGGAACTTTTCGAGATTGAGGTAATACATCAGTACAATTCGCACGATTGTGGCGAGGCCGGAGAAGCTCCATCGTCTTTTTAGCTTGCTTTGCAAGACGGAAAGCAACAGATTTGCGATGAGTGTAACCCAGATCTGGATTTTAATGGCGTTTGCGCTTTCTCCATAGAAATATCTCAGAGGAAAGTTCTGCTTTATCTGTTTGAAAAGCGACTCAATCTGCCAACGACGGCGGTATATCGCCACTATCGTCTCCAACGGCATGTCAAAATCATTGGTCAGCAACGAGACGAGTTTGGGCTTCTTGCCTTTCTTGATGTCAACGTATGTGATTATCCGTGCGATGTGATTGATGTCATCCTTGCGGAACACCACAACCTGCTCCCGATATTCCATAAGTCCCTGCGGATTCTGATGCATGCAGTCCACAAGCGCCTCATAATTGAGGTTTTTCTTCATCTTGGTGACATAGACAACGCCGCGGTCGGTCAGTTCCTCGAACTTGTCATAGTTGATGTATGCGCGGACCATTGCCGCTATCTCATCATGCTTGTAATGGCTTGGAGCGAGCATGAACGAATCGTTTGTCGCCGCCGATGTGAACTGTACGTCGCAGGGGACGCCCTCGTTGGCGTGTATCACTGCATGGACCTTAATGCCGCCTTTCTTTTTGCCTGTCTTCGGATGGCGACCAACGCCCTTGAAAATGGCATTGGAGAACAGGCTTACGGTTGTGGAATCTATGATGCGCAGCCGTTTTATCCATTCTTCCGTACCGTTACGCCGGCTGTCCGATGAAAGAATGCCCTTGTTGGCTTCGTACAGGTCGCGATAGACATCCTCAAAGAACTTCTCTGAACGTCTGGCATTTGCATCCGACAAAGTGCTGCGCTTAGGTACGGTGTCGATGCCCACATGATGCAGTTTGCGGACTTCCGCAGTCATAGATGTCTCTATTTCACGCAATGAGTCGAACCGCTGTATCACCGCATACAGCATTGTCAGCAGATGGGTGTAGCCGTCGAAGCTCTTTACATACTTCTCTCCTCCGTGTCTGCGGCTCTTTTCAACAATTTTTTCGCGGTCAAGTGATTTTATCAGTTGTCCATATATCGGCTGTCCGAAAAAATTACTACTTTTACTCATGGTTATTGACGGATTGTTTGGCGACACCAAAATAACCATTTAGGGCCGAATCCTGCAAATGGATTAGGCCCTAATTTTCAGTTGACCGCAAAAGTTTAGCGGACAGTAATAATTTTTTATTCTTTTTTGTTGTTAAAGCGATGCTCTTCAATCCGGATGGATGGCGGTTTTGATGACGCCGTCGGGGCGGTTGGCAAAGAGGGTGTAGGCGTCCTGGATTCGGCTGAGAGGGTAGCGGTGGGTTATCAGATGGGTGGTGTCAATCTTGCCTTCGGAAATCAGTTGCATGATTTTGTCGCAGTCGCAGGCATCTACACCGCCTGTTTTGAATGTGAGATTCTTGCCATACATCCACGGAAGGGGCAATATCTGTTCCTTCTCATAGAGCGCGACAATCGTGACGATGGCATTCGGACGGGCGCAACGCCATGCGAGTTCAAATGTATCCTCGCCTCCGGCAACCTCGATGACACGGTCGGCGCCACGGTCCTCTGTCAATGACTTAAGTACTTCAAGACATTTTGTCGGCTCTAATACCTTGACATTTGGATAATGCTGGCGCACGAAATGCCGACGACTCTTGTCAGCCTCGCAAACGACTATCTTATGTGGCTGATACAGTTGCACACATTCCAAAGTGCATAAGCCGGTCGGACCGGCTCCGATGATAAGCACCGTGTCTTCCTCGGAAATTTCAGAAATCTTGGCAGCCCAATAACCGGTGGCGAGAATGTCGCCGACAAAAAGTGCCTGTTCGTCGCTCACGTTATCGGGAATCGGAGTCAGACCGTTGTCGGCGTATGGTACACGGACATATTCCGCCTGACCGCCATTGATGCGGCAACCCAACATCCAGCCTCCGGAGGTGCAGTTGTTCACATACCCTCGTTTGCAATAGAAACACTCGCCGCAGAACGTCTCGACATTTACGGCAACCCTGTCGCCCGGCTTGACTTTGGAGACTTCTGAGCCGACCGACTCAACAATGCCGACCAATTCATGCCCCACGGTAATACCGACCTCTGCCTGAGGTACAGTCCCATGCAGAATATGAAGGTCCGATGAACAAATGCTTGAAAGAGTAACACTCACCACGGCATCCTTCGGGCCCAAAATCTCCGGCTTCGGTTTCTCAATCAGCTCAAACCGTCCCGGCGCGGTATATGTCAAAGCCTTCATTTCAAATTTCTTTACGAGTTTATTCTATTTCCAATGGGAGGAGGTCATTATCGTTGAAGCGGTCAAAGTCAGACTGGAAAAGCTTATCCTGAATGACGCGATATTTCTCAAACTCAGTTTCAGCGTATTCTTTAGCTTGTTCGGCTGATACATGTCCGCTATCAGTCAGAACGGGACGGTCGGTAAGATCAAGAAACCTATCAATACGCTTAGCCCAATCCTCCATTGTCATGGGAATATGACGCTTTGCCATGTCTTCCGCCAAGTCAAGGAATGAGTTGACAATTCGTCCCATATCCTCCAGCTCACTCTCTTTAAGATAATTTTTGGCGATGCTGACATCCGGCTTAACAATTTTCCCGTTGGGGGCATTCTCCCATGTTGTGAGACCCATATGCTCCTTTTCAGCATTAGCCCGGTCAATTATCAGTTCAGCGGCAGTATGACCATGAACTGCGTAGTGCATCTTATTCTGCACCTTCTTGAAGAACAATCGGGTAGTCGGAGCATCACGATTGTAATCGATGCTTGTCGCGTAAATATCCGTCAGCTTTTGATAGAAACGCCGCTCGCTTAGACGTATCTCGCGGATTTCAGCCAACAGATGCTCGAAATAGTCCTCGCCTATAAACGAGCCGTTCTCCATGCGTTTCTTATCAATCACATATCCACGGATGGCAAACTGCCGCAAAACAAACGTACACCACTGTCTGAACTGCGTAGCACGAGTGCTGTTAACACGATAACCGACACTGATAATGGCATCGAGATTATAGAACTTTAACTTCCGGTTCACCTGACGCTCACCCTCATTTTGAACTACCGAGAAATTCTCGGTAGTTGCTTCTTGGGACAACTCGCCGGTCTCATATATATTTTTCAGATGCAGCCCGATGTTGTCAGAAGAGCAGTCAAACAACTGCGCCATAGCCTTCTGCGTACACCACACAGATTCCTTATGGTACACAACCTGCACACCATCCTCCTTCCCCTCAATCTGAAAGATCAGGAACTCCGCAGTGCTATTTCGTATCTCAAACTTCTTCGCCATGTTTTTTTATCACTTGGGTTAATATCCACGTAAAATATTGCCAATTCTATTTGGCTGTTGAATTATTTCGACAAATCCGTCTTTTTTCAACCGGTTCTTAACGTGATCATTCGATACGTCAAAGTGATTAGCTATTGAATCAACAATTGAGTAGTATATCGGGAATTTTCCTTTCTGGTTGTCAATGACGAAAGGAACCTGATGTAGCCTATGTTGCTTGAATAATATGGAAACTGCTTGCCTGAATTCAGCATCAGGCATTAATAGATAGGATGCAAAATCGTTGGCCTGTACATCAAACCAATGAAACTCAGCTTCAGATGGAATGTATGTTGCCGAATCAGCTGTTGCAAAGAAAGACTCATATTGTCGTAGTTTTTCTCTATGCAAATATGCATGTGCCAATTCATGAGCTAAAGAAAATCGTAATCTGTGCGGTTGAGAAATAAGCCAGTTAGGAAGAATGATGCAGTGCCTAATAGCATCATATTTACCATTATGTGTTGTTGGTAATTCTTGAAATTCAATTTTCACATTTAAAAATGTAAGAAGTTTGTCTTCATTTTTATCTGTTTCGATTGAATAAAAATCTGGAGATGCAAGTAATTTATTTACAATTTTGTTTATCTCTGTGCGAGGCAAATAGCTCGGTTTTAGTGTAGGCGCATTTATTGGAAGCCCGTTATATCGAAGCATCTCTCCCATCGTATAAAAGCATCCATTTTCAAATATAAGTGGATAAGAGGGAGCGTTTAGATTACCCCGAAGAATGTTGAATTGATAATCTCTTTGCTCAACTTCATTTAACGTTCGAGGGGCCATCCATTTTTCCTCCCCGTAACCATTCCATATGATTAATCCGACTCCAGTGTTCAATGCCTTATCAATGACTGGTTGGGGAAAGCCTATACTAGTTACAATATATAGTTTTTTACCAAATGGAAGATTTTGTGTTTTGCCACGCCACTCTTCAAAATCAGATTTGTCAAGTTTCCTTCCTAGATCCTTACATTCAAAAATAATGAGATTCGAGATTGCATCATTAAAATGAGAATTTCTCACCTCGATAGAGATGTCAGCTATGAATTGATCTGTTCCGAAGTCAATGGGATATGCTTTCTTTTGATGAAGGGAATAGTGTTTTCCAACAGCGACTGTCCCATCTGTTATCAGTTTCTTGACTAATCGAAAGACTTTATTCTCATATGCATCACCCTGTTCGGTCGTGTTCATAATAATTCTGTTTGTTAGGCGAGATATTATATTAAAACAAAGATTAGAGCGTTACATTACTGATTCGTGCTCTTACTCAAAATGGCGAGTTCGCTTAGTGTTGAACACTGCGCATCATAACGTTCCTTTTGCGATGCGAAAGGTTTGTTCTGACAGTTCAGCATAGATGAATCCAGTTCATCTGTCATGTCTATATCAAGGAGAGCGTAAAGGAACACAGTATCTTCCCCGGTATCGCGGGGTGATGGATTCTGAACGGAGAGATAGTATTCGGGAGGAATGAGCGTCTTTGGCACAAACCTTACATCTTCCGTTAGGCGGAAAAGATGCTGACCATCGGGTTTGCGGGTATGGAACAGTACCGAGCCGATAGAAGCGGCATTATTGATAAGCTCCATACCGTCGGCTGTGTAATGTATGGGGACGGCAAGTTTGCCGGTTTCGTAAAATTTCAGAGACTTTGCAGTGTAATTCTCCATCATCACCATAAATACACCATCTTTGGCAAGGGACGACAGAAGGGATGTGACACTGGAATAATGAGGCAAATCGGGAGTCGGGTCTTTCCCAAGTGTGTATGGAATAATATCGAAATATTCTGTGAGTTGAGTCAGTAAGGAGGCGTTCTCTTCTGCATAACGCTTGTTGTTGTCAAGCGCGAGCGCATATATGTGCTCCTTACCGAAAGGTCGGTAAACCTTTCCTAAAACATCTTGGAAATGTGCTTTTATATACTCGGGGGCCCATACTCCGGGCTTGGCCTGCATAGCGTAAAATTCGTATTTGTCCTCAAGTACCTGACGGATTTTATCGCGGAAGATATTGCGCACCTTATCACGCCAGCCTCGCTTTTGCGCGGCATTGTTGCGCCCGTAAAGAGACACGACGTAAAGGAAGTTTACATCGTAATGGGTAATCAGGAGCGTATCACGGTCAAATAGTCGGTTCCGGAACTGCTGTGAGGTAAATGTCCGCGCAGATTTTTTCGTCACCTCAATGGTATCGCCATACGAAAGGTCATCGGGCACTGTTGCACTGATGAAGAAATTGGGTATGACGTTGTAGCCTTCGGTAACTTCATCCCGCAGGCAGAAGTCAGTCTCCCTTGGCTTGTCGTCGGCATCATCTCCGAAGAAAAGATTCAGGTTCCACGAAATGACATTCCGCGCGTAAGTATATTGCTTGGCCACTGACTCTTCGGAAATTCGATTCTTTTGCTTGTAATATTTGGAGTCGCCAATGTAATATACACGTTTCTTCTCGTCCTCCGGTGACGTAAGGCTATCCCATATAAATAAGTGGTCTACCTCCTTGCCGTCGGCCTGTTTCTTGTTCAGGCGGTCAGGCAAAGCATGGTCGCCGATAAGTTCGTCAATGATTGCCTCAAATACAATATTGAAGTTTTTAACGAGTAGAAATTCGTTGAGCTGCGCATTGATTTTCACCTGCTTCGACTGCTCGAAGAAGGCGTAGCACAGTTCCCACAACCGCAGAGCCTTATCGGAGAAATATTTATACTTGATCTGACGGAGACGACGCACGCCGAATCCTTTGTTCAAATACATTTCAAAACGCTTGCCGGTGATGAGGTCGTAGTTGAAGTTAATCTCGACCGGGAAGCCATATTCCTTCTTGATATAATGAAGTATCGAGAAGAATATGACAAGCAGCTCCTCGTCAAAGTTCACCTCGCGCCGTTTGGTGACGGGATTGATGTAGACCGGCTGATTGTCCTGAATTACAAGCTGCGACTTGTTGATTGTCCGGCTCCAGTTGATTTTGTTGAAGCCGCGATGCACGTTCTTGAGAATAAAGAGGAACCAGTCGCGGTTCTCTTTATTAAACTCAATGAGTGAAAGGATGATGTCAAGGAAAGTGTTGCTTGTGCGACGCCTGCTCTTGCCAACCTTGATGGCACTTTGTCTGCGGACTATGGTATGGTCGACGTCATGGCTGCGGCAGTAGTCGTAGTAGACGGCTATTGCACGGTAAATCCATACCGACAGCCCGTAGATAAACTGTCGTTCGCCCTGCGATAGCGGGTTGCCGCTATCTGTTAGATTGACTATATCTTCGGGCTTGTGATGGTTGAATACCTTGTCCTGTTGATTGAGAACGACCTTTGGAAGGATGAACACCGCCGTACCCTTGGACGCAAAATAATAGTAGCCGACGTAGTTCACGGAGGCTACACCGTCCACCACGTCAAGTTCATCAACATTGGGGAACAGTTCCTGCAATAGTCCTATCGGGTAGGGATACCCCTCAATCAACAGTTTCATCAGGAAAGTTGCTCAAACTTCATACCAAAGGTAGCAGCAAACTCTTGGATTTTATCAAGTCGCTGTTTACCCCATTGGGTTGATACAACAAACTGAACGTTGTCTCCAACAGTAGTCAGCACATCGTTTTCAAAGAAACGGCGGTCGCGTTTGCTGTCGTTGACATGGCGGTCTTTCCATTCAGATAACGATGCCAATGGAATGAAAACAGCCTTTCCGCGAATAATTTTTGCAGCCTCTATCATCTTTTGAAGTGTCATGCCAGGTTGTTTGGCAATGACTTTACTCATTTTGAGAAATGCCTCGCCTATGCCATAATTTCCTTCACCGTTGACCGAATATTTAAGACGTTTCCCTTTCTGCGAAAGGTCTTCATCTTCGTACTCGTCAACGTCTCCATCAAAAGGGATATTGAAGTGTTCGGCAAGCTCTTGAACTTGCTGAATTTCGTTCTTATGCCATTGATTGCTGACGACAAACGCAGTGCCGTCGTTAGCAATAATCGGTGTCTTGTTCCAACGGTTTTCCTTCTCGTAGGATTCGGGATTATCAATTGATTTGACAACATCATCACGGTCAGCAAATAATTCATCTACAGCATCGAAAATAGCCTCAGACGTATTCGATTTTGCGGCTTCGCTTAGTATCTCAAATACTGCATCAGTGATATACCGCATCTTCTTGCCATTGACAGTTAGTTCATCTACTACGTCAGTATAATTCGTGGACTCGGATCCAAGATCAAGATTGGTGACGAATCTTTCTACGAGACCCTCATTAATCTGACCATTATTGTCGAAATACGAGGCAAATGACATAGTTTCCCCGTTCTCGTCTTTGAAAAAATCCTCATCAAGACCGAAGTCCTTGAATACGTCATTGTAGAGATAGAACAGAACCTTCGATAGAAGCACTTTCGGGGTAATGACTTTGTCCTTTGCTTTTGCAAAGAAGTAGCCGAGTTTCTTATCTTCCTGTTGAATCTCGCCGCCCTCAATTCGCTCATTGATGGCTGAAACGAAGCCCCACCAGTCGTATGTGTTGCCGTTTGAGAAAACGATTTTGAAGTTTTCGCCGGCGTCCTTGATTTTGATATAGTTCCAGTCCCAACGACGTTTGAACGCTGAGTCAATGGGGAAGAGCGACTGGTCGCTTGTGTTCATTGTCGCCCAGATATACATATTGTTCGGCAAAAGAAGACATTCGCCGTTCTTCACCATTCCGACAACATCCTTGCCTCCACTGTAAAGTGCATTGATGGCATCGTGTTTTGCGATACTGAACTCGCCAAGAATCTCTTTAAGTTCCTGGGCGAGATCATCATCGGCCACAATTGGATAGTCGGAGAATCCGGATGCGTTGCGATCGAGCAACTGGAATATGTCTCCGAAGATTTGGGCGCAGTTGCCGCGATTGATTTCCTCGACAATGAGGAATACCGGCTTAGGTTCATCGTACTGCTGCTCACGCCAGGCGGCAACATAAGCCTTAAGAAACGCCTGCATCACATATCGGTAAACGATACGGCTTTCCTTGACAGCTTTGCCATTTTCATAGACAATATGCCCGGCCATATCACGAACATCAGTCTTGATTGTGATAGGCTTATACGACCCGACAAATGAGGCGTAGTCGGTATCCGGATGGAACGTTGTACGGTAGTTCTCGTGCTTCGAACACATCTGTTCAATGGTGTGTGATTTGCCGGTGCCGGGAGCGCCGTAGAAGATTTGCTGGAGTGGTTCCTTGAAAGGTAAAGCCTTTAATGGCTGAACGCTTGTAGATTCAGGAATGTCTTGAGTTATCGTAAAACAAGCTGGTGAAACCTGAATTTGATCAGGTCCAAAGAAAGTCAGCGTATAAGTCGGAACTCCACTGGTAGAATTACGTTCCAAACACACTACGTCGCCTTCCTCGACCTCATAATCCTTGAATAAGTTACCAAGTCCAGGAATCCTTTTCTCCTTATTTGAATTGGCAAAATATACGAAACGGAGTTCTCGTTCTGAGGCAGGTAGAGAAATATTCTTTCTGGATTGAATAAGAACCGAGAAATTCACTTCGATAACACTCTGGTTCTGAACATGAGTCCCACTGAAGAAGGTCTCATAATCAAAATCATTGGACATGCGGATATAGATTTCGTGAGTCTTAGTTGACCCGACTTCCGCAGAGGTTAGCTTTTTATAGAATTTTGAGACATTCATGATAGGTATTGTTTTAAGATGGTTGCTATTTTATATGCCATAATGGGTGGTACGGCATTTCCAATCTGCATATAAGTTTTCAGATATGCCCCGAGAAAAAAATAATCATCGGGGAATGACTGGCAACGGGCAGCTTCACGAGGTGTTAATGCTCGAATTTGGAAAGGGTGAATATGAGAATGGCAGTCCATTCTTAAATGGGCTGTTATAGTACGAGAAGGTCTGTCAGCTATAAGTTTATAATATTTATCTTTAAAGCAATGGAGTCTATGAGCATATGGCATGATATCTGCAATCTTTGGGTCTGCGGCATCATCACCTTGATTGAGCATTTTGTAAATATCATAATTTATGTCATTAACATAGCGAGCCTTGTGATTATAGACAATCGGCATCTCCCTATTAAAATTTATAAGTTCAAGATACTCGTTGTCTGTGCCCGTGTAGCCGTTGACATCGATTTTTTTCCCACATGTCTCACTATCTATCTCATTTTGATTTTTCACGCGAGGTGCATCAAGAGGTTTGATTGCTTCAAGGGCATCGCGAAGGGGAAAGCGTTCATTTTGTTCGTTTGACAGCTCAATTTGTTCAAAAATTTCGCTTGGTGTAATTCCTTGTTTTGTCGCGACATCATTACGAACAGCAATGTAAATCAACCGCTCTCGATTTTGAGCAACAGAAAAATCTGCGGAATTAAGCAATTTATATGCCACATCGTAAGAATATGTATCACCATCTTTCTCGACTGATATGCGCCTATAGTCTTCAACAACTTGTTCAGCCACCTTAAGCATGCCTCTGACATTCTCCATCACTACAATTTTAGGTAAGAGAGATGTTACGGCCTTTATGAAATACTTATAAAGTTCGTTACGAGGATCATCAATGATTCTCTGCTGATTAGCGCTGCTGAATCCCTGACAAGGGGGACCGCCGATTACTACATCGACATCTTCCTTGATATATTCGGGAATATTATCAACTATTTTTCGTATGTCGGCCTGAAGTATGCGTGAGGAAGGTATTTCAGGATGATTATATTTGTATGTACGAATGCATACATCCTCAAAGTCATTGGCAAAACAGATCCGATATCCTGCATCTATAAAACCTAAACTGAGGCCTCCTGCTCCAGCGAAGAAATCCACAACAATGGGCTTATCTGAATTTTGCTCTCGGGATTGAAGAGATGCCCTTTTCTTATTGCTAAGCTTGTCAAGGAGAGTGCCGAAAACAGTTGAGTTGTTTATGTAAAAAGACACAGCATTGATAAAGCGGTCATAAGTTTTATCCAACATTTTTTTCAATAAGGATAAATCTTCTACTCTGGTAATTATGCCCATATCACTAAGCTCATTAACAATACTATCTGATATGGTCTTAATGTTAGTTACGGGCATGCGATTTCGCTCAGCCATAACTTCGACCAAGCGACAGTAGATGTTTATCAATTCGATAAATTCATCCTTATCTTTAATATTTGATACTGGATGAAAAATCATTGTTTTATCTTATTGAGATTCTTCTTTATTGATTTTGCAATAGCCTCGGCAAATAACGGGGGAACTGCATTGCCAATTTGTTTGTATTTTTCTCCTCTTGAACCGACAAATTCAAAATCATCGGGGAAAGATTGAATTCGGGCAGCTTCGCGTACAGTAAAACTGCGGGCTTGATTCTCGTCCGGATGGATGAATTGGAATCCGTCTTTGTGTATATGCGCCAAGATGGTTTTTGACGGGAGATCCCACCATTGCACAACATAGCTGTTATCAAATACACGAGCATGTTCATGTTCATACTGCGGCATTTCACGGCGTAGTTGCCCGAAACTCCAGTGATTATGTATCATCACAGCAAATCGTTCACGGTCAAGTGTATTATGTCGACGTGCAATATGATCATAAAGAGGACGTTTCCCCAATTTTCCTATCCTTTTGAGAAAATCATTATTGCAGGGATAATCAAAATCGTTCATGGAGGCATCATGGCCTGGTTCAACTGGAGGTAAATCGCCAATTGCCTCTTTGACTGAAACATAACGAGATAATCCAGCACGAAGACTATCGGGAGTATCAGGATTCCAATGTGTCTTCTTCAAATCGTCATATAAATTCATTACCGAAACCTCAGTTATGTCCTTCCGTACACCCATTATTATCACACGTTTGCGTAACTGAGGTACGCCAAAGTCTGCTGTATTATGAACGAGAACGGACGGGTCGGTCGTGATATTGTAATTTTCGCCCAGGGCATTGACGACTTTATTGAAAATATTACCTCCATTTACTTTCGCGGATAGGATGCCGGTAACATTTTCAAACACAAAGAACTTAGGATTATAATGATGAAGTATTTTCACATAGCTTTCAAATAGGAAATTCCTTGAGTCTGTTGCCATTCGCTTACAGTCACGCACACGGCCTGCGGTAGAATAGGCTTGACAAGGGGGACCTCCTATTATTATGTCAACTTTTCGTCCTCTGACAACCTTGTCGATATTGGCTATGCAATCATCAGATGTTATATCTTGTTCCAAAACCTCATTACCCCAATCTTTGTAGCCATAATATTTCATGCGTTTGCGCAAGGTCTCACAAGCCCAATGATTAATCTCTAC
This sequence comes from Bacteroidaceae bacterium, assembly GCA_021768245.1. GTDB lineage: Bacteria > Bacteroidota > Bacteroidia > Bacteroidales > Muribaculaceae > Duncaniella. The sequence continues at coordinate 41,606 of JAETNO010000029.1, read as the reverse complement.
ATGGGCAAGTGCCTGAAAGCCCATTCTATAAAAGCCCTCAGATAATCCTCCGCAACCTGCGAATAAGTCTATAAAAGTGTATTTAGCCATTATTATTCGGGCATTCTTACAAGTTCTTGAATCTGCACATCAAGGAGCTCGGCAATCTTGAGAAGGGTGTCGAGGCTCGGTTGAATTGTGTTCGTGCACCATTTGGAGACTGTGGCGGGGTCTTTACCGAGCTGCTCGGCAAGCCATTTGTTGGTCCGCTTCTTCTCCACAAGCATGACTTTGATTCGGTTTATATCTTTGCCCATGATGTTTTGTCCTGTTCATTAATGCAAAGTTAACGAATTTTTCCGAGAAGTCAGTCATGCTATGCCATAAAATTGAAAGGACATTTCAAGAAATTGCATTTCGTGCAATGAAATATTATCTGGAATAGCCCGTTCCCGGTTCTGCGGCCATTGGAATATCGGTCTCTTCAAGGCTATAATCGCAGCCATCAGGTGATGTGATGCTATTATAAATCTTATTGAGCGTTTCCTCGCGGTTCGCCTTGTTGCGTAGTTCACACTCCCATACACGAATTACTTTCCATCCCAAATCAAATAACGCCTGCATTGATTCTCTATCGCGCTCAATGTTGCGTTCAATCTTCTCTCTCCAGAAGTCAACATTCGACTTTGGTAACCGGAAATACTTGCATCCCTCATGCCCATGCCAAAAACAACCATTTATAAAAATTGCCGTCTTATACTTTGGCAAGACAATATCCGGAGTGCCAGGCAACTTTCTCACCTGAACACGAAAACGCAGTCCCCGGGAGAAAAGATACTTCCGCACAATCATCTCCGGCTTCGTATCCTTCCCCTTGATAGCCGCCATACAGCGGCTCCTTTGTTCTGGTGTCATTATATCCGCCATGACAACCAATATTATTTACGGCTATTTAATAGCATCAACGAAATCATAACATAACCGAGCGTGGACATCTCCCATAACTCGGATCTCATTTTTGAAGTCAACTAGCTGTTTTAGGATAAGATCTTTATGCCTAATCTTGGATTTTGACTTCATCAAGATTTGTATTTCCTTAGTTGTCAAGAGTTTTATGGTTTTAACAAACGCCCAAACTGTAAGATTTTCTTTTATTCCAAATAACAAGGCATACTTCATTATGCGGATAATTACGCCCTTATATACGGCAATACATCTTCTTGACATCGTTTTACCATCCACATAATCGGTTGGAATATCCCCAAATCCAATAAAAGATCTCACGCCATATTGAATGGCAGCTCGCCCCAAGCTTTTAGCGGTATTTCGATTTGAATTGCATGAGAAAGCACAGAAAATTTTGTCTTTAAACTCCTGTATATTAGTGGTGTTTATAAAATTATGATTGTTGTAATAATTTGGATTTTCCGAACGAGCAATTTCGGATACAGCCTCTTCTCCATACAAGCCGCATGCTCCACACAAATGAGATTCGCCGCCATGACCCATGAAAAAGATGAATCTATAATCTTTTGCCACGGTGATAGAATTCAGATGATCAGAGTCTTGAAAATGTACTTTAAAACATCTCCATGAATCTCCAAGGTGTCTTTTTTCAAAGGTGTTAATTCTGTTCAAAAATCCAGTTGTATGACTCTTGTCCGTAGGATAAATAGCTAGTACGTTACACATATTCATCTATATCAAACAATAGCGCGATTATATGATCAACTAATTCTTTCTTTATCGTCTGGGAAACATCTGTTTCGCTTTCTATTGCATCTGCAAATTCATGAGTTGACATTGCCTCGAAAGATGGAAGGTTGCAAGTAACCTTATTGTTATCCAAAGAATGCAGTTCATCTATTAATCTTTTCTCAATTGAGATATTTGGTGACGAGAGAATAAGTTGTTTAAACTTATCCTCAAACTCACCATCGCTCTTAAAGAAATGATTGTTTTTACCTGCAATTTGTTTTATTGACAATATCTGATCTTCAATTGAATTTCCTGCTTTTGCAAGTACATCATGAAGGACTGTCTCTATTTGTGCTGAATATATTACAATCTTTCTTTTATATCTAGGTCTTATCTTTAGGAATAAATTAATTACATGTATTCCTTTCAATGTTTCATCGATCAGATTATAGTCTGAGGCAAAGACATCAACTTGATTTATAAATGGTATATTGTTTAGGGCCTCAATGAATTTTTCTTCATCGAAGCCGATATCGCCATTATTGAGCCTTTTAGGATAGTTATTTGGATTTAACTCACAATAATGCAGTATAACTCCTTCTTTGCTAAGATTTGTAGCTATGCGATCTAGTCGATCTTTTTGAGATTGTTCATCAACGACTACTATATATCGATTATCCATCACTTAAAAATTATCAGGAAATGAATACCTTTATGGTCAGACGGGGTCTCTATGTGTATAGTGGCATGAAAGTTTTTTAATGTTTCTTTAATCAGATACATACCAAAACCTGTACCATTTTTTTTGCCTGAGGTCGCAAAATTGAATATCTCTTCAGGGTCATTGCAGAACTTCTGAGATAATCCAAGACCGTCGTCAATGATGTGTACATACAGTTTATTGTTAGATAGATCGCAATTAATCCATAGGTTTTTAGCATTCCAATCTAAAGAATTATTTATGAAGTTATCTAATACAAGTCCCAAATCAAGCTTGCTCCCCAATACATAAAAACATTCTGTATTGCTGCTAAAGTGGCAATTGATTTTCTTGTGCACTTCACTTTTTAGATATCCATCAATAAATAAAGGGAGATTAATTTTTTGAGAATCGGATGGTGCTAAATCACATGAAAGAATTAAGTCTGTTGCTTTAAGTGATTTAAGCGACAGATTACGAATTTTTGTAAGAGATTCTATAAGCGTATAGCAAAACGGCAATTTTTTGACCTCTTCAGGGATAGTGTTCAAAAGATCAGTAATTGTATCATTAATTCTGCTATTATTATTTTTCACATGGTGAATCAGTGCATCGGTATCTGGAGTTGATGCTTTTTTATAGAATTCAGCTTTTAATGATTCTATTTTTTTCTCTTTTTCCGCTTTTTGTCGTCTCTTCTCTTCTTCAGCAGCTTTTTGAATCGCAATCAAACGGGCATTTTCGGCTTTGACCTTTTCATTTTCAGCCTTAAGTTTGTCCAGTTCTGCAATCTTTCTTTTCGCCTCTTCCTCCTTAGCTTTATGTTCTGCTTTAATCTGTTGTGCAACGGCTTCGGCTGCTTTCCTCTCTGCTTCTTCTGCTTTTCTTTGAGCATCTACTTTTTCTTTGCTAAGTTGGTCGATGCGTCTTTTTGCGTCTTCAATTGTTTTCAAAAGAGTCCCGTTGCCGGTGCGCGTTGCGATTGTCTCAAGATCCTTAATAAATTGAGGTTTAATGGACTCTGCCTTTGACTGTTCATTCAGAAGATTGGCGAACTCACTATTATAATATAGAATCTCTACATTGGGGTCTGTGGATAAGGATTTTAAGATCTTTATAAAATCTATCTTACTGCCAATACTATTATCAATTACATAATTGGGCGATTCCGAATCCTTATCTTTGGCATGAAGTTTGCGTCTCTCTTCCTCTCCTTCTTCTTTGGATGCGAAATACTCATTTTTTAAGAATCCTTCTCCCCATAAAACTCCTACCACGTATCGTTCCAGTCTTCGATGGGTGGTCTCGAAAAGTTTCATTACTTGTCTAGACATTTGAGTGTCCACTAATCCACCATCACGACTTGATACTTCCTTTAGCTCCGAAACATTATCAGTGTGAATATCGACCCGGCCTAGTAAGTCGCGACTACCTAGATAACGGTTATAACCTTGTTGTGCCCTAAAATCCATTCTCCAACTGTCATCTCCAGTGTTGCCAAAAGGAAGAATTCTAAATCCATTTCTAAAAAGGAAAACAGACCCATAATTAACTGCTTCTACACCCATTAGCCGCGAAAAGTTATACTTCGCCGCTCGATTCAAAAAAGACAAAGAAACAGTAGCATCGGATATTAAACTATAGTCTACATTTGTTTCTCTAATTTTGTATATTTCAATTCCTCGATCGGATAGAGTAGTAGTGACGTAATCCGAATTAACAGTCACATCTATTTGGGTCGTTTTTAGTTTAAGGATAGTTGAGATGCTATTTTTTAAGATCCCGTTTACAATATCACGATCATAACCTTTGCCAGATTCAATAAGTTTATCATCCTCTTCTAGTTCTCTTTCGCAGGCAATTTCGATAGAAAAATCATTTACCTCTGAAAGTGGATTGATCAATTTTTCTAAAGACCTTTTCAGTTCCAATAAATGTTTCCTTGTCCACGGAGTTTCATCGTCATGAAGATGTGTAATTTCAATAATAGTTCCATGGTTTGAATCTTCCGGATAGGGTATATGATCTGATAAAATGGAATGGGAAACATTAATATCAGAAAATTCAATAGACTGATCTTTTTCAAAGTCTTTCCAATCCAGTGATATTTGGTCTGTTGTGCTACTATTTTGCGAGGTAGTAGTTATGGTGAGCATTCTACCTAGGCGATCGCAAGAGAAACGACCAATTCCTTTGGCTCCTGCGTAATATCTTTTAATTTTGTCTCGATAGGATTGTTGCTTGCTTATATTGTCAATTCTTTTTTTCTTTTCTGAAAAACCGACAAAGAGCCATTTCTTCTGGATTTCATCAAATGTCATTCCTCGCCCATTATCAGCGATGATGATTTTGTCGTCTAAAAAAGATATAATGACCTTAGTCGCATATGCGTCATATGCATTTTTGACTAATTCAAATATAGCCACATTGTCACTTGTAATCAACTCTTTTCCTACGAGATCTTTTAGTGCAGAGCTAATTCTAAACTTCAGATTATCCATAAGCGAAACTACGACAATAAAGATTTCAGGACTAATCCAGCTTGTTGAGCGAAAAGAGGAGGAATGGCATTTCCAACTTGGCTATAACGAGGAACCTCTTTTTTTCTCATCTCACCTCCAGTTGTGTATTTACTTTTGAACTCAAACCAATCAGGGAAAGACTGTATGCGGGCGCATTCACGAACAGTCATAATTCGTGGCTCTGAGTAATGAAGATAATCATCTGGTGCACCAGTGATTGTAGGGGAAACCGCATTAGGATCTAAAACGGTAATGCCACGTTGTCGGATACCCCATTTTTTACGGTCATCGCCATCTATTCTTTTACCCACGACAATCTCCTTTTCTGACAAAAGTTTCTCAAAACAAGAAGTTTTTTCTACGGTATGCCTTGCAAAGCTATGGCTATTAGGGATATTTTGTGCCTCCGATACACCTGATCTTAAAAAAATCTGATACGGTGTTGCTGGTTTTCCATATCGCCCGGATTGGAATCCAGAGCGATCAGGTGTTTGTGCGGTGCCATTTGATCTTAGAAGATCGGATATGGCATCGGATAAAGTTGGCTCTTTTGTTAATCCATGCTGTGCTATAAATTCCGGGAACTGTTCTTTGAGTTTTCCCATAAATTCATTTGAATGAATTTTCTTAGATTTTCTTACTCCTACGAGAATAAACCGTTTTCTCCTTTGAGGTACCCCGAATTCTGCAAAGTTTATAATATAAGGCGTAACATCATAGCCAAGTCCTTCCAGTTGCTCTACTACAATTTTAGAGTAGGGAATAGCATCTGGGTTCTTAGCTTTATCAAAGGAGTATGTAAAACCCTTAACATTCTCAAACAGCAGTAATTTGGGCCGTACTAACCTTATGAAAGAAATGTATGAGAAGACCAATTGATTCCTTTCATCATCTTCCATTCTTTTACCGGCCATTGAGAATCCCTGACAAGGAGGGCCACCAGCGACTAAGTCTATTTTTCCTCTTAGGGATTTAAGTTCATCCTTATGATTTTTCAGCAACTCGATTATATCTGTGGGCTCTTGAGGCAACCATTCAGGCCAGTTAAAATGATGCTTTTTATCTATAAGATTGTGCTTTAGTGTCTCAAAGGCACATTTGTTTTTTTCAACAGCAAACACACCACTCCATCCAGCCTGATAGAGTCCCAAGGAAAGGCCTCCGCATCCAGCGAAGAGGTCTATTACGGTATATTTTCTGTTATTCATATCGTATTGTTTGTATGGGTATATGATATATCCAATTAAATGCAAATTTACGAATAATTTCTGATATGCCAATTGAAGTGGCTGAGAAATTTTTAAGCCACACGTTAGCAAACGTTAAAAGAGCAGAATGCGGGAGTCGTTAAATGAGGGAAACATATTGAAAACGCCCCGGCAAGAGGTTTGGTCTTGTCGGGGCGTCGTTCAAAAGATTATAGGAGCGTTAACAGATGGGATTAGAGGCGGATGCAGGCGATGCGGCAGCCTGGGACTTGGCCGGTGGGGAGTGGCTGGCTGTCTTCGTCGGCGAAATGGAGGAAGCCGTGCGACTTGGCGATCTGTTTCAGCCAGTGGATGAAAGCTTTCATCTCGACTTGGATGACTTCTTGTGCGCCTCGGAAGCTGATGCGGATGATTATGAGGGTCATGTCGGGGATTCCGAGATGGCCTTCGGAGCGTTCCCACAGGCGAAACTGAATGGTACGGTCCTCGCCAAAGTAGTGAAAACAGGCTCCAGCAGAGTTCCAGTCGAGTGTGGCATCATCGGGGTCGCTGCCGAATACTTCTGTGATATATGCGCGAAAGTCGAGGAAGAAGTCCACGATGGCGTCGCGGGTTGTGGATTTGATTTCTTGCATGTGTGGTGCGGGTGTTAAAGGGTTAAACAAGCGATTTTGCATCCGGGTACCTGATTCGGTGCGTCCGTGGGGCCATGGCTCTCGTCGGCGATATGGCGGAATCCGTTAGCTTTTGCCGCATCGCGTAACCATAAAGATACGGCATCGGCTTCTGCCTGAGATTTCGCCGCAAGCCCGGAGATGTGGAACACGGAAACGATGACGGTCATGTCGGGGATTCCGAGATGTCCGTCAGAGCGTTCCCATAGACGGAACTCGAATGCTCGGTTCTGTCCGTGGTAACGAGCTGTTGCACCGACGCAGTTCCAGTCGAGCATGAGCTCGTCGGGAGTTGCTGAATAGTTCTCTACCATGAAATTACAGAAGTCATGAAAGAAGGCCTTGATGCTCGTCTGAGCACCTGCCGAGATGGGATTGAAAAAATTTGCTTTCATTGGGTTTGTTAAGTTTGAAGTTTACCAAAGGTGGTTGTTGGACTCTGGAGTCCAAGGGTCAGATGGACGGAAATAAACGTGGGTGCGGTCGGCGCTCTTGCGGCGTTCAAGTCGGATAGTCATCTCTTTGATGCTGTCCTGCTCCTGTCGGTTACCGACCATCATCGCTTCTTCGCGGAGCATCATGTTGCGGATGCCCTCGGCGTCGTAGCTCACGCGCTCGTAGCGGTAAAGCCATTCGACTTTTTGGAGGTGCTCGTTCTCTTTATAGAGATTGTAGCACCAGATGCCAAGACCGACAGCGATAAGCAATAAGGCTCCCGCAACGGCATAAACCCATTTGGGAATTACCGCCCAGATAGCGCCGTTGACGATGCTATACATCCGGTCTGTGAGTCGCTTTGCGGATTCATTGAGTCCGTTAATCTGGCTTGTGAACTCATTCCGGATACCGATATGAAGGGCCTTAGCGACGTTCTTGTCAAGTCCGTCCTTGAAGGCTTGGACGAAGGCTTCTGCTATTTCCTTCGGGAACTGAGAGAAGTCGAGACTTTTGAGTGCATCGACTTTTTGTTTGACGAGTGCTGCCTCAACGAGCTTTTTCACTGACTCGTTGGTGGCGATGCTCTCAGACAGTTCTACCTGAATTTTGTCGGGCACCGCAGGTTCACCTGACGTCCGCTCCGGAGCTGATGCCAGTCTTGTATCAATACCCGTGAGCAAATCCTTGTTCTCTTTCGCAGTTTTGAGAAGGTCGTCAATCTTCTCGTCTTGTTTCTTGACGAGTGAGTATAAATCTGCCATTACAGTGATCTTCCTTTCTTCTTTTTGGGTTTCTTTTTCATTCTGCGGGTGAAGGCTTCTTCCTCGGGGTCATAGCCGGGCCCGACTTGGAACAGTCCGCCGATAGCCTGACATCCGGTTTCGATTAGATTCTCTACGACATTCGCCACGGGCGATTCCTTAACTTTTGCCGTTACAGGAATCGGTGCCGTTTGCTGAGGCTGTGTCTCTCTTATCCCAGCGTTCTTGGCAAAGAATTTGTCGAGACGCTTGTAGGAAAAAGCGCGGTCAATCTTCGAGCCGGTGAAGGTAAATTCGCCGTCGGAGAAGCGTATGCCCTGCGGTTTGCCTGTGTCGCGGTCGTTGTAAAATTCGACTGTTATACCTGCCGGAGCGAGGCGTCGACGGAATTCGTCCCACGATTTGCAGCGGTACATCGCCGCCTGAATCTTAGGCATCATCTCGGCAATAGCATCCTCATACAACTTCTTTTTCGGCGAAAAAGTCAATCCGTATTTCAGTTTGATAGCTTGCACCATGAAATCATCTGTTAGGCGTGGCAAATCCGCCTTGTCGAAACTCACGGCGATGTGTCCGATTGGTTTGCTGATTCTCTTGTTGAGACTCGCTCCGATGTCGAAACTGTCCACAATTCGGCGGTAATCGTTGCCGAGAATTCCATCGGAATCTATCACTCGCCAAGTATCGTCGGTGTACTGCTCCTTGTCGTGGAACTCACGCATAACGTAGCCGACAATATCGGCCGCGGCTCCTTTTGCGAGTATTTTTGCTATCATAACAATGAGGAATTTGATGTTTTCAACTTGCCGAGAGTGGCTAAAATTCCATCGAGACAAGCCTCGGCTTTTCGCTTTGTCGATGGCCATGCGTTAGCCTGACACGCCTTGACCTGAGCGTTCAGATTCTTGCCTTGATACATCAGTTCGCGTATCGCTTCACGTTCAAAATCGGTGAGACGACCAACAACCGAGAGCCGGAAGGCTGCGATCCTAAGCAGTTCGGCAATGCTGACACCTGCGGCTGCGGCCTTGGCTTTCACCTCACGCTCCTCCGCATCGGTAAAATTCACGGAGACTTTTCGGTCTCTCTTATCACTGGATTCTTTCTTTGGTCGCCCGCGGAGTTTCACACCGGGAGCGTCCTGATTGAACTTTCTCATTCGTTGGGTTGGGGATGGTGACCGCAGGGAACAGAGAGCGTCCTTCGGGATGCGAGGGGTTTCGGGTGGGGAATTTTTTACCTCCCGAAACATACCCTTGCATCCCCAACTAATCCACTATCGTTTCTTAGTTGTGCGCTGACGATAACCGCTCCCTGCGGTCGGGTTAGACATTAGAGTTTACGCCAGATTTCGGTGTCGTCACCATAGAGATTGAGGTGCTCGACAAGGATGGCGTTGATGTAGCTGCCGACAGTTGTGTCGCGGTCGCCGAGGATACGGGCAATGCGTTCAAGCTTCTCCCATACGCTGTCCTCGATGTTGACAGGATGACGCTTCACCAGCTTTGACGGCGCAAGGAATGTAGCCTTGAACTCGGCGAAGTCCGATTTACGCTGTTGCTTGCCGATGCGCTGTTGCTTCGGCGGCTCGGTCGTTTCGATTACGGATGTTGCCTCGGTTGCCGTCTGCTCGTTGCCAAACAGATTTTCATTGGCAACGGCGTTGGATGTAGTTGTGCTGTTAACAGCATTGTCGCTGTTGACAGCAGGATTAGTATTTGTGGTGATGTCTGATTTCATTGTAACTTCGGGGTTAGAGGGTGAAACTTTGGATTTGGGTGCATCAGTCAATTTGGTTGACTTGGATGCGGGTGTTGATGGAGATTTTTTCGCAGTCATTGTTTTTCTGTTTTTGAGAGTTTGTGACTAGTATCAGTATCCGGGTCATACCGTTCAACTGACACGAGAGTGAGTTGCAAGTCGTCGATGAGTTTCTGTAACATCGGATTACGGCGTATCATAGCTTGCATCACTTCCTGGTCAGGCTCGATTTGCAGGAGATAGTCTGCAATGTCAAGTCCTGCTGTTCGCTCGTCATCGGTGGCAATTTCTTCAAGGTAGTTGAAGATATTTGCCTTGATGCCGAGGTTGCGGAGCTGTGTAAGTTTCTGCCGCCATTGGTCGGTCGCGCCTATATCGGGATACAGGATTACCTGATGACCCCGGAGAACACGGAGTGCATCGTAATTAAAGCAACCGTTTTTACCGCCGGATGCGATCCATACATATTCGGGCAGATAATAAGCTGTCACAAGTGCCGTCTTTTCGCTCTCGACAATGGCAACCGGCTTGCCACGGTTCATCGGTAATAGATGTTCGCCGAAAAAACACTGGCGCAGGTTGAAGTCGGGCAGTCGGAGCAACGGATGAACCCATGTAACATGGTTGTACGGTTCCTTCACGCGCTTACCTGTCTCGGCATCGTAGAGCATCACCTTTCCGGTGCGTACACAGCCATTGATGTCGGTTTGCCAAAACACGCATGACCCCGGCCAGTGCTTCGAGGTGCCTACACGATAGTCTTTCATCAGTCGTAGGGCTTCCTCGGCTCCGAACTTGGAGCGGAGGAACAGATAGAGGTTGTTCTTCTCATATCCGTGCAGAGTCTGTGCAACAGTCTCTGACGCGATGAAGGATGTTGGCTTTTGCTGCTCGGTCGGCTTGGCCCGACACGCTGACGGAGTGGCGAAATCGCGGTGATGTGGCTTTGATTGCAGATTACGCTCAAAGTATTCCTTTGGCGTAAGATGGTAACCGCAACTCTGTTCATGGTCGCATCTGCCGACATCATCAGGAAACGAGATTTGTTTCTCGGTGTCTATGTAGCGACTAAAACAGCGTCTCTTGTGGCACGAAGGGCAACAGTGACGGCTTCCAACCCCTTTATAGGGCTGGAGAATGAATCTATGATTATTCATAGCATTAATTATGAGATTTGTGTGGTGCAGTTTTTGCAGTTTCCACAGTTTGCTTGACAAAACTGCCGGAACTGCGGAAGCTGCATGGAGTTAGAGTTTAAGATATTTGCCATGCGAGGACTTCTGGAATAATTTGCCAAGATTGTTTTTCAGAAATTCCATAAAGGTGCGCTCTGCCATATCATTAGTTTTTGCAATGGCGATGCCTTCTCCGGTCTCAAATTCCTGAGGGAGCGCAGTGACAATCGCCAATTGTTGCGCGGTTAACGACAGTTCCTTGAGGATTGTCTGAACCTTAACGGCTGATTCCTTGAAATATTCGGCGAGAGAAATGGCCCGCTCAACAGATATGAGGTCAATCATATCCTTTCCGGCATCATTGCACGCCCAGCGTGCCATCTGAATAATCAGACAGAAACGTATGGCGTAGATTTGTAGCTTGCAGTAGATGCCGACAATGGTCTCGTTTGGCTCACGGTCGCATATGTCTGACAGTTCATGCTGCCACTTGAACAGACGCACCATAGCTTCCTCAGTAAACGGTATGCTTACCGGCAGAATATCGTTGTTCTCATCAACGGTACATTGCAATTCCATAAGCCTCGATACAATGCGCTGCCATTCAGCGGCCACATCAAATGTCGGTTGCTTCATCGACCACCGGGTAGAAGTTTCGTGGCGGAGCAGGACAAACAGGATGCGGTCAATGAAACCGTTGGCAGAGCGTTCACCTTTGGCAAGTTCGGAAAGGATGCGTTTCTGCATCGTGCCGATTACGGACACAAACGGACGCTTGATAAAGATAGAGCTACGCGAGCTTTTGCGGTCGGACATTGTAGGTTTTGCACTGAACACCGACAGCCAGAATTGTTCCTCAGAGCCGTTATTGTAACGGTTGAAATTTTTGACCCATGCCGATAATTCATCCGAGAGGAGACACAGACCACGGCGATTCTGCGAATGGACGAGACTCAGACCTTCCGGAGTAATATCAGACACAAGAAAACGATGGCGGACAGGCTCACGGGGGCAGACCTCAATACCTTTTTCTGCACGTTCCTTCCGGCTCATGTCAAGTTGATCCTGATATTCCAGATACTGTTTCTCGTAAATCCGGTTTTGCTCGTAGTCATGCTCCACAAACGGACGCATTGCAAAACTCAGCGGATGGCTCTTGTTGGCACCGGGTCTTCCAATTAGTGCCATATACAGGATGGCACTCTCGTCCCAGCCCTCTTTCATCCGCGCAAGATGCGTGTTGCCTATCGCTACTGACACTGCCACCAGCATTGCCGCTGCAACATAATCGACTGGAAATCCATAGCAGTCGTTCACCTCCCTGATGATACGTTGGATTTTGGAGGGATAGAGGCTAATGGGAAATCCGCCGGTAATAGCGGTGCAGTGGTCGATTGCCTTGTCGAGCACGAGCTGAGGTGTAAACACATCGCTCATAGGCTAACGGCTCAATCGATTTCGTCCGCCGGGGCGTAGACCTTTGTTCATCTCGGCAACCATTTCATCATACTTCTCTTGCTGAGATTTCGGTTTGCCGGATGCCATATATTCCAGAAGCTCGCTTTTGATGAATCGCCATGCTTTGCCGCCGGGATTCTTATATGCCGGGATTATTCCGGCGCGAGCCTTTTCATAGAGAGTGTTCTTGCACTCTCCGAGTAGTTTGCAGGCCTCCTTCGCAGTGATGAAAGGAGAACTGTCAGTTGATTGGGGAGCAAGTGCGTTGCGCAGCTCCCGCAGCTCTTCTTGCAAGACTGAAACTCGCTCGATGAGATAGACTACCGCTTCAGGAAGTCTGTCGAAAGTCACGGGTGTTGTGAACATGAATGCAACCGAATCCTTAGGAAACCGCCGTGCCGACATGGCACATCCGGGCTAAAGATTCGGTTGCAAATGTATAAGGAGATAAATGGGAGAACAATAAGCTTTAATGAACCTCAAAAGCATCTCCAAACCCTCTCCAAAGCCTCTCCGATGGGGAAAAACGACTTCTCCAGCAGGAGATTTGTTGAGATTGGTGAATTTTAACCGGCGAGAAGTTCGTTATCAAGGCATCTTGAATTTTTGCCTTTTTTCATCTGCCGGTCAATGAAATTATCGAATTCCTCTTCAGTCATGGGTTCATCGTCTTCATCTTCTTCCTCATCATCATTAGAGTAGTCGTAGTCCTCGTTGTCCCATTCATCGTCGTCATCGGGTCTTTCTTCACCTTCAAACAGCGGAGGCATTCTCACTGGTCGATTTTCTGTTTGGATTGGAGTAATGGGCTCTGTTTCCTCATGAGGAGTCTCGATTGTTTGAGCTACGGTCGCCGGTTCAGCGTCTTCAGAGATAAGACTTGCTTTTGTATTCTCGATTCCTTCCGATTGTTGAACGTCGTTTGAAAGACGATAATCTTCAATCGAAAAATCCTTGTCAAAGCGCTCTTCGATTTTGATTACTCCCTGAAGTGGATTCTGTTTGAGTTTCTTTGGAAGCTGATTGTCTGAAAGGCCATCGAGATGATAGTGGAAAGTGGTTTTCAGAAAGTGAGTGATGAAGTTGTTTTGTTTTCCGAAGAGTCTGCCCATATTCCATCCGTAGTGCAGCAATGCCCATTTCTCGACCGGTGCGGAAACCTCGATTCTTTGAATTTTGCCCCCGGCTTCAATATCTTCTGAACTTCGGGGGTCCCAGTTGGGTGTGGAAGCTCGCTGAAATAATCCCAGACGGAAAAGAAGGGTCGGAACGTCTCGCTGTTTGATATAACTGCCAAGAACTTTCATTGTGTACTCGCAAGCGAATCTGTACTTGGCGTCTTCCTGTGTTCTGACGAGTTCGCTTGCCGAATTTTTCATCTCGTTGATGTTTACAGATACAATGCCATCTTCGTCTTTTGTAATCGTTGCTCCGGTCGGAACGGCAACCTCACGTTTCAGGTCAGACATTACATTGCGCATTATCTGCTCTAAATCATCGCGCGATATAGGAGCCTGTTCAAGCGGAACTGTCGGTCGTTCTACGGATGTTTCTTCTGCGATTGGTCGGGACACTGGAACTTTTACCATTTCCTCTTTTCCCTTTTTCTCGCCGATTAACGGCATATCTTGACCTGATAGAAACTCAACGAGTATTGCATACAGGGCAAGTCCGCCGATTATAATTAGGCAAAAGAACACATTGGCATTGAATTCTGATTCTCCTTTGGACAGGATGGAATGGCGGATGACCAAAGCCGAAAATATATCGACCGCAATCACCAGCACAAGCAGCCAGGGATGATGGCCTTTGAATAGGTCTTTCATACGGTGGTTGTTTAATCTTATAAGTCTTAAAATTTGATGAGTTTAACAAACAAAGTTAAAACGCAGTAACTCTTTTTATTGTTCACTATTCCAAAATAGAATCAACGTTGTTCGTTGGCGATATTCTTGATTCGTTGTATTTTTGTACAAAAAATAAGATAATGGAGACACTCGCTAAAAAGAAACAAATCACCTTCTGTCTGAGAATAGACCTTTTAGAACGTCTTAAAGATATGGCTCAACGAGAGCATTGCAGTCTTAATTATTTGGTTGAGCGTATATTGCTTGGTGCAGCTTATAATAAGCCTAATGAGATAACAATGGCAGCTATTGAGGAGGCTATGAGTGGAAAATTGAGGGCTACACCTCCCATTGATACATCATCTGTTGAAGCTATGTTTAAGTCAATTGATTAGACGCTATTTTAATAGCAATATAAAATTGACCGAGAGGATGTTGATAAGACAATCTTCTCGGTCTATATTTATTTCAGGGTGATAGCGTTGGATGCCTCGCGCTTCTTCTCGCTGACCACATCGGCATAAATTTGTGTGGTTCTGACGCTACGGTGCGTAAGCATCTTTGAAACAACATATACGTCGATGCCCAGCGAGATAAGGATGGTGGCGAATGAGTGACGGAGGCAGTGAAAGGAGAGTTTCTTATCGATCCCTGCGGCCTTAACCCATTTCTTGAATGGCTGTTGAGCCATAGAACGTCGGAAACCTTTGAAGATTAGTCCTTCACCTCGCTCGCCACAGTATTTGAGCGCTTCATCGCTGACGGGGAGTGTGGCTTCGGTATCTGTTTTCTCGGTACAGAGTCTGATGCAATAGCCACCGTCAGGACTGCGCTCGATATTTTCCCAACGTAACTGCAACAGGTCGCTGAGACGAAGCCCGGTAAACAGCCCGAATATTGATGCTCGTTTGAGAATCGGCACCTCACATTCAGTTGCATCGAGAATCTTCATCTCGTCGAGCGTCAGATATTCCTTCTTAACCTCCTGCCACTTGATGCCTTCAAGGAAGTCATTGACGTTCTCGGTGATATATTTCTCCTTGTATGCCATTTTCAGCAGGCAACGGAATGTTGACCAGTAGCCCGCTGCCGAGTTGTTGGAGAGTGGTATCTTCTTATCCGGATGGCGCAGGTTGTGGGCATAGAGCAGATACTCCCGGAAGTCCTCGCACAAGCTGGCGGTAACATCGCCGAATGTGCAGCTGCCGCCGCAGAACTTCTTGAAGTGGAGATAGACGCACATCCATTTATCATACTTGCTCTTCGCTTTCTTCTCGAAGTAGGCGAGAAAGTCCATCTTCTGTTTTGCCTTGTCAAGGAATCCGAACTGTTCGTTGATAAGGCTCTGATAACGGATGCAACGGATAGCCTCGGCTTTCTCTTCCATTTCCTGATTGAAACGGCGTTGCATCTCGTTGGCCGGTTCCGCATAGATGACTATGCCGAGGGTTTCGCGGCGCGTCATCTTGTTGGTGTGTGGATTGCGTATCGCCGGATAATAATCGAGGTAGAGCGATACTTTTCCTCCGACATACGGACGACGACGGAGGAACACTTTGGTGCAGGTGTTTGTCATTGCTTTATGGGGTTTAGGGTTGAAAATCAGTTACAAAAGTAGCGGGAGAAACAAAAGGGAACAATGCCGTCTTCGGTGGTTCCAATGTTTCTCCAAACTGTCTCCACGGGCTAAATCTCCGGAGAACCAAGTAGAAAATCAAGCTCAGAGCGAAGTATCAGGGTATATTTCCCCTTCTTCTCACGGGTGATGCTGTGGTATTTCAGATAGTGGTGAAGCTGATCGCGGGTCAGATTATATTTCGCCATCGCTTCGGGATAGGTATAATACTCCGGCTCCTTTGGTGCCACCTGACCTTTCGCTAAATCGAAATGATATTTAGAGTATATCACATAATTTCCCTGTTTTTTCTTCGGGATCCCTTCTTTCGACACGAGCGTATAGATGGCAGACAGGGTCATGCCGTACTTGGCTTGAATATCCGCCACGGTGTACCATTCAGATATTTCCTCCTTCGGTTGTTGATTGGCAAAATAGCGGTCGACATGACTCCGGCTCCAGAGCGTCTTGCCACGGCTCTGTGTCTTCGGCCAGCCTTCGCGCTCGGCAATCTTATACATTCCCGAATTGGACACACCGTATTTCTCCTGCACCTCCTTTGAGGTATAGAACTCGGTGATAGGTTCTTTCTCTTTGGTGGGGTGCATCTTGTATTGGTGTGTACCTTCAAAAAGAGAATTAAGGCTTGCTCGGCTTATTAGCGTCTTACCCTTGAATTGGAAACAGGGGATAGAATTTGATGCAAGATAATTGTAGATGCTCCTTCGGCTTACTCCTAATAGTTGAGCGCATTGACTCGGAGTCATAAAATGGCTTTCATCAACATTCTTAGGTTGGGAGGCTTTCGCCTGTTCGCTGGCTACATGTTCCTTCCGTTTGGCATCTTTGTAGGCGTGTTCGGCACAACGCTTGGAACAATACCGCGTTGTGCATTTGCGAGCGATGAATTTATTGCCACACCACTCGCAAGTTTTGGTGATTTCAATAGTGCTACTCATCCTTTTTTACGTTTTAGTTCTGTTAATATTCTGTTAAATGTGTGCAATCGCGTGCAATGGTGTGCAAACATGTGCAAATTGTCCACGACCTTGTGGCACGCATTGACGGGATTGACCGACTTGCTACAAATCGGGTACAAAAACACAGGTAAAAAGGGATGAAAAGCGGTTATATTGCAGTATAGGTAAGAAAAAAGCCGCCCGATAACGAGCGACTTTTCAATGTTTTACGCCAGATTGCACCAGTTATAACCAATAGGCTATTTGCCGACGCAAAAGTTTTTGAATATTGATGTGAGGAGGTCGGTGGTGGTGATTTCGCCGGTGATTGATGAGAGGTGGTGGATGGTTTCGCGTAGGTCCTGGGCGATGAAATCTCCTGAGAGGTTTGTCTCAATTCCGGTTATTACACGTTTGATTGATTCCTGTGCATGGAACAATGCTTCATAGTGACGGGCATTGGTGACTATCATGTCACAATCTTCAGTCTCTAAGGTCGTTCCTGAATGGTGTTGGAGTGCGGCGGTAAGCGTTTCAATATTATTCCCACTGGAGGCTGATATTTTTATTATTCCGTCGCAATATATGGTTTCAAGATTGAGGGTAGGGGAGATGGCGGTGTCTATCTTGTTTACGACCGTAATCAGGCTTGCGTCTTCAGACATGTGCCTTTTTATTTCTTCACGAAGTGCATGATAGTGTGTCGGTTGGCAATCAGGAGTTACAAGCCAGATGATTATCCTTGCTTTCCTGATTGCCGCATATGATCTTTCGATGCCGAGATTTTCTATGCAGTCATCGGTTTTGCGTATTCCGGCGGTGTCGATAAATCGATACAGTACCCCGTCGATTTCGATTGAGTCTTCAATTGTGTCGCGTGTTGTTCCCGGGATATCGCTGACTATCGCGCGGTTGTCATGGAGCAAGGTGTTGAGCAGGGTGGATTTTCCGACGTTGGGCTCTCCTACTATAGCAACAGGGACACCATCCTTTATCGCGGAACCCGTAGAGAATGAATCCGCGAGTTTACCGATTCGATTTGACAGAGATAATGCAAGTTCATGCAAATGCTGCCGTGAGGCGAATTCAACATCCTCTTCCGAAAAATCGAGTTCGAGTTCAAGCAATGACGCGATTTCAATTAATTTGTCACGCAAGTCTGAGATATTGCGGGAGAAATCGCCTCTCATCTGAGATACTGCAAGGCGATGGGCACTACGTGATGATGCTGCGATTACATCTGCTACGGCTTCTGCCTGGGCGAGGTCGAGTCTACCGTTGGCAAATGCGCGTTGCGAGAATTCCCCCGGGCCTGCCATACGGCAACCTTGACGAACGAGAAGGTTCACCAACTCTCGTTGAATCCAACGTGAACCATGGACAGAAAGTTCCACCACGTTCTCTCCTGTAAATGATTTTGGCCCATGGAACACAGTCGCTACGGCTGTATCAAGCGTCTCCCCGGGGATATCCGGATCTATGATGTCGCCAAGATGAGCGCTATGGGTTCTAGCTTCATGGAGAGGTTTGCCATGCCAGATTTTATCGGCAATGGTAATGGCCTCACTGCCGCTGACCCTGACTACAGCGATTCCTCCTACTCCTGAGGGGGTAGAAATCGCACATATTGTATCTGAATCATCAAAGGAAAACATGACGCAAAATTAGCTATTATTTCTAAATTGCGCAAATGCATTGGTTATCAATAAGATTTATAGCGCTCACCTTACAACACGTTAAAAACTGCAATAACGACACGCATACCTATTCTATCTATACATGAAGAATTATTCTGTCACTGGTTTTTGATAACGGAAGTAGGAATTGGAGTCGGCCCTAACTGTCAATATTAGGTGTTATACTTCTACGCCACATGTTACTGTTCGGCAGCTTTGGCATACCATGCAGCGGCCTGTTTTGCATTTTTTCTCACACCTATGCCGTTGGCATAGCAATCGCCCAGACAACGCATGGCTCCCGGATGTCCGTAATATCTCTTGTTTTCGTTGATATTTGTCGCAGCCTTTTTGTAAAGGCGCACGGCTTCTGCCATATCCTGTTCAACACCGTGTCCCTCGGCATAACATCGGGCAAGGAGGTACTGCGATTCAGGATCATCCGCTTTTGCCGCCTGACGGTATAACTCAACCGCCTTGTTCTCGTCCTGTTCCACGCCATGTCCTGCTGCATAACAGTTGCCGAGACCGCGCAGTGCATCGGGGAAGGCATAACCTCCTAAATCCACTGTCTTGCGATACCACTCGACAGCTTTTGCATAATCCTGTGCTGTGCCACTCCCTGCGGCATAACAGTGGCCAAGCTCCACCCAAGCCATAGGGTTGTCATGCTTGGTAGCTTTATTGAACCAGCCAAAGGCTTTTTCATCATCACGTTCCACTCCGTCACCCTCTTTATAACACAATCCCACAGAGAAATAATCCTCGGAATATCCGCCTTCCGCCGCTTTCAGATAATGGGCGAAAGCCTGCTCCGCATTTTTCGGCATACCACCTTTACCGAGGCTGTAACAATAGCCCAAACGGTCATTGGCATAAGCATCGCCTAAGTCTGCGGCCTTCCGCCACCATTCCACAGCAGAAGCCATGTCGCAATCAACACTCCAACCATGCTGATAACAACATCCGAACATACACATCGCTTCCGCCAAGTCAGCACCAGCCAACTGCTTGCCGTTCACCGTCTTTTTCAGCCATTTGGCGAGTTGCCCTTGATAGCTGTCCTTGTCAAGACGCTCTTTTGCCGAGCGGTATTTGTCAGATGCGAGCCAATACAATTTGAAGGCTTTTGCCAAACTGCGCTCCACGCCAATGCCTTCTTCATAGCATTGACCGAGCTGATATTGTGCCGGAGCATAGCCTGATTGCGCCGATTCCCGACACTTGTCAATGATAAATGATTTGTCGGTATATTTATTCTCGTATTTTATCATGATCCTATTATTCGTTTTCAGGCAGTTTCACTGTTTCTGTCCAACTTGGATATCGTCTGTATAATGTCACCTTGAAAGCATCTCCATCCCACGCAGTTTTGGTGACAGCCCCGGCCATATCAATGGTGTGTGGCAATTCTTCCAGCCACTTTGACACAATGACTTCATTGGTGGAACAGTTGACTAAATCGACTCTTATCGCATCGCCTGTGCCGTGACCGATGCAGCGATATACCATAGCCCGATACTTCCTGTCACGCCGGAGTTTCGAGTATTTTTCGAGCAGGATTTCCTTTTCGCATCCGCACTCCCGCATCCGCACCAAAATGTCATTACTTCGTTCTGTGAGGCTATTTTTGCCGCCTTGCACACGGTCAATCTCCACAAGAATGTCCATAATAATATTGGCAACATAATTCTCAAACTCATTGCTGAGTTCCTCGCTGAACCGTTTAAGCTCATACAGTTTGCAAGATGTTTCAATGTCAAGATTATACCACGATACGCCCAGTTCGGGAGCGATATGATAGCCCGGTTCGTATGTCTCATTTTGTGGCTCGACATTAGCACAGATAGTCAGTTTTCCGCATCCGTCAAGGTCAATGGGCTGTAATTCTGTCAGAATAAACTGTGCGATTCCAAATGTAACGGCATACAGATTCACATAACAATAGTTGGATTTCTCCTTTTCTCTCTTTTCAAGAGCACAATCGCCCTCGAAGCACAGTGTTTTCAGTTTCATCTTCTGAAGTCTCTGAATTTCTTGTTTTTGAGGGCGTTTTCAGCGGCGAGGCTGCCATTTCCGACGGCGAGATTGAACCAGTCGTATGCCTGCCGCAAATCAGCTTCTACACCCAATCCTTTCATATGCATATTGCCGATTTCATACTGCGCCGTTCCAAGTTCATGTGTATATTTCCCTTTGAGGTCTCGACGGGTGGCTATCTGCCGATACAGCTCCATCGCAGCAGCATAGTCTTTCTCTCCGTCGAGTCCGCGCTTGTAGCAATCCGCCAACATGAGCTGAGCCAATACATCGCCTGCATCCGCACCTTTCCGATACCATTCGCGGGCCTTTGCTAAATCCCTATCCACGCCGCGCCCCTCGAAATATGCGCTTCCAACACAGCGATAAGCTTCTTTATAGCCAAGTTCTGCGGCTTTCACATAGCAATCCAAAGACTTCTGCCAATCCGATTCTGATTGGCTATAGATTTGTCCGAGATTACACCAGCCTTCTGCGTCATTATCCCCGACAGCTACTTCGGAATACAGCGTAGCAGCATCATCTTCGGATGTGTCAATATCATCATCTTCGATGAGTTCCAAGACTTCATCAGGGACACCGGTGCCATAATAAAGAATGTCTGCCAATCTCTTTTTTGCCGACATATCTCCTTTATCCGCTTTAGCTTTCAGTGTCTCAATCCAACGGTCGTACCACTTGTGGGCAATCTCCACGCCCTCTTTTGGGTCTATATCATCGGGACAGTCATTGACATAGAGATTCATCAATGCCTGAGCTGCACCTGCAATGCCTTTAGTTGCTTTATTTTCCAAAATGGCAATCCAACGCTTGTGCCATTTCAACACAAAGGCTTTTTTCTCCTGTGCTTCAATTTCATCATCCGGGAAGTCATAGCGATAGAGATTAGTCAATGCTTCGGCCGCCTTTTCGTTTCCCTTGTCGGCTGCTTTCTCAAACCAATAGATTGCCTTTTGACTATTGCAGTCCTCGCCGTAGCCACATGAATAATATTTACCGAGCATATATTGCGCCTTTGCGTTCCCTTTTTCGGCAATAGGCGTGATAGCGGCTACAGCTGCCCGTGCTTGCACTAAATCGCCGTCACCGGCATATTGGCGTATGAATTGTTGTATAATTTTATATTGTTCAGCCAGATTACTCATGGATTTATAATTTTAAGTGCATTTTCTGTCTCAGAATTGCCTTTCTTGGCGGCAAGTTTGAAATAACGGGCGGCTTCCTTCAAATTAACCGACACTCCTAATCCGTTGAGATACATATTACCGATTTCGTATAGTGCGGTTCAGATGCCGTAGGCATATCTGTTCCAAAAACGGCCTGTACGCTCTGCGAGATGCAGATATTGTTCCATCGCTTTCTTCAAATCGACCTTGCCACCTATGCCATTCTTATAGCAGTCAGCCAACTTTAATGTAGCTGTGATTTCACCCATATCGGCACCTTTTTTATACCATAGGCGAGCCTTTGCTGGATTCTTTTCAACGCCATGACCATCCAAATAAGCATCACCCACCATTGCAAACGCTTCGGAATAATCATGTGCGGAAGCTTTCTTGAAGCAAGTGAAGGCTTTTTTGAAATCAGCCAACTGTTTATATGCCTGCCCCATCATATACCACCCCTTACCCTTCTCGGAATAGTCTTCATCGCTTTCTACAATCTCCTTGTAATGCTTTATGGATTGTATCAGGGCATTGGATTTATCATTCGCGGCTAAGCTGTCATCCGTTTTTTGCATCATACAGAACTCCTTTAATGAAATCGGTTTTTGCATCCGTATAACCGTCTCTGTCATTTTGGAATTGGGGCAACAGGCTAAATTTCAATGCCTCATATTCGCGTGCCACTTCGGAATGGCTGTTGAGATAGTCGCGGAAAATAATTTCGTCATTGTCACCGATTACATGGATATGAATATGGAATACCTTGTCAGCATAACCATCCGGAGTATAGCCTTTGTTGAAACTCATACGATTGCCGTCTGATGACATACATATATATCCTGCTGTTTCCAATTCAGTTTTTACGCCTTGCCAATTGGAATCGGGTGAAATTTCAACAAGAATATCAATTATAGGCTTCGCCTGGATATTGTTAATAGCAGTGCTACCTATGTGATTGATTATCGGAGAGTAAGTAGATAATATCCTGGAAAGATTTTGTATCTCGTTTTCAGCCCATTCCTTCCATTGGGGTTGATGCGGAGTCAGAATTATCGGGAACAGTTGCCACAATTCGGCTAATGTCATATAATCGAGAGGCTTCTTGACCGTATGATATTCCATTTCAATGCAATTCCACGTCTCGCCAAGACATTCGTAACTCTCGGTTTTCTTCCTGACGACTCGACGGAATCCAACCGATTCATAACACCGGATAGCTGCCAGATTGTTCTCAAATACGCCTAAAGAGACTTTTGTGGCATCGAGTTTGCAGAAAGCATAATCGACCGCCATTTCTACAAGGGTTTTCCCTAATCCTCGTCCCCGCTTTGAATCATCTACAATGACGAAACCTATACGCTGCTCCAATAAATCATCGTCCGGGACACGCAACGTTACATACCCTATCTCCTCTTCGTCGTCAACCATAGTCAGTGCAACGGAATTATGCCCGTCTATGTATTGTTTATGATAAGAGTTCATATCATCCGGTGTGACAGGATAGTGTTCATATCTGTCCGCACACCACTGGCGCATAAGATATTCGTTTTTTAGCCACGATGTAACCGTAGTGGCATCCGAAGGTTGATATGGGCGTAATGTCAAGCTCATGGTTTGTAATTGCGTTTAATCTCGTCGATTGACTTGCCGACGATACCGAAATTTTCATCCGGCAGTTCCTTAATTGTTACAGTAAAGAACTGCTGTGGGATATGCGTTATCTCGGAAGCTGTGACTGTAAGCCGTTCTATAAGTTGTCGTTTTTGTTCAGCGGTCAATTGCCCGCTTTCTATTGATATATATGGCATAGTTCCAATTTATAAAGTACATGAGGCTCCAATCTATGACCTCTTGGCAATGATGGATGAGAGAAAAAGCCCACTCGATCCATTCCTATTTTCTGCATCACTCGTTCCGAGCGATGATTGCATAAGGTCGTGAAAGAATAAATTTCATTGAATAAACGATTTCTCCGAGCATAATCAAGGCAGGCTTTTGCGGCTTCTGTGGCATAACCGCTATTCCAATGCTCCCTTGCAAGCCTCCAGCCAATCTCAACTCCGGGAGAGAACTCAGCATCAAAATCAAAATGATGGAATCCGACATAACCGATAAAGCTGCCACCGCTTTTTGTTTCCACAGCATAAAGTCCGTAGCCAAACCTATCATGTTCGGCGACTATGCGATTGTAGAACTGCACCGCCTCTTCCATAGAAAGACATTTGGGCAGATATTCCATAACCTCCTTATCACTGTTAATTTCTGAGAATGGAAGTATGTCTTTCTCCCGCCAATGTCGCAGAATAAGTCTCTCCGTCTCAATCATATCAAAAAAATTTAGGTTTTGTATATAAACATTGTCGGGGTTAAACTCCACGATCTGATAATCGGTAATGTCGTTGATGTAGAACGGATTTTCAAATCCAACCACAAATATACGGATAATATGTGAATTCCAACTTGCAACAGCAACATCAGTCTTTTCGGTGATATATTGTGTGTGGTGATTCACCGTATAAAAATTTCCGAAATGAATCTGGATGTCTCTGAGACAGCCCTATTGAATGATGCCGTCTGTCTGGGGACAGTGATGAATAAATGTACCGAATTTGGTATTATGTGATAACAGACTTTATTGCCTAAGCGCTTAAGATGATTGGCAAATTCATAGCCTTGATCTTTAAGGATGTCGCATTCAGCCGCTATTATAAGCAGTGGCGGCATTTTTTTTAAGTCAGAATCCGAAGCCCTGGCCGGGGATACCATTGGATTGTATACATCTGAAGTATAGGTTGCATTGAAGGCTTCCATCAGCTCACTGTCAAGCCCGAATCCATGTCCGTATTTTTGCCAGCTTGGAGAATTATCGGGATATGCTTTAGTCACCGGATAGAAAGCCACCACCCCATCAAACATATTGGCCGGGAAGCTCAATGCTGTCGCTATCGCAAGGTTTCCGCCTGAACTGTCGCCTCCCACAACGATGCCATTACATTTCCATCGTTCAAGACTGTCCGCCGCAATTTCAGCAGCTGAAATACAATCATACAAGCCGGTGGGATATGGGTGTTCGGGGGCGAGCCGATAGTCTACAGCTAATACTGCAACCCCGTTAAGCGCCATTTCCGAACAAAAACGTGAACAGCTATTTATGCTCCCTATGGTCCAGCCTCCCCCATGAAAATATAGTAGCAATGGAATCGTATCATTTTCATATCTTCTATCTCGAAACAAAACCATATTGTCGCCAACCGGTGTGCGCGTCACTACCGACGGCAGTTCGGGGGGCTGGTTTCGTGACTCCCTTATGTCCTCAAGCAAACTATTATTACCCGCTATTGCCTGACGAATGGCTTCTGCCTGCCGTCTCTGCAAATCTTTAGGCATAGCGGACAAAAACGATTCCGCCTCATGACGATAGATGTCGCATGGGTCATTTGCTCTCATTGTCCAGGCAGAGATTACGAGTAATATGACTGTCAGGATAAAATTTTTGAATTTGCACATTCTCTCGGCTATAGTGGTTTGTTGCTCATAATTTTCAATGCAATATGGCGTAATGCTTTTCATAGTCAAGCTTCTCAAGATTTTTTTGCAAATTTGAAGAACTTAATTCGTTTTACAGTGTGACCGATTGCCAATGCAATGAATACAAAGCTAATCTTTCCGTGGATGGCACCAACCGGTGAATGTGTATATGTTCCAATCCAATGAAAGAGAGCGACAAATGTACTTATAATTGTGAGCAGTGCGAAAATGGCAAGCCAGCGTGTGACAGGCGATTTTTGTTTCCGTAATCTTTGAACCCATGATTTCCGACCGAAATGAAGATAAAGATGCCATACGATATTGGCGAAGAAAAGGCTACCTATAATTATATGAATCGATACCCATGCGATACTACTGCTATCAGTGACTTCAAGTTGTATGCCGGATGCAAGAATGAACGCCGTTGCAAAAACAAGCATCCAATCGCATAACCTAAGTTTTTTAACCTCGCTCATGGCTTGTAACTGTGTTTGATTTCGTCTATAGACTTACCGCCGATACCGTCAAAACGGATATGTATGGCCTTTTTACCTACGACAGGAGCGTTGGCGACCTGATGATTTACGGCACCATCCGCATACAATGCAGCAAGCCCCGTCACATTCGCTGTGTTGAAGCAGTCAATCCATTTTTTCAATATTTCTTTCGGTTTCATTATTTAATCATAATTTGTGGGCCCTTGCAAATTCAAATACATCTTAAACTTTTTGCCTGAAAGGGAAATACCTACGCTATCAAGAAACGTTTCCAAAGATGGGGTTGGGGATTCATTTGGAGGTCGTAGGTCATTGCGAAGCAGATGTATGCGCCGTATGCGTGAGAACCGCTATGCTATCCTTGTATTTTCCTGCGTTCTCAACTTACAAGAGAGTATACCGCTTCTTATTTTATGTCGTTGACTGACTTGCGCCAATCCATTCACAAAATTAATTGTTTTTCCTCAATGCACTATCATTAAGTACCTCAATTGTCATGGAAATATATTATTTTGAGAATTGTTTAAATTTATGCGATTCTCACTCAATTGGCAAATTGAGTGAGGGATATATACGACATTTTGTCATTAAAATTGGATGTTTTAAACTTTTTTTGTGTGAGAATGACTGAAAAACTTCAAAATAAGATGTAATTCGCTTGCAAACTGAAATTATTGTCTTAATTTTGCGTTTTCAATGTTATTGAAACCACAGGATGTAGAAAGTCATAATTTTTAGTAACTGTATGATTAAATTTTCTTTGCGCCACATCTTTGCGGCTTTTGTAGGCATGGCTGCGATATCAGCCGTGTCTCCGCTTGCCATGGATGCCAAGTCATGGCCTTTGGGTGGCTCTGCCAAATCTGACGCCAAAAAACAGACCGAACAGTCAAAAGAGTCTAAAGACAGCCTTGACATGAAGAAGATTATTGATGAATCGGTTGTGTCGAGGGGACTTTTCACCACTTATCTTGACAAAAAAGGTAAGCTTTTGATGGAAATTCCGGACAGTGCGTTGACCCACACCTATTTGCTTGTCAACAGGGTAAAAGGTGTCTCACAGACAAACGACTGGGTTGCCGGTCAGATGTGTGGCAATCCACTTCTTATCGGCTTTACCCGTGACCCCTACAATATATATCTTCATTTGCTCCAGACTGACGATGTGGTTGATAAGGACGACCCCATAGCTCCCTCTTTTGACCGCAATTTTATCAATCCGATTCTTAAAGGGTTCAAGATTACTAAACGTCTCCCTGAAAGTTCTATAATAGATGTCACCTCTTTTTTCGGTGGTAATGAGAAGGTCATTTCTCCGATTAAGGAGTCAAACCCATTGGGAAAACTCCTTG
Organism: Bacteroidaceae bacterium; assembly: GCA_021768245.1. GTDB lineage: Bacteria > Bacteroidota > Bacteroidia > Bacteroidales > Muribaculaceae > Duncaniella. The sequence goes on along the minus strand of JAETNO010000029.1, from coordinate 14,552 downwards.
GCGTAAAGGATGGTATCAAGGGGACATTCTATGCCGGAGGGTCTGCGATAACCTCTGTGAAATCATTCCCCGATAATGTTGAGGTTGAAAGCTGTCTGGCCTATACAACGTCAATGGCTAAGCGTCCTTACACCGTGGCTATGTCCCGGTCGATAGTGAAACTTCCCGACGACCCTATGCCGGTCCGTCTGCAGGACAACCGTGTCGGCTTCTTCTCTGATACGAAATATCACTATTCGTCTAAACTCGACCGAGTGACACCCTATTCGATTATAAACCGCCATCGTCTTGAACCGCGTGAAGAGGACCGTGAGGCTTATTTTGCAGGACAGCTTGTAGAGCCTAAGAAAAAAATCGTGTTCTACGTGGATTCGGCCTTTCCTGAAAAATGGCGCCCTGCCGTGAAAGAGGGTATTGAATATTGGAACAAGGCATTCGAGGCCGCAGGTTTCAAAAACGCCATCGAAGCCCGCGATTATCCGACTGATGATCCCAATTTCGACCCTGATGATATACGTAACAACTGTATACGCTACTGCATGACTCAGACAGCCAATGCAATGGGCCCTTCATATGTCGATCCCCGTACGGGTGAGATTTTGGGCGCGGATGTGATTTGGTACCACAACATTCTGTCGCTTGTCCATAACTGGCGTTTCACTCAGACTGCCGCGGTTGACCCGCGCGTTCGCAACAAGGTCTTTGCTGACTCCGTGATGTATGAGTCCCTTACATATGTGGCGGCCCACGAGATTGGTCACTGTCTCGGTCTCATGCACAACATGGGCGCTTCATATGCGTTTACGATTGACAATCTTCGTGACCCGGCTTTCACTCAGAAGTATGGCACCACTCCGTCGATTATGGATTATGCCCGTAATAATTTTGTGGCTCAGCCCGGCGACATGGAGAGGGGAGTGCGCATGACTCCGCCCCCCATTGGAGTCTATGACATACATGCCATCAATTGGGGCTATCGTTTGATCCCGGGTGCGACAACTCCAGAAGAGGAGAAGCCGACACTTGATAAATGGATTCGCGAACACGACGGCGACCCTATGTATGAATTCGGCGCGCAGCAGTTCATGGGACTTATCGACCCTACCGACCAGACAGAGGACCTCGGCAATGACCATATCAAAGCAGGCGACCTCGCCATTTCAAACCTCAAGATAATAATGAATAATTTTGAGGATTGGGCGGGAGAGACCGATGAACCCTATGAGACGCTTACCGATATGTATGAGGCTATCGTCAAGCAATATCTCCGCCATGTAGGCCATGTCTATCCTTATATAGGTGGTGTTGTCTATAAGGAAATCCGTCAGGGACGCAATGACGGCGAAGCCCGTACTCATGTGGCTAAGGCCGACCAGAAGAGGGCCATGGACTGGTTGCTCAAGCAGGCACGTACATCCGGGGAATGGCTCGCACCGACACGACTTGTCACCAAGTGGGAAACTCCTCTTCAATGGCAGGAGAAAATGCAGCGCAATGTCGTCGGGTGTCTTCTCTCGTCGGGCAATCTTTACAGGATTAAGGAGGGCGGGGAGATAGACCCGAAGCGAAATTATACTCTCAACACTTACGTGGATGATGCCATTGCGGGAATTTTTGCCCCGACACGTCTCGGGAAAGCTTTGACGGACGCTGACCGCAACATGCAGCAGGCCGCCATCAATGCGATGAGTAAATATTCGGGTCTTATGCCTCCTGCGGCTGCAAAATCCTCAAAGACTTCGGCTGTTGAAGAGTTCGAATTCATGATGTCGCAGGCTGTGGAACCGTCTCTTCCATGTTCCCACTGTGTAAGTTCCGAGGAGGACCATTCATTCATGCGCTTGCTGATCGGTCAGCCTACCCTTACTGCTCTTGACCTTGCACCGTTGATGACTGCCAAGCTGAAGGAAGTCCTCACTCTATACCGTAACCGCAGGCTTTCAACCACGGATGCGACCACGCGTAACTTCTATGACTATCAGATTCGTGTCATTGATAAACTGCTGAGTGCGAAATAAGTGTAAAATTAAGTGATAACCAATCCACAACTGCTTAAAACACGATGAAATCATTTTTGCTATATCTTCTCCTTTCGGTTACGACTTTTGCCGCGATGGCAGACGTTGGCCGTACGGTGTCGGGAACCGTTTCCGACGATCAGGGCGAACCCCTGCCCGGTGCCACAGTTAAAATTGAAGGAAAGGTCACCGGAACCTCCACCGATGTCGATGGCCGTTTCTCAATCCCCGGCGTAAAGGGTGCCGTGAAGCTCGTCGTAAGCTATATTGGCTATACGACTGAGACTGTAGCGGTAAGTGCCGGCACCAATGAAATAAAAGTAACTCTTACCCCGGCCGATAATACTATAGATGAAATTGTAGTTATCGGTTATGGTACAGCAAAAAAATCGAGCCTGACCTCGTCAGTCGAGACAATAAGCGGAGAGGAGCTTATGCGTATTCCGACGATGAATATCGACCAGAGTCTTTCCGGACAGGTTGCCGGTCTTGGTGTGATGAGCACTACCGGTGACCCTTCGTCAAACAAGGAAGCCGACCTCCATATCCGTGGCAACACTAATCCTCCTCTGCTTGTGATTGACGGCGTGCCACGCCTCGGAACCAACACATCTGACGGCGAGATGCGTCTCAGCGACCTTAACCCCGATGATATCGAGAGTATTTCAATCCTTAAGGATGCTGCCGCAGCCGCTGTCTATGGTGCCCGAGCAGCCAATGGCGTAATCCTTGTGCAGACCAAGCGTGGCAACAATGACGGTCGTGCGCGTGTCAATTATCGCGGTCAATTCAATTTCCAGGAAGCCACATATCTTCCGAAATTCTTGAAGGCCCGTCAGTTTGCCGAGCTCTACAACCGTGCGGTTGAGGCTATGGAAAGTGACATCTACACTCCTTATGACCTTGACCTCCTTGGCAGCAATCCCAACATATACGGTGACGAAAACATGCTCGACCACCTTAATAAATGGGGCCATTCCCAGCGCCATTCAGTCTCTGTGTCGGGAGGTGTTAAATCAGTCCGCTACTTCCTGTCGGGAGGATATACCAATACCAAGGGCCTTTACTCCAATGTAGGGCGTGACCGTTACAATTATTCTGCCAAACTTGACGCGGATGTCGCTCCGGGCATGTCGCTGTCGGTTGATTTGTCAGGGTCCGTGGTAAACAACAAGACTCCAGGATTCACGACCCTTGATGCCGCCTATAATTTCTCTCCGCTTCAGGTACTCCGTTTTACTGATGGCAATCTCGCAAGTATCGACGGCGCAAACCCCCTGATTGCAGTGGACGGTCTTGGCGGTTACACAAAGATAAATTCCGATTATCATACGCTCAATGCAGTGCTCCGATACAATATTCCTCATGTCAAAGGATTGCAGGCCTATCTTAAAGGTACTGCCGACATGAACCACCAGAACCGCACTGATTTCTCAAAGCCTGTGCCACTGTATATATATGATAAGGAGACAGGAACAACCTCTGTTGACCCCAACACGGTTTATCCTAAAAAGAAGATATCAATGACAGACCGTTGGCAGCGTGTCAACAACAAACTGATAGAAATCGGTATGAACTACAACCGCACATTCGCTGAAAAACACGATGTGACAGGTCTTATAGTCTACAACTATCAGGATTATACGAATAAATACATCGAAGGTACAAACAGTAATCTTGCCGGCACCACTCCTGAAATTATCGGAAATACTTCCACGGGACGCCTTGTCGGTAATGAATACAGCAGTCAGCGTCAGTCTGTGGTAGGCCGTGCCACGTATGGTTTCGATAGCCGTTACTATGCTGAATTCAGTTTCCGCGTCGATGGTTCCACCCGTTTTGCCCCTGAAAACCGATGGGGATTTTTCCCGACGGTTTCAGCTTCATGGGTTATCAGCAATGAGCCGTTCTTCAAGGGAATCTCTCCGAATGTCATGTCGTTTGCCAAACTGCGCGCTTCTGCGGGTGTGCTTGGCGATGATGGGTCAATCGGCGACTTCAGCTATCTGATGAATTATATTTTCTCGAATAATTCGGGCTATCCTATCGGTGGTACATGGGCACCGGGCATCATGATTGACACCAACCAGTTCCCTAACCGCAACCTCAAATGGGGTAAGTCGAAAGACTATAATGTCGGTATTGACGTGGGATTCTTCGACAATCGCCTTTCCGCTACAGTAGAGGCCTATCAGCGTACGCGCACAAACATGGTGATGAGCGCTCCGCAATATCTCTATCCGCCGTCTGTCGGAACGAGTGGCAATGTTCCCAATATCAACTTCGGTGAAGTGCGCTATCGCGGTTGGGACATCTCAGTCAAACATCTCAACACTATAGGTGATTTTAAGTATAACGTTCAATTCAACATCGCCAAGAGCTATGATAAGGTGCTTGACTATGGCGACGAATCAAATCAGCTCCCCAATCTCCGCCGCAAGGGTGGAAGCTATCTTGTATGGTCTGTTTATGAGGCTGCCGGACTCTTCCAAAGCTATGAGGAAATTTCCGCATGGCCCGTGGATCAGGACGGTATGGGTAATGCCACGTTGGCTCCTGGCGACATCAAGTATATCGATCAGGACAACAATGGCGTGCTGACTGAAAATGACCGCATCTATGTGCGTAATTCCTCTCAGCCACAGCTCACTTATGGTCTCGGACTCGGCTTGCAGTGGAAGGGTATATATATGAACGCCCAGTTCCAGGGTGTAAGCGGTTATACTCAGAAGATTAACGAACTTTACACTCTTGAAAGCCGTTCATTGCAGCGTTTCCAGGAATATCACTATTATGATACATGGACTCCTGAAAATCCCAATGCATCATATCCCCGTGTTAAATTCTCATCGACATCCGATAATAACCGCAAGGAGAGCACATTCTGGATTCGGGACTGTGATTTCCTTCGTCTTAAAGCTCTCACTATCGGCTATCGTTTCTCATCCAAGATGTTGAAGAAAGCCAGGATACAGAATCTTGACATCGCTCTTCAGGGTGGTAACCTGTTCACCATATCTTCGCTTAAAAACAATATGGACCCCGAATCTCTTCGCGGATATCCTCTGCAGCGCACCTATGGCATTAATCTAAACTTTGGTTTCTAAGCTTAAAAACACAGTAAACACATGAAATTTCTGAAATATATAGCACTCCCGGCAATCGCCATGACTCTTTTTGCGTCGTGCGACGATTTGTTTGACGATGCCCCCAACGATAAACTGTCGGAAGAGGTGATATGGAGCGATCCGCTTGTTGTGGATGAGTATATGCGCGGTATGTACCGTGGTATGGATTCAGGCTTCAACACTTTGGTGACAACCATTATGAAGGGCCTTGGCACTGAGTATGAGCCTTGGTTCGGCGACCAGCTGACTGTCGGTAAGAGAGATTGGTATTCAACTGACTATGGTGATATCCTTGGTAGCGTGCAATCGCAAATCACCATCCGTTCACGTCAGAAGTGGTCAAACTGGTATGCCCAGATTCGTGCGATAAATCTCCTCCTTGAGAATCAGGACCGGCTTCCGGCTTCTATGAAAGACCGACTCCTCGGTGAGGCTCACTTTTTCCGTGCATATTACTATTATAAGCTGCTTATCAATTTCGGCGGTCCGCTTTTGATAACCCACACCTTTGATCCGTTGACAAATCCTGTGAAATTCCCCCGAGCAAGCTATGAGGAAATGGTGAAATTTATCACTGATGAGGCGGAGCAGGCTTTCAATCTTCTTGAAAAGACCAACACTTCCGACAATGTCGGCCGTCCTACACAGGGAACTGCACTTATGCTTAAAGCCAAAACCTATTTTTGGGTTGCAGGTGAGCATTTCCAAAATGCGTCAAAGCCATATCTCGGTTTTCCCGACGACCGCTCAATGGATATGCTTGATAAGGCAGCTATAGAATATGACAGGATTATGGCTCTTGGTGTATATGATTTAATGCCGATTTCCGGAACTTCTCAGGAAGATGTGGTGAAAGGCTATCGCAATATATTTCTGACAAAAAATTCCATCGAATCAATCTGGGAAGTGCAGCATGCCGACGATGGAAACTTTGATACACTTAATGGCCATAAGCTCGACCGTGAGGCTGCGGCTCCTTCGTTTGGCGGAACGATTGCCGCTTATAATCCTACCCAGAACCATGTTGATGAATATCGCATGGCAAACGGTAAGCGCATCGATGAACTAAACTCCGGTTATGACAAGAACAATCCCTACGTAGGCCGCGATTTCCGGTTCTACGCCAATGTGCTCTACGATGGAGCCTTGTGGCATGGACACACGATGGATTTGCATTACACCACAGTCGATGGCAAGGAAGTGGCCGGGGAGGATTTGACACCTTATGGTGAATCTACGACCGCCGCTGTCAGCCGTACGGGCTACTATATGGCTAAGTTCCTTAATGAAAACCAGTCGATTGACACCGACGGCACTTATGCAAGTTCGCAAAATTGCATCCTCTGGCGCTATGCTGAACTGCTTTTGGACTATGCCGAGATTGATTTCAAGAAGAATCGGCCGGATGATGCCCTTGATAAAGTGAATCAGATTCGCCGCCGTGTCAAAATGCCGGAACTTGAATCTATTACATGGGACGATATAATGAATGAACGCCGTGTAGAGCTCGCTTTTGAAAAGACTACTTACTGGGATTTGCTTCGTCTCAATGTCGCCTGTGAAAAGATGACTGGTACCACAAATCCGCTCTATGGTGTGAAGATTGTCCATCGTGCGAACGGCTCTATCAGGATTACTAACCCGATTGTCAATGGCCGAAACTCGATTGTGCGCTATTTCCGTGATATGCAATACTATCTCCCCATTGCATGGGAAGATGTGCGTTACCATGGAGTGGAACAGAACCCCGAATGGGTTGAAATGTAAGATGAACTCACGTAATAGACTCAATAAGAAACACTAAAACTAAAAACGATGAAAAAATTTCTGCTTTCAGTTGCCGCTATGGCTGCGATGATGCCGTCGTTCGCTCAGACGACCTACAATTTCTTTGATCCGGCCGATTGCGATGCAGATGGTTGGCTGTGGTTTGATTCTCAGGAAAAGCTTGACAAATACTGTGGTTTCGGTAGCAAATATAAAATCATGTTGATGTCGACTACCGCTGAGGATGCAGACGGTCAGTTCCCCGAACCTGAACTCGATGGTACGATTGATGGATATAATGTGGTTGGAGAACTTGGTGGAGAGGGAGCAAAGATTGGAGCAATAATTGTCCCTAAATCTAATAGTTGGACATCAAAGGATGGCGGTTCAATAGTCCTTTTTCTCCCAGATTGTGCTTCTTTTAATATTTTCATGTCAAGTGAAAATGATTTGCTTCCATATGTTTCCTGCAAGCAAAATGAATGGCTTGATGAAAATCTGTGGAGTAAAGACATTACACCTGTGAAGTCATATATGCATATGATTGGGACTTCTTTATGGGCACAGAAAATGGGATTCCCAGCGCAGGAACAGAAACAATATAAGTGGTTAGATATACAGAATCTTAAAGACGATAATACAGGAGCGACTATTGCCTCTCCTATAGGACAAAAGGTTACTGCAAGAATTACTAATGCCGCAATTGCTCCTCTCCTGATTCAGGGTATCCGCGTGTTTACTTATACTAACACCCAAGGAAACTCTGCGATTGAGGACATTATTGCCGATGGGACTTCAATCGTTCTTTCAGGCAAGACTCTCGTGGCAAATGCCGTATGCGACATGAAGGTATATGCCGCCGATGGTAAGCTCGTAGCCTCCGCTCATGCTTCCACTCTCGATTTGAGCAATCTTCCTGCCGGTATCTATGTGGCTAAAGCCGGTGAAGAGACTGTAAAGATTAAGCTATAAATTCAGAATCATATGAGAAAGCTTCTTATCTCATTATCCCTATTGTTGAGTTCGTCGGCATGTTTTGCCGACGAACTTGCAAATGTGGTTTGTTTTGTGCGTTTCTCTGACCAGACGGAAGAAACCTGGCAAAATGACAGAGCCTTTTATGAAAGGCTTTTTAACGACGAATCGGAAAACGCGAATTCAGTCCGTGCTTACTATAAGACCATGTCATATGGTTCCCTTGACTGGAAAAGTGTGTTTGCCGACGGAGATTTTACATCCTCGCGTCCGCGTGATGATTTTCGCACGCAATCTCCATCAGACCCTTTCGCTACCATGTTCCTTCTCACCCGTCTGCGTGGGATAGTTAGGGAGGCCGCCGATTTTCTAAATTCAAAGCTCCCGGAGGATGCTGTGGTAGACTGCAATAATGACGGAGACGTCGATAATCTGACTCTTGTCATAATGGGCGAGTCTGAAAAGAGTTCCAAGAATGGGGTGCTTTGGCCCATGAACCTTGATATGGCTAACTCAGATGTGACTGTCAAGGGTGCGAGAGTCAAGAACTTCTTTATAATGTTTGACAGTGCCAACGGCTTCAAACTTGGCCGACCGATTAAACCCAATACCGGTGTCGTATGCCACGAAATGGCACATACGCTCAATGTCTATGATTTATATACGTCCGATGCATCCACAGCAGTTGGTAAATGGGACATAATGAGCGACAATCAGGTAAAGGCTCAGGGCATGACAGCCTATACCCGCCACACTTATGGCCATGATTTCGGTGATTGGATTCCTGAGGTAAAGGAGTTGACCGCTAACGGAACTTATACTCTTAATGCGCTTAATTCGTCTTCGCCTGAGGATGTCGCCTTTAAGATTGTTCCCGATGCTTCCAAAGAGGAATATTTTATGGTGGAATACCGTAAAGCCGAAGGGTGGGACAATGAACTTCCTTCTTCCGGCTTGCTCGCATATCGGGTGGATCCGACCGCGAAAGGTAATCTCGGAAGCAAACGGGAGCTATATATCCTTCGCGGGATGGATGGGCTTGATAAGGCAACTCTCGACGGGTCAGCCGGGCGGACTTCTCTCGGTCTTGCCGGGGATAAGATTAAGCCTCTTTATTTTGATGGCACTCCAGCTCCTTTCTCAATTACTGATGTAGCTGTCGATGGAAATAAACTCAATTTCAATCTTAATCTCGCTTCTTCGTCAGCCATATCCGACATTGAGATGGATGGTTTCTCCATCGTATATGAAGGGTCTGTGGTCAGAATATCGACGGAGGCATCTATTGATGTCTATAATTTGGCAGGAATGAAAGTAATGTCGGGGTATGGAAATGAACTTGACCTATCATCCCTTAATTCCGGCCTTTATATCGTGACGGCTACTACGCCTGCGGTCAGTCGGACATTAAAAATCGCCCGTTGATTAAAAAAACAGCATCTAAAAAGATGTTTAATGATATTTAAATGAAAAATTTATCCCTGCTACAGCTAATGTTTCTGTGGCAGGGATAATTTTTCGTTAGAAAGGGTGGTAGCAGATTTCTTTTAATGATTATATTTGGCGGTGACAACATAACGGCTCCGCCTTTCAATAGACGGAGCCGTTCCTGTATCTGTGTGATTTTGATTATTATTCTTCGGCCTGTGCTTTTTCGGCGTATTCTTTCAGGAGTTTTTCCTGAACGTCGGAAGGCACGAGTTCATATGACGCGAACTTCATTGTGAAAGCGGAGCGTCCGCCTGTAATTGATGAAAGTGCGGTCGAGTAAGAGGACATTTCTTTCAATGGAACGCGTGCGGAAATCTTTTCAAAACCGTTGTCGCTTGACATGCCCATGATGATGGCGCGGCGTCCCTGAAGGTCGCTCATCACATCGCCCATAACATCGCCGGGAACCATTACGTCAACGTCGTAGACAGGCTCAAGAACCTTCGGATTGGCATTGCGGAAGGCTTCGCTAAAGGCATTTCTGCCGGCGAGACGGAAAGAGATTTCGTTGGAGTCAACGGGGTGCATCTTGCCGTCATAGATGCAGACTCTTACATCGCGGGCATAGCTGCCGGTAAGGGGGCCTTGTTCCATACGGTCCATCAGTCCCTTCACGATAGCGGGAATGAAGCGGGCGTCAATGGCCCCTCCGACGATACAGTTGTGTACGACGAGTTTCCCACCCCATGCCAAAGGTATCTCCTGAGTATCGCGCACGTTCATCTTGTATTCCTGATTGCCGAACTTATATGTGTCGGGTGCAGGCATGCCTTCGGTATAAGGTTCGATGATTAGATGCACTTCTCCGAACTGGCCTGCGCCTCCCGACTGCTTTTTATGGCGGTAGTCGGCACGTGCGGCCTTGGTAATTGTCTCGCGGTAGGGGATACGCGGTTCGTCAAAGACAATGGGTAGTTTATCGTTGTTCTCAACACGCCATTTCAGAGTGCGGAGATGGAATTCTCCTTGACCTGAGAGTATGACTTGTTTAAGTTCCTTCGACTGTTCGATTACCCATGTCGGATCCTCCTCATGCATACGTGTAAGGATACCCATGAGTTTCTCGGCATCGCTTTCCGTGACAGGACGGATTGCACGGCGGTATTTAGGCTCGGGGAAGCGGATAAAGTCGAACCGATATTCGCAGTCCTTGGCGTCGAGCGTGTTGCCGGTGCGGACATCTTTAAGTTTGACAGTAGCTCCGATATCACCGGCGCAGAGTTTATCGACTTGGGTCTTGATGCTGCCGCATACGCAGTAAATCTGAGCGATGCGTTCGCGTGAGCCACGGGTCAGATTCTCAAGGTCGACACCGGGGGTAAGTGTTCCTGACATCACTTTGAAATAGCTGACCTCACCGATATGTGGCTCGACTGTGGTCTTGAAGAAATAGAGTGAAAGCGGGCCGTTGCTGTCAGGCTTCACTTCCACACCGTCGGTAGTGACGGGAGCAGGCATATCCTCTACGAAGGGCACTACGTTGCCGAGGAATTCCATCATGCGGCGTACGCCCATATCTTTTGCCGCACTGACGCAGAACACGGGGTAGATAGAGCGGTCCACGAGACCTTTGCGGATGCCTTCGCGCATTTCGTCCTCTGTGAGGTGGCCTTCCTCAAAGAACTTATCCATGAGTGTCTCGTCGTTTTCAGCTGCTGCCTCCACGAGTTTCTGATGGAGCTCGAGGGCGCGGTCATGTTCTTCAGCGGGAATCTCCTCGATAGTCGGAGCGCCACCTTCAGGCCCCCATGAGTATTTTTTCATCAGAAGCACGTCAATCATGGCGTTGAAGCCGGCACCGCATTGCAGCGGGTATTGGATAGCCACGATTTTATTGCCGAAATGTTCGCGCATCTGTTCCATCACGTTCTCATAATCGGCCTTATCTCCGTCGAGTTGGTTCAAAGCGAAAATAACAGGCTTTTTGAGCGACTGGGTTGTGCGGAATATATTCTGTGTACCGACTTCGACACCATACTGGGAGTTTATGAGTATCACGCCTGTATCGGTTACATTGAGAGCCGTGATGGCATTGCCGACAAAGTCGTCGGCCCCCGGACAGTCGATTACATTGAGTTTCTTATTTAGGAATTCGGCATAGAAAACCGTCGAGAACACGCTGTAGCCATACTCCTTCTCGACGGGAAATGAGTCGCTCACAGTGTTTTTTCCTTCGATTGTGCCGCGACGTTTTATAACTCCACACTCGTAAAGCATCGCTTCGGCGAGTGTGGTTTTACCAGAGCCTTTGCTTCCGAGCAAGGCTATGTTTTTGATCTCGTTAGTCTGGTATACCTTCATATTATTATAAGGTGTTAGAGGTTGTAATGATAATTAGTTTTAGGTAAGAAGAAAATCATAAAAGAGAAGCCTGAAAGTGACGGCTTTCTTAAATCGACCGCAAAATAGTAATAATTTTTCATTTTATTCGGTCTAAAATATGTGTTCTACAACATAAAGAGTGAAATGTTACATATGCGTTGTCGAAATCACTCCCTTATTTTGCTCCTTTCATGCTTATTGCATATCTTTGCATAATCCGTATCTGCATTATTGCTGATGTCGTGACGGATATTTATATATCAGACCATGAATCCAAACAAACCGTGTATCATAAGTCTCCCACGCATCTACGATCCCCGCGGGAGCCTCACTTTCGTCCAGGACAACGACCAGATTCCTTTTGAGATTGCGCGTTGCTACTGGACTTATGATGTGCCTGCAGGAGAGGCGAGGGGTGGTCATTCCCACCGTGAGGCTAAATCTCTCCTTGTGGCCGTCAACGGATGTTTCAATGTCAATCTTTCGGATGGGTTTAACTGGGTCACGTTTACACTCAACCGTCCGTTTGAGGGCTTATATATCCCGCCGGGTTATTGGCGCACTCTTGATAATTTCGCTTCCGGGAGTGTATGTCTGGTCATGACCTCCATTCTTTACAGTGCCGAAGAATATGTGAGGGATTATGAGGAGTTCAAGCGTCTGGCTATAGAAAGTGACATCAGACTATGAAGTATCCCTTCCTTGATTTAGCTAAGGTCAATGAGCCTTACTACGACGAACTTGTGCGGGCTGCTGAGAGGGTGATTCGCAGTGGCCGTTATATAGGAGGTGAAGAAGTCGAAGCCTTTGAAACCGAACTCTCCCAAATGTTGAAAGCTCCATATATAATAGGTGTAAGCAATGGACTTGATGCATTGCGCCTGATACTGAGGGCCTATATACAGCTTGGAGTTTTTAAAGAGGGTGACGAAGTCATTTATCCGGCCAACACGTTCATTGCCTCTGTCCTTGCCATAAGCGATGCCGGTCTGGTACCGGTCCCTGTGGATATAGACGAGCGAACACTTGACATCGACACGTCTCTTATCGAAGCGGCAGTGACTGAGCGCACAAAAGCTATTATGCCGGTACACCTCTATGGAAATATCGTATGGGATGATACGCTTGTGGCTGTTGCCCGGCGTTATAGTCTGAAAATCATTGAGGATTCGGCGCAGGCCTTAGGCGCATATGGGTCGCAATGTGGACTTCATGAATCTTCTTTTGCCGGGGCCCTTGGGGATGCCGGCGCGATAAGTTTTTATCCTACAAAGAATGTCGGTGCCCTCGGCGATGCAGGAGCTGTAGTGACCTTCGACGGTGAATTGGCCCGTGTAGTCAGGACTCTTGCCAATTACGGCTCTGACCGTCAGTATCATAATATATACCGTGGATTCAATTGCCGCATTGACCCGATACAGGCGGCGATGCTGAGAGTGAAGCTGCCATATCTGGCTAAGGAAAATTCCGACCGCACTGAAAGGGCTTTGGCATATCAGAATACGATAGACCGTGAAGGTATATATCTCCCCTACATCACACATGAAAAATATGACCAGGTCTGGCATCAATTTGTTATACGCGTGGTAAATTATAAACGTGACCGTTTCCGCGAGATGCTTGAAAGAGAAGGGGTAGGGACTGCGATACATTATGCCGTGCCTCCGCATAAGCAGCCATGTTACAGCGGGATGGCCCATGGTGACCTCCCTGTGACAGAACGTATCGCCGACGAACTTGTGAGCCTGCCGATTGCTACCGGAACCTCTGTCGCTGACGCTATGGAGATAGGGCGGATTATCAACCGTTTGGACTTTTGAATAGGATAGATATGGCTAAGAGAAGGAACTGGAATAAAAAAGGTCGCTTTGCCAAGACTGATATATTAAAGAACGTTGTCAGGATTGCTATAGTGATATTTCTTATAGCTGCCTGCGTCTATCTCGGCCAAAGACTCGAAGGGGGACAGCAACCGACTGTCGACCATGGAATCTGTATAGGGAATAATTCTCAATCTTATGGTGATTTGATGGTGGTCAAGACTAATCCATCTCTGAAATCGATTGAGAAAAAATATACGGGTATGGACGTGTCGTTTAATCCGCAGTATCATATCTCGAACTGGGTGTCATGGGAGCTTACCTCGGATGAAACGGACGGGGAAGTCGCCCGTACTAATAAATTCAGTGCTGATTCAGACGTCGAGGGGTGTGCCGAAACATGGGATTATAGTTATTCGGGCTACGACCGGGGGCATATGGCTCCTGCCGGAGACATGAAATGGAGCCGTAAGGCTATGGAGGAAACATTCTATATGACAAACATTTGCCCTCAGTCAAAAGTCCTGAATACGGGCAGTTGGAAACGTCTTGAAGAGAAGTGCCGCCAATGGGCTCAGGCTGATAGTGCCGTTTATATTGTCTGTGGACCTGTCATAGCCGGGAGACCGATTGAGTATATCGGGGATTCGCGGGTATATGTTCCTAAAAAGTTTTTTAAAGTGATAATCTCGCCATACGCCAGACCTGCCCGTGGCATAGGCTTCATCATGCCTAACGGGAAATCAAAGGGAGGTATGCAGGCCTGTGCCGTGACGATTGATTCTGTCGAGGCTCTGACAGGTCACGACTTCTTCTCGTCGCTCCCTGACGGCATTGAGCGCGATGTGGAATCTCAGTGTGACTTCCATTATTGGAGCACTCTACGTCCGAAAAGGAAATATAAAGAATGAAAAAGTGGTATAATTGCCAAAAATGGTTGGTGAAACTGCTGTAATTTGTTAATTAGCAAACAGATGTAGTAACTTTGATGAAATCGGTTTCATCAAAGTTACTATTTTATGACAATAAGC
>JAETNO010000028.1 GCA_021768245.1 Bacteroidaceae bacterium | reverse complement strand
TTCCGACGGCGACACCGTCCTCTCCGCCGTCCACTACACCCCTCGCGGGGAGGTGTCCTCCACCGTGACCCGCCAGGGCGGCGATACCTTCACCACCCTCAACTCCTACACCTTCACGGGCGAAATCTCGGAGTCAACACTCACCACCTCAACGGGCATATCCGTAAAGACGGAGAACACCTTCGACAGCTCGAGCGGACTTCCGGTGAAGACCGACATGACGGTCAACGGCAGGAAGATGCAGGCCTCGGGACTGACCTACGACGACCTCGGGCGGGTGGTCTCCGACGCACGCGGGGCACTGACGGGAGCCGTCTCCACCGCCTACAACCTCCACGGGGCCGTCACCTCCATCTCGACCAAGGACTTCACACAGCGGCTGTACTACAACGACGGCCCGGGCACACCCTGCTGGAACGGCAATGTCAGCTCCACCGTCTACAGCAGTCCCACCAACACGCGCCTCTACGGTTACAGGTTCTCCTACAACAACCTCGGATGGCTCTCGGAGGCCGCCTACGGCGAGCATGAGGCCCTCTCCACCAACACCAACCGATATACCGAAAAGATACTCGACTACACGTCCAACGGGGCCATGAAGCGCTTCCAGCGTCACGGCCTGAAGCAGGACGGCGTCTACGGCAAGATTGACAACCTCCACATCACCCTCGACGGCAACCGCGTGAAGTCGGTGACCGACGACGCCCTGCCGGTAACGCGCGAAGGGGCCGGCGACTTCAACGCCGACGGCGGGGCCTTCACCTACGACGCCTGCGGCAACATGACCTCCGACTCCTCGCGGGGGATAGCCTCGATTGAGTATGACAACCTCAACCACCCCGTAAGGGCGCAGTTCACCGACGGCAGCCTCACGGAGTGGGTCTACTCCGCCGACGGCACGAAACTGCGCACCGTCCACACCACGGCCACTGACGGTGTGACCGTCCCGATGGGCTCGACGGTGGAACTGACGCCCGACATGGTGCTTTACCGCGACACCACCGACTACCGTGGGCCATTGGTCATTGAGAACGGGCAGCTCGCGCGAGTCCTATTCGCCGGGGGCTACGCCGAGATAAGGGAGTCAGACAAGGTTCCCGTTTACCACTACTACACCCTCGACCACGTCGGCAATGTCCGTGCCGTTACCCGCGAGGACGGGGCGGTGGTGCAGCAGACCGATTACTATCCCTTCGGGGGAGTGATAGCCGACAGGGGCTTCGGGCGTGCCGTGCAGCCGCACAAGACCGCGGGCAAGGAGCTCGACATGATGCACGGTCTTGGCTGGGCCGACTTCGGCGCCCGCCGCTACGACCCCGTCCTCCCCCAATGGACCCAGCCCGATCCCCTCGCCGAGAAAGCACCGCACATGTCCCCATACCGCTACTGTTTCAATAATCCCATGCGCTACACTGACAGGACAGGCCTCTTCGAGAAGGAGGATGAAGCGGAGAAATACAGGAAACTGCATAATATTAGCAAGTTCGCATTGGTAGAGAAAACTAAGGAGGGCAAATTCCAGTTGAATGACTATGCAAAAGGTATTTCATATGAAGCCGGGGATGACAGCGCAATGGACGCAGACTCGCATCCGTCCGACGGAGTGGTAGAGTCAGCATTGGCCACGGAATCCGCTTACGGGAAATCTGATGCCGTAAGTGCCGCCGGAACCCTCGTCGGCTCCATGGAAACCGGATTCCACAACCTTTCCACAGCACAGAAAAGCAAACTCACATACGACGCCGGGAAGTTCATCAAGAACACAACCGGCATGAAACTGCCCCAGAACAGCCAGCTGTACAGATATTATGTCCCGAAAGCCTTAAACTATTCCGGAAAGGCTTTAGGTGTAGCTAATTGGGGATTAATAGTTATGGACATCCGTAGGACAGAAGCGCTCAAAGCCTCTCACCTCCTTGAGGCTGGGATTACAGGAATCAGCTTAATTCCTGTAGGTGGATGGATTATAGGAGGTGTATACCTTGGCGCAGACTTAACAATCAAATATATAACGAACCGTTCGTTAGGGCAACATCTGAATGAATATCTTGAAAATAATTACGACGTCCAGGGAGGGGCATTATGGAAATGGTAATAATAGATTATGTATTTTATCGGACCTATATGGCATATAAAAAAGGGAAAACTGATCCGCCAAGATTCAGTAGCATATGTTACATTATCGCATGTTTGATTGGTCTGACATTCCCTATTTATGGTTTTGTCTGTGATTTATTCAAATACGAATCAAGCAAAGTAGATGAATGGATATATTGGTTAGGAATCATAGGCATAGTGGTGTGGACATTCCGTACTTTCAATCGAAATCATATTTCAACCATATTGTATAGATATAAAAATAATAGATTTAATAAAAAAATACCCACTTGGTTATTTTTCCTAATTTTCCCTATTTGCGCGGTTATAGGGGTAGCACTATATATTAATATATGCATACATATTATCAACCCACTAAATTTGGAAGGATGTCTCTACCGACTGATTTTCTTATAGAGAATGTTCTGTATAGAGATTCTTCAGATATTATTAATGGCTTGTAATATTATGTGGCTACACTTGAAGACCGACATCACAGTCAACGGCAGGAGGATGCAGGCCTCGGGACTGACCTACGACGACCTCGGGCGGGTGGTCTCCGACGCACGCGGGGCGCTGACGGGAACCGTCTCGACATCCTACAATCTCCACGGAGCAGTCACCGCCATCTCTACAAAGGACTTCACACAGCGGCTGTACTACAATGACGGCCTGGGCACACCCTGCTGGAACGGCAACGTCAGCTCCACAGTCTACAGCAGTCACACCAACACGCGCCTCTACGGCTACAGGTTCTCCTACAACACCCTCGGCTGGCTCTCGGAGGGCGCCTATGGCGAGCATGAGGCCCTCTCCACCAACACCAACCGCTACACGGAGAAAGTACTCGACTACACGGCCAACGGGGCCATGAAGCGCTTCCAGCGTCACGGCCTCAAGCAGGACGGCGTCTACGGCAAGATTGACAACCTCCACATCGACCTCGACGGCAACCGCGTCCGCTCGGTGACCGACGACGCCCTGCCGGTAACGCGCGAGGGGGCCGGCGACTTCAACGCCGAGGGCGGGGCCTTCACCTACGACGCCTGCGGCAACATGACCTCCGACTCCTCGCGGGGGATAGCCTCGATTGAGTATGACAACCTCAACCACCCGGTAAGGGCGCAGTTCACCGACGGCAGCCTCACGGAGTGGGTCTACTCCGCCGACGGCACGAAACTTCGTACCGTCCACACCACGGCCACTGACGGCGTGACCGTCCCGATGGGCTCGACTGTCGAGCTTACACCTGACATGGTGCTCCACCACGACACCACCGACTACCGGGGGCCACTGGTCATTGAGAACGGTCAGCTCGCTCGCGTCCTGTTCGCAGGGGGCTACGCCGAGATAAGGGAGTCGGACAGGGTTCCCGTCTACCACTACTACACCCTCGACCATGTCGGCAATGTCCGCGCCGTGACCCGCGAGGACGGGGCGGTGGTGCAGCAGACCGACTACTATCCCTTCGGGGGCGTGATAGCCGACCGTGGTTTCGGGCGCGCCGTGCAGCCTTACAAGACCGCGGGCAAGGAGCTCGACATGATGCACGGCCCAGCCGTACATACAGTAAATTCCACTTAGTAATTGTACTAAATAGAGTCAGCCAATTTTAGGGACGGACCTCAAAAGAACCAACGATGTTAATAAGATTAAAGAATTATATCATTGTGGTGGAATCTGAGTAATTTTGTGGGTGGATAATATTAAACTCGCTTAAAATTGATAGGAAGTATATGAAAGTTTCTGTTATAGTTATCGGTGATGAGTTGCTGTTGGGGCAGGTGGTTGATACCAATTCGGGGGAGATTGCCCGGCATATAGCGCCGTATGGATGGGAGGTCAACGATGTGCAGGCTGTCGGTGACGATGCGTCTGAAATACGTCGCGCGATTGACAGGGCTTTTGAACTAAGCGATGTGGTGCTTACCACCGGCGGTCTCGGCCCTACTAAGGATGATATCACCAAGAGTGTGCTACGTGATTATTTTGGTGGAGAACTGAAGGAAGATGCCGAAGTGATGGCCAACGTGATGGACGTGGTGGGGCGTCGGGGATTTAAGATTAACAAGCTTACTGCCGCCCAGGCGATAGTTCCGACTTCGTGCCGCGTGATTCAGAACCGTGTGGGTACAGCCCCCATCATGTGGTTTGAAAAGGATGGCAAGGTGCTTGTCGCCATGCCCGGTGTGCCTTTCGAGACCCGTGAGATGTTCCAGAGCGAGGTGTTTCCGCAGTTGAGGCGTAAGTTCAATTCCGATGTCGATATCGAACATGCCGTGCTTATGGTGACAGACTACACCGAGAGCGGTCTTGCTGAAAAAATAGCTCCTTGGGAGGAGGCTCTTCCGGATTATCTACATCTGGCCTATCTTCCAAAGCCCGGACTTATACGCCTGCGGATTGACGGGGTGCATCGTGATAAGGATTTTATCAGCGGAGAAGTTAGACGTGCCGCTTCCGAACTTCTGGATATGCTCGGAGACGCCGTGATTGCGACTGAAGACTTGACTCCCGCACAGATTTTGCTCAATCAGTGCCGTCAGAAGGGTTTGAGTCTCGCGACTGCCGAAAGCTGTACGGGAGGAAATATCGCACATGAACTGACACTCGTGCCCGGTTCTTCCGATGTGTTTGTCGGCTCGGTGGTGAGCTATAGCAATGAGGTTAAAATGTCGCTTCTCGGAGTCAACTCACGGACATTGGATGAAAACGGGGCGGTTAGTATTCCTGTTGTCAAGGAAATGGCTGTGGGTGTGCTACGTGCTACCGGCGCGAAGGTTGCTGTGGCTACGAGCGGCATAGCCGGCCCCGGAGGAGGCAGTGAAGACAAACCTGTCGGAACAGTGTGTATGGCGGTTGCAATGACTGTTGACGGAAATACGGAGGTGTTTGCTGAGTCCAGGCATTTCCCGGGAAACCGTGGGAGAGTGATTGACGCCTCGACAACACGCGCGCTTATCGACGCGATAAAGCTCGTGAGGTCTATTTAGCCGACACGCTGAGAAGTTGGATTAGTTAATGCTTCTTAAAGTAAGGGTGGCGCGCTCAACCTGAAAATATATTGTAGCGTTTTAGATACAGGAATTTTCCCCAAAAAATCTAAAACGCTATAATTATGGATTTAGATAAAGCTATTGTAAGCGCCGACGTTGTATTGGTGGAGTTTTATGCCTCATGGTGCCCTCATTGCCAGAGGATGATGCCGGTTGTGGCGCAAGTGAAGGAATTGCTTGAAGGCCGCGTGCCGGTCTATCAATATGACCTTGACAGCAACAGTGATGCTGCCACCGGGGCTGAAGTAGAGTCTATACCCACCTTTATAATATATAAAGGCGGGAAAGATGTCTGGCGTCATAGCGGGGAGATTGACGGCGAGGTTCTTCTGAGTAAAGTCGAGTCGTTCTGTTAGCTCCCCGGGCTTCTGTCCGAAAAACTTATAGATAGAATTCGTATTGGATTCAGATTGGTAGAGCGATGGTTGAGGTCACTATTTTCAGCGATTATCTTAAGGCCTTGGGCGTGAAACACACGGAGGATTATTCCAGCCGGCGTTTTGAGTCCATGCCTTTCAAGTCGCTTTTCGGTCTGTCGAAGCTTCTTGAGGAATATGGCGTCGATAACGAGGCCTTAAGGTTGGCTGATAAATCGGAGATATCGAAACTTCCTACTCCCTTTCTTGCCCGGACGGGCGGAGGTTTCGTCATTGTGACCGATATGGACGGAGAGAATGTGTCATACCTGACTCAGGGCATTGCGGAGTCAATTCCTCTTGATGAGTTTAAGGAGGCGTGGTGCGGCACTGTATTGATGGCTTATCCCGATTCGAAATCGGCGGAGCCTGACTATGCGGCCCATGCACGGAGTCTATTTATCGACAAGGCGAAGAAATGGGTGCTCATACTCGGCTCTTTAGTCCTCTTTCTCTACGCTTTTGTCTCAAATGGGCTTTACCGTTCATGGTCGACCGTCGGAATCGCCTTGCTTGATATTTTCGGACTTTGGCTTACTTATATGCTCGTTCAGAAATCGGTCAAGATTAAGAACCGTGCGGCCGACAGAGTCTGCGGAGTCCTTGAGGAAGGTGGATGCGACAGTGTCCTGGAGATGAAGGCTTCTAAGTTTTTCGGTATTTTCGGATGGAGTGAAGTCGGTTTTTCCTATTTTTCCATAAGCCTCTTGACCTTGCTCCTTTTCCCTCAGTGGCTATGCTATCTTGCTCTCTGCAATGCGTGCTGCCTGCCATTCACATTTTGGAGCATATGGTATCAGAAGTTCCGGGCCAAGGTCTGGTGTACGCTTTGCGTCAGCGTGCAAGCTTCACTTTGGTTGTTGTTTTTCTGCTATTTAGGTGGAGGATGGTTTAAGGGCGTCTTCCCGTTGAGGATTGAATTTTTCGTGCTCGGACTTAGCAATGTCACCGTGCTCTTAGGCTTGAACCGGCTGTTGCCACTGATTGACAAATCTGATGGCGGAGCGGCGTCGACTTCTTCTGATAATGCCGAGAAGTAAGGATTAGTAAATGCATAAAACTACTCGCTCATGGCTTATAAACAAATAAAAAGACCTCAGTTGACAAGTGCCGTCAGGCTGACAGCCCGCGAGATGAATGATATCCATTTCTCTCACAAACGCACTGTCCTCACCCCTGCTCAGCTTGAGAAGATAGCTGCCCAGGGGAATAAGGGACAAGATGCTGCTATGGGATGAATCGATGGATGAATTAAAGATAAAAGTTTGGACGAGACATGCTTAGCATGTCTCGTCCAAACTTTTTTATTGATATTCCTTTGGGGATGTTCGGGTTGATATAGAATTAACCCCGAACAGGCCATTGGTTTATTTCAGAGACTTATTCTGCACTTTTTTCTCCGGCGTCAGCCTTGGTCTTACGGGTCCGTTTCGGCTTAGCTTCGCTTTTTTCAGTCTTTTCAGCTTTTGGCTTGCATGCACGTTTTGCCGGGGCTTTCGGAGCGGGCTGCGCGTCGGCTTTTTCGCGTAGAAGATGCTCTTCATTGAAGTGCTCGATGTTTTTGCGCATCGATTCGGCTTCTTTGTTGAGGGCCTCGATTTCCCGCTCCTGATTGCGTATGGTAGTGAGCAGAGAGCTGAGCTCTTCGTTGTCGATTGACATTGGATATTGCTCTTCTACTCGTACGATGAAGTCGGCAAGCACGTTCATGTAGTTGGTGAACGCGTCAAACGGAGTGTCGTAAGGTGAGAACTGGGAATGAACAGAGCCGTCGTGCATGTTTTTTGTGGACATGTAGAAGAAATGGTCGGCGCCCTGTAGATAGAGCCAGTCCTGTTTGAGGCGACGGTCTTCACATAGACGCACGCGCTCGCTCACGGAATAGAGCTTGTTGAAAGCTTCGTTCTGGAGCTTGTTGCCAAGCCATGCCGAGGTGTCGCGGGCTTCGTCGGCCCAGGAAATCGGATGGAGAATCGACAGTTCGGCAACCGGTTTCAGCTTTGTCACGGCTGTGGTTGGAGTCCAGAATTCGATGCCGTGTTCCTCGGCGAAGCGTGGCAGGGCTTCGAGGAACTGGAAGATGCCTGTCTCACGGGGCTGGAAGTCGCCAAACACTTCAAGGTTCATGAAGAGGTTTACAATCTGCTCCTCAGCGGGGGTAGAGGCAATCCAGTTGATGTATTTGTCGGCAGTGAGGGGATATTCTTCCCAGGATGTATTGCTGAAACGGTCGGAGATATCGTCGCTGAACTTGTTGTTTTTCAGCAGGATTTTAAGCTTGGGTGCGGAAGCGGCGTTGTAGACATAGTTGGGTGACTTCCATCCGAGGATATGCTTTGCGCCTTCGGTTATCACGCCCTTGTAGCCCATCGAGAGGATATGGGGCGCGAGTTCGTCGCTGTAGATAAGCTCTGTGTTGCGGAGCACTTTGGGAGTCTGGCCGAAGAGTTCCTTGATTTTTTCGTCGTGGAGTTTGACCTGGCTTGCGAACTCCTCGGGGTCTGCGAGAGATGACAGGGAGTGGGCATAGGTCTCGGCGAGAAATTCCACGCATCCAGTGTCGGCGAGTTTCTTCAGAAGGTCGATGAATTCGGGCACATACTGCTCAAACTGCTCAAGTGCAGTGCCTGTGATTGAGAGCGCGCATTTGAATTTCCCTTTCGATGCTTCAATCATGCGCAGCAATGACTCCGCTGCGGGAATGTAGCTGCGTTGGGCGATACGGGTCACTATATCGTCGTTAGCGAAATCATCATAGTAGTAGTGGTCATTGCCTATGTCGAAGAAGCGGTATCTTTTCAGACGGAATGGTTGGTGAATCTGAAAATAGAAACAAATTGCTTTCATGATAAAAATTCTGTTGTTATCTGTTTAACACCTTATTATAAATATCAATCACCTTGCGTCCGGCCTTGTCCCATGTAATCTGGTTGACTTCGGCGAGTCCGTCTTCGCGGAGCTGCTGATACATTGCAGGGTAGGTGACGATTGAATGGATGGCGTCGGCCATAGCGTCGATGTCCCAATAGTCTGTCTTTATGACATTCGTGAGGATTTCCGCGCAGCCGCTCTGCTTTGAGATGATTGAGGGCACTCCCATCTGCATGGCCTCGAGCGGCGAGATGCCGAAAGGTTCTGACACCGACGGCATGATATAGACATCGGAGGCTTTAAGCATCTCATAGACCTGCGGGCCTTTCTGGAAACCTGGGAAGTGGAACCGGTCGGCGATTCCGCGTTCGGCGGCAAGGAGTATCATCTTGTCCATCATGTCGCCGCTCCCGGCCATTACGAAACGGACTCCGGGATTGTTTTTAAGCACTTTTGCGGCCGCTTCCACGAAATATTCAGGGCCTTTCTGCATGGTGATACGTCCGAGGAAGGTCACCACCTTATCCTTGCTCTTGTGTTCCGGCACATTTAGCTGCTCGGGGGTCAGGGGGGTGACGGCGTTGTGGACCGTAGTCACTTTGGCAGGATCGATGCCATAGTTATTTATGACAGTGTCACGTGTCAGGTTTGACACGGTGATTATATGGTCGGCATGATACATACCGTCTTTTTCTATGCCGAACACAGTAGGGTTGGGCTTCCCTCGCGAACGGTCAAATTCGGTAGCGTGTACGTGGATGACAAGAGGCTTGCCTGAGACCATTTTGGCATGGATGCCGGCCGGATAGGTGAGCCAGTCGTGGGAATGGATTATGTCGAAATCGAGCGTGCGGGCTATGACACCGGCGCAGATGGAATAATTGTTGATTTCCTCCACGAGGTTGCTCGGATAGCGGCCAGAGAATTCAAGGCTTCCAAGGTCGTTGGTGCGCATATAGTTGAAATCGGCATAGATATGGTCGCGCAGACGGAAATAGAGGTCCGGGTCCATGAGTTTGCCTATTCGCTGCTCGACATAGTCGCGGCTTACGTCGCGCCAAGCGATTGGCACCTGCGACATGCCGATGATGTTGGCGAAGTGTTTTTCTTCATCGCCAAACGGCTTGGGTATGACAAATGTGATGTCCATATCGCCACACTCCCACATACCCTTAGTGAGACCGTAGCTGGCGGTTCCGAGTCCGCCGAGGATGTGAGGGGGGAATTCCCACCCGAACATTAAAGCTTTCATGGGCGTGTGAAGATTAATCCATTATGAATTTTTTAAGGGTGGTCAGTGTGCGTAGCACTTCTGCCACATTGGTCACATGGCTGATTGCGCCTCGTCCGGTAAATGGCGGGTTTGCGTCATAGAGCTGAGAGAGCGAGCCTATGCAACCGCTGGTCATTTCATCTTCGAAGCCTATGAGCATACGGTCGATGTAGCTCACGCCGCTCATGCCGAACACCTTGAGATAGGCATCGGAATAGAAGCCCATGAGCCATGGACGCGACGGGCCGTTGTGGAGAGCCATTTCGCGTTCTTCGGGTGAGCCGAGATAGTTTGGCCTGTAGCCGTAGCTTTTAGGAGACAGGGTGCGCAGGCCTTTGGGTGTCAAAAGTTCACGTGTCACGATGTCGAGCACTTTCTTGCGTTGGCGACGGTCGAGCGGAGAGTAGTCAAGCCCGATTGCTATGGCCATGTTGGGGCGCACCGACGGGTCGGCGTATGTGCCGTTGACATAGTCATAGAGATAGCCGTAGTCGTTGAGGAAAGTGTTGACGAATGGCTCAGCCATTTTTTCGGCGAGAGAGCGGAATTTTTCTTCGTCCGGAGTGCCTTCCGAAAGCTTTGATGCGAATATGAGTGCGTTATACCAAAGGGCGTTGAATTCAACAAGAAGACCTGAACGTGCGATAATCGGGCGACCGCCGAGCGATGCGTTCATCCACGACATCGGTTTTTCAGTACCTTCAGTAGTTACCATGCCATTGTCGTCGACTTTCAGCAACGGATGTTTCTGGGCGAGGATGAAGTTGAGGATTTCGCGGACTTCAGCGAGATATCTGTTGCGTGCATCCTCACGTCCGTAGGCCTTGGCATATTGCTGGAGTGCCCACACCGCCCACAGCGGAATGTCGGGGAGGTCTATGCCTCCGATTCGCTTGTCAGGCTCACCCGTTGTCATGAAGTCTTTGAGGGCTTTGAGGGCTGTAGCCGCTATGCGTTCGAAATCTTCGCGGTGGTTGATGGCTATAGTGGCTCCGGGAAGGGCCATGAATGTATTGCGGGCGAGAATCTTTCCCCAGGGATAGCCTGAAATAAGATACATGCCGTCTTTTTCGTTGAGATAACACTGTTTGACGGCGTTTTTCAGGCAGTTGAAGAAGGATGTACGGCATGTACGCTGCGCTATTTCCTTTTCATACATCTTTGCGAGCGAACGCGGTGACACTTCGCTGAGGCCTGCCGAGAAGATGATTGACTCGCCTTTTTTGATTGGCACTTCAAAATATCCCGGTACCCATAGGTCCTCGCAGTAGGGCACTCCACGTTCGAGGTCTTTCACATATTCGAAGCCGTTGTACCAGTTCGGTTCGTAGGTCCATGTCGGTTTGTGGCTGAACTGCATGTAGAGGGTCGGGTAGCCAGGATAGAGGCAGGCCGATACTCCGTTGTTGATTTCCGGTATATGTGTATTGATTGCGTCGTTGGCCATGCAGAGTTCGTTGGCGTCGCGGAAGGCAAGCACCGGCCGGAAGCGGAGCGTAGTCGGGGAGTGGGCCTCGACGAGCGTGTAGCGGATAAGGATGCGGTTCTCGTTTGAAATGAAGATTTTTTCCTTGGTGAGAATGACGCCTCCCACGCGATAAGTGGTGCGTGGCACGCTCTCGCAGTCGAATTCGCGGATGTATTTATGCCCGTTTGGGCTCATGACTCCTCCGCGGTAGCGGTGAAGCCCGAGGTTGAAGGGGACTCCGTGCTGATAGACGGTCTCATCCAGTGACGAAAGCATGACATGCCATGAATTGCCCAGCTCGGGCACGGGCACCACTAAAAGCCCGTGCTGCTTGCGGGTGTTGCAGTCCACTATCGTAGTGCAATGATAGGCCCCCGACTGATTAGTGCGGAGCATCTCCTTTGGGAGTGACTGCTCCAGATTAATCATGAGGTTTTTATCAAATTTCAGATAGCTCATGTAGGGGTGATATTTGTTTGTTAGATTTCTGTCAGATGATATTAGAATTGACGTTGTTTAAGGTATATTCCTTGTTTTAATCCACGAATTTAACCTATTATTCCGATAAAAACAAACTTTGCAGCTAAAAAAGTGGGAGGGTATGACAAATGTGTCAAGGGATTATGCTCAACAACATAAAAACCGGAGCGACCTCGAAAAATGAGGTCGCTCCGGTGAGATTATTTATTGTACGGAAGAGGCGGTTTTAACCTGTCTGTTCCGGACTTTCGCCCGATATGATTTTATTTGAGGGCGTCTTTTACAGCGTCGTTGGGAACCATCTGTTCCTGGAAGGTGTAGGCACCGGTCTTCGCCGACTTAACGACTTTGATGACCTTGCTGTAAGTGCGGCCTTCGCCTTTTTGCAGAGATGCAACGGTTTTCTTTGCCATGAGTCAGTGAATTATTTAATTTCTTTGTGAACGGTTACTTTCTTGAGAATGGGGTTGTATTTTTTCAACTCCAGGCGTTCGGTGGTGTTCTTGCGGTTCTTGGTAGTGATATAACGCGAAGTACCGGGCATGCCTGATGCCTTGTGTTCGGTACATTCGAGGATGACCTGAACGCGATTGCCTTTAGCTTTCTTTGCCATCTTCTTATAAAATGTCTAAGTATTTGATTTCAGTTATATAACCCTTTGCGGCTGCTTCCTTGATAGCAGCGTCGAGACCCTTCTTGTTGATGGTGCGGAGGCCTGCGGCGGAAATGGTGAGGGTAATCCATGCTTGCTCCTCAACCCAGAAGAATTTCTTGTTGAAGAGATTTACATCAAACTTGCGCTTGGTGCGACGCTTTGAGTGCGACACGTTGTTGCCCACCATTGCTTTCTTGCCTGTGATCTGACAAATTTTTGACATGGCTGTTGGTTTTTATCTCTTTGTTTTTACTAATAATTAAGTCACGGCGTCTTGTGGCCGCCATCTCAACTCTCATATCGGGGCTAAGTGCATCATTCAAAGCCCTTTTTCAAGGATGTGCCACAAAACTCGGCTGCAAAGTTAACAATTTATTCCCGGTTAACCAAGCGATTTTCAATCTTTTTAGGAACTGTTTAAATTTTTCTCGAGAATTTTTATCGCCGTCTTCCGGGCTGTTTCCGGTTTTGGAGTGAGGGGAAACAGCCGTGGTGTCGTTTATTTTGATATCCATGACAACAAAAAGGAGGACGCGCAAATCTGTGTGCGCGTCCTCCGCCGGATATGGCTGTTGATGAGAAATCTCAGGTTTATTCCTCGTATTTCTTCACGATGACCGTTGCGTTGTGGCCGCCGAATCCGAAAGAATTAGAAAGGGCTGCGCGCACAGGGCGTTTCTCGGCCTTGTTGAAGGTGAAGTTGAGGGTGTAGTCGATGTTTTCATCATTGTCGCCCTCTTCATGGTTGATTGTCGGGGGCACAATGTCGTTCTGGCACGAGAGCACGGAGAACATGGCTTCGAGGGCTCCGGTGGCACCGAGAAGGTGGCCTGTCATGGATTTCGTCGAGCTGATGTTGAGCTTGTGGGCCTGTTCGCCGAACACTTCAACGATGGCTTTAACCTCGGAGACATCGCCTACGGGGGTAGAGGTTCCATGGACGTTGATATAGTCGATGTCCTCGGGCTTCATGCCTGCGTCATCAAGGGCGTTGCGCATTGAAAGGATTGCACCGAGGCCTTCGGGATGGGTGGCGGTAAGATGATAGGCATCGGCGCTCATGCCTCCGCCTGCGACTTCGGCATATATCTTGGCTCCACGGGCTTTGGCGTGCTCGAGCTCCTCGAGGATGAGGACCACCGAGCCTTCGCCCATCACGAAACCGTCGCGCGATGCGCTGAATGGACGTGATGCAGTCTCGGGAGAGTCGTTGCGGGTCGAGAGTGCGTGCATTGAATTGAAGCCTCCGACGCCTGCGGGATAGATTGCCGCTTCGGCTCCTCCGGTGACTATCGCGTCAGCCTTGCCGAGACGGATGAGGTTGAATGCGTCGATTATCGCGTTGTTTGACGATGCGCATGCTGAAACCACACCGAAGTTGGGGCCGTGGAAGTGATATTCCATCGAGATATGTCCCGACGCGATGTCGGCAATCATCTTGGGGATGAAGAAGGGGTTGTACTTCGGGCCCTGTTCAGCGCCGTTGACTGCATAGTAGCCTGCTTCTTCCTCGAATGTGTGGAGGCCGCCGATTCCGGCTGCCACTATCACGCCTACACGGTTGCGGTCGAGGTTGGATGCCTCCTCTATGCCGGAATCGCTCACGGCCTGACGGGCAGCAACCATGGCATACTGTGCATAGAGGTCGAGCTGACGGAGTTTCTTGCGGTCAAAATGGTCGTTAGCATTGAAGCCCTTGACCTCGCAGGCGAATTGGGTCTTGAATTTCGATGCGTCGAAATGGGTGATGGGAGCGGCGCCGCTCTTACCGGCTACGGCGTTGATCCATGTGGTCTCGACGTCGTTGCCTATAGGGGTGATGGCGCCGAGGCCGGTCACCACAACTCTTTTTAATTCCATTGGCAAAAAATATTATATTGGAGACTTGCCGTCTTGAGCCGTCTTGCGGTGGAGTCCGCCCGGGCGGGCCCTTTGCGTTGCGGCGGTCCGGCTGTCTCGTAGCGATTGCTTTTTGTGGGGAAGCCCTATGGTCGGGGCTTAATTGAGAAGAAGGCTCCT
Organism: Bacteroidaceae bacterium; assembly: GCA_021768245.1. GTDB lineage: Bacteria > Bacteroidota > Bacteroidia > Bacteroidales > Muribaculaceae > Duncaniella. The sequence continues at coordinate 23,564 of JAETNO010000028.1, read as the reverse complement.
CCGCGCTTCCATGAGTGGCGTGGGGAGCCTTTTTGGCTCGGTCAGAGCGCAGACAATGATGTCCGGCCGCCGGTTTTACTTCTGGGTATTGGCTTCGATGTACTCGATGGCGTTCTGTACGGTAGAGATTTTCTCAGCCTGGTCATCGGGAATAGTGATGCCAAATTCTTTCTCAAATTCCATGATGAGTTCTACGGTGTCGAGGCTGTCTGCGCCAAGATCCTTAGTGAATTCTGCGGTTTCAGTTACTTCGTTTTCGTCAACACCGAGCTTATCAACGATGATAGCTTTAACTCGTGATGCAATTTCAGACATAGTTTTAAAATTGTAAGTTGATTAGTAATTTCTTTCTTTTTTAGGGGCGGAAGTAAACAGTTTTTACATTCGCGGTGCAAAGTTAAGAATTTTTTGACAACTTTACACAAGCTAAAAGTATAAAGATGTTAATTGGGCTTGGTTTTAGCTCCGTTTTGGCATTTTTCGCCGATAGATTGGCCTGTTTTGGGGGATTATTATTTTTCTGTGGTGTTACAAACTTGTTACGTGTTTGTGCGTTCTAATTTTGTAATGACAAATATTGCTACATTTGTCGGGTGATTATCCATGCTTGTGGCCATATCCGTCAGGCCATGTGACTATAAAGCTGACATATAATTAATAAATAGGTAAAATTTGAAGAGATATGAAGAATAGTATTATTGTTTTGGGATCCGTAGCCGCCGGTCTGTTTGTGGCTTCTTGCGGCGGTTCTCGCTCAAACGGCACTGCCGGGAGTGATGAAATTGCCATAACTGAGTTTGAAGTTAACCAGAAGATTGTCAGCGCGGATAAGAACTATCGTGTGGACACGGACTACGGTACTGTCTACCTCGATATCTACACTTCGGTGCAGTGGCCTGAGAAGCTTGGGGACAATGACCTCGGCGTGCTCCGTGACTCACTGTTGAGCTATGCGTATGGCGACACTGTCTCATCATCAATCCTTGATGCCGTCAAGCGTTTCCTTTCCGATACAAGTATAGTTGAAGGTGCGACCTCGGTGGTTTCTGTCGATTCCCTTCCTTCAGATTCCATGACTTATTTCAACAGCGCGACTGCTTCGGTGCTTGATCTCGACGAGGAGATGGTGACCTATCGTGTCGTCAACTCTTCATATCTCGGAGGTGCACATCCCATGACCTCGATAATTCCTTTCACATATGATTTCAGAAGAGCCATGGTACTTGATGCTGACAACATATTCCTTCCCGGTGTGTCGGCTGATTCGGTTATGCCTGTGATTGTGGAGGCTTTGGCCCGTCAGTATTCCGTTCCTGTCGGCAGCCTTGAGCGTGAGGGCTTCTTCGTGTCGAATCTGACTTATCCCGGACGCCCGTATATCGCCAACAATATACTGTATTTCCATTATGACCCTTATGAAATCGGCCCGTATTCTTTAGGGGCAATTGACGTGGCTGTCTATCCCTATGAACTGGAGGCTTATCTGCGTCCCGAAATCAAGTCGCTTTTCGATAATGGATTCTGAAACTTATCGATTAGGCATTTTAAGAACGATCTACAAAGTAAAAAGTCCCTGTCGCGGTTTGTGCGACAGGGATTTTTTGCTTTATATTAATGTGTATGTGATGTCTATGATATGGTGTGGCATCAGTATGTTTTCTTTCTGAGGGTCGAACGGTCGATTTCAGCGGTCGATTGGGCGGGTGCGACAGTAGGGATTGTGGCTCCCTTACGAACCATTATGACGCATTCGATAGGCCCGTCGGCAGCGATTCTGTTCCAGCCGGGGGTGTAGGTCTTACCGGTCTGGTAGTCTACCCAGTCCTGACCTGAAGGGAGGTATACGTCACGTGATTTGCCGGATTTGAGCATAGGGGCCACGAGAATGTCTGAGCCGAACATATACTGGTCTTCAACGAGCCATGCCCCCGGGTCATCGGGAAATTCTACCAACAGTGCACGGAACATAGGCCAGCCGTTAGCCACGCATGTGGAAGCCTGCTCTTCGATGTAGGGCATCAGAGAGTATTTCAATTCCGCACATCGACGGAAGTAGTCGGTGAATTCCGGATTTTCATAAAGCCATGGTTCGGTAGGAGGAGCTCCGTGGGCGCGTGTATGGGATGTGAGGAAGCCCATCGGCAGCCATCGGCGATATAGTTCCTCGGGTGTCGAGGTCACGAACCCTCCCATGTCGTGGCTCCAGAAGCAGAATCCGCTCATTCCGAGCGAGAGGCCTGCACGGATGGTGCCGAGCATACCCGTGTTGGTGCTCGCCGCATCGCCGCCCCAATGGAGTGGGTAGCGCTGGGAACCGGCCCATGCGGAGCGTGCCCAGATGATGTTTTCTCCCTTGACCTCGCGTGTTATGTCGGCCACGGCCTTGTTGTAGCGTAGCGGATAGAGGTTGTGCTCGTAGAGGCCCGTACGTCCGTTGGCATAGACGGCGTCGAGAGGTGCGGCTTCTCCGAAGTCGACCTTTATGGCTCCGACTCCCATTTTGAGAAGGGAAGAGAGCTTTTCCTGATACCATTTCACTGTCGCAAGATTGGTGAAGTCGAGCACCGCGTCTTCATAGGGGAGGGTGCCGCGTCCGTTTTTCACTGCGAGTCCCTTCTCGACAAGTTCCGGAAAATATTTGTTGCCGGGGACGAAGTATGGGAGTTGCCACAGGCAGATGTGGAAGCCCTGTTTGCCGAGGTCCTTTATCATTTTCTCCGGATTCCTGAAGCGTTCGGGTGAAAATTCATAGTCACACTGCCAGTCGACGTCAAACCAACCGGTGTCGAAATGAATCACATCGGAAGGAATGCGGTTTTCGCGTAGTTTCTTTGCTATGTCGCGTCCCTCATCTTCCGTGAAATAGCTTATGCGGCTCATCCATGTGCCGAAGCTCCATAGAGGAGGCATTTCCGGACGTCCTGAGAGGGCGGTGTATTCGCTGAGTATCTCTTTCGGAGACCCCCACATGAGGAATATGTCCATGTCTTCATCGGCCATGAAGAGCTTGTTGGCTCCGATATAGCTTTGTCCTACATCGGCTGTCAGAGGGGCTGACGTGTGGATGAACATTCCATATCCGAGATTGCTGAAGAAGAATGGAATGGGTTTGTACATGTCGGGGCTTTCGGGGCCCTGTGGGTCGGTGACGAAGAGATTCAGCTTCTGTCCGACTTTGTTTAGCGCTCCGGGGCCTTCTCCGAGTCCGTAGATTCGCTCGCCCGGAGTTAATGACATCACGGGGTTGATTGAGCGGGAATTGTCAGAGCCGCGTTTTATGAAGCTGAACGGGGGCACTTTGATTTGGGTTGAGTCGTTGTCGCTCCAGGTGCGGCTGCGGGTGAGCTCATTCCCGTCAGCATCGAGCACGACTATCCTCCATGGGTCAGCTTCAATGCGCAGTTTTCCATAGGGAGAGGAATATTCAATGTCATTGCCTTTGCGTGTGACAGTCCATTGGGAGCGGTCGTTGCCGACCGGGCCGGCAAGCATCGGCGAAAGGGAATCGGGGTCAGCGGGGGCTATGGGCGAAGTGTGGATGCGTAGTCTTACCGTGCGGGCGTTGACCGGTTCGATGCTGAATTCCAGCTCCGGGTTCTGCGGGTAGGCTGTGTCGGGAAAATCAAGGCTTTTCAGTGGCTGATGGAGATAGGTGTTGGCGTTGAAGGCCTGACGCGGCATCAGCTGCCGGCGTTTCCACAGAATTTTCCCTTTGCCTGTCTGCATGTCGAATCCGGCAAGCGAATCGGCAAAGAAATATGTATTTGTAAAGTCAGCAAAGTCGCGGCTAACGTCGACCGACTGGCTGAGAAGGTAGGCCGTACCCCCGTTGGTGCGGGTATCGGCGTTCGCTGTCAGGATTCCTGTCGCGAGCGATGCCGCCAAAAGGAAGCGAAGTTTCATGGGTCAGTAGGTTAATATATGATTCAGTGGGTTAATATATAATGTGTGAATGCTGCAAAAGTAGTGAAAATTCAGGGATTTTATGTAATTTTGTTTTCTAAATATCATATGTTTATCGGGATAATGAACTAATTTTAGGCTCCCGAATAAAACTGCATTTATCATGGAAGACATCAAAATTACAGCACGCTCCCTGATGGAGTTCCTGGACCAAAGTCCGGTCAATTTCCTCGCGGTGAAAACCGTGAAGCGTCATTTGGACGATAATGGTTTTACATGCCTTGACCCGCGTGAGGCATGGACCCTCACTCCGGGGGGTAAATATTATATGGTGAAGAATTCGAGCGCTATTTTTGCTTTCGTGCTTTCCACTCAGGGGCCGGCATCGGGATTCAGGATTATATCGGCTCACTCCGATTCTCCGTGTTTCCGCATAAAACCCAAAGCCGAGATGCTTGGCGAGGGGGGTGTCGTGCGTCTTAATGTTGAGGTGTATGGCGGCCCTGTACTCTACACCTGGTTTGACCGTCCGCTTTCCTTGGCGGGACGCGTGGTCTTGAGAAGTGACGACCCCCTGAATCCACGGACGGAGATAGTGAAGTTTGACCGTCCGCTGCTCACCATCCCGCATCTTGCTATTCATTTCAACCGTGCTGTCAACGAAGGAAACCCATTGTCGAAGCAGAAGGACATGCTGCCTGTAATAGCTATTGTCAAGGATGCGGTAGAGAAGGACAATCTGCTGCTCCGTGCTGTGGCTGACGCCCTCGGATGTGAAATGTCCGACATCCTTGATTTCGACCTTTCGCTCTTTGATACTACACCTGCTTCCCTCGTGGGTCTTAATGAAGAATTCTTGACCTCCGGACGTCTTGACGACCTCTCTATGGTCCATGGGGCTATGACGGCCTTGCTCGAGACATCATCGACCGAGCAGACACGCGTCATGGCGATATTCGACAATGAGGAGACCGGCTCGGGTACGAAGCAGGGCGCGGCATCGCCTGTGCTGATGCAGATTCTGCGTCGAATTGTCATGTGTCTCGGCGGAGGGGAGGAGGACTATCTTCGCGCTGTCAGCAAGTCGTTTATGGTTTCAGCCGACAATGCCCATGCTTTCCATCCCAACTATCCCGAGAAATATGACCCGACAAATCACCCTGTCGTAGGTGGCGGCCCGGTCATTAAGATAAATGCTAATTGCAAATATATGACCGATGCAGATTCCGCAGCCGTGTTCCGGACGGTCTGTGAGAAGGCAGGGGTGCCGTATCAGTATTTTGTCAATCATAGCGATGTGGCGGGAGGCTCGACCCTTGGCAATATACTCACCTCCCAGATTGACCTTCGTGGCGTCGACATGGGCGAGGCCATATGGGCGATGCATTCTGTTAGGGAAACTATGGCGACCGCTGACCATGCCTATACGGTCAGTGCTTTCAAAACCTTCTTCGACCTTTAGAAACTATTTCTTAAATTAATCCGCACTCAAACAAGACTCCGGAAATCCCAAATGCGGGATTTCCGGAGTCTGTGTTTGCTGAGTTGAAGATGGCTCAGTTTATTCTTTCAAAGGGCCGGTCTCCGGCCATCGCCGCGCTTTTTGAGAAGAATCCGCCATACATAGGCCCGATTTGGATTTGAAATACCTTCTCGGCCTTGCTTATCATGAAAAAATCGAGAAATGTCTTGGTGTGGTCCTCTGAATCGACGGTGTCGACATGAGAGATTTGTCCTTCAATCGTATGGACATAAGGGAGCCGTGACGCTTCCTCTACGAAACGTTGGCTGTCGGAGGTGACGAGTATCTTATGGTTCGGATAGCGACGGTGGATATCCTCTATTCTTGAAATGCAGGCGTCTGTCAGTTTCTTTCGCTCGTCGTCGCTTAGTCTGCGTTTGGCCTTGGGCTCGCGGAAGTCGCCCAGGAGCTCGAGAAAGCGGGTTGCGACCGACACATAATTCTCCCCTCCTAATTTATCCATCTCATTGTCAATGTGCTCCTGAAGCCGCTTGTTGGGCCGGAAGAGTTGTCGGAATGTCGGCCCGAACTCATCCCCGAAATCAGAGAACGAGGAGTAGAAATGATGCTGGCAGTATCTTTTGTCGGAAAGGAACTTGCGGTAGACTTTCTCGCGGAAACGGAGTTCCCTTTCGCCGGAGTCGCCTGAGGTGTCGGTGTAGAGCACGTTGGTCTCTTCTGAATTGAACGAGACCTCGTCGTCGTTCACCCTCCAGTCATAGGCGTTTGGTTCGAGGTAGTCCTCAAGTCTGAACGGCACTCTGAAATAGATTGCATATGGCAGATTGTGGGCCATACAGTAGCGATAGGTCGCGGTATATGTTCTGAGACGGTCACAGAGCCCTCCATGATGGCAACGTCCGTCGGCCATGCTTATGACGAGACCCTGACGCACCGCTCTTTTCGGTGCGTCAGGGCTATAGTATTTCTTAAGATGTCTGCGGACATGGCGCTTGAAACGGTATTCACGGAAGAACAGGAAATTTATTTCCGTGCGCAGTCTGCGTTTCAGTTTCTTTATCAGTCCCATGGGGGATATAATGGTCGGATTGATGATTGTTTCAGCGGGAATGTTTCCTGTCCATCGCATACCAGGCATAAGCGATGTACGCCACTACGAAAGGTATGATTACCGATACCCAGCTCATGCACGTCAGAGTGAAGAGGCTTGATGAACTGTTGAATATGGTCAGGGAGGAGGACGGGTCGGTCAGTGAGGGGTAGTAGGGTGTATTGTTGTAGCCGGCAATCCAGAAGAGGGCGAGGACCACAAGGACAGTCCCGGTACCGCTCCACCAGATTCCTTTAGTGTAGTGCAGTGCGAAGGCGGAACGTATTATACCGTAAAGCACCATGACTACTCCGGCAAGGAAGGCTACAAGCGCACACGGAAGTTCGATGAGGTTGAAGAAATATTTGAATTCGCGGAGCTCGAACGAACTGGGGCGTCCGTCGATACTGCCGTCGAAAGTGGTCTGTAATGAAGCCGTCGAGAGAAGGAGCCCTACGAATGTAAGGAAAAATACCAGGAAGACAAGGGCGTTGACAAAAACTCTCTTACGGTTTGCCTTGAAAAAGGCGTCGTCCTGAGGGTTATTGTTCATGAGATAAAGGGCGGCTTGGGTACGGGCAAGGAAGAGCACCGCGAAGCCGAGCACGAGGTTTTTCCAGTAGAATATCGCTTCAAATCCATGGGTAGGGGCCCACACGGAAATCACAGGGGCACCGGTATCAAGGATATTCCCTTTGCTGACAGTGAATTCCGCTCCGAAAAAGAACATGGCTACCGCGACACCAAGCAGGATGCACCCGACGCTTCCATTGATGAAAAGGAAGGTGTCGTAGGTTCGCGTGCCGAATATGTTGCCGGGTTTTGACCTGAATTCATAGCTGACGGCCTGAAGCACGAAACTGATTAATATGAGCATCCATAGCCAGTAGGCTCCGCCGAAACTTGTAGAGTAGAACAGCGGGAATGAGGCGAAAAATGCGCCGCCGAACACGACGAGGGTGGTGAAGGTCAGCTCCCATTTATGGCCGAACGAACTTATCATGCGTCGCGATGATTCAGAGGAGTCGCTGACTCCCAACAGGAAAGTCTGTCCGCCCTGGACAAAGAGCAGGAACACCAGCAGGGCTCCGAGCACTGATATCAGAAGCCACCAGTATATCTGTAAGGATTCGAGTTCCATATAAATAGTCAATTTGAAAAGTCTGTGAAAGATAATTATTTGTGCGTTGAATCAAAAACGGATGTCGTTTAATATTCGTCGCGGTCGTTTCCGCCTTTGATTTGTTTCAGCATGATTACCACCTCCGCTGCAAGAAGGGCGGTGAAAACCACAGCAAACATCCAGAATGTCAGCTGCACGGTCGACGAAGATATCGCTGAGATAGCTGCGCGGTTAGGCATAAGACCTTCGATAATCCAGGGCTGACGTCCGACTTCGGCTGTCACCCATCCGGCTTCGGAGCAAATCCATACTACCGCGATTGACAGCATGGCGACCCATTGCCACCAGCGGCGCTCCCAAAGGCGCCCGCCTCTCATCGAGCTTACAACAGCTATAATGAAGAAGAGCAGGAGATAGCCGCCGGCCATGACCATTATATGGAATGAATAGAATGTCACCCCTACGGGTGGAACGGCTTCCTCGGGGGAGTCGAGATAGCCATAGCCGAAATATTTATAATCGGCCTTGAGGCGGGTTCGTGCCTCGGCCATAGCGGCAGTGTCGCCCTTGGCCATGGCACTGTCATAGTCGCGCAGGGCCTCGTGCGCGCGTTTGCCTATCGCTATGCGTTCAGCATAGGAGTCCGTGCGGACGGTGTCGCCTTCCGGAGTCAGCCTTATACCCTTTAACAGGTCGTTGATACCCGGCACAAAGCTGTTTGCATCGTGGTTGGCGAGGATTGACAGCCCTTTGGGGATAGATATGTCGAACAGATAAGGCTTGGCGTCGTCACCCGGTTTCTTGTCCGGATTGAGGATGCCGAAAGCGGTGATTTCCTGCCCTACCTTTCCGTCGTAGAGACCTTCCATCGCGGCGAGTTTCATTGGCTGCACTTTCGCTACCTGGACTGAGGAACCGTCGCCTGTCCAGATTGTCAGTATTATGCCGACAAGGCCTACCCATCCGGCTATTCTGATGGAATCAAGCGCGAATTCCCGGCGACGGTTTTTCATGAGATACCAGGAGCTGACTCCGCAGACGAACACTGCGGCAAGCACCCAGCCGTCAAACACGGCATGGAAAAACTTGTTGATTGCGACCGGTGAAAGGGCTACGGCCCAGAAGTCGTCCATGATATTGCGCATCTGTCCGGGGTCGAATTCCATCCCTACGGGATATTGCATCCATGCGTTTGCAATCAGAATCCACAGAGCCGAGATGCTTGCTCCAAGGGCCGTGAGCCATGTAGAGGCAAGGTGGAAGCCCGGGCTGACCTTTTTCCATCCGAAGAACATGACTGCTATGAATGTCGCTTCCATGAAGAAGGCCAGCAGTCCCTCGATGGCGAGAGGCGCCCCGAAGATATCACCTACAAACCAGCTGTAGTTTGACCAGTTTGTCCCGAACTCAAATTCGAGAATTATACCTGTGGCCACACCCATGGCAAAGTTGATGCCGAAGAGGGTCATCCAGAATTTTGTCGTACGCAACCACTTTTCGCTTCTGTTGCGGAAATAGATGGTCTCCATGATTCCTACAATGACGCTCAATCCGAGCGTAAGGGGCACGAAGAGCCAATGATACATGGCAGTGAGGGCAAATTGCCATCGCGACCAATCGACTACGGTCATCAAATCGTCCATATGCTATGATGATAAGTTTGTTTAAACGGGTTATATTTCGTAGGGTTATTGTCAGTTTCCCGATATATGATTGATGATTATCTGTTGATAAGTGTCGACCTTACGGCCGCGGCCCTCTCTTCGTCGCTGTCATAGTCTCTTTTGAGGATATCGGGAAAGAAAAACAGCTTGAAAATAAAAAACAATATGAAGAGTTTTATAATAATCAGTAGCCATAGTTTCTTTCCGACGGTCATTTGCCTGAAGCCGTCGGCATAGAACCGCCAGATTCTTCGGGGCAACGACATTAATGATTCAGAATATGATTTCGTGTTACTTTTCAAAATAAAGACTCATCAATAGACGCAAATATAGATAAATATTTGTGAAAATACGGTATAAATATAATTTTTTTGCGATAATCCGTTCTGTCAATATCTATTCGAGTTGGGATGTCGCGATTAGATACTGGGTCAGGGCAACCCTGTAGGCTGCGTTTGCTTCGGTAAAACGGTCAATGGTCTGTCTGTGCAATGCCTGTGCGTCGAGTAAATCGGTTATCGTGCTTGTGCCGGCTTGATAAAACACATTGTAGAGACGCAGGTTTTCGGTAGCGGGGATGATTGCCTTGTATGCGATTTCCGCTTTGCGTTGTGCGGCGGTCAGGTTGTCCCAGGCTTTCTCCATACCTATTTCTATGAGTTCTGAAAGACTTTCAAGCTCTGCTTCGGCTGTTTCGCGTGCAATTCGTTTGCGCTTTATGGCATGAGAGCCTCCCCACCATCCCGACAAGGGAACGTTTACGGCGACAAAAACGGCTCCGTAGCCATGTTTTGAGTCAAGCGCGTCTTGATAGAAATATCCCGCACCGGCTCCGACTGACGGCAGATTCTTTCCAAGCTCAATTCTCTGTTCAAGTTTCTTGGCTTTTACATTTTCCTTCAGAAGCAGATAGTCGGGACTGTTAAGAAGGGCGTCTGATGGAGCGCGGTAGGATTCGAAAGGTATGGAAGGCACTGTGTCGGCCGCTATCTCTGCAATGTCGACATATGTGGAGTCAGCTCCTATATATTGCGACAGCACCATTTTACAGAGTTTTATACCATTGTCTAGATCAACGCTGTCTGCTTGAAGTTCGCTGCGGCGTAGCTCTGCTTCAAGCAGGTCGTTTGATGTGATAAGTCCGGCTTCAAGGGCGGCTCTTACGTCATGGCATAGGGAGTCGACAGCAGTCATTGCAGTCTGGAGAGTCCTGCGCTTTGCCTGGAGCGCGAGTATCTCCCAATAGTATTTGTCGACGGTTTCTATGACATCGTTACGGGATTGTCGGCGCTGCAATTCGCTTACGGCGACTCCGATTTCCGCAAGTTTGTTGCCGTTGACAATCTGGCCTCCCATGAATATAGGTTGTACGGCTGTAATGCCGGCGTTGACTGACTTGTCGAGAAAAGAGACCGTCAGGATGTCCAGAAGTCCGAATTGAATTATTCCTTTGTTGGATTTGAAGGCGAAACCGGTAGCGTTGACCTGCGGGAAGTATTTTGTGAAAGCTTCCTCCCGCAATTCCTTGGCCTCGCTTACGGCATTTTTTGCCGTACGGATTTTCAGGTTATTCTGAAGAGCCATCTCCCGACACCGCTCAAGCGATATCTCAGGCTGTCCGGCCATGGCATTCAGAGAACTGAATGACAGGATTAATATTAATGTCAGCTTATAGAATGAGGTCATAGTTTTCAGGATTTTTGCGCGTCATTATTATTGCCGGATGAGGCACCTGGCGATGTCTGCCTTTTGGGCTGGGTTTTCCAATAGGCTATTGGTATGAATGTCAGGATATAAATCATCGTTATTATGGTGCCCCAGAATATTACTGTCCCCATCGGTTGCCATAAGCCGCTGTTGCTTATGACCATAGGCACTACTCCCATCGCTGCGGCCGATGAAGTGAGGAAGATTGGCCGCATTCGGCGTTTGGCCGATGCAAGGGAGGCGTCGCGGGCACTCATATTTTCGGTCTGCTGAAGTTTTTCAGCATAGTCAAGCATTATGATGGCATTGCGTACCAATATTCCCATGAGGCTTATAAGTCCGAGTGTACAGGTCAGGCTGAGCACCATGTTCTGTATCAGAAGTCCGGCAGCCATTCCCGGAAGACAGCAGAGCAGACATCCGACAAGCAGCAACGAGACTCCCACCTTCTTGTAATGCATAAGCAAGATAAAGAATATTATTACGGTTGCCATCGTCAGGGCACTCAGGATATTGGGAAGAATCTGGAATGTCTGTTCCCATACTCCTCCATATTCAAGTTTATAGCCCTCCGGCAGATTGAAACCATCTAATTTTGATTTTACCTTTTTCGTCAGGTTTATGGCATTGTCGCCACGGTTTATTTCAGCCATTATGTCTACCGTGGGGATTCCGTTACGGTGTGACAACTGTCCGGTGGTCCATGTCGGTTCTATTTCGGCAAACTGTTTTAGGGGCACGCTTCCGAGGCCGATGAGTGGTATCTGTTCCTCTGAGAGTTCAGATATATCACCGTGTGTCGCCTTGTCGGTCTTTGCCACCACCGGGATACCGTAGTCTCCTTCCCATACCGTAGCAAGGGGAATCCCGTCGCCGTAGCGCATTGCAAGAGTCAGCTGGAGCAGGGTGTTGTTAAGCCCGAGCCGGCTCATGGCACTTTCGTCGGGAACGATTTTAGCTGTGAACTGCGGCGATTCAAGACTGTTGCGCACGAGATGCAGTCCGTCTATGCCACGCATTATCCCCGTTATGCTGTCGGCCAGCGTTTGCAGTACTCCGTAGTCGGGGCCGCTGACGCGTACCTCTACGGGATCCGATGCTGTTTCATAGCTAAGCTGTTTGAATCTCACGCGTGCATCGGGAAAATAGTCGCGGTAACGTGCGGTATACTCATCGAGCACGGCTATGGTGGCGTCACTGCTTTGGGTATTGACGATGAATTGTGCGTAGTTGGGCCCTCCTACCTCCGGTGTGTATGTGGTCTGGAATCGCGGGGAACTGCATCCATGGAAGATGGCCACCGAAACCACGCGCTTGTCTTTCCTTAATATTGAGGCAAGAGAATCAGCAATCTGTGATGTCCGGGCCAGGGGAGTGCCTGTCGGAAGATTGATTTCCACCGCAAATTGATTTCGTTCTGCGACCGGCATGAGCTGGATGGGACGTTTCAGAAGGATGTAACCGCCACCGATTATACTGAGCAGGCCTACTGCAAGCACAGTTTTGGGCCAATTGAAGCATAGGTCAATCAGTTTGTCATATCCCTGCTGTAAAAGCACGAGGAAGGTGACATGTCGCTTTTTGCCACTGTTTCCCTCATTGCCGTCACCTTCGCTTTTAAGCACTTTCGCAGGATTGATAAGCTTATATTGCATCAATGGCACAAGCATTTCCGCGACAATAAGTGATACGAAAAGTATGATGGAGATAGCCCACGGAAAATCAAGCAGGAAATCATGCATCATGCCGGTCATGGTTATGAGGAAGGGGAAGAAAGTGATTGAGATGGCAAGTGTAGCCGAGATGATGGCCTTGAAAAATTCGGTGGCGCTTGTGAGTGTCGCGGTCTTACGGTCAACACCCTGCCCCAGAAGGTCGACATACTCGTCCATAATCACAACCGAATTGTCCACAATCATTCCGAGCGACACAATCAGGCAGGCGAGTGTCACGGTGTTGAGTTCTATGCCCAACACGTAGAACAGCCCGAGTGATATGAAAATGGTGATGGGAATGGTGGATGCCGCGATAAGCGCTACACGGAACGGCAAAAGGAGTATGATGGCGACAAGCACACCGATAACGGCGATGAGCAGCTCGGTGAGAAAGTTGATTACGCTGTTGTTTACGTCATAGGGCTGGTTGGTGATTCGGAAAAGGGTGATGTCATCCGGAAGTCCGGGCTCGAAATCCGCAATCTGTTTCTCAACTTCCTTGCCCATTTCAACGACATTTTTCCCTTCCTTTATCTCGATTGAAAGCACGAGCGATTTCTTTCCGTTGTTGGTCACGAAGCTGTTGGGACGAGGGTATTCTTTTACCACTTTGGCTACGTCACCGAGTGTCACGATTCCTCCGTCGGGAAGAGAGAACACTATCTGGTCCTCTACTTCCTTGACTGAATTCAGGGCCCGCTTGACGGTGATGGGAGCCGTGTATCTTGAAGTGCGCAGTTCTCCTCCTGTTGTGGAGAATCCCTGCGATGCGAGTGACATGGCTATGGTTTTCTCGCCGATTCCATAGTGAGCTAATTTTTCGGGGTCGAGATATACGGCAATCTGTTCTGTCTGCTGCCCGTAGACAGTCATTCTGCCCACGCTTTCAATGCTCCGCAGACGGTCCCGGAGGTTATCCATATAGGTTTTCAGTTCCCGGTATGTCTTTTGCTCGCTTGACATTGTGAGCAAAACAGCTGACGTCGCGCCGAAATCGGAGATTACCTCTGTCCCGAGTACACCGGGCGGCAATTTCAGTTTCAACGCAGTCGTGCCTGCACGGAATTTATTCCAGAATTGCTCTGTGTCCGTGACATTTTCATCAAGCTGGACATAGATGATTACCTGACCTGAAGTAGCATCGCTTGTCGTGGTGGATTTCTTAACTTCCTTGAAACTGAACACATAGTCCTCCATCGGTTTCACGACTTCCTGCTCTATCTGTTCCGCGCTCGCGCCCGGATATGCGGCTGCGAAGACTCCTTCGGTGACAGTGTAATTGGGAAATTCGTTTTTGTCAATGACATCAAGCGAATATATTCCGAAAGCTACAAGGCAGCAGACCACCAATATCACAATGGAGCTGTATCTATAGCCCCATGCGACTATCGGCGCCACTTTAAAGACGTTCTGATTATTGCCCTTTACAGGATTTGAGCTTTCCATAATGAATCTCTAATCAATGGATGTGACTTTCATTCCCTCACTCACTTTCTGCTGGCCGGCTACAATCACGGAATCGGTATGGCTGAGGCCCTTGTTTATGACAATTCCATCATCGGTCATATCGCCTATTTCTACGAATCGTCTCACGGCAATCCCGTTTTTGTTAAGCCATACGAAACTGCGGTTGTCAACTCCGAGCAGCACTGCGTCAGCCGGGAGTATGAATGCCGGTCTAATTTCTTTCTGAGACGGATATATGTCCACCTTGCATATCATCCCGGGAAGTAATGAATCGGCTGGAATGTGGCCTTTGATATCGAGCTTAACGGTGTAGCTGCGGGTCAAGGGATCGGCGGATACCCCTTTCTCGCTGACAACGGATTTGTAGCGTTTCCCTCCGCTGTTTACTATGCCGCTGTCTCCGAGTGCGATTGATGAGATGTAATTTTCAGGCACAGAGACAACGGCTTTTGCTGAAGATGCAGTTATAATGCTCAAAACCGGTTCGAAGGGGGCTACGGTCTGTCCCTCGTCAATCAGCTTGGCGGCAACTATTCCGGAGTAAGGCGCTGTCAGGTTTGCATCGGAGAGTGCCTTTCGGGCTATGGCTGTTGCCGAACGTGCCTGTTTAACCGCACTCTGTACCTCTACCCATTTTATTTCGGCGAGGGCTTTTTGGTCATGGAGTATTTTCATGCGGCGGTAGGCATCGTTGGCCTGTTCCTCTCCTGCAGCCGCGATGTCATATGCATTTTGAAGGGAAGTCGCATCGAGTCTTGCGAGCGATTGCCCTTTCGCTATTCTGTCTCCAACCTTGACATTTATATGGCTGACCCTTCCGGCTGTTTGGAAGCTGAGCGGGGTCTCTTCGCCGGCTGCTATTGTGCCGGAATATCTTGTCGCCCCTGATGGCGCGGAGCTTTCTCCCACGCAAACAGTTTTGACCCTGACCGGTTGTTCTATCTCGGAAGGCTCCTTGTGTCCACAGGAGCACAGGAATATGACGATGGCTATTAAGCCGATTCCGCAAATTGATTTCATGATGTTGTAGTAGTGGGGGGAGAAGAAGTTGAAACGTAAGTAGAGGATGCCGCTGCTGTAACCGCAGCGTTTAATATATGAAGAGTTATTTATATAATATTAACGCCGGTGATATTCGTTGGTTCACTTTCACGGGCGATGGATGGTATGTGTAAAATACACTTCTACAGCAGAGGGGCGTCCCGATTCGGGACGCCCCTCTGCTGTAGAAGTGTATTTATGAATTTCTGTGGATTATGCTGCTTTGGCAGCCTTGCGGTTGCGGCGTGCGTCAGTGAGATAAGCTACCGGCGATGCGACATAGATTGTAGCGAGTGTACCGATGATTACGCCGAATATCATGGCGAATACAAATGAGCGGATAGAGTCGCCACCGAGTATGAAGATACAGAGAAGCACGAGGAGGGTCGAGCATGATGTCATCACCGTACGTCCGAGAGTGGAGTTGATTGATGAGTTGATAGTGGTGAAGAAATCCTGCTTGGGATAGAGCCCTACGTTTTCACGTACACGGTCGAACACAACCACGGTGTCGTTGATCTGATAACCGATTACCGTAAGGATTGCGGCGATAAACGACTGGTCGATTTCCATAGCGAATGGGAACACACCCCAGAAGAGCGAATAGAAACCTATGATGGTGAATGCGGTAAATGCTACGGCTGCAAGTGCACCGATTGAGAACGCGATGTTGCGGAAACGGAGCAGGATGTAGAAGAACATTGCGAGAAGCGCGAGGATGACGGCGATGTAAGCGTCGGTGCGCATGTCGTTTGCCACTGTCGGGCCGACTTTCATCGACGACATGATGCCGATATTCTCATTTGTTGTCGAGAAGTCTTCGATGCTCATTCCGTTGAGTTCTGACTGGAGTCCGTCGTAGAGAATCTTTGTGATTTCTGTATCCACGCCTTCGTCGTCGGAGTCAATCTTGTAGTTGGTGGAGATGCGGACCTTGGTGTCATCATCGATTGTTATGACGCTGAGCTGCGCACCGTCGAAGAGGGGAGCGAGTTTGGCCTGAAGTTCGTGAGTTTTCACGGGATGGTCAAACTGAACCACGTAGTTGCGGCCACCGGAGAAGTCGATGCCCTGGTTGAGGCCACGTGCGAAGAAGGAGATGATAACGACAAGCACAACCGCGCCTACGATACCGAAGCTGACCTTACGGGCACCGAGGAAGTTGATTTTTGTGTTGGTAAACATCTTCGATGAAAGCGGAGTGGCGAAAGTGAGTTTTTCGAAAGGCTTTGTCTTTGCACACATTATATATATAAGGCGTGTGAGGTAGACAGCCGTGAAGAATGAACAGATGATACCGATGATAAGAGTGGTGGCGAAGCCCTTGATGGGACCTGTACCGAAGAGGAGGAGGATTACACCGGTGATGATTGATGTGAGGTTGGAGTCGAAGATTGCGGAGAAGGCATTTGAGTAACCGTCGGCGATTGCCGTGCGGACGCTCTTCCCGGCGCGGAGTTCTTCTTTCGAACGTTCGTAGATAAGCACATTGGCGTCAACTGCCATACCGAGGGCAAGCACGATACCGGCGATACCGGAAAGCGTGAGCACTGCCTGGAACGAGGCAAGGATACCGAAAGTGAAGAAGATGTTGAACACCAATGCTATGTTCGCGATGAGTCCGGGGATGAAGCCGTAGAAGAGGCACATGAAAATCATCAGAAGCACGATTGCGATGATGAATGACCACATGCCGTCGTGGATAGCCTGCTCTCCGAGCGACGGACCGATTACGGTGTCTGAGATGATGTCGACTTTGGCAGCCATCTTACCGCTCTTGAGCACGTTGGCAAGGTCCTTGGCTTCGTCGGTGGTGAAGTTTCCTGTAATCTGTGAACGGCCGCCCTCAATCACTGAGTTTACGTTGGGAGCCGAGTAAACCTGATTGTCGAGCACGATGGCCACCTGCTTGTTGAGGTTGGCTGCCGTGATGCGTGCCCACTGGCGTGCTGCGTCCGGTTTCATGTTCATGGACACGTAGTTACCGCCGTTCATCGCATCGTAGTCGCTGGTGGCCGATGTGATGACGTCGCCGCTGAGGGCTGCTTTGCCGTTGGTGGTCTTGAGGGCCACGAGCTGATAGATGCTCACGTTGCGTTTGCCGCGTACAGAGTCGTCAATCTGAACTATTTCCGGTTTGAATTCCCATGCCAGTTTGAGGTTGGCGGGGAGGATGCCTTTGGCCACGTTTGAAGCGAGAATGGCATCGATGGTGTCGCGGGCTGTCTCAGTTGCCGCACCTACGCCTATTGAGGGTGAGCCTACCTGAAGGAAATAGTCGAAAAGTCCCTTGCCGTTGTTTGTCGAGTCGGCCCGGAGTGCATTGTCGAGATTCTGAAGGAGGGGTGCGATTTCATTGAACTGGGTGGTCTCGTAGAATTCGAGGTTCGCGCTTGATTTGAGAAGTTCGCGCACGCGGTCATGCTCTTTTACGCCCGGGAGTTCGAGAAGAATCTGTCCGTCCTTCTCAAGTTCCTGGATGTTGGGGGCAACGACACCGAACTGGTCGATACGTGTGCGGAGCACGTTTGTCGAACTGCTGACACGGTCTTTCACTTCCTGACGGAGGGAGTTCTTGACAGCTCCGAGATTGTCGCCGCGCTTCACCTGATCCTTGAACACCACTGAAAGGTCTCCCTGGGGGTCAAGCTTGCGGTATTCGTCGCAGAACACATCGATGAAATCGTTGCTCTTATTGGCACGGGTGATTGAATCTGCGCTTTCTACCGCGCGTTCAAAATATGGATTGCCCTCGGCATTGGCCATGGAGCGAAGGATATCGGGAACTGAAACCTGGAGGGTGACGTTCATACCGCCCTTGAGGTCAAGACCGAGGCCTACGCCGAGTTTCTGTACTTCATTGAAAGTATAACCTAAATAAACCTTCTCGTTAGCGATATTCTTGATATACTCGCTATAGGCTTTACGTTTAGTTTCAGGGCTGTTGTTGTCCTTGGCGGCCTCTACCGTAGCATATTCTTCAGCTTTCTTCTCGTAATGGTTGGTAACCAACGTGAACGAAAGGTAGAACAGGCAGATAAGCACCATGAAAATGGCGATTACACCTGCAACAACACTTCCCAAAGATCCTTTGCTTTGCATGTGTTAAAGTGATGTATTTAAAAGAGTTAGTTAATATGTTTCCTGATTGGTCATTATGCCGGAAATCGGGCAGCGCCCAATTTTCAGCTTGCAAATATACGAAATTTCTTTAAATTACGACTATTGTAGCTGCTATTTTTGTGTTTTTGCATCTAAGTATATGTCTTATTCTGATTGTGTCTTCCTATTTCAGCCAGATGAGTGGGGAGCATCACATTGTTTCTATCGGTGATTCTTGTTTTTAAAATATGTTTGGATTTAACTCAAATGGATGTTTCCCTCTATTGGGTATTTAATGTATTAAATTCAAATCATACTAATTTAGAACTGATTCATTAATCCAATGATGAGCTGTAGTTGTCTTATGAGATTCTTGAAAAAGTGTGTTAGAATGTTTTTATATTTGGTTTAAAGTTTAAACGAACAGGATAATTTGGGTCGAGAGTTCGAGCCTCTCCGGGGTCACAGAAGGGTCTATCAGACCGACGAATTCCTCTGAAAATCGTTGATTTTCAGAGGTTTTTCTTTTTACCCTTGTCCCCGTCCGGCGCAAAATATTGAAACTGCGGGTGTGCAAAAAGGTGGCAATAAAATTCCCACCATAATTTGCCACCTCGAAAGACTATATTTCATTATTTTTCAAAGCCTTACAAGGATAGAAACCATTATATATCTGCCACCTCGCAGGGTGGTTGCAGGTGGCAAAAGAATAATCCTGAACATCAGCCAGAGTTTGTTAGGCATATTGTCCTCAGCTGTTCCTTGACGCATTTTTAGCTATCGTCATAGTTAAAAATAGTTATGAAAAGGTGGCAATTCGAGGTGGCAATTCTACATTATTCGTGGATTTGGTTGTTTTGCCACCTCGCAAACCCGGAAATTTCATTTGTCCTTCGGATTTACAGTTTGTATAACCGAGAAAAATTATGTATCTTTAGTTTAACCATTAAAGCCACATGACAAATGAAATTATCCAATGAGTGTTACTTCTCTCTGAACTTCATGGTCAGGAGAAGCCGCCCGAACAAGGAGGGCGAATTTCCCATTCTGTTACGAATAACAATGAATGGGCAACGTGCGGAGGTATATACCAACAGGTATGTAGCCCCCGCCAACTGGGACGCGTCCAAAGGTCAGTCGAAAGGTAAAACAAAGAAAGACCTTGAACTGAACCGTTATCTTGACACCATCCGTACCAAAATCTGCGAGATACACAATCAGCTCGTGATGCGTGATGAGATGGTAAATCCCGACACCCTTAAAAAAGCCTTCCTCGGCAAGCTGCAAAAGCCGACGATGCTCTGTGAAGCGTTCAGAGAGCTGAACAAGAAGGTCAAGGACAGGAACGAGCGCGGCGACATCTGCGAGGGTACGCGCCTGCGTTGGGAGCGATGCGTAAAGTATCTGGAGGAATTCCTCATCGACAATCAGGATGTGAAAGATATTCCGATGAAGAAACTGACTTCCGGAATGGTTGACGACTTCGAGCATTTCCTGCGAATAAAGAAGGGTTGTGCCAACAATGCCGCCGTCCGTTATATCCGCTATCTCAAAAGCGTGGTACGCACCGGCATCGCGAACAAATGGATTGACGATGATCCATTCGTAGGCAAACGCTATGTACGCACAAAGCCGAAGAGGGAAAAACTGACTGAGACCGAACTCCAGCGTATCATAGAGCTTGACCTCAGCGAACTTCCCCGTCTCGACCTCGTGCGCGATACTTTCGTGTTCTGCTGCTTCACAGGACTGGCGTTCGCAGACATCTCAACCCTCAAACGCGAACATATCGTCACTGATGACAAAGGAGAGATGTGGATACGCAAGGCCCGTGAGAAAACAGACGAGATGAGCGTTATCCCGATACTGGAGATACCGCGCAGACTGATGGAGAAATACAGGAGCCATCCCCGTGTTGTGGAAAAGGATACCGTAATCCCGGTCATCTCAAACCAGCGCATGAACTCGTATCTTGATGAGATAGCATCAAAAGCGGACATCAAGAAGCATCTGACAACCCATATCGCGCGCCATACGTTCGCTACAATGTCGCTCAACAATCATGTGCCTATCGAAACAGTGTCGAAGATGCTGGGGCATAAAGACATTGCCACGACTCAGATTTATGCCACAATGCTTGACCAGACCGTATCCGAAGATATGGGACGCATGAGAGATAAATTCGACAGTCTGAAAGTTGACATCAAACCGTTGCCAGAGAAGCCAACCACGTTCGAGCGTCCTCCCCTGCCTAAGCGCGGACGACCCAAAAAATCGTAATGTCACATAAATGACAGAGCGGCAATCGAGTTAAATTCTCGGTTGCCGCTCATCATTTGTTTGCTGCTTAATCGTAATATGCCGGATGGAAATTCTCGTCAAGCATCTGTTGTATTTCATGCTCAGGATAGAGGCATTTGCCACATATCATATAATATGACAGAATCCCCCGGTCCCGATAGTTCTGTACTGTCCGCCTTGTCACTTTTAGGTGTTCTGCAACTTCCTTGTCATCAAGAAAACAGATGCCACCAAGCACTGGGTGATGGCTGTCTCGTATTATACCGACTGCCTCAAACGCTTTTTGTGATTGCGAACGGGCTGCGATAATACGCATATCCGATTTGGTTATAATCTCATTCCCCATAGGCGGCACTATTAGAATGAATGCCATTACACTCCATATAACGGATAATTTCTATCACAGGATACCTTACGCTTCCGTCGTCTATTCTGATATAGCCTATCTTTCCGTTGTTTCTGAGCGATTGCAGGGTTGTCTTGCCTATATGGAGAAAATCGCAGACCTCGGCTGAGGTCATCATGTATCCCTCCCGCTGCCTCACCACTAAATCCACAATCAAAATAAATTATGACTGCGATTCAGTGGCAAAGTTAGCGATTTCTATCCGATTTTCAGCTATGTAGTGCCGATTATTTTTGGATAGGAATGCCGGAGACAGCGGATTATGCCCCGCATCCGGGGTCAAGTTCGCCGATCAGGTCAAGAAGCGCGCCGGAGAAGCCTTCGATTACACCGCGTCCGGTCTGGTCGCCTTCGTAGAGGTAGTTCGCCTCGAACTGCCATGTCAGTATCATCTCGGCTATCTCGTGTCCGAAAAACTGGTCATAGATTGCCTGCCCTTCGGGGGTGAGGTATATCCCGTCGCCGTCAAGCATGGCGAGTCCCTTGTTAACAAGACTGCCCATCGCGCTGCCGTAATCGTTTGTCTCCTTCGTGTACGGCACACCGGTGTGCATGAACTCATCGACACAGCCTGCCACTGTCGTGAGATTGCAGATGACATCGGAAAACGCTCTTGACTCCACAGGGCGGTCGGCGTGGCTGTCGATTGTCGCCCCGTTGTCTCCCCACAGGTAGCCTCCGGCATCGGGGAACACCGTCATGATGTGGCCCCGCAGTTTTTCGGGAAGGTGCGGGCAGTCGGTCAGAGGTGACGATATAAGCCCCCTGTCATAAAGTTTCTGCGCAACTTTCAGCGTCTTGCCGGGCATGAAGCCGAGATTGTTGAAGGCGTCCATCTGGAGTGTCAGGAGCGTGTGGAAACGCATGTTGAACCTGTCGGTCTCCTCTATGGTCAGTGTGGCGGGTACTGTTTCGCCTGTGGGTACGGATTCGAGCGCGGCTCCTGCATCCGCCTCATCGTCCCATGACTCTGCGGACTCGAACACCGTGCCGCTGTTTGCGTTGACGAGGATTGAATATGCGGGATTTGCCGGCAGTTGCACATAGTCTATATGGTCGGAGAGTTCTCCGAGATACAAGAGCGAGACAGCCTCCTGACGGGTTAGGTTGCAGGCGGGAATCCCGAAGTGCAGTAAGGTCTGGTTGATATTGTAGCCGAACAGCATATCCATACCTTTTGACACGAGTCCGGTCTGGGCGAGGCGGTGGAGGTGACGGCCCGACTCACGGAAATGGAATGCCCCGCGGATTGCGCCGTAGCTGAGCCGGGTCATCCACATACGGCTTCGGGGACAGCCCACACGGAAGTGGCGGCAGATGTTGAAGAAGCGCGCCTGTGCGTCGGCTCCGCCGTCGGAGGCGAACACCACTTCGGATGCCTCACGGAACAGGGGCTTCAGCTCGCGTTCCAGTTCCTTGTCGGTGACGGACATCCTGAATTTCTCCGGGATGAACGGACTTTTTCCGTCAGCCATCTCACCGAGGGGCGTGTGGCGGATGAAACGGGGCGGCACTGTGGCAACTGTCAATGTACCTGAGGTGTGGATGCCCTCGCTTGTCTCGTTGTTTGCGCCAAGTGCTATGGCGACGGTCTTGGTGGCGAGAATGCTCTCGCAGATAATAAGGATCATAATTTAATGTGGGTTTAGGGTGAATTTATTGAAGGCACGGGGACAGGATTGCCCTTATCCCCGTGCCGTAGGGATAACTTGTCTGGGTGATACGGTTGCCGGACGGGATATTTACGGACGTGACGTGGATTCAGTGGTCGGGATTACAGTCATAACCCGGCTACCGTATCGGTTGAATCACAGTGTATGTTGATTGTGGACGGATGGTGAGAGGCTGTCAGGGTCTGGGACCTTTGGGCTTCTGCTGCCTTTGCTGGTTCTCGTCCTTTGGCGCGGTCTGTCCGCGCTGGAGAGGCTCTTTCACGTTCTTGGTGGCCTCGTTTGTGGCACCGTCATTGTTGACAGCCATCTGTGTCCTGCTTTCTTCGGCGATGCCCACCACATTGTTGCGGTCTGGATATATCCGCGTGGTTACAGGTGCGCGCTTTTCCGGGTCATACTGGAAATAGACGGTGCAGTCGTTGCCGAATTTGTCTTTTGCCTCGCCCACGAGGACTTTCTTACCGGCAAGATAGTCATTCTGCTGCTGTTCGCTCAGTTCTATCTTGCACCAGTGGGCAAGGCGTTTGACAGTGCCGTCGGCATTGTGCCACTGGTCTTGTTGCGGGCGGCTGTTCTGTTGTCCCTGCAACTGGCGGTAGAGATCGGAGTTGACGAAAACGACATCACGTTTGGATACGTTGTATTGCAGGTCGGCGACAAATTTCGCGCCGTTTGGCAGTTCGACGCTCTGCGCCCGTATGGTGCCGCCGTTCTTCAGTATGCCGACTGCCTGCATGTCGAGTTCTATGTTCGCCACTTTGCGCCGGATATAGATGTTGTCTATCGGCATTGACTCGATTTCATTGGTGAGCCTGTCTATGCTCACGAGGCATCTCTTGATTTCCCCGGTCTTGGGGTCGGCAAGTTCCACCGCCCTGCCGAGGTTGCC
>JAETNO010000060.1 GCA_021768245.1 Bacteroidaceae bacterium | reverse complement strand
CACCGAGCTCACGGTTGAGACAGTGTCCAGATCATTACACCATTCGTGCAGGTCGGAACTTACCCGACAAGGAATTTCGCTACCTTAGGACCGTTATAGTTACGGCCGCCGTTTACTGGGGCTTCAATTCAAACCTTCTCTTGCGATGAGCTCTCCTCTTAACCTTCCAGCACCGGGCAGGTGTCAGGCTGTATACTTCATATTTCTATTTCGCACAGCCATGTGTTTTTGTTAAACAGTTGCCTGGACCTATTCTCTGCGCCCCGCCATCGCTGACAGGGACCCTTTATCCCGAAGTTACAGGGTCAATTTGCCTAGTTCCTTAACCGTGAATCACTCGAGCGCCTCAGTATTCTCAACCCAACTACGTGTGTCCGTTTACGGTACGGGTACTCTATAGATATGCTTAGCGGATTTTCTAGGGAGCCTGTTTACATCCATATTGCCTTGTACAAGTACTCGGCATACTCTCAGGTTCGACTCTCACGGCGGATTTGCCTACCGCGATCAACGTCTACACCCTTTAACCAACTATTCCGTCAGTTGGCAGGACTGTCACTTCTCCGTCTCCACATCGCTCTATAAAGTAGTATGGGAATATTAAACCATTCTTCCATCGGAATCGCCGTTCGGCTTATCCTTAGGTCCCGACTTACCCTGATCCGATTAACGTTGATCAGGAAACCTTAGTCTTTCGGCGAGGAAGTTTCTCACTTCCTTTATCGTTACTTATACCTACATTTGCTTTTCCAGCTACTCCAGCAAGGGTTATCCCTCACCTTCAACGCCACTGGAATGCTCCCCTACCATCCATTACTCTGGATCCATAGCTTCGGTAAACAGTTTATGCCCGAGTATTATCCACGCCAAACTCCTCGACTAGTGAGCTGTTACGCACTCTTTAAATGAATGGCTGCTTCCAAGCCAACATCCTAGCTGTCTCTGCAGTCTGACTTCGTTAGTTCAACTTAACTGTTATTTGGGGACCTTAGCTGATGGTCTGGATTCTTCTCCTCTCGGACGCGGACCTTAGCACCCGCGCCCTCACTCCTTATCAATATATAGCACGCATTCGGAGTTTATCTGGACTTGATAGGCGGTGAAGCCCTCGCATCCAATCAGTCGCTCTACCTCATGCTATACTAAATAAAGGCTGCACCTAAATGCATTTCGGGGAGTACGAGCTATCTCCAAGTTTGATTAGCCTTTCACCCCTACCCACAGTTCATCCGAAAGCTTTTCAACGCTTACCGGTTCGGTCCTCCAGTTAGTGTTACCTAACCTTCAACCTGACCATGGGTAGATCACTTGGTTTCGCGTCTACTCCCTCCGACTATGTCGCCCTGTTCAGACTCGCTTTCGCTTCGGCTCCGTATCTGAAATACTTAACCTTGCCGGAGAAAGTAACTCGTAGGTTCATTATGCAAAAGGCACGCCGTCACAACTTACGTTGCTCCGACCGCTTGTAGGCAGACGGGTTCAGGGTCTATTTCACTCCTCTGTTCGAGGTTCTTTTCACCTTTCCCTCACGGTACTGGTTCGCTATCGGTCTCTCGGGAGTATTTAGCCTTACGGGATGGGCCCCGCTAATTCACACAGAATTTCTCGTGCTCCGCGCTACTCAGGATACCACTAGGCTTCGTTAGAAAGTCGTGTACGGGATTTTCACCCTCTACGATCACTTTTTCCAAAGTGTTCCACTTTCCTAAGTTCTTGCCACAGCGTGGTCCTACAACCCCGGTATTGCCTAAACAATACCGGTTTGGGCTCTTCCGCGTTCGCTCGCCACTACTTGCGGAATCATTCTTATTTTCTCCTCCTATGGGTACTTAGATGTTTCAGTTCCCCACGTTCGCCTCCCTTACGGGATGACAGGCCTTCAACCTGCCGGGTTGCCCCATTCGGAAATCTGAGGATCAAAGATTATTTGCATCTCCCCCCAGCTTATCGCAGCTTATCACGTCCTTCGTCGCCTCCGAGAGCCAAGGCATCCACCGTCTGCCCTTGCTTACTTTCTTATTTCCGGTTACCACAGGGGTAAATCGGATTGATATATCTTCAGCTTGCTCTTGTTACTTTATTTTACGTTGTCCATCATGTCAAAGATCTTGTCGTTACTTTACGTTTCTGATGTCTCGGTAACTTTTTGTGGAGAATAACGGATTCGAACCGTTGACCCTCTGCGTGCAAGGCAGATGCTCTAGCCAGCTGAGCTAATCCCCCAAAATTCTCTCTCAGAGATTCTGTAGTCCCAGGCAGAGTTGAACTGCCGACCTCTACATTATCAGTGTAGCGCTCTAACCAACTGAGCTATAGGACTGTCAACTTTGCCTTGGTTTCCCTCAGCATCATTTTTCTCTCTTGCCGACACTTTATTGCCGGTAGATCTATATTTTATACATATTCAACCGTAGTACAAGTTAACTAATACCTCTGAGTCAACTTGATAACGAACTCTGCGCTCCAGAAAGGAGGTGTTCCAGCCGCACCTTCCGGTACGGCTACCTTGTTACGACTTAGCCCCAGTCATCGGTTTTACCCTAGGCCGATCCTTGCGGTTACGGACTTTAGGTACCCCCAACTCCCATGGCTTGACGGGCGGTGTGTACAAGGCCCGGGAACGTATTCACCGCGCCATGGCTGATGCGCGATTACTAGCGAATCCAGCTTCACGAAGTCGGGTTGCAGACTTCGATCCGAACTGAGATGGGGTTTGGAGATTAGCATCCGCTCACACGGTAGCTGCCCTTTGTCCCCACCATTGTAACACGTGTGTCGCCCCGGATGTAAGGGCCGTGCTGATTTGACGTCATCCCCACCTTCCTCACAGCTTACGCTGGCAGTCTCACTAGAGTCCTCAGCATGACCTGTTAGTAACTAGTGATAAGGGTTGCGCTCGTTATGGCACTTAAGCCGACACCTCACGGCACGAGCTGACGACAACCATGCAGCACCTCGCAAATTGCTATTACTAGAGACTCTGTTTCCAGAGCTGTCAATATGCGTTCAAACCCGGGTAAGGTTCCTCGCGTATCATCGAATTAAACCACATGTTCCTCCGCTTGTGCGGGCCCCCGTCAATTCCTTTGAGTTTCACCGTTGCCGGCGTACTCCCCAGGTGGATTACTTAACGCTTTCGCTGTGCCGCTTACTGTGTATCGCAAACAGCTAGTAATCATCGTTTACTGCGTGGACTACCAGGGTATCTAATCCTGTTTGATCCCCACGCTTTCGTGCTTCAGTGTCAGTTATAGTTTAGTAAGCTGCCTTCGCAATCGGAGTTCTGCGTGATATCTATGCATTTCACCGCTACACCACGCATTCCGCCTACCTCAAATATACTCAAGTCAACCAGTTTCAACGGCAATTTTATGGTTGAGCCACAAACTTTCACCGCTGACTTAATTAACCACCTACGCACCCTTTAAACCCAATAAATCCGGATAACGCTCGCATCCTCCGTATTACCGCGGCTGCTGGCACGGAGTTAGCCGATGCTTATTCATATGGTACATACAAAAAGGAACACGTTCCTCACTTTATTCCCATATAAAAGAAGTTTACAAACCATAGATCCTTCATCCTTCACGCGACTTGGCTGGTTCAGGCTCTCGCCCATTGACCAATATTCCTCACTGCTGCCTCCCGTAGGAGTCTGGTCCGTGTCTCAGTACCAGTGTGGGGGACCTTCCTC
>JAETNO010000027.1 GCA_021768245.1 Bacteroidaceae bacterium | reverse complement strand
GTTATCCCTAAGATTGAAAATTGCTCCGGGCAATATTTATCAAGGAAAGTGATGGGTACGCCCATTGCGCCGTCATAGTCAGATGGAATTGCATCCGTGTACGGCACTTCGATAGCATCGTAGTTATCGTAATGTGCATAACCTTTGCCGCGTATCTCTTTGTGCTTGGAATACATGATATTTTCCTCCATTGTCATCAAGGACAACGGCTGATGGCGGCGACCGTGGTCAATATTAGTAAACCAACAGCAGTTTCTGAATTTTACTAACCCGGTGGTTTCATCCTTTACGCCACTCGCGTACTCCCTTTCGCCGATAGGACGAAAATATGCGTTACCATTATGAAATCCATTGCCCAACCAAATTTTATTGTCTTTGATAAGGGGGAATACTTCTCTATATGTCAACGCATTCATATTTCCGATAATCACAAATTGCTTATCGGCTTTAACTATCCATGCGAGGAACTCACGGAAGAGGGAGAACGGCGGATTGGTGACTATGATATCGGCTTCATCGCGCAGGGCTGTGACTTCCGGGCTGCGGAAGTCTCCGTCACCATTAAGGTATCGCCATTCAAGGTCGTGGAAGTCTATGCGTCCGTCACCGTCAATGTCGTGGTCGAGGACAAAGATTTTACCGCGTATGGAAGTCTTTGCCGGGTCGAACTGCGGAGCGTCCTGTTCAAACAGCGAGGGTTGGTAAGGTGTCTTGTATTTCTTGCTTTCGGGCGCATAAGATGTAGAAATGAGCTTTTTCAGTCCGAGAGTCTGAAAATGTTGCGCGAAATAGAGCGTGAAGTTGCTCCATTCGGGATCATCACAAGGAAGTAAAATCTTCTTGCCTCTGAATACATCGGGGTTGTACTCAAGGTAAGCACTTATCTCGCGCTCGATGTCATAGTATTGGGTGTAGAACTCATCGTTTTTGGCGGCTTTGGCCGCTGACAGCGATTCATTTGCCATAATTACACGGAGATTATAGATTTGCCGAAAAAGGAGGAGAGCATCGCAAGGGTCGAGATTGTGAAGTTGTGCTGTCCGCTGAGCCAGCGGGTAACTTCACCGGGGCGTTTGCCAAGGGCATCGGCAAATTGTTTCTTTGAGAGTCCGCGTTCTTTCATCAGAGTATCTATCCTGTTGGAAATGGCAAAGGATAGGTCGATTTCATCTTTTATCGGCTGCGGCACTTGTGCCACCATTTCGCGATATCGGTTTCTAATATCCTTCATAGCTCAAAAGTTTTGTCGGTGTCTATGGTTTTTGCGGTTATTGTCACCGTTCCGTCACGTTGCTCCTCTTTGAGAAGTTCCTCGAATTTTTGGAGAGTGAGGACATAACCGCGCAAGGAATCGTCTTCTTCGTAAGTGCGAGAGTTTTTCACTCCTCCGTTGCCGAGGATAAGGATTTGGTCGGAAAGCCGGAGACAATAAAGTCGGAGTTTTGAGCGAAGTATCGGGAGTGCGACGACCGAATCGCGCATCTTACCCTCCGGGCGGAAGAAACGTTCCAAAGCTCCCTCGTCGGCAATCTTATCAACGAGTTGCACGATACGCAGCAGGTCTTGATTAAGCTTCGCATCGGCGATGAATTTTGAGTAAAACCGCTCATACTCGGTTTCAGATTCAGCGGCAAACTGAATTGTGTATATGGTACATTTGTCGGTGTCGTTGACGAGCACCAGTTCAACTTCGCTCATATTCGTAGGGGTGCTTTTATTATTACAACGCAAAGATACGACTAATATTTCACATAAATGTGTAATGCGGCGAATTTTTTTACAGACAATATCTTTCTCCGCTGAATAGGTCGCCAATCCGTCAATCAACTGAATGATCAATCATTCAGTCATCAAATCATTTAGATGATTAGTCATTCAATCACTCATTCACCTAATCATTCAATCATTAGTTCAAACATTCAGGTGTTCCATACGTTAGTGCATTCATATATCAATACGTCATTACGTCATGACATTCGTTCATCATTACATCAATACGTCAGTACGTTCATACGTCAATACATCATGATGTGCCAACAGTCTCCTTGCAATCAAGATGTCAATAGACAACTGATTGAGGCGATGTGCGTTAGTCAAACATCGCCTACGGAGAGCATCGTACACTCTCTCCCAATTCCTCAACTATCTTTCGCCAAATCCAGTTCTTCCTCACCGCAAAGAGTGGGATTTTGCCTATATTGATGTGGTGCAGTATGTAAATGGCTATTCTATCACGATTATAGTTATCCTTTCTGCATGGAATCCACAATAATTCGGTGCCGTCAAGCCGTCAAATTTTATCAGTCGGAACGGAATCCGTCGGGATTCGGCGAGGTATGTTTTCAGCAGCGCGAAATTGATTTAGCTGCTGAAAACCCTCGCCGAATATTAGGTTGGTCTTACTCCAAAGTCGTAATCCCCATTGCCGATTTTCATGCTCCATTTTTTCCGTTTTGTTTTCATGGAGATTGGCGGCGAAAAGAAAAAGCCGATAAACCACAGCGGACTTATCGACTTCGGGTAGGATAGTGATTTACATTACATCGGTGCATAATTGATTTCTCCGAGAGAGTCGATTGCATCCTGTTTGAGGCTGTCAACGACATGGAGGTATCGCTCCGTCATCTTTATGGAGGTATGTCCGAGGAGGCTTGACACCGTTTTTATGTTCGCTCCTTTGGTAAGGACATTCACAGCGAAACTGTGCCGGGCGCAGTGCCATGTGATTTTCTTCTTGATACCGGCCTCCTTCACCCATTTCCGAAGGTATAGGTTGCAGATGTTGTAATGCGGCAGCTTGAACACACGCTCATCAAAGTTGTCATCACTCGGCTCACCAATCAGACGGATAAGTGTGTCGTTCAACGGAACGATTACCCAGCTGCGGCTGCTGTGGTCTTTTGTTTTCTGCTGCTGGAAACGTAGTGTCTTTGTGGAGTAATCCACATTGCGATATGTGAGCTGGTTTGTGTCGCACCAACGCACCCCGGTATATAGACCGAAGATGAAGGCACGGTGAATCTCTCCCTTCTCGCCATCGAAATGCGTCGCCACAAGCTGCTGTATCTCCTCCGGCAGAAGAATCTCTTTTTGCAGTGTCATGTTGTCGTTTTTCAGCACGAACCCACGACAAGGATTTTTCTTGATGAGGTCTTTGTCAACGGCAGCCGTAACCATGCGCTTGAACATTCGGAAATAGATTTTCGGACCGTCGCCCGTCCCGTTCTCTTTCAGATATTCCACATAAGCCGCCACCATGTCAACGGTGAGCTGCGTCATCTTCAGATTTTTCTTATAGAGGGAATACCTCGGTGTTCCGGCGAGAAAGTCCATGAACTTTTGCAGTCCGTGTTTGAGCGTTATGCGGGTGTATTTTGTTAGCGACGGGGATTTGATGAACTCCTTGCAGAACTCAAGAAAGTCCTCATCCATATCCTTGCGGAGACGATAACCCTCCCTGTCCTCCAAGAACGACTGCTCACGCTCAAAGCGTATCTTCTCTGCCAAAGCGAGAGTGTTCTTGTTCTGCATCCGCTCCTGTTGGTTGCGGGGATGCAGCCAGATGTAGAGGTTGAGATTTTCTTTCTTGCGGGAGTGCTTGATTTTGTATTTCGGTTTTCCCGCCATCGCTCCCTCGGTGTAGAACACCTGATTACCGTCATCGTCAAGTACGGGCGATTCAGTCCTGCCGAGATAATATTCAAGGTACAGGCTGGCACGACCGTCGCTCAATTCCGACTGCTGGAGCTTGGGATTCTGCTTCTTGCGATTTTCTAAATTTGCCATACAATTCTAATTTTGCGCAAATATAATTCGGGGTGTGATAATTTGAAAATCGCCATACACATCCCTTAACATTTACACCTATCCTACTGTTCATGATTCGGGGTACAAAAGGTGTACTTTTTGAGAAAATCGGGGCAAAAGCCGAAAAGACACCGCAAGTTAAGCATCGACTATTCTATTGATAACAAGTATAGTTAGCTTATTGGACTTGTCATTGTTTTTCTATCAAAGAAATCTGGACAATTTTCAAATCTACGCAGATGGCAGGCAATGGCGCTCACGCTGATGTGTATATCGCAGTTCTCAAGACTGTTCCATATACCCAAAAGCGTGAGCTTTTTACTTGTTATTCGTAAATGGGCAGTCCAGAGCCTCAGTATGATAGCATTGTATTGGTTCACGCTTCTTGTGTCTATGGCAACTAAAAAAGAATATACATAATATCATATGAGAACTGCATTAACAACACTAATCATTATCCTGACCTCATTTTTATGGGGAAAGGCTCAGACCTACACATTAGAAGATAAATGGGTTGACTGTGGCAATAATGTCCAGTTGCTTGACCCTTATTATTCGCCTGGGGTCACATTCACATGGTCTGGCTCATCCAAGGGAGGCAAGGCTCATGGACAAGGAATCGCCACCAAGTACAAGGGCGGTAAGTTTGAATCAAAGTATGAGGGTTCATACCGAAACGGTATCCGAGAGGGCAAAGGCACGTTCACACACATGGATGGGTCTGTCAAAACAGGAACTTTCGTGAACGGACAGTTGACAGGCACTGGAACCTTGAGAGATGACAACGGCAACTCTTACGAAGGAGAATTTATCAATTATCGAATGCATGGAAATGGCACTCTACGATGGGGTAATGGCTCATTATTTGTTGGTTACATGGTTAATGACGCACCTTACACCGGCAAATTTACGTCCTATACCGGGGAAGTGACCTATATCCAAAAAGGACAACAGGTAGAGCGCATAACAGAAATAAAATCCGGATATTCTCCCAAAATAGGTCAGCAGGTTAGAGAATATTTTGACGAGAAGTGGAATCGCTGTGATCCTAAACAAGCGTCATATTATCGTCTAATCACATATTCCGCACCCAATAAGCCTAAAGGTGTCGTTAAAGATTACTTTATAAGTGGAGAATTGCAATCGGAACAATATCCAATCTTCATAGATTACGACGATGAGGGTAAGACATTCCTTGAAGGCACTCAGACTCTGTATCATAAGAATGGTAAGGTTTCAGAAAAGACCTATTACTACAACAATCTCCCCAATGGCCCTGTAACCTACTATTATCCGGATGGCAACATCAAGTCAGAAGCGTTTTTCGTTATGGGCATCCCTAATGGAGATATGATACAGTATTATCCTGATGGCAAATATGCCACTGTCGCAAAATACGAAAAGGGACAACTCCATAACAATAAATATCTTCAATTGACCGAAGACCAAATGGTTTTCTTGGTTTATAACGAAGACTTTGAGCGCAATCGTGAAGCTTGGGAATTTCAAGGTCAACCCGGTATAGTGCAGGTAAATGATGCTGAATCTATTTCCATGCAAGCCAATCCGGAACGTACCGTGTCAGGTGGCATTTATACCGGTTTCGCACCGATGAGCGATAATATAATCAGTGTACTTACAAACCAAAGAAACCCCGGACAGGGCATAGTTACTCTTCTTTTCGGGTTTAAGGACTGGGATAATCTTTGTGCTTTCTCTATCGCCGGAGACCAGTATTCCTTCACTTACAAGAAAAATGGCGTAGTAGTTCAAAATGATGACTGGAAAAAATCATCGGCAATCAAGCCTGACGTAAATAAACTGATGGTTGTCAATAATGGTGATAAAATCACTATGTATGTCAATGATGAACCACTGATTCAAACAGGACGAATTTATTACGACGGTTCATTATGTGGACTATCTCTCTATAATGGGACTGCCACTCCTATAGTCATTGATGCTGCTCAATTGGCCGTACAGGAAGTTGTAGATCCACGCAACATTGCACAGGAATATTTACCCGAAGATAAAAGCGCATCCGATGGCTGGAAAGGAAACGGCTCAGGTTTCTTCCTGAATCCTAACGGATATATTGCCACTAACTTCCATGTCGTAGATGGAACAACAGCACTTCAAGCAAATTTCACACGCAATGGCGAAACTGTTTCCTATCCGGCATCGGTGGTTGTCACTGACCCTCAGAATGATTTGGCAATAATAAAAATTGATGACAAATCATTTAATGGCAATGGACCTATCCCATATGGATTGCTGACGCGCACAAAAGACACCGGAAGCGAGGTTTTCGCAATGGGTTATCCTATGGCGGATGTAATGGGCTCTGAAGTCAAATTCACAGATGGCAAGATTAGCTCTAAGAGCGGCATCGGCGGTGATGTGAGGGTTTATCAAATTTCAGTTCCAATTCAGCCTGGGAATAGTGGTGGCCCATTATTCGATATGGGCGGCAATGTAGTCGGAATAACAAGTTCCGGATTGAACCGAGATTATTTCAAGTCCGAAAATGTAAATTATGCAATCAAAGCTTCATACTTGAAGAATCTGATAGAAGCCTGCCCTGAAGAGATAAATCTTGAAGAAAATGTAGAATCACCGGCATCTTCATCATCCCTGACAGACAGAATCAAACAGTATGAAGGTTTTGTCGTACTGATATTAACCAAGTAAATAATCAACATCAATAAAAATATGAACAAGATAGTATTATTCCTGTGCATGATTGCCGTTACAGTCAGCGGCATGGCACAAACCGTGGAGGAAAAGCCGGAAGTCAAGGGTGAAACCTCTGAATCTCTCGCTGCCGTTAAACTTGCAAATCAAGTTCTCCGCTACGGGTATGAAAACAAATCGACGCTCGCATTGCTTGATGCTCTCCAGATTTTCTCGGAAAATCCCACGCAAGCACTTAAAGCCACCAAAGAAGGGACTGCCGTGGATGAGACTAAGGCTGATGGAAAGAAAGCGAAAGTATCGTTTGACTATGAGTCGGTATTGGCCGACGCGAAAGCGTTTGCCGACGGAGATCCCAACCTGCTCGCCCTAATTGACAATATTGACGCAGAAGCCAAGGGAGCGCAACGAGGCAACATTAACGGCCCGTCTCGCGATTATGCAGCTGTCAATGGCGACAGCTACATGGATTACACAGCAAGTTTTGTTGCAAACCAATTGGCAGAAGTTCTCGTGTCCGGTGACGGCGATACTGATCTGGACTTATATGTTTATGACTCGAATGGCAATCCAATTGCCAGCGATACGGACTATAGTGATGACTGCTATGTGCGTTGGGTTCCTGCGTGGACAGGACGTTACACTATCCGTATTGTGAATCGCGGACCGGTTTATAACCGTTTCGTCATACTCACCAACTAAAGAGCCTATTGGCATATAAACGATATCTCCTATTCGCTAAATATGATTGGAGACGCTCTTATCAAGAAGCAGATGCACCGAATGACAGCATTGCTGTCATCGGTGTTCTGCGTTTTTGGAATTATGGCTCAGACAACAATTTCAGAAAGGCTTAGTCATATTTTGGAGGTTCAAGATATGGATTTGGGGCTAAAGCTATATAACGAAATTTCTGATGCCGAGATAGCGCAGCTTCCTGACAGTTCGTTGTTTGATTATCATTACCTTGGAGGTTACTTAAACAGCGAAATTCTCAACCATAAAAAAGCCATCACTCATTTATTGGAAGCAAAAAGATTGTGTGAGACTTCGTTAGGCACATATTCCATTGGATATATGGAAATTATGCGAGGCTTAGGAGACGAGTATATTGAGCTTGGACAATATGATGAAGCGTTGGCGACATTTCAAGAAGGGATTGTCAAATCCATGGCTATACGTAATGGCGCAACTCATGCCTTTGGCAATTTGATTATCGGTATTCAAGAATGTTACGAATATAAGGGATGGCTTAATGAAATACCGGCTCATTTATCAGATGCTTGGGGCTTTTGGCCCAAGGAAGAAGAGCCATTTGAGACATATAATTATTATCCACTATGGTGTTTGGAGCAATTCCATCGTCGTTACGAGTTATATGATCAGGCAATTAAAGTCAGTGATGCAACAATAAAATTCATCACAGAAAAAGCAGGTAATGGCCATCCGGCAATGGCTGATGCGCTTTATATGAGGGGGAATATTTTGAATGATATGGGCAATTCGACCGAAGCGGTTGATGCTTACCATCAGGGATTGTCAATTTTGAAAGCCAATAATGAAGAATGCGAAGAACTTTATGGGCTGTTGGCCAGCAATCTTTTGATGGCCATTATTACAACAGATAGATGGTATGAAGCCGACGATATTTTACAAGACATCAAGAGCTTTGGGGAAAAGGCCAATGATCTGAAAATTTACAAGAACGCACTATACTCTTCTGCCAACAGCTTTAACAAGAATGGGAATTTTGCTAAAGCACTTTCTCTGAATGCAAAACTTGCAGCTCTGAACTTATCGGACGATGAAAGAACAATCATAAGTAATCAGGCGCAGGCAATAACCTTCAATCAAGACGTGATTGAGGCGTTACCACGATTGTCCAGTTTCTTCAACAATGCAGAATCTATCAATGACGAATGGTTCGAAGCAGGGCATCATCTATCAAGTGCTTACTATATTCAAGGAGAAACGGATAAAAATATCGCTGTACTAAAGAAAATGCACGATGCAATATCTTCTAATCAAGAGAGCGGACAGGATTACTACCTTTGGATTCTTGCCAATCTTCATGGTGCAAGTTTTGACAAGGGCGCATTTCAAGATGCCTTACGTTATTCCAATGAACGACTGAACTATCTTTTGACTATTCCCGATGCCCCTGAAAACATACTCTATTCGGCTTTGAACGACGTGGCTGTGGACAAATTGAAATCGAACTTGTTGGAAGGCATAGACCTGGATTTTGATAAAATCAAAGAATTTACATTAAAACTCTTTGGGGTTGAGTCTGATGAATATTCAATCTATCTTCATAATCGAGGACGAGCATTCCAGTTACAAGGGAAATTAAATGAAGCTAAGGAATACTATATGTCGGCAATCAATATGCAACACAAAAATAGCGGGCGTGTATTTCCTCGCACTGTGCAATATTTACAGGAAACAGAAAATCGCCTTACCGATGAAGAACTGGATCTATAAAATCACACTCATCTTGGTATCCACGGCTATCGCTGTAAAGATGGGTGCTTCCCAATCTGAATTGATTAAAGACTCATTCGCACAAGAATGTGTGAATGCGCTTACTCTTACAATCGCTCAGAGATACGATGAGGCAATCCCAGTGTACGAAAGTATTATTGCTACATTGAGTGAGCAGAATGCTCCAGCTAACGAAATTGCTATATGGCAAAAGGGCCTTGGCACATGCAAGCTTTATACCGGTAAAGTAGGAGAAGCCGAGAAAATATATTTGAATGCGGTGCAGAGCTTGGACGATTCAAAATATAAGGATGAGAAGATTGTTCGCCAATTATTTGATGCGCTTTCGGTTCTTTATGTTCAGACGCAGAATTTAGATAAGGCTGCATTATATAATGGTAAAGCTAAGATCTTGTATGAGGAGAATTTGGATTTTGGTGATGATTATATTAGGTGTTTGTCTAACGACGCATTGGTACAGGCCGGAATGGGGTATAATACCGTTGCTAAAATGCTGGTGGATGTGGCATTGCGTCAAGCCAAATCAAATCTTAACGACAAAGCTACGATTGCTGAAAATATAAAGGAGATTGCGACACTCAACACCGCAGATTTTGAGAACAAATCATATATTACGTTCCGCATAATACCTTATATAACAATGCTGAATAATGCGTCGCAAATTTATCAGCAACTTGGATATTATAGCGATGCAATCAAGGCCATAAAGGAAGCCATTAAGGTAGCTGAGGAATATAGTCTATCCGAACCGATGCCATATAACAATTTAGGGATATTATATCTTGCAAAATCTAAATTCCAGAAAGCTTCGGATTGGTTTCAGAAATCTTATGCTTTATGCCGTGTTCCTTATGAGAAAGACCAAATAGGGATGAATGTAGCGTTAGGCCTTTTTTTGTCCAATAATCCATCTGCATCCGACTTCTGCACTGAATTTTCTTTTGAAATCCGGGATAACATTCATAGCATGTTTGCACTCATGAGTGGTTCTGAGCGGGCAACATACTGGAAGCATTTCGAGAATTTCCTCCCAATGCTCAATCTAATTATCTATGAAAGCGGTAAATCTCATAATTACGGAACCATATATGATAATATTTTGGAGTCAAAAGGATTATTGCTGCGCTCTACCAACGCAATAAGAGACGCAATATTAACTTCGGGCAATGCCGGTGATCAGAATGATTATCGGCAAGTTTGTCGGCTCAAACAGTTGCTCTTGGTTGAAACCAATGATTCGGCGAGAACAGCAATGAATCAAGAAATCGAGAAAATTGACAAACGCCTGACAGAGCATGTGAACTCTTATGCTGAGTTTATGAACGCTAAAACTGTGAATTGGGAGGATGTGCGTGATGCTCTTTCAGATGATGATATTGCTATTGAGTTTTATAATATTCCTGTCGTTTGGGGACTCGATTCAGTGAAGACAATGGATGGAAAGCCTCGATATTGCGCTGTAACTCTCAGGAGAGGATATGATTATCCCCATATTATCCCGTTATGCAAAGAAAGTCGTCTAAATGAATTGGAACGAGAAGACTTTTATGAGACGGACTCAATATATAATCTTATTTGGAAGCCGCTTGAAAAAGAATTGAAGGGAGTACGAAATATTTATTTCGCCGCCGACAGAGAGCTACACAAAATTGGTATAGAGTATGCTCCTATACTTGATGGCAAAATAATCAGCGATAAATATAACTTATATCGCTTGTCTTCAACGCGAATCTTAGCGGAGCAGCGCACAGATAGTAAAGCCGACACTGCCGTCCTTTATGGCGGCCTCCGCTACGATTTAGACAAGGATGAACTGATTGCGGAGAGCCGCGCCGGGGAGTATCACCCCGTATCCGCATCAAGAGCTTTTTCAAATGAGAACCTGAGATATGGAGTGAAATATCTCCCGGCGACCTTAACGGAAGTAGAAGAAATTGCACGAGGATTTGCCAATAAGTCTCGTTTGATAACTGATGTCAATGGTACTGAAGAATCATTCAAATCGCTCAACGGTTCCTCCTTTGACATAATCCACCTCGCCACTCATGGATTCTTCTGGAGTGATAATGATGTGGAGAAACGCAGTTATGTGACGTTCTTGAACCACTTGGATACTTCGCAGCAGACCGAGGAAGACAATGCGCTTATGCGTTCCGGCCTATTTTTCAGCGGCGCGAACATAGGATTGAAAGGAGAATCATTGCCCGATGATGTTGAGGACGGTGTTCTCACAGCGTT
This sequence comes from Bacteroidaceae bacterium, assembly GCA_021768245.1. Lineage (GTDB taxonomy): Bacteria > Bacteroidota > Bacteroidia > Bacteroidales > Muribaculaceae > Duncaniella. Next base: position 25,500 of record JAETNO010000027.1, on the reverse strand, counting down.
GGAATTATCGAATATGAATCTCGGCAATGTTGATATGGTAGTCATGTCGGCTTGCGAAAGTGGTCTGGACGAAACATCCGGTGAAGGCGTCTTTGGTCTTCAGCGCGGCTTCAAGCTTGCCGGTGCCAATACCCTTCTGATGTCGCTTTGGAAAGTTGATGATATCGCCACTAAGTTGTTAATGACGGAATTCTACAAGAACTACCTTTCAGGCAAATCCAAGCAGGAAAGCCTTAAACTTGCCCAGCAAACGCTTCGCAATAATTCCGATTACGCTGATCCGGAATACTGGGCTGCGTTTATATTGTTGGATGGATTTAATTAAGTGAATATGAATAAATTATTCGCCGTAATATTATTTTTCAATTCAGTTGTCTATTGTTGTTTTGATGTAAAAGCGGAAGAACAATATCAATCTCAGTATGCGTCAGATATCCTTAACATGGAGGATGCTTTATCAGTTGGAGATTTAGAATCTGCCGATTTTTATGGAAAGAAGCTGGAGAAATGGACTTGGAAGCATGCAGATATGGCAATTCCGTTGGATGATGAATTAAGGATTCGATTGGATTTAGCCTTGTGTTCATGCCGTAAAGGAGACCTTATCAAGTCAAGGATTCAGGTTGATAATGCGTGGAAGCGTCTTGAAGAAGAAAACGCCATACCATCTTTAATTCAACTTATAGATCGTCATATCGTGGAAAGAGAATTAAGGATGGATTCTCTTGGTCGTTCTCGCATCAACGCCGAATGGCTTATTGAAACTTCAACTCCTATTATAGAAGCGGGGATTGAAGATGCCGGTATATTAGCCTTTTTTTATGAAAGCCGAGCATGGGCTTATGAAGGATTGCAAGCTTATGATAATGCAATCTCAAATATCGAACAGGCCATTGCATTGAATCCATTAGACTCGCGCAAGAAAAAGTTAGCTCATTTTTATCTTGCGAAAAAGGAATTTGCATTGGCAGAAAAAGAACTGTTGGATCTATACAATAGTTCATCAATTTCTAAAGTTCTGAACCGCAGTGTAATGTTTGATCTGGCATCTCTTTATTGGCTATGGGGAGATAAAAAGAAATTATCCCGGTTAATGACTCTTGATTTTGAAGAGATGAAATCGGAAATTAGAGAAGCATTTGCTTTTATGAATGAAGATGAGCGAGAACAATATTTATCTCAAACCCTTCTTGGTAGTACAATCAAGTATGACTTCTATACCGGTTTTTCCGATGTATATAATCAGTGGGCTGAAGGTAATCAATGTGCATACGATTTGGCTCTTGTGCAGAAAGGATTGCTTTTAAGTACCACAAAAGATATAGAACATCTAATCCAAAGTGCTCCTGACTCTTTGCAAACAGTAGTAAAGAATTATAATACGCTGAAAGAATTGGATATACCGGGCGTGGAGAGTTCCATAACCCGTGATTTCAGACTTAAAATAATGGAATATGTTGCAGCTCATCCCTCATTCTTATCGCAATTGAATTACACTTGGGAGCAGGTGCGGAATCGATTGAGAGAAAACGAAGTTGCCATTGAGTTCATTCCTCTAAGGGGTGTTACACCTGACAATATTGATACTGCAAATCCTGCTACCGGAGCATTGATTATTCGTAAGGATGCAAGCTATCCCATATTCGTGAGGTTGTTCAGTGATTCTATCGTTGAAGCCTTATTCGAGTATGCGGAGGATGACAGAATGGATGATTTATTTTATAAAGACAATGCCAAGGTCAAATTATATGAGGCCATTTGGAAACCATTGATACCTTATTTGGATGGGGTCAATACCATATATTATTCTCCTACTGGCATATTGCAAACGCTGAATGTTGATTTGCTTGGAGATAACGATGATAAATTATTCGGTGAGAAATTTGATTTGTTTCGTTTGTCCTCAACACGAGAACTGTGTTTGAGGAAATCCAATGATTATATCAATGATGCTGCGCTATACGGCGACATTACTTATGCAATATCCGATTCAGTATCAGAAAACATATCTCCACAGAGATATCGTAGCATTACCCGTGCCGGATTCGGGTCATTGACTGGAACAAAATCAGAGCTTGACTCAATTATGAATATCTTATCACCAAATAATTATTCGGTACAAGAATTCAGGCGTATGATTGCAACAGAGGAATCATTTCGCTGTTTGTCGGGAAAAGCCCCAAAGATTCTTCATATTGCCACACATGGATTTTATTATTCAAATGAAGCCGTCAAACAGGAATTTCAAAAGGGTAATTTCATTGGATTTCAAGCAATGCGCCCAGAATTGTTTCATTCGGGACTTGCTATGGCCGGAGCACAGGATACTTGGACAAATAAAAACAATGGCGATTCTATCAATTTTGAAAAATACTATGATTTAGACCCAAAGTCTGATGGTGTATTGCTATCGGCTGAGATTTCAGATATGGACTTATCTGGTGCTGATTTAGTTGTATTATCAGCATGTCAGACAGCATTAGGTAAAGTAACTTCGGAAGGTGTATATGGGCTACAACGAGCTTTCAAGCTCGCTGGTGTAAACAGCATTGTAATGTCCTTATGGAAAGTTGATGATGATGCCACACGGCTTTTTATGAAATACTTTTATCAAAATCTGCTGAATGGTAAATCAAAACGGGAATCATTACTTGCTGCGCAAAAAGCGGTGAGAGATACTCCCGGATATGCAGACCCATATTATTGGGCGGCATTCGTTTTGTTAGATGGATTAAATTAAAAACAAAGCATATCAGAATATGAGAAATTCAATTAAGATTTTAACATGTGTGATGATGGCTTTCCTGTTCTTGGGAAATCAGACACTTCACGCAGAAGCAAAGAGAGCACTCCTTGTCGGAATCTCCGACTACGGGAATCACGACGAAGATCCCAATAAGTGGGCTAACATCAGCGGTGCTAATGACATCAAGCTACTTGCGCCACTGTTTGAGGCTCAGGGGTTCAAAGTAACAAGTCTTGTAGATGCGCAAGCCACTCATGCCGGAATCACAGGCACACTTGACAAACTTGCTAAGGATAGCAAAAAGGGGGATATTGTATATATTCATTTCTCCATGCACGGTCAGCCTTTCGAGGACTTGAATGGCGATGAAGAGGACGGATGGGATGAGGCCCTTATCCCCGTTGATGCGCAGATGCTATACTCTGCCGGTGTATATGAAGGAACGAACCATCTTCTTGACGATGAGTTGGAAGCATATTTCAACGACATACGCAATCAAATAGGAAAAGACGGTCAACTTTATGTGATTTTAGATGCCTGTCATAGTGGCACTGCATCACGGGGGGACGATGAACATATCCGTGGTACACGCGAAGGATTCACCCGCTCAGGAAAGGAATATACACCGGATAGAACAGTGGAGACCAACGATTATTTCACCGTAGCCACTAAAGACGGACAATCGCCTATTACATTCATTGAAGCCTGCCGCTCCTATCAAGTGAATAAAGAAGTTCGAGATATTGAGACCAACACATGGTATGGCTCATTGTCATATTACATTGCCAAAGCGATGGGCGAACACCAAATCGGAGCCTCCGAAGACTGGATCGAGGCCGTAAAAACTGGAATGAGCGGAAATCGCAAACTTCGCAAGCAGAACGTAGTCATCGAAAAATCAGAATAATTGCGTAACTTTGTAGCCTGAATGACAGAACAATGGCACAGAATTATGAAGACATAGTGCGCGGATGGTATAATCGCCTGCGCCCGGAGTTTCTTCGCCGTCTCACGGCGAAGTATTCCGGCTTATCGCTCTATGATGCTGAGAACCTTTATCAGGATGCGTTTATTGCTGTTCAGGAGAACTTGATGCGCGGACGAATTAAGGAAGATACGTCATGGAGCAGCTACATAATGACCATCGGATTGAATCTTGCAAGCAAGGAATGGCGCAAGATTGGTAAAACTGACTCAGTTGATGACGGTTTTGACGATGAAGAAGACTCTCAGTCAAAAACAGCTCGTCGTGTTGAAGAGTTGTTGAAGGCTCTTCCGACAGACGATGATGAAATTCCTTTGTATAAGAATCCGGAGGCTCAATCATTACTGGGAGATGAACTGATACATACTCCGGAACCATGCGGCTCAATTATCCGACTATTCTATTACGAAGATTTGTCGATGGATGAGATTGCCGAGGAAATCGGGTATAAGAATGCGACAACCGCAAAAGCCAAGAAGAGCCAGTGCATGACGGATTTAATTGCTCGTGTCACTCGCGCATTACGAAATGCCGGATTTGATATCACACCTAAAAAACGGAATCGCAATGGAAAGAATTGAATTATTCGATAAGTATATCAAGGATCAACTCTCCCCCAAAGAGCGTAATGAGTTTGATGCCCGCTTAGAATCAGACAAAGAGTTCGCGTCCGATTTCAAAGTGTTCCTTCTTGCCGTTGACGGAGTTTGTCGTGAGGCTCAACAAGATAATCTGGATTTTGCATCGGCAATGAAAGGACTATCAAAGGAGCAACTGAAAGAAATAGTCGGTAAACATCAGGATTCGGCAATAATGAAGAAGAATCCAACGGTCTCCAAGCCAAATGTTATCCGTTTCAAACCGTGGATATGGCAGGCAGCATCTATCGCAGCTGTTGTTGTTATTGCATTCACTATTGTATTTAATATTCAGAAACAATCCCGGTATGCAGTTGACAATGCGATATATGCCTGTGCCAATATAGATTCCGATTTAGTTAGAGCTGGCGGTGAACCTATAGACATAACATCAATGAGCGAGGACGACCTTAAAGCAGCTATTCCGGAGCTAACTAACCTTTATGAGACTGCCACCTCAACAGAAGAAGTGGCTGATAACGGGTATATTCTTGCGATGGCATATCTGAGACTTCACGACCGAGACAACGCACGCAAAATACTTGGTCAATTGGTGTCCAGATTTGATGGAAACGTTGATTATGCCGGTAGCGTAAATAGGTGGAAATCAATTCTCGCACTTCTGAAATGAAGAGAAGATTAGGTATACTAACTATCGGGCTAATACTTGGTTGCCTTTGTATGGCTGCCAAAAATACAGCCTTGTTGATTGGCATAGGAAATTACAATACTAAGTCAACCGGTTGGTCTGTTATACATGGCAACAACGATGTCGCTTTACTTGAGAAAAAGCTAAAAGCCACAGGCTTTTCAGTGTCGCATCTAATTGACAATAAAGCCACTAAGCACAACGTCAAAACAGCGTTGTCTAATTTAGTCGCCAACGCTAAATCTGGAGATGTCATATATCTACATTTTTCAGGACACGGACAACTGATAGAGGATCTGAATCTTGATGAACAAGAAGAACTGGATCAATCATTTGTCTGCTATGATGCTTGTTTTTCATCTAATTATCAGAGTGGAGGCAAGTCATACAGAGGTCAAAATCATCTGATTGACGATGAATTGTTTCCATATCTCAATCAGCTTAAACGAAAGATTGGAACAAAAGGGAGCCTTATTGTGGTATTTGACACATGCTATAGCGGTGGGGCTGACCGCGGAGAACAAACCGATGAGCCGGATCCTGAAAGTGAAGTGGAATGGGATAAAACTACGCGAGGCACTGAAGATGAGTTTCAAGTCAATAAAACAGCGGAAACATACCTTCGCACCATAAAAAAGCCCGGGAAATATTCTGTGGGTGGTGGTCATGTTACAATCATCAGTGCGTGTGAGAGTTATAAGAAAAATTACGAATGTAAGGAACGACATTCCGGTCGCAAGTATGGTTCTCTTAGCTATTGTATCGGAAAGATGCTTGACAAGAATATTCCCATTAATCAATGGGGAGATTATTTCAAGACTCAGAAGTATAAACCTTTACGCATCTTCCGACCATCACAAAATCCGGTCGTGGAAAGTCATAAATAAAATCACGGATTATCAATATACCAAGTCCATCTCGATTTCGGGGTGGACTTTTTGCATTTACCCTTTTTGTTATTTGGTATTAGCTTATGTAAGATAATTCAAACAACAAAAAGATATGATAACAAAACAAGAATTTGAACTTGCCGCCAGCCAAATCAAAGGCAATCTCATGGCAGTTCTCCCCCAAATGATAAGCTATAAAAGCAATATCCAACGAACAGTATTGGACATTGCTTCCAATCAGGAACTTGAAGATGTACGTGATTGCCGTATTAACCAAAGCATGATTGACAAGCTTTGCCGCCTCGCCAGAAATGAGTGGCAACTCAGCGGAGATGCTCAGTCTCTTTATTGCGCAACAATGGCAGTGGCTACCATCGTTAAGGAATATGACTGGGGTACTCAGTATCTTGTCGGTAACGGCTTGTGGGAAATGGCACTTCGAATCCAAAACGCTTAACTACAATAACAATGGAAACTTGCAGATTCAGCTTCTCCGGTAATATCAATAGCAAGATGAGAGAACTGATTATAAAGGCTCCGGTAGAAAATGGAGGTGTATACACGAACAAGTTCTGTCCGCAAGACCTTCTCACTGGTGGCATTAGTTTTGTGACAGCAGTAAATGGCGAAATCATTGACGAATTCGTCGCTGATTGCCAGAATCAGGTGTTGGCAATGGCCGCAGCCGGAACGCAGAAAACACTTCTTGATGTTCACATTGCCGGACTTATGACCACCGTAATGGATCATCTTACCAGATGCGGACGTCTGATTTTTGGAGATCTGCTCATATATATGGACTGTTTCAGTCTTCTGCTCGAAGCCGATGGTTTCCCGGAAGAGGAAATCAGAACAATCTATCCTCGTGTTACGCGCTCCATCGTGGAACTATATCCCGACTACATCTTCAATACTGCCGACTTGTCGCCATTCAAGGGCAGTCACTTCGACTTCGTTCTCTACAATGTATCACGCAAAAATCAGTAGAATAGAGTTACCTTTTCAGACTGGTGATATAGCTAATCAAAGAACTAAAAAACTCATTTTATCATGTTTACACTCGCATCCATAATCTACCTTTTCATGTGCTGGATAAGCAATTGGAATCTGCTGTGGCCGCTCAAAATGCTTATCGAAGGAGGACTGGGCGATAAACTAATCGCTATCGGTTGGGGAATCCTTTTTATAACATCGCTTTAACCTATAAAATCATGCAAGAAGACAAATTCATTTCTGAAACGCCTCAGCATGAGGCTGAGATACACAACCATGAGCCGCAATCATACGGAGGCAAGATAGTTCGCGTTATTTTGCTTGGAGTCGCACTTATGTTCGCCGCCTATTCAGTATGGTTTATATCTCTAGAAAGACAGTCCTCTCAAAATCATGTTGAGAATCAGATTTCGGCCTTATGGGGAGGAAAACAATGCATTCAAGGGCCAACTATAAAATCGGTTGTTGACAGTCTCCCCAATATTATTCCCGAAGACTTCAAAGCTAAGGCTAATGTCTCTACAGAAAAGCTCCACCGTGGCATATTTGAATCAATGGTGTACCGTGCCAATCTTGATTTATCTGCCGCTTTTTTCCGCGATAGCATTTTGAATCCATCCAATCATGTGACAATTGAAATGGGTATCAATCCCAAACAGATTTCTGATTTAAGACCGATGACCTGGAATGGTAAAGAATATAAATGGCGGATTTCCGAGAATAAGTTGACTGTGATGGTCCCAATAGATGCGACATCTCCTGAAATGTGTGAATTCTCGGCCTCTTTCGTATTGAAAGGATCTAGAGGCTTGTTTATAGCTCAGAGTGGTACTAACTCAACAATAACCATCAATGGCAAAAGTTCCAATCCGTCTTTTCAAGGTGAAAAGTTACCTGATTCTCGGATTATAGAAGGTGATGATTTTTCATCAACATGGAAAGTTCCTATTCTCGAAGTCAGACATGGAATGGCCGATTGCAAAGAATTACCGATGGCTATGAATATGAACCCGTACATAATGGAGAAACGTTTGAAACTCAAGGCGGCTATGTAGGAGCGAACTTCCTTACAGGGGTCGATACATATCGTAGAGTAAACCGAACGATCAAATATTGTTTCATCATTATTTTCTTGACATTTGCCGGAGTGCTTGCCGTAGAGATAACATCCAAGCGAACTTTAAACATGTTATTTTACACTCTTGTAGGCTCAGGATTGGTAATTTTCTATACTTTATTGTTGGCCATTTCAGAAATAATCGGATTTGGCTGGGGTTATTTGATAGCTTCATTTATGACAATCGGATTGATAACATCCTTTATTCTGGCAATCCTGAAATCACGAAAGATTGCTGTCATGATATGCGCCATGCTGAGCTTTATGTATGTATTTTGTTTCATAATGCTCTCTCTTTCATCGTATGCGTTACTGATGGGTAGTCTGCTGCTATTCTCTGTGCTTGCTATGGCTATGTATCTGTATTACAAATCATACAGTTGCAGGATCGACTAATCGACATACTATCGAAAACCATGTGAATGCGGCAAGAATGATTTTGTCGCATTTACCTTTTTTACAATATTGGTATCCTTTGATGTAAAGCAACACAATATCAGACATGAACATAAAGACCCTTCTCACAAATCTCATCAACTCGCTACTCGACGGTTCGTTTGAGCGAATGAAGATAATATCACAAATGAACGCTGCTTTCAAGGAGTATTTCACAACAGGCGAGTTCAACCGTCTGTGCAAAGTGTCGATTTCACAAGGCAACAGTGCTTTCGCTCACGAAATGAGCTCGCTGTGGATTCGTAGCGGATTCAAGATCTCGGTCGAAAACGACTCGTCTCTGAGAGAATCTGAGATTAACGAACTATCGGCATACATAACCGACAATGCCGCGTTTGTCCGTCAATTGATGGCGATGGGATTTGACACATTGACTATAAAAGGCAAGACAACCGGTGTGTCAAAGAGTTATGCTCTGAAAAAATTCGCCAATCTGAATCAATACTACATCAGATGAAAGGGAATCCGATAAGCCGATTTTTTGCACGCCTGCGATTCAGATGTACAATCAAAAAAGATGAAAGCACTAATGTTATTGACAGCATGGTCAAGGCTCGACGGCTTTATAAGGAATTGAGCCTTGCTGCTCATCCTGACAAACATCCTGACAGGATTACTGAAGCTGAAGACTTGATGCAACGTATTACAGCCAGCCGACACAATTACGAGGAACTGCTTTCTTTGAAAAAAGAGGTTGAATTAAAATTGAGATGATAAGTCATTTACTTTTACGCTCAATATGGGATAACATTCTGTAAGAACAACTAAAACAAATTCAGAAGATATGGCAACATTAGTACAATGCCCCCACTGCGGTGGCTATCACACATCAAAAATGATCAACGGTAAGGTCAGTAATGCTCTCGCGGTGACAGGCTCTGTCGTCGGTGGCACACTCATCAACATGGTTACTGGCGGATGTCTCGGAATCATCGGCACCAATATCGGTTATGGACGCACATGGCACCAGTATGTTTGCTCCGACTGCCACGAAGCATTCAAGGTACGCCTATCAGCCTACGGTTCAGTGAAAGAAATCAAAAAATACTAATATTGTTTGGACGTTCATGGGAATAATATTATCAATATTACTTGCGATGGCTCTCATATATGGTGGCCAATGGTCGCTTGCAAGATATCGAGAATGGATTAACGATTTACCTTGTTCAAAAAGCGAAAAAATTATAACAAGATTTTATATAGTATTGTGGTTTATTATGGTAGCAGCAGCGGGATTGGGGGTCCAAGAGGGCACTCTAAACTACGGTGCTTTTATACTTCCAGGAGTGCTTGCTCTTCCATATTTAATTGGCATAGTGATTGGTTGGTGGAAAAGTTGGAGGTACAGGGGCCAAAGGCTTACAGATAAGGACGTTCTAAAAGAAATAAATCCGATTGATATCTTCAGAGATGCGGTTATAGAACTTGGCTGTAAGCCCACAAAAAATGATGATGGTACTCTTTCGGTATCTTATCAGGGTGAGAACTTTCACATCGAATTTGGAGGGATGTATGCCCGTGTTTGGGATCCGATGTGGTCGGCCATCAAAGCCGATGACCTGGAATTGCCTAAAGTTAGAGAAGCGATGAATGCTGCCAACTTCAATTTTGGGCCGACAGTTGTTATGACAGCTCCCGATGAAGAGGGGGTAATCGGTTTCCACTCACGTCGCGACATCATGCTCCATCCCGCTTGTCCCGACAATGTTCCCTTCGTCAAGGCAGTGCTTGACTCATTCTTTGACATCAAAGGACAAATGCGTGGCAGTTACCAACAGCTTTCAGCCCAACAGATTGATAAGAAAAAGAATCGTCGCCCGGTCGGTTTTACTACAAATCAAAAACCTGAAAACTCAGAAGAATCATGAAAACAAGTTTCTATTTCGTCCTTTGGATATTGATTTATCCTATCCTCGGACTGTTAAACAACGATTTCGTCAATAACAATGCTTTCGTTGTGGCTCTTGCCGCGGTATGGGGTTTCTCCTGGGTGCTCAACCGTTCAATGCCGAAAACATTGACCTATGAACGAGTTTCGCAGATAGCTCCGATTCTTGAAGATGTCTATACTGGCAATGTTGAATCATTTCGCAAACGGCTTTCTCGCGAAGCCATGGTTGAGACAATCACATCGGTATATTTCTTGGTAACGGTGTGCGTGATTTTATTCGCCATAATCAAGGCCGGAGTAAACGACTGGGTAGCACTCATCGTCTTTGGGTTCTTTACGTTCGGAGCTGTCTCCCGTTCCTCCAAACTCATGAAAGCAAAATCTGAACTCAATAACGGCCCAACTGCTGAGCGATGCATGGAGATTTCTGATGAGACCTATCAGTTGGACTACGCTTCGTATTATGAGGCTCACGAAGGTCGCTCATATCAGGATATGCTACCTCCGCGTCCGGCCAATTATAAGGCCTTCCAAATAACGTCGATGGTGATTGCCATCGTTTGCTCCCTCTTGGGTTTACTTTACCTCGTATTGGGGATAGCGATTATGATTAAAGAGAATAGCGCGGAAGCGTTTGCTTTCTCCGGAATGTATATCCTTTATGGCTCACTGGCCACATACTTCGGTGTGAAAGATGTAATCAACATCTTCCACACCTTTAAGAAGCCTGCTAATCAGGCAATACCGACTCAAAATGAGACTTATACAGAAATCAAACAATAATACGACTATGAATAAATTAATTTTTGGAATCGCTGGAGTATTTGCACTCCTCGCTATTGCCATGAGTCTGTATGCTGAGACGGACAAAGCAACCACAGTTAACCCTCAGCTTCAAGAATGGGAAAGAATAGCAGAACTGGGAGATACTGCCATACTCCATCGTCTTATCCGTTTCTATGATGAAAATTCTTATGAAGTCGTAGAGGTGGAAGAAGTTGTCGAGGTTGAAGCAATTGAAGTCGTTGAGGACTCTGTCGTGTGTGATACAGTTGCCGTTTATGATACCCCGGAACTGGATGATGTGACTTTGGAACTATATCGCCAACGGCTCAATTATTGGCTTGATAAAGGAATTGCCATTAATGATCCTGTAGCTTTAGAGGTAAAAGGAATGCGTCTATATTACAGGAATGAAGCTGATGCAATCAAATATCTTGCCAAGGCGGCTGATTCGGGCAATGTGCAAGCGGCTCTATTCTGTGGCTCTGCCTGTTTGAATCAAGGTAAAGGTGATGACGCGTTCAAATTTCTTACGAAAGCCTATGAACTCGGCGCACCAAGTGCCGGATGGCATCTCGCAATGTGCTACTCGGCAGGTATAGGGACTGAGCCTGACCGAGACAAAGCTATTGAGGTAATGCGTCATGCTGCCATGATGGATTACCCGGAAGCCGTTTCCGAGATGCGCCGCATTGAGCCGCAAAACAAGTTGTGGCAACACAAGGCTGACAGCCTCAATATCAACTTTGAGGATTTCCCAATCATACCTGATGAATAATTCTTTCGACCCGATTTTCGAAGTTGAACCAGATGAAAAAGGATCATTTGGAGGCTACATCATTGAACATTCATTTCAAATTTTAATAGTTGTAGGCGTACTCATCTCTTTGCTATTCTTCCCAATTTCTTTTCTTATCTGGATTATATACTATAAAGAGTCCTCTAAAAGAATGAAAAGACAATGTGAGAAAAAGCACCAACTCAGGAAATTAAGAGAACAAATTGAATCAGACTATGAAAAAGTGGATTAGAATAGGGTCTATCTTCATGGCTATTATAGTCCTGTTGGTGGTTGTTGTTTATGATGTTGTCTCTTTCAATGCCTCTGGTCGCACTTTTGACGATATAGGGGATGTGCCACCTCTGAAATATGGGCTCCTCGTGGCTACATCGCCCATCACGCCCGGCGGAGCACGTAATTTCTATTTTGACAATCGCATAAAGGCGGCGGATGAGTTGTATAAATCAGGAAAGGTGGATTTTATCATTGTCAGCGGAGGCAATTATACTCAATCGCAGAAAAACGGATATGACGAGCCAAAGGTGATATTGGACTCCCTTGTGGCGAGAGGTGTACTGGCAGACAGAATCATACTTGACTATGAGGGGACGAGAACACTCAATTCTATTGCCAAAGCAAAAATGGTCTATGGATTGGATAGCCTCATCCTGATTTCACAGAGATACCATAATGAACGAGCCATATACCTTGCAGACAAATATGGCATTCACGCAGTAGGCTACAACGCTCAACCATCGAAGAACCAATGCAGCCGCATCAAAAACACACTTCGCGAATACCTTGCTCGGGTAAAGATGTTCATTGATGTCGCAAATATGAGTACTAATTATGTCGAATAGCGTCAAAAACGCAATGTCAATTTGCACTTTTTTCGTAACTTTGGCGTTGGATAAGAAAGGATTATTGATTATGTCGGAAGAGCAGATGAATAGTTATCGGCTGACGTCGATGGAGGAACCGGGCGACGAGCGCATGGCTCAGATTATGCGCGAGGTTGCCGAAGATGCCCGCGAAAGCACTCGCAGGGCTGCTGAGCGTGTGGCTGCCGGAATCGAGGCTGCGAGGCTTGTGGCTCAGGAAAAATGGGGAGATACAATAAATAGGATTAAGAATGGTCGCAAGTAAGCATCGTCCTGTTCTGATTGTAATAGCCGGGCCTAACGGTTCGGGCAAGACATCTGTGACTTCCAAAATACTACATCACGAATGGTTGGAGGATTCGGAGTATATCAATCCCGACAACATAGCTCGTGATGTTTTCGGCGATTGGAACAATCAGGATGCAGTTCTAAAGGCTGCTAACTATTGCAACGATTGGCGTGAAAGATGTTTGGCAGAACGCAAGAGTCATATTTTTGAAACCGTGATGTCGGCAAGTGATAAGGTTGATTATATTCTTCGTGCTAAGGAGGCAGGATTTTTCATCAGACTGTTTTTTGTGTCAACGGAATCTCCTACCATCAACGCCAAGCGCGTTGCGAACCGAGTGCTGAACGGCGGCCATGATGTACCCATTCCCAAAATCATATCTCGCTACGACAAATCTATTGTCAACTGTGAAATCTTGTCTCCGATTGTTGACCGGCTCTATGTTTATGATAACTCAATAGAGGATGCCGAGGCTCGGCTTCTCTTCCGTTTGAGTGATGGAGAGCTGGTAAAACGCTATGTCGATGACATACCGGCATGGGCTGCACCTATCCTTCCGAAATAAAGAACGGTAAGGTAAACGATATGTTTCTTATGAATTTGAAATACCATATTTGTACCATGCAACACTAACTTGCTGTCAATCAGATGCGGTTAGATTTAAGGAAGTGAAGTAAGCCAAACAATTAAATCAACAGCAACGGCGAGCGATACAATTGAGTCGCTCGCCGTTGTTATTGCTTAGTCATTCTTAAAATATATTTTATAATTCAATATATCTGAAATACAAACATAATCAATAATCAGGTTGATAATACCCTTTAATTCATCGGTATTACGGATGCGAGATTATTTAACTATTCCGTCACGCCCCGGCGATGTGCTATGGTTTCAAAATTGGATATCGCCCATTCAATCATCGTTCCAATCACGGGGATGAGACTTTTCCCGAGAGCTGTCAATGAATATTCAACCCTCGGCGGGATTTCAGCATAAAGTTTGCGGTTAACAAGACCATCCGCCTCAAGATTTTTCAATGTCTCGGTAAGAACCTTCGGAGATATATCGGGAATAGCCTTCCCGATGGCATTGAAACGGATACATTCATTCTCAGAAAGGACACATAATATCAGCATGGCCCATTTGCCTGAAAAACGGGATATGACATTTCGCACTGGACAGGATTCGATGGCAGTATATTTTTTCAGATTTTCTTGTAGCGGTAAGCTGTTCATATTCAATTATGGTTACTTTTATGTAAGTGGCTTCCGTTTTCGTAAGGCCTTGTATATTAAACTTTAAACAATTAACTTTGCGCTATCCAAACGAAAGTGTGTTTCAGTTACAAAGTTAGTAAATTAAAATAAGACTTGATGTTATGAACGAAATTAAAGTATTAAACTCCGGCAAGAAATTCTCTCATGTATCAGTAGGCAACCTCCATGTTTTCGAAGGCAAGCAATTCGTTAAGGATGCCACAGGAGCGACTTCCTGTGAAATATCATTCGGAACACTACCAACAGGCGCGGCTGTGCCATTCTTCCACAGCCATAAAGAAAATGAGGAAAATTATATTATTCTCTCAGGTGCAGGAAAATTCCAGGTTGATGATGATGTTTTCGACATAGAGGAAGGTTCCGTCGTACGCGTTGCCACCAATTGTGACAGGAATCTGAAATGCACATCCACTTCCCCTATGGCTTACATCTGCATACAGGCGAAAGAGGGAAGTCTCGGAGGCTACACAATGACCGACGCAGAAATTACGGAACGCCAAAACATGCTATGAAAACGGCTGAACTAAAAGGATATCTATTGGCGGCTATAGCAGCTGCGGCCTATGGTACAAATCCGGCATTTGCCATTCCTCTTTATGACCAAGGCATGAATCCAAACACGGTTCTTCTTTTCAGATATATGATGGGAATCCCTCTGCTCGCGCTCGTAATGGGTGTGAGAGGGGTTCCTTTCACAATGTCAAAGGATAAAATCGGACCGACCGCAATCCTCGGTATATTGATGGCGCTTTCGTCACTTACGTTATTTGAAAGCTATAAATACATGAACTCGGGCATAGCATCGACCTTACTTTTCGTTTATCCCATAATGGTAGCGGTCATGATGATTTTCTTTTTCCATGAAAGGTTTAAAATCACGGTAGCCCTTTGCCTCATCCTTATGTGCGGTGGGCTGATGCTGCTCATGAAGCCTCAGGGAGGACAACTGTTAAGCCCTTTCGGATGCCTGCTCGTCATGGTCTCGGCATTGACTTATGCCCTGTATATCATCTTCGTGAATGTATCTACTAAAATCAAATCCATACCGACTACGAAACTACTTTTCTATGTACTGAGCTGGGGATGTATGGTATATGTAGTGTTGATTCCTATGGGCTATGAACTGACCTTGCCGTCAGTAGCGACCGGATGGCTTAATCTGTTGGCCCTCGCGGTTATCCCTACCGTTTTATCACTGGCTTGTACGACAAGAGCCATCCAGTTAATAGGCTCTACGCCAACAGCTATACTTGGGGCGCTTGAGCCTGTGTCAGCGGTCATATTGAGTGTGACAGTGCTTGGACAGACTATAACATCAAGGGAAATCATTGGAGGAATATTAATCGTGCTTGCGACAACCATTGTCATTGGCGACAAATCTGTTGACAAAGTGATACTCCATGTACGTAAAATGTTCCCTAAATTTAAATAATTTAAAAGCTTGCCATAGTTCTATTCGCCGTCTGCTCATACCACGATTGTGGAAGAGATTACCATATTTGAAGATGATGATAAAAAGTTGAAATTTAATGCCTAATTTTGGCGATATGGAAACGAATATCACTGTCAGACTCGATTCAATCGACGCTTACAACAAACTGTTCGGGCTCACGACACTCCATCCACTCGTCGCGGTCATTGACCTGAAAAAAGCGACGAAACGTTTTGACTGCGTAAGGATGAATTATGGAGTCTACGCAATCTATCTCAAAAACGGTGTGAACTGTTCATTGAAATACGGGCGTGAATATTATGATTATCAAGAAGGTACGATAGTGACTTTCTCACCGGGACAGATAATTGACGTAGACAGCACCGGCCAACCGATGGCACCCGATGTTGTCGGGCTCATGTTCCATCCCGACCTCATATGCGGAACCCCCCTCGCGTCCAAGATTGGTAATTTCGGATTTTTCAAATATTCCCAGCGCGAAGCCCTCCATCTCTCTGAAGCGGAACGAAAAGTATTTCTTGATTGTCTGGATAAGATAAGTCTTGAACTTGAACACCCTGTCGACAATCATTCGGCCGACCTGATTTCCGCCAATATTCAGTTGCTGCTTGAATACCTGAGCCGCTTCTATGACCGTCAGTTCATCACACGTCATAAAGTAAATTCATCCGTGGTCGCAACTTTCGAGAAGGAGCTGTCTGAAATGTATTCCGAAGGCAAAACCCTCCATGAAGTTCCCAAAGTCTCTTATTTTGCCGACAAGGCGAACCTCACGCCGGGATATTTCGGAGACCTGATTAAACGGGAAACCGGAAGCTCTCCACAGGAAATAATCACGCTCCATCTCATAGCCGAGGCCAAACGAAGGCTTGCCTCCACAGATAATGATATAAGCATCATCGCCTACGACCTCGGATTTCAATATCCCCAGCATTTCACGCGACTGTTCAAGCGTGTCACGGGCAAAAGTCCGAGCGTCTTCCGAAATGAGTTCTACTCCAACAATTGAAACTACTCACGATTGCCATGACTGTGGCAATACGGTGAATCCATCACTGTTTTTGTTGCCTATGCTGGAAAAAACAATTAATTTTGCAGCATATATCAAAAACTCATTCTTCTTACTAACTATCAATCACCATGACCGTAGTTGACCGCTTTCTGGACTATGTCAAATTTGACACTCAGAGTGATGAACTGACCAACCTCACCCCTTCCACTCCCGGGCAGATGATTTTTGCCCGTCACCTTGAAAATGAACTTCGCGAAATGGGTCTCACCGATATTTCTCTTGACGACAATGGCTATCTTATGGCGACTCTAAAAGGGAATGTCGACAAAGATGTACCTACCATAGGTTTCATCGCCCATCTCGACACGTCACCTGACATGAGCGGCAAACATGTGACCCCACGCATCGTCGAGGACTACGACGGTCAGGAAATCATCCTTAACCCGTCAAACGGCACGGTGCTTGACCCAAAACAGTTCCCGGAACTGCTCAACTATATCGGACAGGATTTAATCGTTACCGACGGCAATACCCTCCTCGGTGCCGACGATAAGGCTGGAATAGCTGAAATCATCACAGCTGTCGACTATCTCATCAAGCATCCCCACATTAAGCATGGAGATATCCGCATAGCTTTCAATCCCGATGAAGAAATAGGTCAAGGCGCTCATAAATTCGACGTCGACCTGTTCGGTGCCGACTGGGGCTACACCATGGACGGCGGTGAGATAGGCGAACTGGAATATGAGAACTTCAACGCAGCCGTAGCCAAGGTCACGTTCAAAGGGCGCAACGTACATCCCGGATATGCCAAACACAAGATGCTCAACTCCATGCGTGTCGCCAACCAGTTCGTCATAATGCTTCCACGCTGGGAGACCCCGGAGCACACCGAAGGCTATGAAGGCTTCTATCATCTCGTGTCTTTCGAAGGAACCGTCGAGGAAACAGTGCTGACCTATATTATCCGCGACCACGACCGCGACCGCTTCGAACGTCGCAAAAAGGAACTCGAACATCTCACGCGCAAAATCAACAATGAGTTCCCCGATTGCGCCTCTATCGAAATCAAGGATCAGTACTACAACATGCGCGAAAAAATCGAACCCGTAATGCACATCATCGACCTTGCAGTCCAGGCGATGAAAAATGTTGATGTCACTCCCAAAGTGCTGCCAATACGTGGCGGTACGGATGGCGCGCAGCTTTCATTCAAAGGCCTTCCCTGCCCCAATATTTTCGCAGGAGGGCTCAACTTCCACGGACGCTATGAATTCGTGCCCATTCCGTCAATGGAAAAGGCCACAAAGGTCATTGTGGAAATCGCACGGCTCGCCGCTGAATGACGGATCTGCAAAAAAATCTGACCGCACGATAATTTGAAAACGCTCTTGATTGTCACCGGCCCTACTGCGAGCGGAAAGACAAAACTTGCCATAGAACTGGCGCGCGCACTTGACACTGAAATAGTGTCGGCTGACTCGCGCCAGATTTTTCGTGGCCTGCCAATAGGTACCGCCTCTCCTACCCGGGAGGAACTCTCTGCTGTGCGCCATCATCTCGTGGGAGTCCTCGACCTCCACGAATATTACTCAGCTGCAAAGTTTGAGGAAGATGCTCTCGGAATCCTCTCCGGCCTTTGGGAGAAAAATGACTATGCTGTCATGTGCGGAGGCTCCATGATGTATATCGACGCTATCACCCGAGGAATCGACGACCTCCCGACCATATCGCCCGAAATCCGTTCGCTCACGCTCGATTTATATAATAAAGGTGGACTCCCGGCCCTACACGAAAAACTCCGTCAACTCGACCCGGACTACCTTGCTTCATGCGACCTTTCAAACCATCGCCGTCTCATCCACGCTATTGAAATCTGCCTCCAGGCCGGAGTGCCCTACTCCACCCTCAGGACCGGCACTGCCAAAACGCGGCCTTTCCGCATAATTAAATTCGCTATCGACTGGCCCCGTGAGGAATTGTTCAGCCGAATCAATTCCCGCGTGGAAACCATGATTGCCGACGGCCTCGAGGAAGAAGCCCGAAGTGTCTGCAATCTTCGGCATCTCAACTCGCTTAACACCGTGGGCTATAAGGAAATGTTTGCTATGATGGACGGTCTTATGCCACGCGATGTGGCAATCGCACGTATCGCCAAAAACACACGAGTATATGCAAAAAAACAGCTTTTATGGTTATCCAAAGACCCATCCGTCGTAAAACTTGACCCTAAACAGCCCCTTTTGCCCCAGGCTTTGAGTGTGATACGTGGAGAAGGAATATAGTTAATATTTATTAATTAGTCAATATTGCCTTGCTTTTCCTCTCGGCATTTGACTATATTTGTAAATAACTCGTCCCTCCATTCACTCTTGCCATGAAAACCTTAATACTCAGTGCTATTATTGCAACGTTCTGTCTCACCGTCCATTCTCAGACAGTCACCCGCGAAGCCAACATCGCCATCGACGGCGACAAATGGATAAAAACGCGTGCGGATATCACTCCGGGGCCATCCGGTGAAGACATTGTATGGCACTACTCTATTGATTCTGACGGAAACAGCTATGCATCTGAGATTTCGGTAAACGGCAACGATATCGTCAATATAGAAGATGGATGGCTATACCGCTATGCATTGAAAGGCGACAGCCTGCTCTGCAGCGGCTACGAAAACCGTCTTTCAAAAACCGTCTATTTCAACCCCACCGTCCGGCTTTCCTATCCTTTCACCTATGGCAAGGGACACCGTACACATCTCAGGGGACTTACGCGCTACGGCGACCGCCTCTATGTCGGTTTCCGAGGAGAAGAGAGCGTGACAGCCGACGCCTGTGGAATCATAACTGACGGTGTTGACACTATCAGGAATGTATTGCGCATAAACCATAAACGCGATTTCATACAATCAGCATCCCTCGACTGCCTCGTGGCAGAGAATTTCGCGCTTAGCGACAGCGCGTCTGCAGCCGACAGTCTCCATGTCCTTGAAATCGACTATGAATGGTATTGCCCCCAAGCACGCTATCCCGTCATGGGCTATCATTCAACTCATATCATTACTGACAACGATACCATCCTGCGCTCCAGAAGCGCTTATCTAAGTCTGCCGGAAAGTCAGAGATATGACCTCGGCCCGACAAATACAGAATCACGCCGTACATTGAACGGAAACTATGACATGGACCATGGCTCTCCCAAAAATCCTGATGAGAACCAATCTGATGATAATGGAGTGGAACGTATAACTGCCTCCTTGATTCCTGGAACCAACACCGTGGATGTCAGCTATGATTTGTCGCGCACATGCGATGTGACCCTCGCGCTCCACGACGCGATTGGCCGTCAGCTGACGAGTATTGTCCGCCTAAACAGCCAGCCCGGCTCTCACAGCGACAGTCTGACGCTGCCATATAAACCAATAGGCGTTATAATGCTTATAATCACAGTCGATGGCACACCTCAACTTCAAAAGGTTTTATAGCCATCCACACAATAGACAACAATAACTATCCATAACTCTCCTCCTCATGAAACGCAATGCGCTATTTCTTTCACTCGTCCTCCTTGCGGGGGCAGCTTTAGCTGCTATGCCTGACTCCGTTGCGGGGTTCACGTCGCGCAGTGTCGCCGGCATTGACACCGTCGCTGTTGACTCACAGGATTCTGACAGCCTGCGTCTCCAAAGGGACAAGCGAACTGCGACGGCATTGTCGGATGATGAGGGTGATGACGGGTGGTCGCTGCTGAAGGGTGTTGTGCCTCCGACGCCGCAGGCTGCCGCACTCGGGCGTTATGGGGACTATCCCGTCGACCACTCTACGGGTGTGCCGGACATTTCCATTCCTGTCTATGAGATTGACCTCGGTGGCTACCGCCTGCCGGTGTCGCTCTCCTACCACGCCTCGGGCTTCCGCCCCGACGCTGTGGCCCCTCCCGTCGGCCTCGGCTGGTCGCTGCGCGCGGGCGGAATCATCTCCCGCACCATCCTCGGCTCGCCGGACCTTGAACGCTACGGCAAATATCAGACCTATCTCCGTGACATTGAGAACTTCAAGGCGGAAATCAACGGCGACGCTCACGAGACAGGGAGCGGACGGCCCATAATAAAATGGATATGGGAAGGGGGCGTGGAATCCATGTGGGATACCGAGGCCGACCGCTATACATACAACTTCAACGGCCATTCGGGCGTCTTCAGGTATTCTCATCGAGACGGGGAGTTCATAGCCCTCAACCACGAGGCCATGACCGTATCGGGGCCTGTAAACGTCGATCTGTCCGACTCCGGTGAATTCACCATATGTGACGGCGCGGGCAACAGCTTCACATTCGGCCAGCCGGAGTACACGGGAGTCGCCAATGACGAGGGGCACGCATATAAAACCTCCTGGTACCTGACTGACATATGGACTCCTTACGGCACAATAAAGTTCCATTACCACATACGCTACGCCTCATCCTATTACATGAAACGCACATCGGGCACGTACAACGTCGGGACACGCTTCAACCAGGATTATGACAGGTATGCCACGGCGGGAGACGCCACAAAGATATACAAGTTCTCGGCAGACGAGAAGACATCTGTGACTGACTATGTATATAAGGAAGCCAAACTCGACAGCATATGCTGGCGCGACGGGAAGGTTGAGTTCGAATATGCGGCTGACAGTCCTTTCATGGATGCCCATTCCCTCAATGGGGTGCCCGTCTATCTCGAGCGTCTCACGGAGATAAGGGTGAGGGCCTCCGACGGGTCTGTCCGCAAGACTGTCACACTTGACAACGACAGCTACTGGGGATGGAACAAGCACAACCGGCGTATGATGCTGCGCGGTGTCACAGACTCGGAACTGGGGACCTATACCTTCCGCTATAACGATAACGACAACCTCCTGCCGGGAAACAGTTTCCTGTCGAAGGGAACGGACTACTGGGGATACTATACCGGCCGGGAGGACGAGCCCTACAACGCCAAGATAGCATCCGAACCGAAGATAATCGCCCTAAGGAACCTCTGGACTCAGGACCACCGTTATGACAACCTCAGCGACGGCGCCGACCGCTCGCCTGACGAGGAATCCATGAAGAGGGGCATACTGACGTCGATAGCGTTCCCTACAGGAGGGAACGTCTCGTTCGAGTACGAGGCCAACCGCACGGCTAACGCGGACACTTCAGGGACGGCCCTGTACGGAGGACTGAGGATAAAGAAGATATCATCGTGGGACGGCAGGGGAGGAAACCACACAAAACGGTACACCTACGACGGAGGTACCCCCTATTTCCGTCCTGCGGAATGGATGGTCTACCATTTCTATTCAGCCGAGACACTCCACGATATCTTTTATGAGGTGTTCGAGCAGGCCAAAGTGGTTTCCGACCCCGTGTTCCCGTCAACCGGAGGGTTCGGTTCCCCTTTGTTCTACCACACTGTCCGGGAAAAAATGGACGACGGAACATCAACCACATACACATATATACCGGCAGAAACAGACCCTTCGGTGAGATATGAGAAACACAGGGCGGATGAGCTTCCCCCTCCGCACGTTTTCATGGCCTCGCTCTCGGACGAAGGGAACTGTCCTGCACTCCTGACATCTGTCCATAAATATTCCGCTTCGAGTGAATTGCTCTACAGCGAGGATTATGAATACATGGACATAAGGGTGAAGGTATTCCCGACCGGCATGCGTCTGTTCAACGCTATGAATTTCAACCTTGAGGACAAAGGGGTACTGAGATGGCCTGTGGAGTCGTTTATGCGTCCCCCTTTTCTCTATATCGAACAGACCAAGGCCATCTCGAAGTCATTCGTCAATGTGAGGAAGCGGGTGAAGGACTGGACTACGGGGGTGGTGAGCGAGACGGTGATGTCATATGACGAGGCCCTGCGGACGCTCAGGCCCCGCGCGGTGGTGAAGGCGTGCAGCGACGGGCTGCGCGACTCTACGCACTACGGCTTCGCCTTCGACCTGGCGGATTCCCCCGACGCCGTGGAGCGCGAGCTCGCCGCGGACTATCCCGAGGCGGTGACATCCGTAGAGAATTTCCATGGCAAACAGCGTGTGGAGACCGTCAAGTTCGGCTATTCCGTGCCCTTCATCCTTCCCGACCGCCTCAGCATGGCAATCGGCGACGCCCCCCTGGAGGAGCGTGAACGGATTCCCGACTGGGACTACCACCGTCCGGTCACGGCCATAATCAATGAAACCGACACCGTGCGCTACGAATGGGAGGGTGTCACCTACCTGAAGTCCCTGACGGCCCCCGGGGGCCTCGTCACGCGTTATACCTCGCGTCCGCTCTTCGGCGTGAGCTCCGTCACCGACCCCAGGGGCTACCGTACGGACTATTCCTATAATCCTGACGGACGCCTCAGCGGCATAAGCGACCCGCTCGGGACGGTCGCGGGATTCGGCTACAATATATGGACGCGTGACTCCGGCGCGGAGAACTCCGTGGTGACCTCCACCTTCCTCGACCATGCGGGCTCGCGGGCGAGGGTCACGAGGCAGTACCACGACGGACTGGGACGACCCTACCTCACGGCATCGCTCGGCTCGAACACTTCCGGCAAGTGGACCTACGCCATGACCTCCTACGACCCACTCGGACGGGTAATCGCCGTCGATACCCCGGGTACTCCATGGCGCGAGGCGGGAAAGCGCAGGACGGTCTCCTACGGCTCGAACGGCACGGACGACGTGCGGCTCTACAAAGCGCCACTCTCGGGGACATCGCTCGTGAAG
Organism: Bacteroidaceae bacterium; assembly: GCA_021768245.1. Lineage (GTDB taxonomy): Bacteria > Bacteroidota > Bacteroidia > Bacteroidales > Muribaculaceae > Duncaniella. The sequence goes on along the minus strand of JAETNO010000027.1, from coordinate 1,904 downwards.
GCGGGCTACTATGCCCCGAAGACCCTCTCCTCCGAGACCGTGACCGACGAGGACGGGATATCGCTGACGGTATTCACCGACCTCAGCGGGCGCAAGGTTCTCGAGAGGCGCGGGAAGGACAACGACACGTATTTCGTCTACAACGACCTCGGGCAGCTGCGCTTCGTGCTCCAGCCGGAATACCAGAAATCAGGTTACCGCGAGAAGTACGCCTTCGAGTACCGCTACGACTCCCGTGGCAATATGGTCAAGAAGCTGCTCCCCGGCTGCGGGACTGTGCAGTACTGGCATGACCGCGCGGGGCGCGTCACCTTCACGCAGGACGCCCTGCTGAAGTCGCGCGGGCTTCACCGCTTCACGCTCTACGACCGCGCGGGCCGTCCCTGCGTGCAGGGCACGTGCACCGCGTCGGTCCGCTCCGACCCCGTCAACCATGTCACCTATTCCCCGACGGAAGCGGGCATAGGCGGTTCGGGCTACGTCCCCGCCGATCCCTCGCGGATTTCCGGCGTCACCCTCGAGAGCGTGAGCTACTACGACAGCCACGCGTTTACCCGCAGGTGGCCTGCAGTTGCCGACATACCCGATGTCTCCGCCGACGCCACGGGGCTTCTTACGGGCACGATGTCGCTGACTTCCGACGGCGACACCGTCCTCTCCGCCGTCCACTACACCCCGCGCGGGGAGGTGTCAGCCACCGTGACCCGTCAGGGAGGCGATACCTTCACCACCCTCAACTCCTACACCTTCACGGGCGACCTTTCGGAGTCGACCCTCACCACCTCCACGGGCATATCCGTAAAGACGGAGAACACCTTCGACAGCGCGAGCGGACTTCCGTTGAAAACCGACATGACGGTCAACGGCAGGAGGATGCAGGCCTCCGGGCTGACCTACGACGACCTCGGGCGGGTAATATCCGACGCACGCGGTGCGCTGACGGGAGCCGTCTCCACCGCCTACAACCTCCACGGGGCCGTCACCTCCATATCGACAAAGGACTTCACACAGCAGCTGTACTACAACGACGGCCCGGGGACACCCTGCTGGAACGGCAACGTAAGTTCCACCGTATACAGCAGCCCCACCAACACGCGCCTCTACGGCTACAGGTTCTCCTACAACACCCTCGGCTGGCTCTCGGAGGCCGCCTACGGCGAGCGTGAGGCCCTCTCCATCAACACCAACCGCTATACCGAAAAAATCCTCGAATATACTGCCAACGGGGCCATGAAGCGCTTCCAGCGTCACGGCCTGAAGCAGGACGGCGTCTACGGCAAGATCGACAACCTCCACATCACCCTCGACGGCAACCGCGTCCGCTCGGTGACCGACGACGCCCTGCCGGTAACGCGCGAAGGGGCCGGCGACTTCAACGCAGAGGGCGGGGCCTTCACCTACGACGCCTGCGGTAACATGACCTCCGACTCATCGCGCGGGATAGCCTCGATTGAGTATGACAACCTCAACCACCCCGTACGGGCGCAGTTCACCGACGGTAGCCTCACCGAATGGGTCTACTCCGCCGACGGCACGAAACTGCGCACCGTCCACACCACGGCCACTGACGGCGTGACCGTCCCGATGGGCTCGACGGTGGAACTCACTCCCGACATGGTGCTTTACCGCGACACCACCGACTACCGTGGGCCGCTCGTGATTGAGAACGAGCAGCTCGCGCGCGTCCTCTTCGCCGGGGGCTACGCCGAAATCAGGGAGTCGGACAGGGTTCCCGTCTACCACTACTACACCCTTGACCATGTGGGCAATGTCCGTGCCGTTACCCGCGAGGACGGGGCGGTGGTGCAGCAGACAGACTACTATCCATTCGGTAGCGTCATAGCCGACAGGGGCTTCGGGCGTGCCGTGCAGCCTCACAAGACCGCCGGCAAGGAACTCGACAT